>NZ_CP158375.1:0-1200000 GCF_041021955.1 Caulobacter sp. 73W
GTCCTTCGACATCCTGCTGATGGACGCGTTCTCGTCGGACGCCGTGCCGGCGCACCTGCTGACCGTGGAGGCGATCCGGCTCTACCTGTCCAAGCTCAAGCCGGACGGGGTGATGATTCTGCACCTGTCCAACCGCAATCTGGAGCTGGACGCTCCGGCTCAGGCTGCGGTCGCGGCGGCGGGCGGCTCCGCGCTTCGCCAGTACTACACGCCGGACCCGAACTCGCCGCCCCTGGCCGAGACCGCTGAGGACGTGCTGATCGTCGGCCGCTCGCCCGAGGCGTTGAAGCCGTTCCGCGATGATCCGCGCTGGACCTGGCCGCAGGCCGAGAAGGTGCGGCCGTGGACAGACGACTACACCGACCTGTTCGGGGCGATGGTCCGGCGGCTTAGGGAGCGGTCCCGACTGTTAGGGCAGGGCGACTAAACGGGGGCGGTTAGAGCGGCGTCTCGACCGTCGCCACCGCCTGAGCCGCCAACCCTTCCCCGCGGCCGGGGAAGCCCATCCCCTCGGTCGTGGTCGCCTTCACGCTGACGCGGTCGAGCGGCAGGTTCAGCAGGGCGGCCATACGCTCGCGCATAGCCTGGCGATGCGGCTTGATCTTCGGCCGCTCGCAGATGAGCGTCACGTCGACGTTGATTATCCGTCCGCCCTTGGCGGCGACCAGCTCGGCCGCGTGGATCAGGAAGCGGTCCGACGACGCGCCCTTCCACTTCGGATCGGTGGGCGGGAAGTGGTCGCCGATGTCGCCTTCGCCGATCGCGCCCAGGATGGCGTCGGTCAGGGCGTGCAGGCCGGCGTCGGCGTCGGAGTGGCCGATCAGGGTCTCGTTGTGGGCGATGGACACGCCGCAGAGCCAGACTTCCTCGCCTGGTCCCCAGCGGTGGGCGTCGAAGCCTTGGCCGATGCGCGTGATGCGCGCGCCGCCGGCGAGCCGTTCGGCCATGGCGAAGTCCTCCGGATAGGTCAGCTTCATCAGCATCGGGTCGCCCACGGTGAGGGCGATGCGTCCGCCGGCGGCCTCGACCACGGCGCAGTCGTCGGTGGGATCGGTGTCGTCGGCCCAGGCCGAATAGGCCTGCTCCAAGGTGTCGCGGCGGAAGGCTTGCGGCGTCTGCACGCGCCACAGGCCGTCGCGGGATGCTGTGGTGACCCGGTCGCCGTCACAGCGCTTGAGGGTATCGGCGACCGGCAGGGCGGGGGCCGCACCGTCAGCGGTGTTCAGGGCGTCGAGCAGCGCGGCGATATGCTCGCAGGTCAGGAACAGCCGCGCGGCGTCATGGATCATGACCGGCGTATCGCCGGCCGCCCGCAGCGCCGCCAAGCCGTTCTGGACGGAAGTCGCGCGCGAGGCGCCGCCGACGACCGAACGCCAGCCGGTCAGGCCGTTGAGCGCGCTGGACAGCTCGGTCTCCGCGCCCGAAGGGATGACCACCACGATCTCCGACGCCCCGGCGCTGGCGAAGGCCTCGACCGACCAGCGGACGACAGGCTTGCCGGCGATGGTGCGCCACTGCTTGGCGGGGCCTGCGCCGGCCCGCGATCCGCCGCCTGCGGCGACGATGACGGCTGAAAAGCTCATGCGCCGTCCATTAAAGAGCTTTGAACGCGCGTTCCAGCTTTACGGCGCCGCACAAGCTGCCTAAAAACAGTGCGGTGGGGATGTTTATAAAATGAGCAAAACGCTCAAGGTCGGTTCCGTCGATATTCCGGGGCGCGTGTGGATCGCGCCGATGACCGGGGTTTCGGACCTGCCTTTCCGCATTGCAGCTGTGAAGGCCGGCGCCGGTTATGTGGCGACGGAGATGGTGGCGTGCGCCGAATTCGCTCGCGGCCGTCCGGACGTCGTCCGTCGCGCCGCCGTCGGTGAAGGCCTGCCCCTGATGGTGGTGCAGCTAGTCGGCCGTGATCCGGCCTTCATGGCCGAAGGCGCGCGCCTGGCCGCTCGCGCCGGAGCTCAGGTGATCGACCTGAACTTCGGCTGCCCGGCCAAGGAAGTCACTGGCATCGCCTCGGGCTCGGCCTTGATGCGCGATCCGGATCTGGCGCAAAGCCTGGTGGCCGCCGCCGTCGACGCCGTCGATGTGCCCGTCACCGTGAAGATGCGCCTGGGCTGGGACGACGCTTCCAAGAACGCGCCCGAGATCGCTTCGCGCGCCCAGGCCGTGGGCGCCCGCGCGGTGACGGTCCATGGCCGCACGCGCTGCCAGTTCTACAAGGGCGTCGCCGACTGGTCGGCGGTCAAGGCGGTGAAGGACGAGCTGTCCGTGCCGGTGATCGTCAACGGCGACATCGTCGACGGCGACACCGCCCGCGAGGCGCTGGCCAGGTCGGGCGCCGACGGCGTGATGATCGGGCGGGGCGTCTATGGCCGTCCCTGGATCGCCGCGGCCATCGAGGCGGCCCTGGACGGCCAGCCGTTCGTCGAACCGGACATGGAACAGCGCCTGTCGATCGCCCTGGACCACTTCCGGGGAAGCTTGGCCTTCTACGGCGAGCGTCTGGGCCTGAAGATGTTCCGCAAGCACCTGGCCTCCTACATCGAGGCCGCGCCATGGCCGCAAACGCCGGAAGCACGGCGGGAGGCGAGGGGGCGGCTTTGCCGGCTCGAGACGGCGGCCGAGGTCGAGGCGGCCCTGACCGCTCTGTGGTCGGGCGGCGATACGAGGCTGGCGGCATGACCGAACGCGCGCGTTCACTTCCCGGCGCCCGGGTCGCCGACATGAAGGCCGCAGCCTTCGATCTCATTCCTGAGCCGTCGCTGGTCATCGACCCCGAGGGCGCCTTGGTGGCGGTCAACGACGCGGCCGAGGCCCTGTTCGGCCAGGGCCTGTCCTTGTTGGCGCGCGGTCGGTTCCGCGCCGCCCTGCCGCCGCAGTCCCCCTCGTAGCGCTGATCGACCGCGCGGCGGACGAGCAGACCCGGGTCCGTGAGCACGGCATCGTCGTCAACCTGTTCGGCCAGCCGCCATTCGAGGCGGACGGCGCCGCGACCCCGCTGGACGACGGCTCCGTTCTTCTGACCTTGCATGTGCGCGGCGCCTTGGGCGTCGAGCGTTCGGCCGACCCGGCCGGCCTGCGCTCGGTGATCGGCCTGGGCCGCACCTTGGCCCACGAGATCAAGAACCCGCTGGCGGGCATCCGCGGCGCGGCGCAGTTGCTGAAGACCGGCGCTCCGCCCGAGGATGCGCCCCTGGCCCAGCTGATCGTCGATGAGACCGACCGCATCCGCCGCCTCGTGGACCGCATGACGGTCTTCGCCGACGACGCGCCGATGGACCTGCAGCCGGTCAATATCCACCAGGTGCTGGATCGTGTGCGGGCGCTGGCGGCCAACGGCGTGGCCGACGGCCTGGGCCTGAAGGAGGCCTATGACCCGTCGCTGCCGCCGGTGATGGGTGACGAGGATCAGCTGATCCAGATCTTCCTCAACCTGGTGAAGAACGCCGCCGAGGCCGCTCACATGCGTGACGACGGCCGGGGCGAGGTCAGCATCTTCACGGCCTATCGCCACGGCGTGCGTGTGCGCGGCGCCGATGGACGGGCCGCCAAAGGGGCGCCGCTGGAAGTGCGCATCCAGGACAATGGTCCCGGGGTGCCGCCCGCCATCCGCGAGGCGCTGTTCCAGCCCTTCATCACCACCAAGAGCCATGGAGCCGGCCTTGGTCTGGCGCTGGTGGCCAAGCTGGTCGCCAGCCATGGCGGCCTGATCGATTTCGAGTCCGAGCCCGGAAGGACCGTCTTCCGCGTGCTCCTGCCCGTCGCCTCCTAGTCTGGAGAGAATATGAACGCCTCCGCCAAGAAGATCCTGATCGCCGACGACGACTCCTCGATCCGACTGGTGTTGAGTCAGGCCTTCACACGCCTCGGCTATCAGGTTCGCGCCACCGGCAACGCCACCACACTTTTGAAGTGGGTGTCGGACGGCGAGGGCGACCTGGTGGTCACCGACGTGGTCATGCCGGACGAGAACGTCTTCGACGTTCTGCCGCGCATCCGCAAGGAACGGCCCAAGCTGCCGGTCATCGTCATGAGCGGCCAGAACACCCTGCTGACGGCGGTCAGCGCCGCTGACGCCGGGGCTTTCGAGTATGTCTCCAAGCCCTTCGACCTGGACGACATCACGGCGGCGGCCCGCCGCGCCCTGTCCAAGCCCGCCGACAGCGAGGCCTCCAAGGCCCAGGCCCGCGCCATGCGCGACGAGCGTCTGCCGCTGATCGGCCGCTCGGCGCCGATGCAAGACGTCTATCGCACCATCGCCCGCCTGGTCGGGGCGGACCTGACGGTCCTGATCCTCGGCGAATCCGGCACCGGCAAGGAACTGGTGGCCCGCGCCCTGCATGAGCTGGGCCGTCGCCGCGACGGCAAGTTCGTGGTCATCAACCTGGCCGCCGTGCCGCGCGAGCGCGTCGAGGCCGAGCTGTTCGGTCGCGGCGACGGCGACCTGGGCAAGCTGGTCGAGGCCGATGGCGGGACCCTGTTCCTGGACGAGATCGGCGACATGCCGCTGGATGCCCAGACGCGCCTGCTGCGGGTGATCGACGGCTCCGAGCCGGCGATCAATCCCAAGACCGGTCGTCGTCCCAACGTCCGCGTCATCGCCGCCACCAACCGCGACCTGCGCAGCCTGATCCAGCAGGGCCTGTTCCGCGAGGACCTCTATTTCCGCCTGAACGTGGCGCCGGTTCGTCTGCCGCCGTTGCGTGACCGCACCGAGGACATTCCGGATCTGGCCCGCGCCTTCCTGCTGCGCGCCAATCGCGAAGGCCTGCCGTCCAAGACCATCGATCAGGGCGCGCTCGACCGCCTGAAGACCCACGCCTGGCCGGGCAATGTGCGGGAGCTGGAGAACCTGGTCCGTCGCATCTGCGCCCTCTACGCCGAGGAGCTGATCAGCGCCCGGATCATCGAGCGCGAGCTTCAGGACCAGGCGCCCGCCGTGCGGGGCGAGGAGGGGCCTGTCACCCTGTCGATGCTGGTGGAGCGTCACCTGGCCAGCCACTTCGCCGACCAGGATGGCCTGCCGGAGCCAGGCCTCTATGACCGGATCCTGGAGGAGGTGGAGCGTCCGCTGATCCAGATGACCCTGTCGGCGACGCGGGGGAATCAGGTCCGCGCCGCGGAAATCCTGGGCCTCAACCGCAACACCCTGCGCAAGAAGATCCAGGATTTGGGCGTGGAGATGGCCCGCGGTCGCCGCTGACGCCCGGATTAAACAAGCTTAATCGGCCAATGGCGCAGTTTGGCCACATAGCTGTTGAACATGGGTCACACCCGCCTCTAGTGTGCGCTTCATGGCTTTGTTCGGCCGACTTTCCTTGTCAGGGTTCGCGCCGCCCGCGTTTCGGCGTGGGCTGAGGCGCCTTTCGCGTTCGCGTTATCTGCTGGGGGGCGGCTACGCCCTTGCCGCAAGCCTGACCGTAACCGGCGTCCTGCTGGCCTCGTCGCCGCCGACCAGCGGACCGGTCGATCCCGCGATCAACCTGATCCTGGTCGTCCTTGGCCTGAACCTGATCCTGATACTGGGGCTCGCCGCCTTCGTCGGCTGGCGGGTGCTGCATCTGATCGGCATGCGCGCCAACGACGCCGGCGCGCGCCTGCACCTGCGTTTCGTCGCCCTGTTCTCGGCCGCCGCCGTCGCCCCAGCTGTGATCGTCGCCCTGTTCTTCGGCGTGCTGGTGAACCGTGGCGTGGAGGACTGGTTCAGCCGACGGGTCCAGACCGTCGTCGAGAACTCCGCCACCGTCGCCCGCTCCTATGTCGAGGAGCAGAAGACCTACATCAGCGACCACGTGATGCTGATGGCCGCCAGCCTCAACAACGCCGCGCCGGCCATCACCCATTCGCCTGTGGCCTTCAGCCATTTCCTGGCCTCCGAGGCGCAGGACAACGGCTTCGCCGCCGCCTATGTGCTGGACGCCGACGGGCGCATCCTGGCCCGGGCGGAAGGCGAGGGCGCGCCGCCGTTCCTGGCCCCGCCGCGCACCAGCTTCGCCGGCGCCGACGAGGGCGTGATCTCAGCCCAGCAGTTCTACAGCGCCGACCTATTCCGAGCCCTCTATCGCCTGCGCGCCTTCCCGGATGGCTATCTCTACGTCGTGCGCCCGGTGGACCGGGGTATCCTGAACCACCTACGCGAGACGATGGAGTTGCTGGCCTCTTACCGGGAGGCGGCCAGCAGCCGGGCGCGTCTGCAGGCGGCCTTTGCGCTGAGCTATATCGAGACCGCGTTCCTGCTCCTGGTCGGGGCGGTGTGGCTGGGCATCGCCGCCGCCAACTCCATCGCCGGACCGGTGGCGCGTCTGGTGCAGGCGGCAGGCCGGGTGTCGGCCGGGGATCTTTCGGCCCGCGTCGCCGTGGAAAGAGGACCTGAAGAGATCCAGGCCTTGTCCAATGCATTCAATCAGATGACGGCTGATCTTAAGGATCAGCAGGAAGCTTTGATCGCCGCCGGTTACGAGGCTGAGGAGCGTCGCCAGTTCATGGAGGCCGTGTTGTCCGGCGTCAGCGCCGGCGTGCTGGGCCTCGACGGCAAGGGCCGGATCTCGGCCATGAACCGGCAGGCCGCCGTCCTGCTCGGGATCGACGCCGGGGCCGCCGGCCGCACCCTGGCCGAGGCGTCGCCGGAGCTGACGCCCTTGGCGCAGGAAGCGATGAGCAGCGGCATTGATGTCGAGGCCGAGGTGGACGTGACCCGCGGCGCCGACACGCGCCGTTTGCGTGTTCGAGCTTCAGGCGGCGACGGCGGCCTGGTCCTGACCTTCGATGACATCACCCGCCTGGTCGCCGCCCAGCGGAACGCCGCGTGGAAGGATGTGGCCCGGCGCATCGCCCACGAGATCAAGAACCCGCTGACCCCAATCCAGCTGTCGGCAGAACGCCTGCGTCGCAAGTACCGTAAGGACGTGACGCAGGATGTGGAGACCTTCGACCGCTGCACCGAGACCATCATCCGCCAGGTGGGCGACATCGGGCGCATGGTCGACGAGTTCAGCGCCTTCGCCCGAATGCCGGCGCCAAAGTTCGCGCCCGCCGATCCCATGGAGCTGCTGCGCGAGACGGTCTTCGCCCAGCGCGTCGCCAATCCAGATATCGATATCGAGATCATCGACACCGCGCCGGCCGGAATGCTGATCTGCGATGCCCGCATGGTGGGCCAGGCCCTCACCAACATCCTCAAGAACGCGGCCGAAGCGGTCTCCGCCCGCCGCGCCGAGGACAGCGACCTGAAGGGGCGCATTGTCGCCGAGATGAGCGCCGACGCCTCGTCCTTCTGCTTCATCGTCGAGGACAACGGGGTCGGCCTGCCGACCAAGGATCGTGACCGCCTGACGGAGCCCTACGTCACCACGCGCGAGAAGGGCACCGGCCTGGGCCTGGCCATCGTCAAGCGGGTGCTCGAAGACCACGGGGGCGACCTCGTCCTCACCGATGCCGGACACGGGCGAGGCGCGCGGGCGATCCTGCGCTTCCCCGCGTCCGCCCAAAACCAGGCCACGCCGCGCAGCGGCGAAGCTGATCTTAAGGAGAGCGCATGAGCGCTGACGTTCTGGTTGTTGATGACGAGGCCGATATCCGCGAACTCGTCGCGGGCATCCTGTCCGACGAAGGTTACGCCGTGCGCACGGCGGCCGATTCCGAGGCCGCCCTGGCCGCGATCCGAGCGCGCAAGCCCAACGTCCTGGTGCTCGACATCTGGATGCAGGGCGGCGGCATGGACGGGCTGGAGCTGCTCGACCTGATCAAGACCCTGGACCAGGACCTGCCGGTCATCATGATCAGCGGCCACGGCAACATCGAAACCGCCGTCAGCGCCATCAAGCGCGGCGCCTACGAGTTCCTCGAAAAGCCGTTCAAGTCCGACCGCCTCATCTTGGTGGTGGAGCGGGCGCTCGAAGCCGCCAACCTGCGCCGCGAGAACCGCCGACTGCGGGCCCAATCGCTGACGCCGGACGGCCTGATCGGCAAGTCGGCCGCCGCCCAGTCCCTGCGCCAGTTGATCACCAAGGTGGCGCCCGCCAACAGCCGTATCCTGATCTCGGGTCCCTCGGGCGCGGGCAAGGAGCTGGCCGCGCGCCTGATCCACGAGAACAGTCCGCGTTCGCGCAGCGAGTTCGTCGCCCTCAGCGCCGCCGGCATGGCGCCGGAGCGCATGGACATCGAATTGTTCGGCGAGGAAGGCGAGGGCGGCCGTCCGCGCAAGATCGGCGTGTTCGAGCGCGCTCACGGCGGCACCCTGTTCCTGGACGAAGTGGCCGACATGCCGCGCGAGACCCAGAGCCGCATTCTGCGGGTCCTGGTCGAGCAGCGCTTCCGCCGGGTCGGCGGCGATTCCGACGTGCAGGTCGATGTGCGCGTGGTCTCGTCCAGCTCGCGCGACCTGCGGGCGGAGATCGAGGCGGGGCATTTCCGCGAGGACCTGTTCCATCGGCTTAACGTGGTGCCGGTACGCGTGCCGGGCCTGTCCGAGCGCCGTGAGGACATTCCCGAATTGGTGACCTTCTTCATCGAGAAGATAAGCGAGGCGACGGGCATGCCCAAGCGGCGCCTGGGCGATGACGCCATGGCCACGCTGCAGGTTCACGACTGGCCCGGCAACGTGCGCCAGCTGCGCAACAATGTTGAGCGCATGCTGATCCTGGCCTCGGGCGATCCGGCCGAGCCGATCACCGCCGAGATGCTGCCGACCGAGGTCGCCACCGGCGCCCAGGCCGGCGCAATCGGGGCCGAGCGGATCATCGCCCTGCCGCTGCGCGAGGCGCGCGAGCTGTTCGAGCGTGAATATCTGAACGCCCAGATCATGCGGTTCGGCGGAAACATCTCGCGCACCGCCGCCTTCATCGGCATGGAGCGCTCGGCCCTGCACCGCAAGCTCAAGTCCCTTGGCGTGGCGGGTTCGCGCGCGGGCGAAGACGAAGAAGACTGATGTCCAGATACGCCTATGTGAACGGCGCTTTCGTGCGCCACCGGGACGCCGCGGTCCATATCGAGGACCGGGGCTACCAGCTGTCCGACGGCGTGTACGAGGTCTGGGCGGTGATGGACGGCAAGCTGGCCGATCCGGAAGGCCACTTCACCCGCCTGTGGCGCAGCCTGGACGAGCTGCGCATCGCCCATCCCATGACGCGCGCCGCCCTGACCGCCGTCCTGCGCGAGGTCGTGCGCCGCAACCGCATCCGCGAAGGGCTGCTCTATCTGCAGGTCACCCGTGGGGTCGCCCGCCGCGACCACGCCTTCCCGAACCCGCAAGTCGCCCCGGCCGTGACCGCCACGATCCGTCCCGTCGACCGGGCCGCCTCGGAGGCGAAGGCGGCCAAGGGCTTCAGCGCCGTCACCGTGCCGGAGAACCGCTGGGGCCGTTGCGACATCAAGAGCGTCGGCCTGTTGCCCAACGCCCTGGCCAAGCAGGCCGCGCGTGAGCAGGGCGCGCTGGAGGCGTTCTTCGTGGATGAGCTTGGCCTCGTCACCGAGGGCGCGTCCAGCAACGCCTGGATCGTGGATCAGGACGGCTCGCTGCGGACCCGCGACACCCAGGCCAACATCCTGCGCGGCGTCACCCGCGCCACCCTGCTGCAGGTCATGTCCGAACAGGGTCTGACCGTGAACGAGCGTCCCTTCACCGTGGCCGAGGCGCAAGCGGCGCGGGAGTGCTTCATCAGCGGCGCCGGCAGTCTCGTCTCGCCGATCGTCAGCATCGACGGCAAGCCTGTTGGGGATGGAAAGGTCGGGCCACTGGCGACGAAGCTCCGAGCCCTCTATATGCAGCGGGCTCGCGAAACCGCGATCTGATCATCAATCCGACAACGCTGTCGAATTATGACTATTGCCGGGCCTCCTTTCGGCGGCCTAGCATCTGACTATGCGTGTGTGGAGGGCGATGTGCTCTCCGGCCAATAAGAGGGAAAACCCCGATGTCGAACGAAAAGAAACAGAACCTTCAGGACACGTTCCTGAACAGCGTGCGCAAGTCGAAGACGCCGCTGACCATCTTCCTGGTGAACGGCGTGAAGCTGCAGGGTGTCGTCAGCTGGTTCGACAATTTCTGCGTCCTGCTGCGCCGCGATGGCCAAAGCCAGCTTGTCTACAAGCACGCCATCTCCACCATCATGCCTTCCGCGCCTGTGCAGCTCTACGAGCCGGGCCCTGACCAAGACGATTGACCAGTAAATTCATAGATCACAGCGCGCCGGTCATCACGGCGCTGGTGGTGCATCCCGTGCGGGCGTCCGACAGCGGCGCCCGCGATCCTCAGGCCCGTCTGGAAGAGGCTGTCGGCCTTGCGCTGGCCCTCGACCTCGACGTGCGTGAAACGCTGATCGCGCCGATCCGCGGCCATACCCCCGCGACCTTGTTCGGCAAGGGCAAGGTCGAAGAGATCGGCGGCATCTGCGAGGCCGAGGCGCTGGACGCCGTCGTCGTCGACGACCAGCTCACACCGGTGCAGCAGCGCAATCTTGAGAAGGCGTGGAACGTGAAGGTCATCGACCGCACGGGCCTGATCCTCGAGATCTTCGGCCGTCGCGCCCGCACGCGCGAAGGGCGACTGCAGGTGGAGCTGGCGCGGCTGAACTACGAGCGCTCGCGCCTCGTCCGCACCTGGACCCACCTGGAGCGGCAACGGGGCGGCACCGGTTCGACCGGCGGCCCTGGCGAAACCCAGATCGAACTCGATCGGCGTCTGATCGCCGACCGTATCGCCAAGCTGAAGAAGGAGCTGATCGAGGTGCGCCGCACCCGCTCGCTCCATCGTTCGGCGCGCAAGAAGGTCCCGTATCCGACGATCGCGCTGGTGGGCTATACGAACGCGGGCAAGTCCACGCTGTTCAACCGCCTGACCGAAGCCAAGGTCCTGGCGCAGGACATGCTGTTCGCGACCCTGGATCCGACCCTGCGGACGGTGAAGCTGCCCGACGGCCGCCCCGCCATCCTGTCGGACACCGTGGGTTTCATCTCTGACCTGCCGCACGAACTGGTCGAGGCGTTTCGCGCCACCCTGGAAGAGGTGCAGGAGGCCGACATCGTCCTGCACGTCCGCGACATCGCCGGCCCCGATACCGAGGCCCAGCGCCGCGACGTGGAAGGCGTGCTCAAGGAGCTCGACGTCACCGCGGAGGCCGGCCGCACGATCATCGAGGTCTGGAACAAGGTCGATCTGGTCACCGACCATGATGACCGCGTCTCGTTGATGGCCAAGGCGATCCGCAACCTCGCGCACGCCGTGTCCGCAGTGACGGGCGAGGGATGCGACGCGTTGCTTGAACGACTGGCGTCGCTGGTCGACGACGTGCCCGCGATCAGCATTCACCTGACGGCGGGTGAGGGCGAGGCTCTGGCTTGGCTTTACCGAAATGGCCGGGTGGAAAGTCGCGAGACCAACGAGGACGGCGGGGTGGACGTCACCGCCCGTCTCGACGCCCAGGCGCGCGGCCGGTTCGAGCGACTGTTCCCAGACGTGGTGGTGGGCGGGTGACGCCGGCGGTGGGGACTGTCGAGGCGGTCGCTCTCAGTCCCCGTCATCGATTCAGCAAGACGCCCGCCATGATGATCCGCCTTATCGAGGGGATCGGCGTCGAGGGCGACGCGCATGCCGGCGAGACGGTGCAGCACCGTTCTAGAGCGCGATTCAATCCGTCGCTGCCGAACCTGCGCCAGGTCCATCTCATCCAGTCGGAGCTGTTCGACGAGCTGAACGCCGCCGGGTTCTCGATCCGACCCGGCGACATGGGCGAGAACATCGCCACGCGCGGCGTCGATCTCCTCGGCCTGCCGACCGGGACCGTCCTGCGGATTGGCGAGGAGGCGGAGGTTCAAGTCACGGGCCTTCGCAATCCATGCATCCAGATGGACCGTTTTCAGGACGGGCTGATGGCCGCCACCCTGGATCGCGATCAGAACGGCGAGCTGATCCGCAAGGCCGGGGTCATGGGCGTTGTTCTGAGCGGCGGGCTCGTGACGCCGGGGGCCGTGGTGACAGCGATCCTGCCCTTGCCGCCTCACAAGCCGCTCAAGCCTGTTTAGGCCTTCTCAGCCGCCTTGGCGTCGTTCCACAACGCGTCCATCTCCGCCAGGTCCGACAGATCGGGCGTGCGGCCGTCCTTGGCCAGTTCGGCCTCGATGAAGGCGAAGCGGCGGACGAACTTGGCGTTGGTGGCGCGCAGGGCGTCTTCGGGCTCCACGTCCAGCTTTCGGGCCAGGTTGGCGACCACGAACAGCAGGTCGCCCATCTCCTCGCGCGCCTTGGCGTGATCGCCCGCCTCGATCTCGACTTCCAGTTCGGCGGTCTCCTCGCGCAGCTTGTCCAGCACCTCGCGGGTGGAGGGCCAGTCGAACCCGACGCGCGCGGCGCGCTTGGTCAGCTTCACGGCGCGGGTCAGGGCGGGCAGGCCGGCGGGTACGTCGTCCAGCACGCCGCCCTTCTTCTTGGCCGCGCGCTCGGCGGCCTTGATGCTCTCCCAGCCGGCCTTCTGATCCTCCACGTCGTCATAGGCATGGTCGCCGAAGACGTGGGGGTGGCGGCGCAGCATCTTGTCGCTGATCGCCGCGGCGACCTGGGCGAAGTCGAAGGCGCCTTGCTCCTCGGCCATGCGCGAATGAAACACCACCTGCAGCAGCAGGTCGCCCAGCTCGTCGCGAAGGTCGGCCAGATCGCCACGCTCGATGGCGTCGGCGACCTCATAGGCCTCCTCCACCGTGTAGGGCGCGATAGTGGCGAAGGTCTGTTCGAGGTCCCACGGGCAGCCCCCCTGCGGGTCGCGCAGGCGGGCCATGATCTGGATCAGCTGCTGGATCGCGGCGGCGGGATCGGTGGGGGATGCGCTACTCGGCGGGAGACTGGACGACATGGGCTGCGGGGCTGACCTGAGCGTTGGGAGCCGCACGGTCGATCTGCGCCAGTTGTTGGCGAATCTCCGCATGGCGGGCTTCGGTCAGAGGATAGCGCGCCAGCACCCAGGCCGCGAGCAGAGCAAAGCCGCCGGGCAAGGCGGCGTACATCCATTCCAGCCCGCGCATGGCGATCGGCGCGCTTGCGGCGGGGTTCTGGGCGTTGAAGCCCATCCAGCCCAGGATGATGAAGCTGCCCACCGCGATGCCCATGCCGACCTTGATGGTGCCGGTGAGGATCGCATAGAGGGTGCCCGCGCGATCCTGGCCGGTGCGCAGACGCTCTTCGTCCCCCGCGTCGGCGAGCATGGCGCGCAGCAGGACGCCGGCGGAGGAGTAGGGAAGGCCGGCGGCGATCAGGAACGGCAGCGCCGCCCAGATCGTGGTCGGCGGAACGAACGGGATCGCGAACTGCACGGCGGCGTACAGGATGGCGGCGGCCATCAGGGCCTTGTGCTTGCCCAGCTTCTTGGCCGCCACGGCCCAGATCGGCGCGCCGACGATGGCCGAGATGAAATAGATCAGAAGCAGGGTCTCGGCTTCGGTCTTGGAGTAGCCTTTGACGTGTTCGAAGTAGAAGAAGAACAGCGCGCCCGCGACGCCGGGACCGATGTGCAGCAGCAGGTCGGCGAAAAGGATGCGCGCGATGGTCGGTCGGCGGATCAGGTCGAAATAGGCTTTCAGGCTGACCTTGTGGACCGAGCTTGCGACGGCGCGTTGCGGCTCCGGCACCACCATCAGGGCGACGCCCACCGCCAGCGGGGTCAAAAGGACGATGAACCAGCCCATGGCCGGCACGCCGCGGATCGTCGCCTGAGGAATGGCCGCCAGGGCCACGGGCAGGACCAGCACCAGGATCATCCCGACGACGTTGCCGCTCTGCCACCAGGCATAGATGCGTGAGCGCTGGTTGTAGTCCTCCGAAAGGGTCGATCCCCAGGCGCTGTGCGAGAGGATGCAGATCGAATAGCCCCCGTAGAGCACGCCCAGCCATAGCCACAGATAGCCAAGCCCGACGCCGGGTTGGGCGAGGAACAGCATCCAGGTCGCCAGCATGATCATCGGCGCGCCGATGCTCAGCCAGGGACGGAAGCGTCCGGCCGACCAGCGCGTGCGGTCCAGGATGGTGCCGAACACGGGGTCGAACAGGATGTCGATCAGGCGAACCAGCAGGAAGGCCGCGCCTACGGCGCTGACGCTCAGCCCCAGGCTGGCCGAATAGTGGTTGGGCAGATAGACGACCAGCGGCAGGCCAAGCGCGGCGAGGGGGAGGGACGGCGCCGCATAGGCGGCCATGACCCAGGACGAGCGCCTCTGGCTTTGCATATCACTACCCTGCCGGCCCATTCGGGCTCGAAAATCGTTTCCTCGCCACGATCAGAGCCCGTGGCAAGCGGTCTGGCAAGAGTGACTCGCGATAAGTTTGCCGCCGGCTACTTGGCGGCCAGGGTTTCGCCCTTCACGAACTTGCTGGCGAAGCGGTCGAAGGCGCGGTTGGCGTCGCCCCAGGTGCCGCGCCACCAGGCTTCCCGGATGTCGTTCTCGAACCAGCTATAGGCGACGGGCGTGGCGGCCCCGCCCGGCGCGCTGTAGGCGCCGGTCACGGCGGCCCCGCCGATGCTGAAGCTCTGATAGGACAGGCCGGGCTTGCGGGCCATCTGCTGCATGGTCGGACGATTGGGTCGGGCGTCGGTGATGACCAGATCCAGACGGCCGCCCTGGGGGCTCAATTGTCCGGCTCTCTCCAACTCGCGTTCGACCGTGCGCTTCAGGTCGCCGCGCAGATCGTCGAGTTCCCGGGCGCCAAGCTCCGGCGCCTTCTTGGCCAGTTCTGGGCCGATCTCGACATTGATCTCTGAGACCGGCGCAGCGAGCGCGGCGCCCGCGCTGAGGATCGCGGTGAGCAGGGTGGTGGTGAAGACACGCATGACGGCTCTCCTGTCGCTAGACTGGCACTATAGGCATGTTTAGTAAAAACTGCATATGGAAATCTGACCGGGCTCGGGGCTTTGGGCCCAACCGCGGCTTGGCGGCGCCAGGTCGGCTGGCTAGGGTCCGCTCCCTTGAGTGCGGGAGGCGGCCTTGATCCGACTGGCGAACGAACGTGGCGTGGTCGAGCTTCGGCCGGAACTCGGCGCTGGCGTCACCGCCTTTCGGTGGGATGGCGTCGATATCCTGAGGCCCGCGCCGGCGGACGCGGACGACGTGCTCCAGACCGGAAACTTCGTGCTGGCGCCGTTCTGCAATCGTATCCGCCAGGGGGCGTTCGGCTTCGAGGGGCGAGAGGTGCGCCTGCCGCCGAACCTTGGCGACCATCCGCACGCCCTTCATGGGCAAGCCTGGCGTCAGGCCTGGCGTGTGGTCGCCCAGACGCAGACGGGTGTTGAGCTGGCCTATGAGCATGCGCCCGGCGACTGGCCGTGGCGCTACGAGGTCCTGCAGACGATCAGCCTGGCCGAGGACGGTCTGGTGCAGACCGCGACCCTTACCAATCTGGACGAGCGGCCCATGCCCGCCGGTCTTGGTTTCCATCCGGCCTTTCCGGCGCCGCAGGGCGCGCGGCTTCAGGCCGATGTGCGCGGCGTCTGGATGATCGACGGCGAGGTCATGCCGACCGACTGGCGTCCCATGGACTGGGGGCCGGACTGGCGTGCCGGCGCGCTGGCCGGCAGCGGGACGTTCGTCGACAATTGCTACACCGACTGGGGCGGCGAAGCCGTTCTGTCGGGCCTGGCGCCATCGCCGGTGCGTCTGGAGGCGTCGTCCAATTGCCGATGGCTGCATGTGTTCGCGCCGGTCGGCGGCGGCTTCATCTGCGTTGAGCCGGTCGGCAACCGCCCCGATCCCTTCAATGGCGAGGATGGCGGAATGCAGGTCTTGGGCTCCGGCGAGGCGATGACTGTCTCCATGCGTCTGACGGCAGGCTGAGCCATGCGCCCGGGCCCCCTCAATCTCATCACCGACGTTGAAGGCTTCACCGTCGGCAACGCCGTGGATGAGGCGGCGGCGACGGGCGTCACGACCTTGGTCTGCGGCGGGCTATGGAAGGCCGCCGTCGATGTGCGGGGCGGCGGGCCGGGCGTGCGGGAGACCGACACCCTGTCGCCGGAAAACCTGGTCGGCGCGGCGCACGCCATCGTCCTGACCGGGGGCTCCGTGTTCGGCCTTGCCGCCGCGGACGGCGTGGTCGCCGGGCTGTCCGCCCGCGACACTGGCCTGCGCCTGCAGTCGAACACGCCGGCGATACCCATCGTGCCGGCCGCCGTTCTGCATGACCTCGCCAATGAGGGCGACAAGGCCTGGGGCCTGGAGCCGCCCTATCGGCGGCTGGGACTGGAGACCCTGGACGTCGCCGACGCCCGTTTCGCTCTCGGCTCGGTCGGCGCCGGACGTGGCGCGCGGGCTGGCTTGGTGAAAGGCGGCCTCGGCTCGGCCTCGGTCGATCTTGGCGACGGATTGAGGGTAGGGGCGCTGGTGGCCGTGAATCCAGCCGGCTCCGTCCATATGCCCGATGGAGAGACCTACTGGGCGTGGCCCTTTGAATTGGACGGCGAGTTTGGCGGCCGTCCCCCCAATGGGCCGATGCCCGTGCCAGCGCCGATACCTGACGACAGCAAGCTGGCGCGGATGGGACGGCTGCAGGCCGGAACCAACACCACTATCGCCGTGGTCGCCGTCAATGCGGACTTCAATGGGGTGGAATGCAAGCGCTTGGCGATCATGGCGCAGGACGGCCTGGCGCGGGCGATCCGTCCCGTTCACACGCCCTTTGACGGCGACACCGTTTTCAGCGTCGCCAGCGGGGCGGTCAGCCTGGGTGAGGGGAGCGGCCGTCACCTCGCCGTGGCGCGTCTGGGCTCGGCCGCCGCCGACTGCCTGGCGCGGGCGATCGCGCGGGGCGTGCATGAGGCGGGCAAAGGCTAGACGACCGTCGCCGAGATATCTTACCACTGCCGACAGGGAGCGGCCGTGGCCGAGATTGATAATGACGGATGTTCAGTGCGTGTGGCCGGCCGAGGCGGAACTCGGCGAAGGCCCGGTGTGGATGGCTGACCAGGGCGCGCTCTGGTTCGTCGACATCAAGAAGAAGAACATCTATCGCTTCGAGCCCTCGACCGGTCGCCGCGACAGCTGGGCGGCGCCGGAGCAGCCGGGGTTCATCGCGCCGCGCAAGGCGGGCGGCTGGATCGCCGGGCTGAAGACCGGTCTGCACCATTTCGATCCCGACAGCGGCGCCTTCAATCTGGTGGCGCGCATCGACCCGCCGGAACTGAACAACCGCCTCAACGACGGTTTCGTCGATGCGCATGGCCGCCTGTGGTTCGGCTCCATGCACGATGGGGAGACGGATCTGACCGGAGCGCTCTACCGCTTCGACGGCGCCGATCTCGTCCGCTGCGACGACGGCTACTGCATCACCAACGGCCCGACGGTCAGCCCGGACGGCAAGACGCTGTATCACACCGACACCCTCAAGAAGACGATCTACGCCTTTGATCTGGATGATGAAGGCGGGCTGTCGAACAAGCGCGTGTTCGTCCGGATCGA
Organism: Caulobacter sp. 73W; assembly: GCF_041021955.1. GTDB lineage: Bacteria > Pseudomonadota > Alphaproteobacteria > Caulobacterales > Caulobacteraceae > Caulobacter. Next base: position 17,431 of record NZ_CP158375.1, read on the forward strand.
GGACGGCGCGGGTTACCCCGACGGGCCGCTCGTGGATTCCGAAGGCTGCCTGTGGACCGGCCTGTTCGCCGGTTGGGGCGTGCGCCGCTATTCCCCCAAGGGCGAACTGATCGATTTCGTGAAACTGCCCGTGGCGAACGTCACCAAGATCGCGTTCGGCGGGGCGGACCTGAAGACGGTCTATGCGACGACCGCCTTCAAGGGTCTTTCGGCGGAGGAGCGGAAGGCCCAACCCCTGGCTGGAGGCTTGTTCAGCTTCCAGGCGCAGGCGCCGGGCCTGCCCCAATCCCGCTTTAACGGGTGAGCGAGCCTTCCAGGCGGCGCCACAGGCCGTAGGGGTTCTCGTCCTTCAGGGCGGCGGGCAGCAGGTCCGCCGGGATGTCCTGATAGCTGACCGGGCGCAGGAAGCGCGCGATCGCCAGGCTGCCCACCGAGGTGGTGCGCGGGTCCGAGGTGGCCGGGAACGGGCCGCCGTGAACCATGGCGTGCGAAACCTCGACGCCGGTGCCGAAGCCGTTGACCAGGATGCGGCCGACCTTGCGCTCCAGGACGGGCAGCAGGGCGCGGGCGGCGTCGTGGTCGGCGGCGTCGATGTGGATGGCGGCGGTCAGCTGGCCTTCCAGGGCGGCGAGAACCTTGCGCAGTTCAGCCTCGTCCTTGCAGCGCACGATCAGCGAGGAGGAGCCGAACACTTCTTCCTGCAGGTCGCGGTTGGCCAGGAAGGCCGCGCCGGTGGTCGAGAACAGGCCGGCCTGGCCCTGATGCGTCTCGCCAGCCAGGCCGCGGGCGACGGTGGTCACCTCGGCATGCTTGGAGAGGGCTTCGACACCGGCGCAATAGGACTTGTGGATGCCGGGGGTCAGCATGGTCTGGGCGGCCGCGCCGGTCAGCGCCTCGGCGGCGCCGGCCACGAAGGCGTCCAGGCCCGGGCCTTCCACGGCCAGGATCAGGCCGGGGTTGGTGCAGAACTGGCCTGCGCCCAGGGTCAGCGAACCGACGAAGGCCTTGCCGATCGCCTCGCCGCGAGCGGCCAGGGCGTTCGGGAACAGGATCACCGGGTTGATGCTGCTCATCTCGGCATAGACCGGGATGGGCTCGGCGCGGGCGGCCGCGATCTTCATCAGGGCGGTGCCGCCGCCGCGCGAGCCGGTGAAGCCCACGGCCTTGATGCGGGCGTCGGCGACCAGGCCTTGGCCCACGTCACGGCCGCTGTCGAACAGCAGGGAGAAGACGCCTTCCGGCAGGCCGCAGTCGGCTACGGCCTTCTGGACGGCGGTGCCGACCAGTTCGGAGGTGCCGGGGTGCGCCGAGTGCGCCTTGACGATGACCGGGCAGCCGGCCGCCAGGGCCGAGGCGGTGTCGCCGCCGGCCACGGAGAAGGCGAGGGGGAAGTTGCTGGCGCCGAACACGGCCACCGGGCCGACGGCGATGTTGCGCAGGCGCAGGTCGGGGCGCGGAGCCGGCGCACGGTCCGGCAGGGCCTTGTCGATGCGCACGTCGAGGAAGCCGCCGTCGCGGACCACGCCGGCGAACAGGCGCAGCTGGCCGACGGTGCGGCCGCGCTCGCCTTCCAGGCGGCCGCGGGGCAGGCCGGTTTCGGCCATGGCGCGGACGATCAGGTCGTCGCCCAAGTCGAGGATGTTCTGGGCGATGGTCTCCAGGAACTTGGCGCGGTCTTCCAGGCTGGTCTCGCGATAGGCGTCGAAGGCGGCTTCAGCCAAGGCGGCGGCCTTTTCCAGGTCAGCCGTGGTCGCGCCGCCGAAGGCCGGCTCCATGGCCGCGCCGGTAGCCGCCTCGATGCCGCGAATTTCGCCGTTGGCGCCGCGCACGGCGGTCGCGCCGATCAAGAGGTTTCCGGCGATGGTCATGTAAGGGGCTCCTGGGAGTATGGGGGAGGCTAAGGTCAGACCTCCTATATAGGAGTTGGTTGCGACGGATTGAACCAAAAGCCGCATCGGTCGATAGCGCCTTTGGCTTAGACCCGCATCGAAGCCCCCGATAGCGTCCACTCTGGATCGAACGCACGTCGATCACAGTGATTTTTGATGACGCGCCTGCCAGGAAGGGCCGCGTTCGAACGAGGGCCATAATGAGCAGAATGACGCCGTCGGAGATGGCCGCCCAGCTGGGCCAAGGTCTCCTGTCCTTCCCTGTCACCCACTTCGACGCCGAGCAGCGCTTCGTCGAGGACAAGTACCGCGAGCACTGCGGCTGGATGCTCCAGCGCAAGCTGTCGGGCCTGTTCGCCGCCGGCGGCACGGGTGAGTTCTTCTCCCTGACCCCGGCCGAGGTGGAGACCGTCGTCACCGCCGCCGTGGCCGAAGCCGCGGGCAAGATCCCGGTCATCGCCGGTTGCGGCTATGGCACGGCGATCGCCGTCGATCTGGCCAAGTCCGCCGAGCGGGCCGGCGCCGACGGCGTGCTGCTGCTGCCGCAGTACCTGACCAACGCCACGCAGGACGGCCTGGCCGCCCACATCGAGGCGGTGTGCCGCGCCACCAACCTGGGCGTCATCGTCTACAACCGCGACAACGCGATCATCAACGAGGACACCCTCGAGAAGATCTGCGACCGTAATCCGAACCTCGTCGGGTTCAAGGACGGCGTGGGCGATCTGGAGCTGATGATGCGGGTCTATGCCCGCATGGGCGACCGCTTGACCTATATCGGCGGCCTGCCGACGGCCGAGACCTTCGCCCTGCCTTATCTGGAGATGGGCGTGACGACCTATTCGTCGGCCATCTTCAACTTCATGCCCGACTGGGCGCTGGACTTCTATGACGCCGTTCGCGCCCGCGACCGGGTCAAGGTGATGGCCGGCCTGCGCGACTTCGTGCTGCCCTACATCACCCTGCGTAACAAGGGTCGCGGCTACGCCGTGTCCATCGTCAAGGCCGGCATGACGGCCATCGGCCGCTCGGCCGGTCCGGTGCGTACCCCGCTGACGGACCTGAACGACGCGGAAATGGCGGAGCTGAAGCGCCTCATCGCCGGCGTCCAGCCGGGCGCCCAGCGTCTGGCCGCGAACGGCTGAGACCTTATGACCGGCGCGGAGCGCTGCCTTTCCGGCGACGGATGGCGTAGCGTTTCCGCCCCGAGTTCATGGAGGCGGCCCATCATGTTCGAACTGAGCCAGCTCCGCTGCTTTGTCGCGGCGGCGGAAGAACTGCACTTTGGCCGGGCGGCGCAACGCCTGAACATGACCCAGCCGCCGTTGAGCCGACAGGTTCAGTTGCTGGAGCGGATTCTCGGCGTCACGCTTCTGGACCGCACCAGCCGCTCGGTTCGTCTTACCCCGGCGGGGCGTGCGTTCCTGCTGGAGGCGCGCCGCATCCTGCGCTTGGCCGAAAGCGCGGCCTTGGCCACGCGCCGGATCGCTTCGGGAGACGCCGGCCGCATCGCCGTGGGCTTCACGGCGGCCTCCGGCTACAGCTTCCTGCCGCGCCTTATTCAGGTGGCCAAGGCGCGTCTGCCTCATGTGGATCTTACCCTGCGGGAGATGGTCAGCGGTGAGCAGATCGAGGCCCTGCTGACGGGGCGTATCGATGTGGGCCTGGTGCGCCCGCCGATGAACCGGCTGGAATTCGACAAGCTGCAGGTGGTGACCGAGCCGCTCGTTGCCGCCCTGCCATCCGGCGATCCGCGCCTGGACAAGGCGACCCTGACCCCCGCCGACTTCGACGCCAAGCCCTTCATCATGTACGCGCCGGAGGGCGCGCAGTACTTCCACAACATGCTGGTGTCGATGTTCGATGGGGCAGGGGTGTCGCCTACCTACGTCCAGCACATGAGCCAGATCCACTCGATGCTGGCGCTGGTCCACGCCGGCCTGGGCGCCGCCATGGTGCCCGAGGCTGCCATGCGCCTGCACTTCGACGACGTGCATTTCCGTCCCGTCGCCACCCGGCCTGAACGGCCGGTCGAGCTGTTCATGGCCTGGCGGCGCGACAACGACAATCCGACCCTCGCGCCCCTGTTGGAGCTCTGCGCCGCGGAGTTCTCGGGCGGCGCGCCGCCCGCACCCAGAACCTAGAACGATACGAGCCCGCTCAGCGGGCCGCCGGAGGAGACGCCATGACGAAGATGAGCCCCAGCCGCCGCAGCCTGATCGCCGCCGCGGCCCTGGCGATCCCCGGCGGCGCCTTCGCCGCCTCAGCCAAGTCACCCGTCGCCGCGACCCGTCACGGCAAGGTGCGCGGCTATACCGAAAACGGCGTCCATGTGTTCAAGGGCGTCCGCTATGGCGCCGACACCGCACCGCGCCGCTTCATGCCGCCCGTGGCTCCGCAGGCGTGGTCGGGCGTGAAGGAGGCGACCGCCTACGCCGCGGCCTCACCGCAGAAGAGCATCAAGGAGCCGACGAGCGAGGATTGCCTGTTCCTCAATGTCTGGACCCAAGGCCTGGCCGACGGGGCCAGGCGGCCGGTGATGTTCTACGTCCATGGCGGCGCGCACGCGTCCGGCTCGGGCTCCAGCCCGCTCTATGATGGCGTGAACCTGGCGCGGCGGGGCGACGTGGTGGTGGTGACGGTCAATCACCGCCTGAATGTCTTCGGCTATAACGGCTTTGGCCGCCTCGCGCCTGACGGCCCGTGGGCCGACAGCGGCAATGTCGGCAACATGGACCTGATCTTGGCCCTGCAGTGGGTGCGCGACAACATCGCCCAGTTCGGCGGCGATCCCGACAACGTCATGGTCTTCGGCCAGTCGGGCGGCGGCGCCAAGCTCGTCACCCTGATGGCCATGCCGTCGGCGCGCGGCCTCTATCACCGTGTCGCGACCATGAGCGGCCAGCACGTCCACGCCATGGGCTCTATCCACGCCGCGCAGCGGGCGCGGGCCTACATGGCGCATTTGGGGCTGAAGCCGGACCAACTGGACGCCCTGCGCACGATGCCGGTGGAGAAGCTGACGCAGGCCCTGCGGATGACCGATCCGCTGGAGGGAGACGGCGACATCATCTTCTGGTCGGTCGTCGATCACCGCAGCCTGACGCGTCATCCGTTCTTCCCGGACGCGCCGCGCGAGAGCGCCGACATCCCGATGATCATCGGCAACACGCATGATGAGACCAAGGCCTTCCTCGGCGGCTATCCGAAGAATTTCCAGCTGACCTGGGACGAGCTGGCGGCCCGGCTGGAGCCGGAACTGGTGCTGGACGTGGATACGAACCACGTCATCGCGCAGTATCGCAAACTGTATCCAAATTATTCGCCCAGCGACGTGTTCTTCGCCGCCTCGACCGCCGGCCGCTCCTGGCCCGGACACCTGGTGCAGGCCGAGCAGCGCGCCCGCATCGGCGCGCCGGCCTGGATGTACCAGCTGGACTTCGGCTCGCCCCTTGATGGCGGCAAGATGGGCGCCTACCACAGCTTCGACATCGGCCTGGTGTTCGACAACTGTCACGTGGCCGAATCCAAGACCGGGAACACGGCGGAGGCCCGCGCCGTGGCGGCGAAGATGAGCGATGCGTTCATCGCCTTCGCCCGCACCGGAAACCCGAACAACCCGTCGATCCCGAACTGGACCCCCTACGAGCTGGAGCGGCGATCCACCCTGGTCGTCGATGTCGATACGCGCATGCAGGACGACCCCCGCCGCGAGGAGCGCCTGCTGTTCTCGGTGGCCCCGTACTTCAAGCCGGGCAGCTAGTCGAAGAGCCTGGGATCCACGGCGCCAGCCATGGCGGCATAGCCGGCGTCGCTCGGGTGCAGCCAGTCGCCGCTGTGGAACTCCGCGCGCAGTCGGCGCGGGTTGGCGGGATCGCGGGTCGCCGCATCAAAGTCGGCATAGCCGTCGAAGGCCTTCGAGGTGCGGATCCAGGTGTTGACCGCCTGGCGCGTCGCCTCGCCGCCCTCGGTGAAATAGTTGGCCCCCTCATAGGGCGGGATGGTCGCGCCGATGGCCTTCAGGCCCCGAGCATGGGCGCGGGCGATGATCTGGCGATAGCCGTTGATCAGGTCCTCGGCGGGGACCGGCTGGTGCGCGAACTCGGGCCGTGTCGCGCGGCCGATGTCGTTGATCCCCTCCAGCACCATCACGTGGGTGACGCCCGAAACAGCCAGCACGTCGCGGTCGAACCGCGACAGGCCGCTGGGGCCTGAGACGTTGTTCAACAGGCGGTTGCCGCCGATGCCGGCATTGACCACCGCGACGCCCTTGAGGCGATCCGCCAACTGATCCGGCCAGGCGCGCCATTCGCCGGCGGTCGACCCCGTGCCTTCGGTGATCGAGTCGCCGATCGCCACGATGACCGCCCCCTTGCGGGCGCGCTCCACCTCGACGCCGGTCACGAGGGCGCCGAGCCGCATGACAGGCGCCTCGATCGTCGCGGCGGTCTGGTCGCCCGACGCCAGCCGTTGACGCAGGCGATGGCCGGGCAGGGTGGTCTCCTGCGGCAGGAAAAGGCTCACTGTCAGCTCGTCAAACGCGCCCACCGGCAGGTCGATCGGATCGCTCAGCATGGGCGCGCTGGCAGGGATGCTCACCGCGCCCTTGCCGCCAAAAGTCACGACGCGCGCCTGGGGGCCATTGGCGAGCTTCACGGCGCCCAGCACCAGGGGCGTGGCGCCGTACTCGTTGCTGACGCGCAGGCGCACACGCAGCCCGCTCGCCGTGACGCGCACCACCTGGCGCAGGGTGGCGTTGGTGACGGCCGCTGGGCCGACCGGGCCGCGCGGGTCATCGGCCCGGGGCGTTCCGGTCGGCGTCTCTGATACGCCCGCCGGCGCCCAGCCCCATGCGCCGCTCCAGACCTGGGCCGCCGCGCCCCCGGCGACAGCGAGGCTCAGGGTGAGGGCGGCTAGAGCAAGGCGCACGGGTTTCTCCTTCAGCGCTCCCAGGGGAAGGCGAGGGTGGGCTGATTCACGTAGCGGTTCATGGCCAGAACCAGCCGCGCGCCCGAGCCGGGCGCCAGCGTCAGAGTGAAGGCCGAGGCGTTGACCGGGCTGGCCTTGCCGTCCAGCGTAACGCTGCGGATCTGGTGCTCGCCATAGCCGCCGCCCTGGATGGTGACCGTGCGGGGCTCGACGGAGCTCAGATTGACCAAGGTCACCGCCGTGCTGTCCGCGGTCATGCCGTCCACCAGCGCGGCGACGTCCTCGGGCACGCCGGCGCGGCCGGCGATGGGATCGAAGTAGCGCAGGCGGCTATACATCGGCGATCCGCCGACGTTGGGAGAGCTCTGGGCCCAGGGCGGTCGGCCGATGTGGATGGCGCCTTGCATCAGGTGCAAGAGAGCCGCGACGCTGGCTGGGTTTTTGTTCAGCGCATCATCGGCCAGGCGCGTGTCGGGCGAGCTCTTGTCGTCGCGCTGCAGCAGGGCGCGATCTTGGACGCGCTTTAGGTCCTTGCGCAGGGCGTCTGCCGGATAGCCCGGGTTCTTTCCCTCCAGATAGGACAGCCAGGGATGGTCGCCCGTCCGCGCGCGGTCCGAGGCGCGCTGCGACATGTACCAGATCTCGAAATTGTTCTGCCGGTACTCGCCAGGCGCATAGCTGTACCAGCCGTTCGGGCCGTACATGCGCGGGGCGCTGCGCTTGCCGTCGATGACCTTGGAATTGGCGTTGATGGTGTCGTTCTGCCGCCGCCAGACATCCAGGTACTTGTCGTCGCCGGTCAGCAGGTAGGCGTTCATGAAGGCCAGGACCGAGCGCGGCACGCGGTTGCGGTCCTCGCGCTTGTCGGTGCCCGGCACCTTGGGGCTGAAGCCCCAGCCATAGACGCCGCCCCACCAGGCGCCGTCGGCCGCGCCGCCGATCTTGCCGTCCAGCCCGATGTTGCTGGGCAGGACGTTGTTGTTGGCGCGGGCCCGTTTGACCCAGGCGTCCACGTAGTCGAGCAGCCACTGACGGTACTTGGGCTCGTGATCGAGCATATAGGCGTTCAGCGCCAGGGTGGTGCTGAGCAGGTTCAGGGGATTGTCGCCGACGACATCGCCGTATTCGGCGTAATGTTCCAGCGTCTCCTCATAGCTCTTCTCGCCGTGCCCCAGGTCGAAGCGGTTCTCGACTTCAAAGGGATCGCCCGCCCATTCCTGGGGCGTGGCTTTGCGCAACAGCGGGCCGCGGCTGCCGTTGAAGGCGCTGCGGATGATCTTGACCTTGGGGTCGTAGTTCGGAGCGCCGGGGTCCTCGCCCATGTAGAGGCCGGCGTAGCGGCGGGCCCGATCACGAAAGCGCGGACTGTTGGGATCGGACAGGCCCTGGACGTTGAACATCGTCAGGCCTTCGCCGTGATGCTGCCAGTCCAGCATCGTGGGGAATTCCTTGTAGTACATCCCGTCGCGCCCGAAGGAGACCTCGGTCGTCTTGGCCTGGGTGTACTGTCGAAGGTGACCTTCCCAGCCCTTGGTGTAGAGGGCTTTGACGCGATCGGACGCGCCCAGGGAATGCAGGATCGGCCAGTCGTTGAAGTGTTCGGCCGCATCGTCCGGGCCGTCGTTGGCGCCCCACCGCTCGTAGGCGAGCAGGTAGCCGCGGTCGTCGAAGTAGCGGTTGTAAAAGGCCTCGCAAGCGGCGGCGTTGGCGCGAAGCAGCTCCCGCTCCAGAAGCGCCCATTCGGGCGGCGCCATCGGCGTGGTGATTTCCAGCAGGGGTTTGGCCTGGGCCTGGCCAGCGGCGGCCAGAAGTGGGGCGGCGGCTGCGCCCAACAGGAACGCGCGCCGACCAATCATGCTGGATGCCATCAATCCGCCTCCCCTTGAAAACGACCTTTCTGGCGAAGGCCTGAGGGGACGATAAGGACGGTGGCCGCAAGCGTCTAAGTCAAATCGCCTATGGACCAATACGTCGCGGGTATGGATGGCGCTGTTCGATGCGCGTCATGACTTGAATATCGCAATGGGCCCCGCCCCAGACGGTGGTGTTGCGCTCTGGGTGGGCAAAACGTGCTCCGTCACCCTTTCGGCAGAGCAATGTCAGTGAATCGTCAGCTTTCCGTCAGGACGCTGGGGCCCGATTTCCCTGAGCATCACCGTGTTCTCTGGGGCGGCGGACGAAAGGTCCTGATCAGATGTTCGATGGTGAAATGGAAAGCGCGGCGCAGCGCAGTGGCAAGCAGATCGACGAGTTGCTCGCCTGCATCGCCCCTGATCATGAGAGTCGGGATCTGACGCCTAAGTCGGTCCAGAAGTTCCACATCATGGCGGTGCGAGCCGGGGTGGGGCGACATGACGGACTGCTGTGGCCGGCCTTCTCGCTGGTCCGCCAGGCCACGCCTCTGAAGGTGGCCTCCAGCCGCTTCGACGGCGCCGCATTCGAAGGCGTTCTGGAGGCTGGCTCCGTCTCGATCATCGCGCCGGGCGCCTGCATCGAGTCCGACTGGCTGTCGCGGCCCCAGGCGCACTATATCCACTTCGCGGACGATGACGTGGAAGAGGCGTTGGCCCGAAGCGGTCGTGGCCGCACGCCCCAACTGCACTCTGAGCTGTCGGTGGAGGACGGCGTCCTGCGCGGCCTGTTCAGCAATCTGGTGCTCGAGGCCGAGCAAGGGTGGCGCAACGGAGAGATGTTCGGTGAATGGCTGGCCATGGCCACCCTGGAGCGCGCGGTGCAGGTGAATGTCCGGGAGGCCCAACCGAGCTCCGACGGGACCGGCAAGCTGACCGCCCGCCAGCTGGCCCGTGTGCTCGGCATGATCGAGGCCCGTATCGACCAGGACGTCAGCCTGACCGAACTGGCCGATGCGGCCGGCCTCAGCCGCTATCACTTCGCCCGCTGCTTCCGGGGCTCCCTGGGCGTGTCGCCGGTGCAGCACGTGATCAACCGGCGCCTGGAACGGGCCAGCAAGCTGCTGACCGCCAGCCGTCTGCCGGTGATCGAGGTCGCCTTGGCGTGTGGGTACGACAACACCTCCAACTTCGCCCGCGCATTCAAACAGCGTTACGGCGTCACCCCGACCCAATTTGCTCGCCAGTAACCAGCGGTTGTCCAATTGGGGCGAGAAAAAGTCCTGTACGAAACTTAATTCTTTAAGCGCTTACGGGTGCGGTCCAGCGTTGGTATCGTCGAGTTACGATTGAATTGGATGCTTCGAGCTATCCGTGAGTGACCGGACGATGACTGAACAGACTGCGTCATATTCGCGACAACGCGAAGTCGACCTGCTTGGCGAGCCTCCATTCGTCATCGGGCGTCTGTCTGTTCGCCCGCGGACACTGGAGATCGAAGGTCCTGACGGCGCGCTGACTGTCGAGCCGCGCGTGATGGAAGTGCTGGTCGCGCTCTATCGGGCTCAAGGCGAGACCGTGAGCCGCGACGAGCTGAACGCGGTGTGCTGGATGGGCAGGGTGGTGTCGCTGGACGCCCAGACCCAGGCCGTGGCGCGTCTGCGCCGCGTGCTGGCGCAGGACGCGTCGGTGGAGATCGAGACGGTCAGCAAGATCGGATACCGGCTGCGGGTCGCCGCGCGGGCGCCAGCTCCGCTGCTGACGCCGCTCACCAGCCCCGAGCCCAAGGCTCAGCGCCGTCGCTTGCCGATGATCGCCGCCGCGGCCCTTGGCGCGACGGCTGCGGCCGCGACCTTCGCGGTGGTCTTGATGGTTTCCAAGTCGGCGGACGTCGCCTCGGCCGCTCCGGGCGTCGGCATAGAGAACGCCGAGGTCGCGCTGTCGCCGGACGGCATGATGCGCGCCTTCGCCAGCGCGCCGCGCGCCAGCCGCCAGCGCGACATCTATGTTCACGTCATGGCCCAGGGCGCGCCCATGCGTCTGACACGCACCGACGCCGACGAGTACGGCCCTGTCTGGTCGCCGAGCGGCGATCGGCTGGCCTTCGTGCGCCGTACGACCGATGACAAGTGCCTGATCCTCACCGCCGTGGTGCAGGATCGCTCGGAGAGGGTCGTGGGCCGCTGTTCGGCCGCCGCCTCGACCCGGCTGACCTGGGCTGACGGCGACACATTGATTTCGTCGGATCGAGCGGAGGCGGATGGCGCTCGCCGTATCCTGGTCCTCGACGTGCGCGACCGTGAGGGCGCCGACGCCTTTCAACTGGCGGCGCTGAATCGCCATCCTCAGAAGCAGCCGCTTCTCTAATTTTCTGTAATATGAACGGCTTGCCGCAATATTTGCGCGCAAGTCGCATGACCTGACAGGCGGGCGAGGCGCTGCCGTCGGATAACGGACGTCCGGAAACCTCCATCCCATTTTCCGGCGTCCGCCCGATCTTGCGCCACAACGCGGCTCGGGCGGGCGGTTGATGGCTCAGCTGTCCAGGATGGCTTCCCAATCCATAGAAGCGACGCGCTGGCCTCTTAGGTCGGCGGGCGTATGCCTGTCTCGGATCCGCCGACCAACGCGCATAGAAAAAGGGCGGCGAGCCGAAGCTCGCCGCCCTCCATTCAGGCTACGTCGCGCTCTTAGTACTTGAGCGTGGCGTTGATGAAGAACATCCGGCCCAGAACGTCATAGACGGCCGGGAAGCCGCTGTTCGACGGCGAGGCGTTGCCGGCCAGGATCGGATAGGATTCCTGGGTCAGGTTGCGCACGCCACCGGTCAGGTTGACGTTGTCGGTGACCTTCCAGTCGGCCGACAGATCGATGTAGTTCTTCACGCCGATCTTCTCGACCACGTAGGTCGTGGCGTCGTTGCCGTCGCGCACGTCGTCCAGGAAGCTCCAGACGAGGTTCAGGCCAACATTCTCATACGACCAGTTGATGGCCGTGCGCAGCTTGTGACGCGGCAGCGGCACGCCTTGCGGGTTGATGTTGGTGTTGGCGCAGGTCGAACCGAACTGGTCGATGCAGTTCTTGACCGAAGCCAGGGCGTCCGGCTGGAACGAATTCTTCCAGCTGTTGGTGTAGAGCGACTTGATCGAGATTCCGCCCACGTCCGGCAGACCCACGTCGGTCAGGTCGAAGCGGTAGCTGACGCCGACGTCGATGCCTTCGTTCTTCAGGAAGCCGCCGTTGACGTTGGCCGCCTGCACGAAGTCGATCGAGCCGTTCGGCAGACGACGGATCGCCTGGCAGTACGGCGAAGCCGCGTTGCCGTTCACCGTCGAGCCGTAGCAGATGTTCATGATGCTCTGGGTCGAGCCGCCGAAGCTGGTGATCACCTTCTCGATCGAGATGTCGTAGTAGTCGACGGTGATGGCCAGGCGCGGGATGAACGACGGCTGGTAGACGAAGCCGGCGGTGAAGGTCTCGGCCACTTCCGGCTCGAGGTTCGGGTTGCCGCCGTTCAGGGTCTGGGTCTGAGCATTGGCCGCGATCGTGCCGACGAGATTCGCCGCCAGACCGGAGTTGATGCAGGCCTGACGCACCTGGGCGTTCGGAGCGCCACGAGCCGAGCAAGGATCGGTCGAGGTCGGGAAGCCGTTGCCCAGCGGCTGGAACAGTTCACCCACCGACGGCGTGCGGATAGCGCGGTTGAAAGAGGCGCGCAGACGCAGGTCGTCGTTGATCGCCCAGTCGCCGGCGATCTTGAAGGTCTTGGTCAGCTTGTCCTGGGTCGAGTAGTCGGCGATGCGGCCGGCCAGCTCCAGGTTCACCGACTGGGCGAACGGCAGGTCCTTGACGATCGGGATCAGGGTTTCGCCGTACAGCTCGTACGTGTCGAAGTCGCCCGAGACCGGCGGGGAGGCGTTGAAGCCGGTGACATTGCCGACGGCCAGATCCTGCGACGGACGGAAGTCGAAGGAACTCGTAGCGGTACTCGGCGCCCAGGGCGAAGCCGATGCCGCCGGCCGGCAGGGTGAAGAAGTTGTCGGTGTTGCCGCTGACGAAGGCCGCGCTCACCAGTTGCTCATAGTCCTGCGAGGACTCGATGCGGGTGCTGATGAAGTTGGCGGCGGCTGCGCTCAGATTGCCGCGGCCGAACAGATTGACCGGGACGCAGCCGTTGGACGGGTCCAGGCAGCCGGTGCCCGCGGCGTTCAGCAGCAGGCCTTGTTGAATGCGGGCCAGGCTGGTGTCGCCCAGCAGGGAGCTGGAGCCGTGGGTGTTGCCGTACTGGATGTAGGCTTCCCAGTTGCCGTTGATGCCGTCGAGATCGCCGCGCAGACCCAGTTGGGTCTGGAAGCCGTAGAAGTTGTACTTCTGGACGCGCGGGCCGACTTCGCTCAGGCGGCGGTTGAACACGCCGCTGACCGTGTCGAACAGACCGTCGCCGTCCGTGTCGACGTCGGTGTAGGTGCCGGCGGCCCACGAAGCGCTCGTTGGGATGGTGTACGAGGTGCGCGAACCCAGGGTGTTCAGAGCCTGCTTGGCGGCGGGCGTCAGGAACGGGTTGTTGTCCAGGGTGAAGCGGAAGGTCCGGTTGCCGATCGGCGTTTCGGCCAGCTGAGTCGTCACGTTGGAGTAGACGAAGTTACCCTTGGCGAAGGCCTCGATCTTGTCGGTGACCTTGTAGCTGCCGAGCGCGGTGACCGAGTAGCGGGTCTGCGGGGTCTGCAGATAGTTGATGGGCGCGAAGTTGTAGTTGTCGGGATCGCCGGCATAGGCGCGGACGTCGCCGTTCGGCAGGAACAGGGCCGAGGTGGCGCTGGTCGCGGGCGAACCCGGAACCGTCGGGAAGGTGCCGGTGGCGAAGCTGTTGACGCGGCCGTCCTGCTGGCTGTTGGAGCCCGACGGTATCAGGCCGACGCCAGCAGCGCGCTGAGCAGCCGAAGGCTCGCCCCAGGAGGTGGCCAGCAGGCCGCCGCGCTTGCCTTGGGTCAGCGGTTCGCGGTCGTTGTAGCCCAGCGACAGGACCACGTTGCCGCGGCCGTCGGCGAAGTTGGCGCCCATGGTGGCGTCAACCGAATAGATCGGGGCGTCCAGGTCGTCGGTGTTCTGGTAGCCGGCGGTGAACTGGAAGCCTTCGAAGTCCTTCTTCAGGACGAAGTTGACGACGCCGGCGATGGCGTCCGAACCGTAGACGGCCGAGGCGCCGCCGGTGACGACTTCAACGTTCTGGATCAGGGCGGGCGGGATCAGGTTGATGTCCACGACACCCGACTGGGTGGTCGGGGTCTGACGCTTGCCGTCGACCAGCACCAGGGTGCGGACCGGGCCCAGACCGCGCAGGTTAACGGTGGCCGCGCCGCCCGAACCGTTGTTCACGGTCGAGGTCACGCCCGGAACCGCTTGCGGCAGGGTGTTGAGCAGGTTTTCGGTGTTCACCACGCCCTGCTGCTGCAGTTCCTTCTCGCCGACCGTCGCGATCGGGCTGGAGGAGACGAGGTCCGGGCGCGCGATGCGCGAGCCGGTGACGACGATCTCTTCGACCGCCACATCGTCTTGGGCGTAGGCTGCCGTCGCCGACAGGGCGGCGAAGGCCGCGCCGCAGATCATGGAAGACGCGAGCAGGCGCTCACGCATGGACTTGGTATTCAATATTCTATCCTCCGACGGCCGCGTGCGGCCAGCCCCTAGAAGAGTGGTGACGGCGTTCCCCCAACTGCCTTTCGGATCGCGGCCCGCGTCCGACTTCTTGCGAATCAGATCGCGGCGTTCGGTCCAGACAGACGGCGCCGGGTTCAGGGGTGTGACGGAGACGTGAAGCTCGAGGCTCACTTCTTGCGCCCCGCATTCCGATCGTGCGGAGCGGGGCGGCTTTCACTCAAAGTGTTGCTTTCCTGCACAGGGCAGGGAGCACGCTAAGTCAGACCGGGACAGCCGTGGTGTACTTCACCTGGCTGAGGGCGAAGTGCGACGCCGCCGTGGCGACGGCCGGGTGCTTGAGCAAGTCGTTCATCAGGAACCGCTCATAGGCGGTCACGTCCGGCACCACGACCCGCATCAGATAGTCCCATTCGCCGGACATGGAGTGGCACTCCATGATCTCCCCGCGTGTCTGAATGAAGGCTTCGAACTTCTGCCGATCGTCGCCGGTGTGCGACTTCATGCGTAGCTGGCACATGACATTGACGCCGCGCCCGACCTTTTCCGCATCGACCAGCCGGACCGCGTGCCGCAACAGGCCGGTCGCCTCCAGCGCCTTGATCCTGCGCCAGCACGATGCGGGCGAGGCGCCGACCTGATCGGCGAGCGCGGCATGACTCAATCCCGCGTCCTGCTGCAGGGCGCGGAGGATCCGGCGGTCGATATCGTCGAGGTGACTTGATTGTTTCATGTTGAGTGACGTTTGCGTGATCGTGTTTCACAAGATGACTCAAATGGCGCAAGTCTGAAAGCGTTTGATCAGGCTGATCGAATAGCATGTGGGGATGAGCCAGTCCGCCAAGCCGCATGTACCGCCGCCGGGCGCGGCCACCGACTGGACCGTGCCCCAGAACTGGTCGGCCTATACGGCTGACGAGCATGGCATGTGGGACCTGCTGTTCGATCGCCAGGCGCGGATGCTCAAGGGGCGGGTGACGCCCGCCTTCCTGCAGGGGATGGATGTCCTGCGGCTCTCCAAGCCCGGCATCCCTGATTTCGAAGAGCTGTCCGAGCGCCTGCAGAAGCTGACCGGCTGGTCTGTGGTCGCCGTGCCGGGGCTCGTGCCTGACGATGTGTTCTTCGAGCACATGGCCAATCGCCGCTTCGTCGCGGGCAACTTCATCCGCAAGCCTGAACAGATCGACTATCTGGAAGAGCCGGATGTCTTTCACGACGTCTTCGGCCACGTGCCGTTGCTCGCCAACCCCGTCTTCGCAGACTACATGCAGGCTTACGGGGAGGGCGGTCTGCGCTCCTTGAAGTTCGGCTCGCTGGAAAAGCTGGCGCGGCTCTACTGGTACACGGTGGAGTTTGGCCTGATCCGCGAGGCTGGCGACCTGCATCTCTATGGGGCGGGCATCGTCTCCAGCTATGGCGAGTCCGTCTTCGCCCTGGATGATCCGTCGCCCAACCGCATCGGTTTCGATCTGAAGCGGGTGATGCGCACCCAGTACCGCATCGACGACTACCAGCAGACCTACTTCGTCATCGACAGCTTCGAGGACCTGCTGCGTCAGACCCTCGATACCGATTTCGCGCCGCTCTACGCCGAGCTCGAAACCCTGCCTGATCTCGATACCGAAACCATCCTGCCTGACGACCGCGTCATCAATCGCGGCACCCAGGCCTACGCCAGACAAAGGGCGCGCTCATGATTGATCTCAACGCCGGGCACGCCGCCCTGTTCGACGGCCTGCGGCCCCAGGCGCCGGACGCCCTGCTGTCGCTGATCTCGCTGTTCCGCAACGATCCGCGCGAGCACAAGCTCGACCTCGGCGTGGGGGTCTACAAGACCGAAGAGGGCGTCACGCCCGTTCTGCGCGCGGTCAAGGCGGCCGAACGCATCCTGCTGGAGACGCAAGGCTCCAAGTCCTACCTCGGTCCCGAGGGCGACATGGGCTTCGTCGAGGCCCTGAAGCCGATCGTGTTCGGCGGCTCGGCCGGCGGCGAGGAACTGTTCGGCGTCCAGACCCCTGGCGGCACCGGCGCGCTGCGCCTGGCCTGTGAGCTGATCAATGCGGCGCGTCCTGGCGCTCGCGTCTGGCTGGGCACGCCGAGTTGGCCCAACCATGCGCCGATCATCGCTTCCGCCGGTCTGAAGACGGCGACCTATTCGTGGTTCGACCCGGTCACGCAGACGGTCCGCTTCGACGAGATGATGGCCGCGCTCAACAAGGCGCAGGCCGGCGATGTCGCCCTGCTGCACGGCTGCTGTCACAACCCGACCGGCGCGGACCTGACGCTGGACCAATGGAAGACGGTCGCTCATGTCGTGGCCGCGCGCGGGCTGCTGCCGCTGATCGACCTGGCCTATCAGGGTCTGGGCGAGGGGCTGGAGGCGGACGCCGCCGGCGCGCGCCTGGTGATCGAGGCGGTGGATGACGCCCTGGTCGCCTATTCCTGCGACAAGAACTTCGGCCTCTACCGCGATCGGACCGGGGCGCTGTTCACGGTCAACCGAAACGCCGATCGGGCCGATCTGGTCCGCTCCAACATCCTGGCCCTGGCGCGCGCCAACTGGTCGATGCCGCCGGACCACGGCGGAGCTGTCGCCCGCATCGTGCTGGAAGACGCCGCTCTTGCCGCCGACTGGCGTGTGGAGCTGGAGGAGATGCGGGTCCGCATCGCCTCCGTGCGCGTTGCTCTGGCAGATGCTGATCCGCGCCTGGACGGCCTGCGCCGCCAGCACGGCATGTTCTCGCTGTTGCCGGTGAGCCCGGCGCAGGTCTCGCACCTGCGCAGCGCTCACGCCGTCTACATGGCCGGTTCCGGCCGCATCAACCTGGCCGGCCTGACCGCCGCCACTGTTCCGGTTTTCGCGCAGGCCTTCGCCGCCTGCCTTGAGGGAGAATTCGCATGAGCACCGTCACTGAAGGCAATCCGCTCGGTTTGGACGGCTTTGAATTCGTCGAGTTCACCAGCCCGAACGCCGCGGCCATGACCGCCCTGATCGAGCAACTCGGCTTCGTCGCCTATTCCAAGCACCCGACCAAGGACCTGGTCCGTTACAAGCAGGGCCGCATCAACCTGCTGGTCAACCAGGAGACCACGGGCCAAGTCGCCGACTTCCGCGCTGACCACGGCCCGTCGGCCAGCGGCATGGCGTTCCGCGTGGCTGACGCCAAGCAGGCGTTCGACACCGCTATCGCCCGTGGCGCCAAAGCGGCGGACGCGGCGCGCGGCGCGCTGGGCGAGGGCAGCTATGTCCTGGAAGGCATCGGCGGCTCGTACCTCTATCTGGTCGATCGCCATGGCGCGAAGGGCTCGATCTATGACGCTTGGGAGAAGATCCCCGGCGCCGATGAAGCCGAGGCCGCCAACAATGTCGGCCTGGATCTGCTGGACCACCTGACCCACAACGTGCGTCGCGGCCAGATGCGGACGTGGTCGAGCTTCTACAACCAGATCTTTGGTTTCGAAGAACAAAAGTACTTCGACATCAAGGGGCAGGCGACCGGCCTGTTCAGCCAGGCGATGATCGCGCCGGACAAGGCGATCCGCATCCCGTTGAACGAGAGCCAGGACGACAAGTCCCAGATCGAGGAGTTCATCCGCGAGTACAACGGCGAGGGCATCCAGCACCTGGCCCTGACGACGGCGAACATCTACGACACGGTCGAGCGCCTGCGCGCCCGCGGCGTGAAGCTGCAGGACACCATCGAGACCTACTACGAGCTGGTCGACAAGCGCGTGCCCGGCCATGGCGAAGACCTGGAGCGTCTGCGCAAGAACCGCATCCTGATCGACGGCGCTGTCGGCGATGAGGGCTTGCTGCTGCAGATCTTCACCGAGAACCTGTTTGGGCCGATCTTCTTCGAGATCATCCAACGCAAGGGCAACGAGGGCTTCGGCAACGGCAACTTCCAGGCTCTGTTCGAATCCATCGAGCTCGACCAGATCCGTCGTGGCGTGATCAAGGTCGACGCCTAAGCGTCACGCCCCTTAAGCGTCGCGCACCAGGGAGGCAGCATGAACGACAGGCGTAACCAAGCGCCGGACGAGTACGGGTCAGGGTTTGGCAACAGCTTCGCGTTCGAGGCCGTGGCCGGTGCGTTGCCCGTAGGCCGCAACTCGCCCCAGAAGGCGCCGTTCGGGCTCTATGCCGAGCAACTGTCGGGCAGCGCGTTCACCGCGCCCCGGCACGACAACCGGCGCTCGTGGCTCTATCGCCTGCGGCCGACGGCCAGCCATGCGCCGTTCCAGCCCTATGGCGGCGGCGAGCTGCTGCGTTCGGGGCCGTTCAACGAGGTCCCGCCCAGCCCCAACCGCATGCGCTGGGACCCGCTGGCGGCGCCTGCCGGGCCGACCGACTTCGTCGACGGCCTGACCACCTATGGCGGCAACGGCGACGTGGCGACCAACAGCGGGATCGCCATCCACCTCTACGCGGCCAACCGCTCCATGCAGGGGCGAGTGTTCTGTGACGCCGACGGCGAACTGCTGATCGTGCCCCAGGCCGGCGGCGTGATGGTGGCGAGCGAGCTGGGACGCCTGTCGGTCGCCCCGGGCGAGATCTGCCTGATCCCGCGCGGCGTCCGCTTCCGGGTCGAGCTTATGGACGCGCAGGCGCGCGGCTATGTCTGCGAGAACTACGGCGCACCGTTCCGCCTGCCCGACCTTGGACCCATCGGCGCCAACGGCCTGGCCAACAGTCGGGACTTCCTGACGCCGACGGCCTGGTACGAGGACATCGACGAGCCGTGCGAGGTCGTCCAGAAGTTCCAGGGCGGTCTGTGGAGCACGACCCTGGATCACTCGCCGCTGGACGTGGTCGCCTGGCACGGCAATCTGGCGCCCTGCAAATATGACCTGGCCCGGTTCAACACCATCGGCACGGTCTCCTACGATCATCCCGACCCGTCGATCTTCACGGTCCTGACCTCGCCGTCTGAGCAGCCTGGCACCGCCAACTGCGACTTCGTGATCTTCCCGCCGCGCTGGATGGTGGCCGAGGACACGTTCCGTCCGCCCTGGTTCCATCGCAACGTGATGAGCGAGTTCATGGGCCTGATCCACGGCGCCTATGACGCCAAGGTCGGCGGCTTCGCGCCCGGCGGCGCGTCGTTGCACAACTGCATGAGCGGCCATGGTCCGGACCAGGAGAGCTGGGAGAAGGCGACCAACGCCGAGCTGAAGCCGCACAAGATCGAAAACACCATGGCCTTCATGTTCGAGAGCCGTTGGGTGATCCGTCCCACACGCTTCGCGATGGAGACGCCGCTGATGCAGCTCGACTACGATGACTGCTGGACGGGCTTCGAGAAGGGCAGGCCGGTCGCTTGACCGACGAGACGTCGTTTCGTCGCCTGTTCGCCACGCCCGCAGGGGTGCGGCTGGGGCCCATCGAACTGGTCGCCGACGGCAAGGCGCGCAATCTGGTGCTGGAGATCGGCGATGGCCGGTTTCATGGCTTCATCGTGCGCCGTGGTGAGGCTGTGTTCGGCTATGTGGACCGCTGCCCCCATGCCGGGCTTCCGCTGGCCCAGAAGCTGGACGACTATCTGACGCCGGACGGCGGGCTGATCGCCTGCAGCTGGCATAGCGCCCTGTTCGAGATCGACAGCGGCGTCTGTGTCGGCGGGCCGTGCTTAGGACAGAAACTGACGCCCTGGCCGGTCGAGGTCATTGATGGCGTCATCAAGACGAAGCAAGGGGACTGACATGGCGCAACGGGTGATGGTGACGGGCGCACGGGGCGTGCTGGGCCGCGCCGTGGTCGAGGCGTTCCTCGCCGCCGGCGCCAAGGTGGCGGCTCCGGTGCGGGGTGAGGCTGCGAACGCATCATTCCCCGGCGAGGTTGTGGTGATCGGCGGAGCCGATCTGAGCGACCCGGCGTCGGCCGCCTCCGCCTTCGTGCGCGCCAAGGAATCCCTGGGCGGCGTGGATGTCGTCGTGAATGTCGCCGGTGGCTTTACCTTCGAGATGATTTCCGAAGGTTCCTCAGAAGTCTTGGCGCGAAATGTTCGCGATCAATGTCGAGACCTGCGCCAACCTTTCTCGCGTGGCGGCGACCGGACTTTCGGACGGCGGCGCGATCATCAATGTCGGCTCCGCCGCGGCGACGACCGCCGGCGCCGGCATGGCCCCTTATGCCGCGTCGAAGGCGGCGGTGGCCAAGCTGACGGAAAGCCTGGCGGCCGAGCTGAAGGGCCGTGTGCGGGTCAACGCCGTGCTGCCGTCGATCATGGACACGCCGCGCAACCGCACCGACATGCCCTCGGCCGATCCGGCGGCCTGGACCGCGCCCGCCGCCGTGGCGGACGCGATCGTGTTCCTGGCCTCGAACAAGGCGCGCGCCATCAACGGCGCCCTGGTGCCGGTGACCAACCCGGCAAGCGCCTAGGGCTCCGGCGTCTCGGCCGGCGCGCGCGGCGTGTTCGGCGTCACGCGCCAGATCACGTTGCCTACGTCGTCCGCCACCAGCAGCGCGCCGACGCCGTCCACCGCCACGCCCACCGGACGGCCCCAGGCATCGCCCTTGGGGCTGAGGAAACCGGTCAGGAAGTCCTGCGAAGGCCCAGAAGGCATGCCGTTGGCGAACGGCACGAAGGCCACCTTGTAGCCGCTGGGCGGCTTACGGTTCCATGAGCCGTGCTGGCCGATGAAGGCGCCGTTGAGGTACTGGGCGGGGAAGCTGGCGCCCTCATAGAAGGTCAGGCCCAGGGACGCGGTGTGCGCGCCCAGGGCGAAGTCCGGCTTGATCGCCTTGGCCACCAGATCGGGGCGGGGCGGTTTGACCCGAGCGTCCACGGTCTGGCCGTAATAGCTGTAGGGCCAGCCGTAGAAGCCGCCGTCCTTCACCGAAGTCATGTAGTCGGGGACCAGGTCGTTGCCGATCTCGTCTCGCTCGTTGACCGCGGTCCACAGCGCACCGCTCTGCGGTTGCCAGCCCATGCCGTTGGGATTGCGCAGGCCCGAAGCGAAGACGCGGCTGGCGCCCGTGGCCGGGTCGATCTCGAGGATGGCGGCGCGGCGCTCCTCGTTTTCCATGCCGTTCTCGGCCACGTTGCTGTTGGAGCCCGTGGTCGCATAGAGCCTGGAGCCGTCCTTGCTGGCGATCAGGCTCTTGGTCCAGTGATGGTTGATCGGGCCGGCGGGCAGGTCAGCGACCTTCTGGGGCGCGGCGGCGATCCTGGTCTGGCCTTCCTGATACGGGAAGCGGACCACGGCGTCGGTGTTGGCGACGTAGAAGCTGTCGCCGATCAGGGCCATGCCGAAGGGTGAGTTGAGATTCTCCAGGAAGGCGGTCTTGGTCTCGGCGACGCCGTCTCCGTCCTCGTCCCGCAGCAGGCTGATGCGGTTGGCGCTGGGCGCCTTGGCGCCGGCCTTGGCCATCACCTTGCTCTGGACCCAGGCGCGCAGGCCCTTGGCCTTCTTGGCCGGCCCGTTGGTCTCCGCGACAAGCACGTCGCCATTGGGCAGCACGTGGATCCAGCGGGGATGATCGAGGCCCGAAGCGAATGCGGTCACGGTGAAGCCGGCCGGCGCGATCGGCTTTTGGCCATCGGGCCAACCCTTGGCGGGGGCGATGTCGATCACGGGCAGGAGCGACTTGCGCGGCTCAGGCAGTTTGGGATCGGGACCATAACCATCCTGGGTGGGCAGGGCCGGGCCGCTGCAGGCGGCGAGCGCCAGCATCAACGGCGCCGCCGCGCCGGCGATCATCAGGTGTATTTTCATCGGCGTCTCCCATCCCGCGTTCCAGGTGTCGGGCTTCAACGCGGAACTCTGCCGTAAGTTCGGGGGTGGGGCGACCCGTGCTTTGCGAGAGCCGTATCCTATAAGTCGCCGCAGAATTCCTGCGGTCGCAAAAGCCGACTGGAACACTAGGTGTAGGGGCGAATTCAACGTCCCGGAGCCGGGTCATGACGACAACCGTCTCGCAGAAAACCTCAAAGCCGCTGTGGACCAACTTCGGCTTCCAGGTCCTCGCCGCGATGTTGATCGGCCTGGGCGCCGGCCTTTTGGCGCGCAGCCTGGGCGTGGAGCCGGGGCAGGGAGGCTATGCACTGGCCGAAGTCCTGCGTCAGGTCGGCTCGCTGTTCGTGCAACTGTTGCGCGCTCTGGTGCCGCCGCTGGTGTTCACCGCCATCGTGGCCAGCATCGCCAACCTGCGCGAGTTGCAAAACGCCGCCAAGCTGGTGTGGCGCACCCTGCTGTGGTTCGCGATCACCGCCCTGATCGCCGTGACCATCGGCATCGTTCTGGGTCTGGTGCTGCAGCCAGGCCTGCATGCGTCAGTGGCCGCCAGCCAGGCCAAGGCGCCGTCCAGCGTCGGCTCCTGGCTCGACTTCCTGACCAGCCTCGTGCCCAGCAACATCCTGGGCCTGCAGGCGTCCACTAAGCTGAAGGACGCGGGGGCGACCACCAGCCTGTCGTTCAACGTCCTGCAGATCGTGGTCATCTCGCTGGTCGTCGGCATCGCCGCTCTGAAGGTGTGCGAGGCGGGGCGCGGCTTCCTGGCGTTCAACGCCTCGGCTCTGGCCATTGTCCGCAAGATCCTGGGGTGGGTGATCCGTCTGACGCCCATCGGCACCATCGGCCTGTTCGGCAACGCCATCGCGCAATACGGCTGGACGACCTTAGGACAGCTGGGCGCCTTCACCGCCGCGATCTATGTGGGCCTGGGCCTGGTGCTGTTCGTGGTCTATCCGGCTTTGCTGCTGGCCCACGGCCTCAATCCGCTCAAGTTCCTGGCCGGTGTCTGGCCGGCGGTGCAGCTGGGCTTCGTCTCGCGCTCGTCCATCGGCACATTGCCTGTGACGGAGACGGTGACAGAGACTCGCCTGGGCGTGCCGCGGGCCTATGCCGCCTTCGCCGTGCCGCTGGGCGCCACCACCAAGATGGACGGCTGCGCGGCGATCTATCCGGCCGTCGCGGCGATCTTCGTGGCGCAGTTCTACGGCCTGCATCTGGACCTGGCGGACTATGCCCTGATCGTGTTCGTCTCGGTGATCGGCTCGGCCGCCACCGCCGGCTTGACCGGGGCCATCGTCATGCTGACCCTGACCCTGTCGACGCTTGGCCTGCCGCTGGAGGGCGTAGGTCTTCTGCTGGCCATCGATCCGATCATCGACATGGGCCGCACCGCCGTGAACGTCGCCGGCCAAGCCCTGGTCCCGACCCTGGTCGCCAAGGAAGAGGGCATCCTCGACCTGGCGGTGTTCGACGGCGTGCGTCACGAGGAGGACGCCGCCCTGCAAGGTCTGGCCCCGGCGGAGTAGCCCTTGCCCTGGGGCGGCGCGCACGCCAAGACAGGGCCATGAGCGACCAGAGCCTCGACGAAGACGCGATCAACGCGCGCCATAACGCCAAGATGAAGGTCATCCAGGCCGCCCGGGCGCGGATGATGGCCGAGCGTCAGGAAGAGCGCGGCCTGGTGATCGTCAACACCGGTCCCGGCAAGGGCAAGAGCACCGCCGCCTTCGGCATGGCCGCCCGCATGATCGGACACGGCCGGCGGGTCAGCGTCATCCAGTTCATCAAGGGCGCGATGGAGACCGGCGAGAAGGCCGTCTTCGACGCCTTTCGCGATCACATCGAGTTCCGCCCCATGGGCGAGGGCTTCACCTGGGACACCCAGGACCGCGCCCGCGACATCGCCGTGGCCCGCGTGGCGTGGGAGGCGGCCAAGGCGCGCCTGCTCGATCCCGAGGACTGGGACATGGTGATCTGCGACGAGCTGAACATCGTGCTGCGCTACGAGTACCTTCCGCTGCAGGAAGTGCTGGATGTCATCGCCGCCAAGCCGGCGATGAAGCACTTCGTCATTACCGGCCGCAACGCGCCGCAGGAACTGATCGACGCGGCCGACCTGGTCACCGAGATGACCCAGGTGAAGCACCCGTTCCGCAGCGGGGTGAAGGCTCAAGCTGGGGTGGAATTTTGAGCCTGCTGCAGCCGGCTTCCGACGGGCCGTCGCTCATTGTCTGCAATACCTGCCGCTGGTCCGCCGAGGAGCGCGAGGACGCCCAGGGCATGCGTGGCGGCGCGCACATGTTCCAGGCGCTGACGCAAGTCGCGCAGGGCGATCCGCGTGTGGCGTCTCTGGCGATCGAACAGATGCCGTGTCTGTTCAACTGCAGCCAGCACTGCTCCATCCACCTGCGGGGGCCGGGGAAGATCGGCTACGTGCTGGGCAAGTTCGAGCCGACGGCCGAGGCGGCGCAGGCCATCCTCGACTATGCCGCCGCCTGGCTGGAAAGCGAGGAGGGCGTCGTGCCCTATCGCCAATGGCCGGAAGGCGTGAAGGGCCACTTCATCGTCCGCGTCCCGCCGCCGGGACTGACCGTCGTCAGTTAGACCCGCCGCGGAACACAGGGCCCAGCAGGCTCTCAAGGCCGGTGCTGATGATCTGGACGCCGATGCACAGCAGCAGCAGCGCGACCAGACGTGAGACTACGCGTGCGCCGTTGGAGCCCAGCAGCTTCATCAGCCGGTCAGCTGATCGGTAGGACAGCCAAATGACCGCCGCCAGGCAGACGGCGGCGAGGCTGGCCCCCAGGAAGAACGACGCCGTACCCGGTCCGTCGGTCGGACGCTGCGAGGCCAGGGCGATCGCCACCGAGATCGACCCGGGGCCCGTGGTGAAGGGCATGGTCAGCGGGAAGAAGGCGACATGGTCGGACGCGCCCTTGGCAAGGGCGGCGTCGCCGGCCTTGCGGTCCTCCTGCACCTCGGGGGCCATCAGCAGGCCCCAGGCCCGGATCGCCACGACAAGACCGCCGGCCACCCGCAGGGCGCCGAGGCTGATGCCGAAGAAGTTCAGGATATAGCTGCCCAGCCAGAGCGAAACGAGCAGCACCAGCAGCGAATAGAACGAGATCCTGGTCGCCAGCCGGGCGCGCTCTTCGCGCGACAGGTCGCCCGTCACCTCGTTGAAGATCAGGGACCCGCCGATGGGGTTGACGATGGAGAACAGCGCCGGGAAGGCCAACAGGAAAGCGCCGACCACGCTCGTAACCGGCAGGGGGCTGAAATCCATGGCTCCAAGGGTCCGCGTCAGGTGCGTCCCTTAAAGCCCCGATTCCCTCAGGCTGAGGAAGACTTGTCGGAGCAGGGCGGAGGCGGAGAGCGCCGCAGGTTCCAGGTATGAGCAGCCGCCAGGATTAGGCCGCCCGCCACCGACAGCGGCGTCTCCACTGCGTGGGAGGGCAGCTCCAGCGCGCCTAGCGTGAGCAGAGCCAGACCCGACGCCGCCAAAAGGAGCAGAGATGTGGGGGGGCGTTTGCCTGCCCGCCGGAACAGGGCGACGGCCGAGATCGGCGCGGCGAGGGCCACGAAAAGCAAATGCACCCATTCAGCTTGGGCCCAGGCGCCGAGAAAAGGCAGGCCGACGGCTACGACAGGAAGCACAAGGCAGTGGATCAGGCATAGGCCCGACAGTCCGATGGCGGACACGTCCAGGACCCTTGCCGGGGAAGCGATCTTCATCGTGATCCGGTTCTCAAGCGTACTCTTGTTGGGGGCCCCGTCCGACGGGCTGGGGGAGGGAAGTCGGACGGGGCGGTCTTCCCTGGGGGAACAGGGGAGACGTCGAACATAGGCGTTATGCTATAACATTCAAGGGTGGCGGATGCGACCTATCGGCATCATCACCGGCGTCCTGAAAGCAGGCGTCGCCTGTCCGACTTAGGAACCCGCGACCGGGGCGGCTGTTCATGCTGGGTCGACGCGGCCGGCCAGGACGCGATCGGCGCCACGCAAGCTTGAGGGAGCCCGCAATGCCCACGACCGACAAACCCGACGCTATCGCCCTTTTGAAAGCCGATCATCGCAAGGTCGAAGAGCTCTTTGAGTCCTTCGAGAAGGCGCGCGGCGTGGAGCGCAAGCAGACCATCGCCAAGCAGATCTGCACCGAGCTGATCGTCCACACGATCATCGAGGAGGAAATCTTCTATCCCGCTTGCCGCGGCGCGGTGGAGGATGACCTGCTGGATGAAGGCTATGTCGAGCACGACGGGGCCAAGGTGCTGATCGCCGAGATCATGAACAGCGAGCCCAGCGAGGAATTCTACGACGCGAAGGTCAAGGTGCTGTCCGAGCAGATCGAGCACCACGTCGAGGAAGAGGAAAAGCGCGTCGAGGGCATGTTCTCCCAGGCCCGCAAGGCCGGCCTGGATATGGACGCCCTGGGTGAACAGATGGCCCTGCGCAAGCAGCAGGCGATGAACGAGTTCGAGCGCACCGGCCTTCCGGCGCCCGAGACCCGCAGCTTCACGGGCCACGACCTGGAAGAAGGCGAGCCGGTGGAGGATGGGCCGGTCACCAAGATGGCCGACCAGCGGGATGCCCGCCCGACGTCCTGATGCCTACCGAAACCCTCAGCGCGACCTTGCCAGGGGCTCTAGAGTCCCTGGTGATGGCCGTGCTGAAAGAGGCTTGCGAGCGTCGCCTTCGGCTTGTCACGGCCGAGAGCTGCACGGGCGGCCTCCTGGCGTCGACACTGACCGACGTCGAGGGATGCGCTCATGCGTTCGAACGTGGCTTCGTCACCTATAGCGACGCCGCCAAGAGCGAGATGCTGGGCGTGCCGTTGGCTATCATCGATCAGTGGGGGGCGGTGTCACGGCAGGTAGCCTGCGCGATGGCGCAAGGCGCCTTAAGCGCGTCGCAAGGCGATATAGCCTTGGCGGTGACAGGCTTCGCGGGGCGCGGCGCGCCCGGTGACGAACCCGGGCTCGTGCATTTCGCCCTTGCCCGGCGCAATCGGCGGATCATCCACCGAGAGGAGCATTTCGGCGATATCGGCCGCGGCCCCGTACGCTTGGCCTGCCTTCGCGTAGGCTTGGAGCTGCTCCGCTCCTCGATCGCCTAGAACGGAATATCCGTACCCTCGACCGTTACGCGTTCGACGATCCGCTCATGCGGGAAATAGTCTAGGACAGCGTAGTGCTGGGTGGCTCGGTTGTCCCAGAAGACGATGGCGTTCGCAGACCAGCGGAAGCGAACCTGGTACTCCGGCGCCTTCACGCGATCCGTCAGATAGGCCAGCAGTTCGCGGCTCTCGTCCTCGTCGATCCCCAGGATGCGGGTGGTGAAGACGTGATTGACGAACAGGTGCTTGTCGCCGGTCTCGGGATGGGTGCGGACCACCGGGTGGGCGCGGGGCGGGTATTCCCGCGCCAGCCGCTCCCGTTTCTCCTCGCTGATCCGGTAGCCGAAGCTCTGCAGGATATCGTGCTCGGCCTTGAGCCGGCTGATCTTGGCCTTCACTGCAGCAGGCAGGTCCTCGTAGATGGCGTTGGTGTCGGCGAAGATCGTGTCGCCGCCCAACGGAGGCAGCAGCCGGCCACGCAGGATGCCGGCGAACGAAGGCCGCTCCCTAAAGGTCACGTCCGTGTGCCACTTGTTGGCGGGCCGCGCGATGGGGAGGATCTCCTCAGTGATCTTCAGGCCATCCGCCGCCTCGATATGCAGGATTTCGGGGTGTCCGGGGACAGTCGCGGTGACGGGGTGGCCTTCCAGTTCGCCGAAATAACGGCCGAAGCGGATATGCTCTTCATGGCTGATGTCCTGGTCGCGGAAGAACAGCACCTTGTAGCGGTTCAGCCCGCCCCGGATCGCGGCGATCACGCCGGGCTCCAGTGGTTGGCGCAGGTCCAGACCGGTCACCTCCGCGCCGAGCAACGGCCCGGCGGGATGGAAGGTCAGGCCTTCGACGATCTCGGTTTCGAAACGCTTGCGGTCGGCGATGGCGTTCATGGACGCCTCCATCTGTTGTTGGAAGAAGCGCACGAAGTCTGTCGGCAGCTTCGCGCGGACTGGCGGGATTGACCAGTCCGCGCTCGGCAGTTTTGGGCGGCGCAAAAGGGGAGGGAAACGCCGCCTGAAGAAATCCTATTCAGACAATAGGAATTGAGTCCCGCCAGATTTTCTGAAGCGGGCTTCAGCGCCTCAGATGCCGGCGCCCATGTCCATGAAGGCGCTGGCCGACAGCGGCCGGGTAGGCGTCGAGCCGTGAGCCAGGCGTTGCACCAGGTCGTTGATCTGCAGGGTGATCTCGGGCACTGCGGTGATCTCCCACCATGCCGCCTTGGCCAGGGGCCCAAGAGCGTAGAGGCGTTCGGACACCTCGCCGGACGCTCCGATGACTGCGCCGTCCTGGGTGTCGAGGCCAAGCCCTAGCGGATCGGCCTTGGCCAGCCCCTTGGCGCGCAGGTCGGCGATCAGGGGCAGGGCCGTGCGATCGAACCGGCCGCCGGGGCCGGTACAGTTGATGATCCTGGCGGAGGTGAAGGTCCTGGTCCCACCACCGACCCGGATCTCGATCTCGGCCTGATCCCTCGCCACCGTAACCTTGCCGAAACGGCCGCCCAGGACCTCCAGCCGCCCATTCTCGATCAGGGCCTGAAGCCCAGCCGTCACCTCGGGCGCGGTGCGGTGGCGATGGACATCCCACCAAGGGCGCAGCTTGCCCAGAAAGCGGCGGCGTTCGGCGAGAGACCAGGCGCTCCAGATCGCCGGCACGGCGGGGCGGGCCGCATCGAAGACCCGCTGCCAGGGCACGCCGGCGGTTTGCGCGGCCTTCACCTGGCGCCGGATCGCCAGAGCGACGGCGAGCGGCGCTTGCCCCACATGCTCATGCAAGAAGGCCGGCCAGGCGCCGCCGGCCTCGTGCCCCTTGGGCAGCAGGCCCCGGCGCGACACCGCCGTCATTGGTCCCAGATGCCCCCGCGCGGCCAGCCGCAGAGCGATGTCGATCATCGTCAGGCCGGCGCCGACCAGCAGGACCGGCGCCTCGGACGGCAGGTCGTCCAACGCGCCTGGCGCCCACGGATCGGCCACGAACAACGCGCTGTCGGTGATTGCGTCGGGGAGGCCGCCGGGCCGGTCAGGCGGCAGGTTGCCCAGAGCCAGGACGACTAGGTCGGTGCTGATCGTGCGGCCGTCCGCCAGGGTCACCCCAGGGCGAGGCCCGGTTTCCATGCCGACGACCTCGCCGCGGGTCCGCTCGATGCGGCCGTCGGCCGTCGCTTTGGTTGCGAGCATTTCCATGTAGTCGCCGAACAGGGCGCGGGGCGCGAAGGATTCCAGGGTCCAGTCCTGCCCGTGCTCGGCGGCAAGCCAGTCGAGGAAGGAAGGCTTGAGGCCGACGTCCATACGGCTGACCGGCACGTTCAGCATGTGCATGGGGTCGGCCGCCCCATAGGCCAGGCCGCGTCCGATCCGCCGTTCGCGGCCGATCAACAGGACCTGCGCCGCAGGCTGCGCCGCGGCCATCTTCAGTGCGAACAGCGTGCCGCTGAACCCGTCGCCGACGATGGCTATCCGCACGCTGACCAACCCTGTCGCCGACGAAACAAGGCCCTTCTATAGAGGGGCGCGCCACATTGAGGCCAGAGGCCTCGTCTAGGCATGTTGCTGCTTTCCATGACGTCTCGGTTGTGGAACATGTCCGCCGCGAGCCATAGGCGAAGCTTGGTTTTTCGTGTTACGCGGCCTTCCCGACCATAAGCACGACGCCATGAACGACGTGACCATCACCGATGTCGCAGACCAGAGCGGAGTGTCCCTCCGCACGGTCTCGCGGGTCATCAACGGCTCAAGCAAGGTCAACGCTGACACCCGCCGCAAGGTCGAGGCGGTCATCGAAAGCCTCGGCTTTCGCCCCAGCGCGCGGGCGAGGGCGCTCGCCACTGGCCGGTCATTCCTGATCGGGCTGATCCACGATGATCCCAACGCCCTGGTGCTCGACCCGGTGCAGCGTGGTCTGAGCGAGGTCTGCGGCGCGCGGGGCTTTGAGGTGGTCGTCCACCCGTGCAGCTATGACGCTGACAATCTGTTGGACGACGTCCGGGGGTTCATCAATCGCTCTCGTGTGGACGGGGTCGTGCTGCTTCCGCCGCTCGCCGAACTGACGCAGTTGCATCAGGTCATCGCCGAGACGCACACGCCTAGCGTCGCGATCGCCTCGGTCCCGATCAAGGGCGCGGACATGCTGGTGTCCATGGAGCGGCAGGCGGCGCAGCAACTGACGCGGCGCCTCATCGCGCTGGGCCACACACGGATCGCCTTCATCTCCGGTCCATCCCGGTTCATTTCCGCCCAACAGCGGCGCCAAGGTTTCCTCGACGCCTTGGCGGAGGCTGGATTGGCGCGGTCGGTCATGAGCGAGGGCGACTACAGCTTCGAATCAGGACTGGCGTGCGGGCAGGCGATCCTGGATCTGCCCGACCTGCCGACGGCTGTGTTTGCTTCGAACGACTTCATGGCGGCGGGCGTGCTGAAGGCGATGTCGGCGAGGGGGCTGTCTTCGCCTCGCGATCTGTCCGTCGCCGGGTTCGATGACAGCAGCATCGCCCGGATGATTTCGCCCGCCCTGACGACCATCAACCGACCCATGCGGGCCATGGCGCAAACGGCCGCCGAACGCCTGCTGGCGCGGATCGAAGGTGGTGAGGCAAAGAGCCATCCTCAACCCCAGGAAATCGCCTTGGAGGTCGTCGAGCGCGAGAGCACGGCTGCGGCGGGGCGTTAGACAACGCGCAGCAATTTTTGAGCGCGAGCGCTCAAAATGTTTTGTGCCAGCGCTGGCAATTGCAGTTGACAGATAGCCTCGCCGCGCGCTTCCTGTCCCTAACGTCAATAGGCGAAAGAAAAGCCGAACTCGGGCGCAGCTCGATGACACCGGTATCAGGGGAGAGGAAACCATGCGCCATCACGGTGCCTGCGCATCTATGCGTGTTCCGCTTGCGGCGATGTCCGCGGCGTCGAGCATCCTCGACAAGGTCAATGAAGCCCGCCCATTTCCCCTCCTGGGCTTCGGGGTCGTCCGTGCGCGGTCGATCCCCTTTTTATCGGCATCCTGAGGCCAATTCGGGCTCGGGGGCAGAGGGGCCGGCGGAAACAACCGCCGCAATGACAAGAAACAAGTTCAGGGAAAGAAGAGACGAGATGCAAAAGCGCGATCAAGCGGGCAGGGGACAGCTGCGTCGCAACGCCATTCTGCTGGGGACCAGCGCAGCGGCGGCAATCATGCTGGCCGGGGCGGCTTCGGCCCAGACGGCGGCCGAAGGTGAAGTAGAGGAGGTCGTGGTCACCGGCTTCCGCAGCAGCCTTGAAAAGGCTCTGGAACTGAAGCGCAACAGCACCGGCGCGGTGGACTCCATCGTCGCCGAAGACATCGCCAAGTTCCCCGACAACAACCTGGCCGAAGCCATCCAGCGCGTGCCCGGCGTGTCGATCACCCGCGACGGCGGCGAAGGCCGCAACCTGTCGGTTCGTGGTCTGTCGGAAGAATTCACCCGCGTCCGCATCAACGGCATCGAAGCTCAGGCCACGACCGGCTCCAGCCGCGGCCGCGGCTTCGACTTCAACGTCTTCGCCTCCGAACTCTTCAGCCAGATCGACGTGCGCAAGACGCCGTCGGCTGAGATCGACGAAGGCTCGCTCGGCGCGACCGTCGACCTGCGCACCGGCAAGCCGTTCGACTACAACGGCTTCAAGATCGCCGGCTCGGCCAAGATGGGCTACAGCGACCTTTCCAAGGACTACGATCCGCGCGTCGCCGTCCTGGTCAGCAACACCTTCTTCGACGACACCTTCGGCGCGCTGTTCTCGGCAGCCTATTCTGAGCGTGGCGTTCGCCAGAACGGCGTGAGCACCGGCCAGTTCAACGTCGGCCCGGCCGACGGGGGCTTCTGCGATGTCGTCGCTCGCCCGGCGCTTTGCGCCGGCGCCAATCCGGCAGCCACGGCCCTGGCCAGCGCCGCGACCACCCGCTACCCGCGCTTCTTGCGCTACCAGCAGTACGAGACTCAGACAAAGCGTCTGGGCCTCACCGGCGCCCTGCAATGGCGCCCGACCGATCGCACCGAGATCGCTCTTGATGTGATGTATTCCAAGTTCGAGGCCGAGCGTAACGAGCGCCAGCTGGAGTCGATCGGCCTGAGCCGCGGCGCCTCGCAGGGCGGCAAGCCCGAGACCGTGGTGCGCGACGCCGCTGTCGACGCCAACGGCACCTTGGTCTACGCGCTGCTCGACAACGTCGACATCCGTTCGGAAAACTATCTGGACGTCTACGACACCCAGTTCACCCAGTGGACCTTGAGCGGCAAGCACGCCTTCACCGACCGTCTGTCGGTGACAGGCACCGTCGGCTACGTGGCGAACGATTTCGACAACGCGCTCGATTACATCGCGCAGATGGATCGCATCAACACGGACGGTTACTCGTTCGATGCGCGCAACAGCATGAACTTCCCAGCCATCAACTACGGCTTTGACGTCAAGGATCCGAACTCCTGGTACATTGGCCCGACGGTCACGGTTCCGGGCGGCACGGGCGCGACGGGTCCAGACATCCGTCTGCGTCCGAACTGGAACGACAACACCTTCAAGATCGTCCAGGCCCAGGGCCAGTACGAGCTGAACGACAGCCTGACCTTCAAGCTGGGCGGCAGCCTCAAGAAGTACGAGTTCGTCGGCACCGGCCAGCGTCTGGCCGCCGGTGAAGGCAACATCCCGGCGATCCCGGCCGGCTACTCCATGGCGACCCTTACCGAGCAGTGGTGCGGCCTGCAAAAGCTGAACCTGCCGGCGGGCACGCCCAATTGCTGGGCCAGCCCCAACCGCGACGCGATCGCCCAGGCTTATGGCGTGTTCAGCAACAGCGGCCGCTTCGCCCTGTCGAGCACCACGTCCAGCGCCCGCGGCGATAACCGCTCGGTGGAGGAAGAAGACCAGGGTGCGTTCATCCAGGCTGACTTCCGTCATGAGCTGTTCGGCCTGCCGGTGCGCGGCGACGTCGGCGTCCGCTACGTGAAGACCAAGCAAAGCTCGACCTTCTTCTCGACGGTTCCGACCTCGGTGAACCCGGCGGGCTTCGAGCTGACGACGGTGGGCCGCTCCTACGAGGACACCCTGCCGTCGCTGAACCTGGTGATCGAGCCGCGTGAAGACGTGCAGGTGCGCTTCGGCGCCGCCAAGGTGATGTCGCGTCCGGGCCTCAACGCCCTGTCGGCGGCCACCAACGTCAACGTGGCTGGCGGCTCGCGCACCGTGTCGACCGGCAACCCGATGCTGGAGCCCTACCGCGCCAAGACCTTCGACGTGGCGGTGGAATGGTATCCGAGCCGCGGCGCCGTGGTCTCGGCCGCGTTCTTCTACAAGGACATCAGCACCTACGTTCAGAACATCACTGTCGTGGCGCCCTACTCCACGACCGGCCTGCCGGCGAGCCTGCTCAGCGGCACGGGCGTGAACGTCAACGACGACTTCAGCATCTCCAACGTGGTCAACACGCCCGGTGGCCCGCTGAAGGGTGTCGAGCTGAACTACCAGCAGCCGCTGACCTTCCTGCCCTGGAAGTTCGAGAACCTCGGCGTCCTGCTGAACTACACCTACGTGGACTCGCAGATCGACTACTTCCTGTCGTCGACCTCGGCCGCCACCACGGTGTCGCGCGACCTGCTGAACCTGTCCAAGAACGCCTATAACGGCACGATCTACTACGAAGATGGTCCGTTCCAGGCGCGCGTCTCGGCGGCCTACCGCGACAAGTACCTGACGGCCGTTCCGGCGGCCTACAACGTCGACGTCGCCGGCCGCCGCTCGACCCTGTTTGTCGACTTCTCGGCCTCCTACAAGGTCAGCGACGACATCACGGTCAGCCTGGAAGGCATCAATCTGACGAACGAGAAGGACATCTCGTTCCTCGACTCCAACGTGCAGCGCACGAACGACTACTTCCAGGTGGGACGTCAGTACTACCTGGGCGTTCGCTACGCTTTCTAAGACGAAACAGGGGGCGGCCGGCCAAGTCGGCCGCCCTTTTCCATATCGCTTTGAGGAGTGTCGTCTGCATGCGTGCGCCTGTCGCCGCGGCGGTCACCGCCGCCGTCCTCGCAGCCTCCGCCATGACGACCTCGCCCGCTCAGGCGCAGGTCCAGCATCCGGCTGCGCATCCGCCTCTCATTCCATTCCCGAGCCAGTTCCAGCTGGACGTGATGTCCAAGGCCCGCAAGGTCGGCACGTCGATGCCTACCGGGTGGTGGGACAAGATGTCGGCCAAGCCCGACGCGTGGTTCGCTTCGGACGAGGCTCGCGCCATCGGCGACAACATCATCTCCTGGCAGATCAGCGAGACGGGCGGCTGGCCCGGCGGCGACGTGGTCACCCAGCCCTTCCGAGGCGAGGAAGGCCAGATCGGCTGGCGGGGTCATTCGACCAGCCTCTACCGCTTTGACCAGATGCGTTTCCTGGCGCGGGTCTATGCCGCAACGGGGGAGGAGCGCTATCGCCGCTCGCTCGACATCGGCCTGAGCTATGTGCTCGACGCTCAGTATCCTAAGGGCAGCTGGCCCTACGGCTCGCATCCGTCCGTGGCCGCCCACAACGCCCGCTACGCGTCGTTCAACGACGACGCCATGGTCAAGGCGATGATCTTCGTCCGCGAGATCGCCACGGATCCAATTTACGCCAAGGTGTCGGCCGGCCGGCCCGCCCAGGCCAAGGCCGCCTTCGACAGGGGTGTCGCCTACATCCTGCGCGCCCAGATCGTCGCTGACGGCAAGCTGACGGCCTGGGGCGCGCAGCACGACGAGGTGACCTACGAGCCCCGCATGGGCCGCATGTTCGAGCCGCCGGCGATCAGCGCCAACGAAAGCGCAGCGGTGCTTCTGCTGCTCATGGGCCTCGATAACCCCAGCCCCGAAGTCATTCGCGCCGTTGAAAGCGGAGTGGCCTGGTACAAGGCCTCGGCGCTCAAGGGCGTGCGCATAGACCGGCCCGCCAATGGCGACCGCGTGGTCGTCGCCGATCCGAAGGCCAGGCCGATCTGGGCTCGCTACTACGAGATACCGACCAACCGTCCGATCTTCGCCGGCCGCGACGGCATCGTTCGCTACAGCCTGGCGCCGGTCGAGCTGGAGCGACGCGCCGGCTACGCCTGGTACGGCGATTGGGGCGACGCGGTCATCGCCCGCTATCAGGACTGGGCCAAGGCCCGGATCTGAGGGGAGGAAACATCATGAAAATCAGAACACTCACTGCGGGTCTTTCAGCATTCGCCTTACTTACCGGCGCGGCCCAGGCGGCCGAACCGACAGGTCGTGACCAGCTCATCCGCTATATCGACGGCCTGGCCGGCCAACAGCTCAAGGCGCGTGAGGCCGAGCTGGCCGCGGTCGACACCGCCGCCAAGATGGACGCCCGCAAGGCCAAGATGCGACAGTCGATCCTCGACCTGATCGGCGGTCTGCCGGCCGAACGCACGCCGCTGAAGGCGCGCGCCATGGGCGGCTATCAGGCCGACGGCTACCGGGTGGAGAAGGTCGTCTATGAAAGCCTTCCCGGCTACTTTGTCACCGCCAATGTCTATGTGCCGGCCGGTGGCAAGGGGCCTTTCCCGGCGGTTCTGATCACCCCCGGGCACTCGCCCGACGGCAAGGCCGGGGACCGTTTCGGCGGCAATCTGGCCAAGGCCGGCATCCTCGCCCTGATCTACGACGAGATCGGCATGGGCGAGCGGCTGCAGCACTATGACCCCGAGCTTGGCGAGTCCAAGGTCGGCCGCCCGACCGGCGAGCATTCGATGGCCTACTGGCAGACCGTGCCGGTCGGCGATCACGTCTCGCGCTACTTCATCTGGGACGCCATGCGGGGGCTCGACTACCTGCAAAGCCGTGCGGACGTGGATGGCGCGCGCCTGGGCGCTTTCGGTTGCTCGGGCGGCGGCACGGTCACCTCGTTCCTGACCGCGCTTGACGAGCGGGTGAAGGCGGCGGCTTCGGCCTGCTACGTCAACACCTTCCGCCATGTTCTCGCCGGCCCCGGCCCGCAGGAGGCCGAACAGTCGCCGCCAGGCTTCATCGCCGCCGGCCTCGACGTGCCTGATTGGGTCGAGCTGGCGGCGCCGCGCCCCTACGCCGTCATCTCAACCGAGGCGGACTTCTTCCCGTTCGAGGGCGCCAAGGCCGCCTACGAGGAGGCGCGCCGCGTCTGGGGCCTCTATGGCGCCCAGGATCGGATCACCTGGATCACTGGTCCCGGCGGTCACGGCAATCTGGCCCCCGTCGGCGACAAGATCGTCGGATTCTTCGGTCGCTGGCTCAACAACGACACCACGCAGCGGCCATTCGTGGATATCCGCCCGCCGCGCCCGGAGGACAACCTCGTCACCGCGACGGGTCAGGTCTCGACCTCGCTGAAGGGCGTGACCCTGCAGCAGATCAACCAGACCCGCGCCGCTCAGGTCGCACCAGCCTCGAGCGCCGCGATCCCGCTGGAGCGCCTTCGCGCCGACATCCGCACGGTCACCAAGGCCCGCACGCCAGCCATGAGCCTGAAGGCGGGACAGGGCGCTTGCGTGCTCAGCGGCTCGCCCGCCGGCGATCTGGATTGCCGCCTCACCGCGCCGCAAGGAGCGGGAAAGAAGCGCGCCCTGGTGATCACGGGGACGCCCGAGCAGCTGGCGGCCGCCCGCGCCCAGACCAATGCCTTGTCGGCCAAGGGCTGGGTGGTGATGGAGCTGCCGGCGCGTGGCTCCGGCGGCGCCGAAGAGATCAAGGCCGCCCTGCTGGGCGACTGGAACCTGTTGTCCCTGCGCGCCATGCTGGTGGGCGAGACGGTGCTGGGCCTGCGCGTCGATGACGTGGCCGGCGCGGTCGCCGCTCTGAGCGCTCGCGATGACGTCGCACCCGGCGTGGCGGTCTACGCACTGGGCGCCATGGCTCCGGCCGCGCTGCATGCGGCGGTGCTGGACGATCGGATCACCAGCCTGACCCTCGACGGCGCCCTGGCCAGCTATCGCATGGCCGTGGATCGACCGATCCAGCGCAACCTGCCGGCGGTCCTGCCTTTCGGCGTCCTGCGCCACTACGACCTGACCGATCTGACCACATCCTTGGGCGCGCGTCCGGTCACCTGGGTCAATCCGCAAAACGGCGTCGGCGAAGCGCTTCGCCAGGCCCAGTTCGAATCCCTGTTCCGCGCCAAGCCCGCCAGCGTCCGTTGGGCCGCTCGCGGCGCGCGCGATCCCCTAGTCCTGCCTTAGTCGAAGAGAGCCGTCGTCATGGATCACCCCTCCACGCCATCGCAAAAGTCCAGCCGCCGCGCGTTCCTGGGCGCCGCGGGCCTCGGAGTCGTCGGCGCGACCCTGGCTCCGGTCGTCGCCAACGCCCAGGCGGCCAAAGGACCGACGCCGCCCGCGCTTCCGGCCCCCTTCAAGCCCGCCAAGACCGGCGTTCGGATCGATCCGCGCGACTGGGGCGCCAAGGCGGACGGCAAGACCAA
The DNA here is from genome assembly GCF_041021955.1 of Caulobacter sp. 73W. Classification (GTDB taxonomy): domain Bacteria; phylum Pseudomonadota; class Alphaproteobacteria; order Caulobacterales; family Caulobacteraceae; genus Caulobacter. The sequence continues at coordinate 55,031 of NZ_CP158375.1, forward strand.
GGACACCCACGCGGTTCAGCAGTCGCTCGATCGTTGCGCCGTCCTTGGCGGCGGCGAAGTGGTGCTGAGCGGCGGGACCTTCCTGGTCGGCGCGGTGCGCATCGGCTCCAACACCACCCTGCGGATCGAGGAAGGCGCGGTCCTGCAAGGCTCCCCTGACGTCGCTGACTATCCGGTCATCCAGGTGCGCTGGGAGGGGCGTTGGGTGCCCGGCTACATCGGCCTGGTCTGGGCGCAGGACGCCAGGAACGTCGGCATTACCGGCAAGGGCAAGATCCTCGCCTCCAAGGATATCCACAATCGTCTGGAAGAAAAGACCGGCCTGCGCCATCCCGCGCTTCTGGAGTTCGTGGAGGTTCAGGGCCTCAGCGTCACCGACGTGTGGACAGAGCAGAACGACATGTGGTCGATCCACCCCGTCTATTGCGAGGACGTCGTCTTCCGCAACATGACGGTCAAGGGCGCCGCCGACGGCATCGACGTCAACTCCTGCCGCCGGGTCGTAATCGACAAGTGCGATTTCGATACCGTCGATGACTGCATCTCCCTGAAGTCCGGGCGCGGCATGGAGGGCAATGTCATCGCCCGTCCGACCGAGGACGTGACCATCACCGACTGCGTGTTCCGTGACCGCCGCTGGGCCTGCATCGGCATCGGCAGCGAGACCTCGGCGGGCATCCGCCGCGTGTTGGTCGAACGCTGCAAGTGCCTGGCCGCGCATACCTTCGCCATCTACATCAAGAGCCGACCAGGCCGGGGCGCGTTCATCGAGGACATCGTGATGCGTGACCTTGAGGTGGAGAACGCCGGCTACGGCTTCCTGCGCTTCAACTTCCTCGACAGCGGCAAGCAGGACCAGTTCCCGGTGCCGGGCATGGACGGCGTGCCGACCGTGCGCAACTTCGTCTTTGAGCGTATCATCGTGAAGGACGTGCCGGTCCTGGTCGAGGGCGTGCAGATCCACCCTGACAAGCCGCTGGACGGCTTCGTCTTCAAGGATGTGAGGGGCACGGCCGGGCGCGGCATCACCCTGGCCAACATCCGCAACGTGACCCTGGACAACGTCAACGTGAACGTCTTCAGCGGTCCCAAGGTGGCCGTCGACAACGTCACCGGCAAGGGTCTGGAGGGCGCGGCGCGTCTGATCCCGACTGAGCGTCCCGCGCCGATCCCGGCCCCGGCGACGCCGTATCGCCTGGGCATGACGACCGGGCGACCGAACTAGCAACGCGGGGCGAGGGGAGCATGCTGATGTCCAGGACCGCCGGCCTGACCTTGGGTCTTGTGCTCGCCCTCGCGCCAGCTGCGCTTCATGCCCAGGACACCCTGGTCGGCATGGGGCGGATCAACGGCTACACCGACGTCGTCTTCGATACGCGCAGCGAGCGCTACGACTATCTCGTCGACGCCTCCTTGCCCGAGGACCCGGCCGCCCGACGCTATCGTACCGTGGAGGCGGCCTATGCCGCAGCGCCGGCAGGAGCGCCCGGCAAGCCGACGGTCATCGGCATCAAGCCGGACGTCTATCTGCTGCCCGGAAAGAACCTGACGCCGGGCCTGGTCATCACTAAGCCGAACATCACCCTGCTGGGCCTGACCGACGATCGTCGCAAGGTGGTGCTGGCCGACAACCGGGGCAATCAGCAGGGCGCGGGCGTCCTGGGAGCGTCCAATAACGGCTTCACCATGATCGTCGACGCTGACGGCTTTTCGGCGATCAACCTGACGATCCTGAACTACTGCAACACCGACTACGACTACCCCGGCGATCCGTCCAAGAGCCTGAAGAAGCGCTCGGATGTCATCACCCAGGCGGTAGCGCTGGAGGCCAAGGGCGACCGTCACGTCTATTCCCACGTGGCGATCCTCAGCCGGCTGGACACGCTGTTCACCCGCACCAAGCGATCCTATTTCACCCACGTCTATGTGGAGGGGACGGACGACTTCATCGGCGGCGGCGCGGCCAGCGTATGGGAGGATTCCGAAATCCACTTCATCGAGGGCGGCGGGGTGATGTGGGCCAGCGGCGTGGCCTTCATCCGCACGGTCTTCAAGGCCGACAAGCCGATGCAGTTCTACAAGATCAGCGGCCCGCCCGTGGCGCTGATCGACTCCGTCCTGCCCAACACCCAGGTCGCCTGGTACGCCTGGAAGGCGCCCAAGCATGCCGACGCCTATTCGCTGACCTACAGGACCCGTCACGCCGACGGCAGGCCGGCGGACATCATCGACAGCATTGTCGGCCCGCAACGCCGGACCCTGACGAGGGAGCTGTCGGACCCCGAAGCCAAGGCCTTCAACCCGTGGAACATCCTTCGCGCCACGCCCGAGGGCGTCGACGACGGATGGGATCCGGCGGGCGTGCGTGAACGCCATGCCGGCGAAGAGCCGGCGGTGTTCCGCATGATCATGAAGGGGCATGCGCCCACCCTGAGAACCGGCGGGGAAGGGGCGCCGCTCTCGGTCGCCATCCAGCCGGCGGGGGCACGGTCTCAGCCGATCCGCTGGTCGACCGCTTCCGATCTTGTGCGACTGAGCGCCACGCAGGGCGAGCAGATCAACGTCATCGGCGCCAACACGACCGACCAGGTCCAGACCGTCGCCGTCGACGCCATCGCGCCCAATGGCATGAAGGCGACCGCGCATGTCCGCGTGGAGCCGACCTATGGCCCGCCGCCGGTGTTCAAGTCGGCGCCGATGCTTTCCTCGCCGTCCGGCGGCGCCGTGACGGTCAGCTATGGGCTGGGCCTGGCGCGACGCCGCCATGACCAATCCTTGGTGACCTGGTCACTCTGCCAGGATCAGGCCTGCGCCTCGCCGCGTCCCGTCGCGGTGTCGCGGGGGGATGAGCCGCTCAAGCGTCTGACCCTGACACGAGCCATGATCGGCGCCTACCTGCGGGCGGAGGTTGCGCCCAAGCACGACCTCAGCGAGGCGGGACCATCGACCAGCGTAACGGCCGCGCGGCCGATCACCGAGCGGGACGTGGCGGGCAAGGACGTCGATCCCGACTTCCGAAGCTTCGTGGCTGTTGTCGACCAGCCAGCGCGCGATGGCCTGTGGAATTTGACTGGCGCCTGGTCGGTCGTCGAACCTCAGAACGACGACGGCCGCTGGGGTCTGCGCGTCGGACCCAAGATCAGCACCGCCCTCTATCAGGCTGACCATCCTGCGACAGACATGGACCTCGTCGTCACCCTCGATCCCGACAAGGGCGAGGGGCAGGGCTTCTCAATCCCGGGCTCGCCCGAAGACGCCAAGGGGCCGCGCGGCGACATCCTCTTCAAGTACGACGCACCGACCCGAACGGGTTACGCCCTGCGCATGTGGCGCACCACACAGTCGGCCACGGCGACGATGTTCCAGCTCTATCGGATCGTCGACGGCAAGGGCGAGCCGCTGGACGGCGCGCGACAGTTGACCGGGGCCTTCAAGCCCTCCGCGACCATCCGCATTTCGGTGCGCGGTGACCGGGTGACGGTGCGCGGGGGCAATACGACGGATGGCGAGACCCTGAGCCTGGACGGCCAGATCACGCCCAACCGCTTCGGCGGCGCTGGCCTCTACTGGACCGCGTCAGGCCTGGGCGGATCGGTGGCCATCCGACAGTTCAAGATCACCTACCCCTGAGGGGCGGGCTCAGCGATAGGGGGCCAAGCCGCCCTGGGCGCGGACGAGGTCGGCGGCCAAGATCAACTGGCGGGTGCGCAGCTCGATCAAGGTGCGCTGGGCCCCAAGGGAAGCGGCCTGGGCGGTGACCACCTCGACATAGTCCGCCGCGCCGTCGCGGTAGCGTTCGAGCGCGATGTCCTCGGCGCGGCGGGCCGCGTTGGTGGCCGTGACCTGATGGGTGATCTGTGCGGCCATGCGCCGTGCGGCGACCAGATCGTCCTCGACCTCGCCAAAAGCCGTCAGGACGGTCTGGCGGTAATCCGCCGCCGCCTCATCGAACTGCGACTGAGTGATCCGTACGCCGGCGCGTCGTCGTCCGCCATCGAACAGGACGCCCGCCGCTGAAAGCGGACCAAGCGCCCAATAGCGATTGGGGGCGGTCAGGATGTCGCCGTTGCCGGCCTGAAAGCCGGCGGCGGCGCCCAGGATGATGCTGGGAAAATACGCCGTCCTGGCCACGCCGATGGCGGCGTTGGCGGCCGCCACACGGCGCTCGGCGGCCTGAATGTCGGGGCGGCGCTCAAGCACCGTCGAGGGCAGGCTGACCACCACGACTGGTGCGGCGGGCTGGAGGCCGGAAGCGGCCAGACTGAACAGGCTGGGAACCTCGCCCACCAAAATGGCGACCGCATGTTCCGCCTGGGCGCGCTGGGCGGCCACCGCTTCAACTTCGGCGCGGGCCGAGGAAAGCTGGCTCTGGGCCTGGGCGACTTCGACTCCGGAGGCCAGGCCGCCGTCATGGCGCGTGGAGGTCAGATCGAAGGCGCGCTGATACGCCTGGACAGTGACGTCCAAAAGCTCTGCGCGGGCGTCCAGGCCCCGTAGTTCGAAATAGGCGGCGGCAAGCTGCATCTGCAGGCCCAGCCGAACGGCGGCCAGATCGTGCCCGGCGGCGTCGGCCTGCGCGCGAGCCTGACGCGCCTGGCCCCGAATGCGGCCAAAGAGGTCGAGCTCGTAGCTGAGCGAGGCGCCGACCGAAGCGTCGTCATAGGTGACCGAATTCGACGCCTGCGGACGCCCCGCCGACAGGCGGTTGCGCTCCACCGACCCGCCCAGGCCGATGTAGGGCCACAAACCGCCACGCGCCCGCGCCAGCACCGCGCCGGCCTCGGCGTAACGCGCCGCTGCTGCGGCGAGGGAAGGGTTCTGCGCCTCGATGCGCGCCTCAAGTCCGTCGAGCACCGGATCATTGAACACGACCCACCAGCGATCCGGCGCAACGCGCGCGGCGCCGCCCGCCTGGACCCAGGCGACGCCTTCCTTGAAAGTCTGACCGATCTCGACAGGCGGCGGCGCATAGGGCGCGGCCGAGGCGGAGACCGCGCTGAGCGTCAGGCCGGCGGCGAGGAGCGCGCGCAGCTTCATTCGGCCGAACCCTTGGCCACGCGGACCGGGTCGCCGTTCTGCAGCGCCTCGGGCGGGTTATCGATCACGTCGTCCTTGGCGGTGAGGCCCGAGGCGATCTCCACGGTCGAGCCATGGTCACGGCCGATGGCCACCTTGCGCAGGACGGCGCGCCCGTCTGGTCCGCGAAGGGCGACCTGCGCGCCGTCCGCGCCGATGATCAGGGCGCTGGGCGGCAGGGTCACGGCGCTGGCCGCGCCGCTGATCTGGAATTGCGCCTGGGCGAAGGCGCCGGGTTTGAGCGCCCGATCGCCGTTGGCGGCCTGAAGCTCCACCAGCACGGTGCCGGATGACGGCTCGACCGCGCCGGCGTCGCGGGTCACCTGGGCGGTGAAGGGACGCCCCGGATATTCGGGAAGGTTCAGAGCCACCTGCTGGCCAGGCCGGACGCGGGCCGCGTAGAGCTGGGGCACACGAACGAAGGCGCGGATGCGGCTGACGTCGGAGACGGTGAACAGGGGCGGCGAGCCTGCGGCCCCGGACGCCACCAGGGCGCCGATCTGGGCGTTGCGCGTGGTCACCACGCCCTCGAAGGGCGCGACCAGGCGCGTGAAGCTCATCATGGCCTCGAGCCGCGCGACATTGGCGCGCGCCGCGTCGGCCGCCGCGGTGCGCGCCGCCAGATCGCCCAGTTTCTCGTCGGCGGCCTGCCGCGAGACGGCGTCCTTGGCGACCATGGCGTTCCAGCGCTCGGCGGTCGTCGCCGCCAGCTGGCGATTGGCGAGCGCCGTCTGCAGGTCCGCCCGCGCGGCGATCAATTGCTGTTCAACCTCCGGCGCGTCGAGCACGGCCAGTACCTGGCCCTCGCGCACCGGCTGGCCGATGTCTACGGCCCAACTGCGCACATAGCCGCTGGTGCGCGCATAGATCGGCGCGGTGTTGAGCGCCTGGAGCGTGGCGGGCAGGCGCAGTTCGTCACTGTCCTGGGCCGCCTTGGGATGGATGATCATCACCGTCGGGATGGCCTGGTCGGCGGTCCAGGCGCTGAGCTTGCGCTGCTGGTTCATCCGCACGGCGACGCCGACGCCCACGGCTGTCACGGCGATCAGGCCGGCCGCGATCATCCATCGGGCCTGGCGGCTGTTGTCGGACTTAAGCATCAACTTGCTCCATGACCGCGCCCGGCTCACGGCGGCGGTTCACCATCGAGAACACGACCGGCACGAACAGCAGGGTCGCGAAGGTTGCGACGATCAGGCCGCCGATCACGGCCCGGCCCAGGGGCGCGTTCTGCTCGCCGCCTTCGCCCATGCCGATGGCCATGGGGGCCATGCCGATGATCATCGCCAGGGCCGTCATCAGCACAGGACGGAAACGGACCATGCCCGCCTCCAGCGCCGCCTGGACAGCGTCGCCGACCACGGCGAAGCGCTCCTTGGCGAAGCTGACAAGCAGCACCGAGTTGGCGGTCGCCACGCCCATGCACATGATCGCGCCGGTCAGCGCCGGGACCGACAGCGTGGTGCCCGTCAGGAACAGGATCCAGACAATCCCGGCGATGGCGCCGGGCAAGGCCATGACGATGACGAAGGCGTCCAGCCAGCTTTGGAAGTTCACCACGATCAGCAGGTAGATCAGCACGATCGCCCCGATCAGGCCAAAGCCCAGCCAGGTGAAGGCGGTGTTCATGGTCTGATACTGGCCGCGAAGTTCAACGGAGCTGCCCTTGGGGGCCTCCTTCTCCAGATCCTTCAGCACGGCCTTGATGTCGTCGGCCACCGCGCCCAGGTCGCGGCCGCTGGCGGCGGCGTAGATGTTGATCATGGTGGCGATGTTGTAGTGCGAGACCAGCGCCGCCGAATTGCTGCGCGTGACCTCGCCGATCCCGCCGAGGAGCTGTGAGGTCTGGCCCGCGCCCGTGCCGGTGACGGGCAGGTTCATCAGATCATCCAGCGTACTTACGCGATGCTCGGCGGCCTGAGCGACGACAGAGTACGAGACCCCGTTCTCAGGATTGAGGAAGAACACTGGGGCCGTCTGCCCGGTGCCGGCCAGCGACGTGGCCACGCTGGCCGTGACGTCGCGCTCGGTCAGGCCGAACTGGCCGATTCGGCTGCGGTCTACATTGACGTTGAGCTGGGGGTAGCGCGAGGACTGCTGGATCCGGGCGTCGGCGACGCCGGGGATGGCCGCGATCCGGCGCATGATCTTGCGGGCGTAGGCCTCGTTGGCGACGCTGTTGCGGCCCACGATCTGTATATCGATCGGGGCGGGCGTGCCGAAATTGAGGATCTGGCTGGTGATGTCGGCCGGCAGGAAGGCGAACTGGGTGCCGGGGAAGGCGCGCGGCAGTTCCTCGCGCAGCTGGCGCACATAGTGGGCGGTCGGCTTATGGCCCTTGGCCAGCTGCACCATGATGTCGCCGTCCTGCGGACCGATGGTGCCGGAGTTGTTGTAGATCGCGTTGATCGAGCTGACCGGCAGGCCGATGTTGTCGACGATCGACAGCACCTCGTCCTGCGGCACGATCTGGCGGATCTTGCGGGTGATGCGGTCGAAGTGGGCGGAGGTCTCCTCGATCCGCGAGCCAACCGGCGCGCGCACATGGATGGCCATGGCGCCGGCGTCGACCGCCGGGAAGAAGTTGCGCCCCAGGAACGGCGTCAGCAGCAGCGAAAGCAACACCGCGCCGACGAAGATGAGGGCGAAGGGCCGCGGATTGGCCAAGGTCGTCTCGAGCGTGCGGCCATAGCTGGCGCGAAACGCCTCGAACCGTCGCTCGAACCCGCGCTGGAAGCGCACGAACGGATTGGCCGGCGGCGCGGCCGGATCGTGGACCCCGCCGTGGACGTGCGGCCGCAGCAGGTACATCGACAGGGTCGGCACGAGCGTTCGCGACAGTACGAACGAGGCGACCATGGCGAAGATCACAGCCAGCGCCATCGGCACGAACAGGAAGCCCGCCACTCCGGGCAGGAAGAACATCGGCACGAAGACGATGCAGATGCAAAGCAGGGAGACGAAGGCCGGCACGACGATCTGCTGGGCGCCGTCGAGGATGGCCTGGCGGACGGGCTTTCCCTGCTCCAGGTGCCAGTTGATGTTCTCGATGGTCACCGTCGCGTCGTCGACCAGGATGCCGACGGCCAGGCTGAGGCCGCCCAGCGTCATGATGTTCAGGGTGTTGCCCGTCGCCGCCAGGGCCGCGATGGCGGCCAGGACCGCCAGGGGGATCGACACGGCGATGATGGCGGTGGAGCGCCATGAGCCCAGGAACAACAGGATCATCAGGGAGGTGAGGGCGGCGGCGATCACCCCTTCGTGCATCACGGCCTCGACGGCGGCTTCGACGAACACCGACTGATCGCCGATCGGTACGATCTTGAGCTCATCGGGCAGGGTCTGTTGCAGCTTCGGCAACATGCCCTTCAGCCCGTCGACGATGGCCAGGGTCGAGGTCGCGCCGTTCTTTAGGATGGTCACCACGACCGATCGGCTGCCGTCGACATGGACGACATTGGTCTGTTGGGCGGCGCCATCGCGCACGAAGGCCACGTCGCGCAGATAGATGGTGGCGCCATCGACGACCTTGACCGGCAGGTCGTTCATGTCGGCGATGGAGGCCGGCGCGTTGTTGAGCTTCACCGCGTACTGATAGGCGCCGATCTTGGCGAAGCCCGCCGGGTTGATCTGCATCTGGGCGGCGATCGCCAGACTGACGTCCTGGGCCGACAGCCCCTTCGATTGCAGGGCCTGGGGATCCAGGTCGATCTGCACCTGCCGCTGGCGGCCGCCGGAGGGAAGGGGGATGGCCGCGCCGGGAACGGTGACGAGCACGGGGCGGATCTGGTTCTGGCCAAGATCGAAGAGCTCGCCTTCCGACATGCCCTTGCCGGCCAAGGCCAGCTGAAGGATCGGGACGGTCGAGGCGTCGTAGTTGATGATCAGCGGCGGCTGCACGCCCGGAGGCATCTGGCGAAGCACGCTTTGCGAGACCGCCGTGATCTGGGCGGTGGCGGTGCGCACGTCGGCGCCCGGCTGCAGGAAGATCTTGACCACGCCGATGCCGGGCATGGCCTGGCTCTCGACGTGCTCGATATTGTTGACCGTGGTGGTCAAGGTCCGCTCGTAGGGCGTGATGATCCGGCCGGCCATCTCCTGAGGTGACAGACCCTGATACTGCCAGGCGACGCCCACGACCGGCACGCGGATGGCGGGGAAGATGTCGATAGGCGTGCGAAGCGCGGCCAGGGTGCCGATGATGGTGATCAGGATGGCCATGACGATGAAGGTCAACGGCCGGCTGAGCGCGATCTTGACGATGCCGATCACTGCGAAAGCCTGTCTACGACTGGGGGCATGCAACTAGGACGTCTGGCGCCGCAAAAGCCTCATCTGACTGGGCCGATGTCACGGCGCCTGGCGGCGGACGCTGCGACCGCGTCCGGAATCGGGCGCTGGAGTGTTCGTATACTATCCTGAACCCGATCGCAGGCGCGGCGCCAAATCGGCTCGACGCCGGCGGTGCTTTCCTATCTGGCGGCTCAAGGCGCCCGCCCGCCGGGCGGTGAAGCGGCGGAGAGCCTCGATCTTGGGCGCCGACGGGCTGCGGATCGTGCCCATGGTCTAACGCAACGCCATGGGGCGTCACGAGCGACTTTGCGGCGGTCTCGATTCCAAGCGGGGCTGCTGTGATGGATGATCGACAGGAGCGCAGACTGGCGCTAACCGATCTCGTCGGCAGATTGCTGCGATCGCCTTGTGGTTCCGGCTTGCCCATTTGAGGGTTCGAGGGAATGTCGCGCGTATCTGAGGCGGTCGATCGCTCTTTAGGGGTCGCTGCGGACGCGGCGGCTTTCAGTGTATGCTTTGGAAATCCAATTCGCTGTCGCGTCGACAGCTGCTGGGCGCCGGCGCAGCCGCCACCCTGCTTCCCGCCTGGGCCAGGGCGTTTGAAGGACGCTCGACGTCGGCCCTGACGGGCGACGACATCGCCCTGACCATCGGCCATTCCAGCGTGACCCTTGATGGCCGCAAGGGCCATGCGGTGACGATCAACGGGACGGTCCCTGGTCCGCTGATCCGGCTGAATGAAGGCCAGAACGTCCGCATCGCGGTGACCAACAAGCTGCACGAGGACACCTCGATCCACTGGCACGGCCTGCTGGTGCCGTTTCAGATGGACGGGGTGCCGGGCGTCAGCTTCCCGGGCATCAAGCCGGGCGAGACTTTCGTCTACGACTTTCCGGTCATCCAGGCGGGGACCTACTGGTATCACAGCCACTCCGGCCTGCAGGAGCTGGAGGGGCACTACGGCCCGCTGATCATCGATCCGAAGGGCGCAGAGCCCGCGCCCTATGACCGCGAGCACGTGATCGTGCTGTCGGACTACAGCTTTATGCACCCGCACAAGTTGATCCAGCGGCTCAAGCAGCAGGCTGGCTACTTCAACATGCAAAAACAGACCCTGGCCGGTCTGTTGAAGGGCAAGGACCAGCCGTTGAGCGAGCGGGTCGAATGGTCCGCCATGCGCATGGATCCGACGGACATCCTGGATGTCACCGGTTCGACCTACACCTATCTGATCAACGGCCATGGCCCTAAAGACAACTGGACGGGCCTGTTTGAGCCTGGTCAGCGGGTGCGCCTGCGGGTGATCAACGCCGCCTCCATGTCGGTGTTCAACCTGCGAATTCCCGACCTGCCCATGAGCGTGGTCCAGGCCGATGGCCTGCCGGTCCGCCCCGTGGAGGTGGACGAGCTGCAGATCTCGCCGGCCGAGACCTATGACGTGATCCTCACACCCGGCGACCGCGCCTATACCCTGGTGGCCGAGGCCGCCGACCGGTCGGGCATGGCCCGCGCCACCCTGGCGCCGCGGGCCGGCATGACAGCGCCGGTCCCGCCGCTGCGCCGCCGTCCGATCTTGACCATGAAGGACATGGGCATGGATCACTCCATGCCGGGCATGGACCATGGCGACATGTCCATGCGCGATCCGATGATGGCGCCGCAGGTGGCGCTGACGCCTGGCGTGCAGATGATCTCGCCGATGCCGGCCGATCGGGTGGGCGACCGGGGCGTGGGCCTGGCCGACGTGGAGCACCGGGTGCTCGTCTACACCGACCTTGTCGCCCTGGAGGCCAATCCCGATCCAAGGCCGCCATCCCGCGAAGTGGAGATCCATCTGACCGGCAACATGGAACGGTTCATGTGGGGCTTCGATGGCAAGAAGTTCAGCGAACTGGTTGATCCCATTGCGTTTCGTCTGAACGAGCGAGTGCGGGTGACATTGGTCAACGACACCATGATGTCCCATCCGATCCACCTGCACGGCCACTTCTTCGAGGTGGTGAATGGGCATGAGGGGCATCATCCGCGCAAGCACACGGTGACGGTGCAGCCTGGCGGCAAGGTCAGCTTTGACCTCACCGCCGACGCCGAGGGCGACTGGGCCTTCCACTGCCACATGCTGATCCACATGCATGCGGGGATGTTCAATGTGGTCACTGTCCGCAAGGAAGGAGAGGGGGCATGAGCCATCTTGTCCTGATCCTGGCGCTGAGCGCCGCCACCGCGCCCGCTCTGGCCCAGACCGACCCGCATGCCGCTCATCACATGCCGGCCGCCCCAGCCCCGGCCCCAGCCCATGCCGAGCATGACAACTCTGGGCACGGAGCGCCGCCTTGGGCTGATGCGCCCGATGAGCACGCGGGGCATGAGGGCCATTCCGCGGCGCCCGCGGTCGCCGAGCCTACGAGCGCCCCCCAAGCGCCCAAGGACTTCGCCGCCGAGCGCTTCTACGATCCCAAGGTCATGGCCGCGGCCCGCGCTCAATTGCAGCGCGAGCACGGCGACATCCGTTGGTCACAAGTGATGCTGGAGACGGCCGAGCGCCGGCTGGGCGATGGAGACGGGTATGGCTGGGAAGGCCGGGCCTCCTTTGGCGGCGACATCAACCGCCTGGTCCTGAAATCGGAAGGCGAGGGCGACGATCACAGCCTGGAGGCCGCCGAACTGCAGGCGCTCTACGCGCGCACGATCGGTCCGTACTTCAACCTGCAGGCGGGCCTGCGTCATGACTTCAAGCCAGGTCCATCGCGCACCTACGCCGCGCTCGGCGTCGAGGGGTTGGCCCCTTACTGGTTCGAGGTCGGCGCCACCGCCTTCCTGTCTGAGAAGGGCGACCTGTCGGCGCGCTTCGAGGCCTCTTACGACCTGCGCGTCACTCAGCGCCTCATATTGGAGCCGCGCGCCGAGATCGAGCTGCAAGCTCAGGACGTCCCGGAGCTGGGGGAGGGCGCGGGCCTTTCATCCGCCGAGGTGGGGCTGCGTCTGCGCTACGCCATTCGCCAGGAGTTCGCGCCCTATATCGGCCTGATGCATGAGCGAAAGTTCGGCCAGACCGCCGACTACGCGCGCGTCCACGGCGAAGACCCCAAGGCAACCCGCTTCGTGGTCGGCCTGCGCGCCTGGTTCTGATCCAACAAGCTTCCAAGCCCCTGGAGATTTAGAAGATGAAATCCGCTTTGATCGCCGCCGCCGTTTTGGCCATCGCGTCGCCGGCGCTCGCCCAATCTCACGACCACCATGCCGCTCCCGCGGCCAAGTCCGCGGGCGCCGAGGGCGTGGGCGTGGTCAAGTCGATCGACGTCAAGGCGGGCAAGGCCGTCATCGCCCATGAGCCGATGCCGGCGCTTAGCTGGCCGGCCATGACCATGGCCTTCAAGGTCACCGACAAGGCCGGCCTGGCCGCCGTCAAGCCGGGCCAGAAGGTGCGTTTCACCGTGACCGGCCAGACGGTGACGGCGATCAAGGCCTACTGACGACCCTTAGGTTCGCCACCGCGCCAGCTTCGTAAAGTCGCTGGCGCGGAAGACCTTGAACAACAGCAAGATCCCCGTCAGCGCGATCCATACGGCGCCGAGCGCCGCGACGATGATAAGGGGATGGTTGAAGCTGCTGCGCTTGGCGTAGTCCATGTTGTGCAGCATCCAGAAGAAGTCCCAGGCGCGATAGGCGCGGGAACGACGCTCGACGATCTCTCCGCTGCCTTGGGAAATGTAGAACGTCGTCCTGGGCGCATCATCAAACGCGACCGCCCATAGGGCGCCCCTGGCTTCGCGCGCTTCCAGCGGCGGCGTGGCGTGGTGCGTGACGTCGGCCACGGCGCCGACGCCGGCATAGGCGCCTTTGGCGATGGCGGTCGCCTTATCGCGATCCACAATGACGTGCTGGCCAGCTTGCGCATCGAGCAGCACGGCGCCCTTCTGCGTGACGATCTCCACAGTGGGCCGGCCATCGACCAGGAAGCTGCGGAGCGCCAGAACCTGGCTGTCGCCCGCACCGGCGATGAGCGCCTGCATGGATGCCGACGAGCCGGCGCCGGGACGCGCGACCGGGTCGCGAGACAGGCCTTCGCCGGCGACGGCGTGGTGGTCCAGCATGGCCATGGCGGCGCCTGACACTGTCCATACCACCAGTTGAAGGCCCAGGCCCAGGCCGACCCATTTATGCAGACGGCGAAGAAGCAGCAGGTCCATTACGTCGTACTCCGCGCGCGGCGGCGCTTGCGTTTGGGGAAGCTGTAGAGGAGCAACCAGGCGCCGCTCAGGGTGGTGAAGGCGGCGGCGACGGTGACCACCCGCAGCAGCGGGTTGTTCACGTCCGCGCGCTCCTTATAGTCCATGATGTGCAGCATCCAGGCGATGTCAAAGGCTCGCCAGAGATCATGCCTGCGCGACACCAGCTCGCCTGTCTGCGGCGACAGATAGAAGGTCGGGTCGCCCAAGCCTTCGAACTCGACGCGCCAGATCGGCATCGCCCGCCCCTTGATCTCCCCGGGAGCCTTGGTCAGCAGCTCGGCCGTCTCGATGGCGCCGTCGCCGGTGTAGAGACGCTGAGCGATGGGGCGGATTTCGGCTTCGTTCAGTGGAGGCAGCGGCGCGCCGCTGCGGGCGTCCACAACGCGACGGCCGCTCGCGCCGTCGATCACATAGGCGGGGGCTCCACGAAGACTGATGAGCCGGGCGCCTTGGTCGGATGACGGGTCCATCAGCTCGGCCGGAGCGCTGAGCGCACGCAGATCGAAACGAGCCGGCGGCAGGGATCTGACGAGGTGGTCGCCATGGATGATGTCGATGTGGACGACGACCATATAGAGGCCGCTGAGGGTCCAGATCGCGAGCTGCACGCCCACCACTAGCGCCAGCCACTTGTGAAGGCTCCGCGCCAACCAAGGCAACCTCATCAGATCCCCCTTTCGGCGCCCATGAGAGCAGGGCGCCACCCCTGTCTATACGTCCCGCCGCCACCGCACCCTCACGAGAAAAAAGTTCGAGGCGCCGCGAGGGAGGGCTCCACCTGGCGCGTAGTTGATGGCGGACAAGCGCGTCGGGACAGCCCCTCGTCGGCCCTAACGCATGCTCGAATAGCGAGAAAGAAATAACCCACATTCTCGCAAAACCAAGCAGGACATGCTGCGAGGTTGATCAAAAGCGCCTCAAACTGGCAAAAAATTGCCATTTGATGAAAGTCATCGACTTGACATGTCTATACAATCTCGCAGAGCGTTAAGGCGCTCGGTCCCTCAGGGATCTCATCGATAGGGGGTAGTTCGATGCGCGTACGGAATGTCTTGATGGCCGCGACGGCCATCGCTGGGGGCGTGCTTGCCGCGCCCGTTACGGGTTGGGGGCAGGAGGCCTCGGTCGACGAACTCATCGTCACCGGCAGTCGGATCCGCCGCGCCGATATCGAGGGCGTGGGCCCTGTCACCGTCCTTGACGAAAAGCAGATCGCCAACACCGGCATCGTCAGCGTCGAGAACCTGCTGCAGCGTCTGCCGGCTTCCGCCGGCGCCGCCGGCAACCAGACCAACGCCTATTGGACAGGCCGCGGTTGGGGGACCGCTCAGGTCAACCTGCGCGGCCTTGGCATCAATCGGACCCTGACCTTGCTCAACGGTCGACGTCTGGTGAACGGCGGCACGGGCGCCAACAGCGCGCCTGATCTGAACACCATTCCCACCGCCATCATCGGCCGTATCGAGGTGCTCAAGGATGGCGCTTCGGCGGTCTATGGCGCGGACGCCGTGGCCGGCGTCGTCAACATCATCACCAAGACCGATCTCGAAGGCTTCGCCGTCGCTGGACGCTACGGGCTTTCGGGCGAGGGCGATGGCGGCGACCTGACGCTCGACGCTTCCTATGGCGTGCGGGGCGATCGCGGGGGCTTGGCTTTCGCGGTCAGCTACCAGACCACGGATGCGGTCAACATGGCCAAGCGCGCCCCGTGCCCGCTGAGCGGAGCCACTGGGGCTTTAGTTTGCCTTGGAAGCGGCTCCACCGCCGGCGGCCGCGTCAGCCTGGCCAACGGTCAGACCGTCAACTTCACGACCGGCAATGCATATGAGCCCTATAGCGCGGCCGCCCATGGCTTTAACGGCAACCCGTACCTGAACGCCGTCAATCCGATCGATCGTCTGACCACGGGTCTGTTTGGCGACTACGAACTCACCGACAGCATCACGCTCTTTGGCGAGTTCCTCTACACCCACCGCCAGACCACCCAGCTGTCCTCGCCGGGGACCTTGGCTGGCTTTGCAGTGGCGGCGAGCAATCCGACCAACCCGACGGGCGGCGCCATCAACATCATCCAGCGCCGGCTGGTTGAAGGGGGGCCGCGCAACGCCTTCCAAGAGACCAATACCTATCAGGCCACCCTCGGCGCCCGCGGCGATCTGATCGCCGACTGGACCTGGGAAGCGGCGGTGAACTACGGCCGCAACACCGGCGTCGACGGCTTCACCAACATCGCCAACAAGCAGCACGTCACCAACACGCTCAATACGGCCGTGTGCAGCTTCGCGGCGGGGGCGGCCATTCCATGCGGCGACTATCTGGGCGCCGGCGATCTCACGCCCGACGTGCTGCGCTACATCATGGCGACGACCCGCGACTACGGCGGCAACGAGACGGTCAACGCCAACTTCGACGCCACCGGCTCGCTGTTCAATCTGCCGGCCGGAGCCCTGCAGGCCGCCGTCGGCGTCATGTATCGCAAGGACCACGGTTGGCGCTCTCCGGACAACCTGATCGTCCTGGGCATCGCTAACTCCAACCAGCAAAGCCCGATCGATGGCGAGATCGAAGCGATCGAAGGCTACGCCGAAGTCAGCGCGCCGCTCCTGAAGGACTTGCCGCTGATCGAGATGCTGCGTGTCGATGGTGCTGTGCGCTATTCCGACTATGAGCGCTTTGGCAGCGACACCAACTACAAGATCGGCCTGGATTGGACGTTGGGCTTTGGATTGCGCGCTCGCGCCACCTGGGGCACGGCGTTCCGGGTGCCGAGCGTCGCCGAGCTGTTTGGCGGTCTGTCTCAGGGGCTGCTGACGACCAGTGATCCATGCAGCCGCTACGCCACCAGCACCAATGCTGTCGTCGTGGCCAACTGTCGCGCCAGCGGCGTGCCCGCCAACTACATCCAGCCCAACAACAACATCCTGACCACGACGGGTGGCAATCTCAACCTAACCCCTGAGACCGCCGAGACCCTCACGCTTGGCCTGGTGTACGAGCCGACCTTCGTGCCGCGCCTGTCGCTGACGGTCGACTACTTCGACATCAAGATCGACGACGCCATCCGCTCGATCACCGGCTCGACCAAGCTTTCCGTCTGCTACAACACGCCCAACATGAACCACCCGTTCTGCAGCCCGCAGAACTTCACCCGCAGCAATGTCACCGGCGAAGTCGGCTTCCTGTCTTCGCAGCAGGTGAACGTGGGCTCTGAGACCATGAAGGGCGTCGACGCCGCCGCGCGCTACAGCTTCGATCTGGCTGGGCGCACCGCCATGTTCGACGCGGGCGTCACCTATCTGGACGACTACACCATCGTTCCGTTCCCGGGCGGCGCGCCGATCCTCTACAAGGGCCACATCGGCGGCGGCAACGGCGGCTATCCCAAGTGGCGCGGCCTCACCAGCCTGACCGTGGACGACCCCAAGTGGTCGGCGACCTATTCGATCCAATGGATCGGGCGGGCGACTGATTTCAACGCCGCGCCCACGGCCCTGGGCTACCGCACGCCCAACGTCTTCTATCACAACGCCCAGTTCTCTTACCGCTTGACGGAGAAGGCCATCATCGCCGTCGGCGGCGACAACATCTGGGACAAGAAGGCTCCTTATCTGCCGTCCTATACGGACGCCAACACCGACACCATGACCTACGACCTGATGGGCCGTCGTGGTTATGTTCGAATGACCTACGCCTTCTGATCCTTCAGGCCTGCCGGGTCGATCTTGCTTCTTGTGAGCCAGATCGACCCGGTGAGGGCAGGGGACGGCTTGCTCGTCCAGATGGATTGGTTGAGGGTCCGCTCCGTTTGGCGCGTATTATGCCTCGACGACCGTGGAGATGGCCCCTTGAAGCCCAACCTTGATCAGCTGCTTGCCCAGGCCAATCAACAGCCGCTCCCCAAGCTGGAGGGGCTGGAGGATCGGGTGTGGGCGCAGATCGCGCGCCATTCGCCGGTGAACGTCGAAACGGCGACCTGGCGGCTGAAGGCGGCCATGATCTCGGGCGCTTTGGCGCTTGGCCTCGCGGTCGGAGGCGCGACCGCGGCCGCGGCCGCTGGCCAGGCGAGCAAAGAGATATCGGCCTTCGGCGCCCGGATCGACCTTGCGCCTTCGACTCTTCTGGAGGGAATTGGTTGAGGCGGCCGTCGCTCGGATTTGTCCTGACATTCGTCGCCGCTGTCTTGGCCGCTGGCCTGGGCGGCTGGCTGGGCGCCTCCAAGGTGGCGGAGCGTAAGCATTCCACCACCGTCCACGATCTTTTGCTCGAAGGCATCGAGGTGACGGCCGAACAGGACCTGCGCCTTCGTGCCCTGGACGGCGACTACGAGGATCTGAAGCGGCGGCGCGAAGCCGAGCTGCGCAAGGCCAACGCCGAACTGGCTGCGGCGATCCTGGAAGGACACGCCTACACGCCCAAGGTCGCCGCCGCAGTCGAGCAGTTCCACCACGCGATGGGCGAATTCCAAAAAGAGACGATCGTCCACGTGCTGGAAATGCGGGCTGTGTTGACGCCCGAACAGGCCGAGCGCCTCGACAAGCGCGTGGCTGAAGCCCTGACTACGCAAGAGCCGTGAGCGAACGCGACGACGCCGATGATCGCCGCCTCGCTCATGAGGCGGTGAACGGCGTCGAGCGCGCCTTCACCGAGCTGATGCGCCGCCACAAGCAGTCCTTGTTTCGCTTCGTGGTTCGTTACGTCGGCGCAGAAGACGCCGCCTACGAGATCGTCCAGGAGAGCTTTGTTTCGGCCTGGCTCGCGATCGCCAGGTTCGACCCGAACCGGTCCTTCATCGTCTGGCTGCGAGCGATCGCCTTCAACAAGTGCCGCGACTATGGGCGGAGGGGAAAGACGCGGCGAGCCGTCTTCGCCGAAGCCGCCAACGATCAGATCGCCGCTGAGGTCTATCCCGATCCTGCGGCCTCGCCAGAACGCGTCGCGGTCGACAACGATCAACTGCGGCGACTGGATGAGGAGATCCGCAGGCTGCCTGAGCCGCTTCGGCAGGCCTTTCTCCTGGCCGGTTTTGGCGAGCTGACCGTGCGCGAGGCGGCCGAGGTGCTGGGGGTTTCCGTCAAGACCGTGGAGATGCGTCTCTATCGCGCCAGGGGGCAGCTGACGAAGGCGCTGCAAATGAGCTTTGAAGGCTAGCCAATGAACGCTGATGCGCTTCCCGGTCTCTTGTTACCGTCGGCAATTGTGACTATGTTTATGGTCATAATTGAGGATTGCTGATGAGCACCTACAGTGTGGCGGATGCCAAAAGCGGTTTGCCCAGGCTGATAGATCGCGCCCTTGAAGGGGAGGAGGTCATCATTTCTCGGCATGGGAAAGCGGTGGCTGAACTGCGACCTGTTACAGCGGTTCCGCGCCGAACGCCGCCAGCGACTTATGCGTGGCTTCAAGCAAGGCGGCAGTCGCGCGGTTCGGTCGGCATCAGCTCTGTGGAGCTGCTCAATCAGCTTTACGAGGATCCGGAGGCTTGAGTATCTACCTCGACGCCAGCGTCATATTGCCGGCTTTGATTGAAGAGCCAGGAAGCGCGGTCGTCGATAGATTTCTGAGCGAGCTGGATGATGAGTTCATCATCAGCGAATTTGCGGCCGCCGAGGTGGCGTCGGCTTTATCGCGCCTGGTGCGGACCGAGTTGCTGGTTCTCGAAGATGCCAGTCGACGGCTCGCAGACTTTGACGCATGGCGAGCGGCGGCGGCGCGTGACCTAGATTTTCAGGCCGCTGATGTGCGTTTGGCCAATGTCTTCGTTCGGCGCTTTGATCTCATGCTTCGTGCGCCAGACGCGCTTCACGCTGCGATGTGCCGCCGAGAGGACCACTTGTTGGTAACGATGGACAAGCGCCTGGCTGCGGCAGCGCGGGAGTTGGGGGTTCGAACCAAGCTCCTGGCCGTATGATATTTCTGGGATCGCCGCGAATAGGGCCGCCTACCAACCGGCATTTCCGATAATATATCTTAGACGACAAATGGGTATGCTCCCCGATCGGGATGTCACCAGCCTTGGCGTTCGAGATGGCAGGGTCTGCCTCTAGCGGTTCTGGCGTCACAGTGACGGCTAAGGATCCTCGCGCGCGGACGTCCCGCTTCCGGCGCCAGCAGGTTGTTCGGTTGTGGGGGCTGTATTCCGTGTCGAGCGATTATCAGCCATTGATCGCCTCCAGCGCAGCAACCCAATGGTCGTGATGCAGCCCACGGAACTCGATTTCGCGCCCGATGGTGAGAGCCGCTGGGCCGGTATGGGCGACTACATTCTTCGTTCGCCCGATCGCTCTCACGAGATTGCGTTGCGGTACCTGGGCGAACCGCCGCATGGCGACAGCTACCACGAGCTGCACATCGATGGCGTAAGGATGCCTGGCTATGTTTGGGGCTGCAATTTCGCGTTCACGCCAGACTCGAAGCTGCTGGCCGCCAGCTGGATGGCCGAGCGATATGAACGCAAGACCGTCCTGATCGACGTTGAACAGCGGCGTTTTGCGGTTCTACCCGAGTACCTCGAGAATTTTGGGTTCAACGAGGGCAAGCTGGTCGGGGTGGACCTGAGCGCGGGGAAATCCTGTGCAGTCGCAGCGGTTGGAAATTGGACGAGCTTCTGATGGGCGAAGCCCCCTCCCCTTGGCCGCCAGAGTACAGAAATTTCGCAGTGATCAGGGCCTCGTCTGCTCAGCAACTATCGGCAGGTTTGCGCCACTTACGGACATTGAGTTAGACCCACAGACTTGCCGTTCGAGGCGCGCCTGATCGCTCGTCGGCTACTGGCGTGAATGCGCCAAAGGGCGACATACCGATCGCTTCGAAACTAGCGATACTGACCCTTAGTGGCCTGCAGGCTCCGATACTACTGCGCCCGGCCAACCTAGATCGCCTAGCCACGGAACAATCGCGCCGGCAAGTTCCTCGGGCGCCTCGAGCGGAATCATGTGGCCTGAGCTTTGGATGACGACCATCTTCGAATGGGCGATACCTTCATGAAGGGCTGACGCCTCAGTTAACGAACGTAGCTGATCTTGCGCCGCAGCCACGATAAGGGTGGGGCACGTGAGCTCGCTCAACCGGTCGGCGTCGCTAGTTCTGACGAGGGCTGACTGGCGTTGGAAGACGCTCCCACCCAGACGCTCGCTCATGGCTCGGATACGGTCGATAATCGGCCCGTCGACATGTGATGGCGCAACGGATGACAAAACCGCGGAGCGGCTCAGGCCCGCAAACTTTGAGGGGTCGAAGGCTCGCGCGACGGCGTCTTTGCGCTGCCGTTGAATTTCATTGTCGCCTTCGGACGAGGTCGCGATGAGAATCAGGGCAAGCACACGTTCGGGCGCCCTTCGGGCGACCTCTCGCACCACGTATCCCCCCATCGAGAAGCCAATCAAGACGAAGCGCTGGGGAGCGTCCGTGAGCAGCCGCGTCGCCATCGCTTCAATCGTGGCGTCCTGCGTAAGGTCGGCATGATGAATGCTGAACCTTGGCTCGTCCGAAGCTGACATTCTCGCTTCGAGTTCCCGCCACAGATCGCGGTCGAGCATGTAGCCCGGGACGAGGACAATCGGAACAACGATAGCTGGGCTCATCGGCTTCATGTAGTCCCGGAGTGGGCGTGCCACCAACTGATCAGCGCATAATTGCCTGCGCACATTTGACCGCAAACCGTCGAACGCTCAAAGCGGACGCGTCCAACGGCGGCCGTGAGCCGTGTGCGGCCACCCTACCAACTCGCAACGCCCCAACGGGGACTCTACCAACAGTCCCCTTGCGACTCTTGCGGACTTGGTTACGCCCAGCGATCTTGGAACCGATGGACCAGTTTCTGCGAACCGCGCTGATATCGATTACGACCGATTTTCTAGAGGGACGTATTTCACCGTTGGAGGCAGCAATCGCGCTCGCTCCGTTTGAAGATGACGTCGCCCCTGAGCTTCGAGAGTGCATCGCTGATATGGTCCTAGTCTCGAGCGAAACCGACGCAATCCCGGTCGGTTCTCGACGCGATCTCTGGCATCCGGACGTGCGGGCGCGTGAGGATGAGAAACACGACAGCGCACAGGCTTGGGCCGAGCCGATGGTGAGGGCTACCTGTCAGAGGCTTGCAGCTGAACTCTAAGCTAATCGCCGATTTGCGCGCTCAGACTTTGCGGCGCGTTACCGCAAAGCCGACCTAACCAACGACCTCAATGAGCCGTTTCTCCACGTTACATTGCATTGCGGCGCTAGTGGAATGAGGCTGCAGCATGGTCGACCGCACCCTTAGGTTATTCGAGAGCAGCGACGGCAGACGCCAAGCGAGCGTCTTCAGCAGAGGTGACTTCTACCTCTACGACGAGCATGCGCTGATCGACGATGACGGAGAGGTCGTCTGGTCACCACAGGACGAGTCCGGCCTGTACGCTACCGCAGCCGCTGCGGAGACCGCCCTGCGTGCCTCCATTGTCTGGATGCGTCAGGACGGCTGGCGAGCCTTGTTGCCCCCAACGCCAGGCTCCTGGACGTCGCTCCAACTGCCGCATGCGCGCCAGGCGCTGCTTGATGTGCTTTGCGAAGATCTAGCCGTCATCGACCCGCTTCAGGCCTGGGCTGATCAGCGTGCGAACGGCTGGGTGGCCGGGATTGATGTGATCATCCACCAGCTATTCGACGATAACGATTTCACTGCACACGCGATCGGTGAAAGCTTGTTCGACGAGGCGGAGGCCACAGCAGTCAGCCATGTCCTCGCGGCGCTCCGGTCACTTCTCGAGCGGCATCCCAACGGCACTGACGAAGACTTCGTCCGCGATCCCCAATGGCCGCGTCTGCGCAACGCCGCCATCGCCGCCTGGGCGAGGCTTCGTGATCGTTGACGCTCTCGAAAGGGGCCTCCTAGTGCAGACATCCATCGCGTCCGCATAGAGCCGAGTCCGGTCTCAGCCCGCTGCCAACGCGCCATCTGTCCACGTTAACCTTCCTCTATAGACGCAACACCCGGCTCTAGGCGGTGGGCATCCGTAGAGGACCGCGGCTAGAGCCGCGTAGCGGATGTCATCAAGTTCAGGGCCGGGTGGGAGCTGCCCTCGCCTGATCGGCGTCGATGGGTCCTCAACCTCTGGGGGCCGCCGGGCCAACGAGCACATGGCTTATTGTCCCGCGAAATCGGCGATGGCGTCCGCGAGCTCGTCATCCTGGCCAGCGAAGCCGTGATGGGCTGCGAACCGGCAGGGATTGCCCTCCTCGGTTCCACCCTCAAGCCACACTACAGACACTCTGCCGGAGGCCCAGTCGACGAAGGGCTGGACGCCCTCAGGACGGGTGAAGCGACAACCATCCGCCCTGTGATGGATGACGAGGGTCTCCGGCAGATGCGCCGGATCGCCGAGAATGTCGCCCACGCCTCGGGAGGGGCCGGAGGCGTCGCTGAGGAAGCCGGACGTCAGGATCAGCCGGTCAGGCGTCGCGCCGGCCAACAGGCCTTCGGCTGCCCGAGGCGTGCCGGCGCTCGTCGCCACGACAGTGACCGGACCGCCAAGCTGGCGCGCATGGTCCACCGCCTCGGACAGAACCGTGCCTTCCTCGACCAGCAGAACGTTGAATCCGCGCGCCGCAAACCGATGGGCGTTCCGAATGAGAACATTCGTCGCGTTCTCCAATATGGTCGCGCCTTCGCCGACGCCGAGCCGCCCGTTTCCGCCTGTCAGCACGACGAGACTGCCCCGCGCGCCCCGCGCACGCACAAGAATGTTCGGGACCTCGCCAACCTGCAGCACCTCCCCGCCCGCGACCGCTAGGGGCACGCTGGCGGGCGTTTGAGTTTGAACCGCGAGGAGCGCGGTGGCGAAGAGGGCGGCGAGGTTCATCGAAATCTCCTGAAAAGGGCTGTGGCGGAAGCAGCCGTCCTGGCTGCGGGCCTGCCGCTTGCCTGCTCACCCAGTCTCCCAAAGCCGATGACTCTTTCACCCGGCGTCTACGACACCCCGCCGCGCGCGGCCGTACAGAGTGGATGGCGGGCCCTCGCGGTTGGCCGAGCCCCTTTGGTGTTCCCCCCGGACGGTGAAAACCTACACGGCGCGCGCTGCGATTAAAATTCCAGTAGCGGACTGCAGTTCAGTCCGCTCCGAGCCGTTATGCGCCGTTCCTAACCAAGCAGCGCGGATCATCCTGGACCAGTGCTGATCTGGAGAACGGCGGCCGCGAAGAACGTCATAAAGACCGCCAGCGCCGTTCCCTTCAATGCGCCAAGCAACTTGCGGCCCCAGCTTCGTCCTTCTTCACGAGCGACGCTTCGCTCGATCACCGCGCCGAAAAGGGTGATCCAGACGAGCACCAGGATACCCCATGCGTGGGTGCTAGCTTGCAACCAGACCGGATCAGAAAGCCTGCTCAAGGCGTGGCCTGTTCATTCCAACAGCGGAAGTCCGGAATGGGCAACACACAGGGTTCCTAAGACGCTACCTGGTTGAACCGATCGCCAGGGTTTCGCTCAGGCGCGCTTTTTGAAGCACTACTTCCAGCTGGTCGAAAGCGCGCAGCACGGCCGCCCTCTCCCCCTCCACGCTGCTGACGAATGAGCGCGTCTCGATCTTGGCGCGAAGATCGCCCACCGCTTCGATGACGATGTGCAGGGCGGCCATGATCACCGGGTCAGGCTCGATCCTGGCGTCGATCTCGCGAACGGCGTTGAGAATGTTGCGAAGATTATGGCCAGGATCGAGGTACGGGGTCACCGCCTCGGTCTGGGAGCGGCCAAGCTCAAGCCAGGCCCAAAGCGTCTCAACTGCCGTCATGATCGCCATCTTACGACCCCGCGCCTCCCAGGCGAAGCCGATTTGCCCATCGCAAGCGAGGCGTTTGAGCCACTCACCCGGCTGAAGTGCGTGTTACCCGCGTCTGCACTTGCGACGCGTTCTTATCGGTCCTAGAAGCCCGGCACGTTTCATAGGACTTTTTTTCGCATGCGTCTGCTCCTCTCCGCATCTATCGCCGTGCTCGCCGTTGCTTCAGCCGGCGCCGCCACCGCTCAGACCAATGTCGATGAGGTGATCATCACCGGCGAGCGCGCCACCACGGCGACGAAGACGGACACGCCTGTCATCCGCACCCCCCAGGCGATCAGCGTCGTCGAAGCAGACCTGTTCAACGACCGCGCCGCGCTCACCGTCCAAGAGACGCTGCGTTACTCGGCCGGCGCCGGCGCCGAGCCCTATGGCCTGGACACCCGCGGCGACGGCCCTTCCCTGCGCGGCTTCAGCTCGGCGCAATATCTGGACGGCCTGAACAAGGTTCTGGGCTTCAACCTGGTCCCCCGCACCGAAGTCTTCACCCTCGAGCGGATCGAGATCCTGCGCGGCCCCTCCTCCATGCTTTATGGACAAGGCTCGACCGGCGGCGTGGTCAACATGATCTCCAAAAAGCCGACTTTCGAGCGCGGCGGCCAGATCGCCGCACAGATCGGCTCATTCGATCGCTACCAGGGCATGTTCGACTACCAGTCGCCACTCACCGAGGACGGTGACCTGGCCGCCCGCCTGGTGGCCGTGGTTCGCGACGCCAACATGCAGACCGATCATGTGCGCGACGACCGCGTCGTGATCTCGCCGTCGATCAGCTGGAAGCCGGATGCGGCGACGACCCTGACCCTGATCGGCCTCTATCAGGACGACAAGACCAGCTCGAGCCAGCAGTTCCTGCCTTACGTGGCGACGCTGCAAGACACGTTCGCCAAGCTGCCGGTCGACCGCTTCCTGGGCGAGCCGAGCTATGATCGTCTGAACACTGACCAGCTGGGCGTCACCCTGCTGGCCAACCGTCGCTTCAACGACGTCTTCGAAGCCAACGCCAACGTGCGCTACGTGGACGCTTCGACCGAGTTTCGGGAGATCTACGCCTACACCTATGGCAACCCGGCCAACCCGTTCATCGATCCGGCCAACCAGATCATCCCGCGTTCGGCCTACGCCATCAACTCCGACACCAATATCTTCACCGCCGACATCAACGGCACCGCGCGCTTCACGACTGGTGAGATCGAGCACGTGCTGCTGGCCGGAGTCGACATCCTGGACCTGAACAGCAAGTCGGCCAGCGGCTTCGGCATGGTCACGCCGATCAACGCCTATAACCCCATCTACGGCCAGCCGTTCGACGCCCCTGCCCTGGCGACCATGCCCAAGCTCGACCAGAGCCAGCTGGGTCTCTACATCCAGGACCAGCTGCGCTGGCGTCAGCTGACCGTGGTCGCCGGCGTGCGCCGCGACCGCGCCAAGCAAAAGACCGAAGGCTCGGCCACGCAGATCGATGAGGCCACCAGCTTCCGCGTCGGCGCGATCTACGACCTGGGCAACGGCTTCTCGCCCTACGCCAGCTATTCAGAATCCTTCCTGCCGGTGGCCGGCCTGAACGCCTACGGCGTCGCCTACCGCCCGCAAAAGGGCGAGCAGTTCGAAGTCGGCGTGAAGTGGCGCCCGATCCTCGGCGCCCTGATCACGGTCGCCGCCTACGATCTGAACGAGACCAACCGTCAGACCAACGACCCGGACAACGTCGTCAACCTGATCCAGACCGGCAAGATCAGCGGCAAGGGCGTCGAGTTCGAAGCCAGCTGGACGAGCCCGCGCGACCTGACGGTCACCCTGGCGGCCAGCCACGCCAAGACCGAGATCGAAAACTCCTCGGCAGCTTACGAGGTGGGTCGTCAGGCTTCCGACACGCCGCGCAACACCGCCTCGGTCTGGGCGATCAAGACGCTGCAGTTGCAAAACGACGTCGACTTCCGCTTCGGCGGCGGCGTCCGGTATGTCGGCCACACGGACTCCATCGGCTCGAACATCACCCTGCGCACCCCTTCCTACACGATCGCCGACGCCCTGATCGGCGTCGATTGGGGTCAGTGGTCGCTGAGGGCGACGGCGACCAACCTCTTCGACAAGCAGTACTTTGCGCCCTGCCGCTTCTTTGGCGACTGCTTCACCGGCCAGGGCCGCAACGTCATCGCCACCCTCGGCTACCGGTTCTAGATCAGATGAAGCACGGCGCGCTGAGAAGCTGGTTTTGGGTGCACAAGTGGACGAGCCTCGTCTGCACCCTTTTCCTGTTGCTGCTCTGCGTGACCGGGCTTCCGCTGATCTTCGCCGAAGAGATCGGGCATCTGACCGGCGCGGCGGTTGAACCGCCGCCGCCGCCGGCGGGTTCGCAAGCCCTGAACGTCGATGACCTCGTCGCTCAGGCCAACGCCAAGTATCCCAGCGACGTGCCGCTGTTTTTTGGCTGGGACGCGCACTCCACCGGCGTATACGTCAACCTGGGCGCTGAGCCCTCCACGCCGCCGGCGGGCATGAACACCGTCGTCATGGACGGTCATACCGGCCGTGACATGGAAGCCCCGCAGTTCAACACCGGCTTCATGTACGTCCTGCTTCGCCTGCACACCGACCTTTATGGCGGTCTGGCTGGCTATCTCTTCCTCGGCGTTATGGGCCTGCTGTTCGTCGCCTCGACGGTGTCGGGCGTGGTCCTCTATTCGCCCTTCATGAAAAAGCAGGCGTTCGGGGCCTTCCGCACCGACCGCAGCCGTCGCCTGGCGTGGCTGGACCTGCACAACCTTCTGGGCGCAGCCTCGATCATCTGGGTGCTGACCGTTGGGGTGACGGGCGCGATCAACACGGTCGCAGGGCCGCTGCAGAGCGCCTGGCAGGCCGATGCCGTGTCTGCTTTCGCCGCGCAGTATGAGGGCCGCCCTGCCCCGACCAAGCTTGCTTCCGTCGATCAGGCGATCAAGACGGCCCGTGAGGCCGAACCGAACATGCGGCCCGCCTTCGTGGCCTGGCCTGGCACGGGCTACAGCGGCGACCACCACTATGGGGTCTTCATGGCCGGCACGACGCCCGTGACCGCCCAGCTCTACTACCCCGTCCTCATCGACGCGGTGACTGGTGAGCTGACCGCTCAGCCCAAGGCGCCCTGGTACATCACCATGCTGCTGCTAAGCCAGCCGCTGCACTTTGGCAATTACGGCGGCATCGCCCTGAAGGTCATCTGGGCGCTTCTCGACCTGATGGTGATCGCCATCCTGGTCAGCGGCGTGGTGCTGTGGCTTCGCAAGTCCGGCGACACCAAGCGCCTGGACAAGCTCAAGGTCGCCCATGACGCCAAGGCGCACGCATGAAGAGCTATTCGCTTCGCCCCTTCCTGATCCCGACCATACTGGGCGTCATCACCGGATTTGCGCTTCTGGCCGCGCTTTTGAGCGACGGCCTCTTAGAGACCATTTCGGTCGTTCTGCTCGGCGGCGTGGTGGCGCTGGTCATCGTGCATCTGCTGCGACGGCAGCCCCGCAGCTAGGGCTTGGCTTCAAAGGCCAAGAGGCCGTTGCTCACGGATCAGGTCGATCAGCAGCTGCAGCGCCGTAGGTACCTGCCCGAGCCTTGAATAGTGGACGTACAAGCCCGGGCCCGAGGTCGCCCAATCGTCGAGCACGACCTCTAGCTTGCCCCTGGACAATTGCCCGTGAATGGCGATCTGCGGCGCGAACGTCAGCGCGGCGCCGCGCTGGGCCAGGCTGAGGGCGAACTGGGTCTCGTCGACGGTGATTGAGCCGGGAGCGGCCGTCAGCTCGCTGAAGCCCTTGTCAAACTCCCAGTCATAGATTTCGTCGGCTCCGGTGCGGATGCGAAGGCGCTGATGGTCTTTCGGATCTTCCGGATGCTGGCTTCCGGTGTCGCACGATGTAGGCGGGCGATGAGGCGACGATCTATCGGATATCAGCCCGCGAGCGCGCCGATCATCGGGGTGGCTTCAGTTGGGGAAGATGTAGCCGCAGGACGTATCGGCAGGATCATGCGCCAGAACGCGGTCGTACATCCCGGCGCGCTCGGCCAGGCGAGCTTCCAGCTCGTCGGCGGCCAAAAAGCCCTCCGTTACCTGACGCTGCAGCGCGGCCCTGGTCGCGGCGATGAAGGTTGAGCGGTCGGCGTATCGCTCCTCGATGGAACGGCGCGAGTCCTTGGCGGCGACGCGCTCGGCTTTCGTTCTGGCGAACGGCACGAACGAGCCGTCAAAGCGCCCCTGCGACCAGCCAAAGCCGGTCTTCGGCGCGCGAAGGTTCCAGCCGGTGTGGGTGCCAAGCGGAACTTCCAGCTCAGCCTGGCGCACGCCTGCGACGTCATTGCCGTCCGCGTCCGGGCGGGGAACGAGCGTGGTGTAGGGCGCAAGATGCCTGGGCGGCAGCTTGTCGACGATGCCGTCGCTCTCGAAACGGCTTCCCAGATCCAGGCGCGGCGGCGTCAGGGGCTCGCGCGGTAGCGTGAGGCCCGTGCCGGTCGGGAAGGCCGCCTTGTAGGCGGCGGTCGAGACAAGCTCGCCCTTGGCGATGGAGGGATAGCGGCTGGCGGGCGGCTCCTTGCCCGTGCGCACCCACTCGTCCAGGGCGTACATCAGCGCCCGCTCGACCGGATAGTGGTTGGCGGTGTTGACGCAGGCCGTCAGCGGCGCGCGTTCGCGGTTACGGCCGACAAAGTGCTGCGAGCCCGCCAGCAGATAGACGCGGGCGTTGGGATCCTCAACGGCATCCGCCTTGCCGTCTGGCGTGGTGTGGAGCAGCGAGGCCGAGCGGTTCCAATACTCGGCCGAGGTGTTGACGAAGAAGACCTTGGGCAGAGCGCCTGCCGCCCGCGCGCCATCGAGCATGGAGCCGCTTTTGCCGGTCGCCGGATCGACGCTCGGCGCGCTGGTGAACGGGAACGCGTCGGTGGGATGATCGTGCTCGACCAGCGGGCTGAAGTGGCGTGTGGGCATGGCGAAGCGGTGATTGAAGCTCCCCCTCCCCGCGCCCGGCACATGGCTGAAGGCGCCGTCAAAGGCGGGACGGCCCTGCTCGTCCCGGTTCATGCCCAGATAAAGCATCGTGTTGATCACGCGGCCTGATTGGGAGATGCCGAAGATCAGAGAACGGTCGTAGGGCTTTTGCCCGGCGAAAGGCGTGGTCTTCACGTACGACAGCAGGTCCCGGATTCCCGCCATGCCGACGCCTGTGATCACGGGATCCTTGGCCAGATAGGTCAGCTCATAGAGCTTGCCAGTCTGGAAGCCGCCATCAAGTTCGACGTTGGAGGCAAGCTCGCCCGCGACCGGCTCGACGATCCGCCAGGTCTTGCGGTCGATCACGTGGCGCTTGGCCGTTGGGCCATCGCGCCAGGTCAGGGTCGCCTCGCCAAAGCCGTCTGCGGGCGGATGGATCTTGGCCAGGTTGCCGGTGAACCGCGCCGTGAGCGCAGGCGCGTCGACCAGGAATTCGTAGGCGACCTTGCCGGTGATCGCCTTGCCGTTCTGCGTGGCGGCGGGGGCTTTAAGGATCAGGGTCTTGTTGCCGGCGGCCGGCGGCTCGACGTCCCAGGTCCAGGCCGACCACAAAAGCGTGTAGCCCCGCTTGAGCAGATGAGCCGGGCCTAGGTCCTCCAGCGTGGTCGGATCGTTGTTGGGCGGGCTCTTGCCGTTGACCTGGCCCATGATGGCCAGGCTGCCGCGATTGTTGACGTCGTAGATCACCGCGCCGGCGCCGGGGCTTTGGCCGGGAGCGACGGGGCGCAACATCAGCACGTCGGTGAAGAAGCGCACCTTGCCGTCGGCGTCCCGAGGTGCAAGATCCAGATCATGGATCGCGGCGTTGGCCTTGTCATAGGGGTCGAGGGCGACGAGCGCGCGGCCGCGGATTTTCTCGTAAGCGCCGGCTTGGCCAAATGCCGCGCCGCCAGCCAGCGCGGTCCGTTCCAGGACGTCGATGCGCTCCACGGCGGCCTCGGCGGCGGTGGCTACCAGGCAGGTGGCGAGGACAGTCGCGGCGACGCTGCGGATCATGGAACGGCTCCCCAAACTCGAAGCCGCAAGGTGTCGTCGGCTTCGCCATTGTTGGCAACTGCCGCCGACCGTTCGGACGCTCAGGATTTGCAGCTTGCCTGCGCTAGCGCGGGATAGTTCGCTCGATGCCACGCTCTCTTCGCCGTTCACGCTGCAGCTTTCGCTCTATCTCGCGATCCTCTTCTCGAAAGCGCTCGATAAGGCGCGATTTGCGAGTTAGCGCCTCGCCAATCCGTTGAACGCGCACCGAGAGCGCGTATCCGAGCTCCATGTCTTCCCTGTCCGGCGAATCCATCAGGGCATGGGCCACTTGCCGATAGCCCATGACCGCTTCGTGTCGCTTGTGCCGAACGAGATCGTCCCAGGGTGAATGGGTTTGGCCGTCCTCGTAGGCACGGCGGGCGTCGTCGAGAATGCGGGCCTCGCGGCGGCTTGGTTGCCGCTGCTCTGGATCCTGATCCTTGGCATGGACGTGTTCGGCCATCGAGCGTCGTTGCGTCTCAAATATGCCGCGAACCCACCGCGGCGTGGCTATGGTCTCCAACCCGTTGTTGCGCAGCTTTTCCGCCCACACCTCGCGCCACCGCTTGAGTTGTGGGAGCCGTAGGTCAAGCTGAGCGCCGTCTTCGCCAAACGAGCGAACGGTGATGTGAAGGTGCGGGTGGTCGGTGTCGGTGTGGAAGGCGGTGATGCCCAGTCGCCGCGGGCGTAGGAACCGTAGAGAATGATCTTGAGGATCTTTGCGTCGCGCAACCTGGCTGAGGTTCGGTTCGCCGTCTTCTTGGCGAATTCCTCGCGCAGAACCTCGACCACGTAGTCCAACTCACGGCGTTTGACCGTGGGTAGCTGGCTGAGGTCCTTGGGCTTGCTCATAGCCAAGGTAATAGCCCGGTCACGGGCTCTGGCAACCAAACTCTCAAGCTGACCCTGCTTGTCGAAACGCCTTACGCCGACCATGCGTCACAAACCTTGTTCATGGTCGCCAAACCACCTGAAGTAGAACAAATGACGAACCACATGTCTATCGGTATGTAGACGATTGGCGGAGCCAAACCTTGTGCAACAAGGGCTCGCATTGCGCTCGCATGTCAGGCGCCCGGCTATTCGCGCATGAAGGTGACTTCGCCTTCCGTTGACTGTGCTGATCGCTAGCTCGACCCTTACGGACGACAGCTTGGGGATGAGCAATGTCGACAATTGGGGCCGCCATAGAGGCGGCGGGCTCTGATCTGGCGGGGCGCCAGCAGGCCATTCGAGCGATGAAAGTGCTGGGCGCCCTGCCCGACCGCGTTCGCTGCGCCTTCGTGCTCATTCGCTTCGAGGGGCAAAGCTATCGGGATGTGGCCGCCCGCCTTGGCGTGCAGGTCAGCACGGTGGAGATGGATGTCGCTCTGGCGCTGCGCAGCCTGGCCATCGAAATGAGCCTGTAGTCACGAGCAGCACTAAGGTCTGAGTTCGTTCGGAGTTGAGCAAAGCTCGGCGGGTACCGCCTTTCCCGTACAGCAGAATCCCCGCTCAGTCCTGGTGGCTTGTCCCTGGTGGCGGGGAGGCGCGCTCACGGGATGATCGGCATGGACAGACGTCAGGTTCTCATTGGCGCAGCCGCGGCCCTTGGCCTGCCGCACGTGGGTCTTGCGGCCGGCCCCGGATCGGGCGACGCCGCCCTGGCGCGCCTTTTGGACGAGCATGCGCGGGCGCTGCGCGACGAGGCTGGAACCGCGGACCGGTTGCGCGACTACTCGATGGCCGCCCGCGCTGCGGCGGGCCGGGCGGCACGCTTGCGGCTGGCCCAACTGGACGCGATCCGTCGCCAGGACCTCAGCGCCGCATCGGCTATCGACCACGATGTGGCTCGCTTCGTCCAACAGGCGCTCACCGATCAGTACGCAAGGTACGGGTCGTCGGACATCAACTTGCGGCCAAGCCCCTACGTCGTCAGCCAGATGAACGGCGCCTACTACTGGCTACCCGCCAGCTTGGCCCGAAGGCCCTTGTCGGCTGGCGATGGGCAAAGCCCCTATCTTGATGCCCTTGGCCAGTTGGCGCGGGCGCTGGACCAGGAGACCGCGCAGATCGGCCACGACGCGCAGCTTGGCGTCGTGCCGCCGCGCTTCATCCTGGCGAAGACCCTCAGACAGATCGCTCAACTTCGCGATACGCCCCTGGCGCAAAACCCGCTGACCGCCCCTGCTATCGCCGGCGCGCCGGCTGGCTTCGAAGCAAAGGTCACGCAGGCCTTCGAGCGCCAGGTGGCTCAAGCCCTAACCCGCCAGATTGAAGCGCTCGAGGCGATGCGCCCCAAGGCCGATGATCGTGCAGGCGTCTGGGCCCAGCCCGGCGGCGCGGCCTACTATGCAAGCGCGCTGTCTTCGAACACCACCACCTCGTACGACCCCGCCGAGCTTCACGCCCGGGGTCTGCAATGGGTTGAGGCGATCACCGCGCAGATCGACGTCGCTCTACGGGCTGAAGGTCTCAGGGAAGGTTCGATCGCCCAGCGCATGGCCGCCCTTGATCGAGACCCGCGCTTCGTCGTCGCCGACAGCGACGCAGGTCGTGCGAGGATCCTCGACTATGCGCGAGGCTGCCTGCGCAAGGCCCAGGCCCTCACCCCGCGGGCCTTTCATCTGACGCCTGATGATCCGGTGGAGGTCTCGCGCGTGCCGGTCGCCATTGAGAACGGCGCGCCCGGAGCCTCCTATTCGGGTAGTGACGATCCCGCCCGCAAGCCTTCGGTTACGATCAACCTGCGCTCCACGGCCGAAAACGCGCTTTGGCGTCTGCCCACCCTGCTTCACCACGAAGGCGTGCCGGGCCACCACTTCCAGGCCAGCGTCCTTCGTCGGGCGGGATCGCTGTCGCCGTTTCGGCGCACGGTGAGATTTTCGGCCTGGACCGAAGGCTGGGCGCTCTACGCCGAGCAGCTGGCCGACGAGATCGGCGCCTATGAGGACAACCCGCCAGGTCGCATCGGCTATCTGCAGGGCCAACTCTTTCGGGCCTGCCGGGTGGTCGTCGACACCGGGCTGCACCACGCGCGCTGGACGCGCGAGCAGGCGATCGCCTGGATGGTGGAGCACGCTGGTGAACAGCCCGACGCCGCCGAGCGCGAGATCGACCGCTACTGCGTCTATCCAGGCCAGGCCTGCAGCTTCATGGTCGGCAAGGCGCAGATCGTCGCCTCGCGCGAGGCGGCCAGGAAGACGTTGGGCGCTCGCTTCGACCTTCGGGCCTTCAACGACCTGGTCCTCGGCTCGGGTCCGCTGCCCATGGCCGTCCTTGACCGGCTCGTGGCCGACTGGGCCGCGACGCAACGGTCATGATGCAAAAGGCCGGCGACGCAAAGCGCCGCCGGCCTCCTGTTTGTGGCCCCGCCCCAAGCGAGGCGTGGCCACGGGTGGATGATCAGAACTTGCGACGAAGGCCGATGTAATAGGAGCGGCCCATCACATCGTAGTTCTGCGGGTCATAGTTGCCTTCGGTGTCGCCGACTTGCGGCGGCGCCTTGTCGAACAGGTTGTTGACGCCAAAGCGCATGTCGACGTCGTAGGGCAGGTCCACCGTCGCGTTCAGGTCGAACGCGTCATAGGACTTAACCCCGCGCGAGGTGCTGGCCGGCGTGACGATCTTGGCCGAGTTGATCATCTCGTCGATATGGCGCCAGCGCAGGCCAAGGCTGGCCGGCCCCCAGCGATAGCCGACGCTGGTCACCGACTTCCACTTGGGGTGGGCCGTACCGGCGCTGGCCTCGACCGCCTGGCCGTGGCTGCCCGCATAGTCGTAGGTCGGGGCGGTCGGTAGCTGCTGGATCTTGAAGCTGTCGAGGTAGCCGAGCGCCACGTTGATCGACAGGACGCCAAAGTCGCCAAGGCCGGCGTCCTGGAAATCGACGCTCCAGTCGACCTGCAGGTCGACGCCGGTCGTCTGGAACTGCCCCAGGTTCAGCAGCGGCTGCACCGGGTTCAGCGGCACGCCGCTGGCGGTGTTACGGGTGACCAGCGAGCAGTAGTAGTTGTTCGGGTCGAAGCTTGGATTGTTGCCGCCCGAGTTGAAGCAGTACTGGAAGGCGTTGGCGATCGAGAGGCTGCCGACGGCGTCCTTGACCTTGATGTTGTACCAGTCGACCGAGGCCGTCAGGCGGCTCAGCCACGGGCTCTCGAACGGCGAGCGCAGCACCGCGCCGAGGGAATAGGTGTCGGCGGTTTCTTCCTGCAGGTCGGGGTTGCCGCCGGTCAGGGCGAACACCTGGGCGGTGCCCAGCTGGTAGCTGTCAATGATGCTGGTGGGCACGCCTTGCTGGAGGCAAAGCGCCCTCACCCGCGCACCGTCGGCGCCCAGGCGATAGGACGAGCGCACGTCGCAAGGATCGCCGTTGACCGTGGTCGCGGTCGCCGTGCCGATGGCTACCGAGCCGGTGGAGACCGGCGCGAAGAGCTCTCCGACGCTGGGGGCCCGGATGGCGCGATTGTAGCCGCCGCGCAGGCGAACCGCGTCGATCACCTTCCAGTCGAAGTCGGCCTTGTAGGTATGGACGGCGCCCACCGAGCTGTAGTCGGAGAAACGGTAGCCCAGGTTGGTGTTGAACTCGGCGATGAAGGGCAGATCCTTCAGGATCGGCACCAGCACTTCGCCGTAGGCTTCGTAGGTGTCCACCGAGCCGCCGGCGTCGCGCAGGACGCTGTAGCCCAGCACGTCGCTGACCCCGCCCGGCATGTTGAGCTGGCTGTCGGGGGTGAAGGTGTACTCGTTGGCGCGGTAGTCGGCGCCCACGGCGAAGCGGACCTCGCCAGCCGGCAGGTTGAACGCCCCGCCCTGCAGGTTCACTTCCACCATCTGCTGTTCCAGACTGTTCTGGTTCAGGGTGCGGCGGGAGATGTAGTTGATGCACTCCTGCGAGGGCGTCAGGTTGCCGAAGGGGTTGAAGCCGCCGGCGCACAATTCCGTCCCGCCCGTGGGGCTGTAGAGCAGCCTGGCCACCGCGCTGGCGCTGGCGCCGCCGGTCTGCTCGTTGTCGAACTTGGCCTTGCTGTAGGACGCATAGGCGTTCCAGCTCCAGTCCTTGTAGCCCACCTCCCCATCGATGCCGTTGATCAGCTGGAAGACGTCGTAGCTGTACTTCTGTACGCGCGGCCCAAGGATGCTGAAGGCCTTGTAGAAGGTGAAATCAGCGCCGGGCGTCGGGCGCGAGGCCAGGATCGAGCGGAAGTCCGACGAGATGTACGGGTTGGAGACCGGGATCGTCAGTCCGTAGACGTTGGAGGCCAGGGTCGGGTTGGTCACGCCCACCGAGACATAGTCGGTGAAGGTGAATTGCGAGAAGACCCGCAGGTTGTCGGCCAGCTCATAGTCGACCTTGCCGAACACCGAGTAGCGGTCGAGGTCGGACTGCAACGAGCCGCCATTATAGCCAAAATTGATCTGCTGGCTGGTGCCGGCGGCGTTGGAGTTGACGATGTACGCTTCGTCTGTTTGCGGGTCGCGGAAGTTGCGGACCGGCACGCCGGAAGTTGAGAACAGGGTCTGGTCAGTGTTGAAGCCGATCTGGCCGGTGTAGCGGCCGGCGGCGTTGCCGGTCAGCGCGGGCGTGCCGTAGCGGCCCACAAACACCGCATTGACCGAGGCCAGCGTCGGCAGGTTGGCGCCGAACAGCACATTGCCCTGCGGAATGGTCGCCAGGCCGGGCGCCGAGGTGCGGAAGATGTAGTAGTCGCGCGACGCCTGCAGGGCGCGGTCGCGGTTGGTGTAATCGAATGACAGGACCGCGCTGCCCTTGTCGTCGGCGAAGCTTGAGCCCCCGGTGATCGAGATCTTGAAGGACTCCCCGTCCCCCTTCTCCGACGTGCCGTACTGGCTGTCGATCATCAGGCCGTCGAAGTTGCGGCGCAGGCGAAAGTTGACCACGCCGGCGGTGGCGTCAGAGCCATAGGCCGTCGACGCGCCCCCCGTGATCACCTCGACGTTCTCGATCAGGGCTTCGGGAATGATGTTCAGGTCGACCGAGCCGTCCGGGTTGGAGGGCTGCAGGCGGCGGCCGTCCAGCAGGATCAAGGTGCGCTTGGCGCCCAGACCCCGAAGGCTGGCGTAGGACTGGCCGCCGTTGAGGCCCGTGCTGGTCGAGCCGGTGTTGCCCTGCCCAAAGCTGCCCGAGAACTGGGGCATCTGCGACAGTGCCTTCTCCACCGTGACCTGGCCGGTGGCTTCAATGGCCGCCTGGCCGACCGAGACGATCGGGCTGTTGGCCACATAGTCCTGACGGGCGATACGCGAGCCCGTGACGATCACTTCTTCGACCGCAGCCGGCTCCCCAGCCGACTGAGCCTGGGCGGCGCCCGCCATAAGCGCGCCATAGGCGCTGGCGCCGAACATCAACCACTTGAACGCTTGTGACTGCTTCATGCGTTGTTCCCCTCATTGGGGCGCGCCCTCCGCGCGTCCCAACAAGCACGACGCAGCATTTGAGCTGGACCACACCGGCGTTATCCACAGCGTGTCATCGAAATGTCGGGTGAACGCCCGCCGCCAAAATTTGCGGCGTCGGCATGCTGCGGCGCATCATTTGTAGGCGCTGGATGGCGAGCTCCGCAGCTTCTGCAAGCAAGGCCTTGCTCCATAAGGAATGGGCGCGGCCGGAACCTGTCCGACCGCGCCCTTCGCCAGGCTCTAAAGCTCAATCTGCGGTCGTTAGACAGCCATGGCCGCCCGCACGCGGCGATCCAGAACGGTCAGCGGAATATTGCCGCCGTCGATCATGGCGGCGTGGAACTTCTTCAGATCAAAGCCTGGCTTTGCCTGCAACTCGTCGCGCAGGCGCGACATGAAGGTCTCGCCGATCTTGTACGAGCAGGCTTGGCCGGGAGCCACGCAGTAGCGCTCGACCTCGGCTTCGTTGCCGTCGCCCAGGTTGTTGCGGAAGTAGGCGATGGCCTGCTCGCGGCTCCAATCTTTGTGGTGGAGGCCGGTGTCGACCACCAGGCGGCAGGCGCGGAAGAGGAAGCTCTCAAGGTAGCCGATGCGGCCGAACGGGTCGTTCTCATAGACCCCCAGCTCGTCGCCGATCCGCTCCGAATAGAGGCCCCACCCTTCCCCATAAGCGGAGAAGCCGCCGCCGATCCGGCGGTAGAGCGGAAGCGCGCCTTGTTCCTGGTTCAAGGCGCCCTGGAAGAGGTGGCCGGGCGCGGCCTCGTGGTAGGTCAGGGTCTTCAGCGTCCAGCGCGGCCACTCGGCGGTGTCGCGCAGGTTGATGTAGTAGGTCCCCGGACGCGTCCCATCCAGCGATCCGCCCTGGGCGTACCCGCCCGGCGCGCCGGCCTGGATCGAGACCGGCACGCGGCGCACCACGAAATCGGTCTTGGGAATGCGCGGAAAGACTTCGGGCATGCGGGCGCGAATGGCGGCCATCTCGGCGTTCACATAGGCCAGCAGCTCCTCGCGGCCCTTGTCGTCATTGCTGAACCGGAACCTCAACTCTTCGCGCAGGCCCGCCAGGCGCTCGGCCACCGTGCCCTTGGTGTAACCTTCCTTGCGCAAGAGCACATCGATCTTGGACGACAGGTCGGCGACCTGGTCGAGGCCGATCTGGTGAATCTCGGCGGGGCTGTACTCGGTCGTCGTAAAGTTCTTCAGGTTCCAGGCGTAGTAGGCCTGGCCGTCCGGCAGGCGATGGACGCCGGCCTGATGGGTGGTCTTGGCGCGCAAGCGCTTGATCTCGGCGATCTGGCGGTCGAGCGCTTCGCGCACCGGCCCGTCGAAGATCGCCGCGGCCTTGGCGCTTTCATCCTTCAGCCCCTTCTCGGCCGAGCGACGCTGGAGGGACTTGATCATCGGCTGTTCGGCGCCCGGACGGTCGCGCAGCGCCGTGAGCTGACCGATGGTCTGGTCGAGGATGAAGTCGGGCGCGATCACGCCCATGGCGGCGTTGGCGCGCGTGCGTTCGGTGTCCTGGTCGAGCGCGGTCACAAACGCCTGGGTGCGGGCGATGAACGCCTCGACGTCGGCGGCGTCGTTGATCGGATGACGGCTGTCCAGGAAGTCGGGAACGATGGCGTAGGCCCCGCCAAGCTGCGAGACCCCGTAAGGCGTCTGGCGCCAGCCATCCGGCGTGTGCCAGGCGAACTTGCGATAGCCGTCGGAGATGGTGCGCTGGAAGAGCGCGATGTCGTAGGACAGGCGCGCCTCGGCGTTCAATTTGTCCGGATTGATCGTCTTCAACTCGGCCAGCCGCTTGGCCGCGCGGTCCCGGTCGGCCGCGAAGCCCGCCGAGGAGCGATCATCGAGCTTGCTGCGCTGGCCGGCGCGCTTGCCCACGTCCAGGCCAAGGCTGGTGACGCCCTCGTGCGAGCGATCCAGGTTGTCTTCGAGCTGGCGCGTGAGCAGCGCGTCCAGACGCGCGGACTCATCGGCCTGGCGCGCCTGCGCGCTGGTCGACAGGCCCAGCGACGGCAGGGCCGCGAGGCCTGCGGTTGCGCCCAGTAGTTGGCGACGATCGATCATGGCGGTCTCCCCAGATTCAGTTTTCGGCATAAGGACGTATGGCTGGCGAGGCGGCAACCCCGCCTTGGTCTCAAACGGCGACCCGCACCTTGTTCATGTGCGCCAGGGCGGCGATCTCCGAGGCTATGATCTCCTCGAGAACGGCTACGAGACCCAGCACCACGGGTGCGCCGGCCTGTTCGGCGCTGACGACCGCCGACAGATCGGCAAGGCCCACCCAATCGGTGGACACCTCGACCACCTTGCCCTCGGCCAGCGCCTTGCGCGCCTTGACGCCCAGGGTCATGGCGATGGCGTCGCTGGCCTGGCAGATGCTCTGCAAAATGCCGTCGTCATTGGAGACATAGGCGGTCAGGTTCTGCTGCTCGGCAGGCGAGATCGCCGCCGGAAGGTGGCGGCGCAGCAAGTGCTCGGCGCGCGGATGGGCCAGCGGCCAGCGCAGCATCGAGCGAAGCGAATGGGGACCAGGCTCGCTGAGGATCGGATGGCCTGGCCGCACGACGAACGCCCCGACAAGGTCCTTACCGACCTTGATCTCTTTGAGCCCATCCTGGAGCGGCGCCAGGGAGGCGCTGGCGATCACCACGTCAAGTTCGTGGTCCTCCAGGCGCTGGTAGAGGATCTCTGCGCTTTCGGAGATCAGTTCGAGCGCCAGGCCTGGATGGTCGCGAAGGACGCGCTCGACCAGAAGCGGCCCCAGCCAAGCGCGCGCCGCGCTGCCCAGTCCGACCCGTAGGCGACCGGTGTCACCGATGGCCAGCCGACGAAGTTCGGAGACCAGGGCGGAGGTGCTGGTGAGCACCTTGCTGGCGTGACGGGCCAGATAGCGTGCATAGGCGGTGGGCTTGGCCGCGCCCGCGGCGCGATCAAACAGGATGACGCCGATCTCGTCCTCGAGCCGCGCGATGCTGCGGCTGAGCGTGGGCTGCGAGACACCCAAAATCTCGGCCGCCCGGCCGAAGCTGCCCGCTCGGCAGATCTCGATGACCTGCCGCATCTGACGCGTGTCCAAACTCGAACGCCCCTTGATCCCCGTCAAACTGCATAGGCACGATTCAAACAGGCGTCTCATTCAATTTATGCGATAGGCGCCCAATTCTTTGCATTGGCGTATGGCGCAGCTTCACGGCGGTATGGGGCCCGACACGACTGAATCGCAGCGGGGTGATGATGGGTGCGTCGCTATCTGGTTTCACAAACTGTGGTTGTGCGCAGAAGGAAGACCTCGTCGAAGGTCTCCGCAGCGCCGTGGCGATCTTGCGCGCCATCGATGAAGGCGAGCTGCTTTCGGTTCTGCCGGCGCCGCCCGAGGCGCGCAGCCGCCATCAGACGGCGGTGACCTTGCTGTCCTTGCAGGAAAAATTGCTCGGCGAGCTGATCACCAGGGCCCGCTGCGCGACGCACTGACCAGAAGCGTCCGCCGCCCTACCCGGCCGCCATCCGGTTGAAGGCGGCCAGACGCGCGCCCCAATCGCCGACCAGGATTTCGGTAACGCCGCCAGGCGCAGCGGCTAATCGGCCATGACGCGCAAGGTCCAGATCCAACACCAGACAGACGGCCGCGCACACCACCTCTGGATGGGTGACCGCGACGATCGAGCGGCCTTCGTGCTCTGTGCTCATGCGGCCCAGGAAGCGACCGACGCGCTGTGCGACGCCGGACAGCCCCTCGCCTTGCGGCTGGCCGCCCATCAGAAGATCGAACGCCGGATCATCGCCGGCCAGGAACGGCGCGATCGGCTCGCCCGTGCGCTCGCCAAGATCGATGGCCTGAAGCTCATCGTCCAGCCTGATCGTCTGCCCCGCCGCCTTGGCGATGGGCCACGCCGTCAGCCGGGCCGGGCGCAGCGGGCTGCAATAGACGCCGGCCAGTCGCCGCCCGGCCAAGGCCGCGGCGATCGCGTCGGCCTGCTTTTGGCCGTCGGCGCTCAGGTCCAGATCGTGCACCCGGCCGCCCGGCATGGCGGGGCCAAGTCCGCAGGAGGCGTGGGTGACGAAAAGGACCTCGACGGTCATGGGCGGTAGCGGCGCTCCACGTGACCTTCCAGTTCGTCGGGGTGGAAGTAGACCGGCCGCAGCGCCCCCTTGGCGTAGCGTTCGGACTGATCGCTGAAGTGCTTGGAGCTCGGGTCGCTGCTTTCGCCCCCGACGCTGATCGCGCGGGCCTGCACCTTGGGGCCGAACTCCACCGCGGCGACGAAGCTGTTGCCGAGCGTTCCGTAATAGCGCCTGGTCCCAGGATAACGCTTGGCGCCGAAGGCGGCCAGGGAGCCCCACTGGGACGCGGTGAACGGCACGCCGATGCTGGGCTTGGCGTCATCGAAGGTCTGGACGATGGCGCCGTCATTGCGCTGCAGACGATTGATCTGGCCCCACGCCACGCGCCAGGAGCCGAAGTCCTGGACCAGTCGATCGGAGGCTTCGGCGAGCGCCCCAAGCCGCTGGGCGTCGCTCGTGCGCTCGGCCATATAGTCCCACACCGAAATCCCCGCCGCCTTGGCCGGCGCGGCCGACGGCGCCCAAAGCGCCTCGCCCCAGAAGACGGCCAGGGATGTCGCCTCTGAGGTCAGCCCCCAGCGCTTGTCCCAGCTGCGCAGCAGCTCGATCTGGCCAGCCAGTTTGGCCTTCAGCGGATCGCTGGGCGCCAGGCGGTCATAGGCGGCGGTGAGCGTGGGGATCAGCCGCGAGAAGGCCGTCAGATGTGGATCGTAGGCCGCCTCGATCAGGGTCGGCAGGCTGAAATCCTTGCGGGCGGTCAGCACCTCGACCGCATGCGGCCCGCGCGGGTTCTCGCCGGCCTGATCCATGTAGCGGGGGAAGCTTGAGGCCTTGGGACTGTCGGCGCCCGCGGCGGTCCAAGGCCAGTTGTTGGTGTTCATCGCCCAGCCGCTGGCGGGATTGACCACGGACGGCAAGGTCGCAAGGTCGTGCAGGCCCTTCCAGTCGGTGGCCGGATCGGAGCCGTCGACGGGCTTCTTGTAATCGAAGCGGTCTTCGCGAACCGGCACGAACTGCGGATGCAGATAGGCGATGGTCCCGGCGCTATCGGCGAACAAGGTGGCGTTGGACGAGTTGGCCTTCAGGTCGGCGACCTTGATGAACTCGGCGTAGCCCTTGGCCTTGGTGCGCAGGAACGACTGCTGCAGGGCCGCGACCGGCTTATTCATCAAGGCGAAGGCGACCCACTTGTCCCCCTCCTGGCGGACGATCGGGCCATGATGGGTGGCGTAGGTGGTGAAGGTACGCTGGGCCAGCGCGCCGTCCGCCGTTCGGTAGCTGAGGGTCACCGGCTTTTGGATCACCGCGCGGCGCTCGGCGCCGTAGCGATAGGTCAGCTTGCCGTCCGCCCTGTCGATGGTCTCGGCGAACTCGTCGACATTGTCGATGCCGCTGGAGGTGTGCATCCAGCCGGCGGTGGCGTTGAAGCCCTGGTAGATGAAGAACTGGCCCCAGGTCGCCGCGCCATAGGCGTTCAGGCCCTCATCGCTGGTCACCTGCTGTTCGGAGCGGAAGAAGAAGCTGGTGTGCGGATTGATCAGCAACAGCGCCTTGCCGTCCTTGGTGTTGGACGGCGCGATGGCGAAGCCGTTGGAGCCTTGCGGCTCACGATAGACCAGACCCTTCTCGTCGGCGGTCATGGCGACTTTGCGCTGGCCATAGAAGGCTTCCAGCTGGGTCAGGGGCACACGCTCGATGTCGCCGCCGATGCTGCCCTCGGTGAAGCTCAACGCCATCCACGGCTCGAACTTGGTCAGGACGCGCGGCTTTATGTTCGGATGGGTGGCGAGGAAGTGGTTCAGCCCATCTGCCCACGCGATCATCAGCGTCTTCAGCCATTGCGGGCTGGCGGCGTAGTCGGCCTTGAGGACCTGTGGGTCGATGAACAGGCGCTGGCGAAGATCCTGCCAGATCGCCTTCTCGCCTTCGGCCTCGGCCAGGCGGCCCAAATTGACCAGGTAGTTGGTCTCGATGCGGGCAAAATCGTCTTCGGCCTGGGCG
Source organism: Caulobacter sp. 73W (assembly GCF_041021955.1). Lineage (GTDB taxonomy): Bacteria > Pseudomonadota > Alphaproteobacteria > Caulobacterales > Caulobacteraceae > Caulobacter. The sequence goes on from NZ_CP158375.1 coordinate 97,948, forward strand.
TAGATCATGCCGAACACCGCGTCGGCGTCGGTCTTGCCCTTGATGTGGGCGATGCCCCAGTCGTCGCGGGTGATGGTCACGTTCGCCGCGTGCGCGCTGGCGGCGGTCTCGGCGGCCAAGGCCGTCGATGCGAAGGTCAAGACAGCCAGTGAGGCGGCGATGGCGAAGCGGGACGAGGTGCGCATCGTCAATGGCTATCGCCCGCTCGCAAGCTCGGCAAGTGCAAGACCCGCGCGGCGCTCAAGCAGGGCCGCGCGGGTCCGATAAGCGGCTACTGGGCCGCGGTCGTCTTGGTCTTGGACTCTTCGATGAAGGCGTCCATCTCCTCGGCCAGGGCCGGCAGGGTCGCCACGCCGAGCGCCAAGAATTGGTCATGGAAGGCGCGGATGTCGAACTTGGGACCAAGCTCGGCCTCGGCCTTCGCCCGGATGCGCAGGATCTCCATCTGACCCAGCTTGTAGGCCAGGGCCTGGCCCGGCCAGGTGATGTAGCGATCGACCTCGGTCGTCACTTCGTGGTCGGAGAGCGCAGTGTGGCTGGCCAGGTAGTCGATGGCCTGCTTGCGGGTCCAGCCCTTGGCGTGCACGCCGGTGTCGATCACCAGGCGGGCGGCGCGCCACATCTCGTAGCTCAGACGGCCAAAGTCGTCGTATGGGGTCTCATAGACGCCCATCTCGACGCCCAGCTTTTCGGTGTAGAGGCCCCAGCCCTCGCCGTAGGCGCTGATGTAGGTCTGCGTGCGGTAGGGAGGCAGGCCCTTGATGTTGCGCTGGACGATGCCCTGGAAGGCGTGGCCCGGATTGCACTCATGCACCGTCAGGGCGGCGATGTTGTACTTGGGGCGCGACGGCAGGTCGTAGGTGTTGAGCTGACACGAGCCATTGCCGCCGCGACCGGCGGTGTAGAACGGCGCGATGTTGTCCGGCACCGGGATCAGGGTGAAAGGCGTCTCGTTCAGCGTTCCGAAATAGCGCGGCAGCTGGCCGTCGACCTTCTTGATGATCCAGGCGCCGTACCACAGCAGGTGCTCGGGCTTGTCGAATTTGAACTGCTTGTCAGTCTTCAGATAGGTGTTGAAGGCCGCCAGATCGCCCTGGAAGCCAACCTTGGTCTTGATGGCTTCCATCTCTCCGGTGATGCGCGCCACCTCCTGCAGACCGATCTTGTGGATCTGGTCGGGGGTCAGGTTGGTGGTCGTGTATTGGCGGATCTGCGACTGGTAGAAGGCCTTGCCGTCCGGCAGCACTTCGGCGCCCAGCGTCGTGCGGGCCTTGGGCAGGTATTCCTGACGCCAGAAGGTCAGCAGCTTTTGGTGCGCCGGGATCACCGCCTGGGCGATCACAGTCTGCGCTTCGGCGCGAAGGCGCGCTTGGTCCGCCGCCGGGATCGACGACGGCATCTTGTTGAAGGGCTCGTAGAAGAGGTTGGCCTTGGGATCGGTCACGTCGGCGACGGCGGCGATGGAGGCGTCACGGCCCGCCAGGGTCTCACGTGGCTGGGTGAAGCCGCGCTTGATGCCGGCGCGCATGTTGGCGATCTGGTCGTCGTAGTACTTTGGCGTGCCGCGCAGACGGGTGAGGTACTGATCGTACTCGGCCGTCGTCGTCATGGTCCGGCGCGCCTGGCCCGCCAGGCCGGCCCAGAAGGAGCTGTCGGCGTTGAACGGCATCTCATAGAGCTTGAAGCGGCCGTCCTCGACGAAGTTGTCGATGTCGTGCTTGTAGACGGCGTAGGTCGTGCGCTCCGAGATCGGCAGCTTGGAGATGTCCACGCCCTGCAACTGCTTTTGGACATTCTCCCAGTAGGCCAGACGGCGCGCCTGGGCGGCGGCGCTGACATCGGGCATCACCAGATTGCCGCGCTGGGGAATCTCCTTTTGGCGCCAGGCCCACTCGGTGTCGGCGATCTTACGGAAGGCGGCGACGGCGTCGGACTGCAGGGCGGCTGCGGGCTGGGCCAGCACGTGCGGCGCGGTCATGGCAAAGGTGGCGCCGGCCGCGAGCGCGGCGGCCAGGACAATCTTCTTCATGGATATTCCCCCAAAACGTATCCGGGCCTTAAAGCCCGAGGCGGGGGATGTCAGTCCGCCTTGCGCCGCCGGTCAAGTTCGTTCGGCGGAACCTCGATATCCTTGCGCGCTAAGGAGCCCCTTCCCCTCGGCTGCGGTCCGGGCAACAGTGCCGGCCAGTTTCAATGCAGAGGTTTGAGGAACAGCCATGTGTGACGACGACATCCACCCGGGCCTGGTTGTTGACCCAAGCCTTTCTCGCCGCGCCTTTGGCCTGATGGCCGTGGCGGCTGCCGGCGTCGCCGGGGCGGCGCACGCCGCGGCGGTTGTTGAGAAGGACGTGGAGATCAAGACCGCCGACGGGACCGCTGATGCGGCCCTCTACTATCCCGAAGGCAAGGGCAGCTGGCCCGCCGTGCTGATCTGGCCGGATGTCATGAGCCTGCGTCCCGCCTTTCGCGAAATGGGCCGCCGCCTGGCCGCTTCGGGCTATGTGGTTTTGGTGCCCAACCTCTACTACCGCGTCAAACGCGCCCCGGTGATCGAGGGAAGCTTCAACTTCTCCAACCCTGAAGATCGCGCCAAGATCACGCCGATGCGCGCCACGGTGACGCCGGACGGCACCGCGCGCGACGCGACGGCCTATCTGGCCTTCCTCGACGCTCAACCGCAAACCAATAAGAAAAAGAAGGCCGGCGTTCAGGGCTATTGCATGGGCGGGCCGCTGTCGGTGCAGACGGCCGCGGCCGTGCCTGACCGCATCGCTGCGGTAGCCAGCTTCCACGGGGGCGGCCTCTTCACCGACCAGCCGACCAGCCCCCACCTGCTGCTGCCCAAGACCAAGGCCGAGTACTTGGTCCTGGTGGCTGAGAACGACGACAAGCAGGACCCGAGCGCCAAGGAGAAGTTCAAGGCCGCGCTGGACGCCGCCAAGCGCCCCTCCAAGGTCGAGGTCTATGCCGGCGCCGCCCACGGTTGGACCGTCAAGGGCAGCCAAGTCTACAACGAGCCGGCCGCCGAAAGGGCCTGGGCCGAACTGCTGGACCTCTACAAGCGCAACCTGGGCTAGGACATCAGCTGACGCGGCCGGCGGAGCGTTCGCCGGCCGTTTTCTCTTTCAAGGAGGCGGCATGAGCGACGAGATTTTCGAGGTCATCAACAACGAGGCCGACGGCCGCTTCGAAATCCATCTCGACGACAAGGTCGCCTATGCCGAGTACCGCGTGCTGGCCAGCGGCGTGCTCTTTCCCCACACCGAGGTGCCTGTCTTCTTCGAAGGGCGCGGTGTCGGCTCGGCCCTGGTCAAGGCGGCCATGGCCTGGGTGCGCGAGCGCCAGCTGCTGGTGATGCCGGCCTGCACCTTCGTGGCCGGCTACATCCAGCGCCATCCCGATCTGCACGACATGGTGCATCCAGGCTATCGGGCTGCGCTGGGGATCTAGACCACAAAACAAGGTTCACCAGGGAGCATAAGGCCGCGCCCGGCGTTTAACTGCCAAGCTGCAATCAAACCGGAGGCGATATGCCCAAAGCCAAGCGTGAACCATTCGTGGGCGACGCCGTCCTGTCCTTCCGTCGTTGCAAGGAACCCGTCGCTTTCTCGATCGATGGCGATCGCAATCTGGCCCAGGGCAAAGGCTCGCTGACGGGGGATATCGAGCAACTGCGGGCGGCCTTCCGCGAAGGGGCCGCGGAGTTGGCGCTTGAAGATGGTCGCGTCCTGCCGATCACCGTCGTGGCGCACAGCGAAGGCGCGCCGACGGCCTATTTCGAGATCCGCGCCGCTCGGCGCTACTAGGCGATCAGCCTGCGAAGGCGGCGGCGCCCGTTTCCATGACCGCCGCCTTCACAGTCAGGCATGCGGCGACGAGAATCGCCACCTCACGATTGACCGGATAGGCCCACGGCTTTTCCGCCACGGCGTTGGCCAGGGCGGCGATTTCGCTCGGCGTGCCGGCCGAAGCTTCGGCGATATCCCTGGCGGCGCGCGCTTCGATATCCGCACGGTCGCGCGGGTTCAGCGTGGCCAGAAGCGATTGTGCAGAGTGCAGCGCAACTTTCATCAGGGTCCTCCTCCAGCCTTTGGGAAGGTGACTTTATCGAAGCGACAATAAGAACAAAACAATAACCGTCGTTCATCCACAGGCGGCGGCGCAAGTGAGAATGACTTACGGCGATCAGGCTTGATTGCGAACAATCTGCGGCACCCGCCGATGAGCCGCCTTGGCGATTGGCAGCCTTCGGCTTGGTGAGGCTAGGCTTCTCGGAAGACCGCCTCGATGTTGTTTCCATCCGGATCGAAAACGAAGGCGGCGAAGTACCCCGATGGATAGCCGCCCGTGCGAAGTCCCGGAGCGCCATTATCGCGGCCTCCGGCCTCGATGGCCGATCGGTGGAAGGCCTCGACCTCCGCGCGGCTTATTGCTCTGAACGCGGTGTGCTGTCTGACGCCGGCAGGATGAAAGAGGTCGATCCAGAAGATCGGATAGTCGCGGCCGTAGCCCACGCCGGCCAGGTCGGGATCATCGGCGCCGCTGGCCTGGCCGAACGTCGTGGTGATGCGCATGAGCGGGCGAAGGCCAAGGCTGCCCAGGACCGCGTCGTAGAAGCGTGCGGAGGCTCGGATGTCGCCAACCCCGACGCCGGTGTGATCGATCCGCCAGTTCAGGTCCTGAGACACACTCGCTCCTCAGTGCGGGTCGAGCTTTCCCACTAACGAATTTGACGTGGGCGCCCGGTGAGTGACTATGCGGGCATTGCGGGCGAACGCCAGTTTCAGGAGGCGGTCGTCTTCCTGGGCGTCAGGCAAGTCATTGATCGCCGCCTTGTCAGCCTGGACGACCTTTACGGGCCAAAGGGCGTGTCGATCGAGGGCGGCGGCTCGGAGAACCAGCGCGGGCCCTGGGCGGTCATGTAGAGGCAATCCTCAATGCGCACGCCAAAGCGGCCCGGATCATAGATGCCCGGCTCGTTGGAGAAGCACATGCCCGCCGCCAGCAGCGTCTTTTCGCCGTGCACGAAATTGACCGGCTCGTGGACATCAAGCCCAATGCCGTGGCCGGTGCGATGGGTCAGGCCCGGCGTGCCGTAGCCTGGCGCATAGCCGCGCGTGGCGTAGAAGGCGCGCACGGCGTCGTCGACCTCTCCGGCGGGCCTGCCTAGCCGTGCGGCGGCGAAGGCCGCGTCCTGGCCCTTGCGGACATCCTCCCACACGGTGCGCACCGCCGCTGCGGGCTCGCCGATCACGCAGGTGCGCGAGACATCGGCGTGATAGCCCTCGACCGTGCAGCCAAAGTCCATGAGCACCACGGAGCCGGACCGCACGACCTGCGGCTTGGTGCTGCCGTGCGGGAAGCTGGTGGCCGCATCGACCGTCGCCTCGCCCGCCGGTGTGGCGCCGCCGCCAGCGGCCATGGCCGCATGCATGGCGCCTGTGATGTCCTGGCGCGTCATGCCGATGGCGATCGCGCCGCCGACCTTGCGATAGGCGGCGATGGTGATGTCGGTGGCCGCCTGCATCAGGGCGATCTCGGCCGGCGACTTGATCATGCGGCACGCGTCGACGATGGCGGCTCCGCTCACCCCGCTGGCGCCGGGGGCGGCCTTCAAGATCCCGTCGGAGACGAAGTGGCGAACGCCGGCGTCGAAAGCCAGCTTGGCGCCGCCAAGCTTGCGATCCATCAGCCAGCCGGCCGCCAGGGCGTAAGGGTCTTCATGCTCGTTCCAGACGCGCACGTCGGCGGCGATGGCCAGCAGCTCTCGCAGGCGATCTTCCTCGAAGGCCGGCGTAATCATCTCCGCCGGCCCCTCGCGCGGGATCATCAGCAGGGTTGGTCGCTCGCTCAGCCACCACGACACGCCGCAAAAATAGATCATGCTCGAGCCCGGCTCGACGATCAGCGCCGCCAGACCCGACTGCTGCAGGAGCCTTTGGGCCTTGGCGATCCGCCCTGCCCGCTCGGCCGCTGAGATCGGCGCTGGTCGGGCTTTGGCCAGAGCAAAGCCGGGCGTCGCAGCCGCGGCGGCCAGGCCCGCCATCAGGCCGCGCCGGTGGATGGAGAAACGTTTAGCGTCCATGACCGGCGATCTCCCCCAAGAGCACGTTCCAATAGGTCAGCTCCTTGTCGAAGGACGCCAGCGGCACGCGCTCGTTGGCGCCATGGGCGCGCATGTCGTCGGGGAAAAGGCCAAGGCTTCCCGCCCCATAGGTCGGCACGCCGGCGCGGCGATATTCGCGCCCCTCGGTGCCGCCCGACGACAAGCTCGGCTCCAGGGTGACGCCGGGCCAGGTGGCGTTGGTCGCCGTCTGCAGGGCCGCCAGGATGTCCTTGCGCACCGGGGAAATCGGGCTCTCCACCGCCTCCCCCACCAGAGAGATGGCGATCTTGTCGCCCACGGCCTTTTGGATCTTGGCCTGGACCGCGGCGGCCGGCGTGCCCGGCAGGATGCGGCAGTTGACCGTGGCCGTGGCGCCGGTCGGCAAGGCGTTGGGCGCATTGCCGCCGCGCAGCATGGTGGCCACGCAGGTGGTCCACAGGATGTTGCTGGAATTGGGATGGCGCTTGGCCTCGGCAATAGCCGCCGCATCGGTCGGATCGGTCAGCAGGCGCTCCAGCGCCGAGCCGAAAGCGCCGCCCTCGTCCTTGGCCATCTTGGCGGCCATGGGCCGGGTGATCTCGTTGAGCTCGACCGGGAAACTCAGCGCCTGGACGGCCTTGAGGGCGTCGGCCAGGTCGTAGACGGCGTTATCGGGACGCGGCGCCGAGCTGTGGCCGCCCGGGTTGGACGCGGTCAGCTCGAACGTGGCCGTGGTCTTCTCCGCCGCCTGCATGCTGAAGGCCACGGGCTTGCCGTCCTTGCTGAGCAGGCCGACTCCGGCGTCGGCGTTCAGGGCATACTCGACGCCCTGCATCAGCGGATGGGCGATGACCTTGCGCGTCGACAGCATGCCGGTCTCCTCGTCGCCCGAGAAAGCGAGGAAGAGATCGCGATCGGGCGTCCAGCCGGCCCGTTTGAGCCGCGCGAAGGTCTCGGTCAGCACGGTGACGGCGAACTTGTTGTCGGTGGAGCCTCGGCCATGCAGGTAGCCGTCCTTCTCCATTGGAACATAAGGGTCGCTCGTCCAGCTGCCGGGGACCGCGTCGACCACGTCCATGTGGGCGAGCAGGGCCACGGGCTTCTTGGGACCGCCCTTGCCCTTGTAGCGGACGATGAGGCCTTGTGTGCGCTCGCCATCGATATCGATGGGCACGCGAACGATGTCTTCTGGCGCGAAGCCGGCCTGCGCCAGGCGGGCTGTCACCACCTCGACCACCTTGGGGACCTGCCCTCGCCCCTTGGCGCTTGGAATAGCGACCAGGGTCTTGAGCAAGGCGCGGGCGGCTGCGCGGTCGGCGTCGGTGGGCGCAGGTCCCGCCGGCGCGGCGCCCGCCACGCCCGACTGGGCGAGCATGGCGGAGGCGGCGACGGCGGCGACGAGCGATCGGGCGAGAAGCGACGGCATGGGTGATCCTTCAGAACAGTAAGGGGACCTTGCGGGCCAGGCTGTGGGCTAGGCCCGCAAGGCGGAGTGCGGCGACCGGGCGGGTCAACGACCGGTCGCCGAACCGTCTTAGAACGCCACCGTGATGGCGCCGAACAGATAGCGGCCCGCCGCGTCGTAGAACTGCGGGTAGGTGTTGCCGTTGCCGCCGTCCTCGATGGCCGCCGTCGTGGTCAGCGGCGGATCCTTGTCGAAGATGTTGTTGACGCCGGCGCGCAGGGACACGCCCTCGCGGATGTCATAGGCCGCCGACAGGTCGAAGTAGCTGCGCGCCGCCAGTTTCTCATTGGCCTGCGAGAAGCTGCCGCTGAGGGCCGGCTGGCTGCTGGTCTGGGAGATCTTCACCTCCGAGATGTAGCGCCAGGTGGCGTTGAACTGGACGTTCCACGGCGAGCTCCAGCTGGCCAGGAGCTTGTGGCGCCATTCGGGACGCGGACGACCGCAAAGGCCGCCGTAGAGACCCGAGCACTCATAGACGTCGGACGTCGGCGAGTTGGGGAGCGGTTCGGTCTCGTACTTGTCGAGCCAGGTGCCAACCAGGTTGAAGTTGATGGCGCCCAGGCTCTCCATGCCGAGGTTGGCCAGGTTCAGGCGGTAGTCCACCGACAGGTCGACGCCCGAGGTCGTCAGCGAGCCGGTGTTGATGTTGAACCGCTTGAAGTAGCCGTCGTCGGTCAGCCACAGGCTGCCGCCGGCGCCGCGTTGGATCAGGCTGCAGAAGTAAGGATCGCCGCTGGCCAGGCAGTTGTTCATGGCCAGGCCCGGGTTAACCGAGCCGATCATGTCGGCGACCTTGATGCTGAAGTAGTCCAGCGAGACGGTCAGGCCCGGCACGAAGCCCGGTTGGGCCACGACGCCCAGCGAGTAGGTGTCGGCCTTTTCGGGGTTCAGGTCGGGGTTGCCGCCGATCAGCGAGTTGAACTGGCCGGCCGGGTTGTCGATGACGCGGCCGTACTGGGCGGCGCTGACGCCGGTGCGGGCGCACTGGGCGGCCGTCGCGAAGGGCGTGGCCCCCGCGCACGGATCGTAGAGGCCGTTGGCCAGTTCCGTCAGCTCGGCCTCGAAGAGGCTTTGCGAGGAGAAGAGCTCGACGACGTTGGGGGCGCGGACCGCGCGCTGGTAGGAGCCGCGCAGGCGCAGCTCACGAACCGGCGACCAGTTCAGCCCAGCCTTGAAGGCGTCGGTCTTGAAGCCGGTGTTGTAGTCCGAATAGCGATAGGCGCCTTCGAACGAAAGAAGGTGGATGCCAGTGCGGCCTTCCACGAGCGGGGCGTTGATTTCGGCGAAGAGTTCCTTGGCCGACGTCGTGCCGTTGACGGGGAACTCCGGGCTTACGGCGTTTTGGTAGGCCTCGTCCGGCACCAGATCGAGGGTGTTCTTGCGGTATTCGGCGCCGAAGGCGACGCCTACGCCGTTCTCGGCCATCGGGCTGGTGATGCCGTACTTGCCAAGATCGCCGCTCACCGAGAAGACGATGTCGGTCAGGGCCGTGTCGCCCGTGATGCTCTTGGATTTAGCGATGTAGTCGATGGCCGCTGCGCTAGTGCCGCTGGTCCCGAAGTAGTTGAGCGGGGTGCACTTGGCGTCGTTGTTGCCGCTGTTGGCGTCGGCGTTGATGGCGCAGACCGCCTGGCCGAAGGTCGACGAGCCGGTGCGGCGATCGGTGACCACGTTCAAGGCGTTGGCCACCCGTTGCTGGTTGGCGTCGCCGGTGAAGCGCGAGCGGTAGCTGACATTGGCGTAGGACGCAAAGAAGTCATAGCTGAAGGCTTCGTTCAGCTGGCCGCGCAGGCCGCCGACGAAGCGGAAGGTGGTGTGGCGGATGTCGTCCTGGCGCGTGCCGCCTTCGACGTTGCGGCGCGACAGCACGACGCCGTTGGCGATGCTCTGCGGGCCAAGATAGGCGCCCGCGGCGTCGTAGTTGCTCCCCGTCGCCCTTCCGCCTGACGTGCAGAGGAAGCCGGCTTGCTGAGCGCTGAGCAGCGGGTTGTCGCAGTTGATCCCGCCGGCGCTGCCGAAGATCCCGCCCGACACCGTGCCCGGCGCGATCTGGGCGACCGAGCGGTCGTCCATGAAGCCCACCTCGAAGTAGGGCTCGAACATGTCGTTGATCTTGTAGTGGCCGATGGCGCCCAGCGTGTAGCGCTGGTCAGGCCGCTGATAGTAGTTGTAGGGCGCGAAGTTGAAGGTTTGCGTGCCGGCCGCGAAGGTGCCGTTGGCGTTGCGGAACGCGGTCGGCACGCCGGCCAGCCCTGCGGTGTTGGAGAAGTTGGCCGGGTTGTTGAAGCCCGAACCCGAGCAGGAATACTGGCTGCCGTTGGGGCCCGTCGTGCCCAGGGCGCAGGCGCTGTAGTCGTAGTCCTTTTGCAGGACCGCATCCACCTTTCGATAGGTGGCGTAGGCGGTGATGTTGCCCTCGCCGCCGGCGCTGTTGACGCCCGCGATGATCGAGTAGTCCTGGGTGAAGCCATTCCAGACGTTCTTGTCGGGCTTCAGGTACTCGCCCGGCAGGCGCGCATTGTTCTGATCGAGCAGATCACGCAGACCGCCGCGGTCGTTGTTGTGCTGGAAGGTGCTGAAAGCCGCGCCCAGCTTGATGCCTTCGAAGTTGTCCAAAAGCGTGAAGTTGACCACGCCGGCGATGGCGTCCGAGCCGTAGACGGCCGAGGCGCCGCCGGTCAGGACCTCGACGTTCTTGATCAGGGCCGCGGGCACTTGGTTCAAGTCCGACGGGGTCGACTTGGGCGAGCCGTAGGGCAGACGCCGGCCGTTGACCAGAACCAGGGTGCGCGATGGGGTCAGGCCGCGAAGGTCGACCTGGGCGGTGCCGGTCGCCTCGTTGGACGCAGCCGCGCCCTGAGCTGCGAACACCTGCGGCAGGGCGTTGACCAGGTCTTCGGTGCGCGTCGCGCCGCGCGCGGCGAACTCCTCGCCGCCGATCTGCACGATGGGGCTGACGCTCTCGACATTGGCCGAGCGGATGCGCGTGCCGGTGATGACGATCTCTTCGACGACCGCGTCGTCTTGAGCATGCGCCGTCTGCGCGACCGCCAGACCCCCGAACAGGCTGGTCGCCAGAAGCGCGGCCTTCAAGGTCGCGCCAGGTCGTAAGGTAGAAGCCATTTTATCCCCCTTGGATTTTGGCTGCGCCGGGATCTTCCGGCTAGGTCGGAGCAAGGCTTGGGCGTCGACCGCTTCGGGTGTCGAAGCGGCCTGGCCTTAAGCTTGGGTGGAACATGTCGCCGGCGGCGGGTCGGTCAGTACCGCCAGCTGGTCAGGTCAGCCCCCTTGGGCGCGGTCTCTTCGATGCGCTTGAGGATTTTGGGCAGGTAGAAGGTGTTGTAGCGAAGCCTGGAGATGGCGATGGGATTGGCCTTGTCGCCGTTCCAGCAGTGCTCGTCGCGGTCGCCGTAGGTCACCTCGCCGCCATAGGGCGGATCGGTCTTCTTGAGGAAGTCCTCCATCAGGTAGACGGCGTTGTTGAGATAGAAGTTGTCCATGTCGCCGACATAGACGTTGATCTTGCCCTGCAGCTTGGGACCCAGCGTTTTCCAGTCACGCTCCAGGATGTGGCGCAGGTCGTAGTTTTCGCGCCAGTAGGCGGCGACCTTGGGGTCGATCACGCCCGTGCGCTTGTCCCAGATGCGCTGCGGATAGCCGTCCTCGCCCATGGGCGAGAACACCGCCTCCCAGATGTCCCACTGGCCGCCGGACCGGGTCTTGTCACCCATGACCAGCTCCCAGCGGTTCTCCATCTCCATCGTATAGGGGACGTGACCCAGATAGTTGCGCTTGCCGGGACGGGCGATGCGCGTGAACGGGCCTTCGCGCCAATAGGCGTTCTTGTCCTCGTAGATGTTGGTGACCATCAGCTGACGAAAATCGATCGGGTCCGGACAGGCTGCGTAAGCGCCGTTGTAGTCGTCGGGATATTTGACCTGTACGCCGAGGGCCTCCCAGCCGCCGGTGGAGCCTCCATAGAGGAAGCGAGCCCAGCCGGCGCCAAGGCCCCGGTACTTCTTCTCGAGCGCCGGGATGAACTCATGGGTGATGGCGTCGCCATAGGGCCCGATATTGGCCGAGTTCACCGCATAGCTGTCGTCGTAGTACGGGTTGGAGTGATCGATCTCCACGATCAGCATGCGCGGGAACTTGTCCGACACCCACTGGCGATAGAAGTCGTAGGCTTCCTGCTGCTCGGTCTTGTTGTAGCAGGGCAGATTGAAGCGCTCGGAGTACTCGCACTTCAGGTTGGGATCGGGCGGCGTGGTGCGAAAGCCCCCGAAGTCCTCGGGGAAGTGGCCGTGGAAGATGGCCAGCGGGTATCTGGCCTCCGGATGCTTGTCGAAATCCTTGGGCACCAGGACGTGGCCGCGGATGAAGACGTCGCGGCCCCAGAACTTGGAGAGCTTGTCGCTGCGGATCTTGAAGTGGCGGACGAACTCGGTGTCCTTGGGCTCGGCGATGGGCGGATTGACCCGATCCAGCGTCACTTCGATCTCGCCGGCGCGCTTGGGATCAAAGTCGATCTGCCTGGGCGTGGAGACCAGGTTGCCCGGCTCCTTGCGCCAGTTCTGGCCAGCGCCGCGGGCGGCCGGCAGCTTCACCACCTTGCCGTTCTCAAGCTTGTAGGTGTCGTACTTGTGCAAGACCGCCTGCACGAAGTAGCGGCCGGCGGGGACCTGCGACAGGTCCTCGGCCGGAAAGCCCAAGACCCCCTTCCCCACGCTCGTCGACTCGCCCGATTTGAGGCCATCGACGGTGACGCCGAACATCTGGGCGCCGAAATAGTCCGGGCGGGTCTGATCCTTGGGCTCGGTCTTGCCGTCCGGGGTCAACATGACCATCACCCGGCCATCATAGGATCCTTGCGGCGCGTCCTTGGGCACGCTCACCTTGAAGGTCTCGGCCGACGCCGGCGAGGCCGCCAGGATCAGGGCTCCCAAGGCGGCGCTGAACGCCAGCGCCTTGCTCCATCCCGTCATGTCTCTCCCCCGTGCCATGTGCTTACCGGCCCCCGCCGATGAGCGTGATCTCGGTCTGGCGCCCATCCAAGAAGCGGACGCGTTCGCCGTCGAAGAAGGCGTTCTCCTCGGTGCGGAACTGCACTTCGTCGCCGCCCCATTCGGGGACCTTGGCGTAGGCGGCCAGCTCGATGGACCAGGCGGTGTCGGCCCGCACGATCCATTCGCCCTTGTCGTCGCCGTTTTGGTTGTCCCACATGCCGATCGCGGCGCCGGCGGCATGGCCGTGATAGCCCAGCGGGTGGGTGTAGATGGACGGCTTCAGGCCCTGGGCGATCGACTTTGCCCGGGCGGCCTTCAAGATCTCATTGCCGCTTGCGCCCACCTTGTAGGAGGAGAGCAAAGCGTCCTGCACCCTGTTGGCCTGAGCCAGGCCCGCGCGCAGGCCTGCCGGGGCCTGGGTCTCGCCGTCCTTCAGCACATAGGCCAGGTGCTGGGTGTCGGTGTTCAGCCGCAGATAGGTGATGCCAAAGTCGGTCCACAGCATGTCACCCTTTTGGATGACGGTGTCGCCCTCGAGCATGTCCTTGTGGCCCTGGCGGATCACGGCGATGGAGGGCTGGAACCAGGCGATCAGGCCAAGGCGGGCCAGCCGCTCGCGATAGAACCACACCACATCGTCCGTGGTGGTGACGCCTGGCTTGATGACCTCGCTGGAGAAGGCCTCGGCGATGATCGAGTGGGCCAGGCGCAAGATGCCCGGATAGATCTTCATCTCGGCCGGCGTGCGCGTCTCAAGCCAGCCCACCGACAGCGCCTCGCCCGAGACGATGCGGTCCTTGAACTTCGGATCCAGCGCCTTGGTCATCTCGCCATACTGGCTAAGCGTCATGCCGTCGCCAAAGGCGGTGAGCGCCGAGGTGTTGATGGCGATCTTGTCAGGGTTGCGCGCGGCCACCAGGTCGGCGAACGCCTTCCACTGGTCAGGCTGTTGCTCAGGGACCCATGCGGCCTTGAAAAGCCCGCCCAGGCCGTAGCGGCTGACGGTCAGCCGCTCGATCGGCTTGCCTTCGCCCGGATCGTAGAAGACCAGGATGGTGCGGCGCCGGGCGTGCATGCTCTCGGCGTTGAGCATGGTGGCGATCACCGGCTCTTCGAAATACTCGCGGGCGACCAGCACCCACATGTCGATCTTCTGCTCGCGCATCAGGCGGGGCACGACCGTGTCCAGGCGCTCGGCGAGCAGGCGGTTCTGCACCTTGGCCCGATCGCGCATGGTCAGGATCGGCGGCATGGCCGGCTTGGCTTGCTCGACCTCGCTCATGGGAATCACTGGCGGCTCGGCGGCCGTGGCGGCGAGCGGCGCCAGCGCGGCGGCGACCGCCGCGGCCCAGGCAGCCTTGAGGTTTCGGTTTTTCACAACGCTGGACATGGCACCCCCCCCCAATGACGATGAACGGATCGTCAATTTGCGTGAGAATGGGCGCATCTTGAAAACGCTGTCAAGCGAACGTCACACTGCGGACGCAGCATCTTGCCTGGCGCCCAATCGGCGTTCACAAGTGATCTTAAGAGCCGGCGCTGACCGGCGCATTCAATGACCGGTAAGGCGACGGTCGCGTCGCAGCCCAATCTGTCTTGCGCGGACCTGCAGGGGTGGTCTGCAGCGGGACCTGGGCGGCGGCTTTTGATCCGAGCCCTTTCGGTGACCGGCGTTCGCCCGTATAGAGGCGCGCGCCAGAAGGACCCTAACTTGAATCCAACCTCGATGTTCGATCCCAGCAGCGCGACGTTTCGCTTGTCGAGCTCGCCGTTCTACCTCATCGCCCACGCCGACTTCATGTATCACGACGCCATGGAGCGGACCCTGCAAAGGCATGGAATAACAAGGCCGATCTACCGCATCTTGACGGTCTTGCGCGAATACCAACCCAGCAGCGTGACCTTCCTGGCCGACACCGCCCTGATCAAGCGCACCACTGTCAGCCGCATCGTCGACAAGATGAGCCAGATGGGCCTGGTGGCCACCGGTCAGGGCGGCGAGGACGGTCGCGTCACCGAGGTCAGAATGACCCAAGAGGGTAAGGCCCTGCTCGATCGCCTCACCCCGATGATCGCCAAGCTGATCGCCCGCGCCACCGAGGGGATCAGCCACGCCGAACTGACGCGCCTTGTGGCGACCTTGCAGATCATGAGCGCCAACCTCAACCGCTCGCCTCTGGAATAGGCGCCTACGCCCCAACGACGGCGACCGCTGGACAAGATCATTTTATTCGCTCCAAATCGCGTGATAATGGTCGCAATATGGCGGCGGCGATCGGGGGGCGCATGTCGATCAGAACACCCAGACGCAGGTGTGCCCGATGGCGCGCCTGAGGATATGCGAGCCGCGCTCCGGTCTGGATGCGCGCTTTGACCTTCTGGAGGCGCAGGCGCCCGCTTCGTGCGCAGTGCTGGTCATACTGGCCCGCCAGAATGTTCCGCGCGCGGCGTTGCACGCGATGTGGACAGGACCAGAGATTTCCTGCCCCCTGCCCGGCCGCGAACTGCCCGTAGGCATCGATCTTGACCGGCTTCAGGTGGAGAACCCGGTACGCCAGCCTGCGGCCGGCGACCTGGTGCTCACACCCTTCACGCCCGGTCCGGTCGGGCCGACCCGCCCATTCGCCGAGGGCGGCCTGGATCTTGGCGTCTTCTACGGCGAGGATGGCCGCCTTTTCTTCCCCGGCGGCTGGATCGAGGGCTCTCTTTGCGCTCGGGTCATTCCAGAAGACCTCGCGGGCCTGGCCCAGGCGGCGCGCCTCATCCGCCAAAACGGGGCCTGTGAGCTTACCCTGGAGCTGGCGCCATGATGCGCCATTCTCTTTGGGGTGCGGTCGGCGGCGGCCCTGCCCCTCGCCCCTCGCTGGATGGTCGTCAGGACGTCGAGATCGCCATTGTCGGCGCCGGCATCGCCGGCCTCAGCCTGGCTTGCGAACTGGCGGCGGCGGGGCGGACCGTCTGCGTGGTCGAAGCCGTGACGCCCGGCGCCGGCGCCCTAGGTGCAAGCGCCGGGATCATCGCACCGCAACTGGTGCGCACCACGCCCAACAAGGTCCTGGAGAAGCTAGGTCCCGACCTTGGCGCCAGCTGGCTGCATCTGGTGGGAGAAAGCGGCGGCCATCTGTTCGATCTGATCCGCACCTTGCAGATCGACTGCGACGCTCGACCCTACGGCTTCATCGCCCCGGCGCGGGGCGCCGCGGCCGAGCAGCGGCTGCAACAGGTGCTTGAGGAGTGGAGGCCGTTTCGCCAGGACCTCAGCGTCCTGGACGCGGCGACCACCCAGGCCATGACCGGGTGCCGCGGCTACGGCGCAGCCGTGCTCGACGCCAGCGGCGGCGGGGTCAATCCGCTCAAGCTGGCCGCCGGCTTAGCGGCCCGCGCGGTCGAGGCCGGAGCCGCTCTCTTCCATCACAGCCCAGCAACCGCCCTTGAGCGGGTCGGAACGCGCTGGCGGCTGGAAGCTGGAGGCGGCGTGGTCGAGGCCGACAAGATCGTGCTGTGCGCCAACGGCGGCAACCAGTTCCTCCATCCCAGCCTCGACGCCACCGTCCTTCCCATGCGCGTGCATGAGCTGGCCACAGCGCCGATCTCGCAACGCCTGCGGGCCTCCATCTTGCCTGGCGGCCAGTCGCTCACCGATCTTGAGCTCGACATCTTCTCGATCCGCTTCGCCGAGGGTGAGCGGATGGTGACCTTCTATCCGGTCAAGGAAGAGGCCTCGGCCGAGGCGATCGAGGCGGCGGTCAACCGGCGCCTGGCGGACATGCTCCTAGACTACGAGCCGGTGCGCATCGAGCATCTTTGGGAAGGGGTCGCCTGGATCAACAGCAGCCTTCTGCCGCGCATCGTCGCCCTGGACGACGGGCTCCTGGCCGTTCAGGCCTGTAACGGGCGGGGGATCGCCACCAACGCCATCGTCGGCCGGGAGATCGCGCGCATGCTGTTGAGCGACGGCCGCTATCGTCCGGCCATCGCTGTCGAGCGACCAAAGCGGATCGGGCGTGTGCCCTTTATGCGCCAGGCCCCCGGATTGATGCTGCGGCTGGGCCGCGCGTTGAGACAAGCCAAGAGCCGCTTGCTAGGCAAGGAGTCCTGACGTGCGCGCTAGGGGAACGCACCATGGGCGGGCCAAGCCTCGCAAACATCGCCGAGAGCGTGCTCCTGCCAGCTTCGCTGGCGGCGATCATGTTCGCCATCGGCCTGTCGCTCAAACCACGCGCCTTCCAGACCCTGACCATCGATCGTCGGCCCGTGGTCGCGGGCCTGATCGGCATTGTTCTGCTGGTGCCCCTGGCGGGCGTGGCGGTGGCCTGGGCCTTTGCGCCGACCCCGGCCTCGGCGGTGGGTCTTGTTCTTTTGGCCACCTGCCCGGTCGGGATCTTGGCCAATGTCGCCACCGACCTTTGCCGGGGCAACACCGCCCTTTCCATCGCCCTGACGGTGATGATCAGCGCGCTCTATGTGATCGCTGCGCCCCTGGTGGCGCACTACGCGGTCGAGCTCGCCTTTGGAGAGGTGCGGCGCATCCAGGCGCCGACGGGCGATCTCTTCGCCAAGGTCGCCCTGATCACCGTGGGCCCCGTCAGCGCCGGGCTGGCGACGGCGCGGGCCTTCCCGAACTTGGCCGCGCGCTGGGCTGCGCCCATCAAGACCGCCGGATCGATCGTCCTGGTGCTGGTCTTCGCCTGGATAGCCGCGCGCCAGCGCACGGTGCTGGCCGATTCCATGGGCCTGATCGTCGGCCTTGTCCTGCTGGTGAACCTGATCAACGCCGCGATCGGCGTCTTGGTGGCCCGCGCCGCCCGATTAGAGGGGCCCGACGCCACGGCAGTCATCTGCTCGCACCTGGTGCGCCAGGAAGGCACGGCGATCTTCATCGCCGTCAGCGTGCTGGGCGCGCCCGACATCGCCGTGCCGCTGATCATCAACACCTTCGTGGGGCTAGCGGTCTGCGCGGTCCTTTTCATTCCCTTGCGTCTTCGTCGGCCCATCGCCGAGGAGGCGCACCCTTAAGTCCTGGAGCTTTTGCATGAAACGCGCCCTCGCCGCCTCTCTCAGCCTGGGCGCCCTTTGCATGGCCGCCTCCCCGACCATGGCGCAAAGCTTCAAGGTGACCATTCCGGCGTCCGCGCCCGAGGCGGTCTATGACGGGCGGGTGCTGCTGGTACTGACCGCCAAGGGTGGCTCGGCGCCCATCAGCCAGGTCGATCGCACCTTCGCCTCCGCCCAGATCGTCGGCACGGATGTGGAAGGTCTGGCCCGCGGCGGATCGGCGGTCATCGCCCTGGATGAGACCGGCTATCCGGCCAAGAGCCTCAGCGAGGTCCCCGCCGGCCGCTACTTCGTGCAGGCGGTCTTGCACAAGTACGACACCTACAAGCTTGAGAACGGCAAGGTGGTGAAGCTGCCGGCCGCCCGCGGCGCTGGCCAGAACTGGCGCAAGGAGCCGGGCAACCTGGTCTCCACCCCCAGGCAGATCGACTTTGATCCCAAGCGCGCCGGCGAGATCGAAGTGACGCTGGATCGGGTCAATCCGCCCATCGCCGAGCCCAAGGACACCGAGTTCGTCCGCCACTTCAAGATCCGCAGCGACAAGCTCTCCAAGTTCTGGGGCCGCGACGTCTTCATCCGCGGCCACGTCCTGGTGCCCAAGGATTTCGACAAGCATCCGGAGGCCAGATACCCGCTGGCCATCTTCCATGGCCACTTCCCCGAGGACTTTGGCGGCTTTCGCACCACGCCGCCCGATCCCAACCTGAAGTGCGAGTACTCCGAGCGCTTCAATCTGCCCTGCTACAACAGGACCGAGCAGCAGGAGGCCTACGACTTCTACCGCCAGTGGGTGTCGGACAAGTTCCCGCGCATGCTGATCGTGGAGATCGATCACTCCAACCCGTACTACGACGACAGCTATGCGGTGAACTCGGCCAATATCGGGCCCTATGGCGACGCCATCACCCATGAGTTCATCCCGGCGCTCGAGAAGAAGTACCGGGGCCTTGGCGCCGGCTGGGCCCGCTTCCTCTATGGCGGCTCCACCGGCGGCTGGGAGGCCCTCGGCGTACAGGTCAAGTATCCCGACGACTACAACGGCGCTTACGCAGCCTGTCCGGACAGCGTCGACTTTCGGCAGTTCAAGGTCGTGGACATCTACCAGGACGATAACGCGTTCTGGCGGATCGGCCCCTTCGGGCGCGTGGAGCGGCCCGTGGGCCGTAACTACCTAGGCCACGTGTCGCACACCAACGAGATGGAGAACCGATACGAGCGCGTGCTCGGCTCCAAAACCCGCTCCGGGGCGCAATGGGACGCCTTCTTCGCCGTCTTTTCGCCGCAGGGGCCGGACGGCTACCCGATACCGCTATGGGATAAGGCCACAGGCGTGATCGACAAGTCGGTCCTGGAATACTGGCGCGAAAACTACGACCTGCGCCACATCCTCGAGCGCGACTGGAAGACGCTGGGGCCCAAGCTGCAGGGCAAGCTCAACATCTACACTGGCGATATGGACAACTTCTATCTCAACAACGCCGTCTACCTGATGGAGGACTTCCTCAAGAAGACCGATCCGCCCTTTGGCGGCGAGGTCGTCTACGGCGACCGGGCCGAGCACTGCTGGAACGGCGACAAGGCCAATCCCATCGCCATCTCCAGGCTTCGCTACAACACCTTCTACCTGCCCAAAATCCTCAAGCGCATCGAAGAGACCGCGCCCAAGGGGGCTGACCTGACCAGCTGGCGCTATTGAGGCTGCCGATAGATCTTGCCGGCCTTCATCACAAAACGCACGTGACGGAGCGATCCGATATCCTTTGTCGGATCGCCCTGAACCGCCACCAGATCGGCTAGGAAGCCGTCCTGCAGCCGGCCAAGGTCGGCGTCGCGGCGCAGCACCTTGGCGTTGCCGGCGGTGGCTGCGGTGAGGGCCTGAATGGGCGTCATGCCGTAGCGGACCATCCAGTCGAGCTCCCGCCAGCTTTCGCCGTGGGTGAAGACGCCCACATCACTGCCGACGCCAATGTTCACGCCTAGCCGCAGGGCCGTGCGGAACGCCTTCTCGGCGGCGACCATGGAAGGCGTCGGAGCGCTTTGGCCCGGCACGTAGCCTTGGAAGTACTGAGAAGTTGAGGCCGGCGCGGTCAGGGTCGGCACATAGGTCGTCCCCTTGTCCTTCATCAGCTTGAAGGTCGCCTCCGACGCGCCATAGCCGTGCTCGATGGTGTCGGCCCCGGCCAGCACCGCACGGCGGATGCCTTCGTCGCCGGCGGCGTGGATCGCCACTGGCCGCCCCGAGGCATGGGCGATCTCGACGGCCACATCCAGCTCGCGCTGGGTGAAGGTCGGGCGGGTCGAGCCGTCCGGTCCGGTGCGATAGTCCGAATAGAGCTTGATCCAGTCGGCGCCTGCCGCCGATTGCCGCCGTACCGCCGAGGCCATCTGCGCCTCGCCGCTGACTTCCTCGGCGCCCTGCGGCAGGTCCATGTCGGTGCGAAAGCCCTTGCGCGGGCCATAGGTCCCCGTGGCCACGATCGCCCAGGTCGCCACCACAAGGCGCGGCCCTTCGATCACCCCATCGTCGATGGCTTTCTTCAGCGAGACATCGGCGTCGGCCGCGCCCTCGCTGCCCAGGTCGCGCAGAGTGGTGAAGCCAGACTGCAGCGTGCGCGCCGCGTCCCGTCCGCCGCGCAAGGCGCGGTAGTAGGGCGACTCCTTGAGCACCTGATCGTCCCAGGTGGTCTCGTTGTAGGGGTGCAGCAACAGATGGGAGTGCAGCTCGATCAGCCCGGGGATCAGCGTTGTCCCCGGCAGAGCGACCACTTCGGCGCCCATAGGCGGATCGCCGCGCGGTCCGACCCGGACGATCTTGGTCCCATCGACCGTGACCGACCAGCCCTTCTGCGGCGTCGCCTGCCCCGCGGTCCAGACCGCGTCCGGCTCCAGCACATAGGTCGCCGCTAGCGCCTGAGACGCCAAGCCGACGGCGGCGGCCGCCGCCAATGAGACGATCTTCATACGCTTTGTCCCCGACTCCCCTGCCGCTCGATGATGGCCCGCCGCGCCGGCTACAGGAAGTCGAAGATGCTGCTCTGTTGGGTCTCTGGCGCTGCTTTAGGCTCCGGCGCGGGCTTGGGCGCGCGCGGCTTGGCGGCCTTGGCGGGCGGCGCCTCGACGGCCGGTTCGGGGGCCGGTGGAGGCGCCGGTGGAGACGGAGGAGGAGCAGGCGTCGCCGGCGGCGCGACGGACTTGGCCTTCACGGGCGTCTTGGCCGCAGATTTCATCGACGTGGGCTGTGCGTCGGCGCGCTCGAAGGCGGCCTCGCCCTTGGAGGCGCGACGCTGCATCGCCTCCGCGATCAGCACGCGCATCAGCTCGCCCTTGCTCAGCTCGACCTCGAACGCGATCGCGCGAAGCTGCTTATCCAGCGCCTTGGGCAGGTAAACCGTCCGCAGCACCATGTTCTCGGACGCGACGTCCTTGGCCATTCAATCCGCCAGGTGATTCATATGTACATATGCTGATGCAACGACGAGCGACGAAGATCAATCGCACCCAAAGCTGAAGCTCGGCCTTGAATTCCCGCGTCGCGCGCACAACTGACCAGAAGGCTCAGGGTCACCCAACGTCATGCGCTTTAGAACACCGATCATCGCCGCGGCCCTGCTCGCGCTCGCCGCCTGCTCCCCGCAAAAGGAGTCCGAGGCCGACATCGCCGACGTGCAGCCCTCGGTCGGCAGCCGCGCCACGGTGATCAGCGCAGACATCCTGGTGATCGACGGCCGCCACCTGCGGCTCTCCAACGCCTTCGCGCCCGAGACCATCCCCGACGCCCGCTGCTGGGCCGAGGCCGTCGCCGCGCGCCAGGGCGTCGCCATCGTCCAGCGCCTGGTCAACAACGCCCGCTCGGTCAGCATCGAGGAAACCGGCGGCAAGGACGAATATGACCGCGCCTTCGCGCTGGTGACGCTGGATGGCTTGGATCTGGGACAGGTGCTGATCGACAACGGCCTGGCCGGACGCCGCACGAAGGACCTCTTCAACTGGTGCGACCCCATCAGCCGCAATTCGCCGGGCGCTCCGGCGGTTACGGCGCTCACCGGCCCTCCCCGGCTGTAACTCATATTGACCCGCGTTCGCGCGGGTGCGAGACCGCCCATTCGCTGAGGCGTCGCGCCTCTTGCCGGGGGGAGTTGGGGTTGAGATCGGAGAACGACCGCTCGGGCCGTCGTCGGCTTACCCAGCCCGAACTCGACATGCTGATGAGCGCCCACGCCAAGTTCGTGGCCCGTCAGCCCGGCGGCAAGCGCGCCGTCCTTAAGTTCATGCACCTGTCGGGCCTCAACCTGTCGCGCCGCGATCTGTCGGGTGTGGACCTGTCCGCCTCGGTGCTCGAAGGCTGCCAGATGGCCGGGGTCAAGCTCACCGGCGCCAACATGTTCGGCTGCGATCTGCGCCGGGCCGATCTGCGCGGGGCCAATCTGGTCGACGCCGACATGCGCGGCGTGTGCCTGCGTGGCGCGACCTTGGCCCAGGTCGACATGACCCGCGCCGACCTTCGCCCGGGCATCGTCGACGCCCCCAGCGGCGGCGCGGCCGTGCCTGGCAAGAACGTAAACGCCGACCTGCGCGTCTCCGAACTGGACGAGGCCGACCTGCACGGCGCCACCCTGACCGAGGCTCAGCTCGATGACGTCACCGCCATGGCGGCTGACTTCTCCGACTGCTCGCTCAGCGGTGCGATGATGCGCGGCGCCAACCTGCGTGGCGCAAACTTCACCGGCGCGATCCTGCGCGGGGCCAACCTGACCAACGCCAATATCGAAAAGGCCAATTTCGAAGGCGCGGTCCTGATGCAGATCGACCTGACCGGGGCGCGCTCCAAGGGCGCACGCCTGGGCGGCTGCGTGGTCGATCCCACCGAACAGGCGCTCGAAAAGGCCAAGGCGCTGCACGCAACCTTGGTCCAGCACGATCTTTGGTGTCGCACCGACGGCGCTCAGGGCGCGCCCGCCATCGTCGACGGCGAGGACCTGCGCCCGATCATCCACCTGATCTCCGACCTGAAGCTGACCGCCATCAGCGCCCGGCGCGCCTGCCTGGTGGGCCTGCGCATGGCCGGCGCCCAGCTGCAGGGCGCGCGTCTCGACGGCGCCGACCTGCGCGGCTCGGACCTGTCGGGCGCGGACCTGCGCGGCGTCAAGCTGATGCAAGCCAACCTGACCAAAACCATCATGCGCAAGGCGACCCTTGGGCCGCTGGTCGTCGGAACCCGCGCGGTGACCGCCGACCTGACCGGCGTGCGCGGTCGCTATCTCGATGTCCAGGGCGCGGACCTGACCGGGGCCAGCCTGGTCGAGGCCGACCTGCGCGGCGCCAACTTCACGGGCGCTGAGATGAAACAGACCAACCTGGCCCAGGTGGACCTGACGCCGGTGATCGGCCTTTCGGCCTGATCGGAGCCGCATGACGACCGAGACCCCGCGTTTCGCACGCACCCTCAAGACCCGCCACATCCAGTTCATCGCCATCGGCGGCGCGATCGGCGCCGGTCTCTTCCTGGGCAGCGGCGCGGCGATCGCCCAGGCGGGCCCCAGCGTTCTGATCGCCTACGCCATGGCCGGCCTGGCCGTCTTTTTGATGGCGCGAGCCCTGGGCGAGTTGACCCTCAACCGCCCGGCGGTCCCGGCCTTCACCAGCCACGTGGATGACCTGGTCGGCCACTGGGCCGGTTTCATCAGCGGCTGGAGCTACTGGCTGATCTGGGTCCTGGTCGGGATCGCCGAGATCACCGCCGCCGGGGTGTTCGTAAAGTTTTGGGCGCCGGACTTTCCCCAGTGGATCACCGCGCTGATGACCCTCGTCGGCCTCTACATCGCCAATCGCGTCGGCGTGCGCCTGTTCGGCGAGGTCGAGTTCGCCCTGACCCTGATCAAGGTCGCCGCCATCGTCCTGCTGATCGTCGGCGGCGCGGCGCTGGTCCTGTTCGGCTTTGGCGCGGCGGGCAAGGACGCCTCGTTCGCCAATCTGTGGAGCCGTGGCGGGATGTTCCCGTTCGGCCTCGCCGGTCTCTTCGCCGTGCTGCCCACCGCCCTCTTCTCCTTTGGAGGAACCGAACTGGTCGGCGTCACCGCCGCGGAGTCCGAGGATCCCGAGCGCTCCTTGCCCAAGGCGATCAACGGCGTGATCCTGCGCATCTTGCTGTTCTACGTCGGCTCCTTGGCGGTGATCATGGCCGTGACGCCGTGGAGCGGCATCCCCGCCAACGAGAGCCCCTTCGTGGCCGTATTGCAGAAGATCGGCCTGTCCGGCGCGGCGGGCGTCATCAACTTCGTGGTGCTGTCGGCGGTGATCTCGTCGTGCAACAGCGGCGTCTTCGCCACCGGGCGGGTGCTGTCGGCCATGGCCGCGCGCGGACAAGCGCCGGCCTTCCTAGCCCGCAACGACAAGCGCCAACTGCCGACCAACGCCATCACCGCCTCGACCCTGGCTATGCTGGTCGGCGTCGGGCTGAACTACGCCTTCCCCGAGCAGGTGTTCGGCTATGTCATGTCCCTGGTGGCGGCGCTGCTTTTGTGGACCTGGCTGATGGTGGTCTTGGCCCACTTCTCGTTCCGCCGCCGGCTGGCCGCCGAGGAGCGCGCCGCCCTGCGCTTTCCGACCCTGCTCTACCCGGCATCCAACTGGATCGTGATCGCCTTCAT
Organism: Caulobacter sp. 73W; assembly: GCF_041021955.1. Taxonomy (GTDB): domain Bacteria; phylum Pseudomonadota; class Alphaproteobacteria; order Caulobacterales; family Caulobacteraceae; genus Caulobacter. The sequence goes on from NZ_CP158375.1 coordinate 122,206, forward strand.
CGCCTTGGTGACCGTGGTCATGGCGATCGAGCCAAGCGCGCGGCCGACCTTCTACACGGCGGTGATCTGGTTTTCGGGCGTCGGTTTGATCTACGCGCTGTTTGTTCGCCGCCGCCGCTAGGCGCCGACCGTCACGAAGAGCTCGGAATCGATCATCCAGCGCCCGTCGATCCGGCTCCACCCGGCCAGATACGGCCCCGACAGTCCGGTCTGGCCATGCCAGGTGGCGACCCAGCGCCCCTCCTCCGCCGCCCGCTCGCCGGAGGCGTCGAGGGTGATGGTGGCGGGCGTACGCAGATAGTTGACGAAGTCAGGGTCCTTGAACTGACCCTTGAAGGCCGCGATCAGGTTATCCACGCCCTGGATCAGCGACCCGTCGCCGACGATCACCTTCACATCGGCGGCGAAGAAGCCGCGCAGCTTGGCGGCGTCATGCTTGGCGATGGCCTCGTTGCTCATCCGGCGCCGGGCGCGGATCAGGGTCTCGGCCTCGGCGCTCACAGAGCGATCTCCACGGTCATGCCGTCATAGGCCGCCTCGACACCGGCCGGCAGCTTGGCGCGCACGTCGTCATAGTCGATGTCGATGTGCATGTTGGTCAGAATCGCCCGCCTGGGCCTTACCCGCTCGATCCAGCCCAGGGTCTTCTCCACATGGGCGTGGGTCGGATGCGGCGTCCAGCGAAGGGCGTCGACGATCCAGACGTCCAGGCCTTCCAGGGCCGCAAAGCTGCTCTCGGGAATATCGCGGACGTCCGGCGAATAGGCGGCGTTTCCAATCCGATAGCCGACGGAACGGACCTCGCCGTGGTCCTGATCGAAGGTGGTGATCGCGATAGCGCCGGACGGACCGTTCACCGACCAGGCCTCGCCATGCGGCGGGATCACCCACGGCTCGCAGATCGCCGGATAGCCCCCCTTAGCGTGAAAGATGTAGTCGAACTTGGTCACCAGACTGGCTTGGGTCGGATGATCCATGAAGGTCGGGATCGGCGCGCGTTGGCGCTGATAGAAGGCCCGCAGGTCGTCGATTCCGTGGGTCTGGTCGGCATGGTCGTGGGTCAGAAGGACCGCGTCTACGCGCCTGACCTTGGCGGCGATGAACTGCTCGCGCAGGTCCGGCGAGGTGTCGACGACGATGGTGGTCTCATCCGCCCCGCCCTTGCGCCGGGCCAGCAGCGAACACCGGGTGCGACGGTTCTTCGGCTGGGCCGGATCACAAGCTCCCCAGTCCCCGTCCGCCCGCGGCACGCCGCCGGATGAGCCGCAGCCCAGGATGGTCAGTTCCAGGGTCACGGACGCGGGATCCGATCGAACAGGGCGAAGAACGCATCCTCCGTCCGCTTCTCGGCCTCCTCGCGCGACCAGCCCCGAATTTCACCCAGCTTGTCGACGATATGCGGCAGGTAGGCCGGCTCGTTGCGCCGGCCGCGCATGGGAATGGGCGCCAGATAGGGGCAGTCGGTCTCGACGATGATCCGGTCGGCCGGCATGTCGGCGATCACCGCGCGCACGTCCTCGGCCTGCTTGAAGGTGGCGATGCCGGAGACGGAGAACCAGGCCCCAAGCGCCGCCGCTCGCCGCGCCAGCTCAGCGCCGCTGGTGTAGCAGTGCATCAGGAGCTTGAACGGGCCCTTGGCGTACTCCTCCTCGAGGATCTGGCCCATCACCTCGTCGGCCTCACGGGTGTGAACCACCAGCGGCAGGCCCGTCTGGCGCGCCGCCGTCACATGGGCGCGGAACACCTGCGCCTGCACGTCGCGCGGCGACAGGTCGTAGTGGAAGTCCAGGCCGCATTCGCCGATGCCGATCACCTTGGGGCGCGCCGCAAGATCGATGAGAATCTTTGCCTCAAGTTGTGGATTCTCCTTGGCTTCGTGCGGGTGTGTTCCGACGGTCGCCCAGATGTCGTCATGCGCCATGGCGATAGCGTGCACGGCCTCGAACGACGAGACCTTGTCGCAGATGGTCACCATCATCTCGATGCCGGCGGCGCGGGCCCGGTCGATGACCTCCGCCTGATCCTCGGCGAACTGGGAAGCGTGGAGATTGACGTGACTGTCGATCAGCATATCGGCGCAAACAACTCAGAAAGCTCGAATTTTGGCGGCCGCGCGTAGGTCGCGCACCGCCGAGAAGAAAGCATCGGCCCGATCAAGGTTCACCGCCTCGACCCGATCCGGCATGGCGACCAGCCGATCCCAGGCGGCGGCCCAACCATCGAGGCCAAAGCCCCGCCCCTCCGCCGCCTCACGGGCGGTGAAGATGTGAATCCGCTCGGCCAGGCGGTCGATCACAGCCCGAAAGCGCTGCATGCCCTCTGCGCCCCGGAAGGTGTCCGCCAGGGCCAAAAGGGCGGCCTCGTCGGCGGCCGGCAAGGACATCAGGATTTCGCGCGCCGCGTCGTCCGCGGCCAAGGCGCCGTTGGCGGCCAACTGCAGCGCCATGCCTGGTGCGCCCTTGGCCATGCGGGCCAGCCGCAGGGCGTTCTCGCCCTCGGCGGCGCCGGCTTGCTCAAGCATTTCCACGGCCATGGCTTCGGAGCCTGACGACATCACCAGCCGACGGCAGCGCGAGCGGATGGTCGGCAGCAGTTTGCCCGGCGAGTGGGAGATCAAAAAGAGCACGCCGCGCCCTTGAGGCTCTTCAAGAGTTTTCAATAAGGCATTGGCGGCGTTGACATTCAGGTCGTCGGCGGCGTCGATGATCGCCACCCGATAGGGCGAGATCGCCGGCGCCTTGGCGAAGAACTCCGGCAGGCGGCGCGCCTCCTCGACGGGGATCACCTTGCGCGGCTTTCCGTCCTCGCCGATGCGCTCCAGCACGGTCAGGTCGGGGTGAGACCGCGCGCTGATCTGTCGGCTCACCGGGTCTTGGTGGTCCGATCCGATGCCCCCGCCCAAGGGCCTCGCGCCCATCAGCCGCCGCGCCGCCCGGTAGGCGAAGGTCGCCTTGCCCACGCCTTCAGGGCCGGTCAGCAGCCAGGCGTGGTGCAGGCGGCCACGATCGATGGCGTCTGCGAAGGCGGCCTCGGCCGTCTCCTGGCCCCTGAGGCCGAAGACGTCGCGCGGATGGGGCGGCTCGTAGGCCATCAGCCCACCTTCAGCCGCGGCTCCACCGCAGCCCAGATGTCGGTCTCGACCTGTTCGATCGACTGGTCCGCCGGCACGATGACGCAGCGGTCCGGCTCGCGCGCGGCGATGGCCAGGAAAGCGGCGCGCAGCCGCTGATGGAACGCCTCGCCCTTGGATTCAAAGCGCGCTTCGCCGCCGCCACGGCTGGCCGCCCGCGCCAGCCCCTTTTCCACCGGCAGGTCGAGGATCAGCGTCAGGCCGGGCCAGTCGTCGCCGACCACGTATCGCTCCATGGCCTCGATCAGGCCAGGATCAGCGTCCCCGCCCGCGCCCTGATAGGCCCGCGTGGAGTCGGCGAAACGGTCGCAAAGAACGATCTTGCCGTCAGCCAGGGCCGGCCGCACCACGCGCTCCAGATGATCGCGACGCGCGGCGTACATAAGCAGGGTCTCGGTCGTGGCCGACCATTTCTCGGCGGCGCCGTTCAGCAGCAGGTCGCGGATCGCCTCGGCCCCATCGGAGCCGCCCGGCTCACGGGTGAGCATCACCTCGCGCCCAAGCCCGCGCAGGCGTTCGGCCAGCCGACGGATCTGGGTCGATTTCCCAGCCCCCTCGCCGCCCTCGAATGTGATGAAGATGCCGGTCGCCACGCCCGTTCAATCGACTGGAACGGGCCTGTTGTCCAGAACCTAGAAGGGCCGGAGCACCGTGGCGTCGGGAAAGCCGAAGGCCGCAGCGGCGTCGCGCAGCTCCAGAGCCGCGCTCTCGTCAGGCGCTGGGCCCATGACCACCCGGTATAGGGTGATCCCGCCGCGGTCGGTCGGTTCGATCACCGCCAGCCCGGCCTCGGACAGCAGTTGCACCGCCCGCTCGGCGTTGGCGCGGCTGGAGAACGCGCCTGCCTGCACCCGATAGGCGTTCGAGGCGCGCGCCCCCGCGACCGGGAGCGTGTAGCTGGGCGCCGAATAGCTGGGCGCTGAGTAGCTCGGGGTCGAATAGGCCGGCGCCCCGCCGATCGGCGGCAAGGATGCGGACTGAACCGGCGTGCGCGCCGGCGGAACATAGGGCGCCGGCTCAAAGGCGGGCGGCGGCGGGGCTGCGGCGACCATCACCGGGCGCGGCTCGGAGGCCTTGACGTAGCGCTTGGGTTGGTCGAACGGCGTCGGCTTGCCGGCCGGCCCTACATAGCGGACCCGTACGCGCGCCACGCCGGCGTTCTTGAAGCCCAGCTCGTCGGCGGCCGCCTTGGAAAGGTCGATGATGCGGTCGCCGATGAAGGGGCCACGGTCATTGACCCGCACGCGCATGGAGCGGCCGTTGTCGAGGTTCTTGACCTCCACGATCGACGGCAGCGGCAGCGTCTTGTGCGCCGCCGAGGGCAGGTCCATGTCGAAGACCTCGCCATTGGCGGTGTAGCGGTTGTGGAACTGTTCGCCGTACCAGGAGCCGATGCCCGTCTGGTCGTAATTTGGCTGTTCGGCCGGATAGTACCAGACGCCCCTCACCTTGTAGGGCTTCATGGTCCCACGCAGCGGGTTTCCGTCCTTGTCCTTCCAGGCCCGATCAGACGGCGGCGACTTGCTCGACAGCGTCGGGCCGTTCTTGGTCGGCATGGGCGTGGCGCAGGCAGCCAGCCCCGCCGTCGCCAGCAGCAGGGCGGTCAAGGTGCGCACGGATCCGAATGGAGAGCGGGCGATCATGCCCGTCATGGTGAATCAAAGGTTTTTATGAGGGGTTAAGGCGCTCGACCGCTTCAAGCCGCTGGAGCCACCCGCGCCGCCCTGATATAGGCCCCGTTCTCTTGGGGACAGGTGGCCGAGTGGTTTAAGGCAGCGGTCTTGAAAACCGCCGTAGGTGGAAGCCTACCGTGGGTTCGAATCCCACCCTGTCCGCCATGTGCGGCGTTTTATAGCCCGGACACATACGTGACGGTTTGTACCTAAGACATGGGTGACAATCTCGGGCCGAACGGATCGCCCAGGGGTTGCAAGGTCTTCTGGTCCAAATCGACGTAGCCCAGATCGTAAGCGGCGGCTTTTCCTGAATGCTGCGACGCACTCTGAAGATCGTTCGGATTATCAACGTAGCGCCGGATTTTATTCAACGATCTCGCTAAGAATGGCGGTTTACATTCGGCGGCCCCTGCGTCCTCCTACTGATGTTTGTTCGAGGATGATCCGCCCGCGCAGCTGTTTGCGTGACGCGTCCCTCGACACCGGCGCCTGGAGGCGGCGGAGTACAAGACTAGGGGGAATTCAATGAAGATGCTTTTGGCTGCCGCCGTATCGGCGCTGGTGCTCGGCGCGCCTGCCTTCGCTCAGGACGGACCCAAGTCCGAGGCGGCCGCTGAGCGCCGGGCCGACGGCATTCCGGCCCCGGTCGTCTCCGTCACCAAGCACACCGGCACCTTCGGCGGCGTGAAGGTCTCGTACCGCGCCATCGCCGGCGAGACCTATCTGAAGGACAAGGAAGGCAAGCCGCTCGCGGCGATCACCTCCTACAGCTACATCAAAGAAGGTCCGACCGACCCCAACCGTCCGGTGACCTTCCTGTGGAACGGCGGCCCAGGTTCGGGTTCGGTCTGGCTGCACATGGGCGCCTTTGGTCCCAAGCGCGTGGTCGTGCCCTCGGACGCCAAGGACGATGGCGCCCCGCCCTTCCCGATCATCGACAACCCCGACTCGCTGCTCGACGTCACCGACATCGTGTTCATCGACCCCGTGGGCACCGGCTTCAGCCGCGCCCTGGGCAAGACCGACCCGGCCAATTACTGGGGCGTGACCAAGGACGCCAAGTCCATGGCCGAGTTCATCCGTCTTTGGCTGAACGAGCATGGCCGCTGGAATGCGCCCAAGTTCATCGGCGGCGAAAGCTACGGCACCACCCGTTCGGCCGCGGTGATCAACGAACTGGAAGGCAGCTATACGGACGTCTCGATCAACGGCATCCTGCTGATCTCGTCGATCCTCGACTTCAGCCAGGCCGCCGACTCTCCGGGCAACGAGCTGGGCTTCGTCACCAACCTGCCGTCCATGGCGGCCACCGCCTGGTATCATAATAAGGTCGCCGACAAGCCGGCCACGGTCGAGGCGTTCGTCGCCGAAGCCCGCGCCTTCGCCATCGGCCCGTACGCGTCGGCCCTGCTGAAGGGCAACTCGCTGACCGCCGAAGAGCGGGCCGCGGTCCTGCCGCAGCTGTCGCGCTTCACGGGCGTTTCGCAGGCCTATCTGAGCAACGCCAACCTGCGCCTGTCGCCCAGCCGCTTCTACAAGGAGCTGCTGCGTGATCGGGGTCTGACCATCGGGCGTCTGGACACCCGCTACACCGGCGTTGACTACGACAACGCCGGCGACCGCCCCGACAACGATCCCAGCTTCTACGGCATCGACGGCGCCTATACCGCCGCGATGAACGCCTATTCGCGCGAAACGCTGAAGTACTCGCCCGACGTCGTCTATTCGTCGATTGGCTCCACGGGCAACTGGGACTGGAACATCGGCGGTCCGCGCGGCGGTTCGGGCTACCTGAACGTCGCGCCGTACATCGGCAAGGCTCTGCGTGAGAACAGCGGCCTGCGGGTGTGGGTCGGCCAGGGCTACTACGACTTCGCCACCCCGTTCTTCGGGGCGGAGTACTCGCTGAACCGCCCGGGCATCCCGACCGACGGCCGCATCAAGTGGGACTACTACCACGCCGGCCACATGATGTACGTGCGTGAGGACGACCTGAAGAAGCTGTCAAACGACATCCGCACCTTCATCCGCGCCCGTTAAGCGCACCAGGACGGCGCTCCCGCCCTCAGCCGGGGCGCCGCTCACGGACAAATGCGCGATCCGATCTGTCCGGTCGGATCGCGTTTTGCGTTCTGGCGCTGGTGCTCTTAAGCGGTTTCTACCAGACGCGAAGGCGCTTGCCGGTAGCGTAGATGACCACGCTGGAGGCGACCACCAGGGCTGCCGCGCCCAGGAACTTCAGGGCCGTCCTGTCCTTGGCGCCGATCTCGACGCCGCCCATCGGTGGGTGGTAGGCCACGTCCATCGGCGGCGTCATGTCGGTGATCGCCGCTTCCTGCCGCTGCCAGGGGAGCTTCTTGGCTTTGTCCAGGGTGCGCCAGACGTACTCGTGCACGTAACCCGTCTTGGCCACGATCTCGGCGGCGGTCATGCCTTCGTCGGAAAGGCGGCGAATGACGGCGGCTTTACTCATCTACTCGAACCTCTGAAGCTGCAGCGGCATCTTAGCGGCCTTGCCTAGGTCGCGGCTATGTTCGAATTGCGTCAAGGCTCGTGATCGTCGCCCCGCCCGGCGCCGATGGGGTCCGGCTGAAACGAAAGCCCCTCTTCCGGCCGCTCGCTTTCGCGCTTCAGGCGGCTAAGCATGGAGGAGGCGTAGGCCGCATACGGCCCGATCCAGCGTTCGTGAATCGCATGGACCGGCAGGGCGTCCAGGTGGTTCCAGCGCTTGCGTCCGCGTCGCTCGACCACCACCAGGCCGGCCGCCTCCAGCACCTTCAGATGCTGCATCACCGTGCACCGATCAAGCTCGGGAGTCAGGTCGCACAGCATGCCCGTCGTGCGCGGCCCAGCCTTCAAGGCGTCGAGAATCCGCCGCCTGGCGCGATGCCCCAGGGCCTTGAAAAGCAGGTCGTCCTCGTCGTCGATTGACATGTTATATTTTAATAACATGATGTCGCTCACAGTCACAAGAGGAGCGAGACGATGGAGCCGAAGTTCACGGTCAGCGGTCGGATCTCCAAACCCGTCGGCGAGGTCTTCGAGGCCGTCGTCAATCCCGACCGCCTCTCCTGCTTCTTCACGACCGGCGGGGCCAAGGGGCGGCTGGAGACGGGCGCGGTCGTCACCTGGGACTTCCATGACTTCCCCGGCGCGTTTCCCGTGCATGTGATCGAGGTCGACAAGGACAAGCGTATCGTCCTTCGCTGGGACGGCGCCGAGAACGCCGTCGAACCGGACGCCTCGGGCGCCAGCTTGACGACCGTGACCATGACCTTCGAGTCGTTGGACGACGGCCGCACCCTGGTGCGCATCGCCGAGGAAGGCTGGGCCCAGACCAAGGAAGGCGTCGAGGCGTCCTATGGCAACTGCCAGGGGTGGACCGGCATGCTCTGCGCCATGAAGGTCTGGCTGGAGCACGGCCTCAACCTGCGCGACGGCTTTTACAAGTAGCCGGCCTTGCGATCACGCACGACCGCCCAGGCGGTCAGCAGGCCGCCGATGACGGCCGGCATGGTCACGGCGGGGAAGTCGCGCAGCAGGACCGATGGGCCGCAGATGCCCGCCGCCACTTCCCAAAAGTGGAACAACGCGTGCCCCGCCAGCCAGAGGCTCGACGCGCCCCACAAGATCACCCGGCGCCGGGGCATGCCTACGCCAGTCAGATACGCTCCGCCGACCAGCAGGAAGATCAGGCCGATGTCTCGCAGGAAGTGCTGGTTGAACGGCCCGGTCGTGGTGACCCCAGGAATGGCGAAATACCAGTCTAGCGGCGCAACCAGCATGAACACGCCGTTCGCGCCGAGACCGACGCCCATGACAGCTGCGACGCTCAAGACAGCCTTTGTCGACATCAAACCCTCCATCTTCGAGACCGACGATCGGTCCTTCACGAACAGGACGAGGCAGGGGACGTCCGTGTGACATGGCGCATCGGATCGACGTCGAAACAGGCCTGGGCTAGAGCGTTCTGATGGCTTTCGCCGCACTCTCGCCCCGCCTTATCGCCGCCGGCCTCGGCGCCTGGATGCTGGCCGCTTTGGTCAGCGCGGGACAGGCTTACGTCTTCGCGGATTTCTCGGGGCGTCCGCAGTCGTGGTGGCCGACACTGGCCTACACCCTGGCGATCTTCTCCATCTGGGCGCTGATCTCGCCGGCCTTGCTGGCGGGGCTTTCACGCATCTGGCGGATCGAGCGGCTGACCCTGCGCATCGCCGCCCTGATGCTCGGCGCGCCGCTCGCCATGGCGGCTCACGTCCTGGTCTTCTCGGTCGCCTTCCATCCGATCTATGGCCAGGGTCGTTCGATCATCGGCATGATGACGCCGGTCCTGGCCGCCAACCTTGACACGGCGGCCCTCGCCTACGGCCTGTTGATCGCTGGAACCTGGCTGCAAGCTCGCCGCACAAACCCGGCGCCTGCCGAACCCGTCGCCGAAGGGCTGTGGATTCGCGACGGCGGATCGACGCGCTTCATCGCCTATGGCGAGATCGACTGGATCGCCGCCGCCGGGGACTATGCGGAGATCCACGCCGGCTCCGGCAGCCGCCTGACCGACCAGTCGCTGACCACCCTGTCGCGGACCCTGCCCCAGGCCCAGTTCGCCCGCATCCACCGCAGCGCCATTGTCCGCCTCGACCGCGTGCGCCACGTCCAGGGTGTTGGCAGGGGCGACGCGGAGGTGGAGCTGCGCGACGGTCGCCGCCTGCGTCTCAGCCGCCGGTTCCGCGGCGCCTTGGCTGGGCGCCTGCCAGTCTAGCCCCGACCCTGACCCGCTCGCCGCCGCTGCGGTCCCGCTGGGCGATCCAAGCTTCCACGGTGTCGCCAGCTCGCCGACTACGACCTCCCACATCAGGAGGTCCGCCTTGAAATCCACCCTCACCGCGCTTGTCTTCGCCGCCCTCGCCTCGACGGCGCAGGCCGCCTGCCCTGTCCCGCCCGCAAACGCGGTGGCGGTGATCGGCGCCCTGCACGGCCTGCACGCCAAGACGCCCGGCTTCAGCTACGCCGCCCTTCGCCGGGCCATTGTCGACTTCCGCCCCGACGTCCTTGTGGTGGAAGTTCGCCCCGACGAACTCATCGACCGCGCCGCCACCCCGGGCCGGCCGGAATATCCTGAGGTGGTCTGGCCGCTGCTGAAGACGATGCAGGTGGTCGCCGTGCCGATGGAGCCAGGCGGCGAAGCGTTCAAAGCCATGGTCACGGAGGCCGGCGCGGCCTTTGACGGATTCCGACGGGCCGACCCAGCCGCCCATGCCGCCGTAGACGCCCTGGATACGGCGACTGAGGCCGCCATGCTCACCTGGTGGCGTACGCCGGACCGCGCGCACGACGCCGTGACCGCCGCCGCCGCCAACGGCCTCAACACCGTCCAGTACAGCTTTGCCGGCGACAAGGCGTTCGCCGTCCAGACCCGCTGGAACGACTATATGGCCGAACGCGTCGCCCAGGCCGTCGCGGCTCACCCTGGCCGCCGGGTTCTCGTCCTGGGCAGCTGGCGCAATCGCGAGCGCCTTGAGCAGGCGGTCATCGCGTCCCGCGCAGCGCAGGCATGCTTCGCGACGGACTAAGCCTTGCCTTGGCGGGATGCGCGGGGCCAAACAGGCGCTCGTTCTTTCTCGTAAAGTCCCGCCATGGCCAAGACCACGCTCGCCACCCTCGCCCTGGACAAGGCCAAGGTCGCCTACGCCCTGCAGACCTATGACTATGACCCAGGCGCCGAGCGCGTGGGCCTGCAGGCGGCGCAGGCCATGGGCGTCGCGCCCGACCGGGTGCTGAAGACCTTGATGGTCAAGGCCGACGGCAAGCCCGCCTGCGTGGTGGTCCCGTCTGATCGGGAGGTCAGCATGAAGAAGCTGGCCGCCGCCCTTGGGAGCAAGTCGGCCGAGATGATGCCCGTGCCGGAGGCCGAACGCCTGACCGGCTTCAAGGTCGGCGGCATCAGCCCCTTTGGCCAAAAGCGCCAAGTCCCCACCGTGGTGGAGGCCGACGCCCTGGCCTTCGACGAGGTTTTCGTCAACGGCGGCCAGCGCGGCTTGCAGGCGCGCCTGACGCCGCAGGATCTGGTCGACGCGCTGAAGGCCAAGGCTGCGAACGTCAGCTCACCGGCTTGACGTCGGCGGACCTGTCTTCGACTTAAAGGGCCCACGAGTCCCTTCGACGCCAAGGATCCCCGACGCGTGCAGCCCGACCGCAACCCCTGGAGCCCTGAGCCGCAAGAGCCGCAAGAACCGCCGAGGAGCGGCGAGCGCGTTTGGATTTGGGTCCTGGTCATCGTGGCTGTCGTCGGCGTCGTCCTGGCGCTGGCCAGGGCGTTTCCAGAGGCGGTCCAGACGGGCGAGGATTGGGCCAATGTCGGCTACGGCGTTGGGCTGGTGGCGCTGGTCTCCACCGTCCTGCTGCGCGTGCGGCGCGGGAACATCGGCCTCTATCTGCGCTACGCCGCGATCTGGAGCGGGATCATCGCCGTCCTGGTGCTGGGCTACGCCTATCGCGACGAGATCGCCGGCGTGCCGCAGCGGCTGAAAACCACCTTCAATGTCGGCAATCCGGTGCAGGTGTCGGAGCGCGAGATGGTCGTGCCTCAGGACGAGACCGGATCTTATGTGATTGTCGGCCGGGTGAACGGACAGCGTGTCCGCTTTCTCGTGGACACCGGCGCGACGGAGACGGTTCTCAGCCCCGAGGACGCCCGCCGTCTGGGCATCGACACCGAACGCCTGGACTATGCCTATGAGGCCGAGACGGCCAATGGCGTCGGCTACGGCGCGGCCTGGCGCGCGGCCAGTATCGAAGTCGGCGCCGTAAAGGCGGCCGACTTCGACATGACCATCAACAAGACGCCGATGCGCGCCTCGCTTCTGGGTCTCAGTTTCCTCAGCCGGTTCGAGTCCATCGAGTTCCGGGGCCGCCAGCTGATCCTGAAATGGCGCGAGACCTCAGCTGGCTAGCCGAAGTGGTAGCCGCACAGCTTGTTGCCATCCAGATCGCGGAAATAGGCGAAGTACATCTTGGGCATCCGCTCGCCCGGCGCGCCCTCGCAGACGGCGCCCAGCTCCAGAGCCTTGGCGTGGAAAGCGTCCACCTCCGCTTTGCTGTCGAAGCTGAAGCCGGCCATGGTCCCGTTGCCGATGCAGGCGTCCTGCCCGTCATAGGGGCCAAGCACCCCGAACAGGCCCGTGCCCTCGCCGCGATAGAAGCGTCCGCCGCGGGGATGATCGAAGATGCCCGCCATCTTGATCGAGCCGAGCAGCGCGTCGTAAAAGGCCTTGGCCTCATCCAGCTTGTTGGTGCCCACCGTGTAGTAATTCAGCTTGGCCACGACCAATCCTCCCAGTTGGTATTCTAAAGCAACCCTATCATGACGCGGGTTCCGTGCAAGCGCCGGAGCGCGGATAAGGACAGTTGTTCAGCGACCTCAAAACAGGGAGAGATCGTCGGCTGGCGGCAGGACGCGACCCGAACGGCGGCGGTGTTTCATGAGCTTGTGGTAGGCGATAGCATGAACCCAGACCGTCAGTTGCTGGCGCCGGTCATAGGTCGCCCGACGCGCGTTGATGTCGATCAGGGTTTCCTGAACCAGAGGCTCCACCTCATGGGCCGCCTCGCCCAGGCATCGGACGAAGTAGCGCCTCAGCCTGTCCGACAGCAGACTGAGCTGCTGGCGATAGGAGCCTGGATCGCCCCGCAGGCTTTCCACCATCAACGCCTGCAAAGTCGCTTCGCTTGTCGGCAATGCACTTGGCCCACCCTGCTCACCGGGCGATTGTGCGGTTCGTGAACATCGTTCGCCATAAGCAAGACGACGGGCGCTCCCGTCGAAACGTGTGAAACGCCCTCTACGCGAGACAATTCGCCGATTGAATCGTTTGGACGACAGCCGTCCATGGCGGTTGCGTGACGCGCGTTGGTCGCTATCGTCCCCGCGTCGGACGCGGTCCGATGTGTTCTTTGGGGGGACTATGCGTCGTTTGAACCTGCTGCTGGCCAGCGCCGGCATTGCTGTCGCCATGGCCTGCACGGCCGCTCCGGCCTTTGCTCACGTGGCGGACGAAGCCGCCGCCGCGCCGGCCCGCGCCACGCTCAACCCGGCGCCCGCCCGCAAGGCCGGCGAAGGCTTTGGACCGTACCGCAAGATGGTCATCCGCGGCGTGACCCTGGTCGACGGCACCGGCGCCCCGCCGCGCGGCCCGGTCGACATCGTCATCGAGAACGACAAGATCACCGACGTGCTGCAGGCCGGCTGGCCGGGCATGCCTCTGAAGCAGAACCGCGAGCCGCGCGACGCCGACCACGAGATCGACGCCACCGGCATGTACGCCCTGCCCGGCTTCGTCGACATGCACGCCCACGCCGGCACGCCCCAGAAGGCCGCCGACCTCGAGTACGTCTACAAGCTGTGGCTGGCCCACGGCGTGACGACTGTCCGCGGCGTCAGCCTGGCGTCCCAGCCGCTCGCCTCCTCCGAGAAGAACCGCAGCGCCCGCGGCGAGATCGTCGCCCCGCGCATCTACAACTACCAGACCATCGGTTCCGGCTGGTCCGGCGGCCGCATCACGGGCCCCGACAAGGCGCGCGCCTGGGTGCAGTGGGCGTCCAAGAACAATATCGACGGCATCAAGTTCTTCGGCTGGAACGACGAGACGCCCGAAGTGATGCTGGCGGCCATCGACGAGGCCAAGAAGGTCGGCCTGGGCACCGTCGCCCACATCTCGCAGCCTGGCGTGGCCAGCCTGAACGCCAAGCAGCTCGGCGACGCGGGCCTCGGCACCGTCACCCACTTCTACGGCCACTTCGAGTCGCTGCTGTCCAACGGACGCCTGCAGAAGTACCCGACCGACTACAACTTCTACGACGAGGCCAAGCGCTTCGGCGAAGCCGCCGAGATCTGGGACGAGATCGAGCCCGGCTCGGACGCTTGGTTCGAGTACCTCAAGAGCCAGAAGGCGGCCGGCGTCACCTTCGACCCGACCATGACCATTTACGCCGCCTCGCGCGACCTGATGAAGGCCAAGAACGCCGACTGGCATTCTGTCTACACGCTGCCGACGCTGAACGACTATTACCAGTCCACCCGCGACAACCACGGCAGCTATTTCTTCGACTGGACGACCTCCAACGAAGTGGCGTGGCGCAATTTCTACGGGCGCTTCATGCGCCTGATGAACGACTACAAGAACATCGGCGGCCGCGTGACGACCGGCTCTGACAGCGGCTTCATCTGGAAGCTCTACGGCTTCGGCTACATCGAGGAGCTGGAGCTGATGCAAGAAGCCGGCTTCACCCCCCTGGAAGTCGTGCAGGCCGCCACTATCAACGGCGCCCGCACACTGGCCGATCCCAAGCACGAGGCGCCGACCTTCGGCATCGTCAAGCCGGGCTACAGCGCCGACCTGGTGATCACGCCGGAAAATCCGCTGGCCAACTTCAAGACCCTGTACGGCACCGGCCACCAGCGCCTGAGCCCGGACAACAAGATCGAGACCGTCGGCGGCGTCAAATGGACCGTCACGCGCGGGGTCGCCTACGACGCCAAGGCGCTCTTGGTCGATGTGAAGGCGATGGTCGACAAGCAGAAGGCCGCTCGGGGCCAGAAGTAGGGCTTAGGCGGGGGCGGACCAGAGACGCGCCGCCCCCCTCACCCCCGAGCTGTCGCCCCATTTTGCTCGGGCGATCTTGGCGTGCCACACATCCGAGAACACATAGCGCCGCACGACGGCGGGCAGACGCTCATAGAGTTCGTCTACGTTGGACATGCCTCCGCCCAGGACGAAGACGTCCGGATCGATCATGTTGGCGACCACGGCCATGGCGCGCCCCAGGCGGTCGGCGTAACGATCGAACGCGGCCACGGCCTGCGCATCACCTTCGCGCATCGCCATGATGACCGCTTCGCCGGTCAGGTGGCGACCGGTCGCCTGCTCGTAGTCACGGCGAAAGCCGGTCCCGGACACCCAGGTCTCCAGGCAATTCATCTGCCCGCACCAGCACTTGTGGCCGGGAAGCTCATACTCGCGCGGCCAGGGCAGAGGCGTGTGCCCCCATTCGCCAGCGATGGCGTTGGCGCCGTTGACCAGCCGCCCGTCGAAGACCACTCCGCCGCCGCAGCCTGTGCCGATGATGATGGCGAACACCCCAGTCGCGCCCGCCGCCGCGCCGTCCACGGCCTCGGACAGGGCCAGGCAATTGGCGTCGTTGGCCATGCGGATGGGACGGCCAAGGGCCTTGGCCAGGTCCGCGTCGAACGGGCGACCGTTCAGGTACTGTGAGTTGGCGTTGCGCATCAGGCCGGTGCGCGGCGAGACCGATCCCGGACCGCCGATGCCGACCGCCCCTTCCCCGCCAGCCTCGGCTTCCACGCGCTCGATCAGGTCCACGACCACGCGGATCGCGGCGTCGTAGTCCCCGGGGTTCGGCTCACGCAGCCGCGCCAGAAACTCGCCTTCGGCGTCCAGCGCCGCCGCTTCGATCTTGGTGCCGCCGAAATCGACGCCGATTTGGATCATCACGCTCGCCTCTGGAAACTTCAGCCCGCGAGGAACTTACGCAAGAAGCGTTGGGTGCGTTCCTCTTTCGGCGCGGCGAACAGCGCCTTGGATGGCCCCTGCTCCACCACAACGCCGCCATCCATGAAGATGGTCCGGTCGGCCACGTCGCGGGCGAAGCTCATCTCGTGGGTGACGATGACCATCGACCGCTTCTCCTGGGCCAGGTCGCGAATGGTCGCCAGCACTTCGCCCACCAGTTCGGGATCAAGGGCGCTGGTCGGCTCGTCGAACAGGATCACGTCCGGCCGCATGGCCAGGGCCCGGGCGATGGCCACCCGCTGCTGCTGACCGCCGGACAGGCGCGACGGATAGGCGTCGGCCTTTTCCGCCAGACCCACCTTGGCCAGCAGATTGCGGGCGCGGGCGGTCGCCTCGGCGCGCGGCTCCTTCTTCACGATCACCGGACCCTCGAGGACGTTCTCGAGGG
The DNA here is from genome assembly GCF_041021955.1 of Caulobacter sp. 73W. Lineage (GTDB taxonomy): Bacteria > Pseudomonadota > Alphaproteobacteria > Caulobacterales > Caulobacteraceae > Caulobacter. The sequence goes on from NZ_CP158375.1 coordinate 137,986, forward strand.
CCGTGCGATGAGGAAACAGGTTGAAGCTCTGGAAAACGAAGCCGACATGCAGGCGCAGCGCCTTGACGGCCGCTTTTTGCCTCGCCAGGGGCTTTGAGCCGTCCAGCTCCACCCCCGCCACACGGACCGTCCCAGCGTCGGCCGCTTCCAGGGCGTTCAAGCAGCGCAGCAGCGTGGTCTTGCCCGAACCGCTGGGACCGATGATGGCCACCACCTCGCCCTCGCCCACCGTCAGGTCGACGCCCTTGAGAATTTCGTTGTCGCCGAAACGCTTATACAGGCCGCGGACCTCGATCATGCTCATCGCGCGGCCTCCCGGCTGTGGCGGCTGGCGCGCTTCTCGGCGGCCGACTGCAGGGCCGCCAGGCCGGTCGAGACGATCCAGTAGATCGCCGCCGCCGACAGGTACATGGCGAAAATCTCATAGGTCCGCGCGGTGATCAGCTGCGCCTGGCGGAACAGCTCGGGCACCTGGATGGTCGCCGCCAAGGACGTGTCCTTCACCAGGCCGATGAAGCTGTTGCCCAGTGGCGGCAAGGCCGTGCGCGCCGCCTGGGGCAGGATCACGCGGACGAGGGTCTGGCCCCGGTTCATGCCGATGGCGCTGGCCGCCTCCCACTGGCCGCGATCCACGGCGGCGATGGCGCCGCGCAGGATCTCCGATGCATAGGCCCCGACATTGAGGGTGAAGCCGATGATCGCCGACGGCATCGGCTCGATCTCGATGCCGATGGTCGGCAGGCCGTAATAGATCAGGAACAGCTGCACCAGCAGCGGCGTGCCCCGGAAGGCTGATACATAGACAGCCGCGATCCAGCGCAACGGCGCGATGGCCGAAAGCCGCATCATGGCCAGGCCAAAGCCCAGCAGAAGTCCCAGCGCCATGCTGCTCACAGCCAGGGTGATCGTGAACAGGCAGCCCTTAAGCAGGAAGGGTGCGGACTGGATGATGAGGTCGAGACCCGTCTCCATACGGCTACTTCGTCACGTCCTGGCCGAACCACTTGATCGAGATCGCCGCCAGCTCGCCCGAGGCGCGCAGGTCGTCGATGGCCTTGTCCACCGCGGTCTTCAACTCGGGGCTCTGCTTGAACGCCACGCCCATCTGTGTGCGCGCGAACGACGGCCCCGACGCCTTGATCGGCGCTCCGCTCTTGATCAGGTCCAGCACCACCAACTTGTCGTTCAGCACCGCATCGATGCGACCGGCCTTCAGGTCCTGGTACTTAGTGGGATCGTCGTCATAGGTCTTCACGACCGCCGTCGGCGCGTCGCTGCGCAGCCAGGCCTCATAATTGGTGCCCAGGCCGACGCCGACCTTCTTGCCAGCCAGATCAGCCGGAGTCGCGATCGGCCGCGCGTCGTCCTTGCGCAGGATGATCTGGATGCCGCTGATCGTGTAAGGCTGCGAGAAGCCGTACTTGGCCTGCCGCTCGGGGGTCATGGAGATCTGGTTTGCCACCACGTCCAGCCGCCCTGACTCCAGCCCGCCCAACAGGCCCGCGAAGGGCGTCTGGATGAATTCGGCCTTCAGGCCCATCTTGGCCGCCACCGCCTTGCCGAAATCGATCTCGTACCCGGCCAGGGCGCCGTCCTTGCCCTGGAAGTTGAAGGGCGGATAGGTGCCCTCCACCCCGACCCGCAGCACGCCGCGTTCTTTGATAGCGGCCAGGCCCTCCTTCTTGTCACCCTTGGCGCACGCGCTCAGGGCGAGCGCGGCGGCCAGGAGGACGAGGGCGCGGCGAGAAAGACGGGCGGACATGGCGGCTCCGAATCTGATTGTCGCCGACTATAGGCGCGTCCGCGAAAATCCGAGCGACGCCTTGCGGGCAGGTATGCAATCCGCATAGAGGCGCCTAAGTATCAGCGCAATCGCCACCCACGGTCCCTTGATGTCCGACAAACTCGTTCCCCGACACAAGAAAGGTCCGGAACGCATCGTTGTGCGCCCGGACCAGGTTTATCAGCAAGAAAGCCAGGGACCCGAAGGGCTGCCGCGCTCCTTGCGCAGCCACATCAACGAGTTCCTGGCCATCTCTTTCATCATTGTGATCGGTCTGCTTGGCGCGACCGCTTTGGCCATCGCCCTTCTGACCTGATCACGCCGCGGTTAGCGGGGATCCGGATCCACGATCGGCGGCGTGGCGTTGGCCGGCGGCTGAGCGTTCATGGGATCGACCGTCAGCGCGTTCGGCTGCGGCGTGGGCGCCGGAGCGGGCGTGGTGGTCGCCTGCGGGATGGCCACGACCGGCGGCGGCACGCTGGCGGACACGTCGCTGGTGGCGGTCGAAGCGCTGGGCGCCGGGGTCACGCGCGAAGCGGCCTGGACACGTTCCGTCGCGGCCGAAGCGGCGGCGCGGCTTGGGGCCGACGCGGCGACACGGCGCGGCGCGGGAGTTGAGCGAGCAGCCGCAGCCGGCGCGGCGGCGGGCGCCGCCACTGGTTCGGCCTCAGCCGCCTCAGTCGGCGTCCGGGCGGGGTCCGGTGCGGGAGCGGGCGTGTTCACCGGTTGGGCATCCGCGATCTCGGTCGTGGCGGCGTCCTCAGTCGTCTTCGGGCCGCTCGTGGCCCAGACCAGGGCGCCCGTGGCGACCAGCGCCACCGGAATGGCGAACAGCATCATCTTGTTGGTGGCGCTGCTCTTGGGCTTGCGGGCATAGACCGGCGTGTACACGCCGTTGTCGCTGACGCCCAGCGGACGCGCGTCGACCGGGCGCTCGCTCGGAATATCGCGCACAGTATCGCGGCCGCTCAGATCAGGACCACCAAGGTTCGGGCCGGGGTTATAGGACGTCATCTCGCGTTCCTCCGTTGTGTGAAGTCGGGAGAAAAACGAGGCTAAGGTTCCTACTGTTCCGCTCGGCGCGAAATGACCTTGTCTCGGTCACAATCGCGCCCTGATCACAATTGGCCGATTTCAGGTCTTGGGCAGGCTGTCCAAATACCTGATCAACAAGCCCATATTATCGATATAGGCCCCGGTCGAGATGCCGATCGGCGGGTTTTCCGCCACGTAGGGCGATGTGTCCGTCTTGTCCCCTACCCGAGTCTCAGAATAATCGCCCGGCGCTGGGGTCGGAGAGCCGTCCCCCGCATAGGGGTTGCTGGCCGCCTTCAGCTCGGTCGGCCACCAGCCGGCCTTGTTGAGGTCGCCGATCACCTTTTTGGCGTCCTCGGCCTTCACCTCGCCCGCCTCATGCAGGGCGTTGACGTTCAGGTCGGAGACCGAGACGTCCTCGCCAGTGAAATACTTGGGCAGGCCGATGGACCCCGGCTTGGCCTTCAGCGGCGAGTTCTTGGCGGCTTCCGCCGGCGACGTCGCCTTCAGCGCTTCGTACTCGGCTCGCAGCTTGGCGACATTCACCGCGCGGGTAGAGCCGTAATGGATGACCACCTTCTGCGGGTTCTCGTCGGCGTAGTAACGGCCGTTGACGACGTTGGAGCCGGTGCGGTGGATGAACAACGCCTTGCCCGTTCCGGGCTGGATGAAGGTCGGATGCGTGCGGCCGTCCTTGACCAGCTCGGGGGGCAGCTTGACCTTGTCTAGCCAGTCCAGGGCCTCGGGCAGGCGCGCCAGGTATTTCGGGTCGCCGGTCAGGCGGTAGAAGCCCATCATCGAGGTGATGTTCTGGGCCGTCGTATGGGTCGCGAACGCCTCCGGCTCATAGGTCCGCGCGGCGACCGGCTTCAGGGTCTTTTCGGAATGCTGAAGACCCCAGGCGGGTTGGGGCTGCGGCTGCTGGGTGGCGATGAAGCTGTCCATGGCCCGCTGGATCGAGCCCAGGGCCCGCTTATCGCCCAGGGTCTGATAGACCATGATCAGGAACTCGAGGTTCTCGCCGGCCACGTCATCGTTGAATGTGATGGCGCGGGTGTAGTCCTCGTTGCCGTGCAGGCCGCCTTCCTTGGTCAGGGGGAAGCGCTGCGGCCAGCCGCCCACGGGATACTGGCTGTCCAGGACGAAGCTGATCGCCTTCTGCAGGGGTGCCCAGTACTGCTTGTCCTTCTTCTCCAGATAGAGCCGCAGGATGAACTGCGAGGCTTCGGCCGTGCCCGCGTCGTCGAAGGTCGCGTTGCCGTAGTAGTGCTGGAATTCCTCAAGCCGCCAGCCGTTCTTGCCGATGGTCTCGTACCAGCGCTTGGTCGAACTCCTCGCCGGCGAAGTCATGCAGGTAGTTCCAGCCGCCGGCCGGGTGCTGGGCGGCGATCAGGGCCGACGCTGCGGCCTGGGCGGCCTGGTAGTAATATTCGTCTCCGGTGGCGTGATAGGCGTCGAGGAACAGGTGACCGGCCGTGCCCGTCCCGGGCGGCTGGACCCACATCATGGTCGGGTACGCTTCCATCTCGCCGAACCGGCGCGAGAAGTCGGGCAGATAGGACCAGACGTAGCCACCCTTGTAGGCCACGGTCTCGACCATGAACTGCGTCGCGCGCTTCATCGTCGCCAGGGTCTGCGCCCGGGTTGGGACAGCGGCTGTCTGGGCGAGCGCCGGGGTGAAGGCGGCGAGCGCCGCGCCCATGGCCAGCAGGCCACGTCGGGACATCGAATTGTTCATGATCATCGGCTCCTCCCAGACTTTGTTTTGTTGATGGCTACCTCTGGATGACACCGGTGTCCATGAGTTCCAGGGTTCGCTGAGCGGAACCGTCGCAGGGCGCGAGGATTTGCGGTCTGACTAGAGAGCGGGAAACCTCAGCCGTGCCCAGCGCCAAGCTCGCGACCTATCGCGCCAAACGCGACTTCACCAAGACCGCCGAGCCGAGCGGCAAGGACGCCGTCGAGGCATCCGAACGCCTGCGCTTCGTCATCCAGAAACACGCCGCCACCCGCCTGCACTATGACCTGCGGCTTGAGCACAAGGGCGTCTTCCTGTCCTGGGCGGTGACGCGCGGCCCCTCCCTTGATCCGTCCGACAAGCGCCTGGCGGTGGAGGTTGAACCCCATCCCCTCGACTATGGCGACTTCGAAGGCACGATCCCCAAGGGTGAGTACGGCGGGGGCACGGTGATGCTGTGGGATCGCGGCTACTGGGCCCCGCCCCAGGGTATGAGCATCGACGCAATGCTCAAGAAGGGCGACCTGAAGGTCGTCTTCGCCGGCGAGCGCATGAAGGGCGAATGGGTGCTGGTGCGCATGAAGCACGACCGCAACGGCGGCAAGCGCACCAACTGGCTGCTGATCAAGCACCGAGATGGCTACGAGCATGAGGGCGACGCCGACGCCCTGTTGAACGAGAACGCCTTCTCCATCGCCTCCGGCCGCAAGATGGAGCAGATCGCCGAGGGAAAGGGCGACGCCCCTACCCCCTTCATGACCCATCAGAAGCGTAGCGCCGGATCGGTGTGGAAATCCAACCGCGACCCCGAGGCTTCCGCCGACAAGGCGGCCGCCAAGGCCGGCGCGCCAAAGGCCAAGCCCTCACAGCGGCCAAAGAAGCCCGTGAAGGCCGACCAGCTCCCCGACTTCATCGAGCCGCAGTTCTGCAAGCTGGTCGACCGCCCCCCGCCGGCGCCGGCTGGGGCCATGAGATCAAGTTCGACGGATATCGCATGCAGCTTCGCGTTCAAGGCGGCGCGGCGGCCCTGCGCACCCGCAAAGGTCTGGACTGGAGCGGCAGCTTTCCCGCCATCGTCGGGGATGCAGCCGACGCCCTGCCCGACTGCATCATCGACGGCGAGGTCGTGGCGCTCGACGAGAACGGCTCCCCCGACTTCGCAGGCTTGCAGGCGGCCCTGTCCGACGGCGAGACCGACGACCTGATCTACTACGTCTTCGACCTGCTGTTCGCGCAAGGCGACGACCTGCGCACCCTGCCCCTGTCCGAGCGTAAGGCCCGGCTGAAGGCGCTGTTGGGCGACGCTGACGGCCGTATCCGCTACGTCGATCACTTCGCCACCGGCGGCGACGCGGTGCTGCAATCGGCCTGCCGGATGTCGCTGGAAGGCATCATCTCCAAGAGGCTCGACGCGCCATACCGGTCCGGCCGAGGCGGCGACTGGACCAAATCGAAATGTCGGGCCGGCCACGAAGTGGTCATCGGCGGCTACACCACCACGGGCTCGGCCTTCCGCTCCCTGATCGCTGGCGTTCACCGCGGCGGCAAGCTGGTCCATGTCGGCCGGATCGGCACGGGTTACGGCAAGGAGAAGCTCGCTGAACTTCTGCCCAAGCTGAAGGCGCTGGAGACTGACAAGTCGCCCTTTGAAGGAGCGGGTGCGCCGAACAAGGCCGCTAACGTCCGCTGGGTGAAGCCGCAATTGGTCGCAGAGATCGAATATGCCGGCTTCACGGGCGACGGCGCCCTGCGCCAGGCCAGTTTCAAGGGCCTACGCAAGGACAAACCGGCCGAGGAGGTCCAGTCCGAAGCCCCCGTGCCCGTCGATGAGGCTGAACTCGCCGAACCCAAGCCGACCAAGGCTCGGCCCGTTCCTAAGGCTGCGGACAACCACGTCCTCGGCATAACCATCTCCAGTCCCGACCGTGTCCTGTGGCCCGACGCCGGCGATGGCGGGCCTGGCACGAAGTTGGACAACGCCCGCTATCTGGAGGCCGTCGCCGACTGGATGCTGCCCCATATCGAGGGCCGCCCCTGCTCGGTCATCCGCTTCCCGGACGGCGTCGGCGGCGAGACGTTCTTCCAGCGCCACGTCGGCAAGGGCATGTCCAGTCTGATCACCGCCGTGGACGTGTCCGGCGACCGCAACGCCTATATCCAGATCGACCGCAAGGAGGCGTTGATCGCCTTGGCGCAGTTCGGCTCGATCGAGTTTCACCCCTGGAACTGTCAGGCCAATGATGTCGAGCACGCCGGCCGCCTGGTCTTCGACCTCGATCCTTCCGAAGAGCTCGGCTTCGATGTGGTGATCGAGGGCGCACGCGAGATCCGCGACCGCCTGGAGGAGCTGGGCCTCGTCAGCTTCTGCAAGACCACAGGCGGCAAGGGCCTGCACGTGGTCACGCCGCTGACGGGCGGAAAGTCGGCTGTCCCCTGGGATCGGGCCAAGGCCTTCGCCCGCGAGGTATGCGACAGGATGGCCGCCGACAGCCCCGACCGCTACGTGGTCAACATGGCCAAGAAGGTGCGCAAGGGACGGATATTCCTCGACTATCTGCGCAACGACCGCATGTCGACGGCGGTCGCGCCCCTTTCCCCACGGGGCCGGAATGGCGCGCCAGTCTCCATGCCGCTGAACTGGACGCAGGTCCGCGCCGGCCTGGATCCCAAGCGCTTCAACATCCGCACCGTCCCCGCTCTCCTGGCCAAGACCACGGCCTGGGCCGATTATGGCGAAGGCGCCCGCTCGCTGGCGGCGGCGATCAAGCGGTTGGGTTAGGCCGCTTCAGTTCGTAATAGCGGCACATCTCCCAGACATCCCGACCAGGCGAATAGATCGCCTGTTCGATGGTCGGCGTCATGCCCAGCCGCTCCATGACCTTGAACGATGGGGCGTTGGCCAGGTTCGCCGCCGCCGCCACGCTGCTCACATCGGTCAAGCGCCAGATCGCCTCGATCAACGCCTTGGCGGCCTCCACCACATAGCCTTGGCCATGATGGTCGGGATCGAGGTGATATCCGATCTCCGCGCGCTCGGGATGTTCGGGTTTGACCATGGCGCCGATCGCGCCGAGGAGGCGCTTATCGGAGCGGCGTTCGATCACGAAGCTCAGGAATTCGCGGCTCTCCAAAGCGCGGTTCTCCGCGAGGCGGGCGCGCATGGTCTCGATGCGCTGGGCGGCCAGCTCAACGCTCACCTCCGCCGGCCATGAGTTAAGCCACATCGTCACTTCTGGCGGCAGCGACGCGGCGAAGGCGGCGGCGTCCGCTGCGCGCGGGCTACGCAGCCGCAGACGCTCGGTCTCGATGGCTTCGACAAGGTCCTGATCGTCGTCCATGCCCTTGCATGGGCTGGTTCTTGGCCAAGTTCAATCAGGAGGCTCGCTTGCGGGGCGCCGCCGGCTTCTTGCGCGGCGTCGCCTTCTTGGCCGCCGGCTTGCGCCGCTCCGTCGTTCCCGCCTTGCCGCCGAGGCTCTTCTTCAGGGCCTCCATCAGGTCGACGACGTTGGTGTCTTCCGGCTCCTGGGTCTTCACCTTGCGGCCGCCGCCCTTCTCCTTCTGGGCGATCAGCTTGCGCAGGGCTTCTTCGTAGCGGTCGGTGAAATCCGACGGATCGAACGGGCCATCCTTCTGCTCGATGATCTTCTCGGCGATCGACACCATGGCGGCGTCCGCCTTCTTGGCCGGGATGTCGTCGAAATAGTCGGCGGCGTCGCGCACCTCGTCATGACTGCGGATGGTGTAGGCCAGGAGGCCCTTGTCCCGCGCCTCGATGGCCATGATGCGCTCGCGGGTGTGCATCACGACACGGCCCAACGCGATGCGCCCGGTCTTCTTCAGGGCGTCGCGGATGACGCTATAGGCCTCGACCGCCAGCTTGCCGTCCGGGACGAGGAAATACGGGCTGTCCCAGTAAAGGCGATCGATCTCGTCCTCGTCCACGAACCGCTCGATGTCTATGGTCTTGGTGCTTTCCAGCCGGACGCTGTTGATCTCATCCTGAGTGACGACGATGTAGCGGTCCTTCTCGTACTGGTAGCCCTTCACCAGATCGCTGCGCTCGACGGGGCCCAACTCGGGATCGGTCGGGATCATCCGGATGCGGTTGTGCGTGTCCTTGTGAAGCAGGTTGAAGTGCACGTCGCCCGCGGCCGCCGTTGCGGTGTAGAGAGCGACTGGACAGGTCACCAGCGACAGGCGCAGGTGCCCCTGCCAGGTCGGACGCGCAGCCATGATCGAACCTCATCTTCGAAACCGAGCGAATCAACGCCCGTCCGCGGCGGAGGTTCTTTCGTGAGCGACGAGATCCTGGTCGACGCCCGCGGACACCATTGCCCGGTCCCCACCCTGCGCCTGCGCAAGGCGCTGGAGCACGCCGCGCCGGGCGCGCACATCCGCCTGCTGGCGACCGATCCCATGGCGAAAATCGACGTGCCGCACTTCGCCAGTCAGGCCGGCGCGCAGCTTCTGGAATCGGGCGGAGACGCCGGTGCGCTCAGCTTCCTGGTGGCGAAGCCGCTCTGAGGTCTTCGGCCTCCAGCTGCGCCAGCAGCTTGCGCGGGGCCTCCTCGATGGCGATCTCCACCTCGGTGGCCAGGGCCCCGCCGAAGAAGATCGCGTTGACGTTCCAGCTCAGCCAGATCAGCGCCACGATGATCGCCGCCAGCGAGCCGTACATGGCGCCCAGATGCGCGATCTGGTCCACATAGAAGGCGCTGGCCCAGGATGCCCCGACGAACATCGCCGCCGCCGCCGCCCCGCCGATGATCGACGCCCGCCACCCCACCCGGTTGGCCGACATGGCGTAGCGATAGACCATGGTCATGCCGAACGTCAGGCCCACGCTCACCCAGGTCCATTCGCTGTAGATCCAGGTGACGCCCGCCAGCGGCCGCCAGTCTAGGGTCGCGCCGACCACACGGAAGGTCAGGAACACGCCCGAGAGCACCGTCATCAGCGCCATGGCCGCCAGCAGGACCAGCAGCGCCAGCAGGTTGAAGCGGAAGAACCCGCGCGGGTCCTCCTCGTCATGGATGAAGGCCAGTCCGGCCAACATGGCCTTGAAGCCCCTATGGGCCGCATAGCCGCCGATGATCAGCGAGATGGCGCTCTGGGCCGAGGTCGCCTGCACCGGCGCATGCGCCAGACGGTTAAGCTCGCTGCGGAACAGCTCCTGCGCCCCAGGCGGCAGCAGATAGGCGAAGCTGTCGGCCTGGGCGGTCGCCGCCTCGGGCGTCAGCAAGAAGGTGTAGATGCTGACCAGCAGCGACAGGGCCGGAAACACGGCCAGCATGGCGAAGAACGACACCCCGCCTACGTACAGCATGACGTCGCGGCCCCACAGGCGGCTGAGCGCCCGGCCGAGCACCATCAGGATCTCGCGCGTCCAGTAGAGCGGATCCAGGGCCCGGAATCGGTTGAGGAGCTTGCGCAGCCGCATCGGCGGAACCTGCCCGCCCGATTGCTGCGGCGCAACCTTGGAAGCTCTACAGGGCCTCGGCGCTCTTCAACGCCTCGATCTCGTCACCGCTGAAACCCCAGTCAGACAAGGCTGCATCATTGTCCGCGCCGATCTTGGGCGGCGGCCCCTGGATGGCGCCGGGGGTGGCGGAGAATCGGGGCGCGGGCGCTGGCTGAGTCACCCCGCCCAGGTCCACGAAGGTCTTGCGGGCGGCGTTGTGGGGGTGTTTTGGGGCCTCATCCAGATCGAGGATCGGGGCGAAGCATACGTCCGTGCCGCCCATCAGGGCCGTCCACTCGTCTTGCGTCTTGGTGGAGATCACCGCCGCCAGCTTTGCGCGCAGGGCGGGCCACTCCTCACGGGTCATCTGCTGCTGGAAATGCGGGTCGGTGATGCCGGTCTTCTCCAGCAGCAGCGCGTAGAACTGGGGCTCGATCGAGCCGATCGACACCCATTTTCCGTCGCGGCACCGATAGGTGTCGTAGAAATGCGCCCCGCCATCCAGCATGTTGGCCCGGCGTTCCTCCCGCTGAAGGCCCATGGCCTTGAAGCCGTAGAACATCGACATCAAGGACGCCGCGCCGTCGCTCATGGCGCAGTCGATCACCTGCCCCTGCCCGGTCTCGCGGGCGCGAATTACTCCCGCCAGCAGGCCGAACGCCAGATAGAGCGCCCCGCCCCCGAAATCGCCCACCAGGTTCAGCGGCGGCACCGGTTTATCCTCGGTGCCGATGGCGTGCAGCGCGCCGCTGATGGCGATGTAGTTCATGTCGTGGCCGGCCGCGGCCGCATAGGGACCGGTTTGCCCCCAACCCGTCATCCGGCCATAGACCAGCTTGGGGTTTCGCTTCAGGGCTACGTCGGGGCCCAGGCCCAGGCGCTCCATCACGCCGGGGCGAAAGCCCTCGAACAGCGCCTTGGAGCGTTCAGCCAGCTTTAGACACGCCTCGACGGCCTCGGGCTTTTTCAGGTCCAGAGCGATGGACCGCCGCCCCCGGGCCGTGATGTCGGCGGGAGACGAGCGGCCGGACCCTTTGCGGTCGATCCGCACCACGTCGGCGCCCAGGTCCGACAGCAGCATGCCGCAGAACGGCCCCGGCCCGATGCCGGCGAATTCCAGCACCTTCAGCCCCGAAAGCGGCCCCTGAGCCATGGCGATCTCCCTGTTCTTTGCGACAGGCTGGCAAGCCTGACGTTCGGGCAGGCAAGCCCCTTACAGCGACTGGCCGTCATCCACCGTGATCAGCGAGCCGGTCATCCCCCGCGCGCCCGGTCCGGCCAGCATCAGCAGGGCGGCGTCCAGATCGCCTTCCTGGCCCAGGCGGCGGCGCGGCAGGCCCTGGATCTGCTTCTTGCCGCCCTCGCTGGCGAACCACTCCGAATTGATCTCGGTCTCGATGTAGCCCGGGCAAATGGCGTTCACGGCGATCCCGTGTCGCGCCCATTCCAGCGCCATGCCCTTGGTCATGTGCGCCGCCGCCGCCTTAGTCCCGCAATAGGTGGTCAGGCCCGGCAGCACCTTTTGCGAGGCGATGGAGGCGATATTGATGATCCGCGCCTCGCCCGCCTGGGCCCGGCCGTTCTCGATCATCCGTCGGGCGGCCTCGCGCGCGCCGAAGAACAGGCCCCGCACGTTCACGGCGAAGGCCGCGTCGAAATCCTCGGGCGTAATGTCGAGGGAGCGTCCCTCCCCGCCCACGCCGGCGTTGTTGATCATGATCGAGATCGGGCCGAGCGCGGCCTGCACCTGATCGAGGACCGGGCCGATGGCGTGCGCGTCGCTGACGTCCAGGGCCAGGGCGACCGCCTTGCCGCCGCGGGCGTTGATCGCATCCGCCTCGGCCTGCAGGCGGTCGGTCCGCCGGGCCAAAAGGGCGACCGCCGCGCCCTGGTCGGCCAGGATGTGGGCGAACCGCCGTCCCAGCCCGCTCGAAGCGCCCGTCACGACCGCCACGCCGCCCGCCACAATACCTTGCATTAGATGTTCGTCCCTGATGATGCCCGTCTGTCGCGGGCGCGCGCTTCTGATACTGTCGCCCTTCCGAATCCGGAAGACGAAGCATTTCGTCGCCGGCCGGCGTTTCAACCTGGTTCCGGTCTTGCCTCAGCCTCGTCTTCTGATCATCGCGCGTGACGACACGCAGGCTGGCCCCCTGGCCGAAGGTCTCGATCGCCTGGGCTGGCGGACCATCACCGGTCGCGGCGCGGCCGCGGCAATGGCCGCTGTCGAGGACCTGCCCATCGAGGCGGCGATCATCGATCTGGACAGCGGCGTGGACCTGATGGACCTCGCCGCCCGCCTGAAAGCCGCGGCCTCACCCCGCCACCTGCCGGTGATCGCCCTGGGCGTCACGCCAAAGGGCGTGGACGGCCACGCCTTCGACCTCGTCATGGGGCACCCGGTCCATCCGGCCCAGGCGGTCCTGCGTATCGAATCGCTGGTGCGCACCGCCATCGCCCAGGAAGAGTTCGAGCTGCGCCGCGAGACCTTCGCAGAGCGCGACAAGGCCTTGCCGGCCATCGGCCCCTCGGCCGAGCCCTATCACATCCTCGCCATCGGCGAGCCCGCCCCGCAGTTCCTCGCGCTATCCAACACTCTGAACAGCCTCGGGGTCGAGGTGACCGGCGCCTTCACCGCCTATACCGCCTTCGACTACCTGCACGAGCGGGCGTTTGACGCGGTGATCTTGTGGGCGGGCGAAAACCGCCAGGAAGCCCTGTCGATCGCCTCGGGCCTGCGCCGCAACACCCGCCTCTTCCACATCCCCGCCCTGCTCTATCTGGGCGCGGCGTCCGAGATCACCCCGACCGAGGCCTTCCACAAGGGCGTCTCCGACGTCGCTGTCCACGGCACGCCCGAGGACGAGACCGCCCGCCGGATGATCGAGTTGGCGCGCGCCCACCGTTATGGCGAGGCGGTGCGCGGCGCCCTGGAGAAGGCCCGCAGCTCTGGTCTGATGGACGCCGCCACCGGCCTCTTCACGCGCGACCTCTTCGCCGCCCACCTGGCCCGCCAGGCCGGGGCGGCCGTCACCCGCGCCCGCCCGCTGTCGGTGGCCGTGCTGAAGATCGCCGACAAGGCGGAGTTGGCCCCGATCCGCGCCGGCGGCTGGGTCGATCGCGCCGTGCCGCAGATCGGCTCGATGATCGGCCGCCTGGTCCGCGCCGAGGACACCGCCGCCCGCCTGGCGTCGGAGGTCTTCGCTCTGTCCTTGCCCGCCACGGGCGAGGCGCAGGCCCGCGCGGCGGCGGAGCGGATCGCCGCCGTCATCAGCTGCACCGCCTTCGACGCGGGCGACGGCAAGAAGCCGTTCGTCTGCGATTTCGACATCGGCGTCGCCCAGGTTCGGGGCGAGGAAGGCGCGGCAAAGGCGCTCGAACGCGCGGCGGCTCTGGCCATGCGGGCCGCGGCCAGCTAGGAGGCGCCATGCCTCTTGCTATCGACTTCATCGCCGACGTCGTGTGCCCCTGGTGCTATCTGGGCTGGAAGCGCCTTGAGCAGGCCCTGGCCCTACGCCCGGACGTCGAGGCCGCCATAACCTGGCGCCCCTATCAGCTGGATCCCAGCCTGCCCGAGGAAGGCGTCGACCGCGCCGCCTATATGGCCGCCAAGTTCCCCGACAAGTCGCGCCTTCAGGCCGTGCATGATGAATTGGTTCGCCAGGCCGCCGAATGCGGCGTGAGCATGAACTTCTCGATCATCGACAAGGCCCCCAACACCAACGGCGCCCAACGCCTGATCCGCTGGGCCGGCGGCGCCGGGGTCCAAGCCAAAGTCGCCCAGGCCGTGATGGCCGCCTATTTCACCGATGGCCGCGACATCGGCGACCCCATCGTCCTGGCCGACATCGGCGAGCAGGCCGGCATGGATCGCCTAACCGTGCTGAAGCTGCTGTCCGAGGGCGCCGATCGCAAGATCGTCGCCCACGAACACCAGATGGCCGTCCGCGCCGGCGTCAACGGCGTGCCCTTCATGATCTTCGGCGGCAAGGTCGCCATCTCGGGCGCCGAAAGCGCCGAGCACATCGCCCGCGCCATCGACAAGGCCCTGGAGCTTTCGGCGTGACCCTGGATCAGGTCGCCCACTATTGGCCCTACATCGCCGTGCCGGTCGCGGCGGTCGTGGTGATGATCCGCCTGCACCGCATGAAGCGTCACCGGCCCATGCGCCTACAGATGATCTGGGTCTTGCCCGTGGTCATGGCGGTGTTGTGCGGCTTGCTGCTCTGGCGCTTCCCGCCGGAGGGTGTCGAGTGGCTGTGGCTGGGCGCGATCTTCGCGCTGGGCGGCGCGGTCGGTTGGCGGCGCGGCCGGATGGTCGACATCATCGTCTGCGATCAGACCTCCATCCTGAAGATGAGGGCCACCCCGGCGGCGATCTTCCTGTTCGTGGGCCTGGTGCTGTTCCGCGCCGCTTTGCGCCCGATCCTGGAGGTGGAATCAGCCGCCTGGCACATCCGCGCGGCCTTGATCACGGACGGCTTCATCGTCTTCGCTGTCGGCCTGGTGATCCTGGCCCGCATCGAGATGGGCACGCGGGCCCTGCGCCTCCTGAACGAGGCGAAGGCCGCCGCCTAGGCTGCTTTGGCCAGCTTCGCCAGTTCGGTCAGGATCCGCTCGGCCGCGTTCAGGCGGTCCTTGGGCGTGTCCCACTCGCCCTTAACCACCACCTTCTGGTCAGGCCGCACCTTCCAGGCCGCGCCGTTCTTGGCGACGAACTGGATCAGGCCCATGGGGTTGGCGAAGGTGTCATTGCGGAAGCTGGCGACCGCGCCCTTGGGCCCGACGTCGATCTTGGCGACATTGGCCTCGCGGCACAGGCCCTTGATCCCGACGACCTTGAGCAGGCTGTCGGCCTCTGGCGGCAGCGGGCCGAAGCGGTCGATCAGTTCGGCGGCCAGGGCTTCGCGGTCCTGCGCCTTTTCGGCTTCCGACAGGCGGCGATAGAGCGACAGGCGCACGTTCAGGTCCGGCACGTAGTCGTCCGGAATCATCACCGCCGCTCCGGCGTTGATGATCGGCGACCAGCCGCGGTCGGCGAACAGACCCACGTCCTTGCCGGCCCGCTCCTTCAGCTCGGCCACGGCGTCCTCCAGCATCTGCTGATAGAGCTCGACCCCGATCTCCTTGATGTGGCCGCTCTGCTCGTCGCCCAGCAGGTTGCCCCCGCCGCGCTGATCCAGATCGTGGCTGGCCAGCTGGAAGCCGGCGCCCAGGCTGTCGAGGGACTGCAGCACCTTCAGGCGCTTCTCCGCCGACAGGGTCAGCTGCTTCTCGACAGGCGTCGTCAGATAGGCGTAGGCGCGGGCCTTGGACCGGCCGACGCGTCCGCGGATCTGATAGAGCTGCGCCAGGCCGAACATGTCCGCCCGGTGCACGATCAGGGTGTTGGCGCTGGGGATATCCAGGCCGCTCTCGACGATCGTGGTCGACAGCAGCACGTCGTACTGACCGTCGTAGAAGGCGGTCATCACCTCTTCCAGCTGGGTGGGCGCCATCTGGCCGTGGCCGGTGATGACCTTGATCTCAGGCACCTGCTCGCGCAGGAACTTCTCGATGTCCGTCAGGTCCTTCAGGCGCGGCACGACGTAGTAGGCCTGGCCGCCGCGATACTTCTCGCGCAGCAGGGCCTCGCGGATGGTCACCGCGTCGAACGGACTGATGAAGGTGCGCACCGCGAGGCGGTCCACCGGCGGAGTGGCGATGATCGACATCTCGCGAATGCCCGACAGCGCCATCTGCAGCGTGCGGGGGATCGGCGTGGCGGTCAGGGTCAGCATGTGCACGTCGGCGCGAAGCTCTTTCAGCTTCTCCTTGTGCTTGACCCCGAAGTGCTGCTCCTCGTCGACGATGACCAGGCCCAGGTCCTTGAAGGACACCTGCTTGGACAGCACCGCATGGGTGCCGACCACGATCTCGAACTCACCGTTGGCCAGGCCGTCGCGGGTCTCGCTGGCTTCCTTGGCCGGGGCCAGGCGAGACAGGCGGCGCACCTTGATCGGCCAGCCCTGGAAGCGCTCGACGAAAGTCTTGTAGTGCTGACGCGCCAGCAGGGTCGTCGGACAGACAACCGCCACCTGCTTGCCGCTCATGGCCACCACGAACGCGGCGCGCAGGGCAACCTCGGTCTTGCCAAAACCCACGTCGCCGCAGATCAGGCGATCCATCGGCTTGCCCGAGCCTAGGTCGCTCAGCACGTCGGCGATGGCGTTCAGCTGATCGTCCGTCTCCTCGTAGGGGAAGCGGGCGCAGAATTCGTCGAACACGCCCGACGGCGGATCGGTCTCCTCGACCGCCTTGACCGAGCGTGCGGCGGCGATGGCGATCAGGCCCTCGGCCATCTCGCGCAGGCGCTCCTTGGCCCGCGCCTTGCGTGACTGCCAGGCGGCCCCACCCAGCTTATCGAGCACCGCATCCTCGCCGTCCGCGCCATAGCGGGTCAGCAGGTCGATGTTCTCGACCGGTAGATACAACTTGGCCTCGCCGGCGTAGTGCAGTTCAAGGCAGTCGTGCGGCGCCTCTTGGACCTCCAGGGTCTTCAGGCCCTCATAGCGCCCGATGCCGTGGTCGATATGGACCACCAGGTCGCCCTGGGTCAGGGCGCTGGCCTCGGCCAGGAAGTTGGCGGCGCGCCGCTTCTTGCGCGGACGCGCCAGGCGGTCGCCCAGGATGTCGGTCTCGGCGATGACCGCCAGGTTCTCGGTCTCGAAACCGGCGTCCAGCGGCAGCACCACGCGCAGCGGCGTCTTCGGGTCCGCCGCCTTGGCCGCCTGCCAGTAGGGCGCAAAGTTGATCTTCTTCAGACCATGATCGCCCAGCATCGAGCCCAGGCGCTCGGACGAGCCTTCGGTCCAGCTGGCGAACAGCACGCGCTTGCCGGCGGCGATCTGGCGATTGGCGTAGTCGCTTACCGCCTCGAACAGGTTGCCGCTGTCGGTCTGGCGCTCGGCGGCGAAGGTGCGGCCAAGCTTGGCGCCCATGTCGATCACCTGCTCGCCCTCAGTCAGGAAGGGCGTGAAGCGGCGGTTGGCCCGGTGGCCGATCCGCTGCTCCCATTCAGTGGCGTCCATGTAGAGCGCGCGCGGCTCCAGCGGGCGATAGGCGCCCTTGCGGTCGGCGGCTGCGCGGGCGTCATAGGCGTCCTCGATCATCGCCAGACGCTCGTCGCGCGCCTCGGTGGCCAAGTGATCCACGCCGATCAGGGTGTTGGGCGGCAGGTAGTCGAAGATGGTCTCCATCTTCTCGTACAGCAGCGGCAGCCAGTGCTCGAGGCCGGCGCGGCGCGAACCCTCGCTGACCGCGGCGTACAGAGCATCCTCGCCCGGCGCGCCAAAACGGCTGACATAACCCTTGCGGAAGCGGCTGATAGCATCGGCGTCCAGCAGCGCCTCGCTGACCGGCAGCAGGTCGATCTCCTTCAGCTGCCTGGTCGAGCGCTGGGTATCGGGATCGAAGGCGCGGATGCTCTCCAGCGTGTCGCCGAAAAGGTCCAAGCGCACCGGCTCGTCGGCCGCCGGGGGAAGACGTCGATCACCCCGCCCCGAATGGCGAACTCGCCCCGGTCGGAAACGGTGGAGGCGCGGACGTAGCCGTTGATGGCGAAATAGCGCTCCAGGTCGGCCACATCGACGCTGTTGCCCACCTTGGCGGCATAGCCGGCCCGGCTGACAACGCTCTTGTCCGGCACACGCTGCAAGGCGGCCGGCGCGGCGATCACCAGGATCGCGGTCTTCTTCGCATCGAAACCGCGCGCCAGCCGCGCCAAGGTCGCCATGCGCTGGGCGCTGACGCCCGAGGTCGGGCCGATGCGGTCGTAAGGCAGGCAGTCCCACGACGGGAACAGCGCGGTCTCGACCTCCGGCGCGAAGAACTTCAGGGCCTCGATGAAGGCGCCGGCTCGGGCGCCGTCACGAGCGATGAACACCGACAACCCGCCGCGCGCCCGCGCGACATCGACCATCACCAGGGCGTCGAATCCCTCCGGCGCGCCGGCAAGGTCGAAGTCGACCATCGTCCTTGGCGATGCGTTTGGCGTCGTAAGCCATGAAATTCCCTAGTGTTTAGGCGCCCTGCCCCTCGCCGCGGGCGGCGTGCGCCTCGAAGCGGAAGGTCTTGAGCATGTCCATCACGTCGTGATCGAACGCCGGCGGCGTCGGGAAGCGCCCGATGATCCAGCCGTAGATGTCGTGATCGTTCTCTTCCATGAGCACCTCGAGACGGTCGAGTTGCTCCAACGTGAGGAGATGGACATGGTTGTCCGCGAACGGCCCTAAAATGAGGTCCGCTTCCCGAAAGCCCCGGTGCCAAGCCCGGAACCTGATCTTCTTCAATCGCACATCGTCCATGGGTAGCGGCGGATATAGGCTCGCGCCGCCCATTAGGCCAGCAGCTTCGACTGCTTTTCGCGGGCGCGCGCCCAACGCTTGGATCGCGGCGCGGCGCAGTCTAGCCCTCGGCGTTCCTGGAGATGCGAAAATGGTCATTATCGAAGACGATCTGGAAAGCCCCGGAACGCTGGAGCTTCTTGCCCTGCACCTGGACGGCATGCGCGAGCATACCCCCGCCGGCCATGTCCACGCCCTGGACGTGTCGCGGCTCAAGGCCCCGGAAATCACCTTCTGGACAGCGCGCTCCGGTGAACGCGTGGCCGGGATGGCGGCCTTGCGGATGCTTGGCGACGGCGTGGGCGAGCTGAAATCCATGCGCACCCATCCGGACTTCATTCGCCAGGGTGTGGCCGCGGCCCTGCTGGAGCACGTCATCGCCACGGCGAAGGCTCGAGGCCTGACCCGCCTGAGCCTGGAGACTGGCAGCGGCCCAGGGTTCGACGCCGCCCTCACGTTGTATCGCCAGCGCGGCTTCACCAGCGGCGGCGCCTTTGGCGACTACCGGGCCAGCGACTTCAACCAGTTCCTACATCTCCAACTGACCTGACAAAAAATCCGCCACGCGGTGTCGGGTCCGGGCATAGTCCCACGTCCTTGGGCAATGATGAGGACGAGACCCGCCATGCAATACGCGATCCTTTGCTACAATCAGGAAGACGTCGTCGGCGCCTGGAGCAAGGAAGAGGACGACGCCGTCATGGCGCGCCTGATGGCGGTGCAGGACCGGCTGGCCCAGCAGGGCCGCCTTGGCCCCGTGGCGCGCCTTTTGCCCACGACCTCGGCCACCACTCTGCGCAAGAGCGCGGGCGAGCCCATGGTCATCGACGGCCCCTTCGCCGAGACCAAGGAGCAGTTCCTTGGCTTCTACGTCGTCAATTGCGACACGCTGGAGGAGGTCATCGAGATCGCCAAGGAGCTGGCCATCGCCAATCCCGGCGTCGGCTCCTACGAGATCCGTCCCGTCGGCGTGTTCTTCCCCAACGGCGTCGCACAGCCATGACCGATCTGGACTGGATCGAGGCGGCGATCACCGCGGCCCGCCCCCAGGCCGTCGGCGCCCTGCTGCGCTATTTCCGTGATCTCGACGCCGCCGAGGAGGCCTTTCAGGAGGCTTGCCTGCGCGCCCTCAAGAGCTGGCCGCGCAACGGCCCGCCCCGCGACGCCGCCGCCTGGCTGATCCTGGTGGGCCGCAACAGCGGGGTGGACGCGGTGCGCAAGCGCTCGCGCCTCACCGCTCTGCCGGACGAGGCCGCCATCTCCGACCTCGACGACGTGGAGGACGGCGTGGTCGAGAGCCTGGACGCCGACCAGTACCGCGACGACGTCCTGCGCCTGCTGTTTATATGCTGCCACCCTGACCTGCCCGCCACCCAGCAGATCGCCCTGGCCCTGCGCATCGTCTCGGGTCTTACGGTTCGGCAGATCGCCCGCGCCTTCCTGGTCAGCGAGGCGGCCATGGAGCAGCGCATCACCCGCGCCAAGGGCCGTATCGGCGCCGGCGACGCCTCTTTCGAGACTTCCCGGCCCCGTCGAGCGCGCCGAGCGGTTCGAGGCGGTGGCCGCCATGCTCTATTTGGTCTTCAACGAAGGCTATTCCGGCGCCGCCGATCCCGCCCGCGCCGGTCTGGCGGACGAGGCGATCCGCCTATCGCGCCTGCTGCTGCGCCTGTTTAAGGCCGAGCCGGAGATCATGGGCCTGACCGCCCTGCTCCTGCTGCAGCACGCCCGCAGCGCCGCCCGCTTCGACGCCGAGGGCCAGGTCGTCCTGCTTGATGATCAGGACCGCTCCCTGTGGAACCGCAGCATGATCGCCGAGGGCCTGGCCCTGGTCGACAAGGCCATGCGCCATCAGCGGCCGGGCGCCTATCAGATCCAGGCCGCCATCGCCGCGCTGCACGCCCGCGCCGAGGCGCCGGCCGACACCGACTGGCCACAGATCGACCGCCTCTACGCAGCGCTGGAGCACATGCAGCCTTCGCCAGTGATCACCCTCAACCGCGCCGTCGCGGTATCCAAGGTCGCCGGGCCGGAGAAGGCCCTGGCCCTGATCGAGCCCCTGGCCGAGCGCCTGGCCAACTACTTCCACTTCCACGGCCTGCGCGGCGGTCTGCTGCTGCAACTGGGCCGTCAGACCGAGGCCCGCACCGCCTTCGACCGCGCCATCGCTCTCGCCGGCACCCCGGCCGAGGCCGCGCATATCCGCAACCACCTCGACCGGATCCTCAAGCAAAGCGCCGCCGCCGAATAGTCGGCCAACCAACTGGCGGACCGGGCCCGAACGCTCTAAGCCCACCTCCAATGCGGATGACCAGAGAACTCGAAGGCTACATGTCGGCCCTCGCCCACCCTATGCGGGCGGAGGTGGAGACCGTGCTGGCCGCCCTCCTCTCCGAGGACGCCGACATCGCCGCCGGGGTGAAATGGAACGCCCCCAGCTTTTCCTGGAAGGGAGAGGACCGGGTGACGTTCCGCCTGCATCCCAAGGGCTGGCTTCAGCTCATCCTGCATCGGGGCGCCAAGCCGCGCGACGGAGCCTTCACCTTCGAGGATGAAAGCGGCCTGATCACTTGGCTCGCCCCCGATCGGGGCATGATCGAACTGAAGGACTCAGCCGCGGTCGCCGCGAACTTGCCGGCCATCGTCGCCGTCAGCCGCGCCTGGATGTTGGCGACCGTCTAGAAGGTGTTCAGCCGGGCGATCACCAGGCACTTGGGCTCGCCGCTCTCCAGCGACACCAGCACCGACTTGCCCTGCTTGGGCGCGAAGAACGCCGCCTTGTCGGGCATCTCCACCCCGACCATGCCGGGGCTGGAGAACCGGCAGACCGGATAGGTCTTGCCGCTTCGGCCGCCGTCGGCGTGCAGCAGCGTGCATTCCATGTGGCCCAGCCGGCGCTCGAAGCGGACGCCCTCGTATTCCGTGGCCCTGGCCTTAGGCAGGGGCGCGCCGTCATAGCCGGCCCGGGTCACGGTCGGGCACGGTTCCCCCGGCATAGACCACGCCTGCGCCTCGGCCACATTGGCGTTCCGCTGCTGGATCATCTTGGGAATGAAGGATGCGGGAACCAGAATCGCGAGCCCGCCAATCGCCAGCCACATGATCGGCGGCTTCTTGCGGGCTTTCAGAACCCCATAATCGGTGGTCATACGCACCCCTCCAGCACAACCGGAGCTTTGCAAAACGTTGCGGCTGCTGACAAGCGGGACAATCGGCCCCGATGCGCGTTACACACGGTCATGGCCAAACGCCCGCCCCTGAACAAGACCGCCCGCCCGCCGCAGGGCCTTCCTGACAAGGAAACCCTGCTGAAGTTCCTGCGTGAGGCGGGAGAAGCCGACAAGGCCGACATCGCCCGCGCCTTCGGGCTGAAGGGCGCCGACCGGCGAGCCCTGCGCGACATGCTTAAATCCCTCAACGCCGAGGGCGCGCTGGGCAAGCGCGGCCGCAAGAGCTTCGCCGAACGCGGCGCCCTGCCCGAGGTCGGTGTGGTCGAGGTGGCCGAGCGCGATCCTGACGGCGACCTCTATGTCCAGCTGATGAGGGCCGAGGACGCCGACCCGATCCGCCTCGCACCCGACCGCAACGAGGCCGCCGCCGGCGCGCCCGGGCTGGGCGACCGCCTGCTGGTCCGCTTCGAGACGCTGGAGAACGGCGAGACCGAGGCGCGCATGATCAAGCGCCTGGGCCAGAGCGCCCATCGCCTGCTCGGCGTCATCCGCAAGCATCGGCGCGAGGTTCGCGTCGAGCCGGTCGATCGCAAGATCAAGGAAAGCCTGCTGATCCCGGAAGCCGAGGCCGGCGACCTGAAGGACGGCGACCTGGTCCTGGCCGCCATCGGCCAGTCCTCCAGCCGCTATGGCCCCAAGCGGGGCAAGATCGTGGAGGTCGTGGGCCGCGAGGACGATCCCAAGGCCGCCAGCCTGATCGCCATCCACTCGCACGGCATCCGTACCGGCTTCTCCGAACAGGCCGAGGCGGAGGCCGAAGCCGCCGACGCCCCGACCCTGGCGGGCCGCGAGGACCTGCGCGACCTGCCCTTCGTCACCATCGACCCGGTGGACGCCCGCGACCACGACGACGCGGTCTACGCCCATCCCGATCCGTCCGAGAAGAATGAGGGTGG
This sequence comes from Caulobacter sp. 73W, assembly GCF_041021955.1. GTDB lineage: Bacteria > Pseudomonadota > Alphaproteobacteria > Caulobacterales > Caulobacteraceae > Caulobacter. Next base: position 160,513 of record NZ_CP158375.1, read on the forward strand.
TTGGGTCGTCTGGGTCGCCATCGCCGACGTCGCCGCCTATGTCCGCGCAGGCTCGGCCCTGGACCGCGAGGCACGCGAAAAGGGCAACAGCGTCTATTTCCCCGACCGCGTCGAGCCGATGCTGCCCGAGCGCCTGTCCAACGGACTGTGCTCCCTGCGCGAGGGCGAGAACCGCGCCACCCTGGCCGTGCGGATGGTCTTCGACCGCACCGGCCGCAAGGTCAGCCACCGCTTCGTGCGCGGCCTGATGCGCTCGGCCGCCAAGCTGTCCTACGAGCAGGCCCAGGCCGCCATCGACGGCATGCCCGACGACAAGGCCGGCCCGCTGCTGGAGCCGATCCTCAAGCCCCTGTGGACCGCCTACCGCGTCATGCTGAAGGGCCGCGAGGCCCGCGCCCCGCTGAAGATCATGAGCGAGGAGCGCAAGATCGCCATCAGCCCCGAGGGCGAGGTCGTCTCCATCAACCGCCGCGTCTCCCTCGAAGCCCACCAGCTGATCGAGGAGATGATGATCCAGGCCAACGTCTCGGCCGCCGAGACGCTGGAAGGCAAGAAGACGCCGCTGATCTATCGCGTCCACGACACCCCCAGCCAGGAGAAGGTGTTCAGCCTGGCCGACTTCCTCGGCACCCTGGGCGTCAACTGGAACAAGGGTGAGGCGCCGCGCACCGACCGCTTCAACAAGCTGCTGGATGAAACCCGCGAGGGCCCGCACAGCGACATCGTCAACGAGATCGTCCTGCGCACCCAGATGCAGGCCCACTACTCGACCGACAATATCGGCCACTTTGGCCTGAACCTGGACCGGTACGCCCACTTCACCAGCCCGATCCGCCGCTATGCCGACCTGATCGTCCACCGCGGCCTGATCCGCTCGCTCGGCCTGGGTGACGACGGCCTGACCGACCAGGACATCAGCCAGCTGCGCGATACGGCCGAACACATCACGCACTCCGAACGCCGGGCCATGGCGGCGGAGCGGGACGCCACCGACCGCTACGTGGCAGCCTTCCTGCAGGACCGCGTGGGCGCCGACTTCACCGGCCGCATCACCGGCGTCACCCGTTTCGGCCTGTTCGTGCGCCTCGCCGAGACGGGGGCCGACGGCCTGGTGCCCGTCTCCACCCTCGGCGGCGAGTACTTCGTTCACGACGACCGCATGCACGCCCTGGTGGGCGAGCGCACCGGCCGCCGCTGGCCCCTGGGCATGACGGTCGAGGTGCGCCTGGTCGAGGCCACGCCGGTCACCGGCGGTCTGGTGTTTGAGATGCTCAGCGAACCGATGGCCGCCGACAAGAACGCGCCTCAGCCCCGCCTGGGGATGCGCAAGCGCGGCGGTCCGCCCCCTGGCGTCCGCCTCGGCAAGAGCGCCGGCAAGGGTAATCGCAAGGACAAGAGCTCGCCCAAGAAGAAGGGCGCGCGTCGCCGCTAGGGACGCGCGCCTCTAAGCGGCTACTTGCCGGCCTTGGACGCCAGATAGTCCATGGCCAGGGTCACGTGGGCCTTCACGCCGGTCTCCAGCACCTTTTCGTCGATGTCGAAGTACGGCGAGTGGTTCACCGGGCTTTCGCCCGCCTTGTACTGCGCCTTGCGTCCACCCAGCTGCAGATACAGGCCCGGGACCTTCTGGGCGAAGAACGAGAAGTCCTCAGCGCCGGTCACCAGGTCGCCATTAGCCTCGATCTTGCCGCCCGTGGCCCGCACCAGGCTAGGCTCGGCCCACTTGGTCAAGGCCGGGTCGTTGTAGGTGACGGGATAATAACCGCTGAAGCCGACCTCGGCCGTGGCGCCCCAGGCGGCGGCGATGTTGTTCACGGTCTTATCGATCCGCGCCTTCACGTCCTTGTTCCGCTCGTCGGAGAAGGTCCTCAGGGTCCCCTCCATGACGAAATCCTCGGGGATGATGTTGTTGCGCACGCCCCCGTGCATGGTGGCGATGGTGATGATGGTGGGCGAAGCTGCTACGTCCAGCTGACGCGCCGCCACGCCGTTCAGGGCGGTGACGATCTCCGACGCGGTGGAGGACAGGTCTACGCCGCTCCACGGACGGGCGCCGTGGGTCTGGCGACCTTTCAGCTTGATGGTGATGCGGTCGACGCTGGCGTAGAACCCGCCGGAACGCCAGTTCAGCACACCCGGCTCGCCTGGGCCGATATGGATACCGAAGATCGCGTCGACCTTCGGGCTGTTCAGCACGCCTTCCTTGACCATCAACTCGGCGCCGCCAATGCCCGTACCGGCCTGCATGCCTTCCTCGGCGGGTTGGAAGATCAGCACGACCGTACCCTGGATCTGGTCCTTCATGCCGGCCAGGATCTCGGCCGCGCCCATCAGCATGGCCACATGGGTGTCATGGCCGCAGGCGTGCATGACGGGCATCTCCTTGCCCTCCCACATCGCCTTGGCCTTGGAGGCGAACGGCAGACCCGTTTTCTCCTCGACGGGCAGGCCGTCCATGTCGGCCCGCAGGGCCACCACGCCGCCGGGCTTGCCGCCCTTCAGCACGCCGATCACGCCGGTCTTGGCGACCCCTGTGCGGACCTCAAAGCCCATGTCCTTCAGGTGTTTGGCGACGATGCCCGCCGTGCGGGTCTCCTGCTCGCCCAGTTCGGGATGCTGATGGAAGTCGCGCCGCCAGGTGACGACCTTCGGCTGGATCTTCGCGGCCGCCGCCGCGATCTCCTCCGTCGTCGCGGCCTGCGCCGCCTGACCCGAAACCAACACGGCTACGGCCGCCACACCCAACTTCACGAAACGCATGGAATTTCCCCGCAAGATACGGGTTGCAAAGTCCCCGGCGAGCGCGGCGCGGTCAAGCCGATCACGCGGTTGACGCTACGGCGCCTCTTTTCGCGGCAGCAGAACGGCCTAACCTGCCGCTCATGGCCGAACCGACTCTCGACGCCGAATACGACCCGCTCACCCACGGAGCCCTGCGCAAGGCCGGCGCCGGCGCGGTCGCCACCCGCCACGCCGCCACCCTGATCGTGGTCCGTCGGGACGGTCCTTCGCCCCGCGTCTTGATGGGACGCCGCAATGGCGGTCACGCCTTTATGCCCGGCAAGTGGGTGTTCCCGGGCGGGCGCGTTGATCGCACCGACTTCACCGCCCCGGCCGGCGCCGACCTGTCGCCCACGGTCGCGGCCCAGCTTTCGGACGCGCCCCGGCACAAGAGCCCCACCCTGCCGCGCGCCCTGGCCATGGCCGCGGTGCGGGAGACCTTCGAGGAGGCCGGCCTGCTGCTGGCCAAGCCGTCGCCCGCGCGCCCCGCAGCCGGCCCCTGGCGGGACTTCCTGGCCGCAGGCGCGGCGCCGGACCTGTCAGCCCTGACCTATGTGGCCCGCGCCATCACGCCGCCCTATCGCCCGCGCCGCTTCGACGCCCGCTTCTTCATGGCCGAGGCCGACCGCCTGATAAGCCTGGAGCGTCGCCCCGGCGACGGCGAACTGGATGAGATCGGTTGGCTGTCCCTCGACGAAGCCCTGGCCCTGGACGAACTGCCCGCCATCACCCGCTTTGTGGTTCAGGAGGTGGCCGAGCGCCTAAAGCAGCCCGACCGCCCGATCCCCTACATGCGCTTCCTCAACGGCCGCCGGAAGCTGGTCTATCTGTGATCTGACGGGGCGGGCATATGTACATATGAATCGCTCACCTCCACCCTCCCCTTACTCCGCCAGCGGCTTGCTCAGGTCGAACTGTACCCGGAAGTCGCGGTTCGGCCGGGCCAGGGTGTAGGTGAAGGTCTCGCCCGGGCGCACCTCCACGGACCACACATTGGTCACAGAGGCGGCGTTGCCCTTGGTCGTGAACAGGGTCTTCGAGAACGCGTCCGCCGGGAATGCCTGGCTTGTCGCCGAGCCGGCTTCGGCCGTGTCGCCGCCGTATTGGCTCAGGACGTCCTCGGTCCCGTCCTCGTGACGATGATCATGCTTCAGGCGCAGGCCGGCGTCTGTCCTGGTGATCACCCAGGTGCGGGACTTGTCGGCGCCCACATGAAACGGGATGCGGATCTGCGTCGCCGAGCAGTCGCGCACATGCATGGTCATGGGCTGGGACGCCATGGCCGCGTCGGCCGCGTCGCTGCTGACGAGTTTGCCGGCGAATCGCTTGCCGCACAGAGCGGTCAGGTTCTGGAAGAAGGCGTCTTGCGTAGGCGCGGCGCCGGGGGTGGAAAGAGCCGCAACGGCGGCCAGAACTGTGCTTGGGATCATGGTTACAGCCTAGATCGACTAAGGCGTTGACTTCCAGCGCTCCTTGAGTATTTTCCGCGCTCTCAAGTTTTTGGGCGCGCGGAGTTCGCGCTCCTGCGCAGGATTCGACCATGGCTAAACCGGCTTCCATCAAGATCCGCCTCAACTCGACGGCGGATACCGGGTTCTTCTACGTCGCGAAGAAGAACGCCCGCACCAAGACCGAGAAGCTCGTGCTGAAGAAGTACGACCCGGTCATCCGCAAGCACGTCGAATTCCGCGAAGGCAAGATCAAGTAAGATCGGCCTCAGCGCTGCTAGTTAAAGAACGCCCGGTCCCGCGACCGGGCGTTTTTCGTTTTGCGATCAGGCGCTAGGATGCCGACATGACGCGCCTTATCGGCCTCGCCGCCGCCCTCTGCTTGCTCACCGCCTGCGCGGCGCCCCCGGCCAAGGTCGAGGCCGCCACGCCCGAATATGGCTACCAGGTCGTCCAGACCCTGCCCCACGACCCCCAGTCCTTCACCCAGGGCCTGTTCTTCAAGGATGGGGTGTTCTTCGAGAGCACCGGCCAGCACGGGCAATCGTCGATCCGCAAGGTCGATCCCGCCACCGGCCGCGTCCTGAAGCTCCAGCCTCTGGACGAGCGCTACTTCGGCGAAGGAATCATCGACGCCGGCGACCGCCTCGTGCAACTCACCTGGCGGCACGAGGTCGGCTTCATCTACGGCCTCGACGACTTCGCCCCCCAGGGCCAGTTCGCCTATCCGGGCGAAGGCTGGGGCCTGACCCGCGACGCTGCGCGCCTGTTCATGAGCGACGGCACCGCCGACATCCGCATTCTCGATCCCCAGACCCTCAAGGAAACCGGCCGCATCCGCGTAACCGACTCCGCTGGACGTCCCGTGGACCAGCTGAACGAACTGGAATGGGTGAAGGGCGAGATCTACGCCAACATCTGGCAGACCGACCTGATCGCCCGCATCGACCCAGTCAGCGGCAAGGTCGTGGGCTGGATCAACCTGTCGGGCCTGTTGCCCGCCGCCGACCGCCCCGGGGCCGACGTCCTGAACGGCATCGCCTATGACGCCGCAACCGACCGCCTGTTCGTCACCGGCAAGCTGTGGCCCAAGCTGTTCGAGATCAAACTGACGGCGCCAGCCAAGCCCTAAACCGGCCTCAGGAAGTGCGGGCGATCACCCGGTTGCGGCCCGACGCCTTGGCTTCATAGACAGCGCTGTCGGCCCGCTTCAGCAGCGCCTCGGGCGTGTCGGTCTCGTCCAGGGTCGCCGCCACGCCGATGGAGATGGTGGCGGTTAGAAGCTCGGTCCCGCCCGCCACGCGGAACGGAGAGCCCGCCACGTGGGTGCGGATACGTTCGGCGATCCGTTCGGCGTCCTCGATCCGGGTGTCGGGCATGATCACCGTGAACTCCTCGCCGCCATAGCGGCAAGGCAGGTCGATGGCGCGGACGTTGGACGCCAGACGCACGGCGAACTCGCGCAGCACCTCGTCGCCCACGTCATGGCCGAAGGTGTCGTTGATCTGCTTGAAGTGATCGATGTCGATCATCATCGCCGCCACCGGCTCGCCGCCCCGCACGGCGCGCGTCACCAGCGCCCCCAGCTGCCCCACCATGTAGCGACGGTTGTGCAGCCCGGTCAGCTGGTCGGTGACCGCCAGCTCCAGCGAATGGTCCAGATTGTCGCGCAGGAAGTCGGTGTAGCGCTTGCGCTTGATCTGGGTCCGCGCCCGCGCCGCCAGCTCCTGCGGATCGATGGGCTTGGTCAGGATGTCGTTGACCCCGATCTCCAGCGCCTTGACCAGCCGGGCACGGTCGTCCGGATCGACGATGGTGATCACCGGAATATGCCGCGTCGCCTCGTCCGAGCGCATGGCGGCGGCGAAACGCAGGCCGTCGAAGGCCTTGGCCGTGGCGTTGACCAGCACCAGGTCCACGGGACCGCGGCTGGCCACCTGGGCCTTGTCCACCTCGCGCTCCCAGACAGGGCGATGGTCGATGGTCAGGTCGTCGATCAGGCGCTGGGCCTGGCGTTCGTTGTCGTCGACGATCAGCACGCGCCCGCCGGTGCCGCCCAGGCGCGCCGCGGCGCCGGCGATGACCCCGATGCGGCGGCCCGAGGCCTCGCGCTGGCGCAACTCGTCGATCACCAGCTTAAGCCGCGTCAGGCTGCGCACGCGCGCCATCAGCAGGGCATCGTCGATCGGCTTGGTGAGGAAGTCGTCGGCCCCGGCTTCCAGGCCCGCGATCCGGTCGGCCCGTCCGTCCAGGGCGGTGACCAGGACCACGGGGATGTGGCGCGTGGCTGACGTCGTAATACTCCGCCGTCAGCTTGGCTTCGAGCAGACGGACATTGGCCTCGATGTCATCGACGACCAGAATGCGCGCGCTCACAGTTCCCCCTCAGCTCGGATACGGCGCCTGATTAGCCCAGGAAGCGCCGAATCGTCTCGAGGAAGTGTGATACTGAAATCGGCTTGGAGATATAGGCCTCGCAACCGCCTTCACGGATGCGCTCCTCGTCGCCCTTCATGGCGAACGCGGTCACGGCGACGACCGGGATGTGCGAAAGGTCGTCGTCTTCCTTCAGCCACTTGGTGACCTCCAGCCCGGAAATTTCCGGCAGCTGGATGTCCATGAGGATCAGGTCCGGGCGGTGCTCACGCGCCATGGCCAACGCCTGAAGACCCTCGCGGGTCTCCAGGGTATCGTAACCCTGGGCCTCGAGCAGATCATGAAAGAGCTTCATGTTCAGCTCGTTATCCTCGACGATGAGGACCTTCTTCGTCATCCTGACTCCGAACGCGGCGGCCAGCGCGGGAAACGGTCCGCGCCATCTACGGCTTGCCTAGGTGCCACGGATATCCTTAAGCCCGCGCTAATTACGATCGAAACGGGACATTTGTTGTCCCACAATGGGAGACAGAGGGTGGATCAGCGGGTTTCAGACCTTGAGGCCGCCCACGTCGATCCTCATGCGCCCCTGCTGATCGTGGACGTGGACGAGGTCATCGCCCATTTCGTCGGCGGCTTTTCCGCCTTTCTCGACCGGCACGGCTTCGAGCTGCGCACCGACCGCTACGCCCTGTTCCAGAACATCTTTCGGCCGGGCGAGGCCGAACATCTCGACATGGCGCTCGGCTACCAGCTCTACAACGACTTCTTCAGCGAGGGGACGGACTTCCTGCCCCCGGTGGATGGCGCCGCCGACGCCCTGGCCACCCTGTCGACCCGCGCCGCCGTGGTCATTCTGACCAACGCCCCCGAATGCGGCCGCCATCCCCGCGCCGCCTGGCTGAAGAAGCACGGCTTCGACTATCCCATGGTCATCGGCTCGGGCCCCAAGGGCGAACCGGCCGCCGCCCTGGCCGCCCGCACGACCGGCCCCGTCGCCTTCATCGACGACCTTCTGCCCAATCTTGATTCGGTGGAGCAGATCGCGCCGGCCATCAGCCGCTTCCAGATCGTCGCCCATCCGGAGCTGCGCCACCTGGCCCCCGCCGCGCCCGACCGCCACGCCCGCTTCCATGAATGGTCCGAGCTGCACCCGGCGTTGGAGAAGGCGCTTTGGCCGGCCTGACAGCGATTTGCCGCGACTGCGGCTGGACGGGCGACAAGGGCGGCCTCGCCTCCCCGCGCCGCTGCCCCACCTGCAAGAGCTTCCGCGTCGTCGCCCATGAGGAGCTGGCGTCGCTGTCCATGGCCCACATGGACTGCGACGCCTTCTACGCCTCGGTCGAAAAGCGCGACAATCCGGAGCTGCGCGACCTGCCCGTCATCGTCGGCGGCGGAAGGCGCGGGGTGGTCACGACCGCCTGCTACATCGCCCGGGTCAGCGGCGCGCGCTCGGCCATGCCCATGTTCAAGGCCTTGGCGCTGTGCCCCAACGCCGTGGTCATCAAGCCCAATTTCGCCAAGTACAAGGAAGCCTCGCGCGCCATCTTCGGTCGCGTCGAGCAGCTGACGCCCCTTGTGCAGCGCCTGTCCCTGGACGAGGCCTGGATCGACCTGTCGGGCACCGAGCGCCTGCACGGCGCCCCGCCGGCCATCATCCTGGCCCAGCTGCAGGCCGAGATTGAACGCGATGTCGGCCTGACCGTTTCAGTCGGCCTGGCCCCCAACAAGTTCCTGGCCAAGATCGCCTCGGATCTCGACAAGCCGCGCGGCTTTTCCGTGATCGGCGAGAAGGAAGCCAAGAGCTTCCTCGCCTCCCGCCCCATCGCCATCCTGCCGGGCGTCGGCCCCGCCTCGGTCAAGTCCATGGAGGCCCAGGGTTTCCGGACCGTCGGCGACCTGGCGGACGCCGACCCCAAGGACCTGGTCAGGCGCTTCGGCGCCCACGGCCTGCGCCTGTCGCAGCTGGCGCAGGGGCGCGACGCCCGCGCCGTCGACCCCGATCACAGCCGCAAGACCATCAGCGCCGAGACCACCTTCAACGACGACCTGCACCGTCTGTCCGACCTTGAGGACATGCTGTGGCCCCTCTGCGAGAAGGTCGCCCGTCAGGCTCGGGCCGAAGGCGTCGCCGGCCGCGTCGCCGCGCTGAAGTTGCGCACTCCTGACTTCAAGATCCACACCCGCCGCCGCACCCTCGCCGTCCCCACCCAGACGGCCAAGACCCTGTTCACCGTCGTGCGCGAGCTGCTGCAGGCCGAACCCGCCGGTGTGGCCTATCGCCTCATTGGCGCCGGCCTCACCGAATTCGTCGACGCCGAGCAGGCCGCCTCGGACTTCTTCGCCGGCGAAGAGCGCCGCGCCTTGTCGGGCGAGCGAGCCATGGACGCCCTGCGCGCCAAGTTCGGCGCCGACGCCCTGGTCACCGGACGTGCGCTGCGCCGCAAAAAGTGATCGTTTCCCACACCCATTTCGCCTTCGCGAAAAAGATGTGGTGACGAGGACCCTTCCAATGCGCCGCGCTTTTCATATCTAATCCCCAGAACGACGGACTGCTTCGTCCTGTCGGGAGACCTTGATTGATGCCGGAGCGCGCGGGCGTAGGACAGAACAACGGGGCGGGTTCGGCCATCGTCACTCAGACGAAACCGAAGACGCAGAAGCCTTCGCTGTACCGCGTGCTCATCCTGAACGACGACTACACGCCGATGGAATTCGTCGTGTACGTCCTCGAACGCTTCTTCAACAAGAACCGCGAGGAAGCGACTCGCATCATGCTCCACGTTCATCAGAACGGCGTCGGGGTGTGCGGCGTGTTCACTTACGAAGTCGCGGAAACCAAGGTCGCCCAAGTCACGGATACAGCTCGCCGGCACCAGCATCCGCTGCAGTGCACTATGGAAAAGGACTAGGAGACCGGATGCCGTCTTTTTCTCGTCCGCTCGAGGAATCCCTGCATCGCGCGGTGGCTTACGCCAACCAGCGCAAACATGAATACGCGACGCTTGAGCACCTGCTGCTCTCGCTCACCGACGACGAGGACGCCGCCGGGGTGATGCGCGCGTGCGACGTCGATCTCGCCGCCCTCAAGAAAAGCCTCACCAACTATCTCGACGTGGAGCTGAAGTCTCTCATCGTCGAGGACGGTGAAGACGCCAAACCCACCGCCGGCTTTCAGCGCGTAATCCAGCGCGCCGTCATCCACGTCCAGTCTTCGGGCCGCGACGAGGTGTCGGGCGCCAACGTGCTCGTCGCCATCTTCTCCGAACGTGAAAGCCACGCCGCCTACTTCCTGCAGGAACAGGACATGACGCGGTACGATGCGGTGAACTTCATCGCTCACGGCATCGCCAAGAAGGCCGGCGCTTCCGAGACCAAGGCCACCAAGGGGGCCGCCGCCGTCGAGAATGACGAGGACAAGCCCGCCGTTAAGACCGGCGGCGAGGCTCTCGAAGCCTATTGCGTCGATCTCAACGAGAAGGCCAAGCAGGGCAAGGTCGATCCGCTCATCGGTCGTTCGGCCGAGGTCGAGCGCGCGATCCAGATCCTGTGCCGCCGCACCAAGAACAACCCGCTGCTCGTGGGCGACCCCGGCGTGGGCAAGACCGCCATCGCCGAGGGCCTGGCCCGCAAGATCATCACCGGCCAGGTGCCGGAGGTGCTGGCGCAGGCCACCATCTTCTCGCTCGACATGGGCGCGTTGCTGGCCGGCACCCGCTACCGCGGCGACTTCGAGGAACGCGTCAAGCAGGTGGTCAAGGAACTGGAGAACCACCCCAACGCGGTGCTCTTCATCGACGAGATCCACACCGTCATCGGCGCCGGCGCCACCAGCGGCGGGGCCATGGACGCCTCCAACCTGCTGAAGCCGGCCCTGGCCTCGGGCACGCTGCGCTGCATGGGATCGACGACCTACAAGGAGTTTCGTCAGCACTTCGAGAAGGATCGCGCCCTGGTGCGTCGCTTCCAGAAGATCGACGTGAACGAGCCGACGGTCGAGGACACGATCAAGATCCTCAAGGGCCTGAAGACCTACTACGAGGACTTCCACAAGCTGAAGTACACTAACGACGCCCTGAAGGTCGCCGTTGAGTTGTCGGCCCGCTACATCACCGACCGCAAGCTGCCGGATAAGGCCATCGACGTGATCGACGAGGCCGGCGCCTCGCAGATGCTGCTGCCGGAAGGCCGCCGCAAGAAGACCCTGGGCGTCAAGGAGATCGAAGGCGTCGTCGCCAAGATCGCCCGCATTCCGCCGAAGTCGGTCTCCAAGACCGACACCGAGGCCCTGCGTCAGCTGGAAACCGATCTGAAGCGCGCGGTGTTCGGGCAGGACGACGCCCTGGTGCAGCTGTCCAGCGCCATGAAGCTGGCTCGCGCCGGCCTTCGTGACCCGAACAAGCCCATCGGCTGCTACCTGTTCACTGGCCCCACGGGCGTCGGCAAGACCGAAGCCGCCAAGCAGCTGGCCTCCACCCTCGGCATCGAGATGCTCCGCTTCGACATGTCCGAGTACATGGAGCGCCACACGGTCAGCCGCCTCATCGGCGCGCCTCCTGGCTATGTGGGCTTCGACCAGGGCGGCCAGCTGACCGACGCCGTCGATCAGCACCCGCACGCCATCGTCCTCCTCGACGAGATCGAGAAGGCGCACCAGGACGTCTACAACATCCTGCTGCAGGTGATGGACAACGGCGCCCTGACCGACAGCAACGGCAAGAAGGTCGATTTCCGCAACGTGGTCCTGATCATGACCACCAACGCCGGCGCCTCTGACGCCCAACGCCAATCGATCGGCTTCGGCCGCGGCAAGGTGGACGGCGAGGAAGAAGCGGCCCTGAAGCGGATCTTCACGCCGGAGTTCCGCAACCGCCTGGACGCCATCGTGACGTTCAAGCCGCTGAACCAGGACGTCATTCGCCAGGTCGTGCAGAAGTTCGTCATGCAGCTGGAGGCCCAACTGGCCGACCGCAACGTGACCATCGAACTGTCCGACGACGCGGCCGACTGGCTGGCCAAGAACGGCTTCGACGAGCTCTACGGCGCCCGTCCGCTGGCTCGCGTCATCCAGGAGCACATCAAGAAGCCCCTGGCCGACGACATCCTGTTCGGACGTCTCGCCAAGGGCGGCCACGTCAAGGTCATCCTCAAGGACGCCAAGATCGCCTTCGAGATCGACGACGCGGCCGTTGGCCCTGATGCCGCTGACGACGCCACGGACGAGGCCCCTTCGCCTCCCCGTCGTCGCCGCAAGAAGCCAGACGACGCTCTGGCCTAGGGACTGACTTTCACACGGGAGGCGCTATGCGGCGCCTCCCGTTTTCGTTTCCGACAGGAGCGCCGGATGATCACCTGCGTCGTCGAATACGTGATTGATCCCGCCAAGCTGGAGGCTTTCGAGCGTTTCGCTCAGGCGTGGATGAAGCTGGTGAACCAGCATGGCGGAACACACCACGGCTACTTCCTGCCTTCCGAGGGCGCCAGCGACCGCGCGCTCGCGCTCTTCAGCTTCGAAAGCCTGGCCGCCTATGAGCTGTACCGAAAGCGCTTCGACTTCGATCCTGACTTCGTCGCCGCCGACCAGATCCGTGATGAAAGCGGATGCGTTCTGCGCCACGAACGCACCTTCATGCGTCCGCTGACGCCAGACTGACGCAGGCTTTCTCGAATTAGGCGCCGCCCCACGCGATAGTCATGGATACCTCGTGAACCCGCGTTAGATTAGCGCCATGATTGATTCCGAGTATCGGCGAGCGGCTAGCGTGCACCTGGCCAAGTCCTTGACTTGGTCGCTGCCAACGCCCGAGGCGTTGCTGGGAACAATTCCGCCCCAGCACTTCGAGTACATCGTCCAGGTACTGCGCCACGAACGGTTCGACCGTTTCCAATCCATGCGAAGCCTCGCCGAAGCCGTGCGTGCCGTCGTCGGCGACGACCCCCTGTTCATCACCTGCGCCTACGAGGGAGTTGCCGCCGCGGAGATGGGCGATTTCAGCCATGCCTTCGAATGCCTGCAGGCGGCGGTTCAGGGGGCTCCGCGCGCCGCGCCGCACCACCACAACTGCGCTATCCTGATCCTTCGCGCGCAGGCTGATCCAGCCGTCGCCGCGACCTGCTTCGAACGAGCCGTCGCCTGCAATCCCAGCCACGTCGAGGCGTGGGAAGGCCTGGCCGTGGTCACTCTCCAGACCGGCGCCTGGGATCGATGCGCCGCGGCCGCGAACCAGGCGGTCGCCACGAGCGAGGGGCGAAGCGTCGTCGGAGCCCTATGCCTGGCCGCCGCGCAGGAGCGCCTGGGCCGCCCGACGGACAACACCTTCGCCGCCTTCGATGCGTCGCCCGCGATCCCTCCGCTGCGGATCGACGCCGAGCAGCCGACGATCCTGACGCTGGCCTTGGACGATGACGGCGTCGATGAAGCGCTGCGGCTCGCCAGCTCCATGGGTGAAGTCGCAGCGGACTGGCGTCTGCATGTTCTCGCCTGCAACCCCTCGCCATCCGCCCTGGCGGTCTTGAACGCCGCCGCCGAACAGCCGACCGTCTCCTGGTCCGCGGAACACCTGATCGGCTCCACCCAGGATGATCTGCGGGCCCTGGCCGCGTGGACGGCGATGGCGCGCTTGAAGGAACTATCCGCCACGCCAGGCGGCGACCTCATCTTCACGCCGCCCTCCTCTATCGTGCGGGATTCGCCGGAGACGCTCCTGCCGAGCCTGGACGAGGGCGTCGCCGTGCGGGTCGTCGACGGGCTGCTATGGGATCAGATCGACAGCCAGGCGATCGCCGTCCGGCGCGGCCCGGCGGCCCACGCATTCCTGAACGAGGCTCTTAGGGCGATGTCAGGCCCCTGGCGCTCGACGCCGCTGGCCCTGGGCGTCGGCCTTTGGCGAGCCTTCACCCGGCATGGCGCAAGACGCCTGACCGACGACGATCTGAACATCCTCGTGAAAGGACCACCCATCCAACGCGAGGTCGCCGGCGCTGGCGATATGAACGAAGTCCTCCAGTCGCGCTTCGGCCCCATGGTCCTCAACCGCCACGACCTCTATGTCACCGCCGGGGTGCGCGAGACGGGGTCGTGGTCCGGGGACGAACTCGATTTGTTGTCTCAGTTGATCAAGCCGGGGCAGACCGTCCTCGATGTCGGCGCCAACATGGGCAGCCATACCCTGGCCTTCTGCAATTTCGTCGGCCCGCAGGGACGCGTCTACGCCTTCGAGCCCCAGCGTGTGATGTTCCAGTCGATGGTCGCCAGCGTCGCGATGAACAGTTGGGCCAATGCCTGGTGCCACATGGCCGCTGTCGGCGCTGAACCCGGCTTCATCGAGGTGCCGGAGGTCTCCTATGACCGGCCCAGCAACTTCGGGATCATGTCGCTGGTGTCCGGGTGGGAGGGCGCCGACAACCTACCCGTGGCGCAAAGGAGCGACACCGTCCCGGTGCTCACCATCGACGGCCTCAATCTGTCGGCGTGCGATCTGATCAAGATCGACGTGGAAGGCATGGAGAAAGACGTGCTGACCGGCGCGAGCGACACCCTGCGGACCCTGCGCCCGATCCTCTACATGGAATGCCACCGCGCCCCCGGCGGCGAACCGCCCAGCCTGACCCTGCTCAAGAGCTTCGGCTACCGCGCCTGGTGGCACGGACACAGCGGGTCTCAGAACGTCGTGGCCTTCCCCTCTGAACGGGCCCCGGCCACCCTCGGGCTTGAAGAGGCCTAAGCCCTGGCGCGAAGGCTGCTCATGAAATTCCCACGTTCGTCAAAAGTCACGAATGTGTCGTCGGCGTCATAGATTCCACCTCCGCGCGACGAGTACCCTGAACTCAGAATCACCCTTCGAGGTGACGGAGGATGCCTGAGGGGGCGTCCATTGGGGACACATCATGACGATCACGCGTTCGGGTCTGCTTTGCGCAAGCGCTCTAGCCAGCGCCTTCTCTCTCGGCGTGGCGGCTCCGGCCCTGGCCCAGGACGCCAGTTCAGATATCTCCGAAGTCGTGGTCACCGGCTCGCGGATCGCCCGCAAGGACTACGTCTCCGAAAGCCCTATCGTCACCATCGGTCGCGACCAGATCACAGCCACCGGCATGGTCACGATCGAGAACACCCTCAACCAGCTGCCCCAGTTCGTCGCCTCGAACGGCGCCGGGACGAACACCACCAACTTCGTCACCACCCCCGGTCAGGCCTACGCCAACCTGCGCGGCCTGGGCCCAACCCGCACACTGGTCCTGCTCGACGGTCGGCGCATGGTCGCCGGCAATCCCAACGCCGTGGTGGACCTCAATACAGTTCCGACCTTCCTGATCGAGAACATCGAGACGATCACCGGCGGCGCATCGGCGGTCTATGGCTCCGACGCCATCGCCGGCGTGGTCAACTTCAAGCTCAAGCGCGACTTCGAAGGCTTCCAGCTCGACGCCCAGTACGGCCTGACAGATGAAAGCGACGCCGCCCAGACCAGCGTCAGCCTCGGCTGGGGCAAGAACTTCCAGCGCGGCAACATCGCCGTCGTCGGCAGCTACGAGGAGCGCGAAGGCCTGGTGGCTTCGGACCGCGACTGGGCGGCCATCGGCTATTCGGTCCTCAACACCGGCCTTACGCCATCGGGCGCAGCAACCATCCCGGATGGCCGCTTCGATCCGACCTCCAACGCCGGCGGCGCGACCAATCTGCCGACCCAGGCAGCCATGGACGCGGTGTTCGCACGCTATGGCCTGGCCGCCGGCTCGGTGGCCCGCGGCGCCAATCTCAGCTTCAACAGCGACGGCACGCTGTTCTCGACCTCCCCGGTGCGCAATTACCGCGGCGTCCAGATGCCCGGTTACGATCCGTCCAGCTACACCTTAAACAGCGCCGACTACCGCTACCTGAATCTGCCGCTGGAACGCTGGTCGCTGTTCGCCACCGGACGCTATGACGTAAGCGACAAGATCGAGGCCTACGGCACGGTCTCCTACGTCAGCTACGACGTTTCCCGCCAGCTCGGCCCGGCCTCGGCGTCCGATGGCGCGCCTCCCGGGCCGGACATCGTGGTGCCGACCACCAACCCCTACATCCCCGAGGACCTGCGCACCCTGCTCGCCTCGCGGGCTAGTCCGACCGCAGCCTTCTATCCGCGCCGCGCCTTCAGCGAGGTGGGCGGCCGTCTGTCGGAAAACACCTACGAGACCTTCCAGATCGTCGCCGGCCTGCGCGGCGATGTCGGCGTGCGCGACTGGAAGTGGGACGTCTACGCCAGCTACGGCGAGATGAACCATACGGAGGAGCAATCGGGTAACGTCAGCCGCGCCGCCATGCGCACCCTGACCTTCGCCGCTGACGGCGGCGCCTCCATCTGCGGCGGCTTCAACATCTTCGGCGCCGGCAAGGTCAGCCCGGGCTGCGCCGCCTACATCGCCCGCGATGTGGCCAATGACACTTCGATCACCCAGGGCGTGGTGGAAGGCTACGTCACCGGCGGCCTGTTCGCCCTGCCCGCCGGCGACCTGAAGTTCTCGGTCGGCGGCCAGTATCGCGAGGACGAGTTCGACTACGCCCCCGACGCCCTACTCCAGGGGCCCGACCTCGTCGGCTTCAACCCGGCCGTGCCGGTGAAGGGCGAGATCTCGTCCAAGGAGCTCTACGGCGAACTGCTGATCCCGCTGCTGGTCGACATGCCGTTGGCGCGCAGCTTGGAGATCGGCCTCGGCGGCCGCATCGCCGACTACAACACCATCGGCACGGCCAAGGCGTGGAAGGCGGACGGCACTTGGCGTCCGATCGACTCCCTGCTGTTCCGCGGCGGCTATCAGCGCGCCGTCCGCGCGCCCAACATCGCCGAGCTGTTCTCGCCGCAATCTCTCGGCTTCTCCGGCGTCGGCACGCCGGGTGGCGCGACCACGGCGGGCGACCCCTGCGACATGCGCTCGTCGTTCCGTGCGGGAGCGAACGCCAGCCAGGTTCAGGCGCTCTGCCTCGCCCAAGGCCTTCCCTCGGGCATCTACCAGAATTTCCAGCAGGCCTCGACGCAGGTGGAAATCCTGACCGGCGGCAATCCGAACCTGACCGAAGAAACCGCCGACAGCTTCACCGTCGGCGCCGTCTGGTCGCCCAAGGTCGACCAGCCCTTCCTGCGCCGCCTCAGCCTCGCGGTCGACTACTACGACATCGAGGTCAAGGACATGGTCGGCACCCTCGCCGTAGCGAACATCGTGCCGTCCTGCTTCAACAGCGACGGCTCCAACCCAACGTACGACCCGAACAATTTCTACTGCTCGCTGTTCCGCCGCCTGCCCAACGGCAACATCACCGGCGTCCAGCTGAACCAGGTGAACCTCGCCGGCCAGAAGACCTCGGGCGTCGATGTTCAGTTCGACTGGGGCTTCGACCTCTCCGACCTGGGCCTGCCGGCCTCCGCGGGCGATCTGGCGTTCAACGTGGTCGTCAGCAAGCTGGAAGAGTTCAAGAAGCAGAACCGCCCTGGCACGGCCTTCGTCGAATACGCCGGCAGCATCGGCGGCGACCTGTCCGGCGCGACGCTGCCGGAATGGAAGTCGACCTCGTCGGTGACCTATTCGGTCGGCCCGATCCGCGCCAGCCTGCGCTGGCGGCACATCGACGGCATGCTGGACACCCGCAGCATCCCGGTGTTCAGCGCCACCGCCCTGAACGCGCCCAAGTACGACATCTTCGACGTCTTCGGGACCTGGACGCTGGACGAGCGCGCCACCCTGCGGTTCGGCGTCAACAACATCGGCGACAAGAGCCCGCCCTATTATACGAGCTACTCCAACTCCAACACTGACCCGTCGACCTATGACGTGCTGGGGCGCCGGTTCTTCTTCGGCGTCAACGCCAGGTTCTGATCAGGCGAGCTAGGCCCGGGCGGCCGTCTGCCCGGCGCCCTGTCCGCTCAGCACCCGCTCGATGACGGTCAACAGGTGGTCCAGGTCGATGGGCTTGGCGATGTAGTCGTCCATCCCCGCCGCCAGATAGGCCTGGGTCTCATGGCTCAGCACGCTGGCGGTGATCGCCACGATGGGCGTGCGCTCGCGTCCCTTGGACGCCTCGGCCGCGCGGATACGGCGGGTCGCGGTCAGGCCGTCCATGCGCGGCATGTGGATGTCCATCAGGATCAGGTCCCACCGCTCGCTGTCCCACGCGGCCAGAACGTCCTCGCCGCCCTCGGCCATGGCGCATTCGATGCCAAATTGGCGCAGCAGGGTCTGGATCACCAGCCGGTTGGTGGCGTTGTCGTCAGCCACCAGCACCCGCAGGTCCTCCAGCGGCGCGTCGCTCAGGCTGGCCTGCTCGACCCGGCCCTTGCTGGCTTCTTCCGGATCGGCGACGGGCAGCGGCGTGTCGAAGGTGAAGCACGAGCCTTCGCCTGGCTTGCTGTCGAAGTAGATCGACCCGCCCATCAGGCCGATGATCTCCTTGCAGATTGCCAGGCCCAGCCCCGTGCCCCCGAACCGCCGCGTGGTCGATGCGTCCGCCTGGACGAACTTCTCGAACAGGCGCGGCGCCTGATCCCCGGCGATGCCGACCCCGGTATCCGTGACATTGCAGAGCATCTGATCGCCAGCGCAGACGATCGTCGCGGTGACCGAGCCCTTCTCAGTGAATTTCAGCGCGTTGGACAACAGGTTGCTCAGCACCTGGCGCAGACGTGCTTCGTCGCCGAGCCGCCAGCGAGCGCCGCCATCGTCCAGAGTCAGGCTGAACGCGAGCCCCTTCTCCTTGGCCAGCGCCTTGTAGAGGTCGCCCAACTCCTTGGTGAACGCCCGCAGGTCGAAGACCGTCTCTGACAGCTCCAACCGTCCGGCCTCGATTTTGGAGATATCCAGCACGGTATTGATCAGACCCAGCAGCGCATGGCCCGAGCCCCGGATGGTCTCGAGGCGCGCGCGCTGGGTGGCGTCCAAAGGACCGTGGGCCATGGCCTGTGCCATCCCCAGCACCCCGTTCAAGGGCGTGCGCAGCTCGTGCGTAATGGTCGCCAGAAACTCGGTCTTGGCCCGATTGGCCGCCTGTTCGCGCAGGGCCAGCTCATGAGCGCGCCGACGCCAGGCCTCGGTGCGAGACAGTTCGTGCTCGATCTGGCGGTTCAACGCCTCGGTCGCCAGGCGCGCCCGCACCTCACGGGTGATAGCCCCGCGCATCAGGGCGGCCATGCCGATCGCGGCGAAAGCACCGGCCAGGGCGATGAACTGATACTGCTCACCGATCCCCGGCCCCGCCATATCGGCCAGGGCGATCATGCTGCCCAGCGACAGGGCCACGCTCGCATAGACCACTCGACGGCTTGGTCCCGACGTGGCGAAGGCCATGGCCATCAACACGAAGTAGACCAGCTTGTGGGTCTCCAGCGGATGGGTCTGCAGATAGACGAGCACATTGCCGAACAGCGCGGCGTTGCCGACCAAGGCGCCAATCTCCAGCCGCCACAGGCGGGTATTGGGCTTCGACACCCACTTCCAGGCGACAAGGCAGGCCGCGACGGCGCTGGCGGACAGAGCAACCAGCAGCCAGAGCAGCGAGCCCTTCTCGACGCCGGCGTGTACGGCGGTGATCAGCGAATAGTAGCCCGCGACGGCCAGAAGATAGGTCCGCACCACGGGCGAATAGAACGTCGCCAGCTCCTGGGTCGGGAGCGGTGCGTCCTTTGGTCTTCGGAACGGGTTGAGGCTCTGGATCATGGCGTTCAGCCACAGCAAAACCCGTGTGCGATTTAGATTACATGAATCGGTGACCCAACGCCGCCCGCAGCTTCTCCGCCGGACGCCGCTATGATGTTTCGCCGCGCGGTTGTTTCCCTTGGCGCGCTTGAGTTCTGGCAAGTCTAATCAAGCTGTGGCGTGTCAATGCGTCGCGCCCGTGTCGCATAGTTCCAGCTAGACTGCCGTGTGCCTCAAGAGCAGCGTCCCAACGCTCTTTTGGCTCTACGCCGTTCGCGTGGATTTTTCTGTTCCCAGTGAGGTGCTCATCGTTCCGCCTTAAGGAGGCGACCCGTGAAGACGATCGCAGTGCTTTCGCGTAAGGGCGGCGCCGGCAAGACGACCCTGGCCGTCAACCTGGCGATCGCCGCCCACCTGGCCGGTCGCGCGGTCACCCTCGCCGACGCCGATCCGCAAAGATCGGCCACGGACAGCCTTCGCGCCCGCAGCGGGCCTGGTCCCGACTTGGCTGAGACGAGCGCCGGCAAGGTCTTTCAGATCCGATCCGCCGCAGAGCGTGCGGACATGGACTATCTCTTCATCGACACGCCCGCCGCGCCCGAGGCCGAGGTGGTTCAGATCGCCAATTGTGTCGACTTCTGCATCCTGGTCTGCCGGCCAAGCTTCCTGGACATCGCTTCCATCACCCGCTCGGCCGAGATGGTCCGCCGCCTGGGCAAACCGTCGATGATCGTGCTGAACCAGGCTCCGGCACGCCGAAATGGGTTGGAGGCGCCGGCCGTTCTCAAGGCTATCGAGGCCCTGCGCTTCACCGGCCTGTCGATCGCGCCGACCGGCCTGCGCTCTCGCGTCATGTTCCAGCAGGCCATCGCCCAAGGACGTTCGACCCTGGAGTGGAGCCCCAGAGATCCCGCCGCGCAGGAAGTCGCCGTGCTGTGGTCGGCGATCGAGGCGGCGATCAAGCGTCCCGCCCTCGACCGTCTGTTCGGCTAGAGCTCAGCCGCGATCTTCGCCGCCAGAACCTTCAGCTCTTCTACATCGGCCATGCCCTCGCCGTGCCGGCCCAGCGCCTCGCCCTCGTAGCGGGGGATCACGTGGAAATGCAGGTGAAACACCGTCTGCCCGGCAGGGGCGCCGTTGAACTGGGTCACCACCACGCCGTCGGGCTTCAAAGCCGCCGTCACCGCCTGGGCCAGCTTCTGCGTCGCAGCGCCGACGGCGGCCACGGTCTGCGGCTCGGCTTCCAGGAGATTACGCGCCTTGGAGGTCTTGGAGATCACCAGGGCATGGCCCTTGGACTGCGGGAAGACGTCCATGAACGCCAGGACCTGATCGTCCTCGAACACCTTCACCGCCGGCATCTCGCCGCGCACGATCTTGGCGAAGATGTTTCCCTCGTCGTAGGTCCCGTTCAGGCTCATTTCGTCATCTCCGAATGTTTGAAGGGCGAGAACTCGGCCGCCAGCATGTCCATGTCGTCCTGCACGGCCTCGCGTTCCCGCTCCAGATAGCGGGCCACCGGATCGCGCAAGGCAGGATCGGCGATCCAGTGCGCGGAATAGACGGCGGTGGGCAGGTAGCCGCGCGCGATCTTGTGCTGCCCCTGAGCGCCGGCCTCCACGCGCGGCAGCCCCAGGCGGATCGCATGTTCGATGGCTTGATAGTAGCAGAGCTCGAAGTGCAGAAACGGCACGTCCTCCACGCACCCCCAGTGGCGGCCGTAGAGACAATCGTCGCCGATCAGGTTCAGCGCACCGGCGATCCACTGATCGTCCCGCCGCGCCATGATCAGCAGCACCCGATCGGCCATCCGCTCGCCCAGCAGCGAAAAGAAGGTGCGGTTCAAATAGGGCCGGCCCCACTTGCGACCACCGGTGTCCATGTAGAACCCGTAGAAGGCGTCCCAGTGTTCCTCGGTCAGGTCGGCGCCAGTCAGGGCGACGATCTCCAACCCCGCCCGAGCATCCCGCCGCTCCCGCCGGATCGTCTTGCGTCGGTTGGAGGACAGCGCCGCCAGGAAGTCGTCGAAGACCGCGTAGCCGTTGTTGTGCCAGTGATACTGCTGGTCCTGCCGCAGCAGCATCCCCTGCCCGCCCATCCACGACCACTCGGCTTCCGTTGGAAAGGTCACATGCAGGGATGAGGCCTCCATGCGCTGGCAAAGCTGCAGAGCCCCGCCCAGCAGCAGAGCCCGCGCGGCGCCGACGTCCACGCCGGACCGTACGATCAGTCGCGGCCCCGTCACCGGCGAGAACGGCGCCGAACATTGGAGCTTGGGATAGTACCGCCCGCCGGCCCGCTCATAGGCCTCGGCCCAGGAATGGTCGAAGACGTACTCGCCCTGGCTGTGGGACTTCAGATAAAGCGGCATCACTGCCGCGATGGCCCCGTCGTCGTCCTCGACGACCATGTGCTGCGGCGCCCAGCCAGTGCGCTCCACCGCGCAACCGCTCTCCTCCAGGGCGTGGAGGAAATCATACGAGACGAACGGATCGCCATGGGCGGCGGCGCACGCCTCCCAAGCCTCCTTGCCGATTTCACTGATGCGGCGATGAACGCGGACCGCGGGCCGCAAGGAACTCACGCGCGAAAGCCCTCGAAGATCAGGTTGTCGCAATGGTCCTTCACCCGGTCCCACTGGTCGGGCGACCGTACGGTCCAGGCGATGATCGGCATGCCGCCGGCGCGCAGTTCGCCCGCCTTGGCCGAGGGCAGCATGTCGAGGCCGAGCGCCAGGAAGTCCGGGCGGGCGATGGCCACATGTTCCAGCGCCGCCAGCGACTTGCGCAGCTCCGGCGCCAGCTTCTCCGCACCCTTGTCGGCCCAGCTATAACTGTCGAGCCCCCGAAGGATCTGGGGATGATGGTCGGCGAACCAGGCGTGGGAATAGGGATTGAAGCCGATCACCGCCGTCGGGCCGTTGTGATCGATCAGAACCTCGCAGACCCGCTTCTCCAGCGGCCCGACCTCGCCGAACGGGGTCTTCAACTCGATATGAACCATGGCGCGATGGCCGATGTGGACCAGCACTTCCGCCAGGCTTGGGATGGTCTCTTCCGTACCCGCCAGGCGAAGTTGCGAAAGATCGGCGGCGGTGTGATCGGCAATCCGCCCCTCGACGCCGCACATTCGGTCCAGGCGATCGTCATGGAAGACCATGGCCTCGCCATCGGCGGAGAGCTGGACGTCCAGCTCCACGCCATAACCTCCGGCGCAGGCGGCCTGGAAAGCCGCCAATGAATTCTCCGGCGCGCCATCTTGCGACCAGAGCCCGCGGTGCGCCACCGCGGGTTCGAACAAGCGCTCCCAGGCCTCGCCGAAGGTTTCGACAGGAGGCCGTTCGCGCGGGCGCATCACTTGATCTCCACCACGGCGTCGACCTCCACCGCGAAGTTCAGCGGCAAGCGATAGACGCCCACGGCCGAACGGGCGTGACGGCCAGCGTCGCCCAGCGCTTCGACCATCAGGTCAGAGCAGCCGTTGACCACCTGCGGGATGTCGAAGAACGACGGGCCCGCCTGGACGAAGCCGCCCAGCTTTACGACGCGGACCACGCGGTCCAGGTCGCCGCCGGCGGCCGCCTTCATCTGCGCCAGCAGGTTGATGCCGCACAGGCGGGCAGCCTTTTGGGCGGTGGCCAGATCGACATCCTCACCCACGATGCCGGTGATGCCGCCGGCCGCGTCGCGCGACACCTGGCCCGAGATGTGGACGAGGTTTCCGCTGCGGACGAAGGGCACGTAGTTGGCGATCGGCGCGCCGGGTTCCGGCAGCGTGACGCCCATGGCGGCGAGGCGTTGTTCGACTTGGCTCATAAGGGACTCCTACGGATCGCCGCCATGAATACAGCGCCACGCCCGCGCGGCAAAGCAGGAGCCCGAAATGACAGAAGGCCCGCACCCTTTCGGGGCGGGCCTTCTGCGCGTCGGGGGACGCCTTGTGGCTTAGCGGGCGGCCTGCACGCGCTCGACGGCGGCGGTGACGCGCTCGTTCAGCGGCTGGACCGACTCCTTCACCGAGGCCGAAACGGTCTCGGTCCACTTGCCGACTTCGGCCAGATAGGTCTCCATCGCCGTCTTGGCGAAGGCGGTCTGCAGCTCGATGGCTTCCTGCACGCTCTTGGCCGAGGCCAGGGTCTTGGCGGCGCTCACCTGATCTTCGACCGACTTCTTCGAGAACGCGATGGCCTGGGCGCCCAGAGCTTCGGCGCCCTTGGTGGCGGCGGTGACCGAAGCGACGACAGCTTCCAGGTTCTTCTTGGAGTGAACGTTCATTTCGTTCAGGGCGGCCAGGGACTTCTCGATATTGTCCTTGAACGCTTGGTTGCCGGCGGTGGTGAATTGCTCGACGGTGGTCTTCAGGGTCTCGGTGGTGGCGGCCATCGGAAATCTCCCGGTGTGGAAATGGGCGGAGCTCTGGCGGATCCGGTATGCAGGGACAGTCTCATGTTGCAGTGCAGCAGTCAATCGGAATTTGTGCAGCGCACAATCGCAAGCGTCGCTGTAATTCCTCACGAATTCCGCCCTGCGGCCAAATCGCTCACGATCCTTTAACTTTAACGAAACCCTACGATGCGCATGTTAGACATTCGTCCGGCGCCGGTGGCGCCTTGTGATTCCAACGACGGACGCCGCGCATGACCCAGCACGCCCGCCGCCTGCTTACCGCATTCGGCCTCGCCGCCGGCCTGATCGTCTCGGCTTCCGCCGCGACGGCCGCGCCAATCCTCAAGGTCTCCACTTCCGAGCCGCGTTACGCGGCCATCGTGATGGACGCCAACTCGGGCGAGATCCTCTATTCCAAACGCGGCGACAGCCCGCGGTATCCCGCCTCCATCACCAAGGTGATGACCATGTACATGGCGTTCGAGGCGCTGGCCGAAGGCAAGATGCGCCTCACGGACGAGATCGTGGTCTCCCCGCGCGCCGCCGCCCAACAGCCGACCAAGCTGGGCTTGCGCGCCGGTTCGCGCATCACTGTCGATGAAGTTCTCCGCGCCATGGCGCTGAAGTCGGCCAACGACATGGCCGTGGCCATGGCCGAGCGTTTGGGCGGCACCGAAACCCGCTTCTCCGCCATGATGACCCTGCGCGCGCAGGAGCTGGGCATGGAGAACACCCGCTTCGTGAACGCCTCGGGCCTGCCGGACAGCCGCCAGATCTCGACCGCCCACGACCTGGCGATCCTGTCTCGCGCGGTCATGCGCGACTATCCCCAGTACTACTCCTATTTCGGCCAGCAGAACGCCGTCGTGCGCGGCCAGGCCATGCGTAACCACAACAAGCTGCTGGGCAAGATGCCGGGCGTGGACGGTCTCAAGACCGGCTTCACCAACGCCTCCGGCTACAACCTCGCCGCCTCGGCCGTGCAGAACAACCGCCGCCTGATCGCCGTCGTGCTGGGCGGCCCGTCGGGCGCCTCGCGTGACAACAGCGTCGAGGACCTGCTGCTGACCGGCTTCGACGTGATCAAGCGCCGCAGCCGCGGCGAACGGATCACCGTCGCCCAGAACCTGTTCGAGCCGGAACCGACCGGCCCGATCATGCGTCCGTCCATCGAGCAGGGCGACTCCGAGCAAGACAATCTGAAGATTGTCCTGACCGAAAACCCGGCCAAGCCGCCGAAGGTGACGGTCCAGAAGAAGATGCCGGCCAAGTCCGCCGGCGCCTACAAGGTCCAGGTCGGCGCCTTCAAGCAGAAGTCTTTGGCCGGCAAGCAGCTGCAGATCACAGAGAAGAAGTTCGCCAAGGTCTTCGCCAATGCGAACGGCCAGGTGGAAGCCGGTCCCGGCGGTTCGTTCCGCGCCCGCTTTAGCGGCTTCTCGGCTGACGGCGCCCAACGCGCCTGCGCCACCCTGACCGCCCAGCGTCAGGTGTGCATGATCGTGAAGCCTTAAGGCCTAGCTGTCGAAGCTATGAAGGTTGTTCACCCGGGGCGGAGCTGAGAGGCTGGAGTTGCGACACAACAACTTCTAGCTCCGGAGGCCCCGGATGAACGTCCATAAGAATGCTCGGCTGACGCCAGTTGGTCGAGCCTTGATGATCAGCCGTATTGAGGATGACAGCTGGCCGGTGGCTCGGGCAGCGTCGGCGAGCGGCGTATCACGACGCTGCGCCTACCGATGGCTGGCCCGACATCGCACGGGTGATCGGCAATTGCATGACCGCAGTTCAGCGCCGCGGCGATGCCCCCTTCGTGTCTCGGCGGACCGCCAGGCCCAGATCGAAGCGATGCGCCGCCAGCGGATGACCGGACCGGTCATAGCCCGGGGGCTGGGCATGGCCCGCTCGACTGTCGGCCTGGTCTTGCGTCGCCTGGGTCTGGGCAAACTGAAGATGCTTGAGCCCAAGGCTCCAGTCATCCGCTATGAGCGCTCACGGCCTGGCGAGCTGATCCATCTGGACATCAAGAAGCTCAATCGGTTCACCACCGAAGGTCACCGCATCACCAAAGATCGCCGACTGGGTCGATCATACCGCGCCGGCTGGGAGTTCCTGCACGTCTGCGTCGATGACGCCTCGCGTCTGGCCTACACGGAAATCTTGGGGTCCGAGCGGCAGGACGACACGACCGCCTTCCTGCAACGCGCTCTGGCCTGGCTCAGCCGACAAGGCGTCCAGGTCGAGCGGGTGATGACCGACAACGGCGCAGCCTACTGCTCAAGGCAGTTCGCCGCCGCTCTCAAACTCGCCGGAGCCCGGCATCTCAGAACCCGGCCCTACACCCCACGCACCAATGGCAAGGCCGAACGCTTCATCCAGACCAGCCTGCGTGAATGGGCCTACGCCAGACCCTATTCCTCTTCCGACGAACGCGCACGCGCCGTTACGGCTTGGACCGACAGCTACAACCTGGCTCGACCACACTCCGGCATCGCTGGCCTCACACCCTGGCAGCGTGTGACCAACCTTCTTGGAAACGACACCTAGCGCTTCAGAAGACGGTCCCGCGCGGCGTTCAGCTGCGCGGCCAGACCGGCGGTCCCGCCCTTGTCGGGATGCGCCATGCGGATCAGGCGGCCATAGGCCGCCTGTATCTGTTCAGGGGTAGCGCTCTCCTCGACGCCGAGAATGTCCCGCGCCTCACGAGCGGAGAGGCCCGAGACCGGCTGAACCGCCGCGCGCTGTGATTGATGGCGCGGCCGGCTGCCCCGCGCGCTTGACGCCAGGCCGAGACCCACGACCAGAAGCACCAGAGCCGTGCCCCACCTGCCCCGGATCGCCAGGAACGCCGCCACCGAGAAGAGCGGTATCGACGCCGCCCCCAAGGCCACGCGCCATCCCTCGCCCTTTAGCCGGCTCCAGGATCCGGCGCGGCCGAGCGAGACAAGCAGGGCCAGGAGCCCCGCGCCGATGACGAGATAGAGCATGCGACGGTCCCGACGCCCTTACTGGGCGGCGAGCAGAACTTCGCCCGAGAAGCCTGACAGACCCACGAAGTGCAGCAGCGCCCGCAGTTCCTGGCGCGCCGCCACGTGGGTCAGCGACACCGGAACCGGTCGCACCTGGGCCGACAGGTCGGCGATGGTCAGACCGAACGGAAACAGCTCACGATAGATCACACGGTCGCGCAGGCCCGGCCCCATGCGGAAACCGGTCTTGCGCGACAGAGCCTGCATCCGGTCGCTCACGCGCTTGCGGTTACGGGCTTCGGTCGTCGCCATGCGGTTCGACAGGACGACCCAGTCCAGCGCCTTGCCGGCCGAGGCGGCGCGCGCCTTGCGGGCTTCCCACACGGTTTGGGCGTAGAGGCTGGGGCGGGTCACTTCCAGGGTGACGGGGTCGACGACGCCCAGCATGTCGAAGTCGACGAAGCTGTCGTTCATCGGCGTGACGATCAGGTCGGCCCGGCCGTGAGCCAGGCGCGAGACGGCGGTGTCGCCGCCCGGGGTGTCGATGAGGATGAAATCCACCTGTTGGGCGACTTCGGCGAAGGTCGCCTCGAAGCGGGCGATCTGCTCTTCGTCGGACGCCTGGGCCAGGGCCACGCCTTCTTCGCCATAGGTGGCGTCGATCGGCATGGGCAGATCAACACCCTTGGCGGCCACCCACGCACGACGGTTGGCGAAGAAATGACCTAGGGTGCACTGACGCAAATCGAGATCCATGATCGCGACCTTGGCGCCGCCGTGAAGCAGCGCGGTTGCGAGGTGGACGGCGATGGTGGACTTGCCCGCCCCGCCTTTTTCGTTGCCGACGACAATGACGTTCGCCTGCGACATGACTTAGCCTCCTGCACCCCGAATCGATTTCGGGTTAACGATAAGTGAAGCCGACCGGCGGATTTGGTCAACGCAACCGCCCGAGTTGTTCACAATTGCCGCAGGTCAATCCGCCGCTTAGCGGAAATCGGTGGACGCTTTCAGCAGGCGCCCAATTCACCAAGCCCCGAGTTCACGCAGCTGCCGCGCCAGCTCGGGCGGCATGTCGCCCAGGTCGCCCACGGCCAGATCACGCGGCGCGTCATCGCCAGTCAGGTAACGCCAGCCCTGGAAGGCGCGGCGCGGCTGCGGCTCGACGCGAATGACCTCACGGTCGAGGGTGACCTCGCAACGCGACGCCTGACCCTCTCCCACCGTATCGATGGCGATGATCTTCTGGCGGCACAGGATGACGCCCTTGAACACGCGGTACAGGGATCCGCCTTCAAGCAGTTCGTCGATCCGCTTCGGGGTCATGCGCGTCTGCATGATCCAGGGGCGATCGGCTTCCTTGTGCCATTCGAGGAGCTCCTCGACGGTGTCGCAACCGACGCAGAGCTTGATCATGTTCAGAGCCATGCTTGTGACTTAAGCCGCCGGCTCGAAGTCTCGCCAGAGTGACGCCTTCGGAAACCTGTGCGCCCGTCGTCGCAGCCAGTTCGGCGACCACCCCGTCGAACGGCGCGGTCAGGGCGTGCTCCATCTTCATGGCCTCCAGCACCAGCAGCGCCTGGCCCTTGGCGACGGTATCGCCGGCCTTCACCGAGACGCTGACGATCTTGCCCGGCATGGGCGAACGCACCGCGCCGTCGCTGGAGCCGCCGGCTTCGCCGCTGGCCTGGGCGCGCGGCGCCGAGAAGACCAGGGCCTCGCCATCTTCGAACAGGACGATCTCGCCGTCCTCGCCCAGCAGGACGTCGGCCTCGACCTCGCCCGGCACGGCGACCTCGACGACCTTGCCGTCATGAGCCAGGCGCACCGGGGCGCGGTCCTGGCGGTTCAGGCGGAAGCCCGCTAGCCCTTCGGCCGGCGACCACGGGGACTCGTCGTCCTCCGCCTGCGACAGAAGCGCCGCCACGGCGACCGCCTTGGCGTCCTGCGACGGCTCAGTCTCAGGAACCAGCGTGTCGATCCGCGCCTCGATGAACCCGGTGTCGACCCGGCCGGCCACGAAGTCCGGATGGTCGGCGCAGCGTGCCAGGAAGGCGGCGTTGGTCTTCACCGGCCACACCTCGACCTGACGGCAGGCCTCGGCCAGCTCGGCCGCGGCGGCCTCGCGGCTGGCCCCATGGGTGATCAGCTTGGCGATCATCGGATCGTAGAAGGAGGTGACCTCGCCGCCCTCCTCCACCGCGCTATCGACGCGCAGCGTTTGCGGCAGGCGGAAGTGATCCAGCGGCCCGGTGGACGGCAAGAAGCCGGTCGCCGGGTTCTCGGCATAGAGGCGCGCCTCCATGGCCCAGCCGTTGATCGACAGCGCGTCCTGCTTCAATGGCAACGGCTCGCCCGAGGCGACGCGCAGCTGCCACTCCACCAGATCCTGGCCGGTGACGGCTTCGGTGACCGGATGCTCCACCTGCAGACGGGTGTTCATCTCCATGAACCAGATGCGGTCGGCGCGCAGGCCTTCGGAGGCGTCGGCGATGAACTCCACCGTGCCGGCGCCGACATAGTTCACGGCCTTGGCGGCCTTGACCGCCGCCTCGCAGACGGCGGCGCGCGTCGCGGCGTCCATGCCGGGAGCCGGAGCCTCCTCGATGACCTTCTGGTGGCGGCGCTGTAGGGAGCAGTCGCGCTCGAACAGGTGGACGACATTCCCGTGGCTGTCGCCGAACACCTGCACCTCGATATGGCGCGGACGAGTGACGTACTTCTCCAGCAGCACCCGGTCGTCGCCGAAGCTGGCCGAGGCCTCGCGCCGGCAAGAGCCGAGGGCGGCGATGAAGTCCGCCGCCGCCTCGACCTTGCGCATGCCCTTGCCGCCGCCGCCGGCCACGGCCTTGATCAGGACCGGGAAGCCGATCTTGGCCGCCTCGGCCGCCAGGCGCTCCTCCGACTGGTCGTCGCCCAGATAGCCTGGGGTGGTCGGAACCCCCGCCT
The DNA here is from genome assembly GCF_041021955.1 of Caulobacter sp. 73W. Taxonomy (GTDB): domain Bacteria; phylum Pseudomonadota; class Alphaproteobacteria; order Caulobacterales; family Caulobacteraceae; genus Caulobacter. The sequence continues at coordinate 190,081 of NZ_CP158375.1, forward strand.
GGATCATCAGGGCCTTGGCCGCGTCCTTCAGGCCCATGGCCGTGATCGCCGACGGCGGCGGGCCGATCCAGACCAGACCGGCATCCATAACCGCCTGGGCGAAGGCGGCGTTCTCCGAAAGGAAGCCGTAGCCCGGATGGATCGCCTGCGCGCCCGTCGCGTTGGCCGCCGCCAGGATCTTCTCCGGCAGCAGATAGCTTTCCCGCGCCGGCGCCGGGCCGATCAGCACGGCCTCGTCGGCCTCAAGCACATGCGGCGCGTCGGCGTCGGCTTCGGAATAGACGGCGATGGTGCGCACTCCGAGGCGGCGCGCGGTGCGGATCACACGGCGCGCGATCTCGCCCCGGTTGGCGATCAGGACAGACTGGATCATTCGACTCTTCTTGTTGTTCCGCCCAGGCCTACTCGGCCCCTAGCCTTACTCAGCCCCAAGCCTTACTCAGCCCAGGACGGTTTGCGCTTCTCCAGGAAGGCGCGCACGCCCTCCTGCCCTTCCTCGCTGACGCGGCGACGCGCGATCTGGCGCGCGGTCTCCTCCATCAGTCCATGATCGATCGGCTGACCGACGACGGCGTCCACCAGGCGCTTGCTGTCGCCGATGGCGCCCGGCGCGCACGGCTTCATCCCGTCGGCGATAGCCGCCTTGATGGCGTCCATGGTCTCGGCGTCCGGAACGACCTCGCTAACCAGGCCATAGGCCTGGGCGTCGCCCGCGCCGAACACGCGGCCGGTGGCGAACAGCACCTTGGCCGCCCGCGGTCCGATGGCGGCCACCACATAGGGGCTGATGGTCGCCGGGGTCAGGCCCAGCTTCACTTCCGAGAACGAGAACTTCACGTCCTGGGTGGCGATCGCCATGTCGCAGGCCGCGACCAGACCGGCGCCGCCGCCGAACGCCGCGCCCTCGACCAGGGCCACCGTCAGGGCCGGCACGTCGTGCAGCGCCTTGAGCATCGACGCCAGCTCCATGGCGTCCTCGCGGTTGTCGGACTCGCTCCAGTCGGCGGCCGACCGCATCCATTCCAGATCAGCCCCGGCGCTGAACACGCCGCCCGCGCCGCGCAGGAACACCACCCGCACGCCCTCGGCCCCGTGCAGGGTCTCGAAGGCCTCGCGCAAGGCGGCGATGGTCGCCGCGTCGAAGGCGTTCTTCTTGCCGGCGCGGTTGATGGTGACCGTCACCGCGCCATCCACCGTGCCCTCGATCAGCACCAGGTTGGTCGTCGCGTCGGTGTCGATGTTCTCGACCAGCGGATCGGCGATGGGATTGGTCACTATGCGGGCTCCTAGTTCTTACATCCGGAAGATGCCGAACGTCGTGTCGGGCACGGGGGCGTTCAGGCTGGCCGATATGGCCAGACCTAGAACGTCCCGGGTTTGCGCAGGATCAATGATCCCGTCGTCCCAAAGGCGGGCGCTGGCGAAATAGGGATCACCCTCGGCCTCGTAGCGGGCGCGGATCGGATCCTTGAACGCCTCCTCGTCGGCCGCCGGCCAGTCCTCGCCCTTGGCTTCCATGCCGTCGCGCTTGATGGTCGCCAGCACGCTCGCGGCCTGCTCGCCGCCCATGACGCTGATGCGGCTGTTGGGCCAGGTGAACAGGAAGCGCGGGCTATAGGCCCGGCCGCACATGCCGTAGTTGCCAGCGCCGAAGCTGCCGCCGATCAGAACTGTGAACTTGGGCACATTGGCCGACGCCACGGCAGTGACCAGCTTGGCTCCATCCTTGGCGATGCCGCCCGCCTCATACCTTCCGCCGACCATGAAGCCGGAGATGTTCTGCAGGAAGACGAGCGGGATCTTGCGCTTGCAGGCCAGCTCGATGAAATGCGCGCCCTTCAGCGCGCTCTCGCTGAACAGCACCCCGTTATTGGCCAGGATCGCCACCGGCATCCCCCAGATGCGGGCGAAGCCGCAGACCAGGGTCGTCCCGTACAGGGCCTTGAATTCGTCGAACTCGCTGCCGTCGACGATGCGGGCGATGACCTCCCGCACGTCATACGGCGCGCGCACGTCCGTGGGGATGACGCCGTACAGCTCCTCAGGATCGAACGCCGGATCCTTCGGCTCGCGGACATCCATGTCCAAGGTCTTGGTCGTGTTCAGGTTGGCGACGATGGAGCGCACGATCTCCAGCGCATGCTCGTCGTTCTCGGCCACATGATCGACCACGCCGGACTTCCGACCGTGGGTGTCGGCCCCGCCCAGTTCCTCGGCGCTGATCACCTCGCCCGTGGCCGCCTTCACCAGCGGCGGCCCGCCCAGAAAGATGGTGCCTTGATTGCGGACGATCACCGTCTCGTCCGACATGGCCGGCACATAGGCGCCGCCCGCCGTGCACGATCCCATGACGCAGGCGATCTGGGCGATGCCCTCGGCGCTCATCCGGGCCTGGTTGAAGAAGATGCGACCGAAATGATCGCGGTCCGGGAACACCTCCGCCTGGTGCGGCAGGTTCGCCCCGCCGCTATCGACCAGATAGATGCAGGGCAGACGATTCTGCTGGGCGATCTCCTGGGCGCGCAGGTGCTTCTTCACCGTCATCGGGAAGTAGGCGCCGCCCTTCACCGTGGGATCGTTGGCGACGATCATCACTTCGCGGCCTGACACCCGCCCGACCCCAGCGATCACGCCCGCTCCCGGCGCCTCGTCGTTGTAGAGGCCGAAGGCCGCCAGCTGGCCGATTTCCAGGAACGGCGCGCCGGGATCCAGCAGGCGTTCCACCCGGTCACGAGGCAAAAGCTTGCCGCGCGAGGCGTGCCGCGTCCGCGAGGCTTCGGGCCCGCCCAGGGACGCGGTCGCGACTCGATCGTGCAGCTGCTGAGCCAGCGCGCGATTGGCCTCCGCATTGCGGACGAAAGCTTCACCCTTGGAATCTATGGTGCTTTTGAGCTTTGGCATGAACCGACGCATAGCCTGTTGAACCGGGGTCCGGAAGTCGAAGAGGTCGCACCGCGCCCGCGTCGCCAACCAGACAGTCCGGCTATAATCTGCACCTTCGGGGGGAACGTCTTGCCTGAGTCGCTGACCAAGACCGCGCTTGGCCGTCTTTTTGCGCTGGAACAGTCGCGCGGGGCCGCAAGCTGGTTCTCCCTGCCGGGAGGAACGCCGCTGTACGATCCCGGCGGTCCGGCCGACGAGCTCTACTTTGTCCGCGCCGGCCGCCTGGGCGCCTTCCGCCATGAGGAAGGCCAGGAGCCGCAATTCCTGGGCGTAATCCGGCCGGGCGAGCCCGCCGGCGAGATGGCCTTCATCGCCGAGACGCCCCACTCCGCCCGCGTGGTCGCTCTGCGCGACACCGAAATCCTCGCCCTACCCCGCGATGTGTTCTTTGACGCCGCCGACCGCGATCCGACGGTGATGACCGAACTGGCGCGGCTGATGATCCTGCGCTCACGCCAGGCCGCGACCCAAGCGTCGATCGGCGAGCCGTCGGTGTTCGGCTTCGTCGCCACCAATCCAGGACCGCCCGTCCGCGATCTGGTCGAGGCCGTCGGCGCCGCGATAGAGGCTCTCGGATACGAAGTCGCCGTCGCGGGCTCCGAGGCGCTGCAGGCGCCCATGGAGTGGTTCTCCAATGTCGAGCGCGACCACGACTTCGTCCTCTACGCCGTGGAAAGCGGCCAGGATGCCTGGAAACACGTGGTCGGCCGCCAGGTGGACCGCCTGTTCCGTGTCGGCCGTGGCGACCAGCCGCCGCCGCCCGTGGCCACCCGGGCCTACGAGCCGCTGCAGCGCCAGCGCCTTGTCGACCTGATCCTGATCCACCCCGCCGATTGCCCCAGGCCAAGCGGATCGGAAGCCTGGCTCGACGCCACCGAGGCGGCGCGCCTGTTCCACATCCGTCATGGCGACGCCCACGACATCGCCCGCATCGCCCGCCTGATCACCGGCCAATCGGTCGGGCTTGTCCTGTCCGGCGGCGGCGCGCGCGCCTACGCCCACATCGGCGCGGTGCGGGCGCTTCGCGAGTTCGGCGTGCCTATCGACTTCGTCGGCGGCGCGTCCATGGGCGGCATCGTGGCGGCGGGCCTGGCCATGGGCTGGGAGAACGCGGAGATGGAAGAGCGCATCCGCTCCGCCTTTGTGGCCTCGAGCCCTCTCGACGACATCGCCTTCCCGATCCTCGCCCTCACCCATGGCGACAAGGTGCGCGACCGCCTGGCGGAGCATTTCGGTGATGTCCGGATCAGCGATCTGTGGCTGCCGTTCTTCTGCGTCTCCTCGAACCTGACCTCGGGCGCCTATCACGTCCACCGCCGGGGCGAGCTCAAGACCGCCCTGCGCGCCTCGATCTCCCTGCCCGGCGTCCTGCCGCCGGTGGCCGAAGGCGGCGACGTGCTGGTGGACGGGGCTGTGATGAAGAACTTCCCCGCCGACGTCATGCGCGCCTTCCAGCTCGGCCCCATCATCGGCGTCGACGTCACGCGCGGCCGCAGCATCAACGCCGCCGACATGCACCGTCCCAAGTCGTGGTTGCGCTGGCTGCTGAGCGGAGAATGGCGTCAGGGCCCGCCCATCGTGGCCCTGCTGATGCGCGCCGCCACGGTGACCACGGGCCGCGATCTGGCCGCCGCCCGAAGCGCCTCGGACGTGCTGGTCATGCCCAAGGTCGACGGCGTCGACATCCGCGACTGGCGAGCCTTCGAGCCAGCTGTCCAGGCCGGCTATGAGGCCGCGCGCGAAGTCCTGGAAGACCTGACCAAGCCCGTATCCGAGCTTCGCCGCCGCCCCAGCATCAGGGAACGCGCTGCGCTACGATGAACAGCCGCTCGAACGGGAACAGCGTCGTCCCGTCCGGCTGCATCGGAAACACCTTGGCGATCTCGGCCCTGAAGGCGTCGAGGAACGCGGCCTTCAAGGGCGTGTCGCCCAGCACGTCGAAATAGGGCCGCAGGGCCGTCCCGCTCATCCAGTCGACGACGGCGTCATCTCCTTCCAGAACATGCAGGTACTTCGTGCTCCAGATGTCGACGCTCTGCGCCAAGGGCGCGAGCCAGCGATGATAGTCCGCCGCCGTCGGCATCTCGCGGATGGCGTCAGCGCCCTTGAGCGCCTCCGCCCATGGCCCGGTCGCCGCCGTGCGGCGCAGAATGCCGTGATGGACGCTCTCATAGGCCAGGGGCATCTGGCAGGCGAACACCCCGCCCGGCTTCAGTAGCCGGAATAGTCGCGGAAATAGCGTTCCGTGATCCGGGGCCCACTGCAGGGCTGCGTTGGTGAAGATCAGGTCGGCGGGCGCGTCGAAGCTGTTCAGGTCGCCCAGCACCCAGTCCACCGCCTCCGACCGCTTTCGGCACTCGGCGATCATGTGCGGGCTGGAATCCAGCCCATGAACCTTGGCCTCCGGGTGGCGGCGCGCCAGCAGCGCCGCATGCTCCCCCGTGCCGCAGCCGAGGTCCCAGATCTCCTTCAGGTCGCCGCCGCGCGGCATCTGGAGCATCAGGTCGAGCGCCGGCCGATCGCGATAGCGCTTGTAGCGTTCGTACAGCGCGGGATCCCAACTCGGCATGGCCTATTCCATCAACGACTCGAATTGGCGGCAGCCTGCCGCAATTTGCGCCTCTTGGCCTGCGACGATCCGTCGGGAACTCAGCCCATGCCCCGACGGTTTTGGCATGGAGGAGAAAACATCGTGCCAAGAACCGCTCCGCGCCCCTTCATCTGGTCCTCAAATGAGGATGACCGGATCAGTCAGGCAGACGTTCAGCTGAACTGGTCGATCGTCGCCGCCGTCGCCTTTTGCGGCGCGGTATGGGCCGGCGCCCTGCTGCTCGCCTCGGCGATCGTCTGACCTGCGCGCAAACGCCGCTTGTCGCCCGCCGTAAACGGGTCCCATACTGACAGTCCTGTTCAACAGCTGAAAGGAGGTGATCCAGTGTCTCATTGTCTCCAACCGCGGTCTCAAGCCGTGACCTGGAGCCTCAAGACTGAGGTTTCCGCCTGACGGCTCGTCTGAGCTGATCAGTTCGGTTTTCATGGCCGCGGCCATGACGATGGAAGGGCCGTCCCCAAGGGCGGCCCTTTTTCATTGGCTGGTCAGGTGATGCAGGACGATCCCGCCGGTCGTGGCCACGTTCAGGGAGTCAAAGCCGCCGGCCATCGGAATCCGCACAGTCTCGGCCCGCGCCATCAGTTGCGGCGACAGCCCGGGACCCTCGGCCCCCAGCAGAACCGCCACGCGATCCGGGCGCAGCGTCTCCGCCAGGGTGCGTTCGCCGGCGGGGCTCAGGGCGAGAGGCTGAAAGCCGGCCCCTTCCAGCAAGCCCAAAACATCGGCTCCCGGCGCCAGACGAACGAAGGGCGTCAACAGCGCCGCGCCCACGGAAACCCGGATAGCTTTGCGGTACAGCGGGTCACAGCAGTCGGAATCCAGAAGCACCGCGTCCACACCGAACGCCGCCGCGTTGCGCAACAGCCCGCCCATGTTGTCGTGATTGGCGATCCCGAACAGGCACACGACGACCGCCCGCCGCGGCAGCCCGGCCAGCAGCTCAGCGGGCGCCGGCTCCGCGGGGCGGCGGCCTAGGGCCAGGATGCCGCGATGGATCGGAAAGCCGACGATGGCGTCCATCACCGCCTGGCTCGCCACATAAACCGGAACCTCCGGCGGCAGGTCGGCCAGCATCGGCTCCAGCCGCTCGGCCTGACGCTCCAGCAGCAGCAGCGACAGCGTCTCGCACCGCTCGCTGCGGATCAGGCAGCGCAGGACTACCTCGCCCTCGGCGATGAACAAGCCGTCGCGCCCCACCAGATCGCGTTCGCGCACGTCACGATAGGCGGCGATCGTGGGATCGGCGGGATCTTGGACGGAAACGATCATCAACCGCCCTTTGGCTTCGGTCGCTCCTGAACACAAGCCTCAGTCGAAGACAGCCTTGGGAATATGGGTCATGCGGCAGGCCAGGTCCGCCTCGCCCGACGCCACGATCCAGACCTCGCCGCCGTCGGCGATACCGGTCGTGAACACCACGTCGCGTATGTACATATGTTCTTCGAGATCGGCGGTCAGGTCCGCTCGGCCCTCCAGCAGCGGAACCTCGTCCTCGAGACGCAGGATGCGGCTGGGGTCCTCCAGGTCGAGCAGCGCCCAGAAGGTTCGATAGATGCCGACCAGCGCCTGAGTCTCCACCCCGTGATAGAGCACCAGCCAGCCCTTGTCGGTCCGCACCGGCTGCGCTCCCCCACCCAGACGCATATTGGCCTTGGAGCCCTTGCGCGGTCGTATGCCAGTCCGGTGCAGGGGTCTCCAATGCAGGGCGTCGGGCGACCGGGCCAGGTTGATCGACGCCCCGCCCAGCCATTCGCTGTCTGGCGGATAGGCGAAGTAGCACTCTCCCTGCGGCCGGGTCAGGGCGTGGAAGGCCCCATCGATCATGCCCTCGAAGAACAGCATGTCCTTGTTCTGGTGGTCGAGGATGATCCCCTGCAGCGCCCAGTCCATGCCGTTGGTCGAGGTGTGCAGAGTTGTCGAATGCCGCTCGGGGCTCACCGAGCAGGTGGTCATGTAATAGGTCCCGTCGATCAGGGTGATGCGCGGATCCTCGACCCCGTACATCTGATACGAGGCCTCCGGCTCGATGGCCTTGTCGTAGTGGACCGTCACGACCTCCAGACCGTCAGCCGACAGTTCCACCGGCAACAGCCAGGACAGCGACGTCAGGCCCAGCACCCGCGAGTGATGGTGCGTCAGCTGGAATACCCGAGGGTCGGCTGTGTTGGCCTCGGCCAGGGGGAAGGCGTCACGGACATAGCCATCCGCCCTCCAGCGGATGCTGTAGACGTGCTCGGCGTCCGTGGGATCGCGCAGCGCCTCGGCGACCCGCACCATCAGCAACAGGTTGCCGTTGGGTAGTCGGCAAAGGGCGGGATTGAACGCGCCGAGCACGAAGGTGGGCGCATCCAGGCTCTTGCGAAGCGGTGATCGGCTCAGGTCGACGTCGTTCGGCCCGAAGACAAGCTTGTCGATTTCGAACTGCGCCATGGCCGGTCCCCCTTCAGGCTCGCTTGGAGCCTAGAGAACCGCCGACCGGAGCGCGCGTTCCGCCTCAGGCCTTGAAGGCGGCCAGGGCGTCGCTCGCCGCCTGGGCCAGGCTCTGGATCTTGCCCCAGTCGCCGTCCTTCATGGCCGCGTCCGGGGTCAGCCACGAGCCGCCCACGCAGGCGACGTTCGGCAGTTTCAGGAAGTCCGGCGCGGTCTCCAGCGTCACGCCGCCCGTCGGGCAGAAGCGGACATAGGGGAACGGGCCGCCAAAGCTCTTCAGCATGGCAACGCCGCCGGCCGCCACGGCCGGGAAGAACTTGAACGCACGATAGCCGTGCTCCAGGCCGGCCATCAGCTCGGAAGCCGTCGCCACCGCCGGCAGGTACGGGATAGCCCCGTCACGGCCCATGGCCAGCAGGGCCGGCGTCGCGCCGGGCGAGATTGCGAACTTGGCGCCGGCCTTGGCCGAGTTCTCAAGATCCTTGGCGCTCAGCACCGTGCCGGCGCCGATCACCGCTTCCGGCACCGCGTCGGCGATGGCGCGCATGGCGTCCAGCGCCACCGGCGTGCGCAGGGTCACCTCGATGGTGGTGCAGCCGCCGGCCACCAGGGCCTTGGCCATGGGCGCCGCCTGGGCGACGTCGGCGATGGTCACCACGGCCATGACCGGCGCCATATCCATGTAGGTTTCGATCGTGTCGGTCATCGCAGGTCGCCTGAGCCAGAAGTTTGAAATTGCGAGCGCTGTCATGTCACGGCCAGGGCTTGGTTTGAACCCCGCCAGCGCATGAAAAAGTGGGGCGCCGACAACGCGGCGCCCCAGTTTGCGCAGGAGCGAGCTCCCGAAAGAGCCGCTAAGTGACGTCGGCGAGGCCGACGAAACAGGCGTGTCGCGGTGGGAGCCGTGACACCGGTGTCAAAGATGCCATGATCTACGGCTTGTGCAAGCCTTTTCGTATACCGATCAGGTCAGCCTGTGTTGCGAAGGCCCGCCGCGATGCCGGCCACGGTGGACTGGATCGCTAACTTGATGCGCGGATCCTCGTCCCCTGCCCGCCGACGGCGCAGCAGTTCAAGCTGCAGGTGGTTCAGCGGATCGACCGAATGGCTGGCCAGCTGGACCGATTCCGCCAGCTGCGGCTGGTTGTCGAGCAGCCCCTCCCCGCCCCGGATCGCCAGGGCCAGCTTCACCGCCGCATCGTGCTCACGCTTGATGGCTTTGAAGATGCGCTCGGCGGCGGCGCGGTCTGGCGACAGCTCGGCATAGCGCGCGGCCATGGTCATGTCGCTTTGCGCCAGGGCCAGTTCCATGTTCGACAGCAGGGCCGAGAAGAAGTCGTACTCCTCCACCAACCCCTGAAGCTGCTGGGTGGACAGGCACGCCTTATCGACGCCCGACGCAAAGCCGTACCAACCCGGCAGCATGAAGCGCGCTTGCGACCAGGAGAACACCCACGGGATCGCCCGCAGGTCCTCGATCTTGCGGCTGGCGGTCCGCGATGACGGGCGGCTGCCGATGTTCAGCTGGGCGATCTCGCCCACCGGCGTCGCCGACCAGAAGAAGTCCTCGAACCCGGCGTCGTCATAGACCAGGGCGCGATAGGCCTCGAACGACGCCTGGGCCAGGCTGTTCATCGCCTCCTCGACCGGCGCCGGCGGATGGGTGATCTCCTCCTCCACGCTGGCCAGCAGCACGGCCGCCGCCATGCCGTCCAGATTGCGGCGTGCGGTCGGCTGGTCGCCATAGCGCCGGGCGATCATCTCGCCCTGCTCGGTCATGCGCATGCGCCCCTGGACGGTGCCCGGAGGCTGCGCCAGCACGGCCTCGGCGGCTGGACCGCCGCCGCGGCCGACCGAACCGCCCCGCCCATGGAAGAAGCGCACGCCCGCCCCACGGCTCTGGGCCGCCTCGGCCAAGGCCGAAGCCGCCGCAGCGACCCCGCGACGCGAGGCGACATAGCCGCCGTCCTTGTTGCTGTCGGAATAGCCCAGCATGATCTCCTGCACGGGCTTGTCGCCCAGCAGCGACTTGGCGATCGGCATGTCCAGCCAGGCGCGGATCACGTCTGGGCCACGCTCCAGATCGCCGATTGTCTCGAACAGCGGGCTAACGAATACGGTCGACGACGGCTCGGCGCCGCCGGTGACGATGCCCACCTGCTTCAACAGCACCAGCGGCTCCAGGATGTCCGACACGGTCGCGGCCTTGGACACCACATAGGCGCCGATGGCCGCCGGGCCGAAATCGCGCACCGCCTCAGCCGCGCTCTCCAAGATCTTCAGTTCCTTCTCGGTCTCCTCCGAGTAGGTGACGAAGGGCGAGCGTAGCGGCCGCTCGTGCGCCAGCTCCGACAGCAGCAGCGGCACGCGGAACTTCTCGTCCAGGCCCAGATAGTTCGCCTCCGAGCCCGTCCGTGCGAACAGTTCGTGCAGCACGCGCTCATGCACGTCGGCGTTCTGGCGAAGGTCGATCGCCAGCAGGTGGAAGCCGCAGGCCCGCGCCACGTCCAGCAGGTTGCGCAGGGTCGAGCCGACCAGCTTCTCGCCCTCATGATCCACCAGCGAGTCGCGGACCGTCTCCAGATCGGAGATGAAGGCGTCCGGACTGGCGTACGGCTCGGCGGTCGAGGGACCGAAGGCGTAAGACACATGCTGGCCGGCCAGCTTCTGCGCCGTCGCCGACAACCGCTCGAAGATGTCCGACAGCACCAGGCGGTACGGCTCGTCCATGCGATGGACGTCATGGGCGGACTCGCTGAGGTCCGCCATGGCCTGCAGGTCGGCCGAAACCTCGGTGTAGCCGGTGGAGATCGCCAGGTCCGACCACAGCTTGCGCACCTGCCCGGCATAGAAGTCGAGGATGATGCGCGCCTGCGACTTCAGCGCCGCCTTCAGCGTCTCGCCATCGACGCCGGGGTGACCGTCCCGATCGCCGCCCAGCCAGGTGCCCAGCTTCAGCATCGGCGGCACGGCCGCCTCGTCTCCGAGGGCCAGTGACCAGGAGCCATAGAGCTCGACCAAGGCGGGCAGGATCGAGGTGCGGACGATCGACAGGGCGTTGCGGATTTCGTCCCGCACGGTGATCCGCTCGGGCCGGTGCTGGCGCGTGCGCCACAGCAGGGCGATCTCGCGGAACAGGTCGCTGCGGATCTGCGCCTCCAGGTCCGCCGGCAGGTGGTGCCGGCGCAGGGCCATCAGGCGGGAAATCTCGAACTCGCGATCCACCACCCCCCGGCGGCGCACTTCGGTCGGGTGCGCGGTCAGGACCGGCACCACGTTCAGGCCGTCCAGCAGCGCCTCCAGACGCTTGGGATCATCCTTCTTCACCCGCGCGATGGCCGCCGCCAGGGTCATGGGGCGCTCGCTGCCCGGCATGACCTCGGCCTCGGCGTGCCGGCGGCGGCCAGCCACGTCCTCGCCGATATTGGCCAGCAGCGAGTGATAGGCGAAGGCCCGGGCCAGGAAGAGCCCCTGGTCGGCCGAAAGGCCCGTGAACAGCGCCTCGAGATCGGCGTCACCGCCCGCGAACGCCGCCTTGCGCGCCCGTTCGACCAGATCGGCCGCGTCATCCCCGTCCAGATAGCGGATCGCCTCGGTCAAGAGCGTGTCGAGAAACTCGGCGTTCTGCTTCACATGGCGGCCGGTGTGCGGCTCGCGGCCCAGGTCGAGGGAAGGCATGGCGTCTCCGTTCGGCGGGCCTGGCGGCCGGGCGACTTTCAAGCGAATGCCGGTCTGGCAAGGCTTCGTCAGGTGGCGCTTAAACTGCTGCTCGCGGGCCGTCCACAGCAGAAGAACTAAGGCGGCTATCGATCCTCTTCGAGATGGGTATGGGTATTGAGAACGCCCACGAAAACCGCATCACGACCGGCTTCGCGCGCCTGTTCCACCTTCAGCCGAGCAGCCTGATCCGCCTCCGCTTCGGTAGGATGAAGACTGACGATGTCGGCCCCGATGTTCACGGTCCAGCCGTCTCGATAGCGCAGGACGACATATCGCTCTGATGACATTGGTTTCGCTCCTCGAAGCGCGAAACCCCTTTGATCCCGAACAGTTGCGGCTACGCTTTGAATTATCGGGAGAAATCGCGGGCGCTGATCACCGGGACGAAGGTGGCGATCAGGATCTTGATGTCGAAGGCCAGGGACTGGCGGGCCATGTATTCGCGGTCCAGCCTCACCTTTTCGGCGATGGATATTTCGTCCCGCCCGTTGATCTGAGCCCAGCCCGTCACGCCGGGGCGCAGGGCGTCGACGCCCACCTCGGTACGCTGCGCCACCAAGTCGTCCTGATTAAACAGAGCTGGGCGGGGGCCGACCAGGCTCATGTCGCCGATCAGGACGCTCCAGAACTGCGGCAGCTCATCGATGCTGAAGCGGCGCAGGACCTTGCCGTTGCGAGTCAGAAACGAGTCCGCGTCGGTGAACAGATGGGTGGCGACCTGCGGCGCGTCGATCCGCATGGTGCGGAACTTTGGCATCAAAAACAGCCGATTGCCTCGCCCGACCCGCTTGGACCAGTGCAGCCCTGGTCCTGGAGACTCCAGCTTCACGATGATCCACACGGCCAGCAGCACCGGCCACAGCACCAGCAAACCCGCGCCCGCGGCGGCGATGTCGAAAAGACGCTTCATCTCAGCCCCACAGCCCCGGAGCTGGAGGATGGATGATCGAACCCTCGAACCTCAGGCCCGGCTCTCGATCCCGCGCCAGCAGCAGCGGTCCGTCCAGGTCCACGACCGTCGCGCCCTGAGCGATAAGCATGGCGGGCGCCATGGCCAAGGATGTGGCGACCATGCAGCCGGCCATCACCTGCAAGCCCAGCGCATGGGCCTCATCCATCAGCTCCAGGGCCTCGGTCAGCCCGCCGGTTTTGTCGAGCTTGATGTTCACCGAGCCATAGCGGCGGGCGCATTGCGCCAGTTCGGCGCGGGTATGCAGGCTCTCGTCGGCGCACAGCAGCACCGGGCAATCGTACCCCTCCAGCGCCCCGTCCTCGCCGGCCTTCATCGGCTGCTCGATCAGGCGTACGCCCAACTTGGCGAGCTCCGGCGCCAGACGCTTCAGGTCGTCGAACGACAGGCCCTCGTTGGCGTCCACAACCAGCTTGGCGTCAGGGGCGGCGCCCCGCACCGCCTCGACCCTGGCCAGATCATCAGGCCCGCCGATCTTGAGCTTCAGCCACGGGCGATGCGCCGCCTTCGCCGCGGCGTCCGCCATGGCTTCCGGCGTTCCCAGGCTGATGGTGTAGCAGGTCTCCACCGATCCCGGCTCCGCGCGCCCGGCCAGAGCCCAGGCGGGACGCCCGGTCTGCTTGGCTTCCATGTCCCACAGGGCGCAGTCGATGGCGTTGCGCGCCGCGCCGGCATGCAGCAGGGGCTGCAGGCCCGTGCGTTCCAGGCCTTGCTCGATCGCCGCGCGCAGGCCTTCGACCTCAGCCAGAACGCCCTCGACCGTCTCGCCATAGCGGGCGTAGGGGGTGGACTCCCCTCGCCCGATCACGCCGCCGTCCTCGATCTCGACCACGACCACATGCGCCTCGGTCTTGGAGCCACGCGCAATGGTGAAGGCGCCGGCGATGGGCCAGCGCTCGTCGCGGACGGTGAGGCGCATCAGGCCAGGTCGCCGGCCGCCGCTTCCAGCAGCAGGTAGGCGCGACCGACCTCCGAGCCGACCAGCGTACCGACCAGGAAGCCGCCCCGGTCCTGCTCCACCGCCTCGTCGATCATCGCCGCCTGACGGCGCAGGAAACGATCCACCTGGGTGCGCAGGGCGGTGTCGGAAAACAGGCGGCGCACCAGGCGACGGGTCGCGGCGGGCGCCAGCTTCTTCACCATTTCCCGCGCGGCGGCGCGGTCGCCGGTCTTCAGCACCTCGGCGATATCGTCCAGGCGCGACTGCGGCAGCAACGCGGTCGGGTCGATGCCCATGCCCGTGATCTCGACATGCAGCTTCTCGCCAAGGCGCTGATCATCGGCCGAGCCGTCGTCAATGGTCGACAGCAGTTCCTTCCACGACCAGTCTCCACGATCAGCGGGCGGCTCGGGCGTCACTTCCTCGGTCGGACCGCCGGCGGAGCCGAACACGGAGCGGAACTCCTCGTCGGTGGCCGTGGGCGTCAGGCGCAGGCGCGGACGCAAGCTGCCCGCGTCGGACGGCGCGGCTTCAGGAGCGGCGGCGCGCGCCTTGGGCGCGGGCGGCGCGGCGACCGGCGTCGGAGCCGGCCCCGCCTGGCGTGGGACGGCCGACGGCGTGGTGGCGACGCGGCTCGCGGCCTCGTTGAGGATATCGTAGTTGCGGCGGACGCGGGCCTGGAAGGCCGCGTCAATAGCCTGGGTCTCCTCCGCTGCCTGACGGGCGGCGCTGAGCAGCTCGCCCACGCCGCGCTCCACGGCCAGCTTGACCGCCTCGGCCTGTTGCAGGGCGTCGTCGGGCAGACCGCGAACGCGGGCTGCGACTTCGGCCATCAGTGCTTCCAGCTCGCCCAGGGTGTGGCGGGCGCGGCCGACGCCGTCCTCCAGCTTCTGTGCCGTGCGGGCGCCGGCCTGCTCGACCATCATGGCCGACTGTTCGATCAGTTCGCGGGCGTCGTTCAGGCGCGCCTCGAAGATGGCGTCAGCTTTCTGGCCGGCGGCGAAGGCAGCCTCGTTGAGCTGATCCACCCGCGCCATGGCGGCGTCGGCGTGCTGGTCGGCGGCCTTGCGCGCCTGCTCGGCCGCGGACGACAGGCCTTCGAAGGCGCCCGACAGCTGCTGCTCCAGCCGCGCGCGCTCGGCGGCGGCGGCTTCGGCCACGGCGCCCAGCGAACGGCCAGCCTCGATGCCCAGGGCTTCGCGCTCCTCCTTGGCGGAGTCGGCGATCTGGCGGAACTGTTCGGTGGTGCTGGCGATCAGGCCAGACAACGTCTCGGCCGCGCGGCTGGAGATCTCGTTCAGCTCGCCCGCGCTCTGACGAGTGTGGCCGACGAACTCCGAAAGCTGCGCCGTCCGGGTTTCCGTCTCGGCGGCGAAGTCTTCCTGGTCGGCGCGCAGACCTTGAGCAGCGTCCACCAGCGCCGTGCGCTGGTTGGTCAGGGCCAGCTCGACGGCGCGCAGCTGCTCTCCAACACCCACGCCGGCGGTCTCCAGGCGGGCGATCTGGCGGGACAGGTCGTCGGCGGTGGTGCGGGCGGCGGTGTTCGCCTCGCCAGCGGCGGCAGCCATGTCGGCGGCGCGGGCGGCCAGGGCGGCCTCGGCCTCGCGAAGCTGCGCCTCGGCCAGGTCGGAGGCCTCGGCCACCATGCGGGCCTGACGGGCGATCGCGTCGGTGACGGAAGACGCCTGGCCGTCCAGGGTCTGCGACAGCGTCGTCATCGACTCCCGCTCACGTCCCAGGTTCTCGGCCAGATGGCTGGCGGTGCGGGCCGACGTCGCGGCGGCTTCGGCCAAACGCTCGGTCTCCACGGCCAGCGCCTCGCGCAGGGCCAGCATGCGCTCCCGCGCCTCGGCGGCGGCGGCGTTGGCGTGTTCGATCTGCAGGCGCACGGCGGCGACCACGTCGCTGGCGCCGCTGGCGGCCAGGGCGGCCGGGCTCAGCAGCTGGTCCGCCATCAGGCGCGCGCGCCGGGCCTCGGAGGCCAGGCGCATGCCCTGGCGCAGCAGATAGGCGCCCAACAGCACGAAGGCCGCCGAGCCGACGCCCAAGAGAAGAAGCAGGCCCAGGGTGAAGCCATCGAAAGCGAACGGGCCGGAGCTTTGACGCCAGCCCAGGGTGAAAGCGATGGGCGTCACGCTCCAGATCGCCGCCACGGCCCAGGCCGCGAACCAGAACAGGCCGCCGCCGGAGGTCGGCTCGGGGCGAACGTCCAGGCGTACGGACGACGCCGAGGTCGCCGGCGGCGGAGGCGGCGCGGAAGCGGTCGGCTGGGTCTCGGCGTGAGGCTGCACGACAGGCGTCTCGGCGGTCGGCGCTTCCACGATCGCCATGTCAGGGTCGGGCGCGGTCTCGGGCGCAGGCTCCGCCGTCGCCGCGGCGGGCGTTTCAGCCGCCAGCGGTTCAGTGGGGAGAACGGAAAAATCGAGCGGTTGGCGCTTACGAGCCTTCATGCGGCTGCCGGAATCCTGCGACGATGCGAACTCGGGACCGTACGTCTATCACACGCGACGGCCCCACTTCGCGCGCATGGCGAGCCTACCGGCGAAAACCTCGCCAGCAAAGACACTTCGCACAGTCTGTGAAGGTTATCCCCGACCGAAATGACGGTCGAACAGCCTGGTCAGGCCGGGGTGCGGCGGGCCTTGAGGGCGTCCGGAGTTTGGCTGGCGCTGACCGAAACACGCTGAGCTTGCGGCGTACGGGCCACCGGGCGGCCGGCCTCGCTCTTGCGCAGGTGATCGCTGTCAGAGTGCGTTTGCAGGTTCACGCCGAACGACGCGAAAGCGGCGCAGGCGGCGGAAACCACCAAAGCTGCCAGAATTTCCACGATCGCGGCCACGGCCAGAATCCCCAGTTCGACAACCCGGGTTATGTTGCAAGCGGAACCTTAAGGCAATGTGTCCGAACATGAACTTTCAGTCATGCAGACCCGCCATCAGCCCTGAAAGCGCCGATAGAAATCATGACCCCCACCCCGGCCGGTTCGACTTGCTCCCACGAGCGTCGTTCTCTAGCTGGAAAGACAGGGCCTAACCGCCGCCGCGCTCGCGGCCGGCGGCGTGAAATGCGTTGATGGAACCCGCTGTGGCCCTGTCCGAGATTGATACCGCGACCGTTCGCTCATCCGCCGTCCCGGCGGCCGATCCGGCGCGCCTGACTCACCTGCAGCGGCTGGAGGCCGAGAGCATCCACATCATGCGCGAGGTGGCGGCCGAGGCCGAGCGCCCCGTGATGCTCTACTCGGTGGGCAAGGACAGCGCGGTGATGCTCCATCTGGCGATGAAGGCTTTCTACCCCTCGCCTCCGCCCTTCCCGCTGCTGCACGTGGACACGACCTGGAAGTTCCGGGAGATGATCAGCTTCCGCGACCGCATGGCCCGCGACCTGAACCTCCGCCTGCTGGTCCACACCAACCCCGACGGCTTGTCCCAAGGCATCGGCCCGTTCAGCCATGGCTCGGCCGTCCATACCGACGTGATGAAGACCGCCGCCCTCAAGCAGGCGCTGGACCTCTACGGCTTCGACGCTGCCTTCGGCGGCGCCCGCCGCGACGAGGAGAAGAGCCGCGCCAAGGAGCGGGTGTTCTCGTTCCGCTCGGCCGAACATCGCTGGGACCCCAAGAACCAGCGGCCGGAGCTGTGGAGCCTTTACAACGCCCGCAAGCATCGCGGCGAAAGCATCCGGGCCTTCCCGCTGTCCAACTGGACCGAACTGGACATCTGGCAATACATCCACCTGGAAAACATCCCGATCCCGCAGCTCTACTTCGCCGCCGAACGGCCCGTGGTGGAGCGTGACGGCACGCTGATCATGGTCGATGACGACCGCATGCCGCTGAAGCCGGGAGAGACGCCGCAGATGCGCAGCGTCCGCTTCCGCACCCTCGGCTGCTACCCGCTGACGGGTGCGGTCGAAAGCACGGCCTCGACCCTGCCCGAGATCATCCAGGAGATGCTGCTCACCACGACCTCCGAGCGCCAGGGGCGGGTCATCGACCACGACCAGGCCGCGTCCATGGAGAAGAAAAAGCAGGAGGGCTACTTCTGATGGCCCACCAAAGCGCCCTTATCGCCGAGGACATCGAGGCGTACCTGACCGCGCACCAGCACAAGTCCCTGCTGCGCTTCATCACCTGCGGCTCGGTGGACGACGGCAAGTCGACCCTGATCGGTCGCCTGCTCTACGATTCCAAGATGATCTTCGAGGACCAGCTGTCGGCCCTCGAAAGCGACTCCAGGAAGGTCGGCACCCAGGGCGGCGAGATCGATTTCGCCCTGCTGGTCGACGGCCTCGCCGCTGAGCGTGAGCAAGGCATCACGATCGACGTGGCCTATCGGTTCTTCTCGACCGAGACTCGCAAGTTCATCGTCGCCGACACCCCGGGGCACGAGCAGTACACCCGCAACATGGTCACCGGCGCCTCGACCGCCGACGCGGCCGTGATCCTGATCGACGCGCGCAAGGGCGTTCTGACCCAGACCCGTCGCCACAGCTATCTGGTCAAGCTGCTGGGCATCCGTCACGTCGTCTTGGCGGTGAACAAGATGGATCTGGTCGGTTGGGACCAGGGCGTCTTCGACGCCATTGTCGCCGACTACACCGCCTTCGCGCGCCAGGTCGGGCTCGACGCCTTCACGGCCATCCCGATTTCAGGGCTGAAGGGTGATAACATCACCGCGCAAAGCGCTGATGCAGCGTGGTATTCCGGCCCGCACCTGATGCAGTGGCTGGAGGCTGTCGAAGTCGAGGACGACCTTCGCGACCGCCAATTCCGCATGCCGGTCCAGTGGGTGAACCGCCCCAATCTCGACTTCCGCGGCTTCTCCGGCCAGATCGCCGCCGGCTCCGTCCGCCCTGGAGATCGGGTGAAGGTCCTGCCGTCCGGGCGCGAGACGACCGTGTCGCGGATCGTCACCCTGCCCGGCGATCTCGACGTCGCCGTCGCCGGACAGTCGGTGACGATCACCCTGGCTGATGAGGTCGATGTCTCGCGAGGCGATATCCTGGCCGCCGCGCAGGAACCGCTGCCCGTCGCCAACCAGTTCGAGGCGACCGTCGTCTGGATGGACGACGATCCGCTGCCGCCGGGCCGCCCCTACCTGCTGAAGATCGGCTCGCGCACGGTCACGGCCAGCGTCACCGAGATCAAGCACCGCGTGAACGTGAACACGCTTGAGGAAAACGCCGCCAAGCGTCTGGAATTGAACGAGATCGGGGTCTGCAACCTTAACCTCGACCAGGCGATCCCGTTCGAGCCCTATAGCGAGAACCGCGACCTGGGCGGCTTCATCCTCGTCGACCGGCTGTCCAACCGCACCGTCGGCGCGGGTATGATCCGCTTCGCCCTCCGCCGCTCGGACAACATTCACTGGCAGCACACCGACGTCGATAAGGCAGCCCGCTCCGGCCTAAAAAGCCAGAAGGGCCGCGTCGTCTGGCTCACCGGCCTGTCCGGCGCGGGCAAGTCGACCATCGCCAACCTGGTCGAGAAGCGCCTGCACGTCCACGGACGGCACACCTATCTGCTGGACGGCGACAATGTCCGCCACGGCCTCAACAAGGATCTCGGCTTCACCGAGGAAGACCGCGTCGAAAACATCCGCCGCATCGCCGAGGTGGCCAAGCTGATGGTCGACGCCGGCCTGATCGTGGTCACCGCCTTCATCTCCCCCTTCCGGGCGGAGCGTCAGCTGGCCCGCGAGCTGCTGGCCGAGGACGAATTCGTCGAGGTCTTCGTCGACACGCCGCTCGACGTGGCCGAGGCCCGCGACGTCAAGGGACTCTACGCCAAGGCCCGCTCTGGCGTACTGAAGAACTTCACCGGCATCGACAGCCCCTATGAGGCGCCGGAAAAGCCCGAGATCCGCATCGACACCACCTCGGTGTCTCCGGTCGAGGCGGCCGAGCGCATCGTCGAATGGCTGGAAGGCGAAGAGGCCGACTACACGATCTAGGCTCTGGAGCGCCGGATCAGCACCAGCGATCCGGCGACGCCCACGGCCGCCAGCAGCGCCATGGCCAGATAGCCGTACGGGCCATAGTGGTCGAAGATCGGGCCCGAGATGATCGTCGCCAGCCCGATCATCAGACCCGACGACAGCGCCGAACTCAGCGTCTGCCCCGCCGATGCGCTCTGCGACGGCGACAGCCGCTCCACCAGGCTGAGCGAGGCCATGTAGGTGGCTGCGAAGGTCATGGCGTGCAGCGCCTGCAGCACGAACAGCGCGCCCACCGGCGGTGAGAAGGCGAATGCGCCCCAACGGATCACCGCCGCCACGCCGCCAATGACCAGCAGGCGCTCCGGCCCGGCCGCCCGTCGCCAGCGCTCGCCAAACCACATGAACACCACCTCGACCGCCACGCCCGTGCCCCACAGCAGGCCGATGACCGCTTCGGAAATCCCCTGCTTGCGCCAGAGCAGCACGGAGAACCCGTAGTAGAAGGCGTGCGCCGCCTGGATGCAGCCGACCGACAGCACCATCAGCATGAAAGTCCGGTCGCGCAGCAGGCTTCCCAGCCCACGCCAACGGTCGCGCCCGCCCGACCGCTCGCCACCCTCGTGCACCGGGTCCCTGGGGAGGACCATGACCACGGCCGCCGTCAGCGCCGCCGCCGCCATGGACCAGATCACCACGATGCTGGCCTCCAACTTGGTCAGCAGCAGACCCATGCTGACATTGGCGGCGATATAGGCGATTGAGCCGATCCCGCGCGGTCGGCCGTAACTGAACCCGTCATTGCGCGCTCGCCGCATGGCCAGAACGTCGGTCAGGGGCGTGATCATCGGCAGCAGCGACGCCGCCACGAACCAGCACAGCATCCACGCGCCAAGCCCGTGCACCGAAAGCAGCGCGCCGTAGGACAGCGCCGATCCGGTCGCCAGGATGACGATCGGGGTGCGCCGGAGGGTGAACCCGTCCGCCCACACCGCCAGCACCGGCGAGGTCAGCACCCGGCCCAGCATCGGCGCCGACAGGATCAGCCCGATCTGCGCCCCGCTAAGGCCCTTGCCGCCCAGCCACACGCCGATGAACGGCAAGCTGACGCCAGTGCCCAGAAACAGGGCCGAATAGACCAGAGCAAGGCGAAGAGGGACCGACATGCCGGGCCTTTAGCAGAGTCCCGCGAACTGGTTTAGACACGAGGTGGAGCAAACGGAGCCGCAGCCCATGTCTCTCTGGAACCGCCGCACCTGGCTTTGCCTGGCCGCCTTCAACGGCCTGTTGGCGGTCGGCTTCGGCGCCTTCGCCGCCCATGGGGTCCAGGACCCCAAGCCCGCCGAATGGCTGCGCACCGGCTCCACCTACGCCTTCATCCACAGCTTCGCGATCTTCGCCGCCGCCCTGGTCGCCAATCTGGGCGCGCATCGCGCGCGATGGGCGCCGGGCTTCTTCCTGGGCGGCGCCCTGCTCTTTTCAGGCTCGCTCTATGCCATGGCCCTGGGCGCGCCGCGCTGGCTGGGCGCGATGACGCCGATCGGCGGCGTGTCCTTCATGATCGGCTGGGCGATCCTGGCCTGGGCGGCCGTCTCGCTTCAGGCCGACTGAGGCCTGCGGAAAGCCAGAAGGTAGAGCGCGGCCATCGAGCCGACCAGGCACAGCAGCATCACGCCCGCCATCGGCCGC
This sequence comes from Caulobacter sp. 73W, assembly GCF_041021955.1. Taxonomy (GTDB): domain Bacteria; phylum Pseudomonadota; class Alphaproteobacteria; order Caulobacterales; family Caulobacteraceae; genus Caulobacter. Next base: position 211,320 of record NZ_CP158375.1, read on the forward strand.
GCCGTGCCATCGTGCAGCGCTCCGCCGGCCCAGGCCGCCAGCGCCCCGGATCCGAACGACGCCCCGCCCATCAGGGCAGAGACCGATCCCGCCCGGCGCGGATCGACGCTCAGCGCCCCCGCCATGGTGTTGCCGCCCATCAGGCCATAGGAGGCCAGGGCCGCGAACAGCGTCGCCATAACCGTCCACATCCCGCCAATGCCCGTCCAGGCGAAGAAGGTCAGCATCACGGCCGAGATCACCGCCGCGATCGAAGCCCGCGCCAGGACTGTGTCGGGCGCCAGCCGCTTCAGCAGGAAGCGGTTGACCTGACTGGCGCCGATGACGCCGATCGCGTTCGCCCCGAACACCCAGCCGAACGCCTGGGGCGAGAAGCCGTAGGTGCCGATCACCAGCTGCGGCGAGGCGGAGATGTAGGTGAACAGCACCGCGCCGTTCATCGCGCCGGCCAGCGCATAGCCCACAAGGCGTGGATTGCGCAGCAGGGCCTGGAAGGCGCGAACCGGGTTCTCCGCGCGGGCCTGGGCGGCGGTCTCCTCGGATCGGGACTCCTCCAGGCGCAGGATGACGCCAAGGCCGCACAGCAGCCCGAACGTCGCCTGCGCCCAGAAGATCGAGCGCCAGCTCGCGACGCTCAGCATCCACCCCCCTAGCAGCGGCGCCAGGATCGGCGCCAGGCCCATGATCAGGGTCAGCAGAGACAGCACCCGCGCGGTGTCCACATGGCTGAACCGGTCACGCACCGACGCCCGCGCCACCACGCCGCCGGCGCAGGCGCCCAGCGCCTGCAGCAGGCGCGCCAGGATCAGATGGTCGATGCTGTCTGCCACGGCGCAGGCCGCGGATGCGGCGATATAGATCCCGATCCCGATCAACAGGGCGATGCGACGCCCGAAACGGTCGGATGCCGGCCCATAGAAAAACTGCCCCACGGCCATACCGGCGAAGAAGGTCGCCAAGGTCAGCTGCGCCTGCTCCGGCGCGGCGTTCAGGTCCCTGGTCAGCTGCGGCAGCGCCGGCAGGTACATGTCGATGGACATGGGACCGAAAGCGGTCAGGGAGCCGAGAAGCACGACAAGCCCCCACGCTACGCGGGCCGGCGGTTCTTTTGGTGAGGTGGTGGTCACGCCCTGTCCTTACGCCGCCGCGCCACGCGATGAAAGCGGCCCGGCTTGCGGAACGTCCCCGGAAGGGTCACCGTGGCCCCAACGACAAACAAATGTTTGGAAACGCCATGTCCGCTCTCGAACAGATGATGCCGCCCGTCCAGTACGCCGACGTCAACGGCGTCCGCATGGCCTATTACGAAGCCGGTCCGCGCGGCGGGACACCGATCATCTTCAGCCACGGCTTTCCGGAACTGGCCTTCTCCTGGCGCCATCAGATCAAGGCCCTGGCCGAGGCCGGCCGCTGGGTGATCGCGCCGGACCAGCGCGGCTACGGCCTCACCTCCAGCCCTGACGCGGTCGAGGCCTATGACATGGCCAATCTGACCGGCGATCTCGTCGGCCTGCTGAATCACCTCGGCGCCGAGAAGGCGATCTTCGTCGGTCACGACTGGGGCGGCATCGTCGTCTGGCAGATGCCGCTGCGCCATCCCGACCGCACGGCGGCGGTGATCAGCCTGAACACCCCCTTCATCCCGCGCTCGCCGGTCGATCCTATCGCCATCATGCGGGCCCGTCTGGGCGAGGAGATGTACATCGTCCACTTCCAGAAGCCGGGCGAGGCCGACGCGATCCTCGGTCGGGACGTCGCCAAGACCATGGGCTTCATGCTGCGCCGCCCGCCCGCCGACCAGGGAGAGTCCGCCGGCTTCGCCACGGAGCGCAAGGAGGGCGACGGCTCGGCCTTCCCCCTGGTGCGGATGGTCGAGACCTATGATCCCGCGCTCGACACGCGCGAGACCTTCCTGTCGGACGAGGAGTTCGCCGTCTTCGTCGACAGCTTCCAGCGCACCAGCTTCACCGGCGGCATCAACTGGTATCGCAACTTCACACGCAACTGGCGGAACTCCGCCGACCTGTCGACCCAGGTCGATGTGCCCAGCCTGATGGTCATGGCCGAGCGCGACGCGGTTTTGCCGCCCTCCTCCGCCGACCACATCGGGCGCTTCATCCCCGACCTGGAAAAAGTGCTCATCCCCCGCAGCGGTCACTGGACGCAGCAGGAGGAACCGGAAGCGGTCAACAAGGTGCTGATCGACTGGTTGGACCGACGTTTTCCCGGGTGAAGCTGGCGGGGGGCGTTTCGGCGCCCTAGGCTGACAGCATGGATCACAACGCCGCCTCCCCCGTCATGTCCGCCGCCGGCCGCCGGAGCCTTTACCCCGAGATCGACGCCTACGCCTTCGGCTGGATGCAGACTGACGGCCCGCACGAGATATATTACGAGGAGTGCGGCAATCCGAACGGCAAGCCGGCCCTGGTCCTGCACGGGGGCCCGGGCGGCGCCATCAACCCAACCATGCGGCGCTTCTTCGACCCCTCGAAATGGCGGGTGGCCCTGTTCGACCAGCGCGGCTGCGGCCGCTCGCGCCCCAACGCCAGTCTCGAAGACAACACCACCTGGTCGCTTATCGCCGACATCGAGCGACTGCGTGAACAGCTGGGCGTCGAGAAGTGGACCGTGTTCGGCGGCTCCTGGGGCTCCACCCTCGCCCTGGCCTACGCCATCACCCATCCGGAACGCGTCGAAGGCCTCGTCCTGCGCGGCATCTTCCTGCTGACCGAACGCGAACTGCGCTGGTTCTACCAGGACGGCGCCTCCATGCTGTTCCCCGACGCCTGGGAGCGCTTCCTCAAGCCGATCCCGGAAGCCGAGCGCGGCGACCTGATGGCCGCCTATCACAAACGCCTGACTCACCCCGACCGGGCCGTACAGGCCGAGGCGGCGGCGGCCTGGAGCCAATGGGAAGGCGACACCATCTCGATCCGTGGGCCGGAGGCCCGGCCGCCCAAGTTCAACGAGATCGACTTCGCCATCGCCTTCGCGCGCATCGAATGCCACTTCTTCACCAACCGCGGCTTCTTCGAGCATGACGGCTGGCTGCTGAAGAACGTCGACCGCATCCGCGACATCCCAGGCTGGATCGTCCAGGGCCGCTTCGACGTGGTGACACCGCTGGAGAGCGCCTACGCCCTGCAGAAGGCTTGGCCCAAGTCCAAGTTCAACATCATCTGGGACGCCGGCCACGCCTCGACCGAACCGGGCGTCATCGACGCTCTGATCCGCGCTACCGACGCCGCGGCGCGCTAGGCCGGGACGCCAGTCACCGCTCAAGCGCCGGCAGCACGTGATCTATCAGGAGCTGGTCGGTGATCCCGTGCGGATTGCGGACGCCGAAGTTCTCGGTCGTCACGACGATAACCGCTTCCAGGTCGGGAAACGCCATGACCCGGTTGCCGCCGCTGCCGGACATCATCCAGGCCGGATGCGAGCCGGCGGCGGTCTTGAAGGTCGGCAGCCACACGAGATAGCCATAGTCGCCCCGCGTCTCGGACACATTGACGTGCGGCTTGGTCATCGACCGCACCCAGTCTTCCGAAAGCACCTGACGGCCGTCGCGACGCCCGCCGTCCAGCAGCAATTGGCCCAGCGCCATCAGATCGCGGCTGCGCAGCCCCAGCCCCCCGCCGCTCATGGCGATCCCGGTCGGTGAGGCCTGCCAGCGCTCACCCTCGATGCCGAGAGGGCCGAACAGGACGTCGTGGGCGAAGGCCTGCAACGGCCGTCCCGTCGCCTTCTGCACCACAGCGCCGAGCGTCACCACGCCGGCCGTGCAGTAGCTGAAGGATCGGCCATAGGGCGAGCCCTCCGGCTTGGGCGCCCATTCGGGGAAGCCTTTTATCGGCAGGTCCAGGGCGAATCTCGCCCAGTCCTCGATCAGGTACATCCGCTCCTCGTTGCCGCGCGAGAACGTGTTGTTGTCATCGCACTCGAGCAGGGAGCTCATCGTCAGGAAATCCTCAACGGTGATGCGCGCCTTGCGGGGATCGGGATTCTCGAAGGGCTTGCGGCCCTGAATGAACGGCGCGACCGGTTCGTCCACGCCGTTCAGGTCGCCGCGCGCTATGGCGGCCCCGACTAGCATCGCCGTGACGGTCTTGGTCACCGAGCGGGTGTTGCGCCGCGCCTCGGCTCCGCCCTGATCGAAATAGGCCTCGTGGATCACTTGGCCACGCCGGGCGACCACGACGCTGGTGATCTTCTGGAACTGGCCCGCGCGGATCGCGGCGTCCATCGCCGCCAAAGGCTGTTGGGCGACGGCGGGCGTGTAGGCCAGGACGCCAAGGGCGATGGCGACGAGCAGACTGCGCATTAAAGGAACTCTCCGGATAGACGAGGCTTTCTTGGCACCCCGCCGAGCCGGCGTCTTGAACAGCTGAAACCGCTCAGGCGAAAGCAGCGCGGTAGCGCGCCGGCGTCAGGCCATAGACGGCCCCGAAATCCCGCGTCAGGTGGCTCTGGTCGGCATAGCCCGCACGGACAGCAGCCTCGGCCAGATCGACCCCGCGCATGACCAGACCCGCCGCCCGGTCCGCCCTGGCCATGCGGATGGCCGAGGCCGGAGAGCGGCCGTAGTGGCGTCGGTATCGACGGGCTAGGCTGACGGGATGAACCCCGACCTCGCGGGCGACTTCCCTTACCTCCAGCCCCGCCTGATCGCACAGGTCCCAGATCATCTCATCGGCCCGCATGAGCCACTCCGGAGCCGGATCCTCGTCCAGTTCCGCGGCGCTCAGGACCGCGGCGGCCATATCCAGAACCAGACCCTCCACCGCGATCTCGTCCCCCGCCGCCAACCGCGCCAAGCGGCCGACCAGGCGTCTGGCCGCCGTGCCAGCCTGATGTTCCCTCAGGCGCAGAGGATCTCCCTGGGCCGCGCCTTTGGGCGGCATGAAGCTTACCGACAGGAAACGGCCGCCGGGTTTCTCGAAGCAGTCCCGATGCTCAACGCCAGGCGGGTTCCACACCAGGGCGCCCGGGCCAAACGCCTCATCACGCGGCGTGCGCGGATCCTGGGCGAGACTGCAGTAGCCACCATCCAGGGCTAGAATGAAATGAGCGTCCTCATGCACATGCGTCGGCACGCATTCGGGCGGCAGGCTGGCTTGCCACAGCCCGACCTTAAATCCCGCCACGTCCGTCCAACGGGATCGGTCCCCCATGAACGCGCCGGGTAGGAAGGTCGGTGAAGGCATGACGTCAGCACCCTCGCGATCGCCGTCTTCTACAGCAGCGTGCCCTTGCCGCTGGTCACTTCGGTATAGCGATGCACCCGCGCGGCCAGGACCAGACCAAAGCCGATCATCATGGTCAGCATCACGGTGCCGCCATAGGAGAGCATCGCCATGGGCACGCCCACGACCGGCGCCATCCCCATGACCATCGCCCCATTGATCAGGACGTAGAGCGCGAACGTCGCCGTCACACCCGCCGCGCCCAGCCGGCCGAAGTGGCTATGGGTGATCGAGGCCATGCGCAGGGCCATGAAGATCACAGCCCCATAGAGGAACAGCACCGACACGCAGCCCACGAAGCCGAACTCCTCGGCCAGGGTCGCGAAGATGAAGTCGGTATGCTTTTCCGGCAGGAAGTTGAGCTGGCTCTGCGACCCCAGGCCAAAGCCCTTGCCCAGCGGTCCTCCGGAACCCAGCGCGATCTTGGACTGCAAAATGTGATAGCCCGATCCTGAGGGGTCGTTCTCTGGATCCATGAAGGTCAGCACCCGCTTGCGCTGATAATCATGCAGGACGAACATCACGAACGGCGGAATGGCGATGCCCACCGACAGCGCCGCCGCGCCGATGATCTTCCACGACAGACCGGCCAGCACCATGATCGCCCCGCCCGTGGCCGCGATGAGAACCGCGGTGCCGAGGTCCGGCTGGTGCGCCACCAGCAGTACCGGCACAGCGACCATGGCCGCAGGGATCAGCAGCCACCAGGACATCCGGGCGCTGTCCCCCGACATGCCGTGATAGAACCGCGCCAGGCCCAGCACGACGCCGATCTTCATGATCTCCGACGGCTGAAGGCGCACCGGCCCCAGTTGCAGCCAGCGCTGGGCGCCAAGCGAGATGTCGCCCATCACCTCCACCGCCAGAAGCAGAATGAGACCGACTCCGTAGACGGGATAGGACAGGGCGAACCAGACCCGCAGGTCGATCATCGCCAGGGCGATCATCAGGGCGAAACAGAAGGCGAAGCGCCCCGCCGTCGACAGCGCCCAGGGCGTCCAGGATCCGCCGGCGATCGAAAACTGCATCAAAATGCCCGCGCCGGCGATCAGGCACAGCGCCAGGCAGAAGACCCAGTCGATCTCCTTGAACTTCACGATCAGCCGGTCGCGTTCACCCGGCCGCGTCAGGGCGCTCATGGTCATCGGGGCGTCTCCGGCGTGGGAGCGGTCGTCTGTTCGGGCGGCGCCGCCGTCTCGATCGGCGCGTCCGGCGCCGCGCCTTCGACCGTCGCCTCGGGCGTCAGTTCGGGCATGGGCAGCGGCCGCTCGATGCGGGCGCGCACCTCGGGGTCCTTCAGTAGGGCCACGCGCATGACCTCGCGCGCACGCGGCGCGCCGGCGGTGGCGCCGCCCATGCCGCCGTGCTGGATGATCACCGACAGCGCATAGCGCGGGTCGTCATAGGGCGCGAAAGCGACGTACAGGTTGTGGTCCTTGAAGCGCCAGGGCACGCCGGTCATCTTGCGCGAACCCGCGCCATAGGAACGGACCTGAGCCGTACCGGTCTTGCCGGCCATCTTCACATCGCCCAGGCCCAGCTGGCTCTGCCGATAGGCGGTGCCGCTGGTGTCGTTGGCCACCGCCGCCATGCCGCCCCGCACGACGTTCAGATGCTCTTGGCTGAACGGCAGATCCGGCACGTCGTCGCCGTGCGGCCGCTCCACCCCGCCCACTGACTTGATCAGTCGCGGATTCAGGGCCTTCCTGCCGTTCGCCAAGCGCGCGGTCATCACGCACAGTTGCAGGGCGTTGACGGCCAGAGCCCCCTGCCCGATCGCGTAGCTGGGCGTCTCGCCCGGATACCAGGTCTGGTTCGCCGGATTGCGCTTGAAGGCGCGCTTCTTCCATTCCCGGTCGGGCACCGTGCCCTTCTTCTGGCCGGGAATGCCGATATCGAAGGTCTGGCCGAAGCCGAAAGCCCGGGCCACCTGGGCGATCCGGTCGGGGCCAACCCGCAGAGACATCGTGTAGAAATAGACGTCGCAGGAGTTCTTGATCGCGTCGTGGACGTTCTGCGAGCCGTGCCGGCCCCAGCAGTGGAACGTGCGCCCGCCGAAGAACCACCCCCCGGAGCAGTGAACCCGCTCCTCGGGATTGATGCCGGCCTCCAGGCAGGCCAGCGCCGTCATGGTCTTGAAGGTCGAGCCTGGCGGATAGGTGCCGCTCAGCGCCTTGTCGAGCAGCGGCTTGCGCTCATACTCCGACAGGGCCCGGTATTCCGGCCCCGACAGGCCGCGCACGAAGCGGTTGGCGTCGAAACTGGGCGCGGACACCATGCCCAGGATGTCGCCGTTGCGGCAGTCCATCACCACGATGGCGCCGCTCTCGTCGCCCATGACTTCCAGCGCACGGTTCTGGATGTCCGCATCCAGGGTCAGGCGGACTTCCTTGCCGGGGATCGAGGGGATGTCGCCCTCGGGATCGGCCCGAACCACGCGGCCGCGCGCGTCCACCTCGACCTTGTTGGCGCCCGGCTTGCCGCGCAGCTCGACGTCGAGGGCCTTCTCGACCCCCTGCTTGCCGATCCGGAAACCGGGGTGCAGCAGCAGCGGCTCGGGATTGGGACCAGCTTCCTTCAGGTCGCGATCCGAGATCTTGGCCACATAGCCGATGACGTGCGCGAAGGCGCCGCCGAACGGGTAGACCCGCACCTCGCCCATGTCGGCGGTCACGCCCGGCAGTTCCGGCGCGCGCACGTTGATGCGGCTGAATTCCTCCCAGGTCATGTCTTCCATGACCGCGACGGGCGCATTGCGCGGGCTGTTATTGATGTCGCGGATCGCGCGCTTCTGGCGTGCTTCATCCCACGGCAGCAGCAGCGCCAGCTCGGCGACGGTCTTGTCGACGTCCATCTCCTTGGAGCGTGAGACCAGGAGGCGGAAGTTGGGTCGATTGGACGCCAGCGATACGCCGTTGCGGTCCAGGATCAGGCCGCGGGGCGGCGGCGCCAGGCGGAAGTTGAACTGGTTGCCGGCCGACAGCTTCTGATACCGCCCCGCCTCGACCAGCTGCAGCTGGGCGAGGCGTCCGCCCAGGGTCAGGAGGCCGACGCCCGTCAGACCGCCCATCAGGAACGCGCGGCGGTGGAACGTGCCCTGACGCTCGTTCACCTCGGAAAAGAAGATAGACGGCTCGCCCATCAGCGGAAACGCACGTCCTGATCTTCAAACCGCTCGATCAGCCAAGCGGCCGCCGGATACAGCGCCACCGTGATCAGGAACTGCCAGAAGACCGGAACCGGGCCCGGACGGCCCAACTCGCCGAAGATCATGAAGGCGTAGCCCACGGCCATGGCCAGGGCGATGCAGCCCGCATACCACAGGAACATCATAAGTCCGCTCTGGCCGCTGAGGATGTTCCGAAGACCGATCACCACGGCGTAGACGATCAGCAGGGCCAGCGCCCACAGGCCGATCGGCCCGCCCCAGAAGCCGTCGAAGAACAGGCCCAGGATCAGCAGCGCGAACGGCGCCAGCACCGAGGGGCGGATCACCCCCCAGGCGAAGGCCGGAACCAGGGCCCACATAGGCTCCGGCATCTGAAAGCCGAACGCGCGCGCGGGCATGGCGAACAGGATCGCAGCGACGATGCAGATCAGCATCGGCACGGCCAGCCACTGGACAGGATTGAGCCCGGCGGCCGCGCGCCTCACTGCGGCGTCCCCGGGGTCGTCGCGGGCGCGGCCAGTTGCGGGGCCGGCGGTCGGGGCGCCGACGGCGCCGGTGCAGGCGTCGCCGTGGCCGGAGGCGTCGTCGCCGAGGCGGCCGGAGGCGTCGCGCCAGCAGTCGGCGGGGCGACGTTGCCCAGGATCGTCTGAACCTTGCGGGCTTCGGGATCCTCGGTGTTGATGGTCGGCAGCTGGGTCGTCGACAGAGACTTCTGGTCGGCCAGTTGGGCGAAATCCTTGAACAGCAGGATCCGCACGTAGTCGATTGGTGTGGAGTTGGCGAACAGCGCCACACGCCACGCGCCGTCCAGCCCCTTGACCGCCACGCCGACCGGCAGACCGCGCGGCAGCACGCCGCCGTCGCCGGAGGTAACGATGCGGTCGCCTTCCTTCACCGGATCGCGGCCGCGCAGATACTCCAGGCGCGGGTTGGGGCCGCCATCACCGGTCAGGATCGAGCGGGCGTTGGTGCGGTCGATCATCACCGGAGTGCGCGAGGTCGTGTCGGTGAGCAGCAGCACCCGGCTGACATTGCTGCCCACACCGACGACACGGCCGATCAGGCCATGCTCGCTCATCACCGGATTGCCGCTGATCACGCCCTTGTCGCCGCCGGCGTCGGCCAGGCGGGTGTTGGCGTATGGACCGCGGCTATCGCTGATGACCCGCGCCGCCACCATCGGGATCGGCGGATCGGTACGCAGTCCCATCAGGGTGCGGTAGCGCTCGTTGATGTCGCGCTGGGCCAGAGCGACGTCGCGCCATTGGCGCATCTCGACCAACTCGGCCTTGAGCCTGCGATTGTCCGACACGGCGAAGAAATAGTCGCCGACCCAATCGGCGAAGGAGCGGGTCCAGCGTCCGGGCGCGGATACGGCCCCGCTGACCGGCGCGGCCACGGTGTCCACGGCCTGGCGCGTGACGCCATAGGCCTGGTTCTGCAAGGTTTCGCGGCGGTCATTCACCAGCAAGGCGACGGCGACAATGCCGGCCACGATCAAGGCCACCGCCGCCGTCCAGGTCAGCGGGACCTTCAACTCGCCAAACTGACCTTCTTTCAAGGCCACTTTATGGGGTCTCCCGGCGCCCCGCGCCCGACTCAGGTGTCGCCCCCAGTCTAGCCCGCATCGCGGACGAAACGCAGGGGCGTCACGGCTATTAAGCGAGCGTGGATTCCAGGACGCCCTTCATCCACTTGGGATGCTCGAGCACCTTGCCGCAGCCCAGCGCGACGCACGACAGCGGATCGTCGGCCACGGTCACCGGCAGGCCGGTGTGATCGCGGATTTCGGCGTCCAGGCCGCGCAGCAGCGCGCCGCCCCCGGTGAGCATGATGCCCTTGTCGGCGATGTCGCTGGCCAGTTCCGGCGGCGTGGCTTCCAGAGCCACCTTCACGGCCTCGACGATCTGACCGACGGGTTCGGACAGGGCGTCGGCGGCCTGCTTCTCGCTGATGCGCACTTCGCGGGGCACGCCCTGCATCAGGTCGCGCCCCTTGACGTCGATCGACAGGCCTTCGCCGTCGGCCGGCGCGCGGGCGGTGCCGATTTCCTTCTTGATGCGCTCGGCGGTGGTTTCGCCGATCAGAAGGTTATGGTGGCGGCGCATGTAGCTGATGATCGCCTCGTCCATCTTGTCGCCGCCGACGCGGACCGAACGCGAATAGACGATGCCCGACAGCGACAGAACGGCCACCTCGGTGGTGCCGCCGCCGATGTCGACGACCATCGAGCCGGTCGGCTCGTGGATCGGCAGGCCGGCGCCGATGGCGGCGGCCATGGGTTCATCGATCAGGCCGACGCGGCGGGCGCCGGCGTTCAGGCAGCTGTCGTTGATGGCGCGGCGCTCGACCGCGGTGGCGCCCGACGGCACGCACACGATCACCTTCGGATTCACGAATCCCTTGCGGTTGTGAACCTTGCGGATGAAGTACTTGATCATCTCTTCGGCGACTTCGAAGTCGGCGATGACCCCGTCGCGCATCGGGCGGATGGCTTCCATGTGGCCGGGCGTACGGCCCAGCATCTGTTTGGCCTCGATGCCGACCGCATGGACGGTCTTGCGGCCGCCGACATTGCGCAGCGCCACGACGCTGGGCTCGTTCAGCACGATGCCTTTGCCCTTCTGATAGATGAGGGTGTTGGCGGTGCCGAGATCGATGGCGATGTCGTTGGAGATCACGCCGAAGAGGGATGAGAACATCGAAGGCCCTGGAACTTGGGATTTTTTGTCGGACGGGCGGAACTGCTCTGCGGACGCCAGGGAGATGCTGCGGAAGCGCAAGCCCCCCGGCCGCGCCATCGCCAGACTCACCCTCAGGCCCGCCGAACTCGCTTCGTTTGCCTTGCTAGTGAGTTGATTTCAAGGCCTATCGGAGCGGTCTGTTCATCATCCTGTCGCTGCGAGCACGACGCCCGCCGCCGTCAGGGCGCCCGCCGCCCATTGCAGCAAACTGAGCCGTTCGGCGAACAGCCGCCTTCCAACCAGCGCCGCGATGGGCATTTCGACGACGCCCACCGCCCTCACCGGCCCCACCGGGCTTAGCGCCATGGCCGTGAACCACAGGCCTGACGCGGCCGCGCCGCAGAAGCCTGCCCCCAGTGAACGACGCCAGGCCGCGATCACGGCGATCACGGCCGTGCGGTTGGTGGCCAGCATCCAGCCGCCCAGGCTGACCGTCTGGATGGCCTGAACCACGGCCACGGTGGCGAAGGCTGAAAGGACCGGATGCGCCGGATCCAGCGTTAGCGCGCCCTGGCGGAAGAAGTTGGCGCTGAGGGCGAACATCGCGCCGGAGCCCAGGCCGAACAGCACCGCGCCACGTTGCATATGCACACTGCCTTTCTGGGGCCAGGACAGGGCCGTCAGACCCACCGTGGCGATCGCTCCGCCCAGCCAGACCAGCGGCCCTACATGATCCTTGAAGAACAGCGCGCCCCAGACCAGGGCGAACGGCAGGCCGCTCTGCTGCATGGCGGTGCCCAGGGCGAAGGACGAGCGCTGCATGGCCGTCAGCATCGACGCCGTCGCCGCCATCTGCAGCCCCGCCCCCGCCCCGCAGGCGATGAAGAAGGCCGTCGACGGGTGAAAGCGCGCGCCCGGGGTCAGCATCCACAGCGCCGCCACGAAGATCAGCGCGAACGGCAGGCCGAACAGGAACCGCACCAGGGTCGCGCCCCAGGGGCCCGCACCGGTCATGACCGAGCGTTGCGCGGCGTTGCGGGCGACCTGAAGGGCCGCCGCGCCGATGGTCACGGGAATCCAGAGCATGGGATGCGGCGCTTAGCCTGCGCCGGATGGCGCGGCCAGACCTAGAAGCCGCTGGCGATAGCCGTTTCGGGCCGCGCCTTCTCCCGACGGGCGAACAGGTTGTTGAGCGCGTTCACATACGCCTTGGCCGAAGCGGTCAGGGTGTCGGTGTCGGCGGCCTGACCGGTGGCGATGCGGCCGTCCTCTTCCAGACGCACCGAGACCTGGGCCTGGGCGTCCGTGCCCTCGGTCACGGCGTGAACCTGGAACAGGCGCAGGGCGGCGCTGTGCGGCACGATCTCGTGGATGGCGTTGAACACCGCATCCACCGGGCCGTCGCCGGTCGCTTCGGCGGTCTTGACCTCGCCGTCCACGTCCAGGGTCAGTTCGGCCGACTGGCCGTCGGTGCCGGCCACGACGCGCAGGCGCTCGACCTTGATCTTCTCCGACCCGCGCGCCAGCGCGTCATCCACCAGGGCGACGATGTCGTCGTCGAAGACGTGCTTCTTCTTGTCCGCCAGTTCCTTGAAACGGGTGAAGGCGTCGTTCAGGGCGTTCTGGCCCAGCTCGTAACCCAGGGCCTTCAGCTTCTCGCGGAAGGCGTGGCGGCCGGAATGCTTGCCCATGACCAGGTTGGTCGCGCCCTGACCCACGTCCTCCGGACGCATGATCTCGTAGGTCTCGGCGTTCTTCAGCATCCCGTCCTGGTGGATGCCGCTCTCATGGGCGAAGGCGTTCTTGCCGACGATGGCCTTGTTGAACTGCACCGGGAAGCCCGTGATCGCCGAGACGTAGCGGCTGGCGCGGGTGATGTGAACCGGATCGATCTTGGTCTCGTAAGGCAGGGTCTGGCCGCGGACCTTCAGGGCCATGACCACTTCTTCCAGGGCGGTGTTGCCGGCGCGCTCGCCGATGCCGTTGATGGCGCACTCGATCTGGCGAGCGCCGCCGTCCAGGGCCGCGAGGCTGTTGGCCGTCGCCAGGCCCAGGTCGTTATGGCAGTGGGCCGAGAAGATCACGGCGTCCGCGCCGGGCACGTTCTCGATCAGGTCGCGGAAGATCGCGCCGTACTCGTCCGGATAGGTGTAGCCGACGGTGTCGGGGATGTTGATCGTCGTCGCCCCGGCCTTGATGGCGGCCTCGACGCAGCGGCGCAGCACGTCGCGCTCGGTGCGGGTGGCGTCCTGGGCCGACCATTCCACGTCGCCGCACAGGTTGCGCGCCATGGTCACCGACTTGGTGGTGGCGTCGATCACGTCCTCGATGGACATGCGCAGGATGTGGTCGCGGTGCTGTGGGCTGGTGGACAGGAAGGTGTGGATCCGGCCGCGCTTGGCTGGGCGGATCGCCTCGGCGCAGCGCTCGATATCAGCGGCGGCGGCGCGGGCCAGGCCCGCGATGATGCTCTCGGTGACGATCTTGGAGACTTCGCGGGTGGCTTCGAAGTCGCCGTTGGAGGCGATCGGGAAGCCGGCCTCGATCACATCGACGCCCATCTCCTCCATGATCTTCGCCAGTTCCAGCTTCTCTTCCAGCGACATGGACGCGCCAGGCGACTGCTCGCCGTCACGCATGGTGGTGTCGAAGATGATGACGTGGTCGCGTTTTACGCTGGATACGGGGGCGGTCATGGGAGTGTCTTTCGCGGAGATCGGCTTGCTGGGTGAGTTACTGGAACGCCCCTGAGCAACCGGCCGCGAAGATAAGCGCGGCTAAACGGCGGCCCAGGGGCGGCTAAGCCCCAGCTCAAGAAGCAGCAGGTTGTCGCGGTTACGGCGCATGGGGCTTTCTCTACCGATTCAGCGGGGGTTGCGCAACAGGAATGCGCCGAAAGGGGTTCGACATCCCCATTTCAGCAAGATCGTTCCCCAAATCGTCACAATCTGAACGAACGAGGCGCGCGCCCTACTCCGCCTCGCGCTTCTTCAGCCAGTTGCGGGCCGCCCAGCCCAGGACGATCCACAGCAGCGCCACGCCGACCAGCAGGCCGATGTGCCCCATGCCGCCCCCCTTCATGGCCTGGACAATGGAATTGCCGGCGAAGGCGGTCAGGGCGATCTTGGGCACGATGCCGATCGCCGTCCCGGCCGCGAAGTGCCAGAACTTCATAGGCGTCACGCCCGCCGCCATGTTGACGACGATGAACGGCGCGGACGGCACCAGCCGCACGATCAGGCTGGCGGTGAAGCCGTTCCGCCCGATCAGGCGCATGAAGCTCTTGACCCCATCGCCCGGGATGTCGCGCAGCAGCCGCCCGCCGAACGCGCGGCCCAGCCAGAAGCCGACGACCGAGCTGACCAGGGTTCCGATCCAGCTATAGGCGAATCCCGTCCAGGCCCCGAAGGCGACCACCGCCGCGGCGATCAGCACGAACTGCGGCACGCCCAGGAACGCCAGGGCCGCGAAGGCGAACACCGCAACCGGCAGGCCCCAGATCCCGTGCGCCGAGCCCAGCCACCGCTCGACCGTCGCCTCGCCGGAGAAGCCCAGCACCGACGCGCCGAACAGGAACACCACCCCTACCCCGCCGAACAGGACGAAGGACACGGCCAGCGCCCGCCAGGCGCGGGCGTCCATGTTCATGACGAAATCGATCAGGCGACGCATGGCCATGGCCTCGCCGATCCGCCGGGGCGGGTCAAGCCGGCTCTAGCGCCCGCAATAGATCAGGTTCGCCCTCCAGGCGTATGGGCCGCCCTCGACGGTCATGCCTTCGGCAGCATCCTTGAAACGCAGGCGCAGATCACCGTCGGCGGCCTGCCCCTCGGCCTGACAATAAACGCTTATATCGTAACCGCTCAACGCCTCGCGCACCTCCTTGAAGGAGCAGCCAACCTCGCCGGCCGTGGACAAGCTGCGATCCTCAAACCTCCAGACCTCGTGGCCGCATGCGGTCTTGGCCGCCGCCCAGCGGCCCACATAGCGCGGCGTCACCGCAACCGACGGGGCGCTGGTCGGCGCATGGGCGGCGGTCACCGGCGAAGATGTCGCCTGGGACGCCCCGGCGTCATGCGGCGGGGTGTCGTTGCATGCCGCCAGCAGCAGCGCGGCTCCGATCCATGCAAGACGATGCATGCGATCCTCCTACGGCCCCTGTGCGAAAAAGAGCCGGGGCTGATCGGGTTCCATTCGTTGCGCCGCAGCACGACCGCGCGTAAAGACCGCCACAATCCTGAAACCTTCCAGGGGAGCCCTGACCCGCCATGTCCATCGAATCCGCCGCTCTGCGCCGCATCGCGCCCTCGGCCACCATCGCCATCAGCGCCAAGGCGCGGGCGCTGCAAGCCGCCGGCCGCAATGTGATCGCGCTCTCCGCGGGCGAGCCTGACTTCGACACTCCGGACAACGTCAAGGCGGCGGCCATCAAGGCCATCCAGGACGGTAAGACCAAATATACCGACCCCGACGGCATGCCGGCGCTGAAGGAGGCGATCTGCGCCAAGTTCGCCCGCGAGAACGGCCTGACCTACAAGACCAGCCAGATCCACGTCGCCCCGGGCGGCAAGCCGGTGATCTACAACGCCCTGGTCGCCACCCTGAACCCGGGCGACGAGGTCGTCATCCCGGCCCCGTACTGGGTGTCCTATCCCGACATGGTCCTGCTGGCGGGCGGCACGCCCGTGTCCATCGAGACCCGCGCCGACAATGGCTTCAAGCTGGAGCCGGCCGCACTGGAAGCGGCGATCACGCCCAAGACCAAGTGGCTGATCCTCAACTCGCCGTCGAACCCGACCGGCGGCGCCTATACCGAGGCGGACCTGCGCGCGCTTGCCGATGTCCTGCTGCGTCACCCACACGTCTGGGTGCTGACCGACGACATGTACGAGCACCTAGTGTTCGACGACTTCAAGTTCTTCACCATCGCCCAGGTGGAGCCCAAGCTCTACGACCGCACCCTGACCATGAACGGAGTCTCCAAGGCCTACGCCATGACCGGCTGGCGCATCGGCTACGCCGGCGGCCCCGAGCCGCTGATTAAGGCCATGGCCAAGATGATCAGCCAGACGACCTCCAACCCCTGCTCCATCTCGCAACACGCTGCGGTCGAGGCCCTCAACGGCCAGCAGGACTTCATCAAGCCGAACCAGAAGCTGTTCCAGGAACGCCGCGACCTGGTCGTCTCGATGCTGAACCAGGCCAACGGCATCCAGTGCGCGACGCCAGAAGGCGCCTTCTACGTCTATCCGTCGTGCGAAGGCCTGCTGGGCAAGACCGCGCCCAGCGGCAAGGTGATCAATTCGGACGAGGACTTCGCTGTCGAGCTTCTGGAAGCGGAGGGTGTCGCCGTGGTCCACGGCGCGGCGTTCGGCCTGTCGCCGTTCTTCCGCATCTCCTACGCCACGTCGAACGAGATCCTGGAAGACGCCTGCGGACGCATCCAGCGCTTCTGCGCCTCAGTCCGCTAAAACAAAAAGGCCCGCCGAAAGGCGGGCCTTCTTTCTTAGGGCTGCGAGCCTCTAGTGCTTCTCGCGCCACTGGGCCTTGGCCTGATCTTGCGTCAGATTCAGGCGGACCTTCTCTTCGGTCTCATCCACATAGTCGACCCACGACAGCGGGATCATGTGGTGCTTGAACCCGGCGCCGAGGTCCAGCTTGGCCAGTTCGATCTCCTGGCCGACCACATGGTCGACGCGGCCGACATGCTTGTCGTCCGAGCCGACGACTTCGAAATGTTCGCGGATCTGGGTGGGGGTGATCATCGGATCGTCTCCTCTTGCGGGCCTCGGGGGCGGCCCGTCGGCTCTTCCAACGATCAGGCCCAATTCCAGTTCAATCGCCGTTGAACACAAGCCGCCAAGACGGCATCGTCCTCGCATGCGTGCCTTGCTTCCCCTCGCCTTCGCCGCGGCCGTTGTTTCGACCGCTCCCGCCTGCGCCCAAATCGCCGCGACCATGGCCGACGACGGCGTCACTGTGACCGACAGCGGCAAGCCGGTGCTGTTCTATCGCACCAAGGCCGCCGATCCGGCCGACCCCGGCCGCCTGAACTTCGTCCATCCGCTCTACGCCCCGGATGGCAAGACCGTGCTGACCGAGGAAAAGCCCGCCGACCACATCCACCATCGCGGCGTTTTCTGGAGCTGGCACCAGGTGCTGGCCAACGGCGCCTCGGTCGGCGACGGCTGGTTCATGCAGGGCCTGGGTTTTCGCACCACGGACCGCGCCTTCGCTGACGGTGCCTTGACGGTGAAGGTCGACTGGCTGGACGCCAAGGGCGCCGTCATCGCCAACGAAGTCACCCGCATCACCGCGCAGAAGCTCGCGCCGGAAGGCGCCCGTCGGATCGACTTCGACACCATCATAACCCCCGCCGTCGACGGCTTCGCCCTTGGCGGCAGCGACGATGTGAAAGGCTATGGCGGCTTCTCCATTCGCACCGTGCGGCCGGACGCGCTGAGCTTCGTCTCGGACGGCAAAGCCATCACCCCGACCAACGAGGCGGTCGAGGCCGGCGGCGTCATGGCCCTGGAATGGCCCAAGGAGGCCGCCTATCCGGCCTGGACGATCCACTTTGGCTGCAAGGCGCAGGACAAGCCGATCACCAGCTGGATCCTGCGCAAGTCGCTGTCCATGCAAAACTGCGTCTTCCCCGGCCGCCAGCCCTTCCCCCTCGCCAAGGGCCAACCCCTGCGCCTGGAATCTTCGGTGGTCATCAGCCCAACGGGAACCAAGTGACGTGGCCGAGGTCATCAACCTGAACAAGGCCCGCAAGGCCAAGGCCAAGGAAGCCGGTAAGGCGGCCGCGGTCGAGAACCGCGCCCGCTTCGGCCGCGCCAAGGCGGACAAGTCTCTGGACAAAGCGCGCGCCAAAAAGCTCGACCGCGCCCTGGATCAGGCCAAGCTCCACAAGGACTAGTGGGCTACGTCCGTCTTGCCGAGGCGGTCACGATCCTCCGCCGGGATCGCCAGATAGAGGTCTGGGGACGGAATGTTCAGCCGCCGGCGCGCGCTGTCCAGGTTCTCGGCGAACAGGGCGTGATAGTCCTCGCCCGCCAGCCACGCCGCCCTGCGGCCGTTCTGATAGGCCTGCCACGCGGCGCGCCCGAACGGATGGCCCAGGCCCAGCTTGATATATTCCCGCGCCCCGGCGGCGGAGATGAAGCCGAAGCCCAGGTTGTCGGTCTGCCCGTACGAGAAGGCCACGACGCAAACCTCGCCGAAGCCGTCGGTGCTGTAGCCCGTCAGCACGTGCCAGACGTCGTGGACGTCGCGCACTCGCCGTCCAAACCACGCATAGGGATGGGCCGCGTCGACGTCGTTGTCGGGCACCTTGCGGCTTTCGTCCGCCAGTCCTTCGGCCGACAGGCCGCGCGGGGCGATGAAGTCGCGATAGGCCGCGCCCACCGTGCCGGGTCCGAAACTGGCCAGCCACGCCGGATCCGACAGCCGATCGGCGAATTCCTCGCGCTGATAGGCGATGTAGCCGCCGCCCGGCGTCGACAGCAGGCGACGGTAGCCCTTGGGGATCGTCTTGCCGGACAGAGCCCGCATAATTTCGAAGACCTGCTGGGTGTCTTCCTTGTCAGCGATCAGCCGGCGCATGGCCTGAAAGGCGCGCATCGGCTGAAGCCCGAACTTGCCTGGAGTGGCCCGGCTGGTCGGTCGCCTTGCAAGGTCGGCGGTCATGTCCATAGAACGGGTCTCCGCAGGCGGCGCGAACCTGACGCTCCCGTCATTCTTTTTCAAGTCGAGGCGAACTTGGCCGGTCTCTCCAAACGCTCGATAAATCTGTCCGGTCACGCTACGTCGCTGGCCCTGGAGCCTGAATTCTGGGCGATTTTGGACGAAGCGGCCCACGCGGAGGAGAGTATGGCCAAGCTCCTGCTGCAGATTGACGCATCACGCGGCGACCGCCCTCTGGCGTCCGCTTGCCGGGTCTTCGCCCTCAACCGCGCCCTCACCGCTGCACGGGGCGCGTAACTTCCGGCGCCTTGTGCGGTTCGGTCATCGGGATCGTCGTGGTCTGTGAAATCGAGCGCTTCTCCGTCCCGAAGGCCAGCCACAGCGCCACCCCGCCGACGACGATCACCCCGATCATCGCCCACAGCAGCAGCGGCACCTGTCCGCGACGTTCGCTTTCCGGCTCCGGTCGGTTGTCCATAAGCGCGTTCCCCCCACTTCCAACGGAAGTGAACGGCCCCGGCCTCCACGCGTTCCCGCCCCTTAAGCCGGACGCCGTTTGTGCTACATATGTTCTATTGAATCAGAGAGCTTCCTCCCCCGTGTCCGAACTTCCCGCCGTCCGAATCTCCGACCTCGCCCGCGCCGACGGGCCGCAGGGCTCGTATCTGGACGGCCTCAATCCCGAACAGCGCGCCGCGGTCGAGGCGACCGACGGCCCGGTGCTGGTCCTGGCGGGCGCCGGCACCGGCAAGACCCGGGTCCTGACCACCCGCCTCGCCCACATCCTGGCGACCGGCAAGGCGCGCCCGTGGGAACTTCTGGCGGTGACCTTCACCAACAAGGCCGCCCGCGAGATGCGCGAGCGGATCGGCCACATCATCGGCGGCCAGGCGGCCGACCTGCGCTGGCTGGGCACCTTCCACTCGGTCGCCGCCCAGATCTTGCGCCGCCATGCCGAACTGGTGGGCCTGAAGTCGAACTTCACCATCCTCGACACCGACGATCAGGAACGGGTCATCAAGCAGGTGCTTGAGGTCCAGAACATCGACCCCAAGCGCTGGACGCCCAAGACCCTCGCCGGTCTGATCGATCACTGGAAGAACCGCGGCTGGACGCCGGACAAGCTGCCGCCCGGCGAGTCCGAGCACTTCGCCAACGGCAAGGGTGGGACCTGCTACCGCCTATACCAGGAGCGGCTGCGCACCCTGAACGCCTGCGATTTCGGCGATCTGCTGCTGCACAACCTGACGATCTTCATGAACCACGCCGATGTGCTGGAGGACTACCACCAGCGCTTCAAATACATCCTGGTGGACGAGTACCAGGACACCAACGTCTCCCAGTACCTGTGGCTGCGCCTGCTGGCCCAGAAGCGCCAGAACGTCTGCTGCGTGGGCGACGACGACCAGTCGATCTATGGCTGGCGGGGTGCCGAGGTGGACAACATCCTGCGCTTCGAGCGGGACTTCCCCGGCGCCAAGGTGGTCAAGCTTGAGCGCAACTACCGCTCGACCAGCCACATCCTGGCCGCCGCCTCGGGCCTGATCGCCGCCAACAAGGGCCGCCTGGGCAAGACGCTGTGGACCGAGGCCAATGACGGCGAAAAGGTTCGCGTCGCCGGCGTCTGGGACGGCGAGGCCGAAAGCCGCCTCGTGGCCGACGAGATCGAGCGCTGGAAGAAGAGCGGCCGCAAGTACAAGGACATCGCCATCCTCGTGCGAGCCTCGTTCCAGATGCGCAGCTTCGAAGAGCGCTTCGTCCTGCTGCAGATCCCCTACACCGTCATCGGCGGCCCCCGCTTCTTCGAGCGGGCCGAAATCCGTGACGCCCACGCCTATCTGCGCCTGATCAACTCCGAAGACGACGACCTGGCCTTCGAGCGGATCGTCAACGTCCCCAAGCGCGGCATCGGCGACACCACGGTGCAGAAGCTGCTGCAGGTGGCTCGCCTCAACAACGTCTCTGCTTCCCTGGCTTCGCGCGGCGTCGTCATGACCGACGAGATCGCCGCCAAGACCCGCACCTCGCTCGCCAACTTCATCCGCGACATCGACCGCTGGCGCTCGATGAAGGACAGCCTCGACCACGCCCGCCTCATGGAGACGGTGCTGGAAGAGAGCGGCTACACCGACATGCTGCGCGCCGACAAAGGCCCGCAGAGCCAGACCCGGCTGGAGAACCTGAAGGAACTGGTCCAGTCCATGGCCGCCTTCGACACCTTGGAGGCCTATCTGGAGCACGTCTCGCTGGTCATGGACCTGGATCGCGGCTCCAGCGACGACAATGTCCAGATCATGACCCTGCACTCGGCCAAGGGCCTGGAATTTCCCCTGGTCTTCCTGCCCGGCTGGGAGGAAGGCGTCTTCCCGTCCCAGCGCAGCATGGACGAGAAGGGCGAAAAGGGCCTCGAGGAAGAGCGGCGCCTGGCCTATGTCGGCATCACCCGCGCCCGTGAGGAAGCCCGCATCTCCTTCGCCGCCAACCGTCAGGTCTATGGCCGCTGGACCAGCCAACTGCCCAGCCGCTTCGTCGACGAACTGCCCCTGGCCAATGTCGATGCGGGGTCGGAGACCGGCTATTACGGCGGCGGTCCCGGCATGCAGCAGGCCGCCAGCCGCTGGGATGAGCAGCCGAGCTTCAACTCCGGCTACACCTCTCCCGGATGGAAGCGGGCACAGGACCGCTCTGCCGGCTTCGTCCGCTCGGGCTCCGGTTCGCGAGGTCCGGTGATCGAGGGCGACGGCCGGCTGGTCGCCGTCTCCGATCCGTCGGCCTCGAATAGCGCCTACAAGCGCGGCGACCGGGTCTTCCATGTGAAATTCGGTTACGGCGCCATCAAGGGCGTCGAGGGCAACAAGCTCACCGTCGCCTTCGACAAGGCCGGCGAGAAGAAGGTCATCGACAGCTTCGTGGAGAAGGCGTGACCTTCTCCCGATAAACGATTGAAATAAAAAGGCCCGGGCGGCGTACCGTCCGGGCCCTCTCATTACATCCATATGTACATATGGATCGGTTTAGTAGCTCGCATACCGGTAGCCGCCGTTCGCCGGCCGCACGTAGTCGGCATGGACGTAGCCGATCCCGACGCCGTCACGCCCCACCAGGATCCACTCGCCCCGATCCGCCACAGCCATGGCCTTGAAGGTCTGGCCCCGCGTCAGCGCGGTGGTCTTGGCGGCCCGGGTGGTCGGGGCGGCCCGGACGTTGACGGTCGAGGTCGCCACATACATCTCGTTCAGGCTGTCGAAGCGCGCCGGCTGGACGTAAGAGGCCAGCTTGTAGCCGCCGCTCTTGTAAGTGCCGCCGTATTCGTTGGCGGTCCGCTTTTCCTGCATCTTGCAACCGATGGCCGAGCCCGCCGCCGCGCCGCCGACGGCGCCGATAACGGTACCCGTGCCGCGGTCGTTCTTGGCCAGGTTGCTGCCCAGTACGCCGCCCAGGATCGCGCCGATCAGGGCGCCGCCTTCCTGCTTGCCGCCGGGAGCCGAGCAGCCGATCACCGGCTTCAGGTTCTGGGCGCTCGCCATGGTCGGCGCGGCGGTCGTCGCCAGCATGGCGGCGATCGAGGCGGCCGTCACAGCGGCCAGGGTCTTGGTCTTCTTGGCGGTCATGATCAGGTCTCCTCTGGTTTTGATCAGCCAGTGAGGAGACCCTAGAGCGCCCAAGCTGAACGCTGCTGTTGCCCGCCGTTATCTTCGGTTCAGCTTGATGAAGAGCCGTTCAGGCGCGCGGCTTGACGATCCGCCCGCCGGTCATGGCCGCCTTCACGCCCGTGGTGCCCGGGAAGCTGATCGGCAGGCCCTTGGCCGTGCGCGCCGCCAGAAAGGCGAAGGCCTCGGCCTCGATGGAATCTCCGCGCCAGCCCAGGTCCTCGGCCGTCTTCACCGGCATGGGCAGCGCCGCCTCCAGCGCCTTCATCAGCTCCGGATTGTGCCGTCCGCCGCCGCAGACGATCAGCGCCCGGGGCCGCGTGGCGGCATGGGCGACGCCCTTGGCCACCCCCGCCGCCGTGAACGCCACCAGCGTCGCGGCCGCATCCTCCAGCCGCAGGGCCGCCACCGGCTCCAGCGAGAAGTCGTAACGGTCCAGGCTCTTGGGCGGCGCGGCCTCGAAATACGGATGCGCCAGCATGGCGCTGAGCGCCGCCTGGTCCACCGCCCCAACGCTGGCGTACTTGCCGCCCGCGTCGAACCGGCCCGCCCCACGGTCCTGCATCAGCAGGTCGATCATCCCGTTGCCCGGCCCGGTGTCGAACCCCAGCATGGTCCCGTCGGCGTCGATCAGGGTGACATTGGCCACCCCGCCGATGTTCAGGATCGCCACCGGCGGCTCCAGCCCCCCCGCCCTGGCCCGCGCGAGGTGATAGATCGGGGCCAGCGGCGCCCCCTCCCCGCCCGCCGCCACATCGGCGGTGCGAAAATCGAAGGCCACCGCCACGCCGGCCATGTCGGCCAGGACCTGGGCGTCGCCCAGCTGAACCGTCCGGCCGCTCCGCTCGGCGGTCGGGCGCTCGTGCAGCACCGTCTGGCCGTGCATGCCGACCAGGTCGAATTCGCTCCAGCTCAGGCCGTGTTCTTCCAGGAAACTGGACGCGGCGTCGAAATGCTCCTCCGCCACCGCCTTGGCCGCTGGGGCGAAGCTGACCGGCTCCGGCGTCCCGCGCTCCCACTTCAAGGCGTCGTGCGTGGCGGCCAGCACCAGATCGCGCGTGCCGTCGCTCAGCTTGCGCTCGCCAGCCTGTCCAAAGGCGCTGATCGCCTCGCCGTCCGTCTCCAGCACCGCCATGTCGACGGCGTCCAGGGACGTGCCCGTCATGAATCCGAGAACCTTCATACGCCTTGACTGCCATTCCCCGCCAAAGGTAGCTAGCGCCATGATCGCCCGCCGCGCCCTTTCCGGCCTCTATTACCGCTCGCAGACCTAGCGAGCGGCCCAGCGATCTTGCCTGCCGCCCAACAGCCGGCGGCATGACTCCTTCAAAGCCCGTGTCTTCGGCCTTCAAACCAAGACCGGACTCATGAAATCCAGCCCCATCCCCACCGCAGCCGTGCTAAACGCGCGCACCCAGACTGAAGAGAGCACCGCCATGTCCGCCGATCCCGCGTTCAAGTCCAACTTCCTGCAGACGCTGCAGGCGCGGGGCTACATCCACCAGATCACCCATCCGGAGGAACTGGACGAAGCGGCGGCCAAGGGCTCGATCACGGCCTATATCGGCTTCGATGCCACGGCGCCCTCCCTGCACGTGGGCAGCCTGATCCAGATCATGATGCTGCGCCGCCTTCAGCAGGCCGGCCACAAGCCCGTGGTCCTCATGGGCGGCGGCACGACCAAGGTGGGCGATCCCACCTTCAAGGACGCCCAGCGCCCCCTGCTCACCGACGCGCAGATCCAGGCCAATATCGACGGCATCCAGCAGGTGTTCTCGAAGTTCCTGACCTTCGGCGACGGCCCGACCGACGCGGTGATCGTCAACAACGACGAGTGGCTATCCAAGCTGGGCTACATCCAGTTCCTGCGGGACTTCGGCGTCCACTTCACGATCAACCGCATGCTGGCCTTCGACTCGGTGAAGCTGCGGCTGGAACGCGAACAGCCGATGACCTTCCTTGAGTTCAACTACATGCTCATGCAGGCCACCGACTTCCTGGAACTGCAGCGCACTCGCCAGTGCGTGTTGCAGATGGGCGGCTCGGACCAGTGGGGCAACATCCTCAATGGGGTGGAGCTGATCCGGCGTGTGGACCAGAAGCCGGCCTTCGGCCTGACCACCCCCCTGCTGACGACCGCCTCGGGCGCCAAGATGGGCAAGACCGCCGCTGGCGCCGTGTGGCTGAACGCCGAACAGCTGAGCCCCTATGACTACTGGCAGTTCTGGCGCAACACCGAGGACGCCGACGTTGGCCGCTTCCTGCGCCTGTTCACCGACCTGCCGCTGGACGAGGTCGCTCGCCTGGAAGCCCTGGACGGCGCCGCCATCAACGACGCCAAGAAGGTCCTGGCCGACGAAGCCACCCGCTTGGCCCACGGCGAGGACGCCGCCAGGACCGCTCGTGAAGCGGCCCAGAAGCTGTTCGAACAGGGCAGCGTCTCGGCCGACCTGCCGACCTTCGAGGTGCCGGCCGCGACCCTGGCGGAGGGCGTCCAGCTGGCGGCCCTGTTCACCGACGCCGGCCTCGCCGGTTCGCGCGGCGAGGCTCGCCGACTGGCCCAGGGCGGCGGCGTTCGCATGAACGACCAGGCCATCTCCGACGCCAATGTGATGGTGACCCAGGCCGATCTGGTCGACGGCGTCATCAAGCTGGCCGCCGGCAAGAAGAAGATCGTCCTGGTGAAGCCGGTCTGAGACCAACGGAGGAGCTTAAGAGCATGACCGAACTGTCCGTCGGCGACCGCGCCCCCGATTTCGATCTCGAGACCGACACCGGCCGCGTCAGCCTGTCCGGGCTGAAGGGCAAGACGGTCGTGCTCTACTTCTATCCCAAGGACGACACCCCCGGCTGCACGACCGAGGCGATCGACTTCTCCGCCGCCCGCGACGACTTCGCCAAGGCCGGCGCGGTCGTGGTCGGCGTGTCCAAGGACACCGCCAAGAAGCACGGGAAGTTCCGCGCCAAGCATGACCTGAAGGTCGAGCTGGGCGCCGATCCCGAGGGCGGCATGGTCGAAAGTTATGGCGTCTGGATCGAGAAGACCCTCTACGGCCGCCAGTACATGGGCATCGACCGCGCCACCTTCGTCATCGACGGCGAAGGCGTGATCCGCCACATCTGGCGCAAGGTGAAGGTTTCGGGCCACGCGGCCCAGGTTCTGGAAGCCGCTCGCGCCCTTTAGGGAACCGCCTGACCGCCTCCGCATTAGGCATCAGACACCGCGAAAACGGCTTCATGCGTCATTAACCATTAATGATGCATCTTTGCCGCGCCTGCGTGTGCTTTTCGCCTCTTGCACCGCTTCTTAAGTTTGTGCCCTTATCCCGGCCGCTGTGAGTAATTGTGCGGGGTGGGCATGACACGCTTCAGGCGACTGTGGCGATCGCTCCATGAGCTTTTTCCGGAGAGGCATCTGTATGTCCGCTCCGGCGGCCAGATGCGTGGCGTCGTCCTCACGCCGGTCAAGCAGATGGTCATCGCCGGCGGCGTCGCCGGCTTCGCCCTGTGGACGGGCGTCTCGACCGTCGCGATGCTTATCAACGCTTCGTCGCTGAACGCCGCTGACCAGCAGGTCATGCGCATCAAGGCGCAGAACGAGCGGATGAACGCGGACCGCCAGGCCCGTCTCAACAGCGCCATCGCCCAGCTTTCCGCCGTCAACGGCTCGGTCGACGACCTGGCCGCCTCGGTCGAGCGCCGTCACGCGGCCCTCGCCATGCTTGTCAGCGACTTCAAGGGCGCGCCCGGCGCGGTCGAGGCCCTCAAGCCCGCCGCCCCTCGCCTGGCCGACGCCAATCCTGTGGAGCGCATCAACGCGACCCGCATGGATCAGGAACGCATCATCCAGTCGGCCGAGACGTACGCCAAGACCCGGGCCGAGCGCCTGCGTGTCGCGTTCCGTCTCGCCGGCCTGAACCCGGAATCCTACGTCAATCGCGGCGGTTCGCTTGGCGGCCCGCTGATCGAGGCGAAAGACCCCCGCGCCCTGGCCGCCGTGCTCGACGTCGAGCCCGACTTCGCCATGCGCATCCAGCGCGCGTCGTCCAACATGTCCGACATGCGCAGCCTGTCGAGCGCCGCCAACCGACTGCCCATGGGCCGTCCGGCGTTCGCCGTGAAGACCAGCGGCTTCGGCGTGCGCTTCGATCCCTTCACCCGCCGCCCCGCCCTGCACTCGGGCCTGGACTTCGCTGGCGGCGTCAACACCCCGATCAGCGCCACGGCGCCGGGCGTCGTGTCCTTCACCGGGGTGCGCTCCGGCTACGGCAACACCATCGAGATCGACCATGGCGGCGGCTTCAAGACCCGCTACGCCCACCTTAACGCCATCGGCGTGCGTCCGGGCCAGCGGGTCGGAGTCGGCCAGCGGATCGGCGGCATGGGCAACACGGGCCGCTCCACCGGCCCGCATCTGCATTACGAGGTCTGGGTCAACGGCAAGGCGCAGAACCCAGACCGCTTTGTGAGGGCCGGCGATTATGTTCAGCAAGCAAGCAGCTAAGGGCGGCGCGTCCGTCGAGAACCTTCCAGCCGTGCATGACGGCGGTCGCCGCAACAGCGGCCCCAAGGTCGCCTCGCTGATCGGCGCCGACATCTCGATCAAGGGCAACCTGTCCGGCGGCGGCGATCTGCACCTGGACGGCACGATCAAGGGCGACGTCAAGGTCGAACGCCTGACCATCGGCGAGACCGGCCACGTCCAGGGCGCCATCACCGCCGAGACGGTGGACGTCCGCGGCCGCGTCTCCGGCGCCATCACCGCCAAGCAGGTCCGCCTGTTCAGCACCGCCCATGTGGACGGCGACGTCACCCACGAGCAGCTGTCGATGGAGATCGGCGCCTACTTCCAGGGCCGAAGCCTCAAGCTCCAGCGCCCGGCGCCCGCCGCGGCGCCCCAGCCGGAAGCCGACGTCGTCGCCCTTCCCGCCGCCGAGTAAGCAAAAGGCCCGCTGCGAAGCGGGCCTTTTCCATTTCTAGCCTTCCACCGCGTCCCGGGTGGCGCCGACCCGCTGGGCCAGGGCCGCGCCCATGAACTGGTCCAGATCCCCGTCCAGCACCCCCTGGGTGTCCGAGGTCTCGACCTCGGTCCGCAGGTCCTTGACCATCTGGTACGGCTGCAGGACGTACGAGCGGATCTGGTGGCCCCAGCCGATGTCCGTCTTCTGGTCTTCCAGCGCCTGCTGGGCGGCTTCGCGCTTCTGCAGCTCCAGCTCGTACAGGCGGGCGCGCAGCATCTTCCAGGCCTCCTCGCGGTTCTGGTGCTGCGAGCGGCCGGCCTGACAGGCCACGGCCACGCCGGTCGGGATGTGCGTCAGACGCACGGCTGAGTCCGTCTTGTTGATGTGCTGACCGCCGGCGCCGCTGGCGCGATAGGTGTCGGTCCGCACGTCGGCCGGGTTGATCTCGATCTCGATGGTGTCGTCGACCACGGGATAGACCCAGGCCGAGGCGAAGCTGGTGTGGCGCTTGGCGGCCGCGTCATAGGGGCTGATGCGGACCAGGCGGTGCACGCCGGCCTCGGTCTTCATCCAGCCATAGGCGTTCGGCCCCTTGATCTGGAGCGTGGCCGACTTGATGCCCGCCTGTTCGCCGCTGGTCTCCTCGATCAGCTCGACGGTGTAGCCGTGGGCGTTGGCCCAGCGCGTGTACATCCGCAGCAGCATGCCGGCCCAGTCGTTGGACTCCGTGCCGCCGGCACCTGAATTGACTTCCAGGTAGCAGTCGTTGCCGTCGGCCTCGCCGGACAGCAGCGCTTCCAGCTCGGCGCGCGCGGCGCGCTCCTTCAGGCCGCGAAGCTGGGCGCGGGCGTCCTCCAGGGAGGCCTCGTCGCTCTCCATGTCGGCCAGCTCGGCATATTCGACCGCGTCCTTCAGCTCGCGCTCAAGGCTTTGCACGGCCTCGACGCGGGCGGCCAGGGCGGCGCGCTCACGGCTCAGGGCCTGGGCTTCGGACGGGCGATCCCACAGGGTCGGGTCCTCGACCCGGGCGTTCAGCTCATCGAGCTTGCGAAGCGCAGGCTCCCAGTCGAGACGCCGGCGCAGCAGCCCGATCGACTGCTCGATGTCGGCCGAGGCGGCCTGGACATCCGGTCTCATGTGACACTCCTAGAATTCGAGCGGCGCAGATAGCGTGCGCGGCCCGTCAATACAATCCGCTCAGGTCCGGGTCGCGCTTGGGCGGCGCCTGTCCAGGAGCCGTCGGGGCGATCTGGCCGTAGGGGATCGGCCCCGTGGGGATCAGCGGCGTGGTCACCGGCTTGGGCTCGGTGCCCGGACGGAACGCCTCACGCATGCCGCGGACATAGCCGAACTTGGCGTTCTTCGGCTCCTTGAACGGGGTCGGCGGCACGCCCTTCATCGCTTCCTGCATGAAGTCGATGAAGATCGGCACGCTGGCCACGCCGCCGGTCTCGCTGGAGCCCAGCGAGCGGTTGTCGTCGAAGCCGACGAAGACGCTGACCACCACCTGCGGTGTGTAACCCACGAACCAGGCGCTGCGGTACTCGTTGGTGGTGCCGGTCTTGCCCGCCACCGGACGGCCCAGGACGCGGACCTGGGTGGCGGTGCCGCGCTGAACCACACCTTCCAGCATCGAGGTGATCTGATAGGCGGTGATGGGGTCCATCACCTGCTGGCCGGTGATCGGCAGGCGCGGGCTTTCCTCGCCGTTGAAGCCGGCGTCGCACTTGGGGCACTCGCGCTTGTCGGCCCGCAGCAGGGTTTTGCCTTCGCGGTCCTGGACCAGCTCGATCAGATGCGGTTCGACCTTGCGGCCGCCGTTGACGAAGGGCGCATAGGCGGCGGTCAGGCGGAACGGGGTGGTCTCCCCGGCCCCCAGGGCCATGGCCAGCACTGGCGCCATCTTGTCGGTCACGCCCGCGCGGACCGCCATGTCTGAGATCTTGCGCATGCCCACGCCCTGCGCCAGGCGCACGGTCATGGTGTTGCGCGACAGCTCCAGGCCCCGGCGCAGCGGCAGCGAGCCGTAATATTCGTGGTTGTAGTTCTCGGGGCTCCAGACCTCGCCCTCCTTGGCCCCGACCAGACTGATCTGGGCGTCGGCCACGGTGCTGGCGGGGGTGTAGCCGTTCTCAAGCGCGGTAGCGTAGACAAACGGCTTGAACGACGAGCCCGGCTGGCGCTTGGCCTGCGTCGCACGGTTGAACTTCGACAACGAGAACGAATAGCCGCCCACCATGGCCAGCACGCGGCCGGTATGGGGCTCCATCGCCACCAGGGCGCCATTGACGATCGGCACCTGCTTCAGGCGATAGCCGCCGTTCTGGGCGGGCTCGACGAACACCAGGTCCCCGGCCGAAAGGCCCTTCCCCGCCCGGGCCCAGGCCACGTCCTCGGACGCCAGCAGGCCTGGCGCGCCGTCCTTGGCCGGCCGCACGCGCACCGAGCCGCCAGACACGCTGTCGACCAACGCAGCCTGCCAGGCGCGACGCTCCGACGGCGGGCTCTTCTTCAGGGCGGCCTTCTCCCAGCCCTCGGCCACCTCGACCTGGCCCCACGCGCCGCGCCAGCCGTGACGGCGGTCATAGCGCTCCAGCCCTTCCATCAAGGCCTCGCGGGCGGCGGTCTGCAGGCGCGGGTCCAGAGTGGTCCGCATGTAGTAGCCGCCCTCGTTCAGGCGCGGTCCCAGGGTGTCGAGAGCGCGGCGGCGCACCTCCTCCACGAAATAGTCGGCATCGCGATACTGGGCGCGGGTCGGCGCGGGCTGGACCTTCAGGTCCTCCTTCATCGCCGCCTGCGCCTGGGCGCGGGTGATCCAGCCGGCCTCGGCCATCTGGCCCAGGACCCAGTTGCGGCGCTGGACGGCCCGGGCCTTGTTGCGGATCGGGTGATAATTGTCCGGCCCCTTGGGCACGGCGGCCAGATAGGCGGCCTCGGCGATGGTCAGGTCGTTGATCGCCTTGCCGAAGTAGTTGTAGGCGGCCACGGCCACGCCATACGAGCGGTAGCCGAGCCAGATCTCGTTCAGATACAGCTCGAGGATCTGCTGCTTGGTCAGGCTGTTCTCGAGCCGCTGGGCGAGGATCGCCTCCTTCAGCTTGCGGCCTACCGTCCGGTCGGACGTCAGCAGGACGTTCTTGGCCACCTGCTGGGTGATGGTCGAGCCGCCTTCCAGGCGACGACCGCCCACGGCGTTGCCGACATTCTTGATCATCGCCCGCGACAGGCCGCCCACGTCGACGCCGCCGTGCTCAAAGAAGTTGCGATCCTCGGCGGCCAGGAAGGCATAGATCAGGTGTGGCGGAATCTGGTCGTAGCGCACGAAGATGCGCCGCTCGCGCGAGAACTCGCCGATCAGCGTGCCGTCCCAGGCATAGACGCGCGTGGCGGTCGGCGGACGATAGTCCTGCAGATCACCGGCGTCCGGCATGTCATGGAAAAGCCAGGCGGCATACACAGCCACAGCGAAGCCCGCCAAGGCGATGACGCTGAGCGCCGTCAAACCGGCGATCGCGGCCCACTTTTGCAGCGGTTTCAAGCTCGACTGACCTCCGCGGAAAACTGTCCCGCAGACCGTCCTCTATCGTGCTCCGCGCAGGGCGCCAACGGGCGTGTGGCCGCATCGACCGCTGAAGGTGATTTACCGGGCGGCGAGCCGCGTCTGCTGAGCAAAGTAGGCGTCGATGGCGTCCCCGATGGCGGCGGCCACGCGGTTGCGAGCCGCCGGATCGGCCAGGCGCGCCTCGTCGTCGGGATTGGTCATGAAACCCATCTCGAACAGCACGGCCGGCACGTCCGGCGCCAGCAGGACGACGAAGCCAGCGTCCCGGTGGCTGCGGCGCAGCAGCGGCACTTCCGCGCCGACCTTCTCCAGCAGGGTCTCGGCGAACAGGGCCGAGCGGTTCTTGGTGGTGCGCTGGGTCAGGTCGAGCAGGATCTGGCTGACGGCCTTGTCGCCGCCCGACAGGCTGGCGTTCATGAACCAGTCGTTCTTGCTGGAGACTTCGGCGACACGCGCCTGGCCCTTTTCAGACAAGGTATAGACGCTGGCGCCCTGGGTCGTGGGATTGGGGCCGGCGTCGGCGTGCAGCGAGATGAACAGGTCGGCGTCGGCGCGGCGGGCGATCTGCACCCGGCCTTCGCGCGGGACATAGACGTCCGTGTCGCGCGTCATCAGCACCTTGTACTTGCCGCTGCGCTCCAGGCGCGCCTTCAGCGCCAGGGCGGCCGGCAGGACAATGTCCTTCTCTTTATGATGCGCGCCGATGGTGCCCGGATCGTTGCCGCCGTGCCCAGCGTCGATCACCACGACCTTCTTCAGGCGCAGCGGCGGCGGGGCGACGGTGGAGATCGGCGTGGTCGCCAGGGCGGCCTTGGTCTCGGCCGCCTTCGGCGCTTCCGGCGCGCCCTTGGCCCGCAGGTCGATCACATAGCGATAGTTGGTCGCTCCGTCGGACGGCGGCAGCAGGAAGCGGCGGCGAACCTCCGCGTCCTGGCGCAGGTCCAGGCTCAGGCGCGCGCCGCCGGCGGCTTCCTCGACCACCCAGGCCTTCACCAAGCCATAGCCGGCGCCCTGAAGGTCGCCCGTGACGGTCGTGCGCGGCATGGCCAGGACCACACGGCGGTCCACGGCCCCGTCGGCCAGAAGCTTGGCGCTGGTTTCCTTGTCGAGCTCCAGCACGACGCGGGTTTCAAAGCGGTCCCCGCCGAATTGCACCTTGGTCAGGCCGGCGGATTCAGGCCCCTGGGCGAACGCCACCGCGGCCGCGCCAGCGGCGAGCGCCGCCGACAGCGCCAGCGCCGTCCACTTGATCCCAGAACCCTTAACCCTCGCGCCCATCAACCAGAGCCCCGAAAACACACCGCCTTGGCGCAGATCCTGTCATCTGGACAGATCATGGTGAGCAAGTGGTTAAGACGCCGCACACATCGCGACGCTTTCCTTTTTCGGCCCGATGTTGCAAAAGTACGCGCGCGTTCGCTGCGCCTTTGACGACGCGCGATATCGCACCCCGGCCCGCGTCGGGTCAGAGCCGTCACTATCGGCATCGACGCGTCATCCGATCCGCGCCTAACCGGCGCGTCAGGGAATTGAACCCATGGGCTGCGTCGCACACGCCCGCATTCGGCTTAAC
Organism: Caulobacter sp. 73W; assembly: GCF_041021955.1. Classification (GTDB taxonomy): domain Bacteria; phylum Pseudomonadota; class Alphaproteobacteria; order Caulobacterales; family Caulobacteraceae; genus Caulobacter. The sequence continues at coordinate 243,851 of NZ_CP158375.1, forward strand.
GCCGCTCGCCAGATCCGCTTCGGCGGCGCGAGCAGCGTCGTCGCGCGCGCCCTCATCACAAGCCGGCGCCCGGGCTGCATGCCTGCCGCGCGCCGTGGAGATCGCCTTAATGTCGAAGAAAATGTTGATCGACGCCGCTCACGCCGAAGAGACGCGTGTGGTGGTCGTGGATGGAACTCGCGTCGAAGAGTTTGATTTCGAAAGCCAGACCCGCAAGCAGCTTCGCGGGAACATCTATCTAGCCAAGGTCACCCGCGTGGAGCCCAGCCTCCAGGCGGCGTTCGTCGAATACGGCGGCAACCGTCACGGCTTCCTGGCCTTCAACGAAATCCACCCGGATTACTACCAGATCCCCGTCGCCGACCGCGAAGCGCTGATGCGCGAGGTCGCCGAGGAAGATGACGATCATCATCACTCGGCCACGCCGCAACTGGACGAGGATGGCGAGCCGATCGTGCGCGCCGTCTCCGATCATGATGACGACGACATGGAAGAAGAAGTCGAGCGCCGTCGCCGTCGCTTGATGAAGCGCTACAAGATCCAGGAAGTGATCCGTCGCCGGCAGATCATGCTGGTCCAGGTCGTCAAGGAAGAGCGTGGCAACAAGGGCGCGGCCCTGACCACCTATCTGTCCCTGGCCGGCCGCTACGGCGTCCTGATGCCCAATACGGCGCGTGGCGGCGGCATCAGCCGCAAGATCACCACGGCCACCGACCGCAAGCGCCTGAAGACCGTCGTCCAGGGCCTCGATGTCCCGCAGGGCATGGGCCTGATCGTCCGCACCGCGGGCGCCAAGCGCACCAAGCTCGAGATCAAGCGCGACTACGAGTACCTGATGCGTCTGTGGGAGAACATCCGCGAGACGACCATGAGCTCGGTCGCCCCGGCGCTGATCTACGAGGAGGAAGACCTCGTCAAACGCGCCATCCGCGACCTGTACGACAAGGATCTCGACGGGATCTGGGTCGAGGGCGAGGCCGGCTTCCGCGAAGCCCGCGACTTCATGCGCATGCTGATGCCGTCGCAGGCCAAGAAGATCCAGCAGTGGCGCGAACCGACCCCGCTCTATGTGGCGCACAAGGTCGAGGACCACCTGTCGCAGATCTACTCGCCGGTCGTGCCGCTGCGTTCCGGCGGCTACCTGGTGATCAACCAGACCGAGGCCCTGGTGGCCGTGGACGTCAACTCGGGCCGCTCCACCCGTGAGCGCAACATCGAGGCGACGGCCCTGAAGACCAACCTGGAAGCGGCCGAGGAGGCCGCCCGCCAGATGCGCCTGCGCGACCTCGCCGGTCTCGTCGTGATCGACTTCATCGACATGGACGAGGGCAAGAACAACCGCGCCGTCGAGAAGAAGCTGAAGGACTGCCTGAAGGACGACCGCGCACGGGTCCAGATGGGCAAGATCAGCGCCTTCGGCCTGATGGAGATCAGCCGCCAGCGTCGCCGCTCGGGCGTGCTGGAAGCCACCACCCACGTCTGCGAGCACTGCGAAGGCGCCGGCCGCGTCCGCACGGTGGAGTCCTCCTCTCTCACCGCTCTGCGCGGCATCGAGATGGAAGCCCTGCGCGGCGGCGGGGAGGTGATCCTGAAGGTCAGCCGCGCGGTCGGCCTCTACATCCTCAACGAGAAGCGCGCCTATCTGGCCGGCCTGCACCAGCGCCACGGCCTGTTCGTGGTCGTGGTGATCGACGAGCTGATGCACTCGGGCGATTTCGAGATCCAGCGCAACGGCGAAGCCGCACCCCGCCCGATCCCCGACTACGGCATCCCCGCCCTCTCCGCTCCTGAACCCGAGGACGACTTCGTCGCCGAGGAAGAGGAGGAAGAGGACGACGAGGAGATCGTCGACGAGAGCGAGGATGAGGACGAAGAAGAGTCCTCCGAAGCCCGCCCCCGCCGCGAGGAATCCGAAGGCCGCAATGGTCGCGGCCGTCGCCGCCGTCGTCGTGGCGGTCGCCGCGACGAAGAGCGTCCGGAACAGGCCGCCGCCCCGGCTGGCGATGAAGAAGACTTCGACGCCGATGGCGACGAGGGCGATGACGAGGACGGCCCGCGCCGTCGCCGACGTCGCGGTCGTCGCGGCGGTCGCCGCATGCGCGACAACTCGCGTCCGGCCGACAGCTTCACCTGGACCCGTCCGCGCGTCCCGTTCGGCGACGATCCGTTCGTCTGGCACGACGTAGCCGATCTCGACGGCTCGCAGCCGCGCCCGGCCAACGACGCCGCTCCGCGTCCGGCCCGCGAACCGCAGGCCGCCGTTGCTGAAGCCGCGCCGGTCGAGGCCGTCGCAGCTCCTGCCGAGGAAAAGGCCGCCAAGCCGGCCCGTCGTGGTCGCGGCCGTCGCGGCGCTGCCGCCGTCGAAGCCGTCGAGGCGGCTCCTGTCGAGGCCGTCGCCGAGGTCGAAGCCGCTCCGGTGATCGAATCGGCTCCGGTCGAGGACGTCTGGGTCGAACTGCCGGCCAAGGACGAAGCCCCGAAGAAGCCGCGCCGCACCCGCTCGCGCAAGAAGGCCGAACCGGAAGCAGAGACCGCCGAAGCTGAAGCCGAAGCGGCTCCGGCCCCGGAACCGGTCGTCGCGGCCGCGCCCGAGCCCATCGTCGTAGCTCCGGCCGAACCGGAGCCCGAAGCCGCCCCGGCAGAGCCCGATCCGAACGAGATCAGCGGCGCTGCGCCGGCCAAGGCGCGTCGCGGCTGGTGGCGCCGCTAGGCAGGCGTGCTTAAGTTGGTGCGGGCGCGGGGGCGCGGTCTGGAGTTTCTTGGATGACCTCGCGTCTGCGACCCGCCCGACGCCTTCTGAGCCTGGCGCTCGCCGCCGTGGTCGCGGTCGGATCGATCCTTCCGGCCGCCGCCAGCGCTCAACAGGGCGTGTCGCTGATCCGCGACACCGAGATCGAGGAAATCCTGCTGGAGGATTCCAAGCCGCTGTTCGCTGCGGCCGGGATGGACCCCAACAGCGTCGAAATCCTGCTGGTGGGCGGCAAGGACCTTCAGGCCTTCGCCGGCCCGGGCGTCATGGGCGTCTATACCGGCCTGATCCTGCAGTCCGAGAACCCCAACCAGCTGCGCGGCGTCATCGCCCACGAAATCGGCCACCTCCAGGGCGGCCACTCCTTCCGTCGCGGCGAGATGCAGCGCGCGGGCCTCAAGCCCATGCTGCTGACCATGGGTCTGGGTGTCCTGGCCGCCTTGGCCGGCGCGCCTGACGCGGGCGCCATCCTGGCCGGCAACGCCAGCTACTTCGGCACCCTCGGCGCCCTCGGCTACAGCCGCGAGCAGGAAAGCCGCGCCGATCAGGCCGGCGCCACCCTGCTGGAGAAGACCGGCCAGTCCGGTCGCGGTCTCGTCGAGTTCTTCGACAACTTCCGCTACCAGGAGGTCTTCGACGAAAGCCGGCGCTTCGCCTATTTCCGAAGCCACCCCTTGTCGTCGGACCGGATCGAGGCCCTGCGCGGCCGCGTGGAAAAACTGTCGCACTACGACGCCGTCGACAGCCCCGACGACGTGGCCAAGCACGAGATCATGAAGGCCAAGCTGGACGGGTTCATCAATCCGCAGATGTCCCTGGTCCGCTACAAGGAGACCGACGCCTCCTATCCAGCCCGCTACGCTCGTGCGATCGCCTACTACCAGATCAAGGAGCCGGACCGGGCCCTGCGCCTGGTCGACGCCCTGCTGGCCGAGCAGCCGAACAATCCGTACCTGTGGGAGCTCAAGGGCCAGATCCTGTTCGAATTCGCCCGCACCGCCGAGGCCGAGGAGCCCCAGCGCAGGTCCGTGGCCCTGAAGCCGGACGCGCCCCTGCTGCGCACCAATCTGGGCCAGACCCTGATCAACATGCCCGATCCCAAGAAGATCGACGAAGGCATCGCCGAGCTGAAGCGCTCCTTGGTCGAGGATCCGCAGAACTCCACCGCCTGGCGTTTGCTGGGCCAGGCCTACGACACCCAGAAGGAGCCGGGCAAAGCCCGCTTGGCCACCGCCGAGTACTACTTCTCCCTGGGCGCCCTGCAGGAGGCGCGGGTATTCGCCATGCGCGCACGCGAGAACCTGAGCAAGGACACCATCGACTGGCGCCGCGCCACCGACATCGTCCTGGCCTCCAAGCCGTCTGACGACGACCTCAAGCGCATCGCCCGCGAGGGCTAGGCTTGGCCGTTCCCGCCGTTTAGACCGGGCGGGACATCAGGGAGAATCTGCCTTGCGCCGCACCGTGTTCGCCGCCGTCCTCACCTCCGCCCTCGCGCTGGGCGTCTCCGCCTGCGGCGAGCCCAAGGCCGACAAGGCCTTTGGCGAGAAGGTCCGCGCCTACCTGCTGGAGCATCCCGAGATCCTCATCGAGATGAGCCAGAAGCTGGAGCAGAACCAGCAGGCCGCCGCCAACGAGAAGGTGAAGGGCGCCCTGGCCCAGCATCGCCAGGCGCTCGAGCGTGATCCTCGCGACTTCGTGGCCAATCCGGACGGCAAGGTCACGGTCGTCGAATTCTTCGACTACCGCTGCAGCTTCTGCAAGGTGGCGACGCCGGCCGTGGTTCAGCTGATCAAGGAAAACCCGGACGTCCGCTTCGTCTTCAAGGAGTTCGTGATCTTCGGCGCCGCGTCCGAGACCGCCGCCCGCGCGGCGCTCGGCGCCAAGGCCCAGGGCAAGTACCTGGACGCCCACGGCCGCTTCATGGCCGAGAAATCCCTGGACGCCGCCGGCGTCGATCGCCTGCTGAAGGAAGCCGGCATCAATGTGGAGAAGGCCAAGCTGGACGGCCAGAACGCCGCCGTCACCCAGCAACTCAAGGACATCCACGACCTGGCCGTCGCCCTCGGCGTGGATGGCACCCCGGCCTTCTTCGTCGGCGACACGGTCGTGCGCGGCGCCGATATCGAGGGCCTGAAGAAGGCGATCGCCGAGGCCAAGACCAAGGCCGGCTGACCTGTCGGAACTTTAAGCTGCGGGGTCCCAGCCGCCGGTGTAGTCACCGACCAGCGTTCACTTCGGGATCCCGCATGTTCAAGACCATCCTCGCCGTCGCCCTCGCGGCGCCGACGCTCGCCCTCGCCGCCCCGCCGCAGCAGGTCGCCCCTGAAACCGTCAAGGCGATCGAGGCCGTGGCCTACGACTATGTCGACGGCCAGCTGGAGGGTGATCCGGCCCGCGTCGCCCGCGCCCTGCATCCGGATCTGGCCAAGCGCATGGTCAAGACCGCCGACCGGGACGAGACCCTGGCCCTGCGCCGGATGACCAAGGACGAGCTGGTCTCCCTCACCGCCGACGGCGCGCTCAAGACGCCGAAGGACAAGTGGGACCGTCAGGTGCGCGTGGTCGAGGTCGACGCCAACATCGCCATGGCCCGCGTCGAGACGCCGTGGTTCATCGACTACTTCCACCTCGGCCGCTTCGGCGACCGCTGGGTCATCGTCAACGCCTTATGGCACATGAAGCCGCGCCAGGCGGCTCCCGCCAACTAGATCAGGCCAGACAGCGGCGAGGATGGGTCGGCGTACATGCGCTTGCCCATCCGGCCCGCCAGATAGGCGTCACGGCCAGCGATCACGCCGTGCTTCATGGCGTTGGCCATGCGGATCGGGTCCTTGGCCTCGGCGATGGCGGTGTTCATCAGCACTGCGTCGCAACCCAGCTCCATGGCCACCACGGCGTCCGACGCCGTGCCGACGCCGGCGTCCACCAGGACCGGCACCGTGCTCTGCTCGATGATCAGGCCCAGGTTCAGGACGTTCTGGATGCCTCGGCCGGAACCGATCGGCGCCGCCGCCGGCATGATCGCCGCCGCGCCCGCGTCCTCCAGCTTCTTGGCGTAGACCGGATCGTCCGAGCAGTAGACCATCACCTGGAAGCCGTCGCCGATCAGCAGCTTCAGCGCCCGCAGGGTCTCCTCCATGTCGGGCAGCAGGTGCGGCGTGTTCGACAGCACCTCCAGCTTCACCAGATCCCAGCCGCCAGCCTCCCGCGCCAGGCGCAGGGTCCGCACCGCGTCCTCGCCGGTGAAGCAGCCCGCCGTGTTCGGCAGGTAGGTGAACTCGTCCGGCTTCACATAGTCGACCAGCATCGGCTGGTTCGGATCAGTCAGGTTCACCCGGCGCACCGCCACGGTGACGATCTCCGCCCCGGCCGCGCGCGCGGCGGCGGCGTTGGTGGCGTAGTCCTTGTACTTCCCCGTCCCCACGATCAGGCGCGAGTTGAAGGTGCGACCGGCGACGGTCCAGGTGTCGGCTTGGGCGGCGGAGGTGTGAGCGTTCATGACCGGGTTTCTACTCCCCCTGCCGGGCAGGACAACCGCCCAGATCAAAGGAATCCAGCAATCTGTCCGCTTCGACTCGACGCCGGGCGGGATATCGGTTGGCCTGCGTCTTGATAGAAAAGACCCAGGGGGAACAACATGCGCTTCACCACAGCGACGGCCATGGCCGCCGTCTTCGCCGCTATCGCGGGTCAGGCCTGCGCCGAGATTTCCAGCGCCGTCCGTCAGGAAACCGCCAGCGTCGCGGGTCTTTCCCAGCCGGCGGAACTGATCGTCGATCGCTGGGGCATCCCCCATATCTACGCCGCCAACACCCGCGACGCCTTCTTCCTGCAAGGTTGGAACGCCGCCCGCGACCGGCTCTGGCAGATCGACCTGTGGCGCAAGCGCGGCCTGGGCCGCCTGTCCGCCAGCTTCGGCCCGTCCTATGTCGAACAGGACCGCGCCGCCCGCCTCTTCCTCTATCGCGGCGACATGGCCGCCGAATGGGCCGCCTACGGCCCCGACGCCAAGACGGCGGTCGAGGCCTTCGCCGCCGGCATCAACGCCTATGTCGCCGAGGTCCGCGCGGGGACGAAACCCATGCCGCTGGAGTTCGGCCTCACCGCCAGCCAGCCAGAGACCTGGACCGCCGAGGATGTCCTGCGCATCCGCAGCCACGCCCTGGTCTCCAACGCCGTGCAGGAACTGGCCCGCGCCCGCACCCTTTGCGCCGGCGGGGACAAGGCCGAGCGGCTGCGCCGCCGCCTGGAGCCGGCGCACGAGCTGATCCGCCCCGAGGGCCTGAGTCCCTGCGACGTCCCGGCCGACGTGCTGAAGGACTACCTGCTGGGCACGGCCATGGTCAGCTTCGATCCCATGAAGACCAAGGTCGCCGCCGCGCCCCTGGACTTTGCCGAAACCGCCGACCGCATCACCGCCGAGGGCTCCAACAACTGGGTCATCGCCGGCTCGCGCACCGCCAGCGGCCGTCCCATACTGGCCAACGACCCGCACCGCGCGGTCGGCGCGCCCTCCCTGCGCTACATCGCCCATGTGGAGGCGCCGGGCCTGTCGATGATCGGCTCGGGCGAACCGTCGGCTCCCGGCATCTCCTTCGGCCACAACGGCAAGGCCGCCTTCGGCCTGACCATCTTCGCCATCGACCAGGAAGACCTCTACGCCTACCAAACGGACGGCGACCGCTATCGCTACAAGGGCGGCTGGGAAGCGATGAAGGTGGTCCGCGAGACCATCGAGGTGAAGGGCCAGGCCCCGCGCGAGGTCGAGCTGCGCTTCACCCGCCACGGCCCCTTGTTGCACGCCGACGCCGCCAAGAACCGCGCCTTCGCCCTGCGCACCGTGTGGAACGAGCCGGGCATGTCCGGCTACTTCGCCTCGTCCTGGCTGTGGGGAGCCAAGGGCTGGAGCGATTTCGAAAAGGCCAGCCATCACTGGGGCGCGCCGTCCCTGAACCTGATCTACGCCGACACCGGCGGCACGACCGGCTGGGCCGCCTCGGGTCTGACGCCTGTTCGCAGCAACTGGGACGGTCTGCTGCCCGTGCCGGGCGACGGGCGCTATGAATGGGGCGGCTTCCAGCCGGCCGGCGCCCTGCCTTGGGTCAAGAACCCCAAGGCCGGCTTCTTCGCCACCGCCAACGAGATGAACATCCCGGCCGACTATCCGAACGAGGAGCGCCGCCTCGCCTTCGAATATGGCGACCGATCACGCATCGACCGCATCACCGAGGTGCTGTCCGCCAAGAGCAAAAGCACCCTGGCCGACTCTATGGCCCTGCAGGGCGACAGCATCAGCGTGAATTCCCGCCGCCTGACGGCGCTGCTGGCCGGCATCTCCTCGCCCGACGCCCGCACCCAGAAGGCCATCGACCTGATGCGCGGCTGGAACGCCGACATGGCGGTAGACAGCGTCCCCGCCGCCATCGCCGAGGTCTGGGCGGTCAAGCACATGGCCCCCGCCCTGATCGAGGCCCTTGCGCCAGAGGCCAGGACGGCCATGGGCATCCCCACCCAACACGCGATCCTGTCCACCCTGGAGGAAATGCCCGCCGCCGAGCGCGCGCCGATCCTGCTGAAAAGCCTGGCGCCGGCCCTGGAGGAGCTGACCGCGCGCTTGGGCTCCGACATGAACAGCTGGCGCTGGGGCCGCCTGCATCTCGCCCGCTTCGAGCCCGCCGCCGCCGTGCTGGCCGACAAGCAGACCGCCGAACAGATGAGCGTCGGCCCGCTGGCGGTCCCCGGCTCAGGCTCCACCCCGCACGCCGCCGGCTATCGCTTCAGTGATTTCCGCCTGACCGCCGGAGCCACGGTGCGGCTGGTGATCGACGTGGGCGGCTGGGACAATTCCATGGCGATCAACTCGCCCGGCCAGTCCGGCGACCCGTTCAATCCGCACTACCGCGACCTGTTCCCCCTGTGGGCGGCCGGCGAATACGTCCCCCTGCGCTACACCCGCAAGGCGGTCGAGGCGGACGCTGAGACGGTGATCAGGCTGACGCCGGCGAAGTAGTGCTCAGCCCTCTTCGCCGTCCTCCTCGCCAATGGCGGCGGTGACCAGTTCGCGCCAGACCGGATCGCTGTCGTCCACCAGGTCGACATCCTCCAGCAGGGCGACCGCGCCGCCGCCGTCGGGGGTCACCAGGCCGAGAACCTCCATGGTCTCGCCGTCCTCGGTCTCGTGCGCCTCGGCCTGGACGGCCACGGCGGCCTCCTCGCCGTCGTCGCCCCACCAGATCACCGGCTGCGGCAGGACCATGTCGATGGGCCGGCCGTTCTCGGTGTCGTCCAGGGCGAAGATGGCGCGCTTGGCCTGCACGTCCTCCAAGGTCGCGACGGCGCCGACGAACGGTTTCAGCCGCTTCCAGTCCTCGACGTCATAGCCGCCCTCTTCGAACAGGGGCTCTTCAGCGTCGTCGATCATGGTCATGCTCCGCGGTGCTCTGGCGACGACCTAAACTTCTGGCGGTCGGCGTCCACAAAAATCTCGCGCCCCCTGTCGGGCCGAGTTCGCCCCGAGCGTCCTCAGGGTGTCGAACAACAGGAGACGCCCGATGCCTGATGCAGCCCAAGCCCAGACCCTGGAGCCCGTAGAAGTCAAAGGCGGCGTCGTCGCCTATCTATGCGTGGATGGCGCCGGCAAGGCCGCCGCCTTCTATGAAAAGGCCTTCGGCGGTGTGATCGCCGCCCAGTATCCGCCGGACGAGAACGGCAAGACCATGCATATCCATATGTACATAAACCGAAGCTCGGTGATGCTGTCCGACGCCTATCCCGAGCACGGCCATCCCTTCGTTCCTATGCAGGGCCTCACCCTGATGCTGCCTGTCACCGACATCGCAACCTGGTTCAAACGCGCTGTCGACGCCGGGGCGGAGGCGAAGCTCGAGCCGCAGGTCATGTTCTGGGGCGACACCTACGGCGAGTTGAAGGACCCGTTCGGAGTCACCTGGAGCATGAACCAGGCGGCTTAGAATCTTTTTTCCTGCCCCGTAGCGAAGCGTACGGGGGAGGTGGCGCGGCGCGCAGCGTCGTGACGGAAGGGGCGCTCCTCCTGAATCGCAGCTAGCGCCCCCTCCACCACCCTTCGGGCGGTCCCCCTCCCCCGCAAGCGGGGCAGGAGAAGAAGCCTCACCCGCCCCCAATGAAGTGGACGATCTCTATCCGATCCCCGTCCATCAGCGGCGTGTCGGCATAGATCGAGCGGGGCACGATCTCCAGATTCCGCTCCACGGCGACCTTGCGCACGTCCAGTCCGAGCGAGACCACGAGGGACGCCACGTCCTTCACGTCTTCCACCGCACGCTGTTCGCCATTGATCATCAACTGCATCGGATCGCCTCGTTTGAGCCGCAAAGCTTGTGACCCCGTCTTTCGGGGGATACAAGACGGCGGAATTGACCGCGGGGCCGAATGTCCAAACCGATCTATGTGCTGAGCGGGCCCAATCTCAACCTGCTGGGCCAGCGCGAGCCGGAGATTTATGGGAAAGACACCCTGGACGACGTGCGCGCGCGCTGCGAAGCCGCCGCCGGAGCCAAGGGGCTGAGCGTCGTTTTCCGTCAAACCAACCATGAAGGCGAACTGATCGACTGGGTCCAGGAAGCCCGCACCCAGGGCTGCGCCCTGGTGCTGAACCCGGCCGGTTATGGTCACACTTCCGTGGCCCTCCTCGACGCGCTCAAGACTTTGGCTATACCCATTGTCGAGTGCCATCTTTCCAATCCGGCGGCGCGAGAGGATTTTCGCCGTCACACCTACGTTTCGCTCGCGGCGACGGGAGTCGTTTCCGGCTTCGGCGCGGCGAGTTATGAACTGGCTATAGCGGCCGCGGCCGGCCTCGTCGGCGCCGCCTGACCCGCACGGCCAACAGAACAAGGTCTAATTCCAAAATGTCCACGCCCAAGGCCCCAGCGGATTCCATCGACGCGCGTCTGGTGCGCAAACTGGCCGACATCCTGTCCGACACCGGTCTGACCGAGATCGAGGTCGAACAAGGCGAACTGCGCATCCGCGTCGCCCGTGAGGTGACGACCGTCGCCGCCGCCCCGGTCGCCTACGCCGCCGCGCCTGCTCCGGTCGCCGCGCCGGCCCCGACCGCCGCTCCGGCTGTCGCCGCCGCCCCCGCCGCTGAGGCCGCTCCGGCCGCCGCCCGCGGCGACGCCGTGAAGTCGCCGATGGTCGGCACCGCCTACCTGGCCCCGCAGCCGGGCGCCGACAACTTCATCAAGGTTGGCGACAAGGTCGCCGCCGGTCAGACCCTGCTGATCGTCGAAGCCATGAAGACCATGAACCCGATCCCGGCCCCCAAGGGCGGCACGGTGGTCGAGATCCTGGTGGGCGACGCCCAGCCCGTCGAGTTCGGCGAGCCGCTCGTCGTCATCGAGTAGCGGTCATGTTCGACAAGATCCTTATCGCGAACCGCGGCGAGATCGCCCTGCGGGTCCACCGCGCCTGCAAGGAAATGGGCATCGCCACCGTGGCGGTCCATTCCGAGGCCGACCGCAACTCCATGTGGGTGCGCCTAGCTGACGAAAGCGTCTGCATCGGCCCGGCTCCGGCGGCGAAAAGCTACCTGAACATCCCGTCGATCATCGCGGCCGCCGAAATCACCGGCGCCCAGGCGATCCACCCGGGCTATGGCTTCCTGTCCGAGAACGCCCGCTTCGCCGAGATCGTTGGCGCGCACGGCTTCACCTTCATCGGCCCCAAGCCCGAGCATATCCGGGTCATGGGCGACAAGATCACCGCCAAGCAGACGGTGAAGGACGCCGGCATCCCGGTCGTTCCGGGCTCCGACGGCGGCGTCGCCACCGTTGAAGAGGCCCTGGCGGCCGCCGAGCACATCGGCTTCCCCGTGCTGATCAAGGCCGCCTCCGGCGGCGGCGGACGCGGCATGAAGGTCGCCCTGGACCGCGAGTCCCTGGGCGAGGCTGTCGCCACCGCCCAGGCCGAGGCCGCCGCGGCCTTCGGCGACGGCACGGTCTATATGGAGCGCTACCTCCAGAAGCCGCGCCACATCGAGCTTCAGGTCATCGCCGACAGCCACGGCAACGTGGTGCACCTGGGTGAACGCGACTGCTCCCTGCAGCGCCGCCACCAGAAGGTGCTGGAAGAAGCCCCGTCGCCGGTCATCGACGCCGCCGCCCGCGCCAAGATCGGCAAGGTCGTGGTCGACGCCGTGCGCGCCATCGGCTACCTCGGCGTCGGCACCATCGAGTTCCTGTACGAAGACGGCGAGTTCTTCTTCATCGAGATGAACACCCGCCTGCAGGTCGAACACCCGGTCACCGAAGCCATCACCGGCATCGACCTGGTGCGCGAGCAGATCCGCATCGCCGCCGGCCTGCCTCTGTCCTTCACCCAGGAAGACGTCGTCTTCGAAGGCCACGCCATCGAGTGCCGCATCAACGCCGAGAACGCGCGGACCTTCACCCCCTCCCCGGGCACGGTGACGGACTTCCACGCCCCCGGCGGCCTGGGCGTGCGCCTGGATAGCGCGATCTACGCCGGCTATTCGATCCCGCCCTACTATGACAGCCTGATCGGCAAGCTGATCGTTCACGGCCGCGACCGCGCCGAGTGCATCGCCCGCCTGAAGCGCTGCCTGGGCGAGGTGGTCGTCGGCGGCATCGAGACCACGACGCCGCTGTTCCAGGACCTGCTGAACCAGCAGGACATCCTCGACGGCGACTACAACATCCACTGGCTGGAAAACTGGATCAAAGCGCAGGCCTGACGTGGACGCGTTCACGGTCGAGGACCTGATCGACTGTTATCGTCGGGGCATCTTCCCCATGGCGGACGCCCGCGACGATGACCGCGTCTTCCTCATTGATCCGGAGCGCCGGGGGGTCCTGCCCTTCGAGCGCTTCCACGTCCCGCGCCGTCTCGCCCGCACCCTGCGCGGCGAGCCCTTCACCATCCGCATCGACACCGCCTTCGACGCCGTGGTCGAGGCCTGCGCCGAGGCGCGGCCGGACCGGCCGGAGACCTGGATCAACCATCCGATCCAGATGATGTACCGCGAGCTGTACCTGCAGGGCCTCGCCCACAGCGTCGAATGCTGGCGTGACGGCGAACTGGTGGGCGGCCTCTACGGAGTCTCTCTGGGCGGCGCGTTCTTCGGCGAAAGCATGTTCAGCCGCGCCACGGACGCCAGCAAGGTGGCCCTGGTCCACCTCGTCGCGCGTCTGATCGCCGGCGGTTTCGTCCTGCTGGACACGCAGTTCCTCACCGACCACCTGGCGCGGTTCGGGACAATGGAAGTCCCCCGGGACAAGTATCGCCGGCGGCTGGAAGCCGCCCTGGCGGTGGACGCCGACTTCTACCGCTTCCCGGCCGCGGCGGGCGCGGCCGAGGCCTTGCAGGCGATCAGCCAGGCGTCATAGACCGGATGCTCCAGCGGGCGCACGCCCGGCGAGGACGCGTACATCCAACCCCGGAACACGTTGCGGATCGCTCCGACGGGGCGGCCATGATCGTCGCGGCTCTGCGACACTACCTGTACATATGCGGCGGCGTCAGGCGTGGCCTCGTCCGGCGCGCTGGTCTCGCATGCGCGCACAGTGAAGATCAGGTTCTTGTAGCGGATCGGCTGACCGATCGGCGCTTCGAAGCGCATCGTCTCGGCGGTGATCTTGTCCAGCGCCTGCATGATCGCCACGCCAGAGCGGCCGCGCTTCAGCGGCTCATCGGGCTTGGGAGCGATGGCGGGCTTTTCAACGACCGGCTCGGCGGGCGCGGGGGTGACCACGGCCGGCTCGGCGGCCGGCGCGGGCGGCAGCGGCACCACGGCGATTGGCGGCGGCGCTTCCGACGCGGGCGGCGGGGCCGGAGCCGTGGCGGCCGGCGGGGCGACCTGGGCCGCCGGTGGGGCGGCCGGCTGGGCGTTGCGGGGTTGGTTCTGCTGAGCGACAGCCAAGCTTGCGGCGGCGGCCGACAGCAACACCGCGCCGCCGACGATGATCCGCGCGGGCTTCAAGCGCCTTACTCCGGCGACCAGGCCTGATAGTCGCCGGTCGCGGCCTGCCGCTCGCCGCCGCGCGCGATGGAGCCCTTCGGGCGCCAGGCGTGGACGGTGCCGGTCAGGTTGGGCAGGTGATCCTTTTCCCATTCCTTGCGCGGCAGCGGCTGGGCGGTCGGGACCTCGTCCAGGGTGTAGTGCAGCCAGCCGTGCCATTCGGCCGGCACCTTCGAGGCGTCGGCATAGCCGCGGAAGATCACCCAGCGGCGCTTGCGGCCCTTGTCATAGCTCTCGCGATCGTCGCGGGCTTCGAAGTAGCGGTTGCCGTACTCGTCCGTGCCGACCAGGCGGCCCAGGCGGCTGACGGTGAAGCGCAGGCCGACAGTGCCTTGGTTCCACCAAGTGAAGATCGATTTCAGCAGGTTCAGCACGCGGACGGTCGCTTCCGAAAACAGGGGCGTAACATCCGCCGGGCGGCGGACGCGCGCGGAATATAGGCGGGGCGTGCCGCAGCGTCCAGCACGTCGGCCAATCCAACATCTTGGGGATAAGCCGCCGCAAACCCCAACATCTATTGATCGCGGCGCAGCCGGACACTAGCCTTTCGCCGGCATGGTGAATGGGAGAGTCGCTTCATGCGGTTCGTAAAGCGTCTTTCGGCCAACGGTCGTGCAGCGGAGGTCGAGCTTCGCACGGTCGAGACCGCGGACGCCCTCGCGGGAATCCTGGCTCCCAAGAGCTGGTCCGACGCCCGCGTGCAGGCCTGGATCGACTGGGCCGCCCAGCTTCCCCACGACCTGCCCAAGGCCGACACGCCCAAGGCCCTGATCGCCGAATCTCCCGCCGGCGCCCTGCTGGCCGGCGGCCCCGACCGCTACGCCCGCCGCCTCGCCGCCCACGGCCTGGCCCAAGGCCTGTTCGCCAAGGCCGCCGACGCGCAGGTCTTCCGCGAGGAGCTGTTCGCCGCCCTGGCGCTGGGCCTCGTAGCCCCCGCCGCGCTCTCCGCCGCGCCGCGTAGCGAGACCGTCGCCCTCGACGACCTGGAATTCACCGCCGCCGCCGGCCGTCACGTGGCCGATGTCCGCGCCGCCGCCTGCGCCGAGCGCGCCGCCCAGCATCTGGCCGGCCGCCTGGCCGCCGTCTCGGACGCCGTGATCCGCTGCGAAGGCGACGCCGCCGCCTGCGCCGATCCGCGCCGCAACACCGCCCTGGCCCGGGCCGCTCGAGCCGCGCGGGAAGCCGGCGCCGACGACGCCCAGATCGCCGACGCCATCCTGCTGGCCCGAACCGGCGCGGCGACCGTCGCCCTGGCTTCCCCCGCCCTGGCCGCTCCGTCGCGCCTGTTCGTCTTCGCCAGCCGCAAGGCGGTCGAGGCCGCCGAACCCGCCGCCCGCCGCGCCGCCCAGACGGGCTGGGAGACGGGCCGCCTGACCCTGGCCTTTGATCCTCTCGACGCCGCCGCCCTCACCGCCACCGCACCCCGCGCCGCGATCGACGTCCGCGGCTTCACGACCGAGGCCGGCTTCGACCTCGACGGCTTCTCCCATGTGGTCCGCCTGTTCACGGCGGCCCTCGAGATTGAGCGCGCCGCCGCCGGTTTGAGCGCCAGCCGCATCGACCTGACCTTGGCCGGCTTGGGCGATTACATCGTCGGCCTCGGCCTGCCCTATGGCGCCGATGAAGGCCGCAAGGCCGCCGCCGCCGTCTATGCCCTGCTCGCGGCCGAAGCCTTCCACGCCTCCGCCGAACTCGGCGCCGCCCCGGTGAGCGAGGACGACCGCGCCGCCGTGGCCGCGACCTTGCGCAAGCGCGCCCAGGCCGCCCGCAAGCTGAAGGGCGACATCGCCGCCCGCGCCGGCACGCTATTCAGCACCGCCGCCGATCACCCGGAAAAGCTGGCCCACGCGTCAGTCAGCGCCCTGTTCGACGACGCCGACCTGGCCCTGCGCCTCGGCGCACCCCTGGGCGCCGCGCCCTGGACCGGCGCCATGACGGTGTCCGAGACCGCCGACGGCGAGATTGTCCCCGTCCTGTCCGACGCCGCCCTCAATGGCGCGGCCACCCTGGGCCTCAAGGATGACCTGCGCGCCCACGCCCTGGGCGTCGGCGACCTGCGCGAGGCTCCGGCCATCGACCATGCCGCGCTGGAGGCCAAGGGCTTCACCGCCCACGAGGTCGCCGCCGCCGAAGCGATCCTGCCGCTGGCCGGCTCCCTGCGCGCCGCCTTCGCCCCGGCTGTCATCGAGGCCGGCTTCGTTTGCGACGTCCTCGGCGCCGACGGCGATGCGGTCATGGACCCGGATTTCGACACCCTGGCCTTCGCCGGCTTCACCGCCGCCGAGATCGCCGCCGCCGAGGCCCACGCCCTGGGCGCCCGCCGCCTGTCCGACGCCCCGTTCCTGGGCGAGAAGGCCCAGTCGGTGTTCGCGGAGCCGACGGAGATCGCCCTGCCCGCCCGTCTGGCCATGACGCAGGCGATCGAGGCCTTTGTCTGCACGCCCGCCGTCTTCGCGCTGGAGCTGGATTTCGCCGACACCCCGACCGAGGCCGCGCGCCTGCAGGCCGCCGCCGCCCGCGCCGGGCTCCGCGCCCTGCGCCTGACCCGCGCCGCCGCCCCGGCCAGCTTCGCCCTCGACCTGCCCGAGATCGAGGAAGCGCCTCGCCGACGCCTGGAGGCCGCCCCGGAGGTCCGCGAGCGGATCGTCGAGAAGATCGTCGAGCGCGACCGCTCCCGTCGCAAGCTGCCCGACCGCCGCAAGGGCTACATCCAAAAGGCGGCCGTCGGCGGCCACAAGGTCTACATCCACACCGGCGAGTACGACGACGGCGAATTGGGCGAGATTTTCATCGACATGCACAAGGAAGGCGCCGCCTTCCGGTCGCTGATGAACAACTTCGCCATCGCAGTCTCCATCGGCCTGCAGCACGGCGTGCCCCTGGACGAGTTCGTCGAGGCCTTCGTCTACACCCGGTTCGAGCCGGCCGGCCCGGTGACCGGCAACGACTCGATCCGCTCGGCCACCTCGATACTCGACTACATCTTCCGCGAGCTCGGCGTGTCCTATCTGGACCGCGACGACCTGGCCAACGCCGACCCGTCGGAGTTCAACGCCGACGGCCTGGGCGTCGGCAAGAACGCGCCGGAGGGGGGCGAGGACGAAACGCCGCAGCCGGCCTCCAAATTCATCTCCAAGGGCTTCTCCCGCGGCGCGGCACCAGACAACTTGGTCTTGCTGCCCTTCGGCGGCCGCAAGGCTGAAAGCCCTACTACGGCGGGGGTTTCCGCTTCCATGTGCGCCTCATGCGGTGATCAGGCCGTGGTCCAGCGGGGCGGAATGGCCGTCTGCGACACCTGCGGCGCACAGGCCGGACGATCCGACGGCGGGGCCATTAACTCGAATTAAGTGGCGCCGCAGCAGGGGCGGGACCAAATGGGACCGTAACCGCTGCTGGAGCGTATGTAATGTCGCGTACCGCCTTCGCCCTCTCCGCCCTGATCCTGCTCGCCGCGAGCGGGAACGCGCACGCCCTTGCGCCGAATGGGGAAAAGGACGTGGCCCGCATGATCTCGCTCAGCGGGTCGTGCAGCGGATGTGATCTGTCCGGCAAGAAGCTGCTCAACGCCCGCATCAACGGGGCCAACTTCCAGAGCGCCAAGATGGTTGGCGCCGACATGCGCGGCGCCAAGATCGTCGGCTCCAACTTCGCCAGCGCCGACCTGTCGCGCGCCGACATGCGCGGGGCCTACATCATGGGCGCCAACTTCCAGTCCGCCGAGCTGTCCGGCGCCCAGATGGAAGGCATCGAGGCTACCGGCTCCAACTTCGTCAGCGCCAGCCTGCGCCGCGTCGATCTGCGCAGCGCCGAGCTGCGGGGCGTCAACTTCACCAACGCCGAGCTGTCTGAAGCCGACCTGCGCCACGGCGAGCTGCACGGCGTGGTCCTGGTCAAGACCAACGCCAGCCGGGCCGACTTCCGCAATGCCGAAATGAACGGCTCCAACCTCAGTGGCGGCGACTTCTCCAATGCCGATTTCCGCAACGCCGACCTGACCGGCGCGGTCTTCAACGGCGGCGACTTCCGCGGCGCCAGCTTCCAGAACGCCGACCTCAGCGGCGTCTCGCTCCACGGCGCCGACCTGTCGCGGGCAAAGGGGCTGACCCAGGACCAGCTCGACGAAGCCTGCGCGAACGGCAGCACTCGCCTACCCTCCGGTCTCAGCGCCCGCGGCTGCACCCGTCATCGCCGGATCGTCATCGACGCCGCGGAGGCGGGCCGCATCAAGGCCGAAGCCATGGCCGCCGCCGCCGAGGCCCGGGCCAACGCCGCCGCCATGGTCCGCGCCGCTCCGCGGCCGCCGGCTCCGCCCAAGCCGCCGCGCAACTGATCCCCAAGCTTTGCGCCCAAAGAAAAACCCTCCGGCCCGCAAGCCGGAGGGTTTCTTGTTTCAGGCTGTCGCCGATCAGGCCTTGATCGGCGGGGCCGTGCGGATATGCAGCTCCTTCAGCTGACGCTCCTGCACCTCGGCCGGGGCGTTCATCAGCAGGTCCTGGCCCTGCTGGTTCAGCGGGAAGGCGATGACCTCGCGGATGGCGACCTGCTCGGCCAGCAGCATGACGATCCGGTCGATGCCCGGAGCCAGACCGCCGTGCGGCGGCGCGCCATAACGGAAGGCGTTCAGCATGCCGCCGAACTGCTCCTCGACCACTTCGGCGCCGTAGCCGGCGGTGGCGAAGGCCTTGAGCATGATCTCCGGCTTGTGGTTCCGGATCGCGCCCGAGCACAGCTCGTAGCCGTTGCAGACGATGTCGTACTGATAGGCGCGGATGGTCAGCGGGTCCTGGGTCTCCAGGGCCTCCAGACCGCC
The DNA here is from genome assembly GCF_041021955.1 of Caulobacter sp. 73W. Taxonomy (GTDB): domain Bacteria; phylum Pseudomonadota; class Alphaproteobacteria; order Caulobacterales; family Caulobacteraceae; genus Caulobacter. The sequence continues at coordinate 262,433 of NZ_CP158375.1, forward strand.
CTGCGGCATCGAGAACGGGTTGTGCGAGAAGTCGACGCGCTTCTCTTCCTCGTTCCACTCGAACATCGGGAAGTCGACGATCCAGCAGAACTTGAACTGGTTCTCGTCGACCAGCTTCAGCTCCGTTCCGACACGGGTACGGGCCAGGCCCGCGAACTTGGCGAACACGGCCGGGTCGCCGGCCACGAAGAAGGCCGCGTCGCCCGAGCCGAGGCCCAGCGATTCCATCAGGGCTTGCGTCGGCTCGCCCAGGTTCTTGGCGATCGGACCGCCCCAGCCGCCCTGGTCTTCCGACCAGAACACATAGCCCAGGCCCGGTTGGCCTTCGCCCTGCGCCCAGCTGTTCATGCGGTCGCAGAACGCGCGGCTGCCGCCCGTCGGCGCGGGGATCGCCCACACCTGGTTCTTCTCGTCCGCGCCCAGGATCTTGGCGAACAGGCCGAAGCCGCCGTCACGGAAGTGCGCCGAGACGTCCTGCATCTTGATCGGGTTGCGCAGGTCCGGCTTGTCGCTGCCGTACCAGGCCATCGACTGGGCGTAGGTCAGGCGCTCGAAGCCCTTGTGCTCGAACGATTGGCCGAAGTCGTTGGTGAAGGTGTGCGAGCCCGAGATCGGCGAAACCGGCTTGCCGTTCGAGAATTCCTCGAAGACGCCGTGCATCACCGGCTCGATGGCCGCGAACACGTCTTCCTGGGTGACGAAGCTCATCTCGACGTCGAGCTGGTAGAATTCCAGCGAACGGTCGGCGCGCAGGTCTTCGTCGCGGAAGCACGGGGCGATCTGGAAATAGCGGTCGAAGCCCGAGACCATCAGCAGCTGCTTGAACTGCTGGGGCGCCTGCGGCAGCGCGTAGAACTTCTCGGGATGCAGGCGCGACGGCACCAGGAAGTCGCGCGCGCCTTCCGGCGACGAGGCGGTCAGGATCGGCGTCTGGAACTCGTTGAAGCCCTGCGCGAACATGCGGTTGCGGATCGACTGGATCACACGGCTACGCAGCACGATGTTCTTGTGCAGCGTCTCGCGGCGCAGGTCGAGATAGCGGTGCTTCAGGCGGATCTCTTCCGGATAATCCGGCTCGCCAAACACCGGCAGCGGCAGCTCGGCGGCTTCCGACAGCACCTCGACCGCCTTCACCCGAACCTCGACCTCGCCGGTCGGCAGGCCGGCGTTCACCGTCTCGGCCGAGCGGGCGATCACTTCGCCGTCGATCTTCAGCACGCTTTCGGTGCGCAGGCGCTCGACCACGTCGAAGCCCGGGGTTTCCGGGTGCAGCACCAGCTGGGTCAGGCCGTAGTGGTCGCGCAGGTCGATGAAGACCAGACCGCCGTGGTCGCGCTTGCGATGGATCCAGCCGGACAGGCGCACCTGGGCGCCGGTGTCGGAGGCGCGGAGCTGGCCGCAGGTATGAGAGCGATAGGCGTGCATGAGGGGCGTCGGAATCTTCAAGAAGGCGCTGATTTGCGAGCCGCGGAAGGGCGCATGACAGGCCGGTGATGTCAAGGTTTCGGGGGCGCCGAGAATGGCGGAAGCGCCTAGCATCCATCGACAGGTTCAGGATGACGACGCCAGCGAACACCCACCTTCGTCATGCTGAGCGGGAGCGAAGCGACCCGTCGAAGCACGCAACACCGCCCCAATACCTCCCCTCCACCCAGCCAGCCCCCGCCTCTCAAGACAAAACCCGCCCTGCGAACCGCTCTCAGAAGCCGCCTGCTCGTCCACAACTTGGCGAAGTCCTCCACACCCCGTCGCAGGGAGGACATCGACCTGCCACAGAAGTCCCGTTAAGGTCAGAACGTAATTAACGACTTGGACGTCAGCGCGTTTGGCTCGGCAACTAAGACTGAAGCTTAAGAGGCCTCCCTCCTTTGCGCGGGAAGACTTCGTGACGTCTCCCACCAACAGTGAAGCTTTGCGCGCGCTCGAACTCCTGGCCTTCCTGGCACGGCGGTTGCCTCGCCCTGATCGGCCCCGCCGGCGTGGGCAAAAGCCATCTGGCCCGCGAATGGGCCGCCCGCGTCGACGCCGTCGCCCCCACCCGCAAGGAGCCGGCGGACCTGGCCTCCCTGCCCGGCCGTCCCGTCCTGCTGGAGAACGCCGACAGCTGGGTGACCGACGAGGCGATGTTTCACCTGATCAACATGGCGGCCCAGCACGGCGGTTCGCTGCTGCTCACCTCGCGCACTCCGCCGATGGAATGGGCGGCCCGCCTGCCCGACCTGCGCTCGCGCCTCAACGCCATGCCGGTAGCGGAGATCGAGGAGCCGGACGACATCGTCCTCGAAGGCGTGCTGCGGAAATTCTTCAGGGAGCGCAACATTCGCCCGGCCGAGGACGTCTACCCCTACCTGCTGCGCCGCATGGAGCGCTCGGTCCCCCAGGCCTTGGAGATCGTCAAGAAGCTGGATGAGGCGGCCGACGCCGAGCAAAAGGCGATTTCTCGCGTCCTCGCGCGGCAAATTCTTGAAAACGACACGGAAAACTTAGAACTTTTCGAGTGAATGGCTTCGACGACAGGCGATTGAAGCCCTTGAGAGCGTGACATGACCGATGTGATCCAGACTGCCCCGACCGAGCCCCAGCAGGCGCTCGACGAGGCCTTGCTGGGGTCGCCGGACCGCTTCATCAACCGCGAACTGTCCTGGCTGGCCTTCAACCGCCGGGTGCTTGAGGAGAGCCAGAACCCCCGCCACCCCCTGCTGGAGCGCCTGCGCTTCCTAGCGATCTCGGCGGGCAACCTCGACGAATTCTACATGGTCCGCGTGGCCGGCCTGAAGGGCCAGGTCCGCGAAGCCGTGCGCGCGGTCAGCCAGGACGGCCTGACCGCCGCCGAGCAGCTTTCGGCCATCAACGAATCGGCCGCTGAACTGATGGCTGACCAGCAGGCGATCTGGAGCCAGATCCGCGCCGAATTGGCGTCCGAGAACCTGACCCTGCTCGACGCCAAGGACGTGACGCCCCGCGACCACGCCAAGGCCGAGGAAATCTTCCTCTCGCGCATCTTCCCAGTGCTGACGCCCCTGGCCATCGACCCGGCCCACCCGTTCCCCTTTATCCCGAACCTGGGTTTCTGCCTGGCGCTCAAGCTCAAGCGCGTTGGCGACGGCAAGTCGCTTTACGCCCTGGTGCCCGTCCCGGCCCAGGTCGAGCGCTTCTGGCAACTGACCGAGCAGTCCAGCCGCTCGCGCAAGAGCGAACGCCGGATCATCGCCCTCGAATCCCTGATCATCCTGTTCCTCGACCACATCTTCCCCGGTTACGAGGTCGAGGGCCGCGGCCTGTTCCGCCTGATCCGCGACAGCGACGTGGAAATCGAGGAAGAAGCCGAAGATCTGGTGCGCGAGTTCGAGGCGCGCCTGAAGAAGCGCCGCCTGGGCTCGGTCGTCCGCGCCAAGCTGCAGACGGCAATGCCGCAGGACCTGCGCGACTTCATCATCGAGGGCCTGCGCGCCGAGCCGCAGGATGTGGTTCTGGTCGACGGCAAGCTGGGCCTGGCCCAGATGACCCAGCTGATCCCGTCGCACCGGCCGGAGTTGAAATTCCCGCCCTTCCAGGCCCGCTTCCCCGAGCGGATCCGCGACCACGGCGGCGATTGCTTCGCCGCCATCCGCGAGAAGGACATCCTGGTCCACCACCCGTTCGAAAGCTTCGACGTGGTGGTCCAGTTCCTTAAACAGGCCGCCCGCGACCCCAACGTCCTGGCGATCAAGCAGACCCTGTACCGGACCAGCGCCGACAGCCCGATCATCGCCGCCCTGATCGAGGCGGCCGACAACGGCAAGTCCGTCACCGCCGTGGTCGAGATCAAGGCCCGCTTCGACGAGGAAGCGAACCTGAAATGGGCCAAGGACCTGGAGCGCGCCGGCGTCCACGTCGTCTTCGGCTTCGTGGAGTACAAGACCCACGCCAAGGTCAGCGTCGTGGTCCGCCGCGAGGGCGACCAGCTGCGCACCTACTGCCACTTCGGCACGGGCAACTATCACCCGCAGACGGCCAAGGTTTACACCGACCTGTCGCTGTTCACGACCGATCCGGCCATGGCCCGGGACGCGGGGCTGCTGTTCAATTTCATCACAGGCTACGCCCGGCCCGAACGGCTGGAGAAGCTGTCCTTCTCGCCGATCACCCTCAAGGACGATCTGCTGGGCATGATCGCCCGCGAGGCGGAGAACGCCCGCGCCGGCAAGCCCGCCGCCATCTGGGCCAAGCTCAACAGCCTGGTGGACTCCACGGTCATCGACGCCCTCTACGCGGCCAGCCAGTCGGGCGTGGAGATCGACCTGGTCATCCGCGGCATCTGCTGCCTGCGCCCAGGCATCAAGGGCCTGTCCGAGAACATCCGGGTCAAGAGCATCGTCGGCCGGTTCCTGGAGCACTCGCGCGTCGTCGCCTTCGCCGACGGCCATCCGATGCCCAGCGCCCACACCCGCGTCTTCATCTCCTCGGCCGACTGGATGCAGCGCAACCTCGACCGCCGGGTCGAAAGCCTGGTGCCGATCGAGAATCCGACCGTCCACCAGCAGGTCCTCAACCAGATCATGGTCGCCAACCTCAACGACGAGGCTCAGTCCTGGCGCCTCGACGCCGAGGGCGAATACGCCCGTGATCCGGCCTGGAACCACAAGGGCGCCTTCTCCGCTCATGATTACTTCATGACCAACCCCAGCCTGTCCGGCCGGGGGGCGCGTGTGAAGGACATGCCGCGAGCCTTTGACCACGTGGGCCCGCGCGGCTAAACGCGTCTCAAGGATCGCCCTCCCCGGCGACGCCAGGAGCAATTTGTGCTGACGACCCGCGGCTTTCGGGACAACTGGCTGACGCCCGCGGCGCGCCATTCGGCGACGTCCGAGGCCGCGCCTCAGGATGCGGCCGTCATCGACATCGGCTCCAACTCCGTCCGCCTGGTGCTGTACCGGCTGGAAGGCCGGGCGATCTGGACCATCTTCAACGAAAAGGTCCTGGCCGGCCTGGGCCGCGACCTTGCCGTAACCGGCAAGCTGTCGCCCGAAGGCTCCGCCGCCGCCCTGGCCGCCATCCGCCGCTTCCGGGCCGTCCTGGACGCCGTGAAGCCCGCCCAGACCTTCGTGGCCGCCACCGCCGCCGTCCGCGACGCCACCGACGGCCCTGACTTCCTGCGCCGCATCAAGGCCGAGGCCGACTTCACCGTCCGCTTGCTCTCGGGCGAGGAGGAAGGCCGCTACGCCGCCCTCGGCGTCCTGGCCGGCGACCCGACGTCCCAGGGCGCTGTCGGCGATCTGGGCGGCGCCAGCCTGGAACTGACCCGCCTGGGAGCCACCGGGGCCGGCGACGCCGTCTCCCTGCCGCTGGGCCCGTTCTCGCTGGGCCTGACCCAGAGCTTCGACTACGGCCGCGTCCGCAAGGCGGTCGACGCCGTCCTGGCGCCGGTGACCAAGCGCTTCCGTACCACGGACTTCCACGCCGTCGGCGGCGCCTGGCGCAACCTGGCTTTGATGCACATGCGGATGAGCGGCTATCCGCTGCAACTCGTCCACCAGTACGAGATGACCCGCGCCGAAGCCTTGGGCGCAGCCCGTTTCGTCGCAAGCCAGTCCAAGGAATCGCTGGAGCGTATTCCCGGCGTCTCCAAGAAGCGCGCCGAGACCATGCCCTACGCCGCCGTAGTGCTGGAGGCGCTGATCGAGCGCCTGAACGTGCAGACGGTCGCCCTGTCGGCCTTCGGCCTGCGCGAGGGTCTGCTGTTCGAGGCCATGCCGCCAAAGATCCGCATGCTCGATCCCCTGGTCGAAGGCTGCGCCACCCTCGGTGTCCACGACTTCGACGACACGCTGGAATCGGCGCTCGAGGCCTGGGTCGCCCCAGCCTTCGCCACCCTGCCCCCGCTGTTCGGCGACCGCGATCCGGTCCTGCTGGCCGCCGCCTGCCGCCTGGGCAACCTCGGGGCGCGCCTGCATCCCGATCATCGCGCCGACCTTGTCTTCGAGCAGGTTCTTCGCGCCCCGGTGGCCGGCATGAACCACGCCGAGCGCGGCTTCCTGGCGGCGGCGTCCTATGCCCGCCACAGCGGAACCTTCAATCCGCCCGAGCCGGAGACCCTGGCCCGCATCCTGTCGCCTGAGCGCACCCGCCGGGCTCGCGCCCTTGGCGCCGCCATCCGCTTGGGCAGCGACCTGTCAGGCCGCAGCGCGCCCCTGCTGGGACGCTCGCACCTGACCATCGATAAGGGAACGGTGCGCCTCAGCGCCGAACAGGGCTGGGCGGACATGCTGCTCGGCGAGCAGACAGCGAAGCGGGCCGGGACCCTGGCTCAGGTCCTCGGCCTCAAGCTTCAGATCAGCTAGGCCTTTGGGGCCCGGCGGACCTCGACGACACGAACCCGGGCGCCGTCCAGCACGAGAGCCAGTTCGCCCCGCTTCAGCTTCAGGGCGTCAGCCCCGAACGCGTCATAACGCCAGCCCTTCAGGGCCGGAGTGTCCGCATCGTCGTCAGCGGCGATCTTGTCCAGGTCGGAGACGGTGGCGATCAGCTTGGACGCCACGCCGGCGTCCTCGGCCCGCGCCTTCAGCAGCACCTTCAGCAGCTCGACCACGGCGCCGGCGTTTTGCGGCGGCGGCGGGCCGCGCTCGATCACCGGAGCATAGCCTTCAGGGTCCTGCAGGGCGGTCTTGATCGCCGCCAGGAGGTCCGGGCCAAACTTGGAGCCGGAGAAGCCCTTGGGCACGCCGCGCAGGCGATCCAGGCCCGCCGCGTCGGTCGGGGCCTGGGCGGCCAGTTCGTCGATGGCGTCATCCTTCAGGATGCGGCCGCGCGGCTGGTCCCGGGTCTGGGCGGTCCGCTCGCGCCAGGCGGCGACGGCGCGAAACACGGCCAGGTACTTCGCCTGCGTCTTGCGCGGCTTCAGGCGACGCCAGGCCTTTTCCGGATCGACGTCGTAGGCGGCCGGGTCGGTGACGGCGGCCATCTCCTCCTCGACCCAGGCCAGACGGCCGGACTTCTGCAGCCGCTCGCGCAGCATTGGGAACAGCTCGGCCAGGTGCGTCACGTCGGCCAGGGCGTAGGTCAGTTGCGCCTCGGTCAGCGGCCGGCGGGCCCAGTCGGTGAAGCGGCTGGACTTGTCCAACTCGATCTTCAGCATCTGGCGGACCAGGGCGTCATAGGCGATCTGCTCGCCGAACCCCGCCGCCATGCCGGCGATCTGGGTGTCGAACAGCGGCCGCGGCATGGCGTCCAGGTTGTTGAAGATCTCCACGTCCTGACGGGCCGCGTGGAACACCTTCAGGATGCTCTCATCGCGAAGGACGTCCAGGAACGGCGTCAGGTCGATCCCTTCGGCCAGCGGGTCGATAACCGCCTCGGCGGTCGGCGTCGCGGCCTGGATCAGGCAGAGCTTCGGCCAATAGGTCGTCTCACGCATGAACTCGGTGTCCACGGCGACGAAGGGCTGGCCTTTGATCTGATTGCAGAACGCCGACAGCGCGGCGGTGGTTGTAATGGGCTGCATCGAGCCGCTATAGCCCCGCGCGAGGAGTTTGCAAGGGCTCAAACGGCAAAGTACGGCGAAATCTCGTCATACGAAGGCAAGGCGCGCACAGCATGACCGACCGTCCGAACGGACTCACCTACGCCCAGGCAGGTGTCGACATCGACGCAGGCAACGCTCTGGTCGAGGCTATCAAGCCCCTGGCCAAGGCCACGCGCCGTCCCGGGGCGGACGCCGGACTGGGCGGCTTCGGCGCTCTCTTCGACCTGAAGGCGGCCGGCTACAACGATCCGCTGATCGTCTCGACCACCGACGGCGTCGGCACCAAGCTGAAAATCGCCATCGACAGCGGCCTGCATGACACGGTCGGGATCGACCTGGTGGCCATGTGCGTCAACGACCTGCTGGCCCAGGGCGCCGAGCCCCTGATGTTCCTGGACTACTTCGCGACCGGCAAGCTGGACGTGGAGATCGCCAAGCGCGTGGTCGCCGGCATCGCCGAGGGCTGCAAGCTGGCCGGCGCGGCCCTAGTGGGCGGCGAGACGGCTGAAATGCCCGACATGTACGCCGACGGCGAATACGACCTGGCCGGCTTTACGGTCGGCGCCGTGGACCGCGACGACGTCCTGCCGAAGCTGGACGCCCAGCGCGCCGGCGACGTGCTGATCGGCATCGCCTCCTCCGGCCCGCACTCCAACGGCTATTCGCTGGTCCGCAAGATCGTCGAGCGTTCCGGCCTGGCCTGGGACGCCCCCGCCCCGTTCGCCGAAAGCAAGACCCTGGCCGAGGCCCTGATGGCCCCGACCCGCATCTATGTGAAGTCGGTGCTGCCCCTGCTGCAGGCCGGCCGCGTGAAGGGCGGCGCCCACATCACCGGCGGCGGTCTGATCGAAAACCCGCCCCGCGCCATCGCCGAGGGCCTGGTTCCCCGCATCGACTGGAACGCCTGGCCCCTGCCGCCCGTGTTCGCCTGGTTGCAGGAAGCCGGCGGCGTGGCCGACCACGAACTGCGCCGCACCTTCAACTGCGGCGTCGGCTTCATGCTGATCTGCTCGCCTTCGGACGCCGAGCCGGTCCTGGCCGCCCTGCTGAACGCCGGCGAGGACGCCTTCATCTGCGGCGAGCTCGCGGCCGCCTGATGAAGGTTCGCGTCGGGGTCCTGATCTCCGGTCGGGGATCGAACATGGAGGCGCTCCTCGACGCCTCCAGGGCCGCCGACTGCCCGTATGAGATCGTGCTGGTCCTCTCCAACAAGCCGGACGCCGGCGGGTTGGAGACGGCGCGCGCGGCCGGAATCGCCGCCGTGGCGGTGGATCAGAAGCTTTTCCCCGGTGATCGAGAGGCGCATGAGCGCGCCCTGGACGCGGAACTACGCGCCGCCGACGTCCAGGTCATCGCCTTGGCCGGCTATATGCGTGTGCTGACGCCGTTCCTGGTGGAGGCCTGGCAAGGCCGGATGCTGAACATCCACCCGTCCCTGCTGCCCCTGTTCCCGGGGCTGGACACCCACAACCGCGCAATCGAGGCCGGGCACGCCGAAGCCGGCTGCACGGTGCATCTGGTAACGGTGGGGGTCGATGAAGGGCCGGTCGTGGCCCAGGCGCGCGTCCCGATACTATCCGGAGACGACGCGAACGCCCTGAGCGAGCGGGTGCTCGTGGCCGAGCACCAGCTCTACCCAAGGGCCTTGTCCGACTTCTGCCGGACGCTTTCCGCTTAGAGCCTTTCTGGTTCGGGTTCTCGCCCGAACCAGATAAAAAGGCTCGTTCTTTAGTGGCTAGAGCGCTTAGGCGCGCTAGCAGCGGTTGGTGTTGCGGCAGTTGGTGGTCGCCGCGCCGGCGACGCCGCCGAGCGCCGCGCCGGCCAGAGCGCCATTACCGCCGCCGACGGCCGCGCCGACAGCAGCGCCGCCCAGGGCGCCGGTCGCGGCGCGTTCAGTGACCGTAGTGCCGCAAGCGGCCAGCAGCAGGCCGGCGCCAACGAGCGGAGCGAATTTCAGAATCGGGGACATGGAGAGAACTCCTCTTTGCGGGGGATGCTCTTCCAACGGCACCGCCTGCGTCGGGGTTCCGACATCGGCCCATAAGAAAACGGCCGGGACATCGCTGCCCCGGCCGTTCAAAAGCTCAAGCTTACCCGAAGCTTAGCCGACGATCTGGTCGTCGGTGAAGAACTGGGCGATCTCGATCTTGGCGTTGTCCAGGCTGTCCGAGCCGTGGACCGAGTTTTCGCCGATCGACAGGGCGAACAGCTTGCGGATGGTGCCTTCGGCGGCTTGTTCCGGGTTCGTGGCGCCCATGACTTCGCGATAGCGAGCCACGGCGTTGTCGCCTTCCAGAACCTGCACGACGACCGGCTCAGCGGTCATCTGGCCGACCAGTTCGCCGTAGAACGGGCGCTCGGCGTGAACTTCGTAGAACTTCTTGGCTTGCGCCTCGGTCAGGTGGACGCGGCGCTGGGCGACGATGCGCAGGCCGGCCTTTTCGATCACGGCGTTGATTTCGCCGGTCAGGTTGCGACGCGTGGCGTCCGGCTTGATGATCGAGAAAGTACGTTCGGTCATTTCCGAAATCTCGTTAGTTGAGTTGTGGATTGGGAGGTTGCGGGCTTATAGCGGCGGGCCGCGCCCGCGCCAACCTCCCTCGGCTATCAGTTTCATGCTTCAGATCAACGACCTTACCTTTGATGCCTGGGGGCGGCGGTTCTTCGAGAACGCCACCGTCATGATTCCGCCCGGAGCCAAGGTCGGCCTGGTGGGTCGCAACGGCGTGGGCAAGTCGACCCTGTTCAAGCTGATCCAGGGCCAACTGACGCCCGGCGGCGGCGAAATCGCCTTGCCGCGCAACGCCCGGCTCACCTCGGTTGACCAGGAACACCCGGCCACGCCAATCACCCTGCTGGACACCGTTCTGGCCGCCGACGAGGAGCGCGAGACCCTCACCCGCCGGCTGGAGACAGCTCCGCCGGAGGAACTGGGCGAAATCTACGGCCGCCTGATCGAGATCGACGCGGATGCGGCGCCAAGTCGCGCCGCCGAAATCCTCATCGGCCTCGGCTTCACCCAGGCCGACCTTACCCGGACCATGGCGGAGTTCTCCGGCGGCTGGCGGATGCGCGTGGCCCTGGCGGCGGCGTTGTTCTCCGAACCCGACGTCATGCTGCTGGACGAACCGACCAACTATCTCGACCTGGAAGGCGCGCTCTGGCTTGAACAGCGGCTCAAGAAATATCCGCACACCGCCCTGGTCATCAGCCACGACCGCGAACTGCTGAACAACTCGGTCGGCTACATCCTGCACCTGCGGGACGGCAAACTGGAGCTCTATACCGGCGGCTACGACGACTACGAGACCCGCCGCGCCGAGAAGGAGCGCCTGCAGGAGGCGACCCGCGTCAAGGTCGAGGCCCAGCGCGCCCACCTGCAATCCTTCGTCGACCGCTTCCGCGCCAAGGCCTCCAAGGCGACCCAGGCCCAGTCGCGCCTGAAGATGATCGCCAAGCTGCCGCCGGTCAGCGCCGTGAAGGGCGAACACGTCGCCCCCTTCACCCTGCCCTCGCCGCAGCGGCCCCTGCCCCCGCCCCTGATCCGGCTGGAAAAGGCCAATGTCGGCTATGGGGACCACGTGGTGCTGCGCAATCTGAACCTGCGCATGGACCTGGACGACCGTATCGGCCTGCTGGGCGTAAACGGCGCCGGCAAGTCGACCTTCGCAAAGATGATCGCCGGCGCGCTGGACGTGAAGACCGGCGAATTCCACCGCGACAAGAAGATGAAGGTCGGCTGGTTCCACCAGCACCAGATCGAAGCCCTGGATCCCACGGACACCCCGCTGGAGATCATCCGCCGCGCCATGCCCGAGGCGTCGGAAAGCAGCCGCCGCTCACGCCTGGCCCAATTCGGCCTCGGCTTCGACAAGCAGGACACCACGGTCGCCGACCTGTCGGGGGGCGAGCGCGCCCGCCTGCTGCTGAACCTGGTGGCGATGGAGGCTCCGCACATGCTGATCCTCGACGAACCGACCAACCACCTGGACATCGACAGCCGCCGCGCCCTGCTGGACGCCCTGAACGACTACGAAGGCGCGGTGATCTTGATCACCCACGACCGCTCGCTGATGGAGCTGGTGGCCGACCGCCTGTGGCTGGCCGCGGACGGCACCGTGAAGCCGTTCGACGGCGACATGGAAGACTACGCCAAGTACGTGATGGAACGCGCTCGCGCCGCCCTGCGCGCTCCGCGCCAGGTCGAGGAGCAAGCCGCCCCCGCCGCGCCGTCTCCTCCGCCCCCGCCGCGCATCAATCCGGCCCAGGCCGGCCCGCTGAAGCGCAAGCTGGAGGCCGCCGAGGTCACCCTGTCGCGCGTCACCAAGCAGCTGTCGGAGATCGACGAGGTTCTCGCCGACCCGCAGATTTACGTGAAGGACGCCGCCAAGGCGGCTGAACTGGCCAAGAAGCGCGACAAGGTGCAGGGCCAGGTCAACGACGCCGAAGCCGTCTGGATGGACCTGGCCGAGCAGTTGTCGGCGATCGAGAACGCCTAGCGGCTTAGCCGCACTTCACTTCCTTGATCACGCCGGTGTCGGCGTCGAACAGGATGTTCACCCGGTCCTCGCGGAAATCCATGGTCACCGGGCAGGTCGTGCAGGCCACCCGACGGCGCGACGGATCGTTCGGCACCGGGATTTCGGTCTTCTTCTTGCCGATCAGGTACTGCAGCTCGTCCGCGCCGCAGGTGTCCTTGGGCTTGGGTGGAGGCGGCGGCAGGATGGCGTCGGCCGGCGCGGTCGGGGTTTCCGGCGGCGGCGGCGGAGCCGGCTCGGGCGTGGTGGTGCAGGCAGCAGCCAGCACAATGGCCGCCGTCGTCGCGATGATGATCCGTTTCACGCCTGTTTCTCCCAGCCTCTTTCCGCGCCCTGCCGCCAATAGGAAACGGGGTGTCCCGCCTTCTTGAACCCTTTCCACCGTCCGCGCGCCGTCGCCAGGGCCGCGTCATCGCGACCGTCGAACAACAGGATGCAGCGGGCGTGGCCGGATAGGTCCCCCGGTTCGGCGCCGTCGAGCAGGAACAACGCCTCTGCGCCGTTCGGGTTGTCGAGCTTGTCGCTCAACAACACCGGCTGGCGGTCGGAAAAGGGTTCGCGATCAACGCCGTGGCCGATGAAGCTGTCTTCACGCCAGCTCCACAACCAGCCGTCCAGATGCTCGATGCGATCCGCATCCGGCGTCCGGACCAAAGCCTTCCAGCCGCGCTGCAGCGTCTTTTCCAGCAGCTCGGGCAGCACCTGATCAAGGGTGCTGCGCTCGAGATGGTAGAACCAGACTTCGCACGGCTGGGCCATGAGGCTCCCCTTCTCCGGAAGCTTAGCCTTCGTACTTGTCGGCGACCATGCGGTTCAGCAGGCGCACGCCGAAGCCCACGCCGCCGTCCGGGATGGTCGGGTTGGTTGACGGCTTCTTCCAGGCCACGCCGGCGATATCCAGGTGCGCCCAGGGCAGGCCGTTGACGTACTTCTGCAGGAACAGGGCGGCGGTGGCCGAACCGGCCGGACGGCCGCCGACGTTCTTCATGTCGGCGATCGGGCTTTCGATCTGCTTTTCGTAGGAGGCCGGCAGCGGCATGCGCCACAGCAGCTCGTTCTCGGCCTCGCCGGCGGCCAGGAGATTGGCCGACAGCGCGTCGTTGTTGCTGAACAGGCCGGCGTAGTCGTGACCCAGGGCGATGATGATCGCGCCGGTCAGGGTGGCCAGATCGACCATGAACTGCGGCTTGAAGCGGTCCTGGCAGTACCAAAGCGCGTCGGCCAGCACGAGGCGGCCTTCGGCGTCGGTGTTGATGACCTCGATGGTCTGGCCCGACATGGAGGTGACCACATCGCCCGGACGCTGGGCGTTGCCGTCAGGCATGTTCTCAACCAGGCCCAGGATGCCCACCGCGTTCACCTTGGCCTTGCGGCCGGCCAGAACGTGCATGAGGCCGGCCACGGCGGCCGCGCCGCCCATGTCCCACTTCATGTCTTCCATGCCGTCGGCCGGCTTCAGGCTGATGCCGCCGGTGTCGAAGCAGACGCCCTTGCCGACGAAGGCCACGGGCTGGGCGTCGCCGCCGCCCTTCCACTGCACCACGACCAGCTGGCTTTCACGGCGGCTGCCCTGGCCCACGCCCAGCAGGCTGCCCAGGCCCAGCTTGGCCATCTCGGCCTCGCCGAGGATCTCAACCGTCAGGCCCAGCTTCTCCAGACCTTTGACGCGGGCGGCGAATTCTTCCGGGTGCAGGATGTTGGCCGGCTCGGAAACCAGGTCGCGGCTGAAGATCACCGCGTCGGCCAGAGCCGACAGGGGCTCGAACGCCTTCTGGGCGGCCGCCACATCGGCGGTCTCGATCTTCACCACCTCGATCGAGGGCTTCTTGTCGGCCTTCTCGGTCGTGCGATAGCGGTCGAAGCGATAGGCGGCCAGGCTTGCGCCGAAGGCGGCCCGGGCGGCGGTCTCTGCGTCGCCGCCGATGCGGATCACCAATTCCTTGGCGCCGCTGGTGCTGATCGTCTTGTAGGCCTGGGCGGCGGCGGTCTCCGCGCCCGCGGCGTCCAGCGCCCCGGCGCCCGCGCCGACCAGCAGCAGACGCCCGGCCTCGACGCCGGCCGGCGCCAGCAGTTCGACCGATTGGCCCTTGCCCCCGGTGAAACGGCCGGCGGCCACGGCGCGGGCCAGCGCCCCGCTGGTCTGGCCGTCCAGGGCCTGCGCCTCGGGCGACAGCACGCCGCCATCGAAGGCCAGGGCGGCGATCACGCTCGCGCCGGAAACGGCCGTATTGAGGGGCGCAAACTCGATCCGCATCGGAAACTCCTGCTAGCAGACGAAGACTGGATGCTCGCGGCATAGTCCAAGCCGCAAGGCAAGGAAAGCGACGCGGTTGTCTCAGCGCTGCTGCGGCGTATAGAACGGTCTTTCCCATTGCGGGACCGAACAGCAAAAGCCGCCCCGCCCACATGCGTCTAATCGAGCGCTATCTCTTCCGTCAGTTGCTTGGACCGCTGGTCCTGGCGGCGACGGCGCTAACGGGCGTCGCCGTGCTGAGCCAGAGTTTGCGCGGGCTCGATATCATTGTGGAGCAAGGCCAGACGGCGCTTTTGTTCGCTGGCCTGACCGCCCTGGCCCTGCCTCAGCTGTTCAACCTGATCCTGCCGGTGGCGGTGTTCGTCGGCGCCCTCGTCTCGCTCAACCGCCTGCATACCGAGCAGGAGATCGTCGTCTGTTTCGCAGGGGGCCTGAGTCGCTGGCGAGTCATCTCCCCAGCGATTCGGATCTCGATCTTCGCGGCGATCCTGGCCCTGATCCTCAATCTGTGGGTCCAGCCATGGGCCCAGCGGACCATGCGCGAGATCCTGTTCTCGGTTCAGGGCGATCTGGTCACCACCTTGGTGCGCGAGGGCGAGTTTTCCGAACCCTCCCCCGGCCTGACCGTCTATGCCCGCCAGGTGGACCGTGACGGCCTGATCCACGACCTGTTCGTGCACCAGCAGAAGGATAACGGCGGCTCGGTCACCTACACCGCCCGCGAAGGCCGCCTGGGCAAGCTGGACCAGACCCCGATCCTGATCATGCGCCAGGGTTCGAACCAGGAGTTCTCGCCCGACGGCGTCCTGAACTACCTGTCGTTCGACGAGTACACCTTCGACCTGCGCGGGTTCCTCGATCGCGACAGCCTGGTCCACTACAAGATTTCCGACCGCTACCTGCACGAGCTGTTCTTCCCGGATCTCGCCCAGGCCTGGGAGCAACGCAATCGCGACAAGATGCTGGCCGAGGGGCACTTCCGCCTGTCCTCGCCGCTCTACAACATCGCCTTCATGCTGATGGCTCTGGCGGCCGTCATCGCCGGCTCGTTCAGCCGCGCCGGTTACGGCAAGCGCATCGCCATCGTGGCGGCGGCCGCCGCCCTGGGCCGCATCGTCGGCTTCGCGGTGCAGGCCGCCTGCGCCGACGCGCCCATGCTGAACATCGTGCAGTACCTGATCCCGCTGATCATGATCGGCTGGGCCTTCAGCCAGCTGTTCCGCCAGCGTGTCCGCCGCTTCATCTCCATCGAGCATCACCGGGGCGCCCGCAACCTGTTCAGCGAGGCGCGCACATGATCCTCACCGGACGGATCGAGCGTTATGTCCTGACCCGCACGCTGAAGGCGCTCGGCGTGGCGACGGCCATCTTCGCGGCCGTGGTGCTGCTGATCGACTTCGTGGACGTGTCGCGTGAAGTCGGCACCCGCACCGACGTCAACTTCCTGCAGATGGTCGGCCTGACCCTCCTGCGCGCGCCGGCGACCATCCTGCTGCTGACCCCGTTCGTCTTCCTGTTCGGCACGCTGGGGGCCTTCGTCGGCCTGAACCGGCGCAGCGAGCTGGTCGCCATGCGGGCCGCGGGCGTCTCGGCCTGGCGGTTCATCCTGCCGGCGGCGGCGGCGGCCTTCTTCATCGGCGTGCTGACGGTGACCACCCTGAACCCCGGCGCGGCGGTGCTGGCCGGCAAGTTCGAGGACATCCGCTCGCAGCTGATGGACAACTACCTGAACACCGCGCCCAAGCCGAACTGGCTGCGGCAGGGCGACGCCGACACCCAAGTGGTCATCCGCGCCCGCTCCCGCGAGCGGGAGGACGGCGCCCTGACCCTGCGCGGCGTGTCCCTGTTCATCTACAGCCGGGACCGCGAGGGGGTGATGCGCTTCACCCGCCGCGTGGAGGCCGAACGCGCCCAGCTGATGCCCGGCTACTGGCAGCTGAACCGCGTGCGCGAGGCGACACCGGGGGCTGGCTCCATCCGTTCGGAAAGCCTGACCATTCCTACCACTCTGGACCCGGCGCAGGCCGCGCTGCGCTTCGGCACGCCCCAGGCGGTGGCCTTCTGGCGTCTGCCGCAGACGATCCTGGAGACCCGGCGCGCCGGCTTCTCCACCACGCCCTATGAGCTGCGCCTGCACCAGCTCCTGGCGACGCCGCTGCTGTTCGCGGCCATGTCGGTGCTGGCGGCGGCGTTCTCGCTGCGCCTGATGCGTTTGGGCGGGCTGGCGGGCCTCGCCGGATCCGGCGTCGCCCTTGGTTTCGCCTTCTTCTTCTTCAACGAAGTCTGCGGCGCCCTGGGGCGGGCGGGAATCGATCCCCCCTTCGCGGCGGCCTGGACACCCCCCGCTCTGGCGCTTCTGGCGGGCGTCATTCTGCTTTCTTATACCGAGGACGGTTGAGTTCGTGGCCCCGTTGCACCAAGAGTCCGCCCGTGGAGGATGGGTCCGTATGAGTTCGAGTCAGAAGGCGCTGCTTGGCGGCGCGGCCGCGTTCGCGCTTCTGATCGCCGGCGAAGCCGCCTGCGCGCAGACGCTTGCGCTTACGCCCCTGCCCCCGCCTGCGCCCGCCGCCGTCCCTGAAAGCGACGGCCTGGGCGAGGACGGCTTCTATCTGGAAGCCGACACGGTTATCCGGGACGACAAGAACGACACCGTCACCGCCCGCGGTCAGGTCGAGGCGCGCCGCAACGGCCGGACGCTGCGCGCCGAGGAGGTCGTCTACAATCAGGGCACCAAGATCGTCACGGCCAAGGGCAATATCGTCCTGGTCAATGCCGACGGCTCCACCCAGTTCGCCGACGAACTGACCCTGGACGAGGACATGTCCGCCGGCTTCGCGCGCGGCTTCTCTATGCGCTCGGAGCCGAACATCAAGATCGCGGCCGACGCCGCCATCCGCCGCAACGAGAACGTCACCGAGCTGTCCCGCGCGGTCTATACGCCCTGCCCCGTCTGCGCCGATGAAGGCGGCGACGGCAAGCCGACCTGGCAGATCAAGGCCGACAAGGTCGTCCAGGATAAGACCAAGCAGCTCGTCTACTACCAGAACGCCGTCATCGAGATGTGGGGCGTTCCGGTGGCCTACATGCCGGTCTTCTGGCACGCCGACCCGCAGGCCGGTCGCCGCTCGGGCTTCCTGCCGCCCAAGATCGAGGTCACCCGCCGCCGGGGCTTCTCCTACGAGCAGCCCTACCTGCAGGTGCTGTCGCCCTCGTCCGAAGTGGTCCTCAGCCCGCAGTTCAATGCGGACGTGAACCCATTCCTGAACCTGACCTACCGCAAGCGCTTCTATTCCGGCTTCCTGGAAGCCCGCGCCGGCTACACCTACGAGCGCGACATCGACGGCAGCGGCGAGCGGTTCGGAGAGCGGAGCCACCGAAGCTACC
Organism: Caulobacter sp. 73W; assembly: GCF_041021955.1. Taxonomy (GTDB): domain Bacteria; phylum Pseudomonadota; class Alphaproteobacteria; order Caulobacterales; family Caulobacteraceae; genus Caulobacter. Next base: position 280,110 of record NZ_CP158375.1, read on the forward strand.
TGCTGGCCAAGGGCAAGTTCGAGATCGACGACAAGTGGGACTGGGGCTTCGCCGCCGAGCGGACCTCGGACGACTTCCTGTTCGACAACTACAGCGTCGACAGCGTCTACGAGCAGCGGGCCCTGTTCACGCCCGACGACCGCCGCCTGATGTCGCAGATCTACGCGACGCGCCAGGACTCGCGTTCCTATCTGTCCATCGCCGCGGTCAGCGTCCAGGGCCTGCGCATCGACGACAACAACCGTACCTTCCCGACGGTCGCCCCGCTGGTCGAGGCGCGCTGGGAGCCGGAAACCTCTGTTCTGGGCGGCCGCCTGCGGGTGCGCGCCAGCGGCGTGGCCCTCAACCGCGACCAGGCGCCCATCAACACCATCGCGCCGACGCCGGCCAACCCTCGCCCCGCTGGCGTCGACAGCCGCCGCGCAACTGGCGAGGCCACCTGGCGCCGCGATTTCACCCTGAGCAGCGGCATCCGCGTCTCGCCCTTCGTGCAAACGCGCTTCGACACCTACAACGTCTCGGATCAGCCGGGCGTCTCGGGTTCGGACACCATCACCCGCGGCTTGGGCGTCGCCGGGGCCGACATCAGCTGGCCGTTCTTCAAGCGCCTCGAAGGCGGCTCCATTGTCTTGGAGCCCGTCGCCCAGATCGCCATCTCGCCCGACAGCGATCGCGACTCCCGCATCCCGAACGAGGACAGCCTCGCCTTCGAGTTCGACGAGAACAACCTGTTCCGCGCCAACAAGTCGCCGGGCTTCGACCTCTACGAAGGCGGCCAGCGCCTGAACGCCGGTGGCCGGGCCCGAATCTCGATGGACGACGGCCGCGAGGCGACCCTGCTGGTCGGCCGCAGCTTCCGCACCGAGCGGGACGATCTGTTCCCGTCGCGGACCGGCCTGCAGCATAAGGCGTCGGACTGGGTGGTTTCGGCCAGCGCCAAGCCGATCGCCGGCGTTTCGGTCTTCGCCCGCTCGCGTCTGGACAACGACACCCTGGCGGTCCGGCGCCTCGAAGCCGGCGCCGACGTCAGCCACAAGCGCGGCTACACCGTGGTCCGCTACCTGCGCGACGCCCTGGATATCAACGGGCTGGAGCAGGAGAACTTCGACGTCTACAGCGAGTTCTTCGTCACCAAGAAGTGGGGCGTTTCGTTCGTTGGCTCCCGCGATGTGGAGAACGGCGAATGGCGTCGCCGCGACATCGGTCTGGTCTGGCGCGACGACTGCCTGCGCATCGACGTGGTCTACCAGCGCGAAAATCAGTACGTGAACACGCCGGAGGGTGTGAGATTTCGCCCCAACGACTCCGTGCAGCTACGCCTAACGCTCGCCACATTGGGCGATACAGGCTACTAGCCACTTCCAGTATTCCGGGCGCGCGCCCGAACGAGAGGAACTACAAGATCCATGCGGTTGGCGCGTAGTGTGACGAGCCTGGCGTTGATGGCGGCTTCTGTGCTCGCCCTGAACGTCGCGGCGGCTTCCGCCCAGGAACCGGCGGCCGAGACGGCCCCGGCGGCTCCTGCGGCTCCCCAGGCGCCGCAGCCCCTGGCCGAGAGCATCGCCGCCGTCGTCAATGACGACCTGGTGTCCACCTATGACCTGATGCAGCGCATGCGCCTGCTGATGGTGACTTCCGGCGTGCAGCCGACCCAGGAAACCCTGCCCCAGCTGCAGGCCGAAGCCATGCGCTCGCTGGTCGACGAACGCCTGCAGATCCAGGAACTCCGCCGGATCGAGCGGCAGAACAAGACCGAGATCATCGCCACCGACAAGGAGGTCGATCAGGAGATCGCCGACGTCGCGCGCGGCAACAACATCTCGGCCGAACAGCTCCTCGCCTCCCTGTCCGCGCAGGGCGTCGGCGCCCAGACCTTCCGCGAGCAACTGCGCGCCGAGCAGAGCTGGCAGAACTACATTTCCGGCCGCTACGGTTCGCGCCTGCGCATCGGCGAAGACCAGATCAGCGCCTTCCAGCAGCGCCTGGCCGAGGCCAGCAGCAAGCCGCAGTACCAGGTCGGGGAAGTCTTCCTCGACGCCGCCCGCGTGGGCGGCATGGACGTGGCCATGAACGGCGCCGCCCAGCTCGTCGCCCAGATGCAGCAAGGCGCGCCCTTCCCGGCCGTCGCCCGTCAGTTCTCCGCCGCAGCCACGGCCGCCAACGGCGGTGACGCCGGCTGGGTCGCCGCCGGCGAAATGCCGCCCGAGGTCGACGCCGCGCTGGCTACCCTGCGCCCAGGCCAGTTGTCCGCGCCGATCCCGGTCAAGGACGGGGTCTACATCATCTTCCTGCGCAACAAGCGCTCCGGCGCCGACTCGCTGATGGTCGACCTGAAGCAGGCCGCCGTGACCCTGCCCGCCGGCGCGTCGGAATCCGAAGTCGCCGCCGCCAACGCCAAGCTGGTCGAGCTGCGCGCCCAGGTGAACAGCTGCGCCGCCCTCGAACCTGCCGCCGCTCAGATGACCGGCGTCATCGCCGGCGACCTCGGCGAAGCCGAGATCAAGGATCTGGCGCCCGCGTTCCAGGAAGCGGCGCGCACCCTCCAGGTGGGTCAGCTTTCGGCGCCGATCCGCACCGACGCCGGCCTGCACATCGTGGCCGTCTGCGGCAAGAAGCAGGGCGGCCAGAACGCCCCGTCGCACGACCAGATCGAGAATTGCCTGCGCGGCCAGCAGCTCGGGCTGATCTCCAAGCGCACCCTGCGCGATCTGCGCAACTCGGCGACGATCGAGACCCGTTGACGACCAGGCCGCTCGCCCTCTCCCTTGGCGATCCCGCCGGCGTAGGCCCCGAGATCGTCGCCAAGGCCTGGGCGCAGCTCAAGGATAACGGCCCCGCCTTCATGGTGGTGGGCGACGCCCAGTCGCTGCGCGCGGTCTCGGGCGCGCCCCCCGTGCGCGTCGTCACGGGCCCCAGCCAAGCGGCCGGCGTGTTCGGCGACGCCATCCCGGTCCTAGACCTGCCCCTGCAGTCGCCCGTGGTCGCCGGCCAGCCCACCAGCGCCCATGCCGCCGCGATCATTCGCTGGATCGAAACCGGCGTCGGTCTGGCCCTGTCTGGACAGGTTGGCGGGCTTGTCACTGCCCCGATCGCCAAGGCGCCGCTCTACGAGGCCGGCTTCAAGTTTCCCGGCCATACCGAGTTCCTGGCCGAACTGACCGCCGGCGCGCCGCTGAACGGCCCGCGCGGTCCGGTGATGATGCTGACCGCCGGCGACCTGCGGGTCAGCCTAGTGACCATCCACACGCCGATCGCCGCCATCCCCTCGGCCTTGAGCGTCGAGCGCATCGTCGATGTCGCCCGCGTCACCGCCCAGGCCCTGAAGGACGACTTCGGCATCGAGCGCCCTCGCCTGGCGGTCGCCGGCCTGAACCCGCACGCGGGCGAGGACGGCGGCATCGGCCGCGAAGAGATCGACGTCATCATCCCGGCGGTGAACGCCCTGAGCGACCAGGGCGTCGATGTGCGAGGGCCGTCTCCCGCCGACACCCTGTTCCACGCCGAGGCGCGCCAGCGCTACGACGCCGTGATCTGCATGTATCATGACCAGGCCCTGATCCCGGTGAAGATGCTGGACTTCTGGGGCGGGGTGAACGTCACCCTGGGCCTGCCCATCGTCCGCACATCGCCCGACCACGGCACGGCCTTCGATATCGCCGGGCGCGGCGTGGCGCGGCCCGACAGCCTGATTCAGGCGATCCAGCTGGCCGACCGGATCGCCGCCCGACGGAGCGCAGCATGAGCGTCGCCGACCTGCCGCCCCTGCGCGAAACCCTGACCGAGCATGGTCTGCTGGCCAAGAAGAGCTTCGGCCAGCACTTCCTTCTCGACCTGAACGTCACCCGCAAGATCGTCCGCCTGGGCGGCATCGGCGAAGGCGATGTGGTGATCGAGGTGGGCCCCGGCCCTGGCGGCCTGACCCGCGCTCTGCTGGAGACCGGCGCACGGGTCATCGCCGTGGAGAAGGACGCCCGCTTCCTGCCGCTGCTGGGCGAGCTTTCCGAAGCCGCCGACGGCCGCCTCGACGTGGTCGAGGCCGACGCCGTCACCGTGAACGAGGCCGCCCTGCTGGCCGAGCGCGGTCTGGGGCCCACGGCTAAAATCGCCTCCAACCTGCCCTACAACGTCGGCACGCCGTTGCTGATCAAATGGCTGACGGGCCCGTTCCGCCCGACGTCCATGACTTTGATGTTCCAGAAGGAGGTCGCCGACCGCGTGGCGGCTCCCGCCGGGTCGGACGCTTACGGGCGCCTTGGCGTCATCTCCCAGGCCGTCTGCGAGGCCCGGGTGGTCATGGACTTGCCGGCTCGCGCCTTCACCCCGCCGCCCAAGGTGGCCTCCGCGGTGGTGCAACTGGTCCCGCTTGCGACGCCGCCAGCGCCCGCCCTGCTGTCGGCGCTGGAGAAGGTCACCGCCGCCGCCTTCGGCCAGCGCCGCAAGATGCTGCGTTCCAGCCTGAAAAGCCTGGGCGGGGCCGAACTCTGTGAAAGGGCGGGCGTCGAGCCGGACGCCCGGGCCGAGACCATCGAGGTCGACGGCTTCCTGCGGCTGGCAGCGGCGCTCTAGCCCTCGAAGGCTTCGATGATGGGGCAGCGCCCCGTCCCGCCGGCCCCGCATTCCCGCGACAGGCGCGCCAGGGCGTTCCGGGCCGCCTGAAGCTCCAGGATCTTCGCGTCCAGCGCCGCGACGCGCTCCTCTGCCAAGGCGCGCGCCCTAGCCCGGTCCTCGCTGGCGTCCAGCGCCAGCAATTCGGCGATCTGGTCGAGGGTGAAGCCCGCCGCCTGGGCGGACCGGATGAACCGCAGCCGGCGGCGATCCTCCTCATCGTACCTGCGCACGCCGCCCCCGCCATCCGGCGTCGGCAGCAGGCCGCGCCGCTGGTAGTAGCGGATCGTCTCCACGCCAACGCCGCCTTCGCGCGCCAGCCCCGCGATCGTCGTCGTCTTCATCGGTTGACTCCGTACCATGGTACGGAAGCTAGATAGATCAGGTCCGGCTATCGGCAAGAGGAGAAGGACCATGTCCGCACCGTCCCGCAACGCGGTCCTGCACCGCATGGTCATGCCTGGCCACACCTGCCCCTATGGTCTGAAAGCGCTGCATCTGCTGCGGAGCAAGGGCTATTCGGTGGATGACCGTTGGCTGACCACGCGCGCCGAGACCGACGCCTTCAAAGCCGAGCATGGCGTGAAGACCACGCCCCAGGTGTTCATCGATGGGGTTCGGATCGGCGGTTACGACGATCTTCGCCGCCATTTCGGGCGGAAGGTCCGCGATCCGAAGGCCACAACCTATACACCTGTACTGGTGCTGTTCGCGATGACGGCCCTGATGGCCATGGGCGCCAGCTACGCGGTGGAAGGCTCGCCCCTGACCATCCGCGCCGCCGAGTGGTTCATCGGCTTCAGCATGTGCGTGCTGGCGATCCAGAAGCTGCGGGACGTGGAGAGCTTCTCCAGCATGTTCTTGAACTATGACCTGCTGGCCAAGCGCTGGGTCCCGTACGGCTACATCTACCCCTTCGCCGAAGCCCTGGCCGGGGTGCTGATGATCGCGGGCGCCCTGACCCGGCTGTCGGCACCCGTCGCCCTGTTCATCGGCGGCATCGGCGCGGTCTCGGTGTTCAAGGCGGTCTACATCGACAGGCGCGAGCTGAAGTGCGCGTGCGTCGGCGGCGACAGCAACGTGCCGCTCGGCTTCATCTCGCTGACCGAGAACGTGATGATGGTCGCCATGGCCGTCTGGATGCTGGCCATGCCGCACGCCTGAGCGGCTAGGGCAGCGGCTCGTCCAGCAGGTTCTGGATGAAGTCGCCGATCCAAACCCCGCGCGAACGCTTCAGGCGCTCGGCGTGATAGACGTGGGCCAGGTCCGAATAGGCCCGGTCGAAGTCGTCGTTCAGCAGCACGTAGTCGAAGGCCTGCCAGTTGGCGATCTCGGTCTTGGCCCGCGCGATGCGGCGGCGGATCGTCTCGTCGCTGTCGGTGGAGCGGGTGTGCAGCCGCCGGTTCATCTCGGCGATGGACGGCGGCAGGATGTAGACCATCACGCAGTCGTTGCGGGCCTGCTCGCAGACCTGGAACGCGCCCTGGTCGTCGATATCGAACAGCACGCTTTCGCCACGGGCCAGTGCCTCTTCGATGGGCGCGCGCGGGCTGCCGTACTTGTTGCCGTGAACCTCCGCCCATTCGAGGAAGGCGTTCTTGGCCACCATGTCGTCGAAAGTCTCGTGGGAGACGAAGTGGTAGTCGCGCCCCTCGTGCTCACCGGCGCGCGGCTCGCGCGTGGTGGCGCTGATCGACAGGTGCAGGTCCTGGTGGTCCGAGACCAGGCGGCGGGTGAGCGAGGTCTTGCCCACGCCCGACGGCGCCACGACCATCATCATCAGGCCGCGGGTGGGATGGTTGTGGCTATTCGACATTCTGAACCTGCTCGCGGAACTGATCGACCGTGGCCTTCAGGTCCAGGCCGATGGCGGTCAAGGCCGTGCTGCCCGACTTCGAGCACAGCGTGTTGGATTCGCGCATGAACTCCTGGGTCAGGAAGTCCAGCTTGCGGCCGACGGCGCCCTCGCCGGTCAGCAGGGCGCGCGCCGACGCGATGTGCCCCGCCAGACGGTCCAGCTCCTCGCGGACATCGGCGCGCAAGGCCAGGGCCGCGGCCTCCTGCAGGATCTTCTCCTCGGAGACGTTGTCGCCAAGCAGCTCGGCCATGCGCTTGGCCAGCTTGTCCTTCAGGGCGGCGGGCTGGACGGCGGCTTCCTTCTCGGCGGAGGCGACCAGCGCCTCGATCCGGTCGACCAAGCCCGTGAGAACCGGCGTCAGGGCCTTGCCCTCATCACCGCGCGCGGCCCTCAAGCCGTCCAGGGCCACCGCCAGGGTGGCGGCCATGGCCTGTTCGACGGCGGCCTTGGCCTCCGTGTCCTCGCCCTCTTCGGTGCTTTCCAGAACGCCCTTGAGCGCCAGCAGGCCGTCCAGACGCGGCTTCTCCGCCAGGCCAGTGGCGACATAGGGCTGGCCAGCGGACAGGTAGCGCTCCAGCTGGGGGATGTTGACACTGATCTGGCCGGCGGCGTCCGCCTGCTTGGCGGTGACGCCGATGGTCACCTGCCCGCGCTGGAAGCGGGCCTGGCTGCCTTCGCGCGCCGCGCGGTCCAGGGCGTCGAAACCCGGAGGACCACGGAAGCGCGTCTCCAGGTTCCGGCCGTTGACCGACCTTGCCTCGACGGCCCAGGTCCAGGCGCCGAGCGCGCCTTCGGCCCGGGCGAAACCGGTCATGCCGCTGATCATTGCGCCGCCCTTTCGCGTTCGATGCGCCGCCACTTCTCGACGTTGCGCAGATGCTCGTCATAGGTCGCCGCGAAGACGTGACCGCCCGTGCCGTCCGCGACGAAGAACAGCGCCTCCGATTTCGGCGGGTTCAAGACCGCCGCGATGGCGGCGCGCCCCGGATTGGCGATCGGCGTCGGCGGCAGGCCAGCGATGCGATAGGTGTTGTAGGGCGTGTCGCTGGCGACCTCGGAAGCGCGCAGGCCGCGCCCCAGGGGCCGACCGCGGGTCAGGCCGTAGATGATGGTCGGATCGCTCTCCAGCCGCATCCCGAGACGTAGGCGATTGACGAACACGGCGGCGACTTGGGGCCGCTCACTGGCGATCCCCGTCTCCTTCTCCACGACGGACGCCAGGGTGATCGCCTCGTTCCGCGTCGTGAACGGCAGGCCCGGCTGGCGCTGGGCCCACAAGGTCTCCATCAGGGCGTCATGGGCGTCCGTCATCCGCTTGAGGACGACGGCGCGGTCCTCGCCCCGCTGGATGTCGTAGGTTTCGGGCAGGACGGAACCTTCCGCGGGCGTCGGCGTCACGCCGGTCAGCACGGGCTGGGCGTTGAGGATGTCGACCACCATGTCGGCCGTCATGCCTTCAGGGATGGTCACCTGACGGCGGACGATGCGGCCGTCGCGGATGGCCTGCAGGATCGAGGACATCGAGGCGCCGGAGGCGAACTCGTACTCGCCGGCCTTCAGCGACCTCGAACCACCCGTGAACTGGGCGGCGGCCAGGAAGACGGAGCTGGAGCGGACGACGCCCTCACGCTCGAGGGCCAGGGCGATCTGCGACAGCCCCGAGCCCTTGCGCAGGACGACCGTCGTCGCCTCGCCGGACTTCGCCTTGGGTCCGGGACCGGCATAGGTCCAAAGGCCGGCGGCGGCGATCAGCAGGGCGACAAGAACAAGGGCGCCGAGAGCCGCGCCGCCGCGCGCCACGGCGCGGCGGTTGGTCGGCAAAGGCCTCGGCTTGCCTGGGCGGGACTTGCCCGCCCGCTTCTTTCCGGCAGGACGTCGGCTCACTGGACGCGTCGGAACACGACCGAGGCGTTGGTGCCGCCGAAACCGAAGCTGTTGGACACGGCCACGTCGATCTTCATCGGCTTGGCCTTGTGGGGCACCAGATCCATCTTCGTATCGACGCTGGGGTTGTCGAGGTTGATGGTCGGCGGGGCCAGTTGGTCGCGGATGGCGAGGATCGAGAAGATCGCTTCGATCGCCCCGGCGGCGCCCAGCAGGTGCCCGGTCATCGACTTGGTCGAGGACATGGCGACATTGGCCGCATGGTCGCCCAGCAGGCGCTCCACCGCGCCGGCTTCGATGCCGTCGGCCATGGTCGAGGTGCCGTGGGCGTTGATGTAGTTCACGTCGCTCGGCTCGATGCCCGCGTTCTTCAGCGCGGCCTTCATGGCGCGATAGCCGCCGTCGCCGTCTTCGGACGGAGCGGTGATGTGATAGGCGTCGCCCGACAGGCCGTAGCCGATCACCTCGGCGTAGATCTTCGCGCCGCGCGCCTTGGCGTGCTCGTACTCTTCCAGCACCACCACGCCGGCGCCCTCGCCCATGACGAAGCCGTCGCGGTCCTTGTCGTACGGACGCGAGGCTTTCTCGGGCGTGTCGTTGAACTCGGTGGCCATGGCGCGGCAGGCGATGAAGCCGGCGATGCCGATCGGGCAGATGGCGGCTTCCGCGCCGCCCGCCACCATCACATCAGCGTCGCCGCTGCGGATCAGGCGCATGGCGTCGCCGATGGCGTGAGCGCCCGTGGCGCACGCCGTGACCACCGCGTGGTTCGGGCCCTTGAAGCCGAAACGGATCGAGACCTGGCCGGAAATCAGGTTGATGAGCGCCGACGGGATGAAGAACGGGCTCACCTTGCGGGGGCCGCGCTCCTTAAGCTCGATGGCGGTGTCGGCGATGGTCGCCAAGCCGCCGATGCCGGAGCCGAGGATGACGCCGATGCGTTCCTTCAGGTCCTCGTCCTCGACCGCTTCCAGGCCGGCGTCACGCACCGCTTCGTCGGCGGCGGCGATGCCGTACAGGATGAAGTCGTCGACGCGACGCTGGTCCTTGGGGCTCAGGGTCTTGTCAGGGTCGAAGGAGCCCGCGATGTCGGGGCCGCCACCGCCGCGTCCGTCGACGCGCGGAACTTCACAGGCGACCTGGCAGGCGTAGTCGGTCGTGTCGAAAGCGGTGATCTTTCCCGCGCCGGACTGGCCCGCGACGATGCCCTTCCAGCTGTGCTCAACACCTTGGCCCAGCGGGGTCAGCAGACCCATTCCCGTAACGACAACCCTACGCATGCTTCAAAACTCCCAACCCTGTTGATTGGCCGGCCCGGAAAAGCCGTGGGCCGAAACGAAAACCGCCGCGCTGCGCCGGACAATGCCCGATGCAGCGCGGCGGCGAAACGACGGTCGCGAGACCGACAGGCTCTTACGAGCCGGTCTTCTCGGTGATGAACTTCACGGCGTCGCCAACGGTCTGAATGTGTTCAGCGGCGTCGTCCGGGATTTCGATGTCGAATTCTTCTTCGAAGGCCATGACCAGCTCGACGTTGTCGAGGGAGTCAGCGCCGAGGTCGTCGATGAAGCTGGCCTTCTCGGTGACCTTCTCCGGATCGGCGTCCAGGTGTTCGATAACGATCTTACGGACGCGCTCGAGAATGTCGGACATATAAGTTCTAGTCCCTCTAGTGACTGTTTAGGACGTGGCGGCAGGCTGGGACGCCTGACGCCACGGGAATCTTCGGGGCACTCGCTATCACGTTCCTTTCGGAGTGACTAGCAAAGCCCACACTTAGATCATCGCCATGCCGCCGTTGACGTGCAGGGTCTGACCCGTGACGTAAGCCGCCTCGTCGCTCGCCAGATACACGCAGGCGGCGGCGATGTCGCCCCCTTGGCCGAGACGGCCAGCGGGGATCGAGCTCATGATGGTGGCCTTCTGTTGTTCGTTCAAGGCGTCGGTCATCGGGCTTTCGATGAAACCGGGCGCCACGCAGTTGATGGTCACGCCGCGGCTGGCCACTTCCTGAGCGGCGGCCTTGGAGAAGCCGATCATGCCAGCCTTGGAGGCGGCATAGTTGGCCTGGCCCGGATTGCCGGTCACGCCGACCACGGAGGTGATGCCGATGATGCGGCCGGTGCGGCGCTTCATCATGCCCTTCATGGCGGCCCGCGAGAGGCGGAAATAGCTCTCCAGGTTCACCTTCAGGACCGTTTCCCAGTCCTCGTCCTTCATGCGCAGCAGCAGGCCGTCGCGGGTGATTCCCGCGTTGGCGACCAGGATGTCCACCGGCGCGCCGGCGGCTTCTTCGGCCGCGCCGATCAGGCCGTCGACGGCGGCGGGATCGGACAGGTTGGCGGCGACGGTGCTGGTGCGCTCGCCCAGCTCGCCGGCCAGGGCCGTCAGGGCCTCCTGACGGGTGCCGGACAGCACGACGTGAGCGCCGGCGGCGTGCAGGGCGCGGGCGATGGCTCCGCCGATGCCGCCCGTGGCGCCCGTGACCAGAGCGGTCTTGCCGGAAAGATCGAACATTTTCTTATCCTTAGAGCGACTGAGCGAACGCTTCGAGGTCCGCCGGCGTGTTGAGGGGAACGGCTTCGGCGTCCGGGGCGATGCGCTTGGCCATGCCCGACAGCACCTTGCCGGCGCCGGCTTCGGCGAAGCGGGTCACGCCGCCCTCGCCCGCCAGCCACAGCATCGATTCGCGCCAACGGACACGGCCGGTGACCTGTTCGACCAGCAGGCGGCGAATCTCTTCGGGGTCATGCACCGGACGCGCGGTGACATTGGCCACCAGCGGGGCGCGCGGGGCGACGATCGTCGCGGCGGCCAGGGCGTGGGCCATCTCGTCGGCGGCGGGCTGCATCAGCGGGCAATGGAACGGCGCGGAGACGTTCAGCGGAATCGCCCGGGCGCCCAGTTCCTTTGCCTTCTCGATGGCGCGGTCGACGGCGGCCTTGGCGCCGCTGATGACCACGTTGCCTTGATTGTTGTCGTTGGCCACGACGCAGACGCCGAACTCAGCGCCCGCCGCGGCGGCTTGCTCGGCCAAGGCGACGTCGGTCTTGGGGCCGATCAGGGAGGCCATGGCCCCCTCGCCCACTGGCACGGCGCGCTGCATGGCCTGGCCGCGCAGCTTCAGCAGCCGGGCGGTGTCGGCGACGCTGATCGCGCCGGCGGCCGCCAGGGCCGAATACTCACCCAGGCTGTGACCGGCCACGAAGGCGGCCTTGTCGATGCCGACGCCGAACTCGCGCTCCAGCGTGCGCATGACCGCCAGACTGACGGCCATGAGCGCCGGTTGGGCGTTCTCGGTCAGGGTCAGGTCCGCTTCGGGGCCTTCACGCATGAGTTTGGAAAGCGACTGGCCCAGGGCCTCGTCCACTTCCTGAAAGACTTCCCGCGCCGCGCCGAACGCGTCGACAAGTTCCGAGCCCATGCCGACGGCCTGGCTGCCTTGTCCGGGGAAGATGAAGGCGATGCTCATGGGCCTCGCTCCCTGTGGAATCCGGCCGGGAGGGTTAGGGTAAAGCGGTGCGGTGGGCAAGTTTCGACGGATTTCCACCAATCAATGGTCGCGCTAGGGTGCCGGTTCCTAGGAGGAAAGCCAATGAAACGCCTGCTCGCCTGCGCCGCCCTGATCACGGCCATCGCCAGCCCCGCCTTCGCCGCCCTGCCTGTCGGCGCCAAGGCCCCGGACTTCACCGCCGAAGGCGCCCTGGCGGGCAAGCCGTTCAAGTTCCATCTGGCCGAAGCCCTCAAGAAGGGCCCGGTGGTGCTGTATTTCTTCCCGTCGGCCTTCACCAAGGGCTGCACGATCGAGGCGCACGAGTTCGCCGAGGCCGCCGACGACTTCAGCAAGGCCGGCGCGACCCTGATCGGCGTCACGGCCGGCAACACCGACCGTCTGGCGGAATTCTCGAAGGAAGCCTGCCGCGACAAGTTCCCGGTGGCGGCGGTGAACAAGGACACGATCAAGGCGTATGACGCCGTGCTGGCGCTGAAGCCCGACCTGTCGGACCGCACCTCCTATGTGATCGGCAAGAACGGCAAGGTCGCCTTCGTCCACAGCGACCTTAACCCTGTGGACCACATCAAGCTGACCCTGAAGGCCGCCCAGGACCTGAAGGCGAAGAAGTAGGACCTACCAGTCGACCTTGAGCAGACGCATGACGACCCGCTGGTCCGGCGGGCCGTCATTGCGTTCCTGCGTGCTCAGGGTGAATTCCGCCGGCAGTTGCAGCGGGCGGGTGAAGCTGACCGCCACACGCTCTTCCCCCCGATTGCCGGCCCCGATGGCGAACGATCCCAAAGGTCGCCCGCCCAGGGTCAGGGCTGACGAGATATCGGCGCGGCCGACCGCTTCACGCCCCGGCGCCATCGGCTGCAGGGCGTTCATCTCCATCGACAGGCGCAGGAAATTGGCCGACGGCACGAGGCCAAAGCCCATTCGCCGCCCCATGGACGACCGCAGCGCCGCCTCGTTCTCGTTCCAGCTCGCGCCGAACGACAGGGACTGGGTCACGTCCTGGCTGTAGCTGGCGCGTTCCGTGAGGCGGAAATCGAGGCCGTAGGTCGCCGCGTCGGGATTGCCGTTCACCTCGGCGGTGAAAGAGGCGTCGCCGCCCACCACGCGCGATATGTCCAGCGTCTGGGCCGCGGAATAGCCGGTCAGGTCGCCGTTGGCGGCCGAGACGGAAAGCGCGGGCTTTTGCGACAGGACGCCGGCCGACGCAGCCGCGCCGATCAACGACGCCGCGAGCCCCAAACCCAAGCTGCGTAAAGCCCTGCCCATGAGCCGGCCTCTAGCACGAACACCGGTCGCGGTCAGCTTCCCTTGGGTGAATTCGAAGGCGTGGCGGACGAACAGTCGATTTTTGAGCAAAGCCTGCTCAGCATGTCGGCCTGAGCCTCCGGGATGAGCTTCAGCATGATCCGGTTCATGGAAGGCCCCATGGCGGGCAACTTGGCCGAAATGGAACGACCCACAGGGCTCTCATAGAACCCGACGAGCGCCTCCAGCTCTTCCACCGTGAAATTGTCAGCGATCTCGGGGATATAGGCCTCCACGATCTTGGGCATTAGGACCGACATGCTTTCGGCCGCGGCGCCCCGCACGATCGCTCGCTGCTCAGCGGTCAGGTTTGGATAGCGCTGGGCCTGCATCTCGACCATCGTGGGGATGACGGACTTCATCAGCGCATCCAGGTTCTTGTCGATCTCGACGGCCGTGAAGTATCGACGGGCGAGATCCAAGGACTTCTGGGACGGCGCCGCGTCTGCGCCGGATCCAAGGGTGAGCACCGCGCAGGCCGCGGCGACGGATAGAATGCGTTTCATGAAAGCTCCCTGGCTGAATTCCACCAGTAGTTGAACCCACCCTCCTCCTCAGCCGCAACTGCTGAGAAAACTTGCCTTTCCGACCATCTGCGTGTAATTGCGCGCCCTCTCACGGAAGGCGGTCTTTCGCAGGGCTCTGGTTCGCCAGGGTCGGGATACTCCCCCAGCTCGCGCAGGATCCATCGTTGCCGACGGACTTCCGCCGTCGGTCGCGCCGCTTTCCCAACCCGGAAGAAGGAAACCATGGCTCTTTACGAACATGTGGTCATCGCTCGGCAGGATATCTCGCCGCAGCAGGCCGAAGCCCTGAACGACCAGCTCAAGGCTCTCATCGAAGAACAAGGCGGCTCGATCGCCAAGATCGAGTATTGGGGTCTTCGCAACCTCACCTATCGCATCAAGAAGAACCGCAAGGGTCACTATTCCCTGCTCGCCATCGACGCTCCGGCGGCGGCGGTGAAGGAAATGGAACGCCAGCTGTCTCTGAACGAAGACGTGCTGCGCACCCTGACCGTCCGCGTCGAGGAACTCGACCTGGAACTGTCCCCGGTCCTGGCTCGCCGCGACCGCGACCGTGAACGTCGCGACGACTACGCGCCGCAAGCTCAAGCTCAGGCCTAAGGGAGAAAGAGATCATGACCGATACGACCGCTCCCGAAGCGACCGCTTCGACCGGCGCTCCCGCCGCCGGCGGCGCCCGTCGCCCGTTCTTCCGCCGCCGCAAGGTGTGCCCGTTCTCCGGCGCCAACGCTCCGAAGATCGACTACAAGGACGTGAAGCTGCTGCAGCGTTATGTTTCCGAACGCGGCAAGATCGTGCCGTCGCGCATCACCGCGGTGTCGGCCAAGAAGCAACGCGAACTGGCCAAGGCCATCAAGCGCGCCCGCTTCCTGGCTCTGCTCCCCTACGTCGTGAAGTAAGGGAGACGCCACGATGAAAGTCATTCTGCTCGAACGCGTCGAAGGCTGGGGTTCGCTCGGCGATACGGTGACGGTGAAGGACGGCTACGCCCGTAACTTCCTGCTGCCGCGCCAAAAGGCCCTGCGCGCCACCGCCGCCAACCAGAAGGTCTTCGACGCCCAACGCGCCGAGATCGAAAAGCGCAACACCGCCAACCGCGAAACCGCCGCCAAGGCTGGTGAGGCGCTGGACGGCACCTCCTACGTGATGATCCGTTCGGCTGGCGAAACCGGCCAGCTGTACGGTTCGGTCGCCGGCCGCGACGTCGCTGACGCCGTGAACGCCGAAGGCGGCAAGATCGAACGTTCGATGGTTGTGCTGGACAAGCCGATCAAGACGCTCGGCGTCCACGAAGTGAAGGTGAAGCTCCACGCGGAAGTCACCATCACCGTGAAGCTGAACATCGCGCGCAGCCAGGACGAAGCCGATCGCCAAGAGCGTGGCGAAAACGTCATCGCCTCGCAATTCGAAGAAGAGCGCGCCGCGGCTGACGAAGCCGCCGCCGATCTGCTCGAAGGCGGCGCTGGCCAGCAAGAAGGCGAATACGCCTAAACCTTGCTGCAGCAAGCGAACTGAGAACGGCGCGGGCTTAGCCCGCGCCGTTTTTCGTTGGGGCGCCCTGTTTGTCGGCGCCACATTTTCTTCAGGCGACTGCGACAAATATGACATTTACGGCGTCGCAAAACGAGCGCCAGCTTACCTCGCAACCATAACTATCGGGCCCAAGCCCGAACGAGGGGTAAGAAAATGCAGTATCGCAGCTTGTTGCTGGCCGCGGTTTCAGCGGTCAGCCTCCATTCGACTGGCGCACTTGCGCAGGCGCCAGCCGCCGAGTCCGAAGTCGAACAACTCGTCGTCACCGGCAGTCGGGTGGCCAGATCGCGGCTAGACACCCTGGCTCCCGTCGACGTGGTCGACAACAAGGCCCTGACCCAGCAGGCCACGCCCGAACTGGCCCAGGCCCTGGCCAATCTGGCCCCGTCCCTGGACTTCCCGCGCCCCGCCATCACCGACGGCACGGACTCGGTGCGCCCCGCCACCTTGCGTGGTTTGTCGCCTGACCAGACCCTGGTGCTGATCAATGGCGTGCGTCATCACGCTTCGGCCCTGGTCAACGTCAACGGCTCGATCGGCCGCGGCGCAGCGGCCGTCGACCTCAACACCATCCCCGCCGTCGCGCTCGACCGGGTAGAGATCCTGCGTGACGGCGCCTCGGCGCAGTACGGCTCGGACGCCATCGCCGGGGTCATCAACCTGCAGCTACGCCAAGCCCGCGAGGGCGGCGGCGCGTCCGTCAGCTACGGCGTCTACAACACCGAGGTGAAGACCGCCCGTATTCCGGATGGTCGCAAGGCCCACGACGGCAACACCTATTCCATCTCCGGCTGGCAGGGCCTGCCCCTGGGCGCCGAGGGCTTCCTGACCCTGTCGGGCGAGTACGTCTATCGCAACCCGACAAATCGCTCGGACCGCGACCCGCGCGCCGCCGCCGGGGGCAAGGTCACCGGCCGCTACGGCGACCCGCAGGTGGAGAGCAAGACCATCTACGCCAATGCGGGCGTGCCGGTGAACGAAGCCTGGGGCCTGTACGGCTGGGCCAGCTATCAGAATCGCAAGGGGGACAGCGCCGCCAACCCGCGCCTGGCCGACAACGCCAACAACGTCCCGTCGCTGTTCCCCAGCGGCTTCCTGCCCCTGATCACGACCGACATCGACGACTACACCCTCGCGGCCGGCGCGAAGGGCGAATGGAGCGGTTTCAACATCGACGCCAACGTCTCGTTGGGCGGCAACAAGGTGAACTACGGCGTCGCGAACTCCGTGAACGGCTCGCTCGGCGCCGCGTCCCCCACCAGATTCGACGCCGGCAGCATGAAGTACGACCAGCTGGTCATCGGCCTGGACGTAACCCGTCCGCTGGAGATCGGCGGCTTCACCTCCACCAACCTCGCCTTCGGGGCGGAGTATCGCGACGAAAGCTACGCCATCGGCGCGGGCGACGTCGCCTCCTACACCTTCGGCGGCCTGGCGGGTAAGGCGGCCGGGGCGCAAGGCTTCCCTGGCTTCAAGCCATCCAACGAGGTCGATGTCTCGCGACACGCCTGGTCGCTCTATGTCGACGTCGAGACCCAGGTGAACGACAAGTTCAACATCGACCT
Source organism: Caulobacter sp. 73W (assembly GCF_041021955.1). Lineage (GTDB taxonomy): Bacteria > Pseudomonadota > Alphaproteobacteria > Caulobacterales > Caulobacteraceae > Caulobacter. The sequence continues at coordinate 296,901 of NZ_CP158375.1, forward strand.
GGCTGGGCGCTACGAGGACTATTCCGACTTCGGCTCCACCGCGACGGGCAAGATCGCCGCTCGTTACGACTTCACCGACAGCTTCGCCCTGCGCGGCGCTATCGCGTCCGGCTTCCGCGCGCCGTCGCTGCAGCAGCAGTTCTTCACCGCCACCTCGACCAACTTCATCAGCATCGGCGGGGTCTCCACGCCGGTCGAGGTCGGCACCTTTCCGTCCGTGAGCCCGGTCGCCCGCGCTCTGGGCGGTCAGCCGCTCGATGCCGAAACCTCGATGAACTACTCGGCGGGCGTCGTCTTCCGCAGCGGGGCGTTCGAGCTGACCATCGACGCCTATCGCATCGACATCGACGACCGCATCGTGCTGTCGGAGAACATCCAGGGCTCGCCCACCGGCTCGGCGACGGCGGTGGCCATCTATCAGCTCATCAACCCGCCCGGCACTGGGGGCGGCCTGGGGGCGGCGCGCTTCTTCATCAATGGGGTCGAGACCCAGACCACCGGCCTGGACGCGGTGGCCCGCTATCGCATCACGACCGAAGGCGCGGGTCGTTTCGACCTGATGGCGGCGGCCAACTTCAACGACACCGAGGTCACTAAGATCCCGACCACGGCGCCGCTGTCGGCCCTACCCGTCCCGCCGATTCTGTTCGACCGCGGCAACCGCCTGACCTTCGAACAGGGCACGCCCGACAAGAAGTTCGTCGCTTCGGTCGACTGGACCCTGGGCGACCTCAGCGCCACGGCCAAGGCGACCTATTACGGCGATGTTCTGACGCCGAACAACAACGCCGCCCTGGACTATTGGACCGGCAAGAACACGGTCGTAGACGTCGAGGCGCGCTATCAGCTGCCCTGGAACACCACGGCCGCCGTGGGCGTGAACAACCTGTTCGACGAGTATCCGACGGCCACGCCGACCAACGTCAACACCAACGGGCCGATCGGATTCCCCAGCTACTCGCCCTTCGGCTTCAACGGCCAATTCCTCTACACAAGGCTGAGCGTGAGCTGGTGACGTCGGACTGAGGTTCGACAAAGAACGGGGCCGGGTGATCGGATGCGGTCACCCGGCCTTTCTATTCCCATCATGCGGAACTGCGGGCCGGTCGAACGATAACCTTTCGCGACCTTTTATCCACAGGCGAACTATTGCTTGTGGACCGCCCATCTTGTCCGCATGTGTCCCCCTCCCCGCTGCGTTAAGTTGTGTGAATGGCCCTCGTACCCGCCCTCGACCTGCGCCCGACGAACGATATCGCCGTGGCCACGGCGCCTTCGAATATCGAAGCCGAACAGGCCCTGCTGGGCAGCCTGCTGTACGACAACGCGGCCTATGAACGGCTCAGCGACCAGCTGAATTCCGGCCACTTCTACGAGCCGTTCCATTCGCGCCTGTTCCAGTCGCTCGAGACGCACATCCGCAAGGGTCAGCTGGCCGATCCGATCCTGCTGGCCGACGTCTTCAAGAACGACCCCGCGTTCCAGGAGCTGGGCGGCGTCCGCTATCTGGCCGATCTGGTCGACCGCGCGCCCCCGGCCGCCAACGCGTCGGACTATGCGCGCGTCATCTATGACCTGGCCCTGCGCCGCGACCTGATCCGCATCGGCGGCGACATCGCCCACGCGGCCACGGCCGACGCCGACCTCGCCGCCCGCGAGCAGATCGAAAAGGCCGAACAGCAGCTCTACGGCCTGGCCGAAAGCGGCGGTCCGTCCACCGGCTTCGTCTCGTTCTCCGACGCTCTGCGCGGTGCGGTGGAGATGACCGCCGAGGCCTATAGCCGCGACGGCGGCCTGGCCGGCGTGTCTTCGGGCCTGCTCGACCTGGACGCCAAGGTCGGCGGCCTGCACCCGTCCGACCTGATCATCCTCGCCGGCCGTCCCTCGATGGGTAAGACGGCGCTGGCCACCAACATCGCTTTCAACGTGGCCAAGGCCTATGCCTGGGAGCCTCAGCCGGACGGCACCAAGAAGACCGTCAACGGCGGCGTCGTCGCCTTCTACTCGCTCGAAATGTCGTCCGAACAGCTCGCGCTTCGTATGCTGGCCGACGCTTCTGGCGTGTCGGGCGACCGCCTGCGTAAGGGCGAGATCGACGCTTCGGAGTTCGGCCGGGTCCGCGACGCGGCCATGGAGATCCAGGAAGCGCCGCTCTACATCGACGCCACCGGTGGTCTGTCCATCGCCAAGCTGACAGCCCGCGCCCGCCGCCTGAAGCGTCAGGTCGGCTTGGACCTGATCATCGTCGACTACCTCCAGCTGGTCACCGGATCCGATCTCGGCGCCAACGCCAACCGGGTTCAGGAAGTCAGCCAGATCACAATGGGTCTCAAAGCCTTGGCCAAGGAACTTAGCGTTCCGGTCATCGCCCTTTCACAGCTCTCGCGTCAGGTCGAACAGCGGGAAGACAAGCGCCCGCAGCTATCCGACCTTCGTGAATCCGGCTCGATTGAGCAGGACGCCGATATGGTGTGGTTCGTCTATCGCGAGTCCTACTATGTCGGCCGCGCCGAGCCCCGCGAAGGCACGCCCGAGCACCTGCAATGGCAGGAGGAGCTCGACAAGCTGCAGGGTCTGGCCGAGGTGATCATCGCCAAGCAGCGTCACGGTCCCATCGGCACCGTGAAGCTGTCGTTCAACTCCGACACCACCCGCTTCGGCAACCTGGCTCGCGACCACTACTTCCATCAGTCACGCGGCGGAGAGGAATGAGGTTTCGGGCCTCCGCGCCAGCGCCAACCGCTTCTAAGACTTGCCCGATGGGTGATAAGCCCGCCTCGTGACCGACACGACCCTCACCGTCGACCTCGACGCCCTCGCCTATAATTACGGGGTGCTCAAGCACTTCGCCGGCGCCGCCGAGACCGGCGCGGCGGTGAAGGCCGACGCCTATGGCATGGGCGCCGAAGCCGTCGGCCCACGCCTATGGAAGGAAGGCTGCCGCAGCTTCTTCGTCGCCCGCCTGGCCGAGGGCCAAGCCCTGCGCCGCGCCTTGGGCGAACGGGACGCGTCTATCTATGTCCTCGACGGCATGACCGGCGCGGCGGACGGCCCCCGCCTGATGGCCTCGCGGCTGATCCCCGTACTCAACAGCCTGGTCCAGGTCGAGAACTGGATCACCTATGGCGACCAGCGCTGGCTGGAGGCCGCCATCCATGTCGACACCGGCATGAACCGCCTGGGCCTGCGGCTGGAAGAAGCCCGCGCCCTCGCCAAGAACCGCGCCAAGATGTCGAAGATGGACGTCGCCCTGGTGATGAGCCACCTGGCCTGCGCCGATGATCCCAAGAACCCGATGAGCGCCGCGCAGCTCGAGCGCTTCCGCACCATCCGCGGCCTGTTTCCCGCCGCCCAGGGCAGCCTGGCCAACTCCGCCGGGACCTTCCTCGGCGTGGCCTACGGCTTCGACCTCGTGCGCCCTGGCCTCAGCCTCTATGGCGCCGGCGCCAACGGAAAGACCGACGGCCGCCTGAAGCCGGTCGCCAGCCTGCATGCCCCGATCCTGCAGGTGCGCGACGTCCCCGCTGGCGAGACGGTCGGCTATGGCGCGACCTTCACCGCCGTTCGCCCCGTGAAGATCGCCATCCTCGCCGCCGGCTACGCCGATGGCCTGCCACGCACGCCGGCGTCGAGCGGAAATGCGTGGTTCGCCAATGGGAAGCGGCGGATTCTTGGACGCATCTCCATGGACCTTCTGGCCATCGACATCACCGGCTGTGACGACGCCCAGGCCGGCGACATGGTCGAACTGGTCGGCCCCAACATCACCGTGGACGACGCAGCCCACGCCGGGGGGATCAGCGCCTATGAGCTGCTCACCCGCCTTAGTTTGCGCGCAACGCGTCGCTATATCGGCGAGGCCTGACCTCGGCGCTATGATCCGCTGAGGTCGAATCAGGAGCGTCCATGGCCCGCGACGGCGCCGTCTATGCCTGCCAATCCTGCGGCGCGGTTCAGACCAAGTGGTCCGGGCAATGCCCCGCCTGCAACGCCTGGAACAGCCTCGTCGAGGAAGTGCAGAGCCTCCCGCCCGGCAGCCTGGCGCCGAGCAAGAGCGCCAAGACCGCGCGCGGCCTCGCCTTCGAAGGGCTGGAGAGCCAAGACCCCGCCCCGCCCCGCATCGCCACGGGCGTCGATGAGTTCGACCGCGTCTGCGGCGGCGGCGTCGTGCCCGGCAGCGCCATCCTGCTGGGCGGCGACCCCGGGGTGGGCAAGTCCACCCTGCTGCTGCAGGTCTGCGCCAGCGCGGCCCTGCGCGGCGTGTCCTGCGCCTATATCAGCGGCGAAGAGGCGGTGGAGCAGATCCGCGGCCGCGCCGGCCGTATGGGCCTGGCCCATTCGCCGGTGAAGCTGGCGGCCGAGACCGGCCTTCGTCCCATCCTTGAAGGGCTGAAGCGCGACCGCTTCGATCTGGTCATCATCGACTCCATCCAGACCATGTGGAGCGACGCGCATGAGGCCGGCCCCGGCTCGGTCACCCAGGTCCGCTCCTGCGCACAAGAACTGGTGCGCCTGGCCAAGAAACAGGGCGTGGCGATCATCCTGGTCGGCCACGTCACCAAGGATGGCCAGATCGCCGGCCCGCGCGTGGTCGAACATCTGGTCGACGCCGTCCTCGCCTTCGAGGGCGAGCGCGGCTACCCCTTCCGCATCCTGCGCGGGGCCAAGAACCGCTTCGGCGCCACCGACGAGATCGGCGTGTTCGAGATGGGCGACGCCGGCCTGCGCGAGGTGCGCAACCCCTCCGCCCTGTTCCTCAACGACGGCGGCGAGCGCGCGGCCGGCGCGGCGGTGTTCGCCGGCATCGAGGGCTCTCGCCCGGTTCTCGTGGAATTTCAGGCCCTTGTCGCACCTTCCGCATACGGGACGCCGCGTCGGGCCGTGGTCGGCTGGGACACCGGGCGCCTCGCCATGGTCCTAGCCGTGCTTGAAGCGCGCTGCGGACTTGGATTTGGCGATCGTGACGTCTATTTGAACGTCGCCGGCGGGCTTCGGATCACCGAACCGGCGGCGGATCTGGCGGCGGCGGCGGCTTTGGCTTCCTCCGCCCTCGAAGCGGCCCTGCCGCAGGACTGCGTGGTCTTTGGCGAGATCAGCCTGTCTGGAGAAGTTCGACCTGTGAGCCGTATGGAATCGAGGCTGAAGGAAGCCGCGAAGCTGGGCTTCGGTCGCGCCCTGACGCCGGCCGCGGGCTTGCCCGACGTGTCGCCGGTGTCGATCAACAGCGCCTCGCGCCTCACGGACGCCATCCGCCGCATCGGCGACCAGACCTGGAGCTGACCGGATCGTGACCGCCTTCGACGTCATCGCCATCCTGATCCTGCTGGTGTCGGGCGCTATCGGGTTTTCCCGCGGCGCCATGCGCGAGCTGGTGACCATGGGCGCCCTGTTGATCGCGGGCGCGGCGGCGATCTTCGGCCTGCGCTTCACCGGCCCCCTGTTCCGCGGCTTCATCGAGCCGTCCTGGGCCGGCACCACGGCGGCCGTACTGGTCGTGTTCGTAATCCTCTACATTCTGTTGCGTCTGGTCGGAGCCAATTTGACGCAGCGGATTCACGAGACCCAATCCCTAGGTATGCTGGACCGTTCGATCGGCGTCGGCTTCGGCCTGATCCGGGCGCTGGTGGTGCTGGGCGCGTTCAACCTGGTGTTCCACGCGGCGACGCCGGAAGACCGCACCCCGCGCTGGGTGACCAATTCGGCCCTGTGGCCGCTGTCGGAAGTCAGCGGCAAGGCCCTGAAGAGTTTCGCGCCGAAAGGCGGTAAGATGGCCGGACAACTGGCTCCAGCCATTGAGAAAGCGGTGCGCGACGGCGCCCGTGATGAAGGCTATGACGCCGGCCAACGGCAAAGCGTCGATGATCTGGTGGAGAAATCCCGATGAACCCGCAGTCCTCTGACCGCTTCGTGTCGGATGTGTACGCCCAGCATGGCGGCCGCGATCCGGAGGACGACGCCCTGCGCCTCGAATGCGGCGTCTTCGGCGTGTTCGGGACGGAGGACGCCTCGGCGATCACCGCCCTGGGCCTCCACGCCCTGCAGCATCGCGGCCAGGAAGCCTGCGGCATCGCCGCCTTCGACGGTCAGCGGTTCCACACCGAACGCCACATGGGCCACGTGGGCGAGGCCTTCGGCGGCAACGACCTGGTCCAGCGCCTGCCCGGCTCCTCGGCCATCGGCCACACCCGCTACTCCACCGCCGGCGGCAGCTTCATCCGCAACGTCCAGCCGCTGTTCGCCGATCTCCAGGCCGGCGGCGTCGCCCTGGCCCACAACGGCAACCTGACCAATTTCCTGCACCTGCGCGAACGTCTCGTCAGCGACGGCGCCATCTTCCAGTCGACCTCGGACAGCGAGGTGATCCTTCACCTGCTGGCCCGCTCGCGGAAAGCCAAGTTCGTCGACCGCTTCATCGACGCGATCCAGCAGCTGGAGGGCGGCTACGCCCTGGTGGCCCTGACCCACAAGAAGCTGATCGGCGTGCGGGACCCGTTGGGCATCCGCCCGCTGGTGCTGGGCGATTTGAATGGCAAGGCCGTCCTGGCCTCCGAAACCGCCGCCCTCGACATGATCGGCGCCAAGTTCGTGCGCGACATCGAGAACGGCGAGATGGTCGTCATCTCCGAAAAGGGCATCCAGTCCCTGCGCCCGTTCCCTGCGCAAAAGGCCCGCCCCTGCGTCTTCGAATACGTCTATTTCGCCCGCCCCGACTCCGTGGTCGACGGCCGCTCGGTCTATGAGGTTCGCAAGCGCATGGGCCGACGCCTGGCGCAGGACAGCGGCATCGAGGCCGACGTCGTCGTCCCGGTGCCAGACAGCGGCGTTCCCGCCGCCCTCGGCTACGCCCAGGAAAGCGGCATCCCCTACGAGCTGGGGATCATCCGCAGCCACTTCGTGGGCCGCACCTTCATCCAGCCGACCCAGGGCGTCCGCGAGCTGGGCGTGCGCATGAAGCACAGCCCCAACCGCTCGGTGCTGGAAGGCAAGCGCGTGGTGCTGATCGACAACTCCATCGTCCGCGGCACCACCTCGCTGAAGATCGTCCGCATGGTCCGTGAAGCCGGCGCCAAGGAAGTCCATCTGCGCAGCGCCTCGCCGCCGATCCTGTGGCCGGACTTCTATGGCATCGACATGCCGTCGCGCGACCAGCTGATGGCCGCCACCAAGACCATGGAAGAGATGGTCAAGCTGCTCGAGGTGGACAGCCTCGGCTTCCTGTCGATCGACGGCCTGTACTGGGCGCTGGAAGCAGGCGCGCGCGATCCGCTGAACCCGCAGTTCACCGACCACTACTTCACCGGCGAGTACCCCACCCGCCTGCTGGACCGTGAGATCGCCGAAGGCCGCAACAACGCCAACGAGCGCCAGTTGTCGTTCCTGGTGAGCGCGTAAGCGTGGCGGCGGGAGGCATCCTCTCCCGCCTCAGACTCGATCCCTATCTGCTCATGATGATCGGCACGGTGGCCCTGGCCTCCGTGCTGCCGGCGCGAGGCGTCGCGGCCGAGGGCGTGGGGATCGTCGCCAAGCTGGGCATCGCCCTGCTGTTCTTCCTGCACGGCGCGCGCCTGTCGCGCAAAGCCATGCTGGCCGGTCTGGCGCACTGGCGCCTGCACCTGACCATCCTGGCGATCACCTTCCTGGCGTTTCCGCTGGTCGGGCTGTCGTTCAAGCTGATCCCGGAAAGCATCCTGCCCGCCCCGCTGGTGATGGGCCTGCTGTTTCTTTGCTGCCTGCCGTCGACGGTGCAGTCGTCGATCGGCTTCACCTCCATCGCGCGCGGGAACATCGCCGCCGCCCTGTGCAGCGCCTCGGCGTCCAATCTGCTGGGCATGGCGCTGACGCCGATCCTGGCGGGCCTGATACTGCATACCCAGGGCGGCTTCTCGCTAAATCAGCTTGAGGCCATCGCCCTGCAGCTGCTGCTGCCCTTCGTGGCGGGCCAGGTGCTGCAGCCGTGGATCGGCGCCTGGGTCGAGAAGAACAAGCGCATCCTGGGCTTCGTGGATCGCGGCTCGATCCTGCTGGTCGTCTACGCCGCCTTTGGCGAGGCCGTGGTCGACGGGGTGTGGAGTTGAGTTTCGGCCCTGGAACTGCTGATCGTCGGCGTTCTTTGCGCGGTGCTCCTGACCGTCGCCCTGGTCGGCAGCCGCAGCGCCGCTCGGGCCATGGGCTTCAACAAGGAAGACGAGATCGCCGTCGTCTTCTGCGGGACCAAGAAGAGCATCGTCACTGGCGTGCCCATGGCCGCCATCCTTTTTCCCGCCGCCGTGGCGGGGGTCGTCATCTTGCCTGTGATGCTGTTCCACCAGATGCAGCTGATGGCCTGCGCCGTGATCGCCCAGCGCTACGCGGCCCGGGACAAGATCGACACAGCCGTCTAGAAGACCGCCCATGGATTCCAAGACCGACAAACCCCTCGCTGGGCGCATCGCCCTGGTCACCGGCGCGACCCGCGGCATCGGCGAGGCCTGCGCCTTCGGCCTGGCCGAGGCCGGCGCCCACGTCATCGCCCTCGGCCGCACGCAAGGCGCGCTGGAAGCGCTGGACGACCGCATCTTCACCGCTACCGGCGAACACGCGACCCTGGTGCCGATCGACCTGCTGAAGGCTCCGGAAGGCCTGGACGCCCTGGGCGCCGCCCTGCACGAGCGTTACGGCAAGCTGGACATCATCGTCGGCGCCGCCGCCGTGCTCGGCGCCCTGACCCCGGTCGGCCATCTGGATCCGAAGGGCTGGGACATGATCATGTCCACCAACCTGACGGCCAACTGGCGCCTGATCCGCGCCATGGACCCGCTGATGCGCAAGTCCGACGCGGCCCGCGCCATCTTCTTCACCAGCAGCGTCGGCAGCCAGGCGCGCGCCTTCTGGGGTGCCTACGCGGCGTCTAAGGCGGGGCTGGAGAATCTGGTCGCCACCTATGCCGACGAGATGGAGCACACCCAGGTGCGCGCCCTGTGCGTCGATCCGGGCGGCATGCGCACCCGCATGCGGGCCCTGGCCTTCCCGGGCGAAGACCCGATGGACCTGCCCGCGCCGTCCGAGATCGTTCCGATGATCGTCGAGCTCGCCCGCGGCGACCGCGAGCCGCCTGAAGGTGTTGTTCGGTTCAAGGAATGGAAGGCGCGCTAAGCGCCTTCCATCTATCCCTAGCCCTTGCGGGGGCCCGGCCGCGCGCCCTTGGAGCGGCCGGACTTGGCGCTGGTCAGGCCCTTCGGCGCCGAACGCGGACGAACGACCGCCTTCTTCGGCGCGGCCTTCTTGACCCCGATCTTGACCGTCTTGCCGTTGGCGTCGATGGCCGTGGCCTGCTCTTCCTTGGCCTTCTTCACCTTGGCCGCGACCTTGGCGTAGCGGGGCTGCGGGCGCGGGCCGCTCTTGGCCTCGCCCTCGGCATATGGATTGGCGCCTGACTTGATGGTGATGCGCAGCGGCACCCCCGGCAGGTCGAAGCTCTCGCGCAGGCTGTTCACCAGATAGCGGCGGTAATGGTCCGGCATCTGGTCCGCGCGGCTGGAGAACAGCACGAACGTTGGCGGGCGCGCCTTGGTCTGCGCCATGTACTTGGGCTTCACGCGGCGGCCGCCGACGGAGGGTGGCGGATGCCTCTGCATCGCCAGCTGCAGCCAGTCGTTCAGGTCGCGGGTCTTCACCTTAGTCGACCAGTTGGTGTGGACCTTCAGCAGGGCCGGCATCAGGCGATCCAGGCCCCGACCCGTCTCAGCCGACAGGGCTATCACCGGCGTGCCGCGAACCTGCGGCAGCATGCGCTCGGCGTGCTCGATGAATTCCTTCAGCTTGGCCTGCGGGTTCTCGACCAGATCCCACTTGGTCAGGATGAAAACCAGACCCCGCCCTTCCCGCTCGACCAGGTCGGCCAGTTGCAGGTCCTGAATCTCGAAGGGATGCGTGGCGTCCATGACCAGCATCACCACCTCGGCGAAGGTGATGGCGCGGATGGAGTCCTGCACCGACAGCTTCTCAAGCTTCTCGTCGATGCGGGCCTTGCGGCGCATGCCGGCGGTGTCGACGAGGCGCAACTTTCGGTCGCCGTACTCCCAATCGACCGAGATGGCGTCGCGGGTGATGCCAGCCTCGGGGCCGGTGAGCAGGCGATCCTCCCCGATCAGGGCGTTGACCAGGGTGGATTTGCCGGCGTTGGGGCGGCCGACCACGGCCACCATGATCGGCTTGTCCTTGTCGATAGGCTCGGCGTCCTGAGTCTCGAACGGCAGCAGGGCGGCGTAGAGCTCGGCCATGCCTTCGCCATGCTCGCCGCTGATCGGGATCGGCTCGCCCAGGCCGAGACGCGCGCCTTCGGCCGTGCCCGCCTCGCCCGCCTTGCCCTCGGCCTTGTTGGCGGCGACCAGGGTCGGCCGGTTCCGGCGGCGAAGGATGGTGGCGAAGATCTGGTCGGCCGGCGTGATGCCCTCGCGGGCGTCGAAGACGAACAGGGTGACGTCCGCTTCGTCGATGGCGAGTTCGGTCTGGGCGCGCATGCGCGATTCCAGGCTCTCGTCCTTCACGTCCTCGAAGCCGGCGGTGTCGATGAGCTCCAGCTCAAGATCACCGATCCGGCCCGCGGCGAAGCGGCGGTCGCGCGTGACGCCCGGTTGGTCGTCGACGATGGCGAGCTTCTTGCCGGCGAGACGGTTGAACAGCGTCGATTTTCCGACGTTCGGACGGCCGACGATGGCGAGTTTGAGGGGCATTTCAGAATCCAAGCGCCCCCCGCAGGAATGCGAGGGGCGCTGTTGTTTTAGCGGACCAAGGTTAAGCGCGCAAAAAAGCGCGCTTTGGCCTAGCGGATCGCGATCAGTTTGGCGTCGTCGGTGACGACGTAGAGCATGTCCCCGACGGCGATCGGGGCGAGCATGGCGGACTTACCCAGCTTCAGGGTGGAGATCACCTCGCCCGTCTTCGGGTTCAGGGCGGCGGCCTCGCCGCGGCTGGACACGGTGATCAGGCGGTCGGAAGCCAGGATCGGGCTGGACCAGATGACCGGGTTCTTGCGGCGCTTCTTCAGCTGACGCTTGCTGAGGCCTTCGGTCGAGTTCAGGTCGCGGATCCAGTAGACTTGACCGTTCTCGCGCGAGACACAGATCACTTCACCGGCCTTGGAGACCACGAAGGCCACGTCGCCGGCCGCCCAGGGCGAGCCGATGCCGGTGACCGGGATGTTCCAGCGCTGCTGGCCGGTCCGCAGGTCGGTGGCCGAGAAGACGCCCGAGTGGCTGACAGCCAGGACGTCGCCGCGATAGATGACCGGACGGCCCGCGATGTCGCGGATTTCGGACAGGGCGTTGGTGCGGCTGGCGCGGGACAGGGCCTCGCTCCACACCTCGTTGCCGTTGCCGACGCGCAGGGCCACCAGTTCACCCGACGAGAACGGCGCGACGATGGTGTCGCCCGAGATGGCCGGCGAGGACGCGGCCAGGATGCGGGCCGGCTCGGTCAGCGCCTGGTAGTTCCAGTTCGGAGCGCCCGTGGCGGTCTCGAAGGTCAGCAGCTCGTTGTCGATGTTGACCACATAGACGCGGCCGGCGGCCACCGTCGGAGCGCCGTGGATCGGGTTTGACACGTCGCGCTTCCAGCCCTGCTCGCCGGTGGCGGCGTTCAACTGGGTCACGAAGCGGAAGCCCGAGGCCACATAGAGCTTGCCGTCGGCATAGGCGATGCCGCCGCCGTAGCCGTCGCGGTCGCGCCGCTCCTTGGGCTTCAGGTTGCGGCTCCAGATCTCAGCGCCCGTCTTGGCGTCGAAGGCCACGACCTTGGCTTCGCCATCCATGACGAAGATCTTGCCTTCGGCGGCGACGGGCGGCGTGGTGACATGGGCCGAACGGCCCGAGCCTTCACCGAAGCCCTTGCGCCAGGCGATCTGGAAGTTGGCGCCCGCCTGGACGTGCTCGACCGATTGCTCGGGCGTGCCGCCCGGCAGCGGCCAGTCGGCGCGCGGCTCGGCGGCCGGCAGGTAGAAATCCGCGCCCTTCAGGCCCTCGTTCTGCTCGACCTTCTGGTCGAAGGCGATGATCGAGATGCGTTCGCCCTGGGTGGCGGTGGTCTTGTTCGTGTCCTTGCCGTCGAACGGGTTGATGGCCGAGACAGCCGAACCGACGGTCGAGCATGCGGACAGGCCGCCCATCGCCACCAGGGTGACGGCGGCGGCGGTCAGAAGGCGACGCTTCATTGCGCGCCCTCCGGAGCAGGTTGCATCTGGGCCGGAGCGGCCGGCGGCGCCATCGGCGCGGCGGTGGCGGCGGCCTTGGCGATCGCCGGCAGCGACTTGGCCGAGCCGGAGTCGATCATCTGCATGGCGGTGCGGGCGCGCTCGCGAACCTGTTCGCTGGATTCAGGCAGAAGGGTCAGGACGGAGAAGTCGCCTCGCGCCTCATCCATCTTGCCGGCCGAGAGCTTGGCGAAGGCCAGGGCTTCCTTGGCCTGGACCCGGTAGGGCCGCTTTTCTTCCGTCAAGGGCGTCAGCCTCTTCTCGATGTCGGCGTACGGGGCCGTATCGAGCAGGGCGAAGGCGGATTTGAGGCGCGCGGCGTCGCCCAGGGCCTGGTCGGGGGCTGCTTCGGCGGCCTGGTCGAACAGGGTCACCGCCTCGGCGGTCTTGCCCTCCTCGACCTTGATCCCCGCCAGCTGCATCAGCGACAGGGCCTTGTAGGCGGGCGTGCCGGACTTGGCGATCGCCTCGAAGCCCGTGGTCGCGGCGGCCGTGTTGTTGGCGCCGAACAATTCGACAGCTGCGGCGTACTTCTCGGACGCCTCGGCGGCCGTGCGGCGGCTGTGGCTGTCCCAGGCCCAATAGCCCAGCGAACCCGCCAGGGCGATGGCCAAGCCGCCGACCACCCAGGGAGCCGTCTTGCGAGCAAGGGTCTTGTAGCGGTCAGAGCGAAGCTGCTCCTCCACCTCATCAAACACGTCGACCACGTACAGGGGCTCCGAAAGCACACGCGCCCGCGGGGGCGCAGAAGAGGCCGCGAACCTATAGCGTCGCACGCCTCCCCGCAACGCACCCGCGGGGCGATTAAGTCGCTGTTACAGCTCTCCGACCGCGCGCATGGCCACAAAAATCACGGCGAGGGTCGAAAGACCCGCCGCGGCCCACATGACCTCGCCGCCAAACGGCAGGCTGGAGAACTCCAGACCCACTTTCGACGCCTCCATAACACGGTGCGACAGCTGCCTTACCGGCTCGGTCGGAATGTCCTCCGCCCGGACCAGAATGCCGGAACGGATAAGCTGCCACACGCCGGTCAGGCCGCCGATGAAGCCAGCGATCCAGATCGTCCATTGCCGCATCGACCAACCGCGTTCCAGGCGCGTGACCACCTGGCGGGCGAAGACCTCGCGGTCCTCGAAGACTGGGGTGTCCGCGAACATGCGGTCCAGTCGCGTTTCGAACTCCAGGTCAGCCATGACCCTGCCTCCCGGCCGCCGTCGTTCCATCCTGTGGAGCCAAGCGGCCTCTGAGCCTATCCAAACCACGTTTGACATGGGATTTCACCGTTCCCAGGGGCGCACCTAGCGCTTCGGCCGCCTCGGCATGGGACAGGCCCGCGCCGTAGCAGAGCGAGATGCACATCCGCTCCGAAGCCGGAAGCGCGCGCAGCGCCTCGTCGAGATCGATCCGCGTCGCCGCGAATGCTTCTCCCCCGTGTCCTTCCGAAGCTTCACCATCATCTGTGGCGGCGATAAGGCGAGATTCCTTACGCCAGCGACGAACGTAGAGCCGGGCCGCGATCCGCTTGACCCAGGCCGCGAACGGCCCCTCCCCGCGGAACTCCGCGACCCGTTCGAACGCCTGCAGAAAGGCGTCCTGAGCCAGGTCGTCGGCCACCGAAGCTTCCGCCCCCATCCGGCGCAGAAGCGCCCGGACCGCGGAGCCATGGCGGCGCACCAGCTCGCCGAAGGCCGGCCGATCACCGGTGGCCGCAAGCGTGGCCAATTCGACGTCGTGCAGACTTCCGACATTAGGCGGGCTTGTCTTGCCCATGATCCAATCTCCCCAACTGGATCGCGATCAGCCCTGCTTCTCGATCCGGTCGCCCTTGTTCGGGTTGAAGAAGCTGAGAACCACGTAGGCCACGCCGATCAGACCCGGGATCAGGCCGATGCCCAGCAGCGGATAGAAGGCGTCGCTCTCCTGGTAGCCGACCATCCAGCCGAAGGCGGCGATGCCCGCGCCGACGGAGATCAGGATGATGCCCGTCCGGATGTCGCTCTGAGCGGAGGAGACCTTGCGGACCTTCACATCCTTGCTCATCGCGTCGATCAGTTCCGGCGGCAGTTCCTGGCCCTTGTCGATGGCCGCGCGGATGGTGGCCTGCATCTCCTGGCGCTCACGGCTCTTCAGCCACTTCGGGATGACGACGATCGCGATGACCATGATGAATGGCGCGAGCGGGATGAGAATTTCCATGAACAGAACCCCTTTTGACTTGCAGCGGTGAGCCTGTCGCTTCCGCCTTCTGTAGGGAAGAGGCTTTGACGACCCGCAACAGATGCAGGAGTTCTGATTAAACCTTCGTCATACTCGCTGACGCGCCAGAACTCCGGCCAGGAACCTTCCGGCGAACGCCGTCGCCAGCGCCGCCAGCAGGCTGATGACGCCGGGCGACAACGGCGCGAGAACCGCCTCGAACCGGTCACGAGACATCACGTGCTGAAGCGCCCACAGCACCGCGACCGCCGCCAGAAGCACCGGAACCAGGGCCAGCACCCGATAGACCGCTCGACGACGCGCGATCCGTTCGGCCAGCGCCGCGGAAAAGACCGGGCTGACCGGCGTGGGCCTGGCCGCCGTCGACATCAGGGCCGCCAACTTCTGTTCGGGGGTCACGCGGTCACGCTCCATCCGAACCTCCCAGCGCCGAGAGCAGGCGCGCCCTGCCCCGGTCCACATAGGACTTCACCGTGCCCAGCGGCAGGTCCAGCACCTCGGCCGCCTCGCTGTGCGACCAGCCCTCGACCAGGCACAGGGTGACACAGGCTCTCTGCCCCTCCGACAGCTCGCCCATGGTCTGGGCGACCGCCAGCCGATCCTCCGCCGACAGCCCTGGCGTCGCCTCGGCGATCTCCAGCCAGGCGCCGTCCCGGGCCGCGTCCCGCCGTTGCGAGCGCATCCTGTCCCGCGCCTTGCGCCAGCCCATGCCGCACAGCCAGGCCCGAACTCGCGTTGGGTCCTTCAACCCATCCAGATTGCTCCACGCGGCCAGGAACACCTCCTGCGCCAGATCGTCCGCCTCGGCCGCCGATCTCCCGAGACTTCGCCTCAAAAAGCCCCTCAGCACCGCCTCGTGCCGCTGCACCAGCCGCATGAAGGCCGCGTCCGAGCCGGCGCGGGCCTGCGCCACCAGCGCCTCGTCGCTCCACCCCGTGTTCATCGACGGTGATCATCAGTCGCGCGGGCGTGTGACGATCAGGATGACCAGCGACGCCAAGGCCAGCGCCGCCATCACCACCGACACGATCACGAACGCCGACCCGACCCCGAACAGGTCGGTCACCGCCGCGTAGGTGAAGCCCAGGGCCATGACCCCGAACATCACCACCGAATAGAGGTGGCCTTCACGGCCCTTGCCGCCGACGCCGTTCGCGCCGCTCTCGCTCGGCGGACGCTCAAGCGCTTCCAGAAGCTGGGCGGGCGGCTCGGCCCCCTTCGCGGCGTAGGTCTTCAGCAGGTCGATCGTCGCCTGCTGTCGGCGGAACTTAAGCCACGAGTCCCATCCCGCGCAGGCGAAGCCGAAAAGCGGAAAGAGAAGCCACCAGTAACTGCGGAAGAGATCTTCCATATCCCTGTCTCCATGCCGGCGCGTTCATCCACGCCGTTCTCGCCTGGTAGTCGCCGCCGGTGGGGAGATTGGATGCAGTCAGGCTGTAAAAATCTTCGCCTAGTTGAACGCCGCCGCATAGAGGTCGGGCTTGAAGCCGACTAGACGTTTGTGCCCCAGGTCCAGGACCGGGCGCTTGATCATCGACGGCTGGGCCAGCATCAGGTCGATCGCCTTGGGGGCGTCGATGTCCTGGCGATCGGCTTCGGGCAGCTTGCGGAAGGTCGTCCCCGCGCGGTTCAGCACCGTCTCCCAGCCGAACTCCTCAACCCAGGCCTGCAGACGCGGACGGTCGATGCCGACGGCCTTGTAGTCGTGGAAATCATAGGCCACGCCCTTGGCCTCCAGCCACTTGCGGGCCTTGGCGACGGTGTCGCAGTTCTTGATGCCATACATGGTGATCATGGCCCTTCCCTTCCGCCATTCGCGGGGAAGATCAAGGCGCACGGAAAAATCGCCGGACGTGTCGGATCGCATCACCCTCGCCCGTCCTTGAACTGACACCCCGCCGAGCAATCATCGCTCCAGCCAAGAAGGACGCCGCGATGCCGAAGATCACCCCGTTCCTGTGGTTCGACACCCAGGCCAAGGACGCCGCCGAGCTCTACGTCTCGATCTTCCCGAACTCGAGGATCCGGGACGTCTCTTACTATTCGGAGGGCATGCCCGCCCCCGCCGGCTCGGTGATGGTGGTGGAGTTCGAACTGGACGGGCAGGTGTTCCAGGCGCTGAACGCCGGCCCGCACTTCAAGTTCGACG
Source organism: Caulobacter sp. 73W (assembly GCF_041021955.1). Classification (GTDB taxonomy): domain Bacteria; phylum Pseudomonadota; class Alphaproteobacteria; order Caulobacterales; family Caulobacteraceae; genus Caulobacter. The sequence continues at coordinate 313,496 of NZ_CP158375.1, forward strand.
AGGCGATCTCGTTCATGATCGACTGCGCCGACCAGGCGGAGGTCGACTACTACTGGGAGAAGCTGCTGTCCGGCGGCGGGACGGAAAGCCAGTGCGGTTGGCTGAAGGACCGCTTCGGCCTGTCCTGGCAGGTGACGCCACGCCGCCTGACGGCGCTGATGGCCGACCCGGACAAAGCCAAGGCCGGCCGGGTGGCCGCCGCCATGATGCAGATGGTCAAGATCGACATCGCCAAGCTCGAGGCGGCGGCCGAAGCGGCTTAGTCCTTCGACGGAATGGTCAGCCCGCGCTGAACGGCCGGGCGGGCCAGACCGCGTTCCAGCCAGGCGGCCACGTTCTTGAAACTGGCGAATTCCACCAGTTCGCCGGCCTCGTAGAAGCCGATCAGGTTGCGCACCCAGCCCAGCATCGAGATGTCGGCGATGGTGTACTGGTCGCCCATGATCCAGTCGCGGCCGTCCAGCCGCGCATCCAGCACGCCCAGCAGACGCTTGGACTCCGCCACGTAGCGCTGCAGCGGACGCTTGTCCTCGTACTCGCGGCCCGCGAATTTGTGGAAGAAGCCTACCTGCCCGAACATCGGGCCGATGGCGGCCATCTGGAAGAAGACCCACTGCATGGTCTCGTATCGGCCGGCCGGGTCGGCGGGGATCAGCTTGCCGGTCTTCTCGGCCAGATAGACCAGGATCGCGCCAAACTCGAACAGGGCCAGCGGCTTTCCGCCCGGGCCGTCCGGATCGATGATCGCCGGGATCTTGCCGTTCGGGTTCAGGGACAGGAATTCCGGCCCCCAGGTCTCGTTCTGGCCGATGTTCACGACATGGGGCTCATAGGCCAGGCCCAGTTCCTCCAGCGCGATCGAGACCTTCACCCCGTTCGGGGTCGGCCAGGAATAGAGCTGCAACCGCTCGGTATGCTGGGCCGGCCAGCGCTGGGTGATCGGGAACGAGGAAAGGTCGGACATGACAAGGCTCCGCTATGGGAGCCTCAGTTAGGCGCCCGGTCGCTCCGGCGCCATGGCCGCTACAGTCTTTATACCGACGCCATCACGCGCGCGGCCAGGGCGCGGTCGACGGCCGCGTAGGCGGGCGTGAAGTCCCGCTGGATGCGCGCATCGCCCCAGATCATCGGCAGCAGGCCGGACAGCACCTCGGTCTGCACGACGCGGGTCCCTTCGCCCTCGGGGGTCAGCAGGAAACCGTGCCGTCCCTTGAACATCAGCGGCACGTTCCCGGCCCAGGCCAGCTCCCGCCCCGGCTCGCAGGCGACGATGCGCACGGTCTGGCCGACCGTCTTGTTCGGATCACCCGCCAGATTGCGAAAGCGCGTGAAGATCGTCCCGCCCAGCCTCGCCTCGCCGCGCGCCTCCACGTTCAGCGGGTTCCACTCGGCATAGCGGGCGAAGTCAGCCAGCACCGCCCAGACGGCGGCTGGGCTGGCGGGGATGAAGCATTCGGTCCGGATGAGCGGCATGGAGTGACTCATACCGCCGTGAGGTCATCAGTTCATCCTAACAACAGCGGCGGGACGCCAAGCTCAAGTTGGGAACGATTATCACGATTGGTACTCCACCTCCGCCGACCCGATGCGGCGCGATGGAGTTTGCGATGCTTGATCAAGCCGGCCTTGTGACGGCCGCCGCGCGCTGCTGTCGCTCGGCCCGCGACGAGCGCCAGCCGACGCAACATCGCCTCTACGCCCTGCTCCAGCCGCTGGACGCCGAGCTCCTCGCCCGCGTCTTCGACAGCCTGATGACGCTCTGCGAGAGCGCCATGAACCATTCGTTCGAGACCGGCGTCGACGCGGCCGTTTCTGCCGACAAGTCGCTACTGTTGGGCCTTCTTGACAAGACCGGCCGGCGCGACGCCTGCATCGATTGTCCTGAGGGCGCGGCTATCGCGCTGAACTGCGCGATCTGCTCCACGCGGATCATGATGACCCTTGATTACCTGACAGCACGAGCGATCCGCCCACTGCAATCCCAGCGCGAGCCCTAACAAACGAGCCAGAAAAACTCTTTTGCCCCTTCAATACCTACTGCGTCAGTAGGAGTTCTCTTTTGGGGGACCAGACATGACTTCCATCCGCCGTGAAACCGCCTCAGCGCCCGTTCGTCGCATAAGGATCCACCCGCTCTCCACCCTGATCATGGGCGTCAGCGGCCTGGCCCTGCTGGCGTCGGCCGCGCAGGCGCAGGCCACAAACGCTGACGCCGCAACCGACCTCAACGAGCTTGTCGTGGTCGGCTCCCAGATCAAGGGCGCGAACGTGGCTGGCGCCCTGCCCGTCACCCGCATCGACGCCCAGGCGATCGAGACCATCGGCGCCATTTCGGGCGACGAACTGTTCCGCGCCCTGCCCAGCAACGGCGCGCTGCTGACCAACAACGTCAACTACACCGCCGGCATTAACGCGGTTCGAGGCGACGTCGCCTCGATCAATCTGCGCAGCCTTGGCACAGGCAACACCCTGACCCTCATCAACGGCAGGCGGATGGTGCTCCATCCGGGCAGTCAGTCCGGCGAGGAGAGCATCCCGATCACCACGCCGAACATGAACTCGCTGCCTGTGCTCGGCATCGAGCGGTTGGAGGTGTTGCGTGACGGCGCCTCGGCGCTCTACGGCGCCGATGCGGTGGCCGGTGTCGTCAACACGGTGCTGCAAGGCGGCTATGAGGGGGTGAAGCTCCAGGCCGCCTACCGCGTGCCGGAACAAACATCGAGCTATGAGGCGATCCTGAACGGCCAGACCGGCTTCAGCTTCAACGAAGGCCGCACGCACCTGGCGCTGTTCGGCAGCTATTCGAAGCAGACCGCGCTCCACACCAACGATCGTAAGTTCTCCCGGTCGGAAGACAAGCGCGATCTCGTCGCCGGGACCAACTTCGCCGGCGACCTGGATTTCCGCAGCACCACCGACAACACCCCCTGGGGCCAGTTCGCCCTGGGCCGCGCCGTTCGTCAGAACGGGACGCTGATCACCTCCACCACCGGGCTCTTCCACATCCAGCCCAACACCTACGGCGGCTGCCTGGCGCAGTTGGGCGGCTCGCTCTGCATCGACGACGGCCGTATCGACGAAAGCCTGTGGCTGGACCGCAATTCCGACCGCGAACTGTTTCCGGCGGTGGATCGAGCCAATCTCTTCGTTATCGCCAGCCACGAGCTGTCGTCCAAGGCCGAGCTCTATACGGAGCTGTCCTGGTATCGCGCCAACTCGGTGATCGAGCGCGAAGGCGTCACGCCCCTGGCCACCAGCCCGCTCTACATTCCCGCCAGCAACTACTGGAACCCGTTTGGCCCGGTGCGCTTCAGCGACGGACGCCTCAATCCCAATCGCCTGGCCGGCATCGAGGCACCGACCGAGGGTATCGCAATCGGGATCAACAACGCCGCCACCGGCACCCGCGTGCAACTGGTCGATACCGGCCCAATCGTGGTCGATGTCGAGACCAGCAGCTACCGCGCGCTCGGCGGCGTCCGCGGTCAGATCGGCCGCTGGGACTATGACAGCGCCCTGCTCTATTCCGAGGCCCGCACCCGTGACGCCTCGAACCTGATCAGCAACACCTTGTTCCAGCAGTCGCTCGCCAAGCAGACCCCCGACGCCTACAACCTGTTCAACGGCGGCGACCTGTCCAACCCGACCGCGGGCGACGGCACGCCCAACTCTCAGGCGGTGATCGACGCGATCACGGTCGAGGCGATCCGCCTCAACAAGACCAGCCTCTTCCTGGCCGACTTCAAGGTCTCCAATTTCGCCCTGTTCGGGTTCATTGGCGGCGCGGCCGGCTTCGCGGCGGGGGTGGAGTTTCGCAAGGAGACCCTGACCGAGGATCGCGATCCCCGCCAGGACGGCACCATCACCTTCACCGACATCGTCACCGGCGTGACCTACGGCAGCGACATCCTCGGCTCCAGCGCCTCGGCCGACCTCTATGGCGAGCGCGACGTCTATTCCGCCTTCGCCGAACTCGCCCTGCCGATCGTCAATCCGCAGATGAACATCCCCCTGGTGCGCAGCCTTGACGCGCAGTTCGCCGCCCGGGTGGAGGATTTCAGCGATGTGGGCAGCGTGTTCACCCCTCGCGTCACCGGCTCCTGGGAAGTCGTGGACGGCCTGAAGATCCGCGCCGCCTATGCCGAGGGCTTCAAGGCGCCCAACCTCATCCTGCTCAACAGCCCGCCCACCGGCCGTGTCTCGTCGGTGCGTGACTGGTATCGGTGCCGCGCCGCCCTGAACAAGGGACAGATCGCCACCCTCGGCGCATGCGGCACGGTCGGTAACGCCCAGGCCGAAAGCCTGCGAATCTCCAACGTCGATCTAAAGCCCGAGCGCAACGACAGCTACACCTTCGGGACCATCTTCCAGCCCCGCGCCCTTGCCGGCCTGACGGTCACCGCCGACTACTGGCGCATCAAGCAGAAGGGCATCCACGGCCTCTTCGGCCTGGCCAACTTCTCGGCGCTCGACTACGCAGAACGCCTGTCCGGACGCTCCAGCTCATCGGTCGTCCGCTCGGCCCCAACCGCCGACGATATCGCCTTCTTCCAAGGCTCTGGCCTGGCGCCGACGGGCCAGATCGTTCAGGAGCTCGACCCCTTCCTCAACCTCAACTCGCGGGTCACCGAGGGCCTGGACCTGTCGGCCGAATACCGGCTGCGCGGGACGGCGCTGGGCGACTTCCGCTTCAACGTTCAGGCCTCCCGCCTGTTGAAGGCTGAGCAGACCGTCTCAGAACAGGGCGCGGCGATCCTCGCCCTCAACGAGCCGGGGATCACCGTGTCAGGCGGCGGCGACCTGCTTGAGGCCAACGGCCGTCCCAAGTGGCAAGGCTCGGCCAGCATCGACTGGACGCGCGGCGATTGGTCGGCCGGGGCGTTCGCCCGCTATGTCGGCGCCTTCGACAGCACCGGCGCGATCAACGACGTGGACAACAGCTTCTGGCGCGTCGGCTCCTGGCTGACCGTCAACGCCCATGTCGACTACCGCTTCCAGGCCCTGGGCGCCGCCGAGAGCCGGGTGCGCTTGGGCGTCAACAACCTGTTCGACAAGGACCCGCCGCTGACCAACGGCTCGCTCGGCTACAGCCCTGGCCTGCATACGCCGCAGGGCCGCCTCTGGCACATCACCACCACGCTGGAATTTTGAGGAACGACATCATGAAAGCGCTCGCTTCCACGGCCCTCACCCTCACCCTCCTGCTGGCCGCGGCTCCGGCCTCCGCGCAGGCGGTCGCTCCTGCAGCCGGACGGGTCCTCGTGCAGAACAAGTACTACCCAAAGCCCGGTCAGGAGGCGGCCGTTCTGGCCACCCGCCTCGAAGCCTCCGCGGTGCGCCAGAAGCTGGGCCTGCAGACCGGCCTGGTGCTGGTCCGCAAAGGCGAGGCCGGCGGCGCGCCTTACGTGATCTGGGAGTGCGAATACCCTTCGATTGAAGCTAGACGCGCCGACGCTGCGGCGGCCGAGGGCACGGCGGAGTTCGCCGCCGTGCAACGCAAGATGCGTGGGCTGATCGACAGGTTCGAACGCGTCGCGTGGACCGTCCGGGCCGAGCCCTAGGCGACCACGCCCCTACTCCCACTCGATCGTGCCGGGCGGCTTCGACGTGACGTCGTAGACGACGCGGTTCACGCCTCGGACCTCGTTGATAATCCTGGTGGCGGTCTTGCCGAGGACGTCCCAGGGGAACTCGAAGAAGTCGGCGGTCATGCCGTCGGTGGAGGTCACCGCGCGCAGGGCCAGGACGTTCTCGTAGGTGCGGGCGTCGCCCATGACGCCGACGGTCTTCACGGGCAGCAACACGGCGAAGGCCTGCCAGATCTTGTCGTACAGGCCGGCCTTGCGGATTTCTTCCAGATAGATGGCGTCCGCGTCCTGAAGGACGGCCACCTTCTCGGGCGTGATCTCGCCGGGGATGCGGATGGCCAGACCCGGTCCGGGGAACGGGTGGCGGCCGACGAAGTCGGGGTGCAGGCCAAGCTCGACGCCCAGGGCGCGGACCTCGTCCTTGAACAGTTCGCGCAGGGGCTCGACCAGCTTCAGCTTCATGAAGTCTGGCAGGCCGCCGACATTATGGTGGCTCTTGATCACCGCCGACGGGCCGCCGCGCGCCGAGACGCTCTCAACCACGTCCGGATAGAGCGTGCCCTGGGCCAGGAACTCGGCGCCCTCGATCTTGGCGGCTTCGCGGTCGAAGACGTCGATGAACAGCTTGCCGATGGTCTTGCGCTTGGTCTCGGGATCCGAGACGCCCGCCAGCTCGCCCAGGAACATGTCCCCGGCGTCCACGTGGATCAGCGGGATGTTGTAGTGGTCGCGGAACAGGCCGACGACCTGCTCGCTCTCGCCCTTCCGCATCAGGCCAGTGTCGACGTAGACGCAGGTCAGCTGCGAGCCGATAGCCTCGTGGATCAGCACGGCCGCGACCGAGCTGTCGACGCCGCCCGACAGGCCGCAGATCACCTTGCCGCCGCCCACCTGGTCGCGGATCTTCTGGACCATCTCCTGGCGGAAGGCCGCCATGGTCCAGTCACCCCTCAGGCCGGCGATGTTGTAGAGGAAGTTGCGATAGATCTTCGCGCCGTTGACCGTGTGAACCACCTCCGGGTGGAACTGCACGCCGTAGATCTTGCGGGCGTCGTGGGCGATGGCGGCGAAGGGCGCGCCGGTCGAGGTGGCGATCACCTCGAAGCCTTCCGGAATCTGGGTGACCCGGTCGCCGTGGCTCATCCACACCGTCTCCAGCTCACCCACCCCAGCCAGGCCGGCGAACAGCGGGCTGGTCTTGCCGATGGTCAGCTCGGCGCGGCCGAACTCGCCGGCGTGACCGCCCTCGACCTTGCCGCCCAGCACGTCGCACAGCAGTTGCTCACCGTAGCAGACGCACAGCATCGGCAAGCCAAGATCAAACAGCTTGCGACCGATGCGGGGGCTGTCGGCCTCCAGCACGCTGGACGGCCCCCCCGACAGGATGATCGCCGACGGCTTGTACTCGTCCACCAGCGCCTCGACCTTGTCGAAGGGATGGATCTCGCAATAGACGCCCGCCTCGCGGACGCGGCGAGCGATCAGCTGGGTGACCTGGCTGCCGAAGTCGACGATCAGGACCCGCTCGTGGTTCGTCTCGGTAGTCATTCAGCGGGTTCCTTCTAGGCGGTCTTCTCCAGCACGGCGGCGAAGAAGCCGTCGGTGCCGGCGGTGCGGGGCGTGAGGCGGACGTAGCCTTGCGGCGACGTGAATTGGTCGGCGGGCGCCGGCGGCGCGGCCAGGCGGAAGCCGGGATTGCGGGCCAAGAAGGCCTCGACGCGATCCTCGTCCTCCTCGGCCAGCACCGAGCAGGTCACATAGATCAGCTTGCCGCCGGCCTTCACGAAAGGTGCGGCCTGGTCCAGCACGGCGTCCTGCTCGCCCTGGCGACGCTCCAGCGCCTCGGGTGTCAGGCGCCACTTGGTGTCGGGATGGCGGCGCCAGGTGCCCGAACCGGTGCAGGGCGCGTCTACGAAAACCACATCCATCTTGCCATCCAGCCCCTTCAGCGGGTCCTGTTCGACGGGCGAGCGGATCTGCAGGTTACGCACCCCGGCGCGCTGGCCGCGTCGGATGGTGTCGGCCAGTCGGCGGGCGTCGCTGTCATGGGCGTAGATCTGGCCCGTGGAGCCCATGGCCGCGGCCAGGGCCAGGGTCTTGCCCCCGCCCCCGGCGCAGAAGTCCAGAACCTGCTTGCCCTTCACTTCGCCCGCGCAGGCGGCGGCGATCTGGGAGCCAAGGTCCTGCACCTCGAACCAGCCCTTGGAGAAGGCGGGAATGGTTTCGACCGAGCCCGTACGCTCACTGGGGTCCGGCGCGGGGATGCGCAGGGCCGTCTCCAGCAGTTGCGCCGGCTCCGCGCCCAGCGGCTGCAGCGCCTTGAGCGCGCGGGCCGGGTCGGTCTTCAGCGTATTGACCCGCAGGTCAACCGGCGCGCGGGCGGCCAGGGCGGCGGCCTCGTCGCCCCTGTCCTCGCCGAACACGCGGGTCAGGCTGGCTTCCAGCCAGTCGGGATAGTCGCCCCTCACCGGCGCCGGGGCGTCGTCGAGGGACTGCGGGCTTGCAAGGGCGGCGCTCTCGGCCTCGCTCAGGGCGCCGGGGCCGTGGGGTTCCTCGGCGCAGGCCTCGGCGATACGCTCGACCGGCCAGGACCAGGAGAACCGCAGGGTCGCCAGGATCACCGCCCGGGCGCCGTCGTCGCCCATCATCCAGCCCAGCGAGCGCTTGCGTCGCAGGGCGTCCAGCACGAGGCCGGAGATGAAGGCGCGGTCCTTGGAGCCGGCGAAGCGCGAACGCTCGCCCCAGCCCTTAAGGGCCAGCTTCACGGGCCGATGGCGCGCCTCGATCTCTTCCAGAACCTCGATCGCCGCCCCAATTCTTCCACTATCGCGCATTCAGACGAACAGAGCCGCAAGAAGCATCAGCAGGCCGACCATCGAGATCAGCCAGACGATGCTTCGCACCACCGGCACGCCGAAGGCGTAGAGCGGGATATAGACCGCCCGGGCGGCCACATAGACGATCGAGCCCAGGGCGCTGAGGCCGCCGGTCTTGCCCGACAGCACCACCGCCAGGACCAGGGCGACGAAGAAGGCGAAGGTCTCGCGGAAGTTGGCGAAGGCGCGCTGAAGCCGCCCCGCCACACCGGTCAGCGGCCGCGGCTCATCCCGCGGGCCGACGTTCCACTTCAGTCCGATCTGCGGCTGGGCCGCGGCCGATCCCCAGAACAGGTGGACGAGGCCGACGATCACCGCCGCCCCCAGCATCTTGAGTTCGAGGATCGGCTCCATGGCTTAGACCGCGCTCGGGTAGTTCGGCGCTTCGCGCGTGATCATCACGTCGTGGACGTGGCTTTCGCGCAGGCCGGCGTTGGTGATGCGAACGAAGCGGGCGCGGTTCTGGAATTCCTCGACCGTCGGCGCCCCCACATAACCCATAGCGGCGCGCAGGCCGCCGACCAGTTGGTGAAGCACCGGCGCGATCGGACCCTTGAACGGCGTCTGGCCCTCGATGCCTTCCGGCACCAGCTTGAAGCTGTCCGTCACTTCCTTCTGGAAGTAGCGGTCAGCCGAGCCGCGGGCCATGGCGCCCACCGAGCCCATGCCGCGATAGCTCTTGTACGAGCGCCCCTGGTACAGGAACACCTCGCCCGGCGACTCTTCGGTGCCGGCGAACATCGAGCCCATCATGGCGGTCGAGGCCCCGGCGGCGATGGCCTTGGCCAGGTCGCCCGAGTACTTGATGCCGCCGTCGGCGATGACCGGCACGCCGGCCTCGCGGCCCGCGCGGACGGCTTCCATGATCGCGGTCAACTGGGGAACGCCGACACCCGCGACGATGCGCGTGGTGCAGATGGAGCCCGGACCGATGCCGACCTTCACCGCATCGGCGCCGGCGTCAATCAGGGCGCGGGCGGCGTCGTAGGTGGCGATGTTGCCCGCCACGATCTGCACACGATTGGCTTCACGCTTCAGGCGCGAGACCGCGGCGGCGACCTGGCTGGAATGGCCGTGGGCGGTGTCGATGACGACGACGTCGACGCCGGCGTCCACCAAACCCATCGAACGCTCGTAACCAGCGTCGCCGACGGTCGAGGCTGCGCCGACCAGCAGGCGGCCCTTGTCGTCCTTGGCGGCCAGCGGGTGCGCCTGGGCCTTCTCGATGTCCTTCACGGTGATCAGGCCGACGGCGTGGTACGCCTCGTCGACGACGATCAGACGCTCGATCTTGTGCTTGCGAAGAAGCTCGCGGGCTTCGCGGTGATCGACGCCCTCGCCCACCGTGATCAGGTTCTCGCGGGTCATCAGCGCCGAGGCGGGAACGCTGGGATCACCTTCGAACCGCATGTCGCGGTTGGTCAGGATGCCGACCAGCTTGCCGCTGCCGCGCTCGACCACAGGAAAGCCCGAGATCTTGCGGCGGGCCGTGATCTCGCGGACCTCGGCCAGGGTGGTGTCGGGGTGGATGGTCAGCGGGTTGATGACCATGCCGCTCTCGTACCGCTTCACTTCGCGGACGTGATCAGCCTGCTCCTCATTGCTGAGATTGCGGTGCAGGATGCCCAGACCGCCGGCCTGCGCCATGGCGATGGCGAGGCGGCTTTCAGTGACCGTGTCCATGGCGGCGGACACGAGCGGGATGTTCAGACTGATTTCACGCGTGAACCGCGTCTCTGTCGTCACCTGGGTAGGCATGACGTCGGACGGGCCGGGTTCGAGCAAAACGTCGTCGAAGGTAAGCCCTTCGCGAATCTCCATCGGATTCTCCATTTTGCGGGCCGCGTATAACGGAACGGCCCGACGAACGGAAGACCTCAGAAGGACAGTCGGCGCGATTCTTGCCCGAGGAACCGCGATGACCGCGTTACGGCGTGAAGTGGCCCGTGCTCGAACAGCCCTTGCGGTTCGCGCCCGGCACACCGTTGCGGTCGAGGCAAAGCTCCGGCCCGACGCCTAAGCGGTCGCGCGCCTTCCACTCCACCCTGCCGTTACGCACGCCGACAAAGGCCGCCTCGTTCACGTTCGCGACGTTGTTGTTCGGCTGCGATCCCATGTCGATCGAGAACACCTCGTAGGCGCCGCCACCGTAGGATCGAACGCCGGGCCGCTTGATGAAGGCGTCACGGCCGCCAGGAAGCGCCGCGCCGAGGACGACCGTCTTGAACGTCGCCTGTCCTGCGGCGGCGGCTTCACGGCGTCGCTTGTTGAGGGATGGCAGAAGGACGGCGAATGGCGCGAGGGCAAGGACCTGCTGGTCGCTCGGGTTGCCCAAGGAGAACCGTTGCGGCCGAGCCGCCCCGGACTTCACCAGCCGCGGACAGTTGACCAACAGCGTGTCGGCCGCGATCGCCTTTTCTCCGCTGCGTCCAAGGCCGTCGAGCAGGCTATCTTGGAACGGCAATGCCCCGGCGAAGGGAGCAAGCACCGGATCACGCGGCGCCTTCCATGGCTCCACCCCGGGCGCATGCCGGACGACCCGGTCCGGCGGCCTGACCATCCGCTCCAGCTGTCCGGCCCGGAATACGAACGTGACGGTGCTTCCCCACTGCCTGCCGTCGCACACGCGCCGCGCGCGCCAGATATCGATCGGGCCGGAGGACGTCAGGCCTCGCAGATCAGGCGGTTCGTTGAGGAAACTTAGCTGCCTGGCCGCCACCGCGTGCGGCTGGCCCAGCAATCGGGATGCGGGAGCGGCCAGCGCCTGGGCGCCGATCATCGCGCTGCGAACGCGGCGATCATTGGAACGCCGCGCTTCATGCCTACCCCTTGAACCCCGTCGCCACCAGAAAGACCTCCGAGCTGTCGGTGCGGCTGGCCTTGGGCTTGATGTTCTGGACCTTGGTGAAGCGCTGCTTCAGCTCACCGATGACTTCGGCCGTCTCGCCGCCCTGGAAGGCCTTGGCGACGAACGCGCCGCCGGGCTTGAGCACCTGGACGGCGAAGTCCGCCGCCAGCTCGATCAGGGCCACGATGCGCAGGTGGTCGGTCTCGCGGTGCCCCACGGTGTTGGGCGCCATGTCCGACAGCACCACATCCGGCTGTCCGCCGAGCAGCTCGATCAGCAGCTCCGGACACTTGGGATCCGTGAAGTCCATCTTCAGAATCTGTGCCGGCGGCAGCGGATCGACGTCCAGCAGATCGACGCCGACGATCTTCTCCACCCCGCGTTGCTGGGCGATCTGCAGCCAGCCGCCCGGCGCGCAGCCGAGATCGAGGATCTTCGCGCCCTTGCGGAAGAAGTGGAACCGGTCGTCGATCTCGCTGATCTTGAACGCCGCCCGGCTGCGATAGCCCAGCGCCCGCGCCTTGGCCGAGAACGGGTCGTTGATCTGGCGCTCAAGCCAGGCCTGCTGGGACGAGGTGCGGCCCATGGCGGTCTTCAGGCGGGCGGGCTTGCCGCGGCCACCTTCGACGCCGCCGGTCGGCAGCTTCACCATGCGGCGTTTGGGTGGTTCTTCGGTCATTCGGCGGCCTGGGGTGTTGAGTTGCGCCCGGCCCCGCCCCGGCGACGCCGGCGACGCGGCTTGCGGGGTTGCTGGTCGGACATCAGGGACATGAGGATGCCTTCGCGCAGGCCGCGATCCGCGACCCGGACGCTGTCACAGGGCCACAGCTCCTGCACGGCCTGGAGGATCGCGGCGCCGGCCAGCACCAGGTCGGCGCGGTCGGGTCCGATGCATGGCTGCTCGGCGCGCTCGGCGGTGGTCAGGGCCAGCAGGCGGTTCGCCGCGGCCTCGCATTCGCTGCGCTTCATCCACAGGCCGTCCACGCGGTTGCGGTCATAGCGCTGCAGGTCGAGGTGCAGGCCGGCCAGGCTGGTGATCGCGCCCGAGGTGCCGACCAGCTGGGCGCGGCCGGCCTCGAATACCGGGCGCAGGCCCTCGGCGTGCGGGAAGTCGGCGATCCGCTCCTTCACGGCGTCGACCATGGAGCGGAACCACACGTCGCGCGGCCCCTCCTCAGGGAACCTTTCGGCCAGGGTGACGACGCCGATGGGGATCGAGACCCACGCCTTGATCGGCAACTTCCAGGCCGCGAACTGTCGCGGGTGGGCGTCGAGCCCCTCCCCCTTCAGATCGACCCAGGACAGTTCCGTCGAACCGCCGCCTACATCCACCACCAGGGCGGCGTCCGCCTCGCGGTCCAGCAGGTTCAGGCATCCTGCGACGGAGAGCTGGGCCTCCTCGCGTGGGGTGATGATCTGCAGGCGAAGGCCGGTCTCCTCCGCCACGCGGTCGACGAAGGCCTGGCCGTTGTCGGCCATGCGGCACGCCTGGGTGGCGATGGCGCGGACGCGGACCGTACGGCGGCGGCGGATCTTTTCGGCGCAGACCTTCAGGGCGGCCATCGACCGCTCCATGGCGGCGTCCGACAGTTTGCCGCTGGCGACCAGTCCTTCGCCCAGGCGCACGATGCGGGAATAGGCCTCGACCACGCGGAATCCGCCCGGCGTGGGAGTCGCCACCAGAAGGCGGCAGTTATTGGTGCCAAGGTCGAGCGCGGCGTAAGCCGGCGTCTCCCCCGGCGGCCTCCGGCGATGAGACGGTCCCCTCGGACGCGACTCGCCGGGCGCGCGCGGCGCCTCCGACATGGAGCAATACCTGTCTAGCAGGCGCCGATCTCGGCGCCTCGTTTCACCGGCGACCTTATCACGCATCGCAGCAACAGAAAGCGGCGCTGTGCTTGTGCAGCATGACAAGGCGCCTACGTTCAGGTTCTGGTCAGGTAAAACGTGGTTGACTGCAGGGGTTATGAACACGCGTCTCGCCAAATTCGCGATCGGACAAGTCGTCAGACACAGGATCTTCCCGTTCCGCGGCGTGATCTTCGACGTCGACCCCGAGTTCGCCAACACCGAGGAATGGTGGCTGTCGATCCCGCCGGAGGTGCGCCCTTCCAAAGACCAGCCGTTCTATCACCTGCTGGCCGAGAACGATCAGAACTCATACGTCGCCTATGTCTCCGAGCAGAACTTGCTGGCTGACGATACGGGTGAGCCGGTGACCCACCCGCAGGCGTCAGAGCTGTTCGAGAGCTTCGACCACGGCGTCTACAAGCTGCGGCCGCGCATCAGCCACTGACGGCCGCCATGCGCGGCTCCGGCCTCAGACCGAACAGCACATCCAGCACCGGCGTGCGCCGCACGATCTCATAGGTCGCAAAACAGCCGGCGAAGGTTGCCCCGATTAGGATCGCCGCCTCCAGCCCTTGCGGCAGGCCCAGCTTGGCCAAGTGATGCGCCATGACCACGATCAGGGTCTGGTGGACGATGTAGAACGGAAACACCGCCAAGGTCAGGTAACGCAGGCGCGGCCCGCCCTTGGTCAGGTGCAGCGCCCCAAAGCCCAGGATGGCCGCGATGAAGCTCCACTGGTCCGTCGCGTAGACGAAACGCATGACCGTCCGCAGGCTCTCCGGCGGCGCGGCGTCCTCTGCCCGATAGACCCAGGCATAGCTCGCGAACGCTACATAGCTGACCGCCGCCAACCCCGCGGCCACCCAGCGCCAGCGGACGAAGCCGTCGCGGATGCGCGCGGACTTGGCGGTCAGGAAGCCGAACAGGAACGCCGCGAACGAGACGGCGTGGTTGTACCAGTCATCGACCAGGGCGTGCGTCACCTCGAACATCGGCAGCAGCCAAAGACGCATCACGCCGAAGAAGACGATGGGCAGGACCATTAGCCGCCAGCCGCCGAACACCCCATCCAGCGCCTCGCCCAGCCGGCGCAGCGGCTTGCCGGCGACAGCCAGGACCAGACCCAGGATCAGGGTGTAGATCAGCAGATAGGCCACGAACCACATGTGGTTCCAGGTCGGGGTGATCAGGCACCCGTCAGCGTCGCACCAGTTCCCTGACGCCGTCGCGTACTTCACCCAGAACGCCCCATAGGGCTCGACCGCCTGCGGGACCTGCTCGACGATCTCGTAATAGGACTGAGGCGGCACGATCACAAACATGGCGAAGACCAGCGGCGGCAGCAGGCGCAGGACCCGCTTGCCGGTGAACACGCCGGGGCTCAGCTTGTCGGCCATGAACCGCGTCGCGGCCCCCGACACCAGGAACAGCAGGGTCAGGCGCCACGGGTTGGTCAGCATCATGACCGGCCCCAGCGCCTCGAGGGGATGAGGCGTCTTCACGTGCCAGTCCCAAGGCACGTAGAACATGCCGACGTGGTACAGAATCAGCAGGAAAAAGGCCCCCACGCGGATCCAGTCGAGATCCGCGCGGCGGTCGAGGGTCGGGGTCGTCATTTCGGTGTCCGGTTTTGAACAACAGTCGCCCGAGAAAACCGTGGTGTCTGCAGAAGCGAAAGCTCTACGGGCCGGTCGGCGCGATCACAGGGACAGTCCGCCGCCGACTGGGACGAGCGGCGGCTTCTGGGGGCTGGCCGGCGAGGATCGCCGCGACCTGCTGATCGGCTGGCTGCTCGCCACGGTCGCGATCTGGGCCACGACCACGGTCAATGTCTTCTCGACGGTCGACGACCACGAGATCGACGTGATGTGGCCGGCGATCTGGGAATACACCAGCGCCGTCAGCAACATGATCGCCGTCCTGGCCGTGTGGGCGGCAGTTCGCTGGGCGACCCTGCGCCGCCGTCCCGCCCCGCAAATCGTTCTGGCCCACGTCGCTGGCGTGTTCGCCTATTCCATCCCGCATGTGGCGATGTTCGTGGCCCTGCGCGAGGCGATCTACGCCGGGCTGGGAAGCGACTACGAGTTCGGGCCGATCACCCGCTACGTCTACGAACTGCGCAAGGACGTGATCGGCTACTTCATCCTGGCGGCGGTCTTCTGGGGGGTCATGCGCCTGCGCCGGCAAGCGCCGCGAGAGGCCGCGCCGACCACCTTCGACATTCTCGACGGCTCGCGCCTTCTGCGGGTGGAGACCCGCGACATCCTCGCGGTCACCGCCGCGGGCAACTATGCGGAGTTCATCCTGGCGGACGGCCGCCGCCCGCTGATGCGCACCTCGTTGGCGGCGTTGGAGCAGAAGCTGGCCGCGACCGGCTTTGTCCGCACCCATCGCTCATGGCTGGTCAATCCGGCGCGCGTCACCGGCCTGCGCCCGGACGGCTCCGGCGACTATACCGTCGAAATGGGCGCGGTTGAGGCGCCTCTCTCCCGCCGCTTCCCTGAGGCGACAACGAAGCTGCGCCGCGGCTAGGGCCGCAGTCCCTTGATCTCGCCGATGAGGTTCGCGACTTGCCGCGCCTCGAAGCTGGCTACCGGATAGGCGCAATAATCGGCGGCGTAGTAGGCGCTGGGCCGATGATTGCCCGATGCGCCGAGCCCGCCGAACGGCGCGGCCCCGGCTGCTCCCGTGGTCGGGCGGTTCCAGTTGGCGACCCCGGCGCGGATGCGCTTCTGGAAATGATCCCAGCGCGCCGGATCATCGCTGATCAGACCCGCCGAAAGGCCATAGCGGGTGTCGTTGGCGTGGCGCAGGGCTTCGTCGAAATCGGCGGCGCGGCGGACCTGCAGGATGGGCGCGAAGATCTCGTCATCGGCGATCTCGACCCCGGTCACATCGACGATGCTGGGCGTGATGAAGGCGTCGCTGCGGCCATCGATCTTGCCGGTCGCCCGAATGACCTTGCCGCCCATGCGCCCGGCTGCGTCACGCGCGGCCTCGGCGGCGCGGGCCGAAATCAGCGGTCCCATGAACGGCTCGTCGGCGTCGTTCCAGACGCCGATGCGCAAGCGCTCGGTCAGGGCCAGCACCGCCTCGACCACCGCGTCGCCCGCCGCGCCCCGCGGCACGATCAGACGTCGGGCGCAGGAGCAGCGCTGCCCTGTGGTCACGAAGGCCGACTGGATCACATGGCCGGCGACAGCCTCGGCGTCCCCCGCATCCCAGACCACCAGCGGGTTGTTGCCGCCTAGCTCCAGAGCCAGGATCACGTCCGGCCGGTCGGCGAAGACGCGGCGGAAGTGCGCGCCCGCCTGCGCCGAGCCGGTGAACAGCAGGCCGTCGATCTCCTGCGCGATCAGGGCCTGGCCGGTCTCGCGCCCGCCCTGGACCAGATTGACCACGCCCTCGGGCAGGTCGGCGGCGTGAAGCGCCTCGACCAGCAGTTGTCCGGCCAGGGGCGTCTCCTCCGACGGCTTGAACACCACCGTGTCCCCCGCCAGCAGGGCCGGCACGATGTGGCCGTTGGGCAGGTGTCCTGGGAAATTGAACGGCCCCAGCACCGCCATCACCCCGTGCGGCCGGTGGCGCAGCATGGCGCGGCCGAACGGCATGGCGTTTTCGCGCTCGCCCGTCCGCTCGTCATAGGCGGCGATCGAGACGTCAACCTTGGCCATCATCGAGCCCAGCTCGGCCTTGGTCTCCCAAAGGGTCTTGCCCGTCTCCCGAGACAGGGCCTCGGCGAAGGCGTCCTTGCGAGCGTCCAGCGCGGCCTTGTAGCGGCGCATGGCGGCGACCCGTTCCTCGCGCGGCAGGTCGGCCCACGGCAGGAACGCGGCCCGCGCCTTGGCGACGGCGGCGGCGACCTCGGCGGCCGATGCGGCGGCGCCTTCCCAGACGACCGCGCCGGTCGCCGGATCGATGGACTGGAAGTTCGTCATGCCTTCACCCGCACATTGTGGCCTTCACGCACGCCCAGGGCCTCCATCGCTTCACGCGACAGCACCGCCCGTTCGCCGTCGATCAGCACCGGCGCGCGCACGGCCCGGAAGCCGGCGACACGGCTGGTGGAGACCAGCACTTCCTCGCCGAAGTCATCATCGCCGACAGCGGCCTTCAGCACCCGCGCCTCGCGCACCGTGCGGATGTCGTCGCGGGGCGCCGAGACGGTCGGTCCCGCGTCGAACAGATCGACCAGCCCCTGATACCGGAAGCCCTCGCGCTCCAGCATCGCCCGCGCCGCCTCGCCGTCGCGATGAACGCGGCCAATGGCCTCGCACGCCGCCTGGGGCAACAGCTCGGTGTAGATCGGATGCCTCGGCGACAGGTCGAGGATGAACTGACCGTTGGTGGACGCGCTCATCAAGTCGGCCTGATCGAACGGCAGGCGGAAGAAGCGGGCCGAGACGTGGTCCCAGAACGGGCAGGACCCATCCTCATCGAACCAGCCGCGTAGTTCCGCCAGCACCATCTCGGCGAACTTCTGCGGCTCGGCGCCGATCAGCATGTAGCGCGACTGGGCCAGCAGCCGCCCCGCCCCGCCCTTGCGCCGCTCCGGCCGCAGGAACAGGGAGCCGACCTCCGACCAGCCGGCGCACTCGTTCACCAGCACCAGGGCCTTGTGGTCGAACCGCATCTCCAGCGTCGGCGAGGACTGGGCCAGGGTCACGACCCGCAGGGAGAAGAACGGACGCTTCAGCCCCACCGCCGCCTTCACCCCGGCGACGCCCTCCACCTGGCCGGTGTCGGTCTCTTCCAGCATCAGGGTGTACCAGGCCTCGACCGGCGCCACGCCGCCGTCGAAGCTGGCTTGCGACAGGTCCAGCCGCGAACGCAGGGTCGGCTCGTCCTCAGGCAGGCTGGTGAAGCCGCGCCCGGACAGCACGGCCAGCTCCATCAGGAACTCGTAGTCGGAAGGGCCCGCGGGCCGCACCACCAGCATCCACTAAACTCCGTCACGCATGGCCGCGCGGATGGCGGGGCCGTCGATCTCGCCCTGGGCGAGCTTCATCAGGATGAGGGCCGACAGCTGCGCGCGCTCCACGAAGCTGTCGGGCCAGGCGAATTCATTCTCGCTGTGGATGTCGCCGCCGCGCACCCCCAGCGTGTCGACATTGGGCAAGCCCGAGGCGAACAGGTTGTTGCCCTCGCACACCCCGCCGGACGGCTTCCAGGCGATCTCCTGCCCCAGCAGGGCGCCGGTCTTTCGCACCGCCTCGAACAGGCGGGACTGGGCGCTGTTCATCGGCTTGGCCGGACGGGTGAAGCCGCCGTGCAGGTGGACATCCAGGCCATCCCCCTCCCCGGCCTTGAGCGCTCCTACGATCTGCTCCTGCGCCCAGGCGCCGGCCTCCGCGTCGGGAAAGCGGACGTTGAAGCGGACCACCGCCACGTCCGGCACCATGTTCAGGGGCGAGCCGCCGTCGATCTTGGCGACATTGACGGTCACGCCCTCGCGCCGGCCGTTCAGGGCGTCCAATGCCCCGGCGATGCGGGCGGCGGCGGTGACGGCGTTGCGGCCCAGGGCGAAGTCGCGGCCGGCATGGGCGGCGCGGCCATGGATCACGATGTGAAAGTTGCCCGACCCCTTGCGCGCGCCGGCCAGGGTCCCGTCGGACAGAGCCGGCTCATAGGTCATGCCCACATGACCCCGGGCGGCGAACTCCGCCAGCACGGGGGCGGATGCGAGCGAGCCGATCTCCTCGTCGGGGGAGATCAGCACGCGATAGCCCAGGTTCGCCGAAGCCGGGTGCGCCTCGAACGCCTCCAGCGCCGCCAGCATGACGCTGATCCCCCCTTCATATCGGCGATCCCCGGCCCGTGCAGCGCGCCGTCGGGGCGGGTCGTGACCGTCTGAAACGGCGACGCCTCCGGATAGACCGTGTCGTAGTGGCCAGTGAGAACCACCTGCACCGGGGCATCGGGCCGCACGATGACGGCGATGGCGGCGGGATGGTCCTGCTGGCGCAACGCCCCATCGGCGCCGACGTCTGAAGATGGCGTCAGCGGCATGTCGATCGGCGCGCCGGGCAGAACCGCGAAGGCGTCCTTCAGCAGCGCTCGCTGCCGCTCCAGCCCCGCCAGGTGCCGGCTGCCGGAATTGATGGCGCACCACTCCACCGCGCGGCCGACGATGTCGCGGCCTCGGTCGGCGATGGAATCCAGAACGCGCTGTTCGTCGGGCGACAAACGCATGCGGAACCTTGCAACGCCATTGCCGCGGACCAAGTCGACGCGTGTTGCACATGGCGACGCCCGGAATGGCGCAAGACGAAACGTCGCCAACTCGTGGACCCTAGCCTGCCCCGCACCGACGGTCGACCCCGCGCCGGCGCGCAACCGCTGTGCGAAATCAGTAGTCCTTGCGCCAGCGGACCGAGAGCCTGTTGTCGCCCTGGCTGCTGAGGCGCGAGACGATGGCCAGCGCCCGCCGCACCCGCCATTCCACCTGCGCCGCCGGCCCGTCGCGACCGCCGCCGATCAGTTCAAGATAGACGTCGTCGGTGATGTACTTGCCGCCCGCCACGGTCATGCCCGCCGCGTCCCCGGCGAAGGACAGCCGGTCCAGGCCCGCCAGGTTGCGCAGGCCGCCGATCACGTCGAACCCGCCGCCGCCCGACAGCGCCGCCAGCGCCGAAGCTAGCTGAGCGGCCTCCAGCGGCGACAGTTGCGAGGCCGAGGCCCCGAACAGCACCTGGGACAGCACCTCGTCGTTAGGCAATTGCGGCGTGGAGGTCAGGGAGATCTCCGGCTTGGCCGCGGTACCCAAGATGCGCACCACCGCCGTCAACGTCGGGTCTTCCCGCGTCGCCGACAGATCCAGGCGGATGCGTTCGGGCGAGTTGGCCAGATAGACCACGCCCCGCGTATCGAACTCGAACCGCTTGCCGGCGAAGTCGTAGTCGCCGCGCACCACCCGCGCCGTGCCCGTCAGGTCGGGACGGTTGCTGAACCCGCCGACATGGGCGTCCAGCGACAGCTCCACATCCAGGCCCCGACCGCGCACGAACACCCGACGCGGCGCCTTCAGGGTCACATCCAGCGCAAAGCCGGGCGAACTGCGCCGGGCCTGCAGGTCACGGCTGTCGGCGCGCGGCTTGTTGCGCTCGACCACCTCGATGGTCGGCACGCTGGGCGGGGTGACCGTATCAGCGGAGATTTCGCCCTCGTCGATGGTCAGGGCGCCGGCCAAGCGAACCTTGCCGTCAGCCCCTCGCTCCACCGTCGCCTCGCCGCTGGCCGAAGCTGTGGCCAGGTCGTTGTCGATCAGACGGAAGCGCCGCAACGCCAGCCGGAAGCTGGACGCCGCATCCCGCCGCAGGTCCAGCCGTCCGCCACCGGAGAGCGAACCGCCCCGTCCGTCAGCGGCCGAAGCCTCGCTGACGTCGATGGCGTTGTCCGCCAGGTTGGCGCGCACGGTCACGTTCTGCAGCTTCAGCCCCGTCGGGCCGTCGTCGAACGAGCCGCCGGTCATCGCCGCGTCCCCCACCAGGCGCGGGTCGGACAGGGTGCCGCCGAGCGAGCCCTTGATGTCGACCTTGCCCGCCAGGCTGCGCTCCCCGCCGATCAGCAGGTCCCACAGGGACTTGATCTCGCCTTGGGCGGCGAAGTTGCCGCGCACGGTCTTCTGCCGGTTCACCGCCAGGCGCAGCGGCTTGGCCGACGCATCCACCGGCAGCACCAGCTCGGCGTTGGAACGAAGTCCCTGCTGGTTGGCGGCCGTGGCCTGAACCACCAGCTGCTCGCCCCGCAGGTTCGCCTTCACCTGGCCGTCGATTCCGACGCGGGCCGGCGCGCCGCGTTGACGCGCGCCCCGCAGGTTGGCGTCGAGGTCGCCGCGTAGGTCGTCCCCCTGCCCCTGCAGCGACACGCGGGCATCCACCTCGCCCGCCAGATCCTCGTTCAAAGCGCCAAGGCTGACCGAGGTCAGCACGGCCTTCAGCTCGGCGCCGGCGTCGGACAGCGCGCCGTCGATCTCCGCCCGCCCGGCGCCCACCGCCAGGCGCAAGCGCGCCGTCTGGCGCGGACCGCCAAAGCGGAACTGGGCGGTCTCCAGGGTGCGGACCTCGCCGCGCCCCATCCGGCCGCCGCCGTCGAAGGCCAGGCCATAGCCGTCCTGCACATCCGACAGGACGCCGGAGCCATTGATCGTCCAACGGCCGGGGCGCGCATCGCCATTGGCGACGATGGTGAAAGGCAACCGATCCAGCGGACCATCAGCCCGGATCTCCGCCTTCCGCAGCCAGACGTCCGAGCCCTTGGGCACGGCGTTATCGGCCGTCAGGTTCAGCCTGGCGCGTGCGCCGCCGACGCTGTCGGTGATCTGGGCCGTGCCGTTGACCGTCCCCTCGCGCAGCAACGCCCCAGGGCCGATGGCCACGGTCAGGTCCGCCGAGGCGGGCCGGCCGCTGCGCAGGGACAATCCGCCCTTGGCCTTCACACCGCCAGCGTCGGCGTCGAGGCCGCTGAACTCCATCCCGCCGGGCGCGAAGCTGAAATCCGCGCGCGCGCGGGCCGGGCCATACTCGCTGCTCGCCGTGATCGCGATGGCGCCGTCGGTGTCGTTCGCGCCGCGCGCGAAGGTCAGAGTGACCTTCGCGTCCGTCAGCTTCAGGCGCGGCACGTCGATGCTTTCGAAGTCCGCCGTCAGGTCGGCTTTCGGCTGCGACAGGCTGCCGGTGATGGCGCCGGCGCCCTTGGCCTTGCCGGCCAGTTCGAGCGGCCCGACGCGGAACGGCCCGTTGGCGGCCCAGTCGAGCTTGAGCTGCAGCGCGCCCGCCGCGCCGATCAGGCCGGCGGCGGAGGCGTTGGCCGCCGCGCCCGTCAGCTTGGATTCCCCGACCGCCACCCGGCCGTCGGCGAAGCTGCCCTGCAGGGTGAAGCGCGGATCGGCGCCCAGCAGGCGGTCCAACTCGCCAAAGCCGGCGGCGAAGTTCGCGCCGCGCGCGTCCACGGTGAACACCCACGGCTTGCCGGCCGAGGCCTGAGACGCCGACCATTTTCCGCTGACCGTACCCGACGCGTTCGGTCGCGCCGCCGCCAGGTTGGTGACCTGGGCGTCGCCCTTGAACGACAGGCCGCCCAGCAGGCTGCGCTGGCCCTCGCCATCCACCTTGATCCCCGCGCCGTCGATGCGCACGCGGCGCATCAGCAGCCGGCCGTCCGCCAGGCGCGCGCCTTCGAACTTCGCCGTGGGCCGAGCGCCCATCAGGGTTGGGATCAGGCCCTCGCCCAGCCCACCGGAGCCGCGGAAGTCAGCATCGACGGTGAACTCGTTACGTTCGCGAGCGAGCGAAAGCGGTCCCTCGATGCGCGCCAGAGTCAGGCCCAGCAGCGAGCCGCCCTCAGCCACAGCGTCGCCGTCCAGCGACCAGGCCTTGGCGTCGCCGCGCAGGCGTCCGCTGTAACGCGTGCGGCCCAGCTTCGGCTGCGGCGTGATGCGCGACATGTCCTGGACATCCAGATCGACCTCAACCCCGTCGCGATCGGTCATGCGCTTGCCGATATCCGCGCCGCCCTTCAGGGACAGGCGCAGGTTCTCGGCCTCCAGCCGCCCGTCCAGGTCGAAGAACCCGTCCGAGGCTCGCCGCCCCGCAATGGCGAAGGACGCGGTGGGGCCGAACATGCGGACCACCTGACCCAGCAGGCGCGAGGACGACAGCACCGCCCGTCCCTCGGCGCGCCCGCCTTGCGGATTCCATGCGCCCTGCGCCGACAGCGGCGTCTCGTCGCCGGACCGCGCCACGACGTCGAAGCGTCCCTGCCGCATCGCCCCGGTCGCCTTGGCGTCGAGGAAGAAGGCGCGATCCGCCGGAAGGCCCAGCGCCCCGGCGATGGCCCCGCCGGCCAATTCATTGGCTTGGGCGTCGACCAGCAAGGTGTCCTTGGCCCCAAGGTCGAACTGCACGCGGAGGAAGTCGCCCTGGTGCATCTGGCTGCGCGCCTGCACCGAACCGCGCCGGTCGCCAGCCCGCTCGATCTCCAGGTCGCCGTTCACATCGTACAGGCCGCGCGTCTGGCTGAACGCCGGCAGAGTCTCGAGTCGAAACGCCAGGGCGTCGATGTCGAACGAGATCGGCAGGCCCTTGCTGGGCTGGCCGCTCTTGGGGCTCAGGGTCGGGCGGCGGATGACCGTCACCTGCTCTGCGGTGATCCGCTCGGCCTTGAAGCGCCGCACGAACAGCGCCGGATAGGTCCAATCGACCCCGACATTGCGGGCCTCCAGCCACGGGCCCTTGTCATCGACGATGGACAGCTTTCGAACGGTGAAGCTTTTCCAGATATCGCCTTGAAGTCCCTCGATCTTCAGCCGGCCTATGCGGCCAAGCTTCAAGCCGTTGGCGCGCGCCTCGATGAACATCCGGCCTGGCACGCTGACCACGCCGTAGCGCACCACCAAGCTGGCGGTCGCGGCCAGGACGACGGCCAGGACGGCGACCATCATCACCCAGAAGGCGGGACTGCGGCCGACCTTCTTGGCCGCGGCCACGACCTCGGCGACGGCTTCCTCGGACGGGGGTGTGGGCGGTGCGTCGGTCAAAAGCTCTGCCCGATGCTGAGATAGACCTGGAACGACGGATCACCCTCGCGCTTGTCCAGCGGAATGGCGATGTCGGCGCGGATCGGCCCGAAGCCGAGGTCGTAGCGGACCCCCACCCCGGCCCCGGCGCTGAAGTCGCGGGTCTTGGGAAACTCGTTGGTGCCGACGGCGCCGGCGTCGACGAAGGCCACCACGCCCCACGGTCCGGTGATCCGCTGGCGCACCTCGAACGAGGCCTCCAGCAGCGATAGACCGCCCTGCGGCGTGTTGTCGGACAGTCGGGGGCCGACCCCCTGATAGGCGTAGCCGCGGATCGAACCGCCACCGCCCGCGAAGAACCGCCGCGAACCCGGCACCGACGGGATACGTCCGCCGACGATCAGACCCGCCTTGGCCCGACCGGCCAGAACCGTCTTTGCCTCCTTGGAGATCGGCAGATAGCCGGTCACCTGCGCTTGGGTCTTCAGATAGGTGATGCTGTCGTCGCCCGTGACGAAGGTCGGCTCGCCGCGAACCTCCACGCGCCACCCGCGCTTGGGGTCCAACGGATCGTCGGAGGCGTCCCAGTTCAGGGCGCCCAGGGTCGTCAGGGTCAGCAGGTTGCGCTCCTGCCCGACCACGAAGCCGTTCACGTCGGTCTTGTCGGCGATCTGGCTGGCGTCCAGCGCGGCCCCGACGGTCAGGAACGAGATGCGGCCGAACCGGCGCGTCAGGTCGGTGCGGACGCCGACGCCGGTGTCGGTATAGGCGTCGGTGTCTTCATCGAAGATCGCCCCGCCGACCCGCAGGGTGCGCTGCGGCTTGCGCCAGTGCGGCAACGCCACCTCGGCGTCGAGCCGCCGCTCCAGATTGGCGAGACGCCCGGTGATGCGCAGGGTGTCGCCCCGGCCAAAGCGGTTGTATCGCGTCCAGCGTCCATCCAGGCCCGCGCCCTCGCTGGTCGAGAAGCCCGCGCCCAGCTCGATGGTCCGGCGGGCGCGGTCGGCGACGCTGACCACCACCGGCCGCAGCCCCTCAGGCGTCTTGGCGTCGACCGGCGACAGGGCCACGGTCACGGAGTCATAGACGGCGGTGTCGCGCAGGCGGCGCTCCAGCTCAGCCACGTCTTCGGGGTCATAGACATCGCCCGGCTTCCACGGCGCCAGGTTCTCGATCCACCACCGCTTGGTTCGCCCGTCGCTGCTCAGGTCCAGACCGCCCAGCTTGACCAGCTCTCCCGCGTCGATGCGGAAGTCCGGACGAACCGTATGGTCGGCGTGATCCACGATTACTTCCCGCGGCTGGGCCAGGGCGTCCGCATATCCGCGCTTCTGGATCGTCGCCAGAATCCGCCCCTCGGCGCCCAGCACGTCGGCTGACCGTCCGGGCGCGCCAGACGCCAGGCCCATGGCCTTCTCGGCCGCGGCGGCGACCTCGTCAGCGGGGGGCGCCTCGACCCAGGTGATCTTCGAATCGGCGAAGTTGAATCGCTGGCCGGGCGTGACCCGCACCACCGGCAGCAGGCGATCGCCCTCCGCCAGGTCGGCCTCGACGTCATGCCCGTAATAGCCTTCGGACCTCAGGACCGAGATGGCGTTCTCGCCCGCGTCACGCGCCCGGCGGCGCGCCTCGAATTGGCTGGCGGGCGCGGTGTCGGCCCGGCCTATGGCGGTGACGATCGCCTCGCGCAGGGCGCGGTCCTCCACCCCTTCAACGGTGGCGCGCGGTTCATCAGCGCGGACGCCCCCAAAGGCGGCGACATTCAGCGCGGCGCCAGCGGCGGCCAGGGCGAAGACGGTTCGTCCCAAGCAAATCCTTCCTGTCTCGCCCCGACCCGTGTGTAGCGATGCGAACGCGGGCTGTCACCGCCCTCCTCTGCTTGATCGCGGAAGCGAACGGCGCCCAATTCGCAGGCAATCCGTTTGAGCCCTGAGCAGGGATTCGAAAAGCCGCTTCTTTCGACGCGGCGACGGCTAGGGTTCGGACCAATGACGACATTCACGAGACAAGACCTTTGAGCCCGGTGACGAAACCGTCGGAAATCGATTCCGCGCCGGTCCTGCCGATGACGCAGGCGGCCTATCTGCCGGGCGCGGCCTATGACGAGATGTTCGCCGACGGCGGCGAGGTGCGCGACCATTACGCCCACCTGCATACCCGCATGTCGCGCCTGTCGACCGAGGAGCTGGGCGGCCGTCAGCTGACCCAGGAACGCTCGTTCCTGCTCCAGGGGATCACCTTCACCGTGTACGGCGCCGACAGCGCCACCGAGCGGATCATTCCCACCGACCTGTTTCCCCGCATCCTGCCCGCCCAGGAGTGGGCCAGGATCGAGGCCGGCCTGACCCAGCGCCTGCGGGCGCTGAACATGTTCCTGGCCGACATCTACGGTGAGCAAAAGATCCTGATGGACGGCATCGTGCCGCGCGAGCTTGTGCTCAGCGCCCCGTCCTATCGCCGCGAAATGCAGCACCTGTTCGTGCCGCACAAGGCCTACGCCAATGTCTGCGGCTCGGACCTGATCCGGGGCCAGGATGGCGAGTTCGCCGTGCTGGAGGACAACCTGCGCGTCCCGTCGGGCGTGTCCTACATGCTGGCCAACCGGGACGCGGCCAAGCGCACCTTCCCCGGCGCCTATCGCGCCGCCGGCGTGCGGCCGGTGGAGCGCTATCCCGACCTGCTGCTGTCGACGCTGAAAAGCATGGCGGCCGACTGGCGGCCCAACCCGCAGGTCGTGGTGCTGACCCCTGGCGTCTACAACTCCGCCTATTACGAGCACGCCTATCTGGCGCGCCTTATGGGCGTGCCTCTGGTCGAGGGCCGCGACCTCGTGGTTCACGACAACACCGTCTACATGCGCACCACCACCGGCCTGCGACGGATCGACGTGATTTATCGCCGGGTGGACGACGACTTCATCGACCCGCTCACCTTCCGCCGGGACTCGTCCCTCGGCGTGGCGGGACTGTTCAACGCCTATCGCGCCGGCTCGGTGGTGATCTGCAACGCCCCCGGCACGGGCGTGGCTGACGACAAGGCGGTCTATGCCTATGTCCCGGACATCATCCGCTACTACCTGGGCGAGGACGCCATCCTGCCCAACATCGAGACCTTCCTGTGCCGCGAGCCGGCCCAGCTCAGCCACGTGCTCGACAATCTCGACAAGCTGGTGGTCAAGGCGGTCGGCGCATCGGGGGGTTACGGCATGCTGATCGGGCCCCACGCCTCGACCAAGGAACGCGCCGAGTTCGCCGACGCGATCAAGGCCGACCCGGAAAACTACATCGCCCAGCCGACCATCCAGCTGTCCACCGCGCCGTGCCTGGTCGACGGCCGGATCGAGCCGCGCCACGTGGACCTGCGCCCCTTCATCCTGTCGGGCGAGAAGATCGTGGTCACCCCCGGCGCCCTGACCCGCGTGGCGTTGAAGCGCGGCTCGCTGGTGGTCAATTCCAGCCAGGGCGGCGGCTCAAAGGACACCTGGGTCCTGGCCGACGACGCAATGGGGAGCGCCCAGCCATGATGCTCGCCCGCGTGGCCGACAGCCTCTACTGGACCGGCCGCTACCTCGAACGCGCCGAGCATCTGTCGCGCCTGTCCGACGTGATGCTCAACGCCACCCTCGACCAGAACGACTCCGGCATGCAGGCCGCCCGCATCGCCCTGGCCGCCTTGGGCGACGAGGAAGGCGCCCGGACGGCATCACCCTATGATGCGGCGCGCGGCCTGGTGCTCAACCGCGATGATCCCAACTCGGTCGTCTCGTCCCTGGCCCGCGCGCGTGAGAACGCCCGCCAGGTCCGTGACCAGATCACCACCGAGACCTGGGAGCGGCTGAACATGCTCTATCTGCGCATGACCAGCGGCGAGGCCGAGCGCGCCTTCGAAAACGGCTCCTCGGCCTTCCTGCATGAGGTCATTTCCGACCTGCACACCTTCAAGGGCGCCGCCGACGCCACCATGAGCCATGGCGAGGGCTGGCGCTTCCTGATGCTGGGCGCGCACCTGGAGCGGGCGCAGCTGATCGCCCGCCTTCTGGAGGTCGGGTTCGGCGAGGCGCGCACGGTCCACGCCTCCGACCGCATCGCCCTGATGAGCCTGCTGCGCATGGCTTGCGCGCTGGAGCCCTATCTGCGCGCCTACACCGCCGAGATCGAGCCGCGCCACATCCTGGAGTTCCTGCTGTTCAGCGAGGACTTCCCCCGCTCGATCCGCTTCACCACCACCCAGATGGAACTGCACCTGAGCAAGGTGGCGCGCCATATGGAAAGCGGCGTCGGCGGCGGCCATCCCGAACGCCTGGCCGGACGGCTCAAGGCCCGCCTGGAGTTCGCCGACATCGAGGAGCTAGAGGCCATGGGCGCCAGCGGCCTGCTGGCCCAGGTGGTCAACGAATGCGGCCGCATCCACCAGGCCATCTACGATACCTTCGTCGCCTATCCGCTCGAACTGAGGCTGCCGGCCTGATGCTGCTCGAAGTCCGCCACGTCACCCAGTACCACTACGCCCAGCCAGTGCGTGAAAGCGTCATGGAGCTCTGGATGCAACCCCAGAAGGGCGGCCGCCAACGCCTGGTCAGCTTCGAGCTGGACCTGGAGCCCGCCGCCCAGCTGTTCTCCTACGGCGACACCTTCGGCAACGCCGTCTATCACTTCGACGTCCCGCAGCCGCACGACCGCCTGACCATCGTCGCCCGCTCGGCGGTGGAGACCCAGCCAGACCTGGTCCTGCCCGAGGCCCTGGACGCCGGGGAATGGGACCGCCTGCGCAGCGACTTCGTCCGGGGCGAGGCCTTCGACTTCCTGCATGACCACGGCTACGCCCGCCGCACCGAGATGCTGCAGGCCTTCATGGACAAGCACGACATCGCCGACCTGCGCCGGCGCGATCCCCTGACCGCCCTGCGCCGCCTCAACCAGACGATCTACGAGGCCTTCAGCTACGCCCCCGGCGTCACCGAGGCCGACAGTCCCATCGACGAGGCGCTGGAGGCGGGCCGCGGCGTCTGCCAGGACTTCGCCCACATCATGATCGCCATCTGCCGCTCCTGGGGCGTGCCGGCGCGATACGTGTCCGGCTACCTGTTCACCGACCGCGAGGCCGGCGACCGCTCAGATCCCGACGCCACCCACGCCTGGATCGAGGTGTTCCTGCCGACCCTGCGCTGGATCGGCTTCGACCCCACCAACAACATGATGACCGGCGAGCGCCACATCGCCGTGGCCGTGGGCCGCGACTACGCCGACGTGCCGCCGTCGCGTGGGGTGTACAAGGGCGACGCCGAAAGCCAGTTGGCCGTCGGCGTGTCGGTCCGCCGGGCCCGCGCCGCCATGGCCGAGCCGGAGTTCATGCGCGTCGCCCGCCCTGCCTTCGCCGGCGTTCGCCGCCGCACCGACGGCGAGGCCTACCGTCACGACCAGCAGCAGCAACAGCAGCAGTAGAGACCCCCGCTTCCCAAGCCGCTCCGTCATGCCACTATGGCTTGCAAAAGAAGACGGAGGATGCGCGGGTGCTGGAAGGTCTGAAGGTCGTCGAGTTCGCCACCTACATCGCCGCCCCAGGCGCGGCGGGGATCATGGCCGACTGGGGCGCGGAGGTGATCAAGGTCGAGGCGTTGGACGGCGATCCCATGCGCCGGTTCTTCGACACCATCGGCGCCGACACCCCCGACAATCCGGTCTTCGACCTGGACAACCGGGGCAAGCGCGGCGTCGCCCTGGACATCCGCACCGACGCCGGGCGTGACGCCTTGGTCCGCCTCGCGCGGCAGGCCGACATCTTCCTCACCAATGTCCGCCCAGGCGCCCTGAAGCGGGCGCGGCTGGACCACGAGACCCTGCGGACGGAGAACCCGCGCCTGATCTACTGCAGCCTGACCGGCTATGGGCTGGAGGGGGCCGACGCCGACAAGCCCGGCATGGACGTGGCCGCCTTCTGGTCCCGCGCTGGGGTCGGGTCGCTGACCGCGCCCAAGGGGGCGGAGCCCTTCCCCATCCGCACCGGCATGGGCGATCACGTCTGCTCGCTGGCCACCACATCGGCGATCCTGGCGGCGGTGATCGAGCGTGGGCGAACCGGCGTCGGGCGGCTGGTGGAGACCTCGCTCCTACGGGCAGGAGTCTACGCCATCGGTTCGGACATGGCGATCCAGCTAAAGATGGGCCGCATCGCCTCCACCCGCCCGCGAGAGCAGGCGGTGCAGCCCTTGGCCAACTTCTTCCGCACCGGCGACGGCAAGTGGATCTGCCTGCTGCCGCGCCAGGGCTCCACGGACTGGCCGCGCATCGCGGCGGCCGCCGGTCGGCCCGAACTGGTGGACGATCCCCGCTTCGCCAGCGCCAAGGCCCGGCGGGAGAACGCCGGCGCCCTGGTGGCCGAGCTCGACGCCGCCTTCGCCGCCCTCATCTATGCCGACGCGGCCAAGGCGCTGGACGAGGCCGACATCACCTGGGGTCCCTATCAAACGCCGGCCGAGCTGGTGAACGACCCGCAGGCCCACGCCGCCGGCTGCTTCGTGCAGACGCCGGACGGTTCGGGCGGCGCCTTCGCCGCGCCGGGCGGTCCCGCGCGCTTCCCCGGCTGCGACGACGGGCCGAAGGGACCCGCTCCAAAGCTCGGCGAACACACGCGCGAGGTTCTGGCTGAGCTGGGATACGACGAGGAAGAGATCACGGCGATGATCGCCGCAAAGGCCGCCGCCTAGGTCTTGGACTTGGCGTTGGCTTCCGACAGGACGCGCAGCATCTCGGAGGTGAACAGCGAACCGCCCAGGCTGCGGGTCGAACCTTCGCCGCCATTGGTCAGGCCGAAGGGATCGCCGTCCTTTTGCGACCCGCGCAGGATGAACTCGACCAGCGCCTGTTGCTGCTGCACGCGGTCGTCGCGGCGGGCCGAGGCGTACTGGATGAAGCCGGGCTGCTGCTCCCGCTCTCCCACCGCCTCTTCCGGACCGCCAGTGCGGGTCAGGTTCGCATAGACCTCGCCCACGGTGGCCGCGCGGCCGCCCCGGTAGAAGATCGAACGGTTGGCTTCCGCCGCGTCGGGAAACAGGGCGGCGGCGCTGGCGTTGGGGCTGGCGTTTACCGCCTCGATCAGCTTGGCCGAGCCCTTGGGGCCCAAGAAGTGCGCGGCGTAGAGCTCGCCCGCCGTCGGCATGCGCCCGGTGCGGCCACGAAGATAGGAGGCGTGATCGGACGCCAGTTCACCCGCCATCAGCGACGCGGCGTGCGGATCGAGCTTCAGCCCCATCACCGCCTTGCGCGCATCCGAACCGCCCGCCACGTGGAAGCGTCCCGAGGAGTCCTGGCTGATAAGATCGGCGTAGCGCGCGTAGCCGTATTTGGAGCCGTGCTTCTTCAGCGTCGACATCCAGGTCTGGTCCACGAACTGGAACAGGCCGGCGGCACTGGAAGTGCCCGCCTTGGCGGTCGGGTTGTAGCCGCTTTCGCGCTTGGCGGTCTTCATCAGGAACGAAAAATCGACCCCCGTCGCGCTGGATGCGCGCTGGATGGCCGTCTCGACGACTCCCCGGATGGACTGCACGGTCATGGTCCTTGGATCGCCCCGACATGGTTAACGAGCAATTAACCGCGCAATTCCTGCCGGGCAGATTATGCCGAGCCCATGAATTACAAGTGTACACTTTGTGATTTACGATTGTAGTTTTCCGTGAGAGCGTTGGATCGACCACAACGACAGGGAGGTCAGCCATGGTCGTCCAACCCGCCTTCTCCGCCACCGTCCCGCCATGGGAGCGGGCAGAGCACGCCCGCCCTCGCCTGTCCCGCGGCGCGGTGATCGCCCTGGGCGCCTCGCTCGCGGTCCACGCGGCGCTGGGCGTCTATCTCTACTATCGAAAGTTCGTCCTGCCGGAGGCGCAGGCGGTCCCGGCGGAATCGATCATCAGCCTGGAGCGCTACATCCCGCAGCCCCCGCCTCCGCCGCCCTCGACGCAGCCGGTCACCCAGCCCCGGACGGTGAACCTGCATCAGCCGCAGCCCAACGCCATCGTCCCGGACGTCACCATGCCGGCGGTGATCACGCCGCCTGGGCCGATTGACCTTGGCCCCCTGACCACGCTGATCCAGCCGCCGACGCCGGCCGTCACGCCGCCATCGCCCCCGCCCCCGCCCCCGCCGACCATCGTCCGCCCCACCTGGCTGAAGCGCCCCGGCGCGGCGGAGATGTCCCGCTTCTATCCGGAGTCCGCCCAGCGGCGCGGGATCGCCGGCGGAGCGACGATCAACTGCCGCGTCACCGCCGCCGGTTCCGTCTCCGACTGCGCCGTGATCGACGAGGCGCCAGCCGGCGAAGGCTTCGGCGCGGCGGCCGTGAAGCTGTCCCGCTTCTTCAAGATGAAGCCGCAGACCGAGGACGGCAGCCCGGTGGACGGCGCCTATGTCCGCATCCCGATCCGCTTCAACCTGGCCGACTAGGCGGCGCGGGCCTGCTCAGTAGCTCTTGGGCAGGCCCAGCACGCGCTCGGCGATGTAGTTCAGGATCATCTCACGGCTGACCGGCGCGATGCGGGCGATCATCGCCTCGCGGAAATAGCGCTCCACGTCATACTCCTTGGCGTAGCCCATGCCGCCATGGGCCAGCACCGACGCCTCGCAGGCGTGGAAGCCCGCCTCGCCGCCCAGATACTTGGCGGCGTTTGCCTCGGCCCCGCAGTCTTCACCTGCGTCGTAGAGGGCCGCGGCCTTGAACGCCATCAGGCTGGCGGCCTCCAGCTCGGCCCAGGACTTGGCCAGCGGATGGGCCACGCCCTGGTTCTGGCCGATGGGCCGGCCGAACACCACGCGCTCCCTGGCGTAGGTGGTCGCCTTGGCCAGGGCGGTGCGGCCCAGGCCCACCGCCTCCACCGCGAACAGCACCCGCTCCGGGTTCAGGCCGTGCAGGAGATAAGAGAATCCCTTGCCTTCCTCGCCGATCAGATCCTCGGCCGGGACCTTCAGGTCTTCGATGAAAAGCATATTACATTCAACGGCCTTGCGGCCCATCTTGGGGATCGGCTTGGCCTCGATCTTCTCGCGGTCCGTGTAGAACAGGCTCAGCCCCTGGGTCGGCTTGGCGACCTGATCCTTTGGGGTGGTCCGGGCGATGATCAGGATCTTGTTGGCCCGCTGGGCGCCCGTGGTCCAGATCTTCCGCCCGTTCAGGACATAGCCGTCGCCGACCCGCTCGGCCCGCGTCTCGAGGCTGGAGGTGTCGAGGCCGGAATTGGGCTCCGTCACCGCGAAGCACATCTTGTCCTCGCCGCTGATCAGCCGCGGCAGATGGCGGTCGCGCTGCTCGGCCGTGCCGAACTTCACGATCGGCATGGGGCCGAAGATGTTCAGGTGGATCGCCGATGCGCCGGAGAACCCGGCGCCCGACTGGGCCACGGTCTGCATCATGATCGCCGCCTCGGTCAGACCCAGGCCCGCCCCGCCGACGCTTTCCGGCATGGAGACGCCCAGCCAGCCGCCCTCGGCTATGGCGGCGACGAAGGCTTCGGGGAAGTCGCCGGTCTCGTCGGTCTTGCGCCAGTATTCGTCGTCGAAACGCTCACAGACCCGGGCGACGCCGTCGCGGATGGCTTCCTGTTCGTCCGTCAGCCGAAAACCCGTCATGCATCCCCCTGCCTGTGCGACCGGTCTCCTAGAAGCGCCTCGGGTCGAACCGGGCGGCCAAGGGGCCGGCGTCTTCATTGTCTACATAAGCGGCGATCATATTGGCGATGACCGGCGCCAGAAGCCAGCCGTTGCGACGCGCGCCCACCGCCAGGATGACGCCCGGCGTAGCAACCGGCCCGACCAGCGGCATCCCGTCGGCGGTCGCCCCGCGCACGGCGGCCGAGGCCTCGAACCGCGCGTCCTTCAAGGCGGGCAGCAATCGCGAAGCCCGCGCCGTCAGCGTCTCGATGACTTCAGGGTCCACCGCCCGGTCCGAGCGCCCCTGCTCCATGGTCGCGCCGACGATCACGCCGTCGGGCGACGGGCAGACATAGATGCCCTCGCCGCGCAGCACCGGGCCATCGAACACGACATCCCGCGCCTGGGCGATCTGCCCCTTGATCGGCGACACGGCGGCCAGTTCGGGAGCGATGGCCTCCAGCTCATGCCCGCCGCCGGTGGCGATCACCAGCCAATCGGCGGCTAGGGTCCGGCCGTCGGCCAGCACCGCCTCACTGTCAGTCCAGCCGGTCACCAGTCGATCCACGAACTGCGCGCCATCCGCCCCCGCCGACGCCTTCAACGCCGTCAAAGCCTGGGGCGCGCGAAGACGCAGGTCTTCTCGCGACCGCAGACCGCCCAATCCCTCGGCCAGGCCAGGAACCAACGCTCCCGCCTCCGCCGCTGTCAGGTATTCGAAGGGAGCCCCCGCCTCGGACAACCGCCGCGCCCAGGTCTCGACGACCGCCGGCTCGCCCACGGCCACCGCGCCGGAGCTGTCGAGCATGACGCCATGGGCCTGGGCGAAGGCGGGCCACAGCCCTCTAGCCGCATTGAGCATGGGATAGTGCCCCGCCGTCGACGGATCGAAGGCTGTCTCCATGGCCGGCGCCAGCATTCCGGCCGCCACGCCCGAGGCGTTGTCGCCCAGGGGCGCGGAATCACATACGACCACTTGGACGCCGCGTCGTGCGAGGCTCGCCGCCGCGGCGAGTCCGACGGCGCCGCCGCCGGCGATGACAACTCGCTGGTTCATGCCGCAAAGCAACGATCAGGACCCCCTGCGTCAAGCCTTGCCGATCAGACCGCAACTCGGCTAACGCCGATATGCGCGCGAGTGACTTGGAGGCGCCGTGCAGATCTTTCGCAATGCAGACCGTGTCGCCACGCCCTGGCGCAACGGCGGCGGCATGACCGTCGAAATCGTCGCCCGCCCCGACGGCGCCGGCTTCGACGACATGGATTGGCGCGCCAGCCTGGCGCGGGTGGACCAGGACGGCCCCTTCTCGGCCTTCCCCGGCATCGACCGGGTTCTGACCGTGGTCGAGGGCGGCCTCAGCCTTAGCCTCGACGGCGGCCCGGCGGTCAATGTCGATGCGGAAACCTCGCCTCTGTCCTTCGCCGGCGAGACGGCGATCGAAGCCAAGACCACGCCCGAAGGCGCGAGCGTCCTGAACGTGTTCGTCCGCCGCGACCGCTGGCGCGCCAACGCCGAACGCCTGACCGTCTCGGCGCCCCGTTCGTTTCCCGTGGACAGCCAGGCGCTGGTTTACGCCATCGACGCCGTGACCGTACGCGTGGACGAGACGGCCGAGGCTCTGGAAGCGGGCGATGTCCTCGAAGCCCCCGCGGCGCTGCGCCTGTCCGCGCCCGGCGCCTCGGCGCGGGTGGTGGTGATCCGGCTGTCGCCCGCCGTCTAGTCGATGCAGCGCTGGATGATGTCGGCCAGGCGGCGCTCCAGCTCCGCCAGCTGGGTCTCATCCAGATCGAAGTCGGGGATCAGGGCGCGCGAGATGCTCAGCCCCATGATGATCGAACCGACGATCTTGCCGCAGACCTTGGCGTTCGGTCCGCCAAGATAAGCCTCCAGCCGGTCATAGAACCGGTCGCGCCCCATGACGCGGATGGCTTCCGACGCCTTGGGCGAAGCTGATGAGCGCAGCATGATGAGGAAGCAATCCAGCTTTTCGCTGTCCTGCGGTTCGCGCAGCATCATGTGAGCCACATGGACGCCGAACCTGTCGCGCTCGACCGTGAACAGGTCGCTGGGATCGCCGGTGCTGCAGACCTCGACGAACAGATCTTCCTTCGAGCCGAAATAGCGCGAGATCAGCGCCGGATCGACGCCAGCGTCCGCCGCCACGTCCCGCACCCCGACGCTGTCATAAGCCTCGCGTGAGAATCGTGCGCGAGCTGCGCCCAAAATTGCGGCGCGCGTAGCTGCGGCATTGCGCGTGCGAGGCTGAACACCCACGTCCGTCAAAGGCGTTTTCCTAAATTGTCTGTCATCCGCGTCAACGACTGTTGACTTATATACCCCGCTTCGGGCTAGAAGTCACCGCCTGTTGACATGGGCTTCCCCTACGGAAGCTCAAACTGGGGAATAGAATGCGCAAGATCCTCGCCGTCGCCGCCATCGGCGCGACCGGAATCGTCCTGACCGCCTGCGGTCCGAAGGCTGCTCAGCCTCAAGGCGGTCCGCCCCAGGTGTCTGTCGCAACGCCTTTGCAGGAGCGCGTCGTCGACTGGAACGATTTCGTCGGCCGCTTCGAGGCGCCGCAGTCGGTTCAGGTCCGCGCCCGCGCCGGCGGCTACATCCAGGCCATCCACTTCCGCGACGGCCAGCAGGTGAAGGCCGGCCAACTGCTGTTCACCCTGGACCCCCGCCCCGCCCAGGCCGCCCTCGCCGCCGCCAAGGCCCAGGCTGATCAAGCCCGCGCCGACCTGAAGCGCGCCGAAAGCCTGCTGTCGGCCACCGCCATCTCCCGCGAGGAGTTCGAGACCCGCCGCGCCGCCGCCCAGGTGGCCGAGGCCGGCCTGCGCGCCCGCGAACTGGACCTGGAATTCACCCGCGTCACCGCCCCGGTGTCCGGCACTGTCTCCGACCGCCGCGTGGACGCCGGCAACGTCATCTCGGGCGGCACGTCCAACGCCGACGTGCTGACGACCATCGTCTCCACCAGCCCGATCCACTTCACCTTCGAGTCCTCGGAAGCCCAGCTCCTGACCCAGCAGCGTCAGTCCGGCCGCGGCACGGGCCGGGTGAAAGTCCGCCTGCAGGACGAGGCCGACTATCGCTGGACCGGCACGGTCGACTTCTCCGACAACGCCGTGGACGCCAGCTCCGGCTCCTTCCGCATGCGCGCCGTGGTCGCCAACCCCAACGGCTTCCTGAAGCCGGGCATGTTCGGCCGCGCCCGCGTCGAGGGCTCGGGCGCCTACAACGCCATGCTTATCCCGCAGGAGGCCGTGGTCGCCGACGGGGCCCGCAAGGTCGCCTATGTGGTGGCCGGCGACGGCACGGTCACTGTGAAGCCCCTTCAGCTCGGCCCGCTCAGCGGCGGCCTGCGCGTGGTCAAGACAGGCCTGCGCCCCGACGACCGGGTGATCATCAACGGCATCCAGCGCGCCCAGCCTGGCCAGAAGGTCGCGCCGGCCAAAGCCACGATCTCGCGCAAGGAGGGCGGTGAATCCCCGCCGCAGCTCGCCGCGCCCGCCCCCGCCGCAACCGCGACGCCGGTCCAGTAGAGCCAGCGACCCATGCGCCTTTCGCACTTCTTCATCGACCGACCGATCTTCGCGGTCGTCATCTCGGTGTTCATCAGCCTGATCGGCGCCTTCGCCTATCCGCTGCTGCCGCTCGCCCAGTATCCCGAGATCGCCCCGCCGACCATCGCGGTCGCCGCCACCTATCCCGGCGCCTCCGCCGAGGTGCTGGCCGAGACCGTGGCCGCGCCGATCGAGCAGGAGATCAACGGCGTCGAGGACATGCTCTACATGACCTCCTCGTCGGCCAACGGCCTGGCGCAGATCACCGTCACCTTCAAGCCGGGCACCGACCTCGACGCCGCCCAGGTGCTGGTCCAGAACCGCGTCGCCCTCGCCGAACCGCGCCTGCCCGAGCAGGTGCGCCAGATCGGCGTGCAGGTGAACAAGCAATCCACCGGCTTCCTGATGCTGGTCGCCCTGACCAGCAAGGACCCCAACACCGACATCGACTACATCGGCAACTACGCCAACGCGACGCTGCGCGACCAACTGCTGCGCATCGAGGGCGTGGGCGGCGTGCAGGTGTTCGGCGGCGGCCTTTACTCCATGCGCGTCTGGATCGATCCCAGCCGCGCCGCCGCCCGCGACCTGACCGCGGCCGAGATCGTCACCGCCCTGCGCACCCAAAACGTGCAGGTCGCCGCCGGCTCCGTCGGCCAGCCTCCCTTCGGCGGAAACACCGCCATGGAGATGCCGGTCCAGGTCGAAGGCCGCCTGTCCGATCCGGAAGAGTTCGCCGACGTGGTCATCAAGACCGACGCCAGCGGCCGCGTGACCCGCGTCCGTGACGTGGCCCGCGTGGAGCTCGGCTCTCAGGACTACGGCATCCGCGGTTACTTCAGCGGCGATCGCGGCATCGGCATGGCGATCATCCAGCAGCCCGGCTCCAACGCCCTGGCCACCGCCGAGCGCGTCCTGGCCACCGTCGAGGAAGCCAAGGCGAGCTTCCCGCAGGGCGTCACCTATTCGATCCCCTACAACCCGACCGAATATGTCGCCGCCTCGGTGGAGTCGGTGCAGCACACCCTGGTCGAGGCCATCGTGCTGGTGGTCATCGTCGTGCTGGTCTTCCTCCAGACTTGGCGCGCCGCGATCATCCCGATCATCGCCATCCCCGTCGCCCTGGTCGGCACCTTCGCGGTGCAGCTGGCGCTGGGCTTCTCGATCAACTCCCTGTCCCTGTTCGCCCTCGTCCTCGCCGTCGGCATCGTCGTCGATGACGCCATCGTCGTGGTCGAGAACGTTGAGCGGAATCTCCGAATGGGCATGACGCCTAGGGAGGCCGCCTATCGGACCATGGACGAAGTGTCGGGCGCCCTTATCGCCATCGGCCTCGTGCTGACCGCGGTGTTCGTGCCGACCGCCTTCGTCTCGGGCATCCCGGGCCAGTTCTACCGTCAGTTCGCGGTGACCATCACGGCCGCCTCGCTGATCTCGCTGCTCGTCTCGCTGACCCTGTCTCCGGCCCTCGCCGCGCTGCTGCTCAAGCCGCACAAGGAAGGCCACGAGAACCAGGGCCCGCGCTGGCTGCGCCCGCTGCAGTACGCCGGCAAGCGCTTCAACGACGGCTTCGACTGGCTGAGCGACCGCTATGGCCGCCTCACCTCCCGCCTGATCCGCGCCAGCATGATCGTTCTGATCGTCTATGGCGGCCTGCTGCTGGTCACCGGCTGGCGTCTCGGCGCCACCCCTGGCGGCTTCATCCCGCAGCAGGACCAGGGCGTGCTCATCGGCGTCGTTCAGATGCCGCCCGGCGCCTCGCTGGAACGCACGGACGCCCTGCTCGCCCAGACGGCAAAGGCCGTTTCGGAAATGCCCGGGGTGGAAAGCGTCGCGTCCTTCGCCGGCCTCGATGGCGCCAGCTTCTCGCAGGCCTCCAACGCGGGCACCATGTTCGTCCGCCTGAAGGACTGGGACGAGCGCGGCTCCGACCTGTCCGCCGACAACCTGGCCGGCGCCATCATGCAGAAGATGGGCGCCGTTCAGGAGGCCAGCGTCTTCGTCCTGTCGCCCCCGCCCGTTCAGGGCCTGGGCAACGGCGGCGGCTTCAAGATGATGGTCCAGGACCGTTCTGGCGCCGGCTATCCGGCCCTGGAAGGCGCGTCCTTCGCCATGATGGGCGCCGCCGCCCAGGACCCTGAGCTGCAACAGGTCTTCACCCAGTTCAACACCCGCTCGCCCCGCGTGGCGGCCGACATCGACCGCGACAAGGCCCTGCTGCTCGGCGTCCAGCCCAGCGAGATCTACTCCACGCTCGGCACCTATCTGGGCTCAAACTACATCAACGACTTCAACATGCTGGGCCGCACCTTCCGCGTGACCGCTCAGGCCGAGCCTACCCAGCGCGACGACGTCGCGGACATCGGCGACCTCAAGGTCCGCTCGACGTCCGGCGGCATGGTCCCGCTCGGCTCGGTGGCCAACCTGCGCGACGACACCGGCCCGGTGCGCGTGGTGCGCTTCAACCTGTTCCCCGCGGC
The DNA here is from genome assembly GCF_041021955.1 of Caulobacter sp. 73W. GTDB lineage: Bacteria > Pseudomonadota > Alphaproteobacteria > Caulobacterales > Caulobacteraceae > Caulobacter. The sequence goes on from NZ_CP158375.1 coordinate 352,860, forward strand.
TGAGCTGCAGGGCCAGGCGGCGCCGGGCGTCTCGTCGGCCCAGGCCATCGAGAAGATGGAGTCCATGGCCGCCCAGACCCTGCCCAAGGGCTTCAGCTACGAGTGGACGGAACTGGCGTTCCAGGAAAAGGCGTCGGGCAACACCGCCGCGCTGATCTTCGGCCTCGCCGTCGTCTTCGTCTTCCTGGTGCTGGCCGCCCAGTACGAGGCCTTCACCCTGCCCCTGGCGGTCATCCTGATCGTGCCGATGTGCATTCTCGCGGCCATCATCGGGGTGAACATCCGCGGCCTGGACAACAACATCCTGGTCCAAATCGGGTTCGTGGTGCTCGTCGGCCTCGCCGCCAAGAACGCCATCCTGATCGTGGAGTTCGCCAAGCAGGCCGAGGAGCAGGACGGTCAGGACCGCTTCGAGGCGGCCGTCACCGCCGCCCGCACGCGCCTGCGCCCGATCCTGATGACCTCGTTCGCCTTCATCCTGGGCGTCGTGCCCCTGATGCTGGCCACGGGTCCGGGGGCGGAGATGCGCCAGTCGCTGGGCACCTCGGTGTTCTCCGGCATGCTGGGCGTGACCTTCTTCGGCCTGATCTTCACGCCGGTCTTCTATGTGGTCTGCCGCTGGATCGCCCAGCGCCTACCCAAGCCGGCGGCCAAGGAGCGTACCTATCCGACCACGGGCGGCTCCACGCCGCACGACCCGGTCACCGACAACGACGGAGCCCACTGATGCGCCGCCTCTCCCGCGTGCTCGTCCTGAGCGCTTCCGCCGCCGTCCTGACCGCCTGCGCGGTCGGCCCGGACTATGAAAAGCCGCAAGCCGTGCCGCCGCAGGGCGCCTTCCTGGGCGGGGCCAACGCGGCCTTCACCCAGGCGGCTCCGGCCGGCGACTGGTGGCGGCTGTTCCAGGCCCCGGCCCTCGACGCTTTGGTCGCCCAGGCGCTCGAGGCCAACAAGGACATCGCCGTCGCCTCGGCCAACCTGGCCCAGGTCCGCGCCTCGCTCAGCGAGGCCCGCGCCGGCCGTCTGCCGACCACGACCGCGTCCAGCTCGGTACGCAGCGTGCGCCAGCAGATCCAGCCCGGCACCCCGCCCTTCGAGGCTGACGTCTACAACGCCGGCTTCGACCTGAACTACGAGGTCGACATCTTCGGCCGCGTCAGCCGCAACATCGAGGCGGTCCGCGCCGACCGGGACGCCGCCCAGGCGGCCCTGGACGCCACGCGCCTGACGGTGGCGGCCGAGACCGCGCGCGCCTTCGCCGACGCCTGCGCCGCCAATGTCCAGATCGAGGTCGCCAACCGCACCCTCGCCCTGCAGCAGGAGACGCTGGGCCTCACCCGCAGCCAGTTCGACAACGGACGCGGCACCGGCCTCGACATCTCCCGCGCCGCCACCCAGGTGGAAAGCACCCGCGCCACCCTGCCGCCCCTGCTGGCGGCCAAGGACGCGGCCCTGTTCCGCCTGGCGGTCCTGACCGGCCAGCCGCCGGCCCAGATCCCGGTCAGCGCCCGTGACTGCACGACCATCCCCCAGGTGGCCTCAGCCATCCCGGTGGGCGACGGCGCCGGCCTGCTGGCCCGGCGTCCGGACGTGCGCCAGGCCGAACGCCGCCTGGCCGCCGCCACCGCCCGCATCGGCGTGGCCACGGCCGCGCTGTATCCGCAAGTCACCTTGGGCGGCAACATCGGCTCGACGGCCCTCAAGGCCGGCGATCTTGCCGACGACTACACCTTCAGCTTCGGCCCGCTGATCTCGTGGAGCTTCCCAAACATCCTGGCCACCCGCGCCCGCATCAAGCAGGCCGGCGCGGCGGCGGACGGCGCCCTGGCGACCTTTGAACAGGCCAACCTCGTCGCCCTTCAGGAGACCGAGACCGCCCTGTCCGCCTACGCCCGCGAGCTGGATCGCCGCACGGCCCTGCGCCGCGGCCGCGAACAGAGCAGCGAGGCCCTGCGCCTGGCCCGCCTGCGCTACGACGCCGGCGTGGACAGTTTCCTGACCGTCCTCGACGCCCAGCGCACTCTCGCCGCGCTCGAGGCGCAGCTGGCCCAGTCCGAGGCCGCCGTCACCACCAACCAGATCGTCCTGTTCAAGGCGCTGGGCGGCGGCTGGGAAGTAGCTTCAGCCGAGTAATGGCTGGAGAAACGACGAGCAGATCAGGGGGAGCGGTTCAGCCGCTCCCCTTTTTCGTTTCAGATGCAGGTGGTCCATGTAGGTGGCAGCCGGGTTCTGGCTCCCTTCCCTGCCTGCAGGGTCCTGACGCCCTCCACGACGGCGCCAGGCCCCTGCAGGAGCCCACTTAGGCAAGCTCCGATGGCCTTGCCCTGCGCCGGCAAACACGCGCCATCTAGCGAGCTTCTAAGGACGGTAAGGAAAGCTCGGACCCGATGAGCCGATAGCCGAAGACGGCCAGAAACGAGAAAGGCCCGGCGTCGCCGCCGGGCCTTGTCAAGCGAATGGTACCACCTCTCAGGTTCGAACTGAGGACCTCTAGAGCCACAATCTAGCGCTCTAACCAACTGAGCTAAGGCGGCGCATTCGCGAGGGGTGTCCTTTAGTCTCCTGGGCGCTTCGGATCAAGCGCCAAAGGCGTCTTTCACGACCGTATCATAACAAAGAAAACGCCCCGGAGATCGCTCTCCGGGGCGCTTCTTTTTGTTCGCTCTCGCGGACCCTAGGTCGGGACGCGGAAGACGATCGGGATCCGAACCGTACCACCTTCGACGGGCGCGCCGTCGTTGGTCTTCGGACGCATCCGGAAGATGCGGGACAGCTTGATGGCGGCGTCGCCGAAGCCGTAATCGGCCGGGTCTTCCGAAACGATCGAGCAGCTCTCCAGGGTGCCCTTGGAGGTCACCTGGCACGAGATGGTCGCGCGACCGTTCATTTCCATCCGCTGCGCGCGGTCCGGGTAGTAACGAGCCAGGTCGTCACCGCTCGGCTTGCGCAGCCAGTCCGGGTTCGTGATCACCGACGGCCGCGGCGGAGCCGCCGGGGCCGGCGGAGCCGTCGAGATCACCGGCGGAGCCGGGCTTTCGACCCGTTCCTTAACCGGCGGGATCGGCAGCGGCGGCGGCGGCGTGACGTCCGGAGGGACGTTTGCCGGCGGACGCGGCTGAACCTTGGCCGGAGGCGGCGGTTCGTTGGTCGGCGGCGGCGGCGGAGGCGGCGGCGGCGGCGGGGGTGGCGGCTTAATGACGTCCACCTTCACCGCTTCGTCCGTGTACTCCTTGTACTTCGGCTCGAACTTCACCTTCCACAGGTAGACCCCGAGGAGGGCGTGAAGCCCGAAAGCGACCAGTACCCCGATACCGAAGGCGCCGAGGCCCTTCTTCTTCGGGCCACCGTTAGCCGTCAGCGGATCGTAGTGACGCCTGGGTTCTTGCTGTTCTTCAGCCATTCAACCATGCACCCCTACGAAGCAGCCGCGTCGGCGCCGATCAGCGCCACGCTATAGAACCCGTTGTCCTGAAGCGTATTCATCACCTGCATGAAAGCCCCGTAGCGGGTTTGCTTGTCAGCACGGATGTAAATGCGCTCCTTGGTCGGGTCGCGACGGCCCACGTTCTTCTTCAGATCCTCGCCCATGGTATCCACCGAGGTTTCGAAGTCCCCGATGTAGATCGCCCCATTGGACTGGATCGAGATGTAGACCGGTTTCGGCGGGTTCTGCGACGCTTTCGCGACCGCAGGCGGGAGGTCCACTTCCACCGACACGGTGGCTAGCGGAGCCGCCACCATGAAGATGATCAGGAGAACCAGCATCACATCGACGAACGGCGTGACGTTGATCTCGCTGTTCTGTTCGACGTTGAACCTACCGCCGCCCCCTCCAGAGAGTTTGGCGCCCATAGGTCTTAGGCCCCCTTGTCGAGCTGACGCGACAGAGCGTTGGTCAGTTCAGCCACAAAACCTTCAGCGCGCGTCCCGTAGGCCGAGATGCGGGTCTGGAAGTAGTTGTAGAAGATAACCGCCGGGATGGCGGCGAACAGACCGATACCCGTGGCGAGCAGCGCTTCGGCGATGCCGGGGGCGACGACGGCCAGGTTGGTCGTGTTGGTGTTCGCGATACCGATGAACGAGTTCATGATCCCGTAAACGGTGCCGAACAGACCGATGAACGGACCGGCCGAACCGACGGAAGCCAGGAAGGTCATCCCGCCGCCGAGGCGCTTAGCCAGGTTGGCTTGCACGGCGTTGATGGCGGTTTGAACGCGGACCAGGGTCGAGTTGCGGTGAGCGCCCGAAACCTGAAGGCCAGCTTGACGGGAGAGTTCGATTTCCGACGAAGCCGCGGCGGCCATGTCGGCCATCGGGTTGCCTTCATACTCTTCCGAGGAAGAGAGACGGCCGATGTCGGCGATCGTCTTCGCACCGCGGAAGTCTTCCAGGTACTTGTCCGATTGCTTGTTGAGGCCGCCGAACTCGAAGAGCTTGCTGATCAGCAGCACCCACGAGAAGACCGAAGCCAGCACCAGGCCGATCATGACGACCTTAACGACCGGTTCGGCGTCAAGGAACATCTGGACAGGCGTGAGCTTGCCGGCGTGGGCGATCGTCGCAGGGGCTTCCTGAGCGAGAGCCGGGGCGGCCGCCATGAGCGCCGCAGCGCCGGCGAGGCCGAGAATGGTAGTCAGTCGTTTGTTGAGCATCTGTCGCCAGTTCCTGATTGGTCTAGCACGTTTGGACACAAGGGTCGTCGCGCGAAAGCGTCTCCACCCTACGAACATGTTGAGAAGCATCACTTCGTTAGTTTGAGCTCTACTCCCAACACCGCTTCGCTGCGCCCGACCCGCAACGCTGAACCAACCAAAAGGCCGGAACCGCGTTTCGAAGGCGCGAGGGCCCCGGACAGCCCGAGAGCCATCCGAGAATTACCGCAATGTCAGAATTGCGGTCATGGTCCTTTGGCGAACCATTGCCCCATCGTCAAGGCCCTCGCTTGAGAGATATTTGATCGGGAGCGACCTAACGACGTTAGGTTTATTGCGTTGCACAAAATAAAACTGTCGCAAAACAGCAAAAATTCCCCCGGAACAGCATTATCCACGTTGCGCGTGCGTAAGACGCAATGCGGGCGAAAAGCCGCATCGTGAGGGTCGATCTATTTTTTTAGGGGAGCAAGTGAGGGAGGTGGTGCCTGGGGCCGGAATCGAACCAGCGACACGCGGATTTTCAATCCGCTGCTCTACCAACTGAGCTACCCAGGCGTTCCCTTGAAGCCAGCGAAATCAGGCCTCAAAGCGTCCCCGCGTTCGCGGGAGCCGCGTCTATAGAAGAGACGATCCGGCCTGTCCAGCCGATCCGACATCTTATTCTTCGTCGTTGGAAAAAGGGGTCGAGGCCCCCTCTTCCTCGTCCCCGCCGCGACCGCCGGGAACGGCATAGCTTCCCACCAGCCAGCGCTGCAGATCGACATCCGCGCAGCGCTTCGAACAAAACGGCTTGAACGCCGGATCGGTCGGCTTTGAGCAGATTGGGCAGCCCTTGCTCATTTGCTGATCACTTCAAGGTGTTCAGGACCGCCACGGTCGGAGCCCTGAACCTCGAACCGCGCCCCCAGCTTGTCGCGAAGCGCGGGCAGATAGGTCTCGACCGCCTTGGCCACGGCCGGAGAACAGAAAGCCCGCAGCTGGCCGCCCGGCGACGCCGCCCCTTCCCGCTCGATCATCCGCACCAGGCGAAGCGCCAGGGTCTGGTTGGTCAGCCGGCCATCCGGCCCGCGCAGAATCTCCAGCGCCGAGCGACGGCGGCGGGGAATCGTCATTTCCATGGTGCCGAACCGGCTGATCGCGCCGATGGCCACGCCGGGGTTGTCCGGAGCGAACGCCTTGCGCGCCACGCCCAGCAGGGCATGGCCGTCGTGGCCCCGGCCGACCAGGTCATAGACCACCAGCCCGCCCAGCCCCTTAAGGCGCATCAGTCGCGCGCCGACGGTCAGGGCCGTCATGTTGGCCTGCCGTGTCACCTTCTTGGAATCCTGCCCGCCCCGGTCGCCCAAATCGACGTCCACAGCGATCAGGGCGCGGGTCGGCTCGATGCTGATCGTGCCGCCGCCCGGCAGGGCGTGGACAGTCAGCAGGACTTCTTCCTCGGCCTCGTCGATGGCGGCGCGGGCGTCCGGCCCCTCGAACACCTCTTCGGTCCCCGCCCACAGCATCAGTTGCTCGGCCAGGTCGCCCGGGCCAGCGGTCAGGCGCGGCGCGCCCTTGGCCTCCTCGATGAAGCGGGCGACGGCCAGCTTGCCGTTGCGCGGCTCGCTCTTGATCTCGATCTCCACCGATCCGCCCTGAACCAGCGGCGGCATGTCGGCCTTGAGGGCCAGGATCGCCTCGGCCCCGCCCGGCAGGTCCAGGAAAGCGGTGGACATCACCTTCTCTATCTTGCGGACGCGGGCGATGGACCGCGCGCCTTCGGTCAGGACCGGATCGTCGCCGTCGCGCTGGATGACCAGCCGCTCCGGCCGCCCGTCATGCACGATCAGGCCGCGCGTCTCGCCGATCCCCCGGTCGAGAAAGAGCCAACGATCTTCGCTCATGCGCGCCACCCAAGTCCCGAAAGCAGATTCACAGTCTCATAGAGCGGCAGGCCGACCACCCCCGTATAGGAGCCGTCCAGGCCGAGGATGAACGCCCCCGCCCGGCCCTGGATGCCATAGCCGCCCGCCTTGCCCTTCCATTCGCCGCTGGCGACATAGGCTTCGATCTCCGCCCTGGTCAGGCGTTTGACGTGCAGGCGCGTCTCCACCAGCCGCGAGGCCTTGCGGCCGTCCGGCGCGACGGCGGCGATGCCGGTCAGCACCTTGTGCGCCCGCCCGGAAAGCAGCGTCAGGCATTGCCGCGCCTCCGCCTCGGTCTCGGCCTTGGGCAGGATGCGCCGGCCGACGCAGACCACCGTATCCGCGCCTAGGACCACCGCGTCCGGTGCATGGACCGCGGCGGCGGCGGCCTTCTCCACCGCCAGGCGCAAAGCCAGGCGGCGCGGCGTCTCGTCCCGCAGCGGCGTTTCGTCGATATCGGCCGGAGCCACCCGATCAGGTTCGATCCCCCCCTGACGCAGCAGATCGAGGCGGCGCGGGCTGGCGCTGGCCAGGACGAGCGGCGGACGGGCTTTATCAGTCTGAACTCATGGATCCTCGAGCGGCGGGCGCCGCCATATAGCTTGCTCAGCCGCCGAACGTCGATGTCGAGCCGAAGCGGCGCTGGATCGCGGCGGCCAGATCGTCTCGCACCTTGCGATAGGTCTCGATCACCGCCTCGCGCGAACCTTCGGTCAAGGTGGGGTCGATGGTCGGCCAGTAAAGGATCTCCACCGCCCTGCCCCGCGCCATCTCCACCGCCCGGTGCTGCGCCTCGGGCGTCAGGGAGATGACCATGTCGAAGGACTCGTCCTCCAGCTCGGCGAAGGTCTTGGCCCGGTGGGTCGAAAGGTCGAAGCCCAGCTCGTCCATCACCGCCTGGGCGAAGGGATCGGCCGTCCGCCCGGCGGGGTCCGACTTCAGCCCGCACGAATCGACAAAGATCCGGTCCCCGAACCGCAGGCGCAGCAGCCCTTCGGCCATAGGCGACCGCACGCGGTTGAAGTTGCAGGCGAACAGAACCGCCCCCGGAAGCTCCACCACGGGAATCAGCCCCGCCAGTGCAGGGCGCAGATCAGGGTGAACAGGCGCCGGGCCGTATCGAAGTCCAGCGTCACCTTGCCCTCGAGACGCTCACGCAGCAGGGTCGAGCCTTCGTTGTGCAAGCCCCGCCGTCCCATGTCCAAGGCCTCGATCTGCTGCGGCGTCGAGTTGCGGATGGCGTGGTAGTAGCTCTCGCAGACGATGAAGTAGTCCTTGATCACCATCCGGAACGGCGACAGCGACAGCACGTGCCGATAGGCGAATTCCGGCCCGGTGATGTCCAGGGCCAGACGGTTCTCCACCAGCGAGATCTTCAGGTCATAAGGCCCGCCGGCCGCGCCCTCGGGCTGGAAGCTGTTGGCCTCCAGCAGGTCATAGATCGCGACCTGACGTTCCTGCTCCTGGTCGCGTGAGGCGGCGGCCAGGGATTCTTCGTCGATCTCGACGGCCTTGAGGACGTGCGGCCCGCTCATCAGGGCTCCAGCCGCACCGCCGCCGAGCGCGCGTGCGCAGGCAGGCCTTCGGCCGTGGCCAGGGCCACCGTCGGCGGGCCTAGTCGCGCGAACGAGGCCGCGTCGCATTTGACGATCGAGGTGCGCTTGAGGAAGTCGTAGATCGACAGGCCCGACTGGAACCGCGCCGCCCGGCTGGTGGGCAGGACGTGGTTGGTGCCGGCGATATAGTCGCCGATGGCCTCTGGCGTATGCCGCCCCAGGAAGATCGCGCCGGCGTGACGCACCTGGTCCGACAGGCTCTCCGGATCGTCGAGGGCGAACTCGACGTGCTCCGGCGCCAGGATGTTCACCAGACGCGGGCTGTCGGCCAGGGGCGCGATGATGATCGCGCCGTGGTTCTTCCAGGACTCGCGGGCGTCCTCGGCGGTGGCCAGGGTCTCAAATTCCTTGGCGATCGCCTGCTCCACCTTGTCGGCGAAGGCTTCGTCGTCAGTGATCAGGATCGATTGCGCGGCCGGATCGTGCTCGGCCTGCGACAGCAGGTCGGCGGCGATCCAGGCCGGATTGTTCTTGCCGTCCGCCACGACCACGATCTCCGACGGCCCGGCCAGGGCGTCGATGCCGACAACACCGTAGATCTGCCGCTTGGCGGCGGTGACAAAGGCGTTGCCCGGGCCGACGATCTTGTCCACCGGCGCGATGGGGCCGGCGCCGAAGGCCAGGGCGGCCACGGCCTGAGCCCCGCCCACGCGCCAGATCTCGGTGACGCCGGCTTCCTGGGCGGCGGCCAGCACCGCCGGCTGCAGCTTGCCCGGAGGCGTGACCATGGCTATGCGATCGACACCCGCCACCTGGGCCGGCACGCAGTTCATCAGCACGGTCGACGGATAGGCCGCGCGACCGCCCGGCACATAGACGCCCACCGCCTCCAGGGGCGTCCAGCGCCAGCCCAGCTGAACCCCGACCTCGTCGACGAAGCTCTGGTCGGCGGGCTTCTGCCGTTCATGGAAGGTCTTGATGCGCGCCGCCGCGATGCGGATGGCCTCGCGGACCTCGGGATCGCACTCGGCGGCGCCGGCGGCGATCTCCTCGGGCGTGACCCGGATGGTCTCCTCGGTCAGCTCGACCTTGTCGAACTGGCGCGCGAAACGCAGCACGGCCGGCAGGCCTTCATTCTGCACGTTCTGCAGGACGTAACGGACCGCCGCGCCCACGTCGTCGGGCGAACCCCGCTGCTCGGCCACGAAGGCCTGGAAACGGGTTTCAAAGTCGGGGTCGGAAGATCGGAACCGGCGCATGAGCCGGGCTATACAACATCACGCCGGGCTGGCGAAGGCGGCCTTATTCGTCGTGACCGGGAGTGCGGCTGGCGCGCCACGGCTCCGACACGTCGGCCAGGACGGCGTCGATGCATTCCACCTCGGCGCGCAGGTCGCCGCCGCCCGCGAAGTTGAAGGTGATCGTCCCGCCCGGAGCCGCGCCGGGCTCGAAGGTGATCGACAGCAGCACGATCACCGCGCCCTTGGCGTCCCGACGCAGCTTGCGCGCCTGGACGTTCTGCACCCCGGCCAGCTGCAGGGCCGAACGGACCCGCTCGCCCTTCCCCTTGCCGCCGGCTTCCCAGCGGTAGCGGTTGAAGGCCAGGGTCAGGCGTTTGGCCGACGGCTCCCAGGTGATGTCGCCGATCTTGCCCAGGGCGTCCTGCAGCGCGGCCGAGATCACCGCGAGGTCGTCGCTTTCGTGGGCCAGCAGTCGAAGCGGTTGCGCAGCCATGGCTTAAAGCTCGTCCGGCTCGCCGTGGATGCGGCGCACCTGGGCCCCGCAATTGCCGAGCTTCTCTTCCAGGCGCTCGAACCCACGGTCCAGGTGATAGATGCGGCTGACCACGGTCTCGCCGCGCGCCACCAGGCCGGCGATCACCAGGCTGACCGAGGCGCGCAGGTCGGTGGCCATGACCTCGGCCCCTTCCAGTTGCTCGACGCCGCGCACCACCGCCTCGCCGCCCGACACCGAGATGTCGGCGCCCAGGCGCGCCAGTTCCGGCACGTGCATGAAGCGGTTCTCGAAGATGGTCTCGCGGATGCGGCTCTCGCCCTTGGCCGTGGTCATCAGCGACATGAACTGCGCCTGCAGGTCGGTGGCGAAGCCCGGGAACACGCCCGTCTCCACGTCCACCGCGTTCAGGCGCGAGCCGTTGCGCTTGATGATCACGCCGTCGGCGGTCTCGCTGACGCTGGCGCCGGCTTCCTCGATCTTCGTCAGCAGGGCGTCGATCAGGCCCGGACGGGCCTTGGTCAGGCGAACCTCGCCCCCGGCCATGGCGGCGGCCACGGCGTAGGTGCCCATCTCGATACGGTCGGGAATCACCGCGTGCGTCGCGCCGCCCAGCTTTGCGACGCCGGTCACCGTGATGGTCGGGGTGCCCGCGCCTTCAACCTTGGCGCCCATCTTGTTCAGGCATTCGGCCAGATCGATCATCTCCGGCTCGCAGGCGCAGTTGTGCAGCACCGTCACGCCCTGGGCCAGGACGGCCGCCAGCAGCGCGTGCTCGGTCGCGCCGACCGAAACGAACGGGAAGGTGATCTCCGCGCCCTTCAGGCCGCGCGGGGCCTGGGCGAAGACATAGCCCTCATGCAGGTCGATCTTGGCGCCCAGCGCTTCCAGCGCTTGCAGGTGCAGGTCCACGGGACGCGCGCCGATGGTGCAGCCGCCCGGCAGCGAGACCTTGGCCTGGCCGGTGCGGGCCACCAGCGGACCCAGCACGTTGAACGAGGCGCGCATCTGGCGGACCAGGTCGTAGGGCGCGATGGCGCTCACGATCTCCGGCACGTGCAGCACGGTTTCCGAACCGTCGGCGCCGTCCTTCTCGTCCACCGACGCGCCCAGGCGCGTCAGCAGCTTGCCCAGGAATTGCGTGTCGGCCAGGCGCGGCATGTTGGTCAGGCGCAGCGGCTCGTCAGTCAGCAGACTGGCGGCCATGAGCTTGATTGCCGAGTTCTTGGCGCCGCTGATCGGGATTTCCCCGTTCAGTTGCACGCCGCCGGTGATGGCGATTCGATCCAAATTCATCCCCTAGCCCAGAAACCGCCGCCTAAAGCCGCGGTTCGGCCGATGTGAGGAGCGGTTCTACCCTACGCAAGGGGCGCCCCCACAAGTCCTTCACATTGAAAAACGCGGGTCAGGCCTCCTCGGCCCCCGACTTTTTCGGCGTAACGGCCGCGCCCGCCTTGCGACGGCGCAGATTTGCCCGAAGAGCCTGCGCCAGCTTGGCGTCGCGCTCGGCCTTGGGGTCGGGTTTTTCCTTGTTCTCGGTCATGCCTGAAGCGGTGTCTTGGTGAGTTTTTGCGGTCAATATCATTTTTGATCGATTTCGGGCTTCACCTCCCCGCCGGTCTTCGCTATACGCCGCACCTCTTCGCCGCCGTAGCTCAGTGGTAGAGCGCATCCTTGGTAAGGCTGAGGTCGGCAGTTCAATCCTGCCCGGCGGCACCACGGGGGCCCAGATCATCGATCTGGGCCCTCACCACACTCCCCAAAATCAGATCGAACCGCTCGCTCGACGAAGCACGCCTGCTTGCGCGATAGGTGAAGCATGCTTCGCCTCCCCCCGATTCCCGCCTGGTCCTCGGCCCTCATCGCCGCCCTGATCGGTTTTGGCGGCACTGTCGCTCTTGTGGTTCAGGCCATGCGCACCCTGGGCGCCTCGGTGGAGCAGACCGGATCGGCGGTCACCGCCCTATGCCTGGGAATCGCCATCGCCGGCGCCCTGCTGTCCCTCCGCCTGCGCATGCCCATCGTTCTGGCCTGGTCGACGCCGGGGGCGGCCCTGCTGGCGGCCACGGCGTCGGGGCTAAGCTGGCCGGCGGCGGTCGGGGCGTTCCTGGCGGCGGGCGCCTTCATGACCGTGCTCGGCCTCGTGCCGGCGCTGGGGCGGCTGGCGGCGAGAATCCCAGCCTCCGTCGCCTCGGCCATGCTGGCGGGCGTGCTGCTGCCCTTCTGCCTGGGCCTGTTCAAGGTGGGCGCGACCGATCCGCTGCTGGTGGTGCTGCTGGTGGCGACCTTCCTGGCGGCCCGGCAGCGTGCGCCGCTCTACGCCCTGCCCCTGGTTCTGGTGGTCGGGGTGGGCCTGACCCTGTTCCGGGGCGACATCGGGCAACTGGCGCCCGGCGCCACCTTCGGCGTGCTCGCCCCCGTGATTCCCGCCTTCGATGTCCGGGCGATCATCAGCATCGGCGTGCCGCTGTTCCTGGTGACCCTGGTCTCGCAGAACCTCCCTGGCCTCGTGGTCCTGCGCACGGCGGGGTACGAGCCGACGCCCGGCCCGCTGCTGGTGGGGACGGGCGTCGCGACCATGATCGCCGCCCCCTTCGGCGCCCACGCGGTCAATCTGGCGGCCATCACCGCCGCCATCTGCACCAGCCAGGACGCGCATCCGGACAAGGCCAGGCGCTGGACCGTGGGCATCCTCTACGCCGGCTTCTATCTGGTCCTGGCCTTCTTCGCGCCGGCTCTCGTGCGACTGTTCCTCGCCCTGCCGTCGTCGGTGATTCTGTCCCTGACCGGCATCGCCCTGATTCCCGCCCTGGTCGGCGCGATAGAGACCATGCTGGCCACGCCGCAGGACCGGGACGCGGCGATCGTCACCTTCCTGGCCACGGGCTCGGGCCTGGCCCTGTTCGGGCTGGGGGCTGCGTTCTGGGGTCTGCTGGCGGGCTTCGCCGCCCTGGGCGCCAAGGCGCTGCTGCGGCCCCGCGCCAAGGCGTCCTAGGCGCGCCGCTGGCTCTTTTGCCGGATCACCTGGGCGTAGTGCGCGAACAGCGGCTTCAGCGGCACGGCCTTGCTCGGGGGGACCGCCGTGGGCATCGACGGCGGCGCATGCGGCTCCGCGCGGTACTTGCGCAGCAGGCCGCCCGTCCGAGGGGCCGGCGACGTAGCTGACGGTTGCTGAAGCTCTGTCTCCCCGCCCTTCAGCGTCTCGACGGCCGCGGGCTGGGCTTCCGGGCCTTCCTCAGGGTCGGAGAAGGTCAGGTACTTCAGGTTTGGCTGATTGATGCGGGACAGCAATCCGTGCACGTCCTCCGCCATCTCAGCACCCACCCCTTAGGCTCTGCGCAGTAAAAGTCACAACATACAATTCTGAGTGGTGCAAACTATATTTGCGCAACGCAAAGTTCATTTGCTTCTCCTCTGAATTCGAGGAGACAACACCTTGGCCTACGGTGAAGTTTCGAAAGTATCGCAGTTATGCGCCGCGCAGGACCGCACCAACCAGCGCGCCGAACACCAGAGCGCTGGCGGCGATGATCGCCGTACGCGCCTGAGCCGTCTTCCACAGACGCTTGTGCAGCGGCTCCACCTCGGGTTCCGGCTCGGGCTCGGGGCTGGCCTCGAAGGCGATGCTCGTCGCCCCCGCCCGCTCATCGGCGATCTGATAGAGCACCTCCGCCGCCTCCGGCCCCTGGAAAGGCAGGCCCAGGGTGGCGGCGGCGTCGTTCACGAGCGCGGACAGGGCCGCGACCTTATCGGTCTGGCTGAGGCCCTGGGCGGCGACGAAATGGGCCGACGCGACCGTTCGGCCGTCGTTCTGAACCACCGCATTGCGCACATTCACGCCCATCTCGGTCTCCTCGTCTGAGATCAATGTAGGCCATAAATGCGCGAGCGCCAGCGGCAGGTATGGTTACGTCGGCCCGGAACGCCAAAGCTGGATCTCGGCCGCCCGCCGATTGACCAGGCCTTTCAGCTTCACGCCTCCGGCATGGACGAAACGCGCCATCTGGTTGGGGACCTCGTCGAACCTTCCCTCGCGCAGCAGCTTCCAGATGGTCCAGTCGGCGCCCGCCCCGAGATTGAAGACGAAGGACAAGAGGGCCGCGTACTGGTTGTCGGTGAGACGATCCACGACTTCACGTCCGATGCGTTTTTCAAGGCGCTCGGCGGCGATCTGAAGATCTTCCAACAGCCAGGCGAGGGCGATCACAAGGCTGATCTTGAAACCCTTGCCGAAGCCCGGGGCGGTGTGCCCAAAGCCGATGGTCCAGACACCGCCAGAGTCGCGATAGGCCTCAAGCCGCCGACCTTCCCAGGCCATGACGAGTTCGGCCGCCGCATCGGGGATTTCTCTGGGAAGCGCGCTCACGACGCGGCCCCCTCAAACGTCATCAGGTGGATCGACAGCCGCACCTTGCCGCCGGTGAAGGCCCCGCCCGTCGCCGTCAGCACCACCGGCGTGTCGGCATAGAACGCCGTGGGACCAACGACCCCGATGTTGGCGCCGCCCAGGGCGATGCTCAGCAGCGCGCCGAACTTGCCCGCCTCCCCCGCCACGCCGCAGCTGTAGCTGCTCGCCCCCGTCACCGCCTGGGTGGTGCGGGTCGAGACGCCCAGCGCGATGGCCCGCGCCGGGATCACCACCGTGCTGACCACGCTGGCGCCCGCCAGGGTCAGTTCCTGCTCGCGGATCTCGAACCGCGTCGCCGCCCCCCTGGGCGACAGGGCGGCGGTCAGGTTGCGGAAGGTGGAGGACAGCGCCGTCCAGCCGGCCGCCGTCCATACCGCCAGCACCTGCTCGTCGGCGATCCAGGCCAGGAAGCCGGGCTGGACCGCCAGCGCCTCCCACGCCACCGCCTCGAACCGCATCAGGGTTCCCGCGGCACGGCCGGACCAGTCCGCGCCCGCGGCGCCGGCGGGCAGGATGTACAGCGCCCCGTCGACCGGGCTCGCCGGCTGAGCCGCCGTCGCGCGGCTGGCGACAGCCGGCTGCACCAGCCCGTCCAGGCGGCTCAGGGCCTCGTTGAGGGTGACATGCTTCTGGGCCTGGCCGGCCGCCAGGTAGGGCAGCCCCAGGCGGGGCGTCGCGTCGTCGGACAAGGGCGTCTCTCCATTCCGGAAAAGACGCCCAGCATCACGCCGCCCCGGCGGGGGCGGACGACGGCGAAGTTATCCCCGCCCCTACTCTGCGGCGAGCGTCAGACTGCGCCCGCCGGTCAGGGCGGTCTTGGCGGCCAGATCGGCCTTGGCCGCCTCGTACTCGGCGGACAGGCGGGCGATGAACTCGCCGGCCGAGGGGACGTCCTTGACCGAGCCGATGCCCTGGCCCGCGCCCCAGATGTCCTTCCACGCCTTCTTGGCCGAGTTGCCGCCCGAGCCGAAGTTCATGGCCGACGGGTCGCTGACCGGCAGGTTGGCCGGGTCCAGGCCCGCCGCGACGACCGACGGCGCCAGGTAGTTGCCGTGAACCCCGGTGAACAGGTTGGAGTAAAGGATGTCGTCGGCGCTGCTCTCGACGATCATCTGCTTGTAGCCCTCGACCGCATTGGCCTCCTTCGTGGCGATGAAGGCCGAGCCGACATAGCCAAGGTCCGCGCCCATGGCCTGGGCCGCCAGGATCGAGCGACCGTGGGCGATGGCGCCCGACAGGGCGATCGGCCCGTCGAACCACTCACGGATCTCCTGGATCAGGGCGAAGGGCGACAGGGTGCCGGCATGGCCGCCCGCGCCTGTGGCCACCGGGATCAGGCCGTCGGCCCCCTTCTCGATCGCCTTGTGGGCGAAGCGGTTGTTGATCACGTCGTGCAGGGTGATGCCGCCGTAGGAGTGGATGGCGTGGTTCAGGTCCTCGCGCGCGCCCAGCGAGGTGATGATCACCGGAACCTTGTGCTTCACGCACAGCTCCACATCCTCCTCCAGGCGGGAGTTGGACTTGTGGACGATCTGGTTCACCGCGAACGGCGCGCTCGGCGCGTCGGGATTGGCCTTGTCATAGGCCGCCAGTTCCTCGGTGATCTGGTGCAGCCATTCGTCCAGCTGCGAGATCGGCCGCGCGTTGAGAGAGGGGAACGAACCCACCACCCCCGCCTTGCACTGGGCCAGCACCAGCTCCGGCCCGGAGACGATGAACATCGGCGAGCAGATGATCGGCAGGCGCAGGCGGTCACGCAGGATGGGCGGCAGGGCCATGGTCGTCTCTCCCGAAGACTTATGAATGTACGATGTAAGTAAAACGTCTGTTCCAAGCGCGCAAGCACCGCTTGACTGACCTTGCGGCGGGGGCGCATGACCGAAGAAAAATGCTTCGTAGCAGGCGGGAGCACGCAGGTTGGCTGACGAAATCCTCAAGCTGGCGGACGATTTCACCCCGCCCTCCCAAGCCGAGTGGATGGCCTTGGTCGAGAAGACGCTGAAGGGAGCCGATTTCGACAAACGGCTCGTGCGCCGCACCTATGACGGCCTGTCGATCCAGCCGCTCTATACCGACGCCCCCGATGTCGTCCGCGACCTGCGTCCCCGCGACGCCGAGGGGCCGTGGGACATCCGCATGGCTGTCGCTCACCCCGATCCCGCCCGCGCCAACGCCGAGGCGCTGAAGGACCTGGAGAACGGCGCCGTCTCCGTCACCCTCAAGCTCGATCCCACGGGCCAGGACGGCATCGCCGTCGGCTCCGCCGCCGATCTCGCCCGCGCGCTGGACGGCGTCTATGTGGACATGGCCCCCGTGGCGCTGGAGGCGGGTTTCCTCGGCCCCAAGGCCGCCGACTGGCTCGCCCCTCTAGGCAAGAACGCCCCCGCCGCGCCCCTGGCCTTCCACCTCGACCCGCTCACCGCCTGGGCGCAGACCGGGGTCAGCCCCGGCCCGATCGAGAGCCATCTCGTCAGCGCCGCCACCGTCGCCGCCCGCCTTTCCCAGACCTATCCCAAGGCCGAGCTGTTCCTCGCCAACGGCCGCGCCGTGCACGAAGCCGGCGGCGCCGACGCCCAGGAACTGGGCGTGATGGCCGCCTCCGCCGTCGCCTACGCCAAGGCCCTGGTCCGCGCGGGCCTGCCCATGGACAAGGCCTTCGCCCGGATCACCCTGGGTGTCAGCCTGGATGGCGAATACTTCACCGGCGTCGCCAAGGTTCGCGCCGCCAAGGCCCTGTGGGCCCGCCTGACCTCGGCCTGCGGCGTCGACGGCCTGCCGCCCCGGATCGAGGCCCGCTCCTCCCGGCGCATGCTCAGCACCCTGGATCCGTGGACCAATCTGCTGCGCCTCACCGCCGCCGGCTTCGCGGGCGCAGCTGGCGGGGCCGACGCGGTGCGCATCGGCTGCTTCACCGACGCCGCCGGCCCGCCCACCGCCTTCGCCCGCCGCCAGGCCCGCAACACCCAGCTGGTCCTGATGGAGGAAAGCGCCCTGGGCCGCGTCGCCGATCCGGCCGGCGGCAGCTGGTATCTCGACACTCTCACCGACCAGCTGGCCCAGGCCGCCTGGTCCGCGTTCCAGGCCATCGAGCAGGCCGGCGGGATCATCGCCGCCCTTGAAGCCGGGACGATCCAGGACGCCACCGACACGGCCCGCGCCGCCCGCCTCGCCGCCGTGGTCAGCCGCACGGACGGTCTGGTCGGCGCGTCCGAGTTCCCCAACATCGCCGAGACCCCGGTCGAGACCGAAGCCGTCCAGCCCAAGCCCGCCGCCGAGCAGCCGGACCCCCGCATGCCCGGCCCCGACAGCCGCTGCCGCCCCCTGGCGCCCATGCGCCTGTCAGAACCGTTCGAGGCCCTGCGCGGCCGCGCCGCCGCCGGCCAGCCGACGATCTTCCTGGCGACTATCGGCGCGCCCACCGACTACACCGCCCGCCTGACCTTCGCCCGCAACCTGTTCGCCGCCGGCGGGGTCGCCGCCGAGGTCGGCACGGTGGAGGAATACGCCCCGGCCAAGGCCTCTCTCGCCATCCTCTGCTCCTCCGACGACCGCTACGCCGAGGAAGCCGGCCGCGCCGCCCGCACGCTCAAGGCCGCGGGGGTCAAGCATCTCTATCTGGCCGGCAAGCCCGGCGACCTGGAGCGCGAACTGAAGGCCGAGGGGGTCGACGAGTTCGTCTTCGCCGGCATGGACGCCGTGGCGGTCCTCGACCGCGCCCTGACCATGACGGGAGCCTGATCCCATGAGCCAGTTCCCCGACTTCGCCACCCTGCCCTGGACCGCCGGCCAGACCGCCGCGCCCTCCGCGTCCGGCGACGCCTGGACCACGCCCGAGGGCGTCCAGGTCAAACCCGCCTACACCGCCGGCGACGTGGCGGGGCTGGACTTCCTGTCCGGCTATCCCGGCCTCGCCCCCTTCGGCCGCGGCCCCTACCCGACCATGTACGTGACCAACCCGTGGACCATCCGGCAGTACGCCGGCTTCTCCACGGCTGAGGAATTGAACGCCTTCTATCGCCGCAACCTGGCGGCCGGTCAGATGGGCCTGTCGGTGGCCTTCGATCTGGCCACGCACCGGGGCTACGACTCCGACCACGAGCGGGTTCCGGGCGACGTCGGCATGGCGGGCGTGGCCATCGACTCCATCCTCGACATGCGCACCCTGTTCAGCGGCATCCCGCTCGACAAGATGAGCGTGTCCATGACCATGAACGGCGCCGTCCTGCCGATCCTAGCGCTCTACATTGTCGCCGCCGAGGAACAGGGCGTGCCCGCCGCCAAGCTGAGCGGCACGATCCAGAACGACATCCTCAAAGAGTTCATGGTGCGGAACACCTACATCTATCCGCCCGCGCCCTCGATGCGGATCATTTCCGACATCTTTTCATACACTTCGCGCGAAATGCCGAAGTTCAACTCGATCTCGATCAGCGGCTATCACATGCAGGAGGCCGGCGCCTCCGCCGACCTGGAACTGGCCTACACCCTGGCCGACGGCATCGAGTACATCCGCGCCGGCGTCGCCGCCGGCATGGACGTGGACCAGTTCGCCCCGCGCCTGTCGTTCTTCTGGGCCATCGGCATGAACTACTTCATGGAAGTGGCGAAGATGCGGGCGGCCCGCCTGCTCTGGGCACGCCTGGTGAAGCGCGAGTTCAATCCCAAGGACCCGCGCAGCCTGTCCCTGCGCACCCACAGCCAGACCTCCGGCTGGTCCCTGGCCGCGCAGGACGTGTTCAACAACGTTCCGCGCACCTGCGTCGAGGCCATGGCCGCCGTGAACGGCCAGACCCAGAGCCTGCACACCAACAGCCTGGACGAGGCCCTGGCCCTGCCCACGGACTTCTCCGCCCGCATCGCCCGCAACACCCAGCTGTTCCTGCAGATGGAGAGCGGCACGACCCGCGTCGCCGACCCCTGGGGCGGCAGCTACTATGTCGAGCGTCTAACCCACGACCTCGCCGCCCGCGCCCTCCAGCACATCGAGGAGGTCGAGGCCCTGGGCGGCATGGCCAAGGCCATCGACCAGGGTCTGCCCAAGCTGCGCATCGAGGAAGCCGCCGCCAAGACCCAGGCCCGCATTGACAGCGGCCGCCAGACCGTGGTCGGCGTCAACCGCTACAAGCCGGAGGTCGAGGACGACATCCCCGTCCTGAAGGTCGACAACACCGCCGTCCGCAACCAGCAGCTCGAAAAGCTGGCCCGCCTGAAGGCCGAACGTGACCCCCGCGCGCTAGAGGCCGCGCTGAAGGCGCTGGAGGACGGGGCGCGGGGCGACGGCAACCTGCTGGCCCTGGCGGTGGACGCCGCTCGCGCCAAGGCCACGGTGGGCGAGATCAGCTCGGCGCTGGAAAATGTGTTCGGCCGCCACCGCGCCCAGATCAAGGCTATCGAGGGCGTCTTCATGCGCGAGGCCGGAAACGACCCCGTCGCCCAGCGCGCCCGCGGCATGGCGCGCGCCTTCGAGGAGGCCCACGGCGCCAAGCCCCGCATCATGGTCGCCAAGATGGGGCAGGACGGTCACGACCGGGGCCAGAAGGTGGTCGCCACCGCCTTCTCCGACTTCGGCTTCGAGGTCGAGATCGGCCCGCTGTTCCAGACCCCGGCCGAGGCCGCCAAGGACGCGGTCGAGAACGACGTCCAGGTCGTGGGCGCCAGCTCCCTCGCCGCCGGTCATCTGACCCTGGTGCCGGAGCTCAAGAAGGAGCTCGCCCGCCTGGGCCGCGACGACATCATCGTGGTGGTGGGCGGGGTGATCCCGCCCCAGGACTTCCAGGCCCTGCGCGACGCCGGCGCCGCCGCCATCTTCCCGCCGGGCACCGTGGTGGCCGAAGCCGCCGTGGAGCTGCTGGAGCAGCTCAACCGCCAGCTGGGCTATGAGCAGCCGGAGGTGACTTCGCCCGCCGGCTGAATGGCCAGCGCTTCGTCGTGGCCGCGTCCGCCGGCTTGCCGTGGCGCGCCTCGATATCCTTCTGCAGGGCGCGCGCCGCCATCAGGTGGCCCGGGAACAGGGTGTCCACCGCCCAGCCGATGATCGGCACGCCGGAACTGGCCGTATCCGCCGCCAGATAGGCCGCCATTCGCGCGATGGTCGCCCCGCCCGCCTGCGAGCGCACGGCATGGGCCAGCAGCAGCCCGCCCGCGCCCAGGCTGTAGACGGCGTTGGCCCCGGGGATCCACGCGATCACCCCGTCCAGCCCGATCCCGATCGGTCCGACCCCGACCACGCGGTCGGACAACCGCTTGATCGTCTCCGCCTGCCGCCAGGCCTGATGCGCGCGCTCTGTGCTCATGCTGAAGGAACGCGGATCGCAGGACGAAGCTCCACAGCGCAACAGCATCCCCTCGCCCCCTCTGGGGGAGAGGGTAAGGGTGAGGGGGCGCTGAGCTTCAAGGGGCAAGGCGCTGCAAGCGGAATCGCCGCAGGCCCCTCACCCAACCCTCTCCCCACGAGTGGGGAGAGGGGAAGACTTATCCGCTCCTCCCACACCTCCCGTAATCTCTCCCCGTCTCCGCTGCACGGAAGGGCGCTCGGCCAGCGCCGGCTGTGGCGGGGATGCGGTCGAGCGGGAAGCGCTTCGGCGGCGCGCCTCACGGCCCCGTCGGATGTCGCAGGCCTGGAACCCCGGCGTCCACGCGGTCCGGGACCTCCTCGCTGGAGGAGGCCCGCCCGTCAGGGCCTTTGCTCGGAGATTTGTAAGTCCTCTCGAGGAGCCCCCAGACACGATCGCGCGGAGCGGAACGACCTGCGTCGAACCTGGCACTCCAAAGTCCCATCGCCTGACGCAGGTCTGGCCGCTCCGCCGCCCTTCCAACCTTTCGGGGCTTTCCCGTGGGGACGATGAATCACGCCTCCCTCTCCCTCGATGGGAGAGGGACCGAGGGTGAGGGTGACAGCGTCGGCGGGCTTCAGCTCGGCCGCGCCACATACTGCACCGCTTCCACCCCCATCCCTGCCCTTCCCCCATCAAGGGGGAAGGAGAAGCGCTACCCCTCGACCACCTCGGCGAACCGCTTGGCCTGCGCCACCCAGGCGTCGCGCACCGCGCGGCCCTTCAGGTCCAGGTCGCGGTCAACGGCGGCCAGGTCTTCTTCGGTCCAGGCGGCGATCTCGGCGAAGTTGCGCACGCCGCGATCCACCAGGGCCTGGGCCAGACGGGGCCCGACACCGACCAGGCGGGTGAAGTCGTCCGCCGCCTCGGTCGCGATCTCCGTCGCGGCCTCGACCGTTTCGGAGGCCGCCTCGATCACGGGTTCGACCACCGCCTCGACCACGGGCGCCGGAGCCCCCGTCTCCACGGCGACGTCGCCCAGCTGCAGCGTCGCCTCCTCGACCGTCTCCGCCACGACCTCGGTCGCCGCCGGTTGCGGCGCGAGCGCGGCTTCCAGATTGGTCGGCTCCAGAGCGGCCGACAGGCTGGAGACCTGCGTCCATCGGGTCATCCACCACCAGGCGGCTCCGGCCGCAGCCGCGCCCCCGAAGGTCAGCCAAAGGGGTGACGCCAGGCCCAGCGGAAAATGCAGGGCGCGCTCGGCGTCATAGGAAAGCTTGGGAAACTCGCTGGCCATTGTCCGATCTCCAAAGACCCCGACATGTTGCAGCGCAGCGTAACACAGTTAGCAGGCGCGAAAAGGCGCCAAGCGGTGACAGTTTCGCGACCTCAGGTCCGCCAGACCCGCGCCTCGCCGCCCGCATCGCCCAGCCGCTCGGCCACCCAGCGACAGATCGCCGTCGCCGGTTCCGTCACGGCCTCCGGCGCGCCCAGCATGACCATGGCGCAGCCGTTCATCTTCATCGGATTGTTCAACGGCCGCAGCCGGGACTCCGCCACCAGCAGGCTGGCGTCGGCGGCGTCCTCCATCTCGCGCAGGAAACGGTCCAGGGTCTCCAGGTCCTTCAGCGGGACCCACACCGCCGTCGCCGCCTCGGGGTTCTTGCGCCGCACCGCCCCGACCGCGCGGGCGATCTGGGCGTAGTCGTCGCCGCGCTCGAACGGCGGGTCGATCAGGACGAAGGCCCGCCCTTTGGCTGGAAGGCGCTCCACCGCCGCCGCATAGCCGTCGGTGTTCAGCGCCTCGGCGTTGGCGAACGGCTCCAATGTCCCGCGCAAGGTCTCGCAATCATCCTCGCGCAGCTCGCAGGCGAAATAGCGGTCCGCCTTGCGCAGGGCCTGGGCGACCAGCAGGGGCGAGCCGGGATAGAGCACTACCTCCCCGCCCCGGTTCATGGCCGCCACCGCGTTCTTCAGTGGCTGAAAGGCCGGCGGACTGTCGCTCGCCGCCATCAGGCGGAAGATCCCCGCCGCCGCCTCGCCGGAGCGTCGCGACATCTCGCCGGTCAGGTCATAGGCGCCTGCGCCGGAATGGGTGTCGATCACGGTCAGCGGCCCGCCGTCGCGCGTCAGCACGTCCATCAGGGCGGTCAGCACCCCGTGCTTGACGAGGTCGGCGAAGTTGCCGGCGTGGAAGGCGTGGCGGTAGTTCAAGGCGGCGATCTCGGAAGCGGAACTGTCCCCTCGCCTACCACGTTCCGGCGGCGAAGGGACGCCCGCTTGCCTCGCAAAACCAAGACGCCGACTTGCCCGGAGGAATTCGCGACCGCGGCGGGCCTCACCTACGTCAATGACGGCGATCCCGGCTTCAGCCGGGTGAAGACCGCCAAGGGCTTCAGCTACCGGGACGCCGACGGCAAGGCGATCAAGGACCTGGCCGTGGTCGACCGTATCGACAAGCTGGCCATCCCACCCGCCTGGACCGACGTCTGGATCTCCCCGATCGCTGACGGCCATATCCAGGCCGTGGGCCGCGACGCCAAGGGCCGCAAGCAATACCGCTACCACGCCGACTGGCGCGCCATCCGCGACGACCACAAGTACGGCCGCACCGCCGCCTTCGGCCGCGCCCTGCCCAAACTCCGTCGGCGCCTGGAAGAGGATCTGGCCAAGCGCGGCCTGCCCCGCGAAAAGGTCCTGGCGGCCGTGGTCAGCCTGTTGGAGCAGACCCTGATTCGTGTCGGCAACGACGAATACGCCAAGACCAACAAGAGCTTCGGCCTGACGACCATGCGCAACCGGCATGTGAAGCTGACCGGAACCGGCGCCATCTTCGAATTCAGGGGCAAGAGCGGCGTCGCTCACAAGACCGGCTTCCAGGACCGTCGCCTGGCCCGCATTGTCCGCGTCTGCCAGGACCTGCCGGGGCAGCGACTGTTTCAGTACCTCGACGACGACGGCCAGCGCCGGCCCATCGAGTCCGCCGACGTGAACGCCTATCTGCGCGACGCCATGGGTGAGGACTTCACCGCCAAGGACTTCCGCACCTGGGCCGGCACCCTGGCCATGGCCGAGGCCCTGTCGATGCAGCCGCAGCCCGAGAACAAGACCCAGGCGAAGAGCACCCTGAACACCTGCGTGAAGGCCGTGGCCGGCATCCTGGGCAACACGGCCGCCGTCTGCCGCAAGTGCTACATCCACCCTGCCGTGTTCGACGCCTTCGAGCGCGGCGACCTGGAAATCCGCCCCATCGGCCAGCGCCGCGACCGGGAGCTGAAGCTGTTGAAACTGCTCGACGCGACCTAGGTCCGGTGCGCGGCCAGGGCCTTCTCCAGCTCCTGCACCAGCATGGTCTTCAGCGAAGGCGGCGAGATGACCCGGACCTTGTCCTGCCAGGTGAACAGGTGCCAGGCCAGCTCCAGCATCCCGCTGGCCCGGAAGGAGACGATCACCGAGCCGTCGGCCTGCGGCTCCACCGACTGGTTGGCGTGGAAGCGCCAGCGCAAGGCATCCTCGGCGCCTTGCGGCGTGATATGAAGAACCACGTCCTCCACCGCCCCCTGGTAGATGCCGAAGCTCTGGTCGGCGAAGGCTTGTAGCGAAAACCCTTCCGGCGGGGCGGCGTGCCAAGGCATGACCTCGACATCGCGGATCTTGTCCAGGCGCCAGGTGCGCGGCTCGGGCGACTTGCCCTCCCCCGCCACCAGATAGTTGCTGCGGCCGAACATGACGCCGAACGGGGTCACCTCCCGCTCCCGGCCCGGCTTGGACCCGCCGTCGTACTTGAAGCGCAGCGCGGTCAGGCCGGTGATCGCCGTGCGGATGGCGGTCAGCACGGCGGCGTCCTCCATGGGGCGCGCGCCCGCGTGGACGGCGATGGTCTCGGCCTGGACCAGGGCCTCCATGTCGGGAGCCAGCCGACGGCGAGCCTGGGCGCGCATGGCGGCCAGCAGCTTGCGCTCCAGGCTGTACAGGGCCTCGGCCCGCGCCGTGCCGCCGCTGACCTTCAGCGAATCGGCTGCGGTGCGCAGGGCGACCATCTCGTCCGCCGTCGGGGCCTGAAACAGGCTGTCGAGGCCGGAGGGGATGCGGAAGCGCTTGGTCGGCGGATCGTCCACCGCCTCCATCTGCGGGAACACGGCCCAGACCGCGTCGCGCATCCGCTCCGCGGTCCGGCGGCCGACGCCCAGGCCCTCGGCCATCTCGTCCAGGGTCAAACCCTCGGCGGATCCTGCAAGCCGGCGCGCGAGGTCGAGAAGTAGAGCTGCCTTGTCGTGACGCATGCTCACACCATACGACCGATTTTGTCGCAGCGCCCATTCAAATTCATTCTCAGCAACACCGCAGAGCTGGATCGCCGCCGATGACCGCCCTCTTCGCCTTCCGCCCCTTCACCACCTCGCCCCTGTCCTCGGACATGATCAGCGCGGTTCTGGCCTTCGCCGACGTGGCCGAACCGGCCGGCCCCAACCGCACCAAGCTGCGCATCAGCCCCGAGCGCCTGGCTCAGGCCGATGTGATGCAGGCCCTCGGCGGCGGCGTCGCCCGGGTGGCCGACATCACGGTCGTCTGGAATGAGCGCGAGGGCCAGGTGGTCCGCGTCATCGACGACGCCCAGCTGCGCCGCAGCCAGCCGGAACCCTGGGAAGCCTATTTCGACCTGTTCGACGAAGAGCCGGCCCAGCTCCGCGCGGCCTAGAACCTGGCCGGCGGCGTGAAGGCGCGGATCAGTTCGGCCAGCTCCGGCTCGGCCACGGCGTCCGCCGCCTCGCTCGGCTTGAACCACTTCAGGGTCCGCTGGTCGCTTTCGGGCCAAGAGATGGTCTGAACCAGCACGCGCAGCGGGAAAACGTCCACCCGGCAGCGCAGGCTCTCGCCCTTCTTCAGCACCTTGTCATAGCGATATGCGCCGATGGCGGTCTCGGTAACTTCGCCCTTAACGCCCGCCTCTTCCCAGGCTTCGGTGGCCGCGGCTCCGGCGGCGGTCTTGCGCTCCATCGGCCAGCCCTTGGGGATGACCCAGCGCTGTGTCTCGCGGGAGGTGATCAGCAGGATCTCCAGCCCCTCCCGATCCCGGAACGGCAGGGCGGCATACTGCTGGCCGACCTCCTGGCCGTCGGCGTCGATCATCATCTGCTGCTTGATCATGCGAACAGGCCGGACAGGAAATAGAAGGCCGCGCCGATGGCGCCGGCCGCAGGCATGGTGATCACCCAGGCGGTGACGATGCTCTTGGCCACGTTCCATCGCACGGCCGACACGCGGCGCGCGGCGCCCACCCCGACGATAGCGCCCGTGATGGTGTGGGTCGTGGAGACCGGGATGCCCAGGTAGGTCGCCCCGAACAGGGTGATCGCCCCGCCCGTCTCGGCGCAGAAACCCTGCATCGGGGACAGGCGCGTGATCTTGGAGCCCATGGTGTGGACGATCTTCCAGCCGCCCATGAGCGTGCCGAGCGCCATCATGCTTTGGCAGGTGATCACCACCCAGAACGGGACGTGAAAGCCCCCTTGCATCATGCCGTTCGAGTACATGAGTACTGCGATGATCCCCATGGTCTTCTGCGCGTCATTGCCGCCATGCCCCAGCGAATAGAGCGAAGCGGACACGAACTGCAGCTTGCGCGAGATTCCGTCCGCCCGTGCAGGAGAAGTTTTCAGGAAGGCCCAGGAAACGATCAGGACCAGGACGAGGGCGAGCAGAAAACCAACGGTCGGCGACAGAACGATGGCGAAGGTCGTCTTCAGCACGCCTTTCAGCACCACGGCCGAGAATCCAGCCTTGCTGATTCCCGCGCCCAGCAGGCCCCCGATGAGGGCGTGGGAGCTCGAGGACGGGATGCCCAGCATCCAGGTGATGACGTTCCAGGAGATGGCGCCCATCAGGGCTCCGAAGATCACCCGGTTGTCGATCAGGTCCGGCGAGATGATCCCCGTGCCCACCGTGTTGGCCACGTGCAGGCCGAACACCATGAAGGCGATGAAGTTGAAGAACGCCGCCCAGAACACCGCCCAGTTGGGCGGCAGGACGCGCGTCGCCACGATGGTGGCGATGGAATTGGCGGCGTCGTGCAGGCCGTTCAGGAAGTCGAACAGCAGCGCAATGCCGATCAGCACGATGACGAAGGGAAGCAGCTCCACGGCGGCGTGCCCCGACTAGAGGTGTTCGATCAGGATGCCGCTGACGCGGTTGGCCACGTCCTCGAACCGGTCGAGCACCTTCTCCAGGTGGCTATAGATCTCGCGGCCGACGATGAAGTTCATCGCCTGGTCCTGGTTGGCCAGGAACAGGGCCTTCAGCCCCTCGTCGTGCAGGGTGTCGCCCTTCTCTTCCAGCTGGATCACCGCCTCGGCGAAGGCGTTCAGGGCGCTGCTGTTCTCGCGCATCTTCGACAGCAGGGCCACGCCGGCCACGGTGCGGTCGGCGGCGTCGATGATCAGGTCGGCCATCTCGCGCATCTTCGGCTCGAAGGTCTTCACCTCGAACAGGGCGATGGTCTTGGCCGTCTTCTGCATCTGGTCGATGGCGTCATCCAGCGAGGCTGTCAGGCCCTTGATGTCGCTGCGGTCAAAGGGGGTGATGAAGGTGCGGCGTACGGCCAGCATCACTTCACGGGCCACGTCGTCGGCCTCGTTCTCGTGCTGTATGACCCGGGCGCAGGCAGCTTCCAGGCCCGGACCGCCGTCCAGCAGCTCACGCAGGGCGCGGGCCCCGAGCGCCAGGGTCTGGGCGTGCCGGTCGAAGAGGTCGAAGAAGCGCTCTTCCTTGGGCATCAGCGCCTGGAACATCTTGATCATCGGTCCGCCCTCGCAGGTGTCACATACCTGTCATAAAGGCTGGAGGCTCTAGGCTCCCTCGTCCCGAATGTAAACCGCCACGGCTGATCAGGCGCCGATCAGCTCGCGGCCGATCAGGAAGCGGCGGATTTCGTTGGTTCCGGCGCCGATGTCATAAAGCTTGGCGTCGCGGACCAGGCGCTCCACCGGCCACTCCTTGGTGTAGCCGGCGCCGCCGAGAGCCTGCACGGCCTCCAGGCTGACCTTCACGGCGTTCTCCGAAGCCAGCAGGATCGCTCCCGCCGCGTCGTAGCGCGCGGTCTTGCCCGCGTCACAGGCGCGGGCCACGGCATAGACGTAGGCGCGGGCCGAGCTCAGCGCGACATACATGTCCGCCACCTTGGCCTGCATCAGCTGGAACGAGCCGATGGCCTTGCCGAACTGCTTGCGGTCGCGGACGTAGGGCAGGACGACGTCCAGGCAGGCCTGCATGATGCCCAGCGGGCCGGCCGACAGCACGGCGCGCTCATAGTCCAGGCCGCTCATCAGCACGCCGACGCCGCCGCCGACCGGGCCCATGACGTTCTCTTCAGGGACTTCACAGTCCTCGAACACCAGCTCGGCTGTGTCCGAACCGCGCATGCCCATCTTGTCCAGCTTCTTGGAGACGCTGAAGCCCTTGAAGCCCTTCTCGATCAGGAAGGCGGTCATGCCGCCGCTGCCCTCGCCGGTCTTGGCATAGACGACCAGGGTGTCGGCGTGCGGGGCGTTGGTAATCCAGAACTTCGTGCCGTTCAGGATGTAGCGGTCGCCGACCTTCTCCGCCTTCAGCTTCATGGAGACCACGTCCGAGCCGGCGCCGGCCTCGCTCATGGCCAGGGAGCCGACATGCTCGCCGCTGATCAGCTTGGGCAGGTAGCGGCCCTTCTGGTCCGGCGTGGCCCAGCGGCGGATCTGATTGACGCAGAGGTTCGAGTGAGCGCCGTAGCTGAGGCCCACCGAGGCTGAGGCGCGGGAAACCTCCTCCATGGCTACTACGTGCTCGAGATAGCCGAGACCGAGGCCGCCATCGGCCTCCTCCACCGTGATCCCGTGCAGGCCCAGCTCGCCCATCTGGGGCCACAGCTCGCGGGGGAAGGTGTTGGTCTCGTCGATCTTCGCCGCGAGAGGCGCGATCTTGTCCGCCGCGAAGCGGGCGGTGGTTTCACGGATCGCGTCGGCGGTCTCACCGAGAGCGAAATCGAGTGCGGGGCCGGAATTCGGGATCATGAAACCCGGATATCACGAGCCCCGCGCAAGATCATGCCTTGTCGTCGTCCTTCTCGGCCCCGCCAAGCAAGGTCAGGAGGCGATAGGCCGCCCAACCGAACAAGGCGATGCCCAAGGCGCCGAAACCCCACAGGATCATCAGGCCGATCGTCGGATCGCCGTTGGGATCCGGCGCGGCGTTGGGAATCATCAGGACGCTGAAGGCGAACGCCACGGCGCCGGTCACGCCGGCGACGGCCGGCATGGTGAAACCGCCGCGGACCGGCTGGCCATCCTTGCCGCGGCGCGCCCGACGCTGGGGCGTGATCCAGGAGAAGGCCTGCTCGTCTTGATGCTCGGGCGGCGGCGCGGCCTCGACGTGCAGAATCCGGGGCGGCGGTTCGGAATAGGCCACGGTCTCGGCGGGCTTGAGCTCTTGATCCGTCCCTTCGAAGGCGTGCGGGGCGGCGACCTCGACCTGGGCGTCCTGGCCCTCGGGCGTCAGGGCGCGAGCCGCTTCCGGCTCCTCATCAGGATGCGGATCGAAGGACGACACCCCCGGCAGGGTGAAGATCGGCTCGTCCGAAGCGTCCTCGACCGGTTGGTGCAGCTCGTCGTGAGCCTCGGGCGCCAGCACCACGTCCGGCGCCTCGGGAGCGGCTTCAGCAGCAGCGGCGGGCTCAGGCGACCACAGGAACGGCTTGCGCTCGGCCTCGGGGACCAGCGGGGCGACGGGTTCAGGCTCGGGCGGCGCGGGCTTGGGCTCCGTCTCGTCGGCGAAGATGGCGGACAGACGGGCGCCGACGCCTTCGGCCGCGCGCTCGCTGGCGCTGACCACCTCGGGCTCGGGCACGGGTGCGGATTGCGGCTGGCCCTGGTCACGCTCAACACGCGCCTTGCCGTCCTCGAAGACGGCGGTGACGGCGGTGGGCGTCTGGACCGGGACGGTCAGGGCCGCGTCATAGTCGACCTTGGGCTGCAGCAGGGGCGACGGCGCGGCCACCCATTTGCCGCCTTGGGGCGTCAGAAACAGGGTCTTCTCGGCGGCGCGGCGGCGAACCAGGGCGTCGATGACGATGCGCTCGCCCTCGAAGTCGGCCTTGCGCCACATCTCCATGGCGCAGGCGGCCTGGATCAGCGCGCCCTCGTTGATGCGTCGGAGGACCGCCGAGTGGCGGAACGCATCGATGCCGATGTTGAAGGCGAAGCACGACAGGGCGTCGAACTGGTTCTGGTTGAGCGGGGTGAAGGTCAGCTCATTGATGGCGTGCGCAACCGCGATCAGGTCGTACATCAGCAGCGCTTCGGCGTCAGGCTCGGTGACCACGGCCCCTTCCCTCGCGGTCAGGGTATGGCCGTAGCCGATCGTCCAGCGGCCGTCGGGCAACTGGACGGCCTTCTGACGGCACCCTTCGAATCCCTTGATGAGATCGATGGCGGTTCGAGAGACCTGATGACGCGGTTTCATCGGGTGAACATGATCCAGTTTGGCACAAGAGCCGGTTGGTTTCGGCTCCTCGTCGCAAGAACGAGGCCTAAACGCCTGAGATTATAGAAGGATGATCGCCGCAAGGCCGAGGAACGACAGAAAGCCCATGAAGTCGGTCACGAAGGTGACGAAGACTGACGATGAAACAGCCGGGTCCCTGCCCAGCTTGTCCAGCGCCAGCGGCACCAGGATGCCGGCCAGCGACGCCAGGAACAGGTTGATGACCAGCGCCAGGGCGATGGTCAGGCACAGCATCCCGTCGTGGAACACCGCGAACACGGCCAGCGCCATGATGGCGGCCAGGGCGACGCCGTTGATCAGTCCGACGCTCATCTCGCGCATGACGATGCGCAGGGCGTTGGCGGCGTTCAGTTCGCGGCTGGCCAGGGCCCGCACGGCGACGGCCAGGGTCTGGGTGCCGGCGTTGCCGCCCAGCGAGGCGACCACGGGCATGAGGATGGCGAGGGTGACCAGCTTGCCGATCTCGTCCTGGAAGGCGCCGATGACGCTGGCGGCCAGGGCGGCGGTGATGGTGTTGACCACCAGCCACGGCAGGCGCGAGCGGGCGGCGTCCAGCACGCCGGCGTCCCGGCCCGCATCGCCCACGCCGGCCAGGGCGAGGATGTCCTCCTCGCTCTCTTCCTGGATGACGCCGACGATGTCGTCGACGGTGATCTGGCCCACCAGGCGGCCGCCGGGGTCGATCACCGGGGCGCTGATCAGGTGGTACTTGTCGAAGATGTAGGCGACCTCTTCCTGGTCCATGTCGGTGGTGATCTCGGTCACCGCCTCCATAATCTCGACCAGGCTGGTCTCGCGCTTGGCCCGCAGAAGGGTCGAGGCCGGGATCGCGCCCACCGGCTTGTAGGACGGGTCGATCACATAGACTTCGAAGAACAGCTCGGGCAGCTCGTCGCCGGCGGCCCGAATGTGGTCGATGGTCTGACCCACGGTCCAGAACTGAGGCGCGGCCAGCACCTCGCGCTGCATCAGGCGGCCGGCGGTCTCGTCCTCATAGGACAAGGTGTTCTCGATGGCGGCGCGGTCGCCCTCGTCCATGGCGGCGAGCACCTGCTCGCGCTTGTCGTCCTCGAGGTCGTCGACCACGTCGGCGGCGTCGTCCGAATCAAGCTCTTCCAGAGCCCGGGCCAGGGTGTGGGACGGGGTCGCGTCCAGCACCTCCTCGCGCAGGTTGTCCTCCAGCTCGGAGATCACCTCGGCCAGCGATTCGGGCGCGAGGTGGGGAATCACCTCTTCGCGGTAGTCGGCGGTCAGGAAGCCCATCAGGTCGGCGATGTCGGCCGGGTGAAGGGCGCCGACCAGTTCGCGCAAACGCTCGCCGTCGCCGCGGTCTGCGGCGTCGATGACCATTTCGACGTATTCGGGGTTGAGAGCGTAGTCGTCGCCGAGGGCGAGGTCTTCAAGATCCTCGGCGACGTCTGGCTCAGGAATGGCGATGCCGGACTTCTGCATCTCGGCGTCGTTCAGGTCGGCTTCTTCCCTTTTCATGGGGACCTCCTGATCCGAACTAGGTTTGACCCTAAGCGCCGTTCCTTACGTTTTTCACTGGTGCGGTCGAGAAGACTCGAACTTCCACGGGTTGCCCCACAGCGACCTCAACGCTGCGCGTCTACCAATTCCGCCACGACCGCTCGTGGTGAGGCGCGGGGCGTAGCAAATTGATTTTGATTTGTGAAGCGGAGTTACGTCGCTCCGGCCATGAAGTCGTAAACATTCGCCGCGCGAGTGACCTGAATCGAGATCCGATCGTCCATGATCTGGATCTCTCCACGGGCCACCGGGTGGTTGTTGGCCAGGATCCAGACCTCGTCCGTGGCCCGGGCGTCCAGGGGAATCACCGCGCCCCGGCCCATGCGCAGCAGTTGCTGCATAGGCAGGATCGAACGGCCGAGAACCACGGAGATCTCGACATTGACGGCGCTGACCTAACTCACCAACTCACCCTGAAGAATCCCTCCGGTCGTTTTGACCTTCGGCAGGGGCTAGAGTGCGGGCGTCATGCTTGATCAGAAGTTAAAGCCGTTAACGGAAATGGCCGCATTCGGGCGCGCGGACGGCGCGGCCGTGGGCTGGGCCGTCTCCAGCCGCCCTGTCCCCTACCCCGAGGCCGTGGCGGCCATGGAGGCCCGCGCGGCGGCCATCGCGGAGGGTACGGCCGGCGAGCTGATCTGGCTGCTGGAGCACCCGCCCCTCTACACGGCGGGAATCAGCGCCAAGGGCGGCGACCTGCTGAGCCCCGACCAATTCCCAGTGTTCGAGAGCGGGCGCGGCGGCCAGTTCACCTATCACGGCCCCGGCCAGCGGGTGGCCTATGTCATGCTCGACCTGAAGGAGCGCCAGCGGGACGTGCGCGCCTTCGTCGCGGCCCTGGAGGACTGGGTGATCGGCGCCCTGGCCCGCTTCAACGTGGTCGGCGAGCTGCGCGACGGCCGCGTGGGCGTCTGGATCGAGCGCAAGGGCGCCGGCTGGTCGCGCGAGGACAAGATCGCCGCCGTGGGCGTGAAGCTGCGCAAATGGGTGTCGTTCCATGGGATCAGCCTGAACGTGGAGCCCGAGCTGAGCCACTTCGACGGCATCGTCCCCTGCGGCCAGCGCGAGCACGGGGTCACCAGCCTGGTGGACCTGGGCCTGCCGGTGACCATGGACGAGGCGGATGAAGCGCTGAAATCCAGCTTCCGCCAGGTGTTCGGAGCCGTCGAGGACGCCGAGCCGCCGGTCTAGGCGACCTGAGACTTCAGCGGGTTTGGGCCAAAGCGGTTGGCGCCCTGCTCGCCAGGCATGACGCCCAGCTCGATCACCGCCCAGAACAGCACCACGCAGAACAGCGAGTCCACGAAGCTGCTGGGATAGGGCCAAGCCGCGACGAACGCGACCAGGATCAGCGCCGCCCACCAGCCGGAGCGGCCCCGGTCGTGCAGCCGCTTGGACAGCACGCAGGCGCCCACATAGAGCAGGGCCGGATAGACGAACCAGCCGGTGAACAGGTGCAGCGTGCCGCCCACCGCGTCATAGACGGCTACCGCCGCGACCAGCAGCGCGGTCACCAGCAGGAACGGCCCCCGGGCCAGGCGCCCCGTGGAGGACGTCAACAGCTCCGCCCAATCGGTGTTCATCCACATCCCCTGCGAGTCATCGCCCGAAATCTAAGGGTGAAGCTGGAGCGAGGGAAGCGGAGGGGTTTAGGGACGAGATCGCAAGCGCATATGTACATATAAACTTCGCCTGAGTGGCGGGTGGTTGGGGACTCCCCCTTCTCCCTTGATGGGAGAAGGGTCGGGGATGAGGGTGATATGGCGGTGGAGGACGGCGCGGCGGAACAGCCGTCGCCACCCTCACCCCTGCCCCTCTCCCATCAAGGGAGAGGGAGGCTCTTACGCAAACTCGACCAGGACTTCGTCCGCCGCGACGGGATCGCCGCCCTTGGCTGAGACGGTCTTCACGATCCCGTCCCGCTCGGCGCGGATGATGTTCTGCATCTTCATCGCCTCGATGACGCAGACCACCTCGCCCTCCTTGACCTCCTGGCCCACGGCCACGTCCATGGAGACCACCAGGCCCGGCATGGGGGAGATGATCATCTTGGAGGTGTCGGCCGCCTGCTTGGGCGGCAACTTGCCGTGCAGTTCGGCCGAGCGGGGGGTCAGCACCAGCACCTTGGCCTTGGCGGCGCGGTGGCGGATGACGAAGCCCTCGGCGGCGGGGGCCACGGAGACGGTGAAGGCGGTCCCGTTCAGGCGGCCGCGGAACAGCGGCTTGCCCGGACGCCAGTCGGTGATCTCCAGGGTGAGGGCCCGCCCCTCGCCCGTCAGCTCGATGCTGAGCGGCGCGTCGCCGCGCAGGCGGACCGGGCGAGCCTCATGGCCGACGAAGACGGTCCAGTCGCTGCGTTCCGGCGTGCCGGCGCGCAGGCCCAGCAGCCGCTGCATGGCGCAGCCGACGGCGGTGAGCACATCTTTCTGGAAGTCGGTCGGTTCGGTCCCGTTGAAGCCTTCCGGGAATTCGTCGGCGATGTAGCTGGTGGCCAGCTTGCCGGAACGGAAACGCTCCTGGTCCATGACCGCGGCCAGGAACGGGATGTTCTGGCCGAGGCCCTCGATATGGAAGTCCTCTAGCGCGCGGGCCATGCCCTCGATGGCGATCTCGCGGTCCGTAGCCCAGGTGCAGAGCTTGGAGATCATGGGATCGTAGAACATCGAGATTTCGTCGCCCTCGCGCACCCCTGCGTCGTTGCGGACGAGATAGGCGCCCATGTCGCCCTCCTTGGGAGGATCGTAGCGCACCAGGCGGCCGATGGACGGCAGGAACTTGCGGTACGGATCCTCGGCGTAGATGCGGCTCTCGATGGCCCAGCCTTTGATCTTCAGCTTGTCCTGGCTGACGTTCAGCTTCTCGCCGGCGGCGGAGCGGATCATCTGCTCCACAAGGTCGAGGCCGGTGATCAGTTCGGTCACCGGGTGCTCCACCTGCAGGCGGGTGTTCATCTCCAAGAAGTAGAAGCTCTTGTCCTGGCCGGCCACGAACTCGACCGTGCCGGCGCTGTCGTAGTTGACGGCCTGGGCCAGGGCGACGGCCTGGGCCCCCATGGCGTTGCGGGTCGCCTCATCCAGCAGCGGAGACGGAGCCTCCTCGATGACCTTCTGATTGCGGCGCTGGATCGAGCATTCGCGCTCGAACAGGTGGACCACGTTCCCGTGCTTGTCGCCCAGCACCTGGATCTCGATGTGGCGCGGGCTTTCGATGAACTTCTCGATGAAGATGCGGTCGTCGCCGAAGGCGCCCTTGGCCTCGGCGCGGACGGCGGGGAAGCCCTCCTCCACGTCCTTGCGGGTCCAGGCGACGCGGATGCCCTTGCCGCCGCCGCCCGCCGACGCCTTGATCATCACCGGATAGCCTATCTCCTCAGCGATCTTCACGGCGTGAGCGGTGTCGCCGATCTCGCCGATGTGGCCGGGGACGCAGGAGACGCCGGCTCCTTGCGCGAACTTCTTGGATTCGATCTTGTCGCCCATGGCGCTGATGGCGCCGGGGTTGGGGCCGATGAAGACGATCCCCTCGTCAGCGCAGCGCTGGGCGAACTCGGCCTTTTCCGACAGGAAGCCGAAGCCCGGATGAACGGCTTCAGCGCCGGTCTGCTTGCAGGCGGCGATGATCTTGTCGGCGACGAGGTAGGATTCGCTAGCCTGGGCCGGACCGATGAACACGGTCTCGTCGGCCATCTCCACCGCCAAGCTGTCGGCGTCGGCTTCCGAATAGACCACCACCGTCTTGATGCCCAGGCGACGGCAGGTCTTGATCACCCGCACCGCGATCTCGCCCCGGTTGGCGATCAGAATCTTCGAAAACATCAGCTGACCGTCTCCCACGGTGTCTCGTTGGCATTTCGAGTAGAGGCAGGCTTTCGGCTTTGCAACGCTCACGCAACGGCGCCCTTGCGGGGTTGCACACGAAGCAGGCTCATGACACCGGTAGACAAAACAAAGGGAGACGCACCATGAGCCATTTCGTCAAACCCCTCGCCATAGGACTCGCCATGGCTTCCATCCTCATGGCTACGGACGCCTCCGCGCAGTCCGGAGCGCCCGCCGCCCCCTCGACCATCGACCTGCCCTACGGCGCCCCGATCAGCCTGGCTGACGCGCGCAAGGTCGCCCAGGCGGCCCAGGCCGAAGCCGCCGCCAACGGCTGGCTGATCGTCGCCACCATCGTCGAGCCGAACGGCCAGGTGGTGCTGACCGAAAAGATGGACGGCACGGCCTATTCCGCCCTCGACGTCGCCGGCCGCAAGGCGGTGACCTCCGCCCATTTCAAGCGCCCGACCCTGGCCTTCTACGAGGCGGTCAAGGGCGGCACGCTGAACGCCATCTTCGCCCAGGCCGTGGCCATCGAAGGCGGCGAGCCGATCGTCATCGGCGGCAAGATCGTCGGCGCCCTGGGCGTCAGCGGCGGCACCCCCGTTCAGGACGGCCAGATCGCCCGCGCCGGCACGAAGGCGGTTAAGTAGAAGGTCCCAAACCGCCGGTTGCCTAACTGTCCGAAGCGCCCAAGCATGCGCCGCCGACAGACAGGACGTGACGATGTTCACTGAAATGCAGCCGGCGCCGACCTACTTCTACCAGAGCCCCAGGTTCACGGGCCGGTCGGAGATCGTGCCCGACTCCCTGGACGGCATGGACCGGGTGCAGGTGTTCGCGGCCAGCGAGCAGCGACGCGAGCGTTATCGCGAACAGATCGACGCCCGGCGTGTTCGGCGCAGCGGCGTACTGGCCGGCGACTACGTGGTGATCCTGGACGGCATGCTGGCGCTGAACCGCAACGGCACGCCGATCATGATCAACGCCGGACCGGAGGACGACTGGGACAACCCGCCCCTTTCGGCCAAGATCGGGCGCTACTGCCGCACGCCCGAATTCCTGACTCTGCGGGAATCGATCCTGGAGGCGTGGGACCAGCTGAATTTCGTCAGCGGCGGCGCGGTCCTCACCGACGTCTACCTGCAAAACTACTACCACTATAAGCTGTTCTTCCTGCCCAAGATCAGGATGACGCAGGACGCGGAGACCACGGTCCTGCTGATGCAGGAGACGGCCATCCTACTGCCGTTCCAGAAGGAAATGCTGACCCGAGCGGCGGGCGAACGGCGCATGGCGTTCTTCAAGGACATCATGCCGGTGCGCGACCCCTTCCTCATCCAGGAGCCCGCCTCGTTCGAAGGGGTTCAGTGGGTACGGGAGACAATGGGGCTGGCTCCCCGCAAGGGCGGGCGCAACATCTACATTCGCAGAAGCCCGCCGGGCGTCAGCAGAGCCCGCAGCATCGTCGAGGACGCGGCGTTCGACGCCTTCCTCGCCCGCCATGGGTTCGAAAGCGTCTTCTTCGGCGAAGGCGACGTCTCGGTGGCCGATCAGACAGCGATGCTGGACGGAGCCAACGTGATCCTGTCCATGCACGGCGCCAACCTGACCAACATGCTCTATCTCGACCCGGAAACCACGGTGATCGAGGTGCTGCCGGGCTACTGGTCCAACTACACGCACGTCCACATCGGCGCGGCCGTCGGCCTGCACTA
The DNA here is from genome assembly GCF_041021955.1 of Caulobacter sp. 73W. GTDB lineage: Bacteria > Pseudomonadota > Alphaproteobacteria > Caulobacterales > Caulobacteraceae > Caulobacter. The sequence goes on from NZ_CP158375.1 coordinate 389,989, forward strand.
TCGCGGGGTGATCACTGAGGACTACACGCCGGACGGCAGCATACGCGTCGGTATCGATCGGCTGGAGACGCTGATGGCCGAGGCGTCAAGCCGCGCCTAGCCCAGCTTCACGGCGGTTCCGCTGGCGGTGACCATCAGCATGCCGTTCTGGGCGCCCAGGGTCTCATAGTCGAGGTCCACGCCCACGACGGCGTCGCCGCCCAGCTTGCGGGCCTCGTCCTGCATTTCGCGCAGGGCGGTGTCGCGCGCCTGACGCAGGACGGTCTCGTAGCTGCCCGAGCGGCCGCCGACGATGTCGCGGACGCTGGCGAAGAGGTCCCGGAACACGTTGGCGCCGAGGATCGCCTCGCCCGTGACGACGCCCAGGGTCTGGACGATGGTGCGTTCGGCGATGGTCGGCGTGGTGGCGGTGATCATTTGATCGCTTCCTCGTTCTAAAGACGACTCGTCGATCCTACATTGGAAGCCATGACAGACACCGCCAGCACCCCAACGATCTCTCCGTCCGGTTTCGACCTGACCCCGCCCTCCCCCGCCGAGCGCGAACGGCTGGAGGCGGACCTGACGCGCGAGGAGCGCGAGGTCCTGCTCCACCACGGCACGGAGGCCCCCTTCTGCGGCGGCTTGCTGGGCGAGAAGAGCCCCGGCGCCTATTGCTGCCGCCTGTGCGGCCTGCCGCTGTTCAAGCACGAGACCAAGTTCGAGAGCGGCACCGGCTGGCCCAGCTTCTACGCGCCCATCGACGAGACCCATGTGAAGGGGATCAAGGACACCAGCTACGGCATGGTGCGGATCGAGACGGTTTGCGCCCGCTGCGGCAGCCACCAGGGGCACGTCTTCCCTGACGGCCCGCCGCCGACGCGCCTGCGCTACTGCATCAACTCGGTGTCGCTCGAATTCACGCCCGCCGGCGAGGCGCTGCCGGATCGGCTGGGGCGCGGGGACAAGTTGAGCTGACAAAGAAAAGGCCCGCCTCACGGCGGGCCTTTATGTTTCCAGCCTGGATGACCGTCAGGCCGCCTTGTCGAAGCTCAGGCGCTCATAGCGGGTCAGGTGGTGATCGACGGAGCCGAACAGGCCCTCGATGATCGTCCCGCGCTTGAAGTAGTGGCCGATGGCCAATTCGTCGGTCATGCCCATGCCGCCGTGGATCTGGATGGCGCTCTGGCCGCAGAACTTCAGGGCGCGACCAATGCGGACCTTGGCCGAGGAGACGGCCTTGGCGCGCTCGGCGTCGCTCTCGCCCAGCTTCAGGGTCGCCATGTAGGTCATGGAGACCGACTGCTCGAGTTCGATGAACATATCGACCATGCGGTGCTGCAGCACCTGGAAGTTGCTGATGGCGGTGCCGAACTGCTTGCGCTGCTTGGCGTAGTCGAGGGTGCCTTCATGCAGCTTGCGCATGACGCCCACGCCCTCTGCGCAGACGGCGGCGGTCGCCTCGTCCACCACCTTCTCGACCAGCGGCAGACCCGCGCCCTCGGCCCCGATCAGGGCGTCAGCGGGGATCGAGACGTTGTCGAAATAGACCTCCGAAGCCCGGCCGCCGTCGACCGTGGGATAGTCACGGGTGGTGACGCCCTTGGCGTGCTTGTCGACCAGGAACACCGACACGCCCGAAGCCTCGCGCTGCGAGCCGCCGGTGCGGGCGGTGACGATCAGGTGGCTGGCGAAGGGCGCGCCGACGACGACCGCCTTGTGGCCGTTCAGAACCCAGCCGGAGCCGTCCTTCTTGGCCGTGGTCTTCAGGTCAGACAGGGTGTAGCGGCCTTGGGCCTCGGCATAGGCGAAGGCGATGGTGGTCTCGCCGGCCACGATGCTGGCGATGTGGTCGGCGGCGTCAGTGTGGCCCGAGTGCTTCAGGAAGCCGCCGCCGATGATCACCGTGCCAAGATAGGGCTCGATGACCAGGGCTTTGCCGAACTCTTCCATGACGATCATGTTGTCGAGCGCGCCGCCGCCGAGGCCACCCAGCTCTTCCGAGAACGAGGCGCCGAGGATGCCCAGCTCTTCGGCGAAGGCCTTCCAGTAGTCCGCCCGCCAGCCGCTCTCGGAGGAGACGATCTTGCGGCGGGTTTCGAAGTCGTACTTGTCCTGCAGATAGCTGGCGATCGTATCGCGCAGCATCGATTGCTCTTCGGAGAAGTTGAAGTCCATGAGGCTTCCCTAAACGCGAGTGTTCTTGTGCAGGACCGGGCTCAGAGCCCGAGAACCATTTTGGCGATGATGTTGCGCTGGATCTCGTTGGACCCGCCGTAGATCGACGTCTTGCGGACGTTGAAATAGGTCGGCGCGGCGCGGCGGGCGTGATCGGGCCCGATCGGCAGGGCGTTGCCGCCCTCCTTCGGAAAGCCGCGGAAGTACGGCGCGCCGTAGTTGCCCGACGCCTCCAGCACCAGTTCGGTGATGCGCTGCTGGATCTCGGTGCCCTTGATCTTCAGCACCGAGGATTCCGGACCGGGCCCCTTGCCGGCGTGCTCGGACGCCAGGGTGCGCAGCTCGGTGAACTCCAGCGCCGTCAGGTCGATCTCCAGCTCGGCGATCTTGCGGCGGAACAGCGGGTCCTGGATCAGCGGGTTTCCGTCGTCGGCCAGTTCCTCGGCGGCGATCTGGCGAATGCGCTCGATGCCGCGCTTGGAGCGGGCGACGCCGGCGATGCCGGAGCGCTCGTGCGCCAGAAGGAACTTGGCGCAGGTCCAGCCCTTGTTCTCTTCGTAGATGCGGTTCTCGACCGGCACCTTCACGTTCTCGAACCAGACCTCGTTGACCTCGTGCTCGCCGCCCAGGGTGATGATCGGGCGGACGGTGACGCCAGGCGACTTCATGTCGATCAGCAGGAAGGAGATGCCCTCCTGGATCTTGGCGTTGGGATCGGTGCGGACCAGGCAGAAGATCCAGTCGCCGTGCTGGGCGAGCGTGGTCCAGGTCTTTTGGCCGTTGACCAGGTAGTATTCCTTGCCGTCGTCGCCGGTGAAGCGCTCGGCCTTGGTCTTGAGGCTGGCGAGGTCGGAGCCGGCGCCCGGCTCGGAATAGCCCTGCGACCACCAGATGTCGCCGGTCAGGGTCGGCGGCAGGAAGCGTTGCTTCTGCTCGGGGGTGCCGAAGGTGTAGATCACCGGCCCGACCATGTTGATGCCGAAGGGCAGGATCGGCACGGCGTCGGCGCGGGCCAGTTCTTCTGACCAGATGTAGCGCTGGACGGACGACCAGCCGGGACCGCCGTACTCGGTCGGCCAGGCCGGGGCGACCCAGCCCTTCTTGGCCAGGATGCGGTGCCAGGAGAGGAAGTCCTCCTTGGCCATCTCCTCGCCCTCTTCCTGAACCGCCCTCAGGCTGGCCGGATAGTTTTCGGCGATGAAGGCACGGACCTCCTCACGAAATGCGAGGTCCTCGGGCGAGAAGTCGAGATTCATCATGCACTCCCGTCGGCCGGCCGCTCTCGTTCGGGGGCCGTGTCATGGAAGCGATGATAGGGGTCAAACGGACGTTTGCCTAGATGACGTTAGCGTCAACGTAAGACCATCGTTATGCGATGGTCAGCGTACGACCGAAAGGCAGGCCGCACGGATGAAATCCACCGCCGCGACGCCCGCGGCGCCGGCTTCCCCGTCATCCAGACCGATGGTCAGCAGCGGGGTCAGGCGCAGACGCTCCGCCGCGCGGGCCGCGGCCTCCCCATGGGGACGCTCCGCCAGACGGCAGTGGGCGATGATGCCGGGATGCAGGTCATGCAGGGCCGCCGCCGCCGCCAGGGCGCAGGCCCCGTCGAGCAGCACAGGGGTCTGTTGGCTGCGGGCGGCCAGGATGGCGCCGGCGATGGCGGCCATGTCGCGACCGCCCTTGTCGCGCAGGGCGTCGAGCGGAGGCGTCCCCTCCTCCAGCGCCGTCAGCAGGCGGCCCGCCGCCGCCGCGCCCGCCGCGCCGCTGAGCGCGCCGAGGATCAGCAGGTCTGGCTGCTTGGCCAGGGCCTCCATGCCGAAGGCCATGGTGGCGGCGCATTCCTTTTCGCTCATGGCCGGCTTGGTGATCCCGTCGCCGCCCGGGCGGTCGATGGCGAGGTCGAAGGCCTCAAGCCCCGCGCCGTTGCCCTGGGCGATGCGGTTGATCACGGCGCCGCCCGCGGAGCACGCCTCCAGCCGCGCACGGACAGCAGCGGTTTCGGACGCGGCATAGGCGGCGGCGTAGAGCGCCACCACTGGCCGGTTGACGGTCGGACGCGCCCGGCCGGTCCAGGCGGCGATCCAGGCGGCGGTGTCGCTGAAGCGGCCAAGTCCGGCCTCCAGCCCCTCGGCCAAGTCCGAGCGCGGCGGCTCGAAGGAGGAGATCAGGGCGCGGATGTCGTCGAAGGGCGTGGCGGTCATGGGCGCGGACATAGGGCGCGCCGCCGCAGGACGCAAACTTGCAGTCCGTCGCAGGTGGTTTCAGATAGGGACCGTGAACGCCGCCCCGCCCCGCCCGATCGTCACCCCCTGCATCAAGGTCTGCGCCGTCGATGGCGAAAGCGGGCTGTGCCTGGGCTGCCATCGCACCCTGCCGGAAATCGCCCAATGGAGCCGCCTGGGCGAGGACGAGCGCGCCGCGATCATGGCCGAACTACCCTCCCGCCGCGGCCGGATCGCGCCGGAAAAGCTGGGCCTGGCTTAACCGCCTTCGTTAAGGTCTCGGCAACGCCTCGTTCACGGCTTGCAAACCGCTGTCAGCCTAGCATCCGCCCCCTAGAGCCGCAGAAGCGGCCACGACGGAGCGTTGGATGTTCAAGTATTTGGCGACCGCGGCGATCGGCGCACTGACGGCCCTGGGGGCTGCTCAGGCGGTGGTTTCCGTCGACCACATGCGTGATCCCAAGGCCGCCGTGGCGACGCTGGGGGCCAATCCCGAAAGCCATCGCGCCTCTGTCCTCAAGGGCAAGGACGGCCACTACTGGGCCGAGGCTGATGTCAACGGCCGCCAGGTCCGCTTCTTGGTCGATACCGGCGCGACCGCCGTGTCCCTGACCAGCGCCGACGCCCAGCGCCTGGGCATCGACACCACGCAGCTTGCCTATGACTACAACGTCGCCACCGCCGACGGCCGCACCCGCGCCGCCGCCGTGAAGCTGGCCCAGGTGTCCATCGCAGGCGCCGTGGTCAACGACGTGGACGCCCTGGTCATCGAGAACGGCGCCGGCTCGTCCCTGTTGGGCATGAGCTATCTGGGCCGATTGTCAGGCTTCGAGGCGACGCCTCAGGCCCTGATCCTCAAGCCGTAAGCCGCTCGGCGTCCGCCTTCGGGCGCACCGCGTCCAGGGCGGCGTCAACCACTCCCAGACCCGCGCCCGGCTTGACGCTTTCCACCGTCATGATGCGCCGCCATGCCCGCGCGCCCGATTGGCCGTGGAACAGGCCCAGCATGTGCCGGGTCATGGACGACAACTTGACCCCTTCGGCCAGGCGGGCGGCCAGGTACGGCTTGTAGGCCTCCACCGCATCGAACGGATCAACGGGCTCGCCCTCGCCGAAGATGCGGGCGTCCACCGCGCCCAGGAGGCCCGGCTCATGATAGGCGGCGCGGCCCAGCATCACCCCGTCCACGCCGGCGGCCAGATGCTCCTGCGCGGCGTCCAGCGACGCCACCCCGCCGTTGATGGCGATGGTCAGGTGCGGACGTTCCGCCTTCAGACGATGGACCAGGGCATAGTCCAGCGGCGGGATGTCCCGGTTCTCCTTGGGCGACAGCCCTTGCAGCCAGGCCTTGCGGGCGTGGACGACGAACTCGGTGACGCCGGCCTTCTCGCACAGGTCGACCAGAGTGAAGAGGCTCTCCTCCGGCTCCTGATCGTCCACGCCAATGCGGCATTTTACGGTCACCGGGACCTTCACCGCCGCGCCCATGGCGGCCATGCAGTCGGCCACCAGCTGCGGCTCCCGCATCAGGCAAGCGCCGAAGCGGCCGCTCTGCACCCGGTCGGAGGGGCAGCCGACGTTCAAATTGATCTCGTCGTAGCCGTAGTCCTCGCCGATCCGCGCGGCGGCGGCCAGGTCGGCAGGATCGCTGCCGCCCAGTTGCAGGGCCACCGGATGCTCGACATCGTCAAAGCCCAGCAGATGCTCCCGGTCGCCGTGCAGAACCGCGCCCGTGGTCACCATCTCGGTATAGAGCAGCGCCCGACGCGTCAGCGTACGGTGGAACGCCCGGCAATGCCGGTCGGTCCAATCCATCATGGGCGCGACGCTAAGAGTTCCAGGCAACATGTTGCTTCAACTAGAGAACATTGGCGGACAATTCCACCGCTGCCAGCAGGCCCGGAGAAATCGATCACGCTTCGCCGGCTGAATATAAGGGGCTTTCGCCCGCCGCAAGGCGACGGATCGTAGGACGGCGGTAGAGCGTCACGACGGATGACGCGTGGCGCGGCCAAGGTTAGGGTCCCCGCCATGACCCAGATGATCACCCGCCGCCCCCTCCTCCTCGGCCTGCCGCTGGCAGCCCTGGTCGCCACGCAATCGCAGGCCCAGACGGCCGCTCCGCAAGCGGAGGACGCCCGCCTGTTGGCCTTCCTCGACAAGGCGTTCGACGAAGCCCGCCTGCTCAGCCCGGAGGGCATGACGGCCCTGGGCCTGAAGACCGACAACAACAAGCTGAACGACTATACCGACGCCGCTCGCACGAAGGCCCTGGCCCTGTCGGAGCGACAGCTGGCGCTGATGAAGGCGGAGTTCCAGCCGAGCCGCCTGAGCCATGCCGGCCAGCTCAGCTACCAGCTTTTCGAACGGTCGGTGGCCACCCAGCGGGAGAACTACCGCTGGCGTCACTACAACTTCCCGATCTCCACTAACGGCACGCCGGCCGGCGGCATTCCCGTCATGCTGATCAACCGCCATCGCGTGGACGATGTCGCTGACGCCCGCGCCTATGTGGCCCGCCTGATGGAAGTCGAGCGGGTGATGAAGGAAGTCGCCGCCAATGTGCGCGAGCAGGCCCGCATGGGCATCGTGCCGCCGAAGATGGTCTTCGCCCCCGCGCGTGGCGACGCCAAGGCGGTGCTGGTCGGCGCGCCGTTCACCGACGGTGCGGACACGCCGGTGTTCGCCGACTTCAAGGCCAAGGTCGGCAAGCTGCAGATCCCCGACAGCGAGAAGCAGGCCCTGACCGCCGAGGCGAGCGCCGCCCTGACCGGCCCGTTCAAGCGCGGTTTCGACGTGTTCTTCGCCGTGCTCGACGAGATCGAGCCGCTGGCCAAGAGCAATGACGGCGCCTGGCGCCTGCCGGACGGCGCTGCCTACTATGCCAGCCGCCTGCGCTTCTCGACCACCACCGACCTGACGGCCGACCAGATCCACCAGATCGGCCTGGACCAGGTGCGCGCCATCCATGCGGAGATGGAGGCCCTGAAGCCGCGCCTCGGCTTCGCCGGCTCCCTGCCCGAGCTGTTCAAGCATGTGCGCACCGCGCCGGAGCTGAAGTATCCGAACACCGAAGCCGGCCGCGAGCAGTACCTGACCGACGCCCGCGCCGCGATCGCCCTGGCGATGCGCGAGGCGCCGAAGTTCTTCCACCGCCTACCCAAGGCGGCGCTGGAGGTCCGCGCCGTGGAGAAGTGGCGTCAAGAAACGGCGGCGGTGGCGTTCTACAACGCCCCCACCCTCGATGGCTCGCGCCCCGGCATCTACTACGTCAACCTGGCCGACATGAACGAGGTCCAGAAGCCGCAAGGCGAGGCGATCGCGTTCCATGAAGGCGCGCCGGGCCATCACTTCCAGATCGCCCTGGCGCAGGAGCTGGACGGCGTGCCGAAGTTCCGCCGCACCGGCGGCTACGGCGTCTATTCCGAAGGCTGGGGCCTCTACTCCGAGCGTCTGGCCAAGGAGATGGGCGGCTACAAGGAGCCCTATGCCGAGTTCGGCATGCTGAGCCTGCAGCTATGGCGCGCTATCCGCCTGGTGGTCGACACCGGGGTTCACCACAAGCGCTGGAGCCGTGAGCAGACGGTCAGCTACTTCCGCGACAACTCGCCCAACTCCGAGCGGGACATCAACAAGGAAGTCGACCGCTACATCAACAACCCCGGCCAGGCGACCAGCTACATGATCGGCCAGCTGGAGATCGCCAAGCTGCGCGCCAAGGCGACCAAGGCGCTGGGAAGCCGCTTCGACATCCGCGACTTCCACGACGCCGTGCTGGCCAACGGCGGCCTGCCGCTCGACATCCTGGCGCAGGAAGTCGACCGCTACATCGCGGGAGCGGCCAAGGGCGCCTAGCCGACCTTCGTCGGCGCGCGCCCGGCGAACTCGAACCGCGTTCCGGCCTGCTGGATCGCAAAGTCGTAGCGGTGGTTCGCGTCAGCCCAGTCCACGGGCAGGCGCGCGCCATCGCGCAGCTTGATGGTATTGCCGCCGGCTGGCGTTGTCAGGCAGGCCTCACCTGATCCGGTCACCACGACCGCGACGGCCGCGTCGCGCCAGTCCAGTCGTGCGGCCAGTGTCTGTCCAGGCCGGCCGACGAAGCGGCGGTGGAAGCCGTCGGGGCCCATGACCTGCAGGTCAAAGCCCTCGGCCATGACCCAGGCGCCCTTCAGCGCCTGGCCGCCTTCGACCGTGTAGCGCCGCGGGCCGGCGTCCAGATCGTTGCGGTCATAGACGTGGAAGACGGCGGCGCGGCGGCCCTTGTTCACGAACGACAGGCTGACGGCCGCGCCGTCCTGGGCCATCTCGCATTCCAGGACGTAAGGTGTGGGACAGGCCGGGCGGAAGCCCTTGGGCTGGACCGGCATGACCGGCTCGGCCGGCGTCGGGGGCGTAGTCGTCTTATCACCCAGGGCGAGGGCCCGCGCCGCATCGTCGGCGACCGACGGCAAGGCGACCGGCTTGGCGTCCTTGCCGGTGAAGTCGAGGCTGCTGGTCAGGTCGCCGCAAACCGCCCGCCGCCACGGCGAAATGTTGGGCTCCATCACGCCGAAGCGCGCCTCCAGGAAACGGATGACCGACGTGTGGTCGAACACCTCCGAACAGACGCGCCCGCCGCGGCTCCAGGGCGATACGACGTACATCGGCACGCGCGGCCCCAGGCCGTAAGACCGCCCGCGATATTGCGGCAGGTCCAGGCGCGCATCGTCGGCGCTGGGCTTGAGGTGATACTCGCCGGCCAGGTCGACGGTTGAGCCGCCGTTCAGCCGCCCCTCCCCGTCACGGGACGGCGGGGCCGGCGGCGGCACGTGGTCGAAGAAGCCGTCGTTCTCGTCGAAGTTCACCAGCAGGACCGTGCGGGCCCACACCTCGGGATCTGCCGTCAGGGCGTCGATCACCTCGGCGGTATAGGCGGCGCCCTGGGCCGGGCTGGACGGACCGGGATGTTCGGATCCCGCCGCCGTGGCGATCACATAGGAGACCTGCGGCAGGCGTCCGGCCAGCACATCCGCCTTCAGGCCATCCAGGGCCCGCGTCTTCAGACCCCGCTCCACCAGTTGCGGGTCGGAGCCCGGCGCGCCCGCCACCGCCTTCTGGAAAGCCTCGAAGCCGACCAGCGGGTTGTCGGTGAAGTTGTCGTCCATGTCCTGATAGATGCGCCAGTCGACGCCGGCCGCCTGTAGCCGCTCGACATAGGTGGTCCAGCGATAGGGCGTCAGGGTCTCGCCGGCTTTCGGCATGGTGTCGTGCGAGTTGCCGATGCAGGGGCCGCCCCGCTCGCCGGCGCCGTCGATCGTGCCCGACCACATCATCACACGGTTGGGATTGGTGCCGGTCTGGAGCGAGCAGAAGTAGCCGTCACACAGGGTGAAGGCCTCGGCCAGGGCGTACTGGAACGGCAGGTCTTCGCGCTCGAAGTAGCCCATGGAATGCGGCTGCTTGGCCTCCGGCCACCGTCCCATCCGACCCTGATCCCGGGCCGCGTGGGCGTCAGGCCAGCTATGGGGCGTTCCCTCCAGCCGCATGTGGGCGAAGGTCTGGCGGGTATTGAGGGGAAACGGCGCCAGCCACTTGGGACCGCCGCTGACCGAATCGTACTGCAAGAACACATCCCGCTCTCGCCCCTCGACCTTGGGGGCCGGCGCGGGGTGCGGATCGGAGTAGCCGCGAACGCCGGGCATCGTGCCGAAGTAGTGATCGAACGACCGGTTCTCCTGCATCAGGATGACGACGTGCTCGACATCCTTGATCGTACCGGTGCGCACCCGGGGCGCGATATGGAGCGCGCGGGCGATGGATGGAAAGGCGGCGGCGGCCGTCAGGCCGGACATCAGGGTCCGCCGGTCGATCTGGAACTTGGACATCACTTCCCCCCAAGGGCGGCATGGCCGCTGCACTCTGGATGCGTCTTCTAGAACGCATTTGTGACGGCACGTCCCACGGTCACGGAGCTGTCGCGCAATCCCTTTAAATCCGCGCCCAAACCAGAAGGCGCTATAATGTATCAGTTCACGTTCGTGCGCGGCTTGCCGCTCGTCGTTCTCGCCGGCGGCCTGATGGCCTCGGCCGCCCAGGCCGCGGCGCAAGGCGTGGCCCCGCTGGTCGCGCGGGAAGCCAAGGGCGATGTGAGCGCTCACGGCGGCGCACGCCGCCTGGCCGACGCCCCCGCCCCGGCCAAGGCCCGCAACGTGATCCTGCTGATCGGCGACGGCATGGGTGATTCCGAGATCACCCTGGCCCGCAATTACGCGCGCGGCGCCGGCGGCTATTTCCCCGGCATCGACGCCCTGCCCCTCACCGGCCAGTACACCCACTACGCGCTGGACGCGGCCACGGGCAAACCGGTCTACGTCACGGACTCGGCGGCGTCGGCCACGGCCTGGGCCTCGGGCGTGAAGACCTACAACGGCGCCCTGGGCGTCGATATCCGCGGCAAGCCGCATGCGACCCTGCTGGAGCTGTCGAAGAAGGCCGGCTTCGCGACCGGCGTCGTCTCGACCGCCGCCATCCAGGACGCCACTCCGGGCGCCCAGTACGCGCACGTGAAGACGCGCGCCTGCTTTGGTCCGAAGGACACGACCAAGAACTGCCCCGCCCAGGCGCGGGAGAACGGTGGCGCGGGTTCCATCAGCGAACAGCTGCTCGACGTCCGCCCCGACGTGTCCCTCGGCGGCGGCGCGACCGCTTTCGCCGAGCTGGCCACGGCCGGTGAATGGAAGGGCAAGAGCCTGACCGATCAGGCCAAGGCGCGCGGCTTCCGTCTTGTCACCGACAAGGCCGGCCTCGATGGCGTCGCTGCCGCCGACCAGAAGCAGCCGCTGCTGGGCCTGTTCTCGCCCATCCACATGCCGGTGCGGTGGACCGGGCCGAGGGCCGCCCATCGCGGCGCGCGCGAGCTGCCGCCGGTGACCTGCGCGGTCAATCCGGAGCGCACCGCCAACACCCCTACCCTCGCGGCGATGACCGAGAAGGCCATTGAGCTGCTGAAGACCAATCAAAAGGGCTTCTTCCTGCAGGTCGAAGGCGCCTCCATCGACAAGCAGGACCACGCCGCCAATCCCTGCGGCCAGATCGGCGAAACCGTCGATCTGGACGAGGCGGTTCAGGTCGCCCTGGCCTTCGCCAAGGACCGGACCGACACCCTGGTCATCGTCACCGCCGACCACGCCCACACCAGCCAGATCGTCGGCCCGGACTCCAACTCCCCCGGCCTGACCCTGACCCTGCGCACCGAGGAAGGCGCGCTGATGGGCGTGAACTACGGGACGGCGGAAACCGGCTCCCAGGACCACACCGGCACGCAACTGCGCATCGCCGCCTTCGGCCCCAACGCCGAGCGGGTGCAGGGCCTGACCGATCAGACCGACCTGTTCTTCACGATCCGCGACGCCCTGCATCTGCGCTGAACAAAAAGAGGCCGACGCTTGCGCGCCGGCCGAGGGGAGAGGTCGAAAAACTAAAGGCGACGAGCGGACGCGCCGGATGACGCGCCCGCTCGGGCGACGTCAGAAGCGCGCCGTGGCGCTGGCGAAGAACACGCGCCCTTCCACGTCGTACGTGGCCGAGAAGGTGTTGTTGGCCGGGGCGGACGAGCCGACGATCGGCGGGTCCTTATCGAACAGGTTGCGCACGCCGGCGGTCACCGACAGGTCCTCGGTGATGTCATAGGCCCCCGTCAGGTCGAAGTAGTGCTGGGCCTTGATCGTCGGGTTGGTCAGGGTCGCTTTGTCCGGGAAGGCCGAACCCAGGCGCTTGGGCAGCAGGTGGGTGTCGACGGTCACCTCGCCGATATAGCGGTGACGCAGGCTCAGGGTCGCCGGGCCCGAACGCCAGGAGACGCGCGAGACGCCCTTCCAGCGCGGGATCGGCTGGCCGCAGGTGGGACCGAACGAACCCACGCAGTAGTTCTTGGCGGCCGGCAGCGCCTGCACCGGGGTGGCGGTGAATTCGTCGGTGTAGGTGAAGTTGGCGCCCACATCGAAGCGGCTCTCGCCGAACGGACCCCAGTCCATGCTGAAGCGGTAGCTGCCGTCGAAATCGACGCCAGAGGTCTTCAGGCCGCCGGTGTTGTTGTTGGTGGTGGTCACATAGCCCGGCGCGGCGATCTGGCCGGTCATCGGATCACGGGTGATCGCCTGACAGAACACGCTGCTCGCGTTCTGGATGGTGTTGTAGCAAAGGCTCAGGGTGTTCGCGATGCCGCCGCCCAGGGGCGCGATGGCGCCGTCCAGGTTGATCTTGAAGTAGTCGACGCTGAAGGCGAGACCCGACAGGAAGCGCGGCTGCACGACGAAGCCGAAGGTCGTGGTGTCGGATTCCTCCGGCCCGATGTTCGGGTTGCCGCCCGACACCTGGCTGATGAAGGCGTTGGGCTGCACCGCCAGGGTGAACACCGCCGCGGCGGGCACGCCGGTGGCTACGCAGATGGCGCGGACGGCGGCGGTCTGCTGAGCCGTCGGCTGACGGCTGGAGCACGGGTCGATCGCCGACGGTCCGCTGGTGGTGTTGCCGCCGAACAGTTCGCCGACGTTAGGCGCGCGGATGGAGTGCTGGAACTGGCCGCGCAGGGTCAGGTCGGAGACCGGCGCATACTCGCCGCCCACCGAATAGGTCCACACCCCGCCGACGCCCGACAGGTCGTAGTCGGAATAGCGGAAGGCGCCGTTGGCGCTGGCCCGCTTGCCTAGCGAGGAGTCGGCCAGCAGCGGCACGCGCACTTCGCCGAAGATCTCCTTCACCGACTGCGACCCTTCGGTCGGCAGGGCGGCGTTGAAGCCGGACACGTCGCCCGAGGCGAGGAAGCTGTCGGCCACGAACTTGGCCGACGCCTTGCGCCATTCCAGACCGGTGCTGAAGTCGACCGGACCGGCCCAGGTGTCGAACAATTCGCCCGCCAGGCTGGCGGCGATCACCTGCTGTTCGGACTCCGTGTAGTTGGTCGAGGCCACGGCGATAGACGCCGCGCTCTGGGGCGTCAGGTTGGCGCCGAAGATGTTCAACACCGGAGCCGCACCGTTCACCGAAAGCAGGCCGGCCTGGAAGCGGCTAAGCGACGCCGCGCCGCCGGAGACGCTCGTGTCGGTGGTGCGGGTGTAGGTGTAGTAGGTGTCGTAGGACAGGTTGCGCAGGAAGTCCTCGGACAGGCTGCCCAGGTCGCCGCGCAGACCGATCGCCGCGCGGTAGGCGGAACGGTCGGCCGTGTTGGTGCGGTCGCCCACATCCGTCAGACGACGGTTGACGTTGAGGACGGCCAGGCCATCGCCCGCCGTGGTTGTCAGGGACGAAGCGCCGTTGGTGACGCGGGTGGTTCCCGTCTCGCGCAAGTCGAGCTGGCGCATCACTTCGCGAAGCTGCGGCGTCAGGTACGGGTTGTTGGTGTTGATCAGGAAGTTGCCGCCGATGCCGCTGGGCGGCAGCTGCATGGACACCTTGTTGTTGCTGAAGTTCGCCTCGGCGTAGCCGGTCATGCGCTCATTGAAGTCGTAATGAGCGGCCAGGTTCGCCATCAGGCGCTTCTGCGGGATGATCAGATAGGCGGCCGGACCCAGGTCATAGTCGTCGCCCGGCGTCACGGCCGGACGGGCGATGGTCCCGGCGTCGTTGAAGGTGAAGCCGCGCCCGCCGATGCCGCCCAGGCCCGCCGCGATCAGGGCCGCGTCGAGCGCCGGGTTGGAGGCCGAGGAGCCGACGCTCGGAATGTTGGCGAAGCGGCCGTTCGGGATTGTGCCGCTGCCGCCGAAGATCAGGCCCGGACGTCCGCCGGCCGCCAGACAGGTCTGGCCGCCCGGCACGGCCAGCGGCGTGCCGGCTTGGGTCTTGCTGAAGGTGCCTGCGGTGACGCAGCCGTCGGCCAGGCTGGGGACGGCCCAGTCGCCCCGGTCGCCGCGGGTGTAGCCGCCGCGGTCGAGATAGTTCAGGGCCACCACCACGTTGCCGCGGTCGTCAGCGAAGTTGCTGCCAAAGGTCAGGTCGGCGGTGTAGGTCGGGGTGCCGGTGTGCTGGTCGGCGCGGGCCTGGGCGGTCAGCTCCACCCCTTCGAAGTCGTCCTTCATGATGAAGTTGACGACGCCGGTGATGGCGTCCGAGCCGTAGACGGCCGACGAGCCGCCGGTGACCGTCTCCACCCGCTTGATCAGCGCGGCGGGGATCGTGTTGATGTCCGTGGTCTGGTCCGGCCCGGTGATGGTGAAGCGCCGGCCGTTGACCAGCACTAGGTTGCGCTGCGCGCCGAAGCCGCGAAGGTTCAGCGTGGCGGTGCCGCCTGGGACCGTGTTGGCCGTCGGGCCGTTGTTCTGGGAGCCCAGGAACTGCGGCGTGTCGTTGAGAACCGTCTCCACATTCTGGGTGCCGCTGAGCGCCAGTTCCTCCGCCCCGACCACGTTGACGGGCGTCGGCGCCTGGAAACCGCGAGCGGCAAGACGCGAACCGGTGACGATCACCTCGGTGACAGTTTCAGTGGCGGGTTCTGCGGTCTGAGCTTGTGCCAGCGCTGGCACAAGAAAGGCTGTTGCGAGCGCGACTGCCGTGTCGCAGCCCATGAATGTACGACGCCCCCTGCGGATCATAGCCTCGTCTCCTGCCTAATGTTACCGCTATCATTTGCGGCTATTGGCGGAACCCTAGTTCGTAATTTCAACATATGCAATAGGCCCTCAAAGATTGACACCACCACGTTCTTGGGGCGCCGTTCATCGAAAGCCGGTCGTGCGTAGGGAAATCAAAGCCTTGAAGGAACGTTGTTTGGAAGCGCTGAGCCCCTCCCGCAGAGCCATTCTAGCGGGTCTGACGACCGCCGGGGCGCTGCCGAATCTCGCATTCGCATCGTCCGATCCCTGGGCGAAAGCCGAGTCGATCCAGCGCGCGGCCAAGGCCCCAACCTTCCCGTCCCGACACTTCAACATCGTCGAGGCCGGCGCGATCGAGGGTGACGTGGACGCGACCAGCGCGGCGTTCGCACGCGCCATCGAGGCCTGCGCGCAAGCCGGCGGCGGACGGGTCGTCGTCCCGGCCGGGACCTGGACCACCGGCGCGATCCGCTTGCGCAGCCGGGTCGAGCTGCATCTCGAGAAAGGCGCCATCGTCCTCTTCAGCACCGACCCCGCCCGCTATCCGATCGTCGCCACGCGATGGGAGGGGGTGGAACTGATGAACTACTCCCCCTCGTCTTCGCCGACGGCGAGCGTGACGTGGCGATCACCGGACAGGGCGTTCTGGACGGCCAGGGCGCCGCCTGGTGGTCGTGGAGCAGCGGCCAGCGCTTCGGCTGGCGGCCCGGCCTGCCCAACCAGCGCCCGGCGCGCGAGCGGCTGTTCCGTATGGCCGAGGACGGCGTGCCCGTCGCCCAACGGGTCTTCGGCCAGGGCGACTATCTGCGGCCGATGATGGTCCAGTTCCAGAACTGCACGAACGTGCTGGTCGAGGGCGTCACCCTCAAGGACTCGCCCTGCTGGACGCTGCATCCGGTGCTCTGCCGCAACGTGATCGTCCGCAACATCACCGCCATCGGCCATGGCCCCAACACCGACGGCTGCAATCCGGAATCGGTCGACGGCATGCTGATCGAGGGCTGCACCTTCGACAGCGGCGACGACTGCATCGCCATCAAGTCAGGGCGCAACGCCGACGGCCGGCGGCTGGCCACGCCCAGCCGCAACATCCTCATCCAGGACTGCGTGATGAAGGACGGCCATGGCGGGGTGGTGATCGGCAGCGAGATTTCGGGCGGCGCGCACGACATCTTCGCCCGGCGCTGCCGGATGGACAGCGCCGACCTCTGGTACGCCCTGCGGTTCAAGAACAACGCCATGCGCGGCGGCGTGATCGAGAACATCTTCTTTCGCGACATCGAGGTGGGCCAGGTCTCCCGCGCCGCGGTGATCTGCGACTTCAACTACGAAGAAGGCGCCAAGGGCGGGTTCAAGCCCGTCCTGCGCGGCGTACGGATCGAGCGGATGCACAGCCGCGCGGCCGGCCAGGTCCTCGACCTGCAAGGCCTGCCCGGGGCGCCGGTGTCCGACATCGTGCTGCGCGACTGCCGGTTCGACGACGTCGTCCGGCCGAGCGTCATCACCCACACCCAAGGGCTGTCCCTGGAGGACGTACGGGTCAACGGCCGGCCGGTAGACGCCCTCTAGGGCAGCGGACGAAGCCCCTCTGAACGGACGACCCAGCCCTCGCGCGGGAAGCCTGGCGCTTGACCGCTCGACCCGTCCCATCCGGCCGCCATCATGCCCACCGCCAGCAGCAGCGAGCCGTTGGACGGGAAATAGGTCTCGGCCGCGCGCCTGTACCCCGGACCGTCGGAGCCCCCCTCCCCCGTGTACTGCGAGGGCGACAGGAAGTGCTCCAGATGAACGCGGGGGGTCATGCCGCTGACGCCCCACTGGTTGTTCTTCTGCGGCTTGAACAGCCAGTCCAGGGCCGCCTCGGGCTCGCCCAGGCGGGCGGCGGTCATGGCGACCATGGGATAGTCCCAGCCCCAGGTCTGGCGCAGGTCCCAATCGCGCTCCACCGCCCGCAAGGTCGCGCGCATGACGTCTCGGTCCACCCGGTCCGAACCGATCAGGCCATAGGACATCAGGAACGACGGGTGGTCGCGGTTGGGGCAATCCTCAAGCGCATCTCCCCGGCATTTGTCGGAGGCGGACTTCACCCAGAGGTCCGGGTCGTTCTCGACCGCCAGATAAAGCCCGTCGCGGCGGGCCATGGGCGCGAGCTTGGCGATCACGCGGTCCCAGCCGGCGTCCCGCGCCAGGCCCCGGCGCACCCGCCACGCCTGGGCGGTGACGAGGCCCTGGCGGAAGTACTCCAGCTCGAACGCCGGGTTCAGGGTGACCATGGGATCATGGTTCTCCTGCACCGGAATGATCGGAGGGCCGAGCACGTAACGGTCGCCCGCCTCGTCCCACAACGGCCAGGTCGCCAGCAAGCGCGCGGACTCCTCAACCAGCGCGCCATAGCGATCCAGGGTCGCCCGGTCGGGGTGGGCGCGGAAGGCCAGCTCCGCCATCAGGATCGGGTGCGGCTGCTGCCACATGATGAAGGGCGAGATGCTGCTGGGGCTGTTGCGCCCCTCCGGTCCCGACATCTTGGGCCACCAGGCGCCGGAAACCTTGCGACGGTGCGCCTCCGCCCGGGCGGCGGGAAGATGCGACACGTACCATGCCAGGCTGCGCTTCAGCCTGTCGGGCCGCCCCCAGGTCGCAAAATGTGCCGCGTGCCAGGGGTGCATCTCCAGATGGAACTTGCCGTTCCAACTGTTTGAAAAGAGGCCCTCCTCCTGGGGCGGGTATTCCCCCGCGCCGTTCACCGCCATCAGATATTGCGACAGCACCACGCGGCGCTCCAGCTCGGCGGCGCGCGGGTCGGTGCTGCCGGAGAAGTCGATGACGCCGCCGGTCGTCCAGTGGTCGCGCCAGCGGGCGTCGGCGGCGGCGATCGCTTGGTCGAAGCTCGCCGTCGGTGCGGCGCCGCCTCGCCGATCGAAGTCGATGGAGGCCTCAAGGGTGTCGCCTGCCCCCGAGGTGATCTCGAAAGCATGGGCGCCGGACCGCGTGATCGTCGCGCCGGCGGCCTGGATGGTGGAGCCGTAGGTCGTCCCGTCCAAACGGCGGCTCAAGGCGACCCGACCGGGCGATGAGGCCACCTGTACCGTGCGATGCCTGTCAGGATGCTCCCAATCGCTAGGGTCGGGATTGAGCTTGGCGGAAACACCGGGATAACGGACGCCGATCCCCAGCCTTCCGGCTTTCACCAGTGGCGAGCGGACGGTGACCAGGATCGTGTCCCGACCGCTGGCCACGCGGGTCTCCACCACCACCGGTTCGCCGTCATAGGTGAAGCGGCTGGTTAGGACGCCGGTCCACAGATTCAGGGTCTGGCGGGTGTCGGACAGGTCAGAGAACCTGGCGGCCTGCCCGGACTTGTCCTTGATCGTCAGGGCCACACGCCCGAGGGAGAAACGATGCGGGTTCTCGCGCAGCCAGGCGTCGGCGGGATTGGATTGTGCTTCCAGCCCCTGGTTCATCCACGCGAACGGCAACTTTCCCCGGCCCGGCACATCCACCGTCCGCAGGCTGGACGCCTCGGTGTAGCCGTTCGGATTAGGGAAGCTGTGCCAGGCCCATTGCGCCATGGTCAGCAGCGGCGCGAGGTCCGAGTACTGCTCGGGAAAGGTCTGCAGGCCGGTGATGTCGGCTGTGAAGGCCAGATCCCCGTTGCCAACCATGAGCGGGGCGTGCGGATCCACGGCGGCGAGCGTCACGTTATGACGCGACACCAGGGCCTGGCGATCGATGGGCTGGGCCAGGACCGTCAGCGGGATCGCGGTCAGGACGACGACAAGCAGCAGGCGCAGGTTCACGGCGCGACCTGCTCGACCTTGACCCAGTCGAAATCGGCGACGCCATGCCGGCTCTGGGCCGGGTCGCCATAGGTGAACAGCCCGGGCCGCGCGCCCTTCCACCAGCTGAAGCGCAGCGGCGCCGGGCCGCCGAAGTCGGCGAAGGTCTTGCCGCCGTCGAGGCTGTAGCTGTAGCGCGCCTTCTGGTCGGCGACCGCGACGCGCAGCTCGACCGCCTTGCCGGTCAGGACCGGCCCGACGGTCTCCGCGCCCATGGCGGAGTATGTCAGATGACGCGCGCCGGCCTTCTGGACGACGCCGATCCAACTGATCCCCTGGCCGAACATGGTCAGGCCCGCGCGCTGGCCGTCGGTCATGCCGCCGACCTCCAGCCGCGTGGTGATGACTGAGGACTCGCTCTGCATGGCCTGGGTCAGGGTGTTGCGGGCGCTGACCAGATTGACCGCCGGGGCGGCGGTCAGACGCATGAAGCCGGGACGCTGGGTCAGGCTCCATCGAAGGTCGTCGGGATTGTGGTTCCATTCCCACTGCAAGCCGAGCTTGCGGTCGGAGAAGGTGTCCGAGGTCTGGGGCCGCACCGGCGCGAACGTTCCGCCGACATCGGGCATGGCGTGCTCGGCCACCGGCTGTCCGCCGACCGCGTCGGGGCCGGCGCCTGGGATCGGCTCGCCCATGAACGGCCAGTCGTCCTTCCACGTCACCGGCTGCAGGTGGACGATACGGCCATAGGCGCCGGCGCTGTTGAAATGGACGAACCAGCCCTGGCCCGAGGGCGTCTCGACCCACCCGCCCTGGTGCGGTCCCTTCCACGGGGTCTTGCCCGGGACCAGCACCTCGCGATGCTCATAGGGGCCCCAGATGTTTCGGGAACGCAGCACCGCCTGCGGGCCGGTCTCGACCCCGCCGATGGGGGCGAAGACGTAGTACCAGCCGTTGCGCTTGTAGAGCTTCGGCCCCTCCAGGATCGGCAGGGCCTTAGGGTCCTCGGCGATCACCTTGGCCTCGCCGAAGACGCTCTTGCCGTCGGGGGTCATGCGACGCAGCACCAGCGGCCCGGCGCCCACTTTGCCGTGGACGAGATAGGCTTGGCCGTCCTCGTCCCAGAAGGGACAGGGGTCTTCCAGGCCCGCCTCCGCGACCACCGCAACGGGCGGGCTCCAAGGTCCCTCGGCGCTCTTGGCCGTGGACATGAAAATCCCTTCATAAGGGGTTGCAAAATAGACGTAAAACAGACCGTTGTGATGGCGGATCGCCGGCGCCCAGACCCCGCCGGCGTAGCGCTGTCCCACGACGCGTTGCGGGGGCGGCATGCGCGCGCCGGTGTCGTCCGTGGGCACCGGCCCCGGCAGGTCGTACTCCGGCGCGAACGGCAGTTTGGGCAGGACGTGGCCGACGATCGTCCAGTGGACGAGGTCCTTGGACTTGAGGATCGGCACGCCCGGCGAGAAATGGAAGCTGGACGCGACCATGTAGTAGTCGTCGCCCACCCGGATCACGTCGGGGTCGGAATAGTCCGCCGGCAGGATGGGGTTGCGATAGGTCGCCGCCGGCTGCGGCGCGCCGACGGCGGGCAAGGCGACCGCCAGGGCGGCCACGGCCGCACCGAGGATCATCGCGGATCGGAACACGGAAACGGACATCGGGCGACCTACCAGCTGCGGCTCTCGGTTCCGTCGAAGCGGCGATCCTCCAGCCAGCGGCTGCCGAAGCTGCGGAAGGCGGTGACGTCGTCCAGCTTGAAGGTCGGCCCCTTGGGCAGGCGCAGGCGGAAGAGATCGATCTCCTGCACGTCCTTCATCCAGAAGGCCGGGCGCGCGTCCGGCTTGTCGACCACGATCTCGACATTGCTCATCTCGATGTTGCGGGCGTGGCGGATGAAGAAGCCGGTCGCCGGCAGATCGCCGAACATGTCTGGGTCGGGATAGGCCTTGTCCGCCTCGGGCGGTTCGCGCCGGGCCAGCTCGGTCGAACCGCCGCCCTGCTGGTGGAAGTAGACGTCGGAAATCTTGACGTCCTCGACCGGATGGCCGGCGACGCCCGCGATGATCGACGGCTGCGGAGTGGCGCCATAGCTGACGATGTTCTGAATGGCGATGCGGCGCAACTTGCCCACGGGCACGCCGTCCGGTCCACGCATCCGGCTGCCCAGGCGCAGGAACAGCGGCGGGAAGCCGATGCCGCGCATGGTGATGTTGGAGATGGCGATGTCCTCGGTCAGGCCGCCGTCCATGGTCTCCAGCGCGATGCCGTAGCAGTGGTCGAATACGCAGTTGGTGACGGTGATGTTCTTGAAGCCGCCGTTGGATTCGGTGCCCAGCTTGATGCGGCCATAGCCGTGGTGGCCGGGCGGCATGGTCTTCCAAGTGCCGTCGATGACCGAACCGATCTCATAGTTGCCGGTCAGGTAGCAGTCGGAGATCGTCAGGTTTTCGGTCGGCCGCGCATAGCCCAGCGCGAACGAGCTCTTGGGACAGATGCCGTCGTCGAAGGGCGAGTTGATCGTGCAGTTGGTCACCCGCACGTTGCGGCAGCAGTCGATGTCCAGGCCGTCCCGGTTGGTGTCGATGACCAGATTGTCGATGGTCATGTTGTCGACGCCGGTGGCCAGCAGTGCGAACCAACCGGCCTGCAGCATCTTGAAGTCGCGCAGCAGCACGTTGCGGCAGTTCTTAAGGGCGATGGCCTTGTCGCCGACGCCAGGTCCGGAGATGTCCGGCGCGTCGCCGGGGAAACGATTGCCGCGGGTCAGTCCCCTGCCCCAGATCATGCCCGAGCCGACGATAGCGACGTCATGCAGCCCCTCGCCGAAGATCAGGCTGTTGGACCAGTGGCTGTGGCCGTAGTCCTGATAGGCGTTGCCCGCGCCTGGCCCTGGATCGTCATAGCCGTTCGGCGCCACGCCATTGGGCGTCGCCGCCAGGATCACCGCCCCCTCGCCCAGGTGCAGGGTGACGTTGCTTTTCAGTCGGATCGTGTAGCTGGCGTAGGTTCCGGGCGGAAAATGGATCGTACCGCCACCACGCGCGGCGGCGTGGTCGATGGCCTTGTTGATGGCCGCCGAGTTGATCTTGGCGCCGTCGCCCACCGCGCCGAAATCCCGGACGTTGAACAGGTGCGGTTGGGGAAGAACAGCGCCGGGCTTGGCGGGGGCCATCGCGCCAGCGGCCGGCGCAAGCATCGCCGAACCCATTACTCCGCCCAGCATCAGCCCACGGCGATCCATCGTCATGACATCCTCCCACACGCCCCGTTTTCGGGTTTGGGCGGCATGCAAACAGTCGCCTCCCGGCCCTGTCAACAAAGTTTGTTACCGGTATCATAATGCGGGATTCCGCAGGCGTTGACCCATGGGAAAATGGGCGGATGGGGCATGCGCCACCCGCCCATTCAGCAGATCAACGAAGTCTGGACGGCGCTTAGCGCTCGACCTGGCTCACGTCGCGGACCGCGCCCTTGGCGGCGTTGGTGGTCATGGCGGCGTAGGCGCGCAGGGCCGGGCTGACCTCGCGCTTGCGGTCCAGCGGCTTCCAAGCCTGGGAGCCACGAGCCTCCATCTCCGCACGACGCTCGGCGAGGACGGTGTCCGACACCTCCAGGGTGATCCCCCGGTTCGGGATGTCGATCAGGATCGAATTGCCGGTCTCGACCAGGGCGATCAGGCCGCCCTCCCCCGCTTCCGGCGAGACGTGGCCGATGGACAGACCCGAGGTGCCGCCGGAGAAGCGGCCGTCTGTTATCAGGGCGCAGGCCGCGCCCAGGCCCTTCGATTTCAGGTAGGTGGTCGGGTAGAGCATCTCCTGCATGCCGGGGCCGCCCTTGGGCCCCTCATAGCGGATGACGACCACTTCACCGGCCTTCACTTGGCCGCCCAGGATGCCGCTGACGGCGGTCTCCTGGCTCTCGAACACGCGGGCCGTGCCGCGGAAGGTCAGGATCGAGTTCATCGACACCCGCCGTCTTCACGATGCAGCCTTCGGGCGCCAGGTTGCCGAACAGAACCGCGAGGCCGCCGTCCTTGGAGAACGGGTGCTCGACCGAGCGGATGACGCCCTTCTCGCGGTCCAGGTCCAGGTCTTCCCAACGGGCGGCCTGGCTGAAGGCGACCTGGGTCGGCTTGCCCCCCGGCGCGGCGCGGAAGAACTCGTGGGCGGTGGCGCTGTTGGTGCGGCCGATGTCCCAGCGGGCCAGGGCCTCGGCCATGGTCGTGGCGTGGACGGTCGGCTGGCTGGCGTCGATCAGGCCGCCGCGCTCCAACTCGCCCAGGATGGCCATGACGCCGCCAGCGCGGTGGACGTCCTCCATGTGGACGTCGCTCTTGGCGGGCGCGACCTTGGACAGGCACGGCACGCGGCGCGACAGGCGGTCGATGTCGGCCATGCCGAAATCCACCCCGCCCTCGCTGGCGGCGGCCAGCAGGTGCAGCACAGTGTTGGTGGAGCCGCCCATGGCGATGTCCAGGCTCATGGCGTTCTCGAAGGCCGCGCGCGTGGCGATGCCGCGCGGGAGGGCGGTTGGATCTTCCTGCTCATACCAGCGCTGGCACAGGTCGACGATCAGGCGGCCAGCTTCCTTGAACAGGGCCTCGCGGTCGGCGTGCGTCGCCAGGACAGATCCATTGCCCGGCAGCGACAGGCCCAGGGCTTCGGTCAGGCAGTTCATGGAATTGGCGGTGAACATGCCCGAGCAGGAGCCGCAGGTCGGACAGGCCGCCTTCTCGATCGCGGCGACTTCCTCGTCGGTGTACTTGTCGTCGGCGGCGACGACCATGGCGTCGACCAGGTCCAGCGCGCGGATCGCGCCCTTCACCTGAACCTTGCCGGCCTCCATGGGTCCGCCGGAGACGAAGACCACCGGGATGTTCAGCCGCATGGCGGCCATCAGCATGCCGGGGGTGATCTTGTCGCAGTTGGAGATGCAGACGATGGCGTCGGCGCAGTGCGCGTTGACCATGTACTCGACGCTGTCGGCGATCAGCTCGCGGCTGGGCAGCGAGTACAGCATCCCGCCGTGGCCCATGGCGATGCCGTCATCAACCGCGATGGTGTTGAATTCCTTGGCCACGCCCCCGGCGGCCTCGATCTCGCGGGCGACCAGCTGGCCCAGGTCCTTCAGGTGCACGTGGCCCGGGACGAACTGGGTGAAGCTGTTGGCGACAGCGATGATCGGCTTGCCGAAATCCTCGTCCTTCATGCCCGTGGCGCGCCACAGGCCCCGGGCGCCGGCCATGTTGCGGCCGTGGGTTGAGGTTCTCGATCGGTAGGCAGGCATCAGATGAGTTCCGGCTTGAACAGGCCGGACGCAATGCGCCTTCTCGATCCCTTTGTGAAATATATTATTCTGCAGCTATAAGGTCGCAGGAAGAATGACGATCGAGACCCGACAGCTCCGACACTTCGCGGCGGTGGCCGATACGCTGCATTTCGGCCGCGCGGCCGAACGGCTGCGCATGACCCAGCCGCCGCTAAGCCAGTCGATCATGGCGCTGGAGAAGACCCTGGGCGAGCCCCTGTTCGTCCGCACCAAGCGCAGCGTCCGGCTGACGCCCTTCGGCGAGCAATGGCTGCCCCAGGTCCAGGCGGCGCTGGCGGCCCTGGACGCCCTTCCCGACAGCGCCCATCGGCTTCGCAGCGGCCTGAGCGGGCATCTGTCACTGTCCTTCGTGAGCACCGCCGACTACAGCGTCCTGCCCGACCTGGTTCGCCGCTACGCCGAGGCTTTTCCCGATGTGGAGATCCGCCTGGTCGAGGCGACCAGCGACGTGCAGATCCCAGCCATCGTCGGGGGCGAACGACACGCCGGCATCATCATTCCGCCGCATGACCGGGTGCTGCCCGAACCCCTCGCCTACCGGCGGTTGGTGTCGGAGCCCCTGATAGCGGCGGTCCCGGCAGCCTGGATCGGGGACGGCGTCCTGCCGCAGGAAGCGATCCTCGACGCGCCGCTGATCCTGTTCCCGCGAACCGTCGCGCCCGCCTTCCACGATCTGGTGACCAGCTATTTCGCCGCCCACGGCCGCCCCGTGCGGATCGTGCAGGAAGCCATCCAGATGCAAACGATCATCAGCCTGGTGTCCGCCGGCCTGGGGATCGCGCTGGTCCCCGCATCGCTGCGCAACCTGGCGCGGGCGGGGGTTCGCTATGTCGATCTTCAGAACCCGCCGGTCCTGGAGACGGGCCTCGCCTGGCGGCGGGACGACGACACCCCCACCCTGCGCGAGATGTTGCAACTGCTCGACGCCTAAAGGCGCACCCTCGTCGGATTGCCGACTTAGGAACGCCTTTTCGAAAGGCTCGTTGTGTCACGCACTGTCATCAAAGGCAGGGCGTAGCGAACGGGACAGCAGATGTTTGGTGGCGACAAACTGGCCGGACTTGGCCTCTTCAGCCCGGAATTTCCTGACGCGGAGGCGCTGCATCGGGGCCTCGCCCACTGGAACCATCGCCGCTTGGCTACTGCATCGCCGTCCGACGACTGGCGACGCGAGATCAGCGAAAACGCCCGCATGCAGCGCCTGGAGGGTGAGTTCGTCGAGGCGTTCCGCGCGATGATCGCCCCGCAGATGGAGGCGGTTCCCTCCGATGCGGAAGGGTTCATCGCCTGGTTCGAAGGGTTGAAGGACCACGGCCCCGGCCAATGGGATCCTCTGTTCGACTGGCTGGAGGGCGAGGCCTCCATCGAGGACCTGAAGTGGTTCCTGACCCAGGAGGCCGCCGGCGAGGCGGGCTTCGAGGATCTTGTCGCCTTGACCCAGGTGAAGGTCCCTGATCGCGCCAAGCTTGAACTGGCCCGCAACTACTGGGACGAGATGGGTCGGGGCAACGCAAAGGGGATGCATGGCCCCATGCTGACCCGCACCACCAATATGCTGGGTCTTACGCCGACTATCGACGCGACGCTGTGGCAGTCGCTTTGCCTGGCCAACGCTATGACCGCCTTCGCAACCAATCGGCGCTATGTCTGGCAGTCCATCGGCGCCCTGGGCGTGGTCGAGCTGACCGCGCCGACGCGGGTGGCCTGCGTGGACGCTGGTCTGAAGCGGGTGGGCGCGCCGCCGGAGGCGCGCAAGTATTTCGCCCTGCACGCCCAGCTGGACATCGAGCATTCCAAGGCTTGGAACGCTGAAGCCCTGATCCCCCTGGTGTCGGAAGATCCCTCGCGCGCCCGCTTCCTGGCGGAAGGCGCCGTCATGCGCCTGATCTGCGGCGAACAGTGCTTCGAGACCTACCGCGCACACCTATGGGCGCATACGCACCCGGTGGTGTACGCGGCGGAGTGATCGCCTAGGCGGCCTTGCGTTCGGCCACCCAGCGGTCGACGCGGGCCTCGAGGACCGACAGCGGCAGAGCGCCGGCGCTCAGCACCGTGTCGTGGAAACCCTTCAGGTCGAAGCGGTCGCCCAGCGACTGACGTGCCTTGGCGCGCAGAGCCAGGATCTTGACCATGCCGACCTTGTACGAGGTCGCCTGGCCGGGATTGACGAAGTAGCGGCGGATTTCCGAGCGGATCTTGCCCACCGGCTGCGGCGAGTTGGCGGTGTAGAATTCCAGCGCCTGCGCCTCGCTCCAGCCCTTGGCGTGGATGCCGGTGTCAACCACCAGGCGGATGGCGCGCCAGATCTCGCGGCCCAGGCGGCCGAAGTCGCTGTAGGCGTCCTTGTAGAAGCCGGCTTCCTTGGCCAGCAGCTCCACATACAGTCCCCAGCCTTCGACATAGGCGCCGTAGCCCGTCTGGGTGCGGAACACCGGCACGCCGGTCATCTCCTGCGCCAGAGAGATCTGCATGTGATGGCCCGGCCAGCCCTCGTGGTAGCTGGTGCCCTCGATCTCGTAGATCGGCGTGGCGCGGATGTCGGACAGGTGGACGTAGAACACCCCCGGACGCGAACCGTCCGGCGCGCCCGAGCTGTAGTGCGCGGCGCCGCCCGGCTCTTCGCGGAAGGACTCGACGCGTTTGACGATCAGGTTCGAGCGCGGGATGCGGTTGAAGTACTTGGGCAGCTCGGCCTTCATGGCCGCCAGGTAGTCCTCGGACATCTTCAGGTACTTCGCGCGGCCCGCGTCGTCATCGCTGACGTAGAAGCGGTTATCGGTGCGCATGAAGACGAAGAACTCCTCCAGCTTGCCCTTGAAGCCGATCTTGGCCTTCAGCGTCTCCATCTCGCCACGGATGCGTTTCACCTCGGCCAGGCCTAGGTCGTGGATCTGGTCGGCGGTCATGTCGGTGGTCGTCTGCTGGCGCAGCATGGCGTTGTAGTAGGCCACGCCGTCCGGCAGGGAGACCGCGCCCTTCGGCTCGGGCGAGGTGTTAGCCACGTCCGCCGTCAGCCAGGCGGCGAGACGGTCGTAGGCGGGCTTCATCTTGGCGATCATCGCGTCGGCGACGGCCTTTTGGAAGGTGGCGGCCTGGGCGTCGTTGATCTTGCCGCCGGTCTTCAGCTTGCCGATCTTGGTCTTGGCGTCGGCGAACAGGGCGGTCTCGCCCTCGCCCGCGAACGGCGCGCCGGTCATCAGGCGGCGAACCTCATCCAGCGACTGCTCGTAGGAGAAGCGCGGCGCGCGCACGCCGGCGGCGGCCGAGCGCTTGGCCCGATCCAGCTGCACGTCGAGGGCCGGACCGATCGCCGCTACACGGGCCACATAGGCCTGCATGTCGGCGGGCGTATCCACGCGGTGCGCATTGATCAGGAAGTTGGGCAGCCCGGCGTGCGGCCCGCCGCGACCGAACACATAGCCGTGGCCGCGCCAGCGGTTGGATTCCTCGGCGCGGGTCAGCTCCAGCTCCCACATCTCGAACGAGGTGCGGGCGTCGTCCCCCAGCTTCTTCGGATCGAAACGGCGCCTCATCTCGGCGACGCTCTGCTTGCGCCAGGCCAGACGCTTGGCGGCCGCTGCATCGCTGCGGTCGGCCAGCTGGTTGTTCAGGGTCTTGCGGCCCAGGCGCGTCAGACGCTCCGGGTCCTGGGACAGGTCCTGCTCGAACGCCGCGTCGAGATAGGCGGTGAGCTGCTTGTCGAGGTCGCTCTGGCCCGCCTGAGCACTCGCCAGGGCCGGCGCCAAGGCCGTCGCCGCCACACCAAACCCGAACCCGCGCCGCGAAAGAGCCATGTCGATTCCTCAAGCCACAAACTGTTGGGCCGGGAAGCTAGTCAGGTTCTAAGCGGCGCGATAGCGGTTACGAGATCAAACGGCGATGTGCGGGCCAAGATCGGCGATGGACTTGGCGCCGGTGAGCGTCATGGCCACCCGCATCTCCTTCTCCATCAGGTCGAGAAGGTTGGCGACAGCCGCCTGCCCGCCCGCAGCCAAGGCGTAGACGAAGGGACGGCCGATCATCACCGCGTCGGCGCCAAGCGCGATGGCCCGCACCACGTCCAAGCCGTTGCGCACCCCGGAGTCCAGCAGGATGCGGATGTCGCCCTTCACCGCCTCGGCGATGGGCGGCAGGGCGCGGACCGACGACAGCACGCCGTCCAGCTGCCGGCCGCCGTGGTTGGAGACCACGATGCCGTCGGCGCCGAAGGCCACCGCGTCACGCGCATCCTTGGGGTCAAGCACCCCCTTGATGATCATCGGGCCGTCCCAGGAGTTGCGGATCCACTGCAGGTCGCGCCAGGAGATCGAGGGATCGAAGTTCGCGCCCAGCCAACCGATGTAGTCCGCCAGGCCCGTCGCCTTGCCCAGATAGCGGGAGACGTTGCCCAGATCATGCGGCGTGCCGTTCAGCCCCACATCCCAGGCCCATGCCGGATGGGTCGCGGCCTGCCATAGACGGCGCAGCGAGGCGTTCGGACCGCTCATGCCCGAATGGGCGTCGCGATAGCGCGCGCCGGGCACCGGCATGTCGACCGTGAAGACCAGGGTCTTCACGCCCGCCGCCTTGGCCCGCTCCAGCGCGCTCTTCATGAAGCCCCGATCGCGCAGGACATAGAGTTGAAACCACATCGGCCGATCGATGGCCGGGGCCACCTCCTCGATCGGACAGACCGAGACAGTGGACAGGGTGAAGGGCACGCCACGCGAGGCCGCCGCCTTGGCCGCCTGCACCTCGCCCCGGCGAGCGTACATGCCGGTCAGGCCGACGGGCGCCAGGATCACCGGCAGACGCAGGGTCTCGTCGAACAGCTTCGTCTCGACGCTGAGCGCGCTCATGTCCTGCAGCACGCGCTGACGCAGGGCGACGGCGCGGAAGTCCTCGACGTTCCGCTTCAGCGTCTGCTCGGCATAGGCGCCGCCGTCGATGTAGTGGAACAGGAACGGCGGCAGCTTGCGCCGCGCGGCTTCGCGGTAGTCGTCAGGCGAAGAGATGATCACGGAGCCGCCCTACTGGAAGTTGGCGAAGGCGCCGCCGTCGACCAGCAACGCCGCGCCCGACATGTAGCCGGCCATGTCCGAGGCCAGGAAGGCGACGACGCTGGCGATGTCTTCCGGACGGCCCAGGCGGCCCAGCGGAATGCGGCCTTCCATGTATTCGCGCTTCGTCGGATCGGCGAGGTCGTCCTTGTTGATGTCGGTGGCGATGGTCCCCGGCAGCACCGAATTGCAGCGGATGCCGTGCTTGCCCAGCGCCACGGCGCAGGACTGCATCAGGCTGTGCACGCCGGCCTTGGTCGGGGTGTAGTGGGTCTGCATCTCGCCGCCGACCAGGGCGGAGATCGAGCTGATCGCCACGATGGCGCCGCCCTCCCCCTGCTTGACCATCTGGTTAGCCGCGGCCTGGGTCATGAAGTAGGCCCCGTGGAGATTGACCTCCATCGTCCGGCGCAGGGTCTCGACCGGCATGTCGAGGAAGGCGTGGAACGGGCAGATGCCGGCGTTGGAGACGAAGACGTCCACGCGGCCGAACGCCTCGACCGCCTTGTCCACGAAACCCGTGGCGCTTTCCGGCAGGGCGACGTCGGCGTCGAACACGATCGCCTTGCGGCCAAGGGCTTCGATTTCGGCCACCACCTCGGCGGCGACGGCGTCGTCGCGATAGGTGTTGATCGCGACGTTCGCGCCCTGACGGGCCGCCTCGATCGCCGTGGCCCGGCCGATACCCCGCGATGCGCCCGTGACCAGGACGACCTTGTTCTCAAGCAGCATGCGGACTCCGGATTTCGTTGAACTTTAAGACTTGGGCGCCCAGCCCATTTCAGCGCTGATGGCGCTGGCCGTGTCGGTGACGACCTTGGTCAGCTCGGCCATACGGGCGTCGGACATGTACTGCGCGGCCGAGGACAGGCTGATGGCGGCGACGATCTTGCCGTCCACCGAGCGGA
This sequence comes from Caulobacter sp. 73W, assembly GCF_041021955.1. Classification (GTDB taxonomy): domain Bacteria; phylum Pseudomonadota; class Alphaproteobacteria; order Caulobacterales; family Caulobacteraceae; genus Caulobacter. The sequence continues at coordinate 419,990 of NZ_CP158375.1, forward strand.
TCGGCGCGGCGACGCAGCGGATCTGGTCTTCGTTCTCTTCAAGATCGAAGGCGTAGCCCTTCTGGGCGTAGCCGCGCATGCGCTCCAGCCACACGGCGCGGGAGGCGGAATCACCGGGCTGGCCTTCGGGGCCATAGAATTCGCCCCACTCGGACTCGGACTTGTCCAGGATCAGCGCCTTGCCCAGGCCCGTCGAGGCGATGGGATGGCGCTCGCCCAGGCGCGAGCCGATGTTGACGCGGCGACGTCCGGGAACCTTGTCCAGATATAGAGCGTGACGGCCGTCGAGGACGCCGAGATGGACGGTGTCTTCGGTGGAGGCCGAAAGCTGCTCCAGCCACGGACGCGCCAGACGCGGCAGGTGCATCTGCTGGCTGGCGGCGTGACCAAGCTCCAGGAGCTTGGGACCGAGGCTGTAGCCTTCGCGCGGGCGGAACGACAGCAGGCGGCGATCCACCAGGGCCGACGCCAGGCGGTGCGTGGTGCTGCGCGTCAGCTCCAGTTTCTCGGAAAGCTCGGCCAGGGGCATGGGGCCGTCGATCAGCGCGTCAATGACGTCCAGGCCACGCAGCAGGGTCTGGCTGCCCGACGCCTTCGCGCCGACTTCCTCATCCGCTTCGACCTGCGTGGACTTGATTGACGCCGTCCGTCCCATTTCGTAAGCCTCATTCTCAGAATATAGCAAAACGCGCAAGTCACCGCGTTATCGGATAGGGACTTTGGCCCGCCGCTCGGAGGAATGCCAGTGCTATCCCGATATATGGGAGAAAATTGCCATATGAGGATCATCACTCAATGAGCCGGCTTCCGAAGATCAAGCACGTCCGCGCCTACGTCGTGAAGAACGATGGCAAGGGCGGCGGCGCCGACTATCACGACCAGGGCGACGGCCACTGGATCGACGATCACATCGCCACGCCGATGGCGAAGTATCCCGAGTACCGCCAGAGCCGCCGCAGCTTCGGCATCAATGTGCTGGGCACGCTGGTGGTGGAGATCGAGGCCGAGAACGGCGTCGTCGGATTCGCGGTGACCACCGGCGGCGAGCCGGCCGCCTACATTGTCGAAAAGCACCTAGCCCGCTTCCTCGAAGGTCGTGACCCGACCGAAGTCGAGAAGATCTGGGACCAGATGTACTTCTCGACCCAGTACTACGGCCGCAAGGGCTTGGTGGTGAACGCCATCTCCGGCGTCGACCTCGCCCTGTGGGACCTGCTGGGCCGTCTGCGCCAGGAGCCGGTGTTCGCCATGCTCGGCGGTGCTGTGCGCGACGAGCTGCAGTTCTACGCCACCGGCGCGCGTCCCGACAAAGCCAAGGAGCTCGGCTTCATCGGGGGCAAGATGCCCCTGCACCACGGCCCGGCCGAGGGTGAGGAAGGCCTGAAGAAGAACCTGGCCGAACTCGAAGCCATGCGAAACGCATGCGGCGACGACTTCTGGCTGATGTTCGACTGCTGGATGGCGCTGGACCTGAACTACGCCACCAAGCTGGCTCACGCCGCCCACAAGTACGGGCTGAAGTGGATCGAGGAATGCCTCAGTCCCGACGACTACTGGGGCTACCAGGCGCTGAAGAAGAACGCTCCCGACGGCATGCTGGTCACCACCGGCGAGCACGAAGCCACCCGCTGGGGCTTCCGCATGCTGCTGGAGATGGAGTGCTGCGACATCATCCAGCCCGACGTGGGTTGGTGCGGCGGCGTCACCGAGCTGATCAAGATCTCCGCCATGGCCGACGCCAAGGGCGTGCTGATGATCCCCCACGGCTCGTCGGTCTACAGCTACCACTTCGTCGTGACGCGCCATAACAGCCCGTTCGCCGAATTCCTGATGATGGCGCCCAAGGCCGACGAGGTCGTGCCGATGTTCCATCCGCAGCTGATCGGCGAGCCCGTTCCGGTGAACGGCCGCCTGAAAGTGCCCGACACCCCCGGCTTCGGCGTCGAGCTGAACCGCGACATCGCCCTCCATCGCCCCTACGCGCGATAACCAAAAGGCTCACTCTCGAATGAAGCTCCTGCGTTACGGCCCCAAGGGCCAGGAAAAGCCGGGCCTGCTGGATGCGGAAGGCCGCATCCGCGACCTGTCCGCCCACGTGGCCGACATCACGCCCGCCCAGCTGTATGGCGAAGAGCTCGCCAAGCTGAAGGCGATCGATCCGACCACCCTGCCCGTCGTCGAGGGCGAGCCCCGCTACGGCGTGCCGGTGAACGGCAGCCGCAAGTTCATCGCCATCGGCCTGAACTTCGCCGATCACGCCGCCGAATTGAACCTGCCTATCCCGGAAGAGCCGGTGGTCTTCACCAAGGCCATTTCCTGCCTGACCGGCCCGAACGATCCGGTGACCATCCCGCGCGGTTCGCTGAAGACCGACTGGGAAGTCGAATTGGGCATCGTGATCGGCAAGCCCGCCTCCTACGTCGAGCTGGCCGACGCCCTCGACCATGTCGCCGGCTACGTGCTGATCAATGACGTGTCGGAACGCGCCTTCCAGACCGAGCGCGGCGGCACCTGGGACAAGGGCAAGGGTTGCGACACCTTCGGCCCGGTCGGCCCATGGATCGTCACCACCGATGAAGTCGGCGACGTCCAGCAGCTGGACATGTGGCTCGACCTGAACGGCAAGCGCATGCAGACCGGCAACACCAAGACGATGATCTTCGGCGTCGCCGAGATCGTCTCCTACGTCAGCCAGTTCATGACCCTGGAGCCGGGCGACCTGATCACCACGGGCACGCCTCCCGGCGTGGGCCTCGGCCAGAAGCCGGAGCCGTTCTACCTGAAGGCCGGCGACGTCATGACGCTCGGCATCGAAAAGCTCGGCCAACAGCGCCAAGACGTCGTCGCCTGGTCGAAGGAAGCCCGCGCGTGAGTGTGTACCAAGGACGTTTCACCGGCCGTATGGCCGTCGTCACCGGCGGCGCTTCGGGCCTGGGCAAGGCCTCGGCCGCGCGCATCATCGCCGAGGGCGGCCAGGTCTGCCTGTGGGACCTGAACGCCGACGCCCTGGCCAAGGCCGCTGAAGAGATCGGCGCCAAGCACGTCGTCGCTCTCGACGTCGCCGATCCGGCCGCCGTCGCCGCGGCCGCCAAGGAATTGAACGAAGCCCTGGGCCGCATCGACATCCTGGTCGCCTCGGCCGGCATCACCGGCGCCACCGTTCCGGTTCAGGACTTCCCGATCGACAGCTGGCAGCGCGTCATCGACATCAACCTGAACGGCGTCTTCTACTGCTGCCGTGAAGTGACGCCCTTCATGCTGGCCAACGGCTATGGCCGCATCGTCAACGTGGCGTCGGTCGCGGGCAAGGAAGGCAATCCCAACGCCAGCGCCTATTCGGCGTCGAAGGCGGGTGTCATCGGGCTGACCAAGTCGCTGGGCAAGGAGCTCGCAGGCAAGGGCGTCATCGCCAACAGCCTGACGCCGGCCACCTTCGAGAGCCCGATTCTGGAACAGCTGCCGCAAAGCCAGGTCGACTACATGCGCTCGAAGATCCCCATGGGCCGCCTGGGCGAAGTCCACGAAAGCGCCGCCATGGTCTGCTTCATGGCGTCCGAGGAATGCAGCTTCACGACCGCCTCGACCTTCGATACGTCGGGCGGACGGACGACCTACTAGGAACCGGCTGGTGGACCGCGAACCGCGCATCGTCGACCCGCACGTCCACCTCTGGGACCTGTCGCGCGCGCGTTATGGGTGGCTGCAGGATGATCCCCTGCCGAACAATCCGGCGGGGGACATGTCCTCCATCGCGCATCGCGACTACCTGCTCAAAGACTACCTGACGGATGTCGGTCCCTGGCGAGTCGAGAAGATCGTCCACGTCGAGGCCGGCATGCCGCGCGGCCTGCAGCTGGGCGAAACCGACTGGCTCCAGGCCATCGCCGACCAGCAGGGCTATCCGATCGGAATCGTCGCCGGGGCCGACATGCTCGACCCGGACCTCGACGCCCTGCTGGAGGCCCACGCCCAGCGCGCCAATGTGCGCGGCGTCCGCCAGATCATCTGCTGGCACGCCGATCCGCTGAAGACCTACAACGACCGCGACCTGCTGGACGACCCGGCCTGGGAGGCCGGCTTCGCCCTGCTGGCCAAGCACAAGCTGTCCTTCGACCTGCAGCTGTATCCCTCGCAGATGGCCAAGGCCGCCGCCCTGGCGACGCGCGATCCGGACATCCCGCTGATCATCAATCACGCCGGCTTGCCGACGGATCGCGACGAAGCCGGCATGAAGCTGTGGCGCGACGGTCTGCGCGCCCTGGCCGCCCATCCGCAGGTGTCGATCAAGATCTCGGGCCTGGGCATCACCGACCGCGCCTGGACGGTGGAGTCCATCCGCCCGATCGTCCTGGAATGCATCGACATCTTCGGGACCGACCGGGCGATGTTCGCCAGCGACTTCCCGGTCGAGAAGGTTCACGGCGGCTTCGACGCCTTCTACGCCGCCTTCCACGCCATCACCGCCGATTTCGGCCACACGGAACGTGACAACCTCTTCGCGGCGAACGCGGAGAGGATCTATCGCATCTGATTCATCCGCCGACGCCGCAAGAAGACGGCCAGGCCAGAGGACTCCAGGAGACTGCACATGGTCATCGAGACCGACGCCGCGCACACCAAGGGCGGCCTCGCCAAGCCCGCGGGCAACCTCAAGGGTCCCCTCGCCTTCGCCATCGCCTGCTTCCTGATCTGGGGGCTCGCCTATGGCTTGTTGGACGTACTGAACAAGCACTTCCAGGAGACCCTGAGCATCAGCCAGGCCGACAGCGCCTGGCTGCAGATCGCCTATTTCGGCGCCTATCTGCTGCTGTCGATCCCGGCCGGCATGCTGCTGCATGCGCGCGGCTACAAGTTCGGCATCGTCACCGGCCTGATCGTCACGGCCATCGGCGCCCTGCTGTTCATCCCCGCCGCCGGCATGGGCCAGTTCGCGCCCTTCGTCGGCTCCATGTTCGTTCTGGCCGCTGGCCTGTGCGTTCTGGAGACCTCGGCCGACACCTACGTCAACGTGCTGGGCGATCCGGCCAAGGCGCCGCAGCGCCTGAACCTGGCGCAGTCGTTCAACGCCCTGGGCGTGTTCTTCGGCCCGCTGATCGGCGGCGCGGTGTTCTTCAGCCCGACCACCACCGAGGCCCTGGGCGGCGCGACCCGTTCGATCCAGATCGTCTACGGCCTGATCGCCGCCGCAGTCGTCATCTTCGCCCTGGCGGTGTGGCGCGCTCGCCTGCCGGAGACCGGCCTTGCCGACCATGGCGAAGGCGCCGGCGACGGCTCCGTCCGCCCCCTGTCCCAGCAGCCGCACTTCATCGCCGGCGTTATCACTCAGGCCCTTTATGTGGGCGCGCAGGTCGGCATCGGCGCCTACTTCATCAATCTGGCGACCCACAACTGGCAAGGGCTGAGCTCGCAACAAGGCGCCTTCCTGCTGTCGCTCGCCGCCATCGGCTATCTGGTCGGCCGCTTCGCCGCCACGGCCCTGCTGCTGCGCATCCAGCCGCGCGTCCTGCTGACCGCCTACGGGATCATCAATGTGATCCTGACCCTCATCGTCGCCGCCGGCATCGACAAGGTCTCGCCCATCGCCCTGATCGCGGTGTTCTTCTTCATGTCGACCATGTTCGCGACGATCTTCGCCCTGGGCACCACGGGCCTGGGCGCCGCAACCAAGAAGGCCTCGTCCCTGATGGTCATGGCCATCGGCGGCGGCGTGCTGCTGCCCTGGCCCATGGGCAAGGTCGCCGACCTCTATGGCGCCAACGTTGCGTTCCTGATGCCGGCCGTCTGCTTCATGGTCGTCGCCTGGTACGGATGGAAAGGCGCGGGCCTGGGCCGCAAGGAGGCGATCTGATGCGTTTGAGGATCGCCCTGGCCGCCTTCACCCTGCTCGTCGCGCCCGCCGCCGTCATGGCTCAGGCCGGTTCAGCCCACGCGGCCGCTGTCGCTCCGGCGGCGAAGATCGACCGCAAGGCCCTCGTCTCGCGGCACAATCCGGTCCTCACCGCCGTCGATCGCCACGCGCCGATCATGCTGGGCAACGGCGATATCGGCTTCACCGCCGACATTACCGGCCTGCAGACCTTCCCGGAGCAATACTCCGAACTGGCTCCCCTGCTGACCATGGCCCAGTGGGCCTGGCACAGCTTCCCCAATCCCAAGGGCTACACCGAGCAGAGCGGCCTGGTGAACGTGCCGGTCGCCGGGCGGGGCGAGCAGCCCTATGCCTGGATGAAGTCGTGGAACGACGCGGAGACCAATCCCGCCTTCACCTGGCTGCGGGCCAATCCGCATCGCATTTCGCTGGGTCGTATCGGACTGGTCTTCGCCGACGGCCAGGCGCTGGACTTCGCCAAGGTCGCCGGCGCGCGCCAGGAACTGGACCTGTGGACCGGCGCCCTGAACAGCCGCTTCACCTATGACGGTCAGCCGGTGCAGGTGACCACCCGCGTCCACCCGACGCTCGACATGGTGATGGTGGAGGTCGCCTCCCCCTCGTCGCCAAGCGCGGCCTGGGCGTGAAGGTGCGCTATCCCGGCGTGAACCCGGCGATCAATCCGGACCCGACCAGCTTCGACAAGCAGGACGCCCAGAGCCTTGACGTCCTGTCGGCCAAGCCCGGCGAGATCCGCCTTCGCCGCAAGATCGACGAGACGACCTACTTCTCGACCATCACCGCCAACGGTCGCGTGAAGCCGGCGGGCGACGCCGGCTTCCAGGTCGCGGTCGCCAGCGGTCAGCGCCTCACCGTCATGGTCCGCTTCGATCAGGCCGAGACCGCACCCGCCTCGCCGGCCTACGCCGACGGCGCGAAGGCGGTCGCGGCGCGCTGGAACGACTTCTGGAGCAAGGGCGGCGCGGTCGACTTCTCGGGCAGCACCGATCCCCGGGCCAAGGAGCTGGAACGCCGCGTCGTGCTGTCCCAGTACTTGTCGGCCGTGAACGGCGCCGGCGAACTGCCGCCGCAGGAAGAGGGCCTGTTCTCCAACAGCTGGTACGGCAAGTTCCATTTGGAGATGCACCCCTGGCATTCCGGCTGGCAGGCCATGTGGGGCCATGCCGACCTGCTGGAGCGCAGCCTGCCTTGGTACGTCTCCAACCTGCCAAACGCCCGCGCCGAAGCCGCGCGGCACGGAGTGAAGGGCGCCTGGTGGCCGAAGATGGCCGGGCCGGAGGGCCGCAACAGCCCCAGCCTCGTCTCCCCCTTCATCATGTGGCAGCAGCCGCATCCCATCCTGATGGCCGAGCTGGTCTGGCGCGCGGAAAAGAACCCCGCCGTGCTGAAGCGCTATGGCGAGGTGGTGGAATCCACAGCCGACCTGCTGGCCTCCTGGCCGCTGGAGCAGAACGGCCGCCTGAACCTGGGCCCGCCCCTGATCCCGGCGCAGGAGAACTACGACCCGCTGACCACGGTGAACCCGACGTTTGAAGTCGAGTACTTCCGCTGGGCCCTGCAGACCGCCCAGGCCTGGCGCGAACGTCAGGGTCAGGCGCGCCGCGCAGATTGGGACGCGGCGCTCGCCAATATCGCCCCGCCGGCGACCAAGGCCGGCCTCTACCTGCCGGTGGAAAATGTGCCGGACTTCTGGACCACGGCCATGTCGGACGCCTGCCGCAACCATGCCTCGGCGGCGCAGTGCAAGAACCGCGACCACCCCTCTTTCCTGATGGCCTACGGCTTCATCCCGGGCGAGCGCATCGACCGTGCGGCCATGGCGCGCACCTTCGCCGCCGTGGAAGCCAACTGGGACGTGCGCCAGACCTGGGGCTGGGACTTCCCGATGATGGCCATGACCGCCGCCCGTCTGGGGCAGCCGGACAAGGCCGTCGACTGGCTGTTCGCTGACCTGAAGAACAACCAGTGGGGCGTCACCGGCATGACCCCGCGCGTCCACCTGGACGAGCACGCCGACGACCTGGTGCCGGTCTCCGCCGGCGCCGGCGGTGTGAAGATGGCGACCAATCCGGATGGCGCCGGCTATCGCCGCGCGGCCGAGACCTATTTCCCGTCCAACGGCTCGCTGCTGATGGCGGTGGGTCTGATGGCCGGCGGCTGGGACGGTTCGACCGGCCACGCCCCCGGCTTCCCCAAGACCGGCTGGACCGTGCGCGTCGAAGGCCTGACGCCCGCGCCCTAGTCCGCGCGACTGAGTACGATTGAAAGGACCGCCCGATGACGACCTCCCGACGCGACGCGCTCAAGGCCCTGTTGGCCGCTCCCGCCGCGGGCGCCGCCCTCGCCGCCGCCCCCGCCGTCCAGGCCCAGGCCGCCGCGCCCTCGCCCGCCGCTGGCGGCGAGGCGCGCTGGCCCGCGCCGAACACCGCGCCGCCCTCCACCCAGGAGACGCCGCTGCCATCCAAGCCGGCCTGGTCCGGTCCCGTGCCGCGCGAATGGATCGACGCCAAGACCGGCCACCGCATCCGTCGCGTCTCGCCCGACGCTGGCGGCGGCAAGCCGTACTTCTACAAGAACATGTTCCTGCCGGGCGGCGACCTGATGGTCATCTCGTCGCCCGAGGGGATCTCGACGGTGGACCTTCGCACCTGGGCCGTGAAGCCGCTGGTGATCAATCCCAAGGCGGATCTGATGTTCACCGGTCGGCGGACCCGGACCGTTTACTACTCGATCAACGATCCCGTGGACGGCCAGACGACCGAACAAGGCCGGACCATCCACGCCATCGACGTCGATAGCGGCAAGACGCGAACGATCTGCAAGCTCGCCAACGGCCGCATCAATTCCGTGAACGCCGATGAGACGCTGCTTCTTGGTTTCGCCGAATACGGCGCGCAACCGCTGCAGCCCCGCACCGGCGATCCTCGCAACCAGCGCTTCGACCAGGCCGAATATGCGGCCAACGGTCCGGACGGCAAGCCGCTGAACTTCGCCCGCGCCAAGGGCGTGCGGATGCTGCAGCGATGGGCGGCGCGCTATCCGATGGAGATCTTCGTCATCGACGTGAAGACCGGCCAGCGCCGCGTCATCCACAAGACCAATGAATGGATCGGCCACACCCAGTTCTCGCCCACTGACCCGCAGCAGATCATCTTCTGCCACGAGGGCCCGTGGCACCGCGTCGACCGCATGTGGGCCATCCGCGCCGACGGTACGGGTCTGCGCAAGACCCACGAACGGACGATGAACTTCGAGATCTTCGGTCACGAATGGTTCAGCCCCGACGGCAAGCAGGTGCTCTACGACCTGCAGACGCCGCGCGGTCAGGTGTTCTGGGTGGCTTCGGTCGGTCTGGAGACCGGCAAGCGAATTTATCGCCGGGTCGAGCAGAACGACTGGTCGGTGCACTACAATGTCTCGCCTGACGGGACCCTATTCGCGGGCGACGGCGGCGACGCCGATATGGTCGCCCACGCCCAGGACGCCAAGTGGCTTAAGCTGCTGCGGCCGGAAGCCGTGGTCGACGCCGACCCCAGCAGCGACAAGGCCGAACTGATCGACGTTCAATACATGCGCTCCGAGCCGCTGGTCGACATGTCCAACCACGACTACCGGCTGGAGCCGAACCTGACCTTCACGCCCGACGGCAAGTGGATCGTCTTCGTTTCCAACATGCACGGCGCCAATCACGTCTATGTGGCCGAGGTGGCGCGGACCGCCTGATCGTTCCTGCCGGGGTCCGCCGAGGGCGGACCTCGTGCTCGGATATCAACGTTTCGAATTTCGAGACGCCGTCTCGTACAGCTTAGCCAAGATCGAGGCGAGAGCGTCGGCCTTGATATTTCAAAGCTTTCCGCCCTGGTTCACCCTGCGGAATGCGACGTTTCCATGCGCTCACCGCACACGGTTTGGTAACGCCTATGCAGGCGTATTGCAAAAATCGAGAAGCTGTTGCAAGAAGTGGAACGCAAGTGCGTTTGAACATACGCGACAACGTATCAAAAAATGACACCGGTGCCATTTTCTGCATCGGGAAGGGGAGAAAGAATTTCATGCGTCGCTCCACCCACAATCGGATTCTGTGCGCCGCCAGCGTGTCGGTCCTCGCGCTCATGGCCGCGCCGGCGTTCGCGCAATCTGACGCCGGCGCGCCCGTCGCGACCGCCCAGACCGGCGATGACGGCGTGACCGAAGTCGAAGACATCATCGTCACCGGCTTCCGCTCCAGCCTGCAGCAAGCGCTGAACATCAAGCGCGAAGAAGCCGGCGCGGTTGACACCATCCTGGCCGAAGACATCGCCGACTTCCCGGACCTGAACCTCGCCGAGTCGATCCAGCGCCTGCCGGGCGTCACTATCGACCGCGAAGGCGGCCAGGGCCGTACGATCTCGGTCCGCGGCCTCGGCGCCGACTTCACCCGTACCCGCATCAACGGTCTGGAAGCCCAGGCCGCCTACGGCAGCAACCGCAGCCGCGGCTTCGACTTCTCGATGTTCGCCTCGGAGCTGTTCAACAGCATCACCGTCCGCAAGACGCAGTCGTCGGAGATCGAAGAAGGCTCGCTGGGCGCGACCGTCGATCTGCAGACCGCCCGTCCGCTGGACTACAACCGCAGCGGCCTGACCTCGGCCCTGTCGGTGCAGGGCTCGTACAACGATCTGTCCGAAAAGACCGTCCCGCGTCTGGCCGGCCTGCTGAGCTGGGCCAACGAAGATCGCACCTTCGGCGCCCTGATCTCGGTGGCCTACTCGGAGCGTTCGCCGATCAGCGAGAGCTTCAACACCACGCGCTGGCAATCCGGCGATCCGTCGGCCGCCTACGGCGCCGGCAACAACTTCGCCAACTGCATCCCCTGCACCACCGCCGCTCAACGCAGCGACGTGCTCCGCGCCTACTATCCGCGCATCCCGCGTTACACCTTCGGCACCTTCGATGAAGACCGCCTGGGCGTGACCAGCTCGATCCAGTGGCGCCCGACCGAGCGCACCGAAGTCGCCGTCGACTTCCTGTGGTCGCGCTTCAACCAGGAAGCCGAGAGCCCGAACATCGAGGCCATCAGCTTCAGCCGCGCCGCCGGCGGCGTCCGCGAGACCATCGTCCGCGACTACGCCATCGACGCCTCCAAGAACATCCTCTCCTACGGCGTGTTCGACATGGTCGACATCCGCTCGGAGAACGGCTTCACCCGCGACGAGAGCAACTTCTACCAAGGCTCCCTGAACGTGAAGCACGAGTTCAGCGACCGCCTGCGCGGCCGCCTGAAGGTCGGCGCCAACAAGTCCGAAGCCCGCACCCCGTTCAACGTCGCCTACATGTTCGACGCGAACAACCAGAACGGCTTCACCTACGACTTCCGCGGCGACGACCGTCTGCCGATGATCAACTACGGCTTCGACGTCTCGAAGGGTGACCGCTTCACCCTGACCGAATGGCGCCGCAGCACCGGCGGCGCGAACTTCGAGAACCAGGTCGCGGCCGGCGCGCTCGAGTACGACCTGACCCCCGCCGTCACCTTCAAGGCCGGCGGCGAATACCGCACCTACGGCTTCGACACATTCGGCATGCAGCAGGCGGTTTCCGTCCTGTCGGGCGCCGACCGTATCGTCGGCGTGGGCAATGTCGGCAAGGTCGTCAGCATCGACGGCGGCCTGGACATCCCGAACGGCTCGAACCTGAGCTTCATCGTTCCTGACATCCAGAAGCTGAACGGCGTCGTCGGCCAGTTCAACGCTCCGCTGGTGCCGACCTACAACGGCATCCGTGAAGTGGAAGAGACCGACAAGGGCCTGTTCGCCCAGGCGGACTTCAACACCACGTTCGCGGACATGACCGTCCGCGGCAATGTCGGCGTCCGCTACGCCCGCACCGACATCGACTCCTCGGGCTTCCTGGACACCAACTACGTCACCGTCAAAAACAAGTACGACGACATTCTGCCGTCGTTCAACCTGGCTATCGAACCGCGTGACGACCTGGTCGTCCGCCTCGGCGCGGCCAAGGTGATGTCGCGTCCGGCCCTTGGCGACCTGACGCCGGGCGGCAGCCTGTCGACCCCGACGCGTCGCGTGTCCTACGGCAACCCGATGCTCAACCCGTTCCGCGCCACCAACTTCGACCTGTCGGTGGAATGGTACTTCCAGAGCGAAGGCCTGCTGGCCGCCGCGGTGTTCTACAAGGATATCGACAGCTTCATCACCACCGTCACCGAAATGGTGCCGTGGCGCAGCCTGGGTCTGCCGGACAGCCTTCTGGTCGGCACCCCGGCCTCGCCGGATGAAGACTTCGAAGTCACCCGCAAGGTCAACGGCGCCGGCGGTTCGCTGCACGGCATCGAGCTGCAGTATCAGCAGCCCTTCACCTTCCTGCCGGGCATCGGCAAGGACTTCGGCTTCATCGGCAACTTCACCTATGTCGACTCCGAGGTCGACTACGGCGCCTATGGCAAGAACCGCCTGACGGGCCAGTCGAAGTACGCCTTCAACACCACGCTGTACTACGAGAAGGGCCCGATGCAGGCCCGCGTCTCGGGCGCCTACCGCAGCCAGTATCTGCTGGCCTATCCGGGCGGCAACAACAACAGCGAGGAAGGCGTGCGCAGCACGTTCAACCTGGACGCCTCGGCGTCCTACCAGATCACCGACAACCTGACGGCGTCGATCGAGGCCCTGAACCTTACCGACGCTTACAACGACCGCTACGTCGACGAGACGAACCGGGTGTCGAACTACCGCCACTTTGGCCGCGAGGTCATGCTGGGAATGCGCTGGAAGTACTGATCCTTCCCCCTGAACTTCCGCGTTTCTACTCGGCCCGGAGCAGCATCTGCTCCGGGCCTTTTTCTTTGCTGATCGAGGAGGCGTGCGAAGGCGCCCCGCGGGAAATCCCGTGAAGTTGGAAGGGCGGCGGAGCGGCCTGACCTGCGTCAGGCGAAGGGACTTTGGAGTGCCAGGTTCGACGCAGGTCGTTCCGCTCCGCGCGACCGTGTCTGGGGGCTCCTCAGAGGACTTACAAATCTCCGAGCAGAGGCCCTGACGGGCGGGCCTTCTCCAGCGAGAAGGTCCCGGAATGCGTGGACGCCGGGGTTCCACGCCTGCGACTTCGACAGGGCCAATGAGGCTCGCCCGCCGACGCGCTTCCCGCTCGACCGCATCCCCGCCACGACCGGCGCTGGCCGAGCGCCCTTCCGTGCAGCGGAGACAGGGAGAGATTACGGGAGGTGTGGGAGGAGCGGATAAGTCTTCCCCTCTCCCCACTCGTGGGGAGAGGGTTGGGTGAGGGGCCTGCGGCGATTCCGCTTGCAGCGCCTTGCCCCTTGAAGCTCAGCGCCCCCTCACCCTTACCCTCTCCCCCAGAGGGGGCGAGGGGATAGACGGCTACCCCAGGCGACCGCGCAGACCGACGATGTTCTTGGAATCGGCGACCTTGGGCGCCTTGCCGTCGAGGCTGTCGATGCGGCAGTCGTTGAAGCGCCAGTTCTCGGCGTTGGCGATCGTGCCGGACTCACGCACGTCCCAGTCCAGCCCCTCGAAGGTGAAGTCCTTCAGCGGCGCCTCGGGATAGGCGGCGGCCTCGAAGCCGATCTTGGCGCCGACCGCCTTGACCTTGGACAGATGGACGTTGCGGATCCGTGGCAGGCCTTGCTCGCGGGGAACCGGCGTCGCCAGGGCGCGCCAGTGATCGGGGATCTGCGCGATCCCCTTGGGGATCTTCGCATAGCTGTAGTTCGGGTACCAGTTCAGGTTCACCCGCAGGACCGTGGCGACGTCCTGCATGAAGATGTCGTGCAGGCGGATGTTGGAGATCACCCCGCCCCGCGTGTGGCCGGACTTGAAGAAGATGCCCAGCGGCGTCGGGTATTCGATGCGCAGGCCGGACACCTCGATGTCCTCGAATCCGCCGGAGGTCTCGCTGCCGAAGGTCATGCCGGCCAGGGCGTCGCGGACCACGCAGTCCTTGATCTTCACCTGACGGCAGGGCCGCGCCACGCGCAGGCCGTCCCAGTCGCGCCCAGCCTTGATGCACAGGGCGTCGTCATTGACCGACAGGTCGCAACGCTCGACCAGCACGCGCTCGGAAGAGTCGATGTCGATGCCGTCGGTGGACGGCCCCCTGCCCCCGATGTTGTTGCGGATGATCAGGTCCGAGACCTTCACGTCGCGTGAGTAGCAGACGTGGACCGTCCAGAACCCGGCGCGCGTCAGGTTGAGGCCCGAGACCTCCACGTTGTCGGAGTCATAGACGTGGATCAGGCGCGGGCGGCGGCAGTCATAGTCCGCGGCCCAGCGCAGACCGCGCGGGTCATAGTCCCGGCGCATGGCGTAGTAGCTGTCCCAGAACGCCTTGCCGTCGCCATCGACGACGCCTTCGCCGGTGATCTTGGCGCCGCGCTGGCGATAGACGTTCAGCAGGGCCGCCGGCCAGTCCATCTCCACCCCGGCCACGCGGGTGCGGATCATCGGATAGGCCGACACGTCGGTCAGGCCGCGCACGGTCGCCCCGCGCCCGATCACCAGGGTGACCGCCGACTTCACGAACAGCGACCCGGTCAGATAGACGCCCGGCTTCAGCAGCACGGTCCCGCCGCCCTGGGTCGCGGCGGCGTCGATGGCCGCCTGGATCGCACGCGTGTCGATGGTCCGTCCGTCGCCCACCGCGCCGAAGTCGGACGCCAGGAAGGTGCGGCCGCCGGTCTGGGCCAGGGCCGGCGCCGCCGAAGCCAGGGCTCCGCTCAGGCCCAGTTGGAGGAGAGATCGACGGTGCATCGGCTGCCTTTCGGTACTCAGGAAAACGATGAAACGCCGACCCGCGCCGCCGGCCGATCACAGCCGGTTCAAGCGCCTTGAGCGTTTCCCACATTCTGTTCTTTCGTCTCACGATAGCGGACGATATGGTCAAGGCCAAGGCGGCCCCTCCCCAAGCGTCGCCGGAGGAAGAACACATGTCCCTGCCCCGCCGCGCCGGCCTCGGCCTGTCTCTCGCCCTGACCACGACTGCGCTGCTGTCCAGCCCGGTCCTCGCGCAGACGACCGCCGGCGCCCTGCCGCCCGGCGTGGAATCGGAGTGGCTGAAGGCCCGCCCGCGCCCGGCCCTGAACGTGGACGCCTCGCGCCTGCCCTCCCGCGCCGAGACCCTGGCCGCGATCGAATACGTGGCTTCCTCGCAGATCGCCGCCATGTCCAAGGAGCCGATCGCCCTGTCGACCGGCAGCAACCTGACCCAGATGTCGTCCAACTGGGTGGCGGCGACCTTCTATGTGGGCGCGGCGCGCCTGGCGCGGGTGTCGGATGATCCGGAGACCCTGCGCTTCCTGACCGCCGTGGCCGAGCACTACAACTACAGCGTCCGCGGCGCCCGCTCGGGCCCGACCATGTTGAACGCCGACGACATCACCATCGGCGACCTCTACGAGGAGCTCTATTCCCGCCGCGGCCAGGAAGGCGTGCTGATGCCCCTGCGCCAGCGGCTGGACTGGCAAGTCCCGCACCTGAACCGCTCGGCCGAGACGCCGGCCCTGGTCTGGTGGTGGGCCGACGCGCTCTACATGGCGCCCCCGGTCCTGGCGCGGATGTCGGCCATCACCGGCGATCCCAAGTATCTGGCCGCCGCCGACAAGGAATGGCGCCGCACCGCCGCCCGCCTGTGGGTTCCGGAAGAAGGCCTCTTCCTGCGCGACGAGCGGTTCAAGGACCGCCGCAGCGCCAATGGCCAGCCGATCTATTGGGCCCGCGCCAACGGCTGGGTGATGGGCGGCCTGGCCCGCTGGCTGGAATCCATGCCGGCCGATTATCCGGACCGCGCCTACTACGTGGACATCTTCCAGAAGATGGCCGCCCGCGTCGCCACCCTGCAGCAGGACGACGGCCTGTGGCGCGCCAGCCTGCTGGATCCCAAGGCGCATCCGGAAGCGGAGACGTCGGGTTCGGTGTTCTTCGTCTACACCCTGGCCTGGGGCATCAATCACGGCCTGCTGGATCGCAAGACCTACCTGCCGCACGTGCAGAAGGGCTGGGCCGCTCTGAACCGCACCGTCCTGCCCAACGGCCTGGTCGGCGCCGCGCAGAAGACCGGCGACCAGCCCGTCTCCACCAAGCCGGACGAGACCGGCCTCTACGCCACGGGGACCTACATCCTCGCCGGCCTTGAGGTCATGGACCTGCACGGCCCGGTCCAGAGCCTGCCGGAAGCCGAGCCCGCCCGCGACACGCCGCAGGTCATCGCCGCCACCACCCCGACCCCGCCGGCGCCGGTCACCGTCGTCGGTGAGGAAGAGAAGCGTCGCCGCGAAGCCGAGATGAAGGCCACCGCCGCGCTCGCCTATGACCCGGCCGTGCTGAAGCGTCCCTCGACCATCGAGCGCCTGACCCCGCCGCCGGCCGACCAGCAGGCGCCGCGCGCCGTCGTGCGCTTCGCGCCGGATCGCCTGGACGACCTGCTGTGGGAGAACGACAAGGTCGCGCACCGCATCTACGGCCCGGCGCTGGAAGCGCGCGAGTCCCCGTCGGGCTCCGGCATCGACGTGTGGGCCAAGCGCGTGCGCTACCCCTACATGGACCGTCAGCTGAAGTTCCCGAACTACCACATCGACCGTGGCGAGGGCCTGGACTTCTACGACGTCGGCCGCGGCCGCGGCGCCGGCGGCCTGGGCGTCTGGTACGACAACAAGCTGTGGACCAGCCGCAACTTCTCAAAGTACCGCATCGACAAGACCGGCGGCGACGAGGCCAAGTTCAGCGTCGACTACCGCCCCTGGCCAGTGGACGTGACCCGCAAGGTCTGGGAGACGCGCGACTTCTCGCTGCCGCTGGGCTCCAGCTTCACGCGCATGACCTCGACGCTTAGCTCCGACACCAAGGACCCGCTGGTCGTGGCCATCGGCATCTCCAAGCGCCGCAACGACGCCGGCGCGGGCTTCGTGACCAAGGACGCCAAGGGCGGCCGCCTGATGTTCTGGGAGCCGAACAATCCCGAGCACGGCAGCCTGGGCATCGCCATCCTGGTCGACCCGGCCACGGTCGAGGGCTTCACCGAGGACGCCGACAACTACCTGATCCTGGTCCGCGTCACCCCCGGCAAGCCGTTCACCTACTACATGGGCTCCAGCTGGGATCGCGGCCTCGACTATCGCAGCCGCGCCGAGTGGGAGACCTTCGTCGGCGAGCAGCGCCTGGCCTTCAAGCCGTAAGGCGCCGCTTCCGGACGGCCTGTGCGCCCTGAAGCTGGACGTGGGCTCCCCACTCCGGCTTCAGGGCGAAACATTCGCCGAACAAGCGAAATCTCCGAAGATTCGGGCCGTAACGGCGGCTTTGACCATCTTCGCTGCACTGCAAACATACTGAAAGTCCGCGACTTTTTACCAAGACAGCGCTGTCATGGTTTTCGCCCCGGCTTAGGTCGCTATGTTGGCACCCAAGGCGGGCGTTAGTCCTGCCCAATGAGACGCAGGAAGTTTTATGCAGACACATGGGCTGGAGGCGAACACGCCTCCGACTAAACACGCACGCCTTTTGGCGTGGGTGCAGGACGTCGCCGCGCTGACCAAGCCGAAGGCGATCCACTGGTGCGACGGCTCCGAAGCCGAGTGGACCGCGCTGACCGACGAACTGGTCGCGCTGGGCACGCTGAAGCGCCTGAACCCCGACCTGCGGCCGAATTCCTTCTACGCCGCCTCCGATCCCCGCGACGTCGCCCGGGTCGAGAGCCGGACCTTTATCTGCTCGCAGGACCAGGCCGACGCCGGCCCGACCAACAATTGGCACGACCCTGCCGAGATGCGCGAGACGCTGAACGGCCTGTTCGACGGCTGCATGCGCGGGCGCACCATGTACGTGGTCCCCTTCTCCATGGGCCCGGTCGGCTCGCCGATCAGCGCCTTGGGCGTCGAGATCACCGACAGCGCCTATGTCGCCGCCTCGATGCGGGTGATGACCCGCATGGGCAAGGCCGCCCTGGACGCCATGGGCGACGACGGCTTCTTCGTCCCCGCCGTGCACACCTTGGGCGCGCCGCTGGCCGAAGGCCAGGCCGACGTGCCGTGGCCCTGCAACGACGAGAAGTACATCGTCCACTTCCCCGAAAGCCGCGAGATCTGGTCCTACGGCTCCGGCTACGGCGGCAACGCCCTGCTCGGAAAGAAGTGCTACGCCCTGCGCATCGCCTCGGTCATGGCCCGCGATGAAGGGTGGCTGGCCGAGCACATGCTGATCCTCAAGCTGACCTCGCCTCAGAACCAGGTCCGCTACGTGGCCGCCGCCTTCCCCAGCGCCTGCGGCAAGACCAACATGGCCATGCTGCAGCCGACCCTGGACGGCTGGAAGGCCGAGACCGTGGGCGACGACATCTGCTGGATGCGCTTCGGCGACGACGGCCGGCTGTACGCCATCAATCCGGAGGCCGGCTTCTTCGGCGTCGCCCCGGGCACGGGCGTGCACACCAACCGCAACGCGGTCGATACGCTGCACGCCAACTGCATCTACACCAATGTCGCCCTCACCTCGGACGGCGACGTCTGGTGGGAAGGCCTGACCGCCGCCCCGCCGGAAGGCCTGACCGACTGGAAGGGCCGCGCCTGGACGCCGCAATCGGGCGAGCCCGCCGCGCATCCGAACGCCCGCTTCGCCGTGCCCGCCGGCCAGTGCCCGGTGATCGCCAGCGAGTGGGAAGACCCCAAGGGGGTGCCGATCTCGGCCATTCTGTTCGGCGGCCGCCGCGCCTCGGCGGTGCCCCTGGTGACCGAGGCCTTCGACTGGGAGCATGGCGTGTTCCTGGCCTCCAACGTCGCGTCGGAAGGCACGGCGGCGGCGGAGAACAGCATCGGCGAACTGCGCCGCGATCCCTTCGCAATGCTGCCGTTCTGCGGCTACAACATGGGGGATTACTTCAGCCATTGGCTGAAGGTCGGGGCCTCGGCCGATCCGGCCAAGCTGCCGCGCATCTACTTCGTCAACTGGTTCCGCAAGGACGAGAACGGCAAGTTCGTCTGGCCGGGCTATGGCGAGAACAGCCGCGTGCTGAAGTGGATCGTCGACCGCCTGGAGGGCCAGGCCGACGCCGTCGATACGCCCATCGGCCGCCTGCCCGCCCAGAAGGACCTGGAGCTGTCCGGTCTCGACCTGACCCAGGCGCAACTCGACCTGCTGCTGACCGTCGACCCGACGATCTGGCAGGCGGAAGCCGCCCTGATCCCGCCGGCCTACGAGAAGTTCGGCGAGCGCCTGCCCAGCGCCCTGTGGGGCCAGCTGGACGCCCTGAACGCACGCCTGGCCAAGGCCGGCCAGACCCGCGCTCTGGAAGACGCCTGACAGCCTGATCGAGGTTGGAAGGGCGGCTTAGGGGAGCCGCCCTTCCATTTCCCCGACCGGGGAGCGGGTGTACTCTCCGTCGAAGCCCTTGATCCCATCCGTCGCCCAGGTCCTCCATGGGCGCCACGCCCCTGCGACCGACGAAGAAAATTGCGCGACTAATGTCGGGGGAAATGCGCGACCCTGGCTACTTCTCCACCACTGTCCGCTTTGGATGGACGCAAAGCGGCAGGACCAAGGTCGCTACGAAGCCGACGCCGGGCTCAACCTTGACGTCCACGCGGCCATGCCGGCCAAAGCGCGCGGCCAGCCGTCGGCGGATATTCTCCATTCCCGTTCCTTCTCGGACCACGCCGTCGGCGGAAGGGCCGTCATCCTGAACCTTGAGGAACAGCACGTCATCCTCGCTCCACGCGCTGATAGCGATCAGGGTTTCGCGCTCGGGGTCGTTGACGCCGTGCTTGACGGCGTTCTCGATGATCGGCTGCAGGATCAGGCTCGGGACCTGGGCTGATAGAAGCTCGGCCGGAATATCGACCTCCACCTTCAGCGCCTCGAAGCGCACGCGCTCGATATCGAGATACAGGCGTTGAAGCGCGACCTCCTCTTCGAGGCGGACATCCTGCAGCGGGTCCTTGGCCAGGGCGCCGCGGAAAAAGGCTGCGAGGCGCACCACCATCTGGTCAGCCGCAGTATTCCGGCGGTCGAGGATCAGCGCCGAGATGGCGTTCAGCGTGTTGTACAAAAAGTGCGGATTGATCTGGTAGTGCAGCGCGCGGATCTCAGCCTCGCGCGCTGTGATTAGGGCGCTGGCCAGCTGACGCTCCCGACGCTGGGCGACCCGCTCGGACTCGAAAGTCGCGACAATGGCGACCCACAGGACGAACCAGCTGGAAAAGTAAATCGTGTCCCAGACCGTCCGCACCCAAGAGGTCTTCTTCAACTCCGGCATCATGACCGGCGTGTAGAGTTCGACGAACCGGAGGGCGCTGGAATAGGCCATGGCGAAGACCACGACGGTCACGAACGTCGTCGCCCACAGCAGCCATCGTGATCCGCGCGACGCCCATCGCACCGCGCGCCACTGGAGGATGTTGAGGATCGCGCCGATCGCGACCACCGGAATCTCCCCCAGCCAATACTCACGAGCCAGGGGCATGCCGTTGAGGTAGTTGAGGGCGTTGGCCCAAACCTCGATCGCCAGCCAGTAGCCGATCGCCAGCGCCGGCATAACGAGCCAGTCGCGGCGACGTGCGGCCCCGCTTGCAACGAAATCTTCCGTGGTCATGCTTTCGTCGCGCGATTTGGTCTGTTCGTGACGCTACAGATGTCTCTGGATGGCCGGGCGGCGTGGGTTTTGCGACGAACGGACGAACTGGTCGATGAACGCGAATGGACTTGCGTGGGACGGCCGTCAGATTTCAACGAGTGTTTCAGGCACAGGCTTAAGGTCGGGCGAGGAGTCCGACACAACAGTTTGGAAGACATATGCTTTCTGTGATCGCGGTCGATGACGAGGCCCTGGCGCTGCGCCGGCTCGAGATTGCGATTTCGCAGATGCCCGATGCGTCGTTGATCGGTAAGGCGCGCAGCGGCCGCGAGGGGCTGGAGCTGATCCGGCAGCTGCGCCCCGATGTCGTGCTGCTGGACATCCAGATGTCCAGCTTCGGCGGCTTCGACCTGGTGGACAGCCTGGCTCCCAACGAAGTTCCGTTGATCATCTTCGTGACCGCGTTCGAAAGCTTCGCGGCCCGCGCCTTCGAGGTGAGCGCCGTGGACTATGTCCTCAAGCCGGTCGAATTCGACCGCCTCAGCGCCGCCCTCACCCGCGCCCGCCGCAACCTGCATCTGGCGACGTCCGAGCAACGGGCCTCGGAGTTGCGCGAGGTCGTCGCCCGGCTGCGGGGGCGCAACGAGGCCGAGGCGGAGCCGGACGAGAAGTACGCGAAGGAGTTCTGGGCGCAGCGTCGCGGCGACTTCGTCCGGGTGCCCGTTGATCAGTTGGATTGGGTCGAGGCGGAACGCGACTATGTCCGCCTGCACGCGCGTGGACATTCCTACATGCTGCGGGGCACGCTCGCGACCATGGAATCCCGCCTCGATCCGGATGTCTTTGTCCGCATCCGCCGTTCCGCCCTTATCCGCGCCGACCGCATCGAGGCGATCCGCAAGCCGAACTACGGCGACTATCGCGTGGTCCTGACCTCCGGCCGGGAGCTGCGCGTGGGCAAGACCTACCTCCGCGCCATCCGCGGCCTGATGGCGACGACCGCCGGCCTGCGCGCCTGACCGGCGCGTCTGTTGTTCGTGCATCCGTCGGGCCCCATCCCTTGGACAACTGGAGCCCGAAGGTGAGCGCGATCTGAAGCCGAGGCGTCGGATTTTCGACGAACGACGATCATCGAGCGACCAACAGCCTGGAGCGGCTGAAGGCTTAGGCGGCCCAAGGTGATAGTTTGCAAGCGAACAAAAGCGGCCACGCTTGTTTCCAACTCAACTCCGGATATCGACGTGCAGATTGTCCACGACAAACCCGCCGCCATCATACAGGAGATGCGGCGACGCTCTCTTCGATGGAGCAGGCGGCGAAGCGTGATCTTCCTCCTGGGGATGTCGGCGTTGTTCTGGCTATCGCTGCTGATCACCATCAGCTGTGCGCGCCACTAGGCATGAACATCCTCAGGCGCTGGTCGATACCAGGTCAATTCCAGTCTCAGCCCGTCGGTGTCCGTCAGAAAGACGCTCAACGCATCTCCGAAATCCTGGATCGCGGGCGCGGTGAGTCCAGCGGCGGCATAGCCCTGCAGGATGTCTTCGAACGTCTGCTGCGACGGCGCACTGAACGTGAAGTGGTTTAGGCCCGGACCGCCCCGCGCGTACGACCTCGGCGCGGGCGAAGGGATCCTCGTCCGGCGTGTTCAGCCGCGTGCCCGACCAGCCCGCCGCCCGCAAGGAGGTCTCGATCTCAGCCTGAGCGGTGAGGGGCGTGATGAACGTGCCGAACGCCGCAGCGGCCAGAACCCGCTTTACAAGCTCAGAGCTCCCGTCGCTCAGCAGCTGCGGAAGCAGGCTGACGAGGCCGGCATGGCGGCGGCGGGGGTCAGCGCCGCGCAGGGCGCGGCCCTGTTCGCGATCGAACGGTCCCCGGGGCTTTCTCAGCGCGAGGTGGCCAAGGCCAGCAGCAGGAGTTGGCGGTCACCACCATGGTGTCGCGCCTGTTGGCGGCGGAGCTGATCACCCGCACGCCGCGCAGCGACGATCCGCGGACCCTGTCGCTGGATCTCACCGACAAAGGACGCAGCGCCCTCGTCCGCCTGCGCGCCGAACTCGATGCGATCAATCGCACGATCGAGGAGACGCTGGCTCCAGGCGAGATGGAAATGCTCTGCCCCGTTCTGGAACGGCTGGCCGCGAACAACTAGGCCGCCCCGGACCAACTCCGGCGCGGCGAAAATACGGGGAGCCGCGCCTCACGACGCGCGGCTCCCGTCAAACTAGGCGAGCACCACCACAACGACGCGGCGGTTCTGGGCGCGGCCCTCACGGTTATCGTTCGGCGCCACCGGCGCTTCGGCGCCGTAGGAGATCGAGGCCATCCGGTTCAGCGGCACGCCGCTCTTGTTCAGGAACTTGCGGACGGCTTCAGCACGGGCTTCGCCCAGCTTCTCGTTATAGTCCTCGGCGCCCGTGGCGTCGGTGTGGCCCTGGATTTCCAGATAGACGTTCTTGTTGTCAGCCTTAAGCTTTTCAGCGAACTCTGCCAGACGGGATTCCGCCTCGGGCGACAAGGCCGCCTTGTCGACCGGGAACTTCACGCTGTCGTCGGACAGGACCATCGAATAGACGAACTTGCCTTCCGCCAGCTTGCCGGCGGCGGTGGCCCGCTGCAGGGCTTCGCGGGACGTGCGGTCGAGTTCGGCGATCTGGCCGTCATGCGCCGAGACGCGGGTCTCGACCTGACCGACCTGGGTGTTCACGTACTTCTTGGTGGCGCAACCGCTGACCGCGACAGCGCCGGCAAGCATCGCCACGGCGATCATGCCCTTCGATTTGAGCTGCATCGAATTCTTCTCCCAGTTTTCGAGCTTGGGAGCTGGCCGTGTACTGCGACAGGCCGAGCTTCCAACATCTCGATCCCGACAGTGCAAAACGGCGCTTTAGTGGCGACTTGTTGGCGAGAGCCGCACCTAGACAGCAAATATCGACCAAATTTACAGTCACGCTTGGAGGAGACTTCGCGCGAACGCCACAGCGTCTTTGGTGTTCCCTGGATAATGCGATTTTCTTCTCGCACCACCTCGTCGCCAAGACGAAAACTTAGACTATCCCCTATCACCTACATGTCGGCGCGCACGCTGGTCTCACCCTGAAAGAGCTCAAAAAGGTCGCAGATGCTCCAATCGCTTGCGGCGCAAGGCTCGGCTTGTTATTGCAAATCGTTCTCATAAAGCCGCGCGTCACTCGGCGCTCCTAGGACCAGCCCTCTTTCGCGATGAGCCAAGCCAAGACCTCCAGCCAAAGCCGTTCCTTTTGGCTCAAGCATCTGCACAACTGGCACTGGATCAGTTCGGCCATTTGCCTGGTCGGCATGATTCTGTTCGCGGCCACGGGCATCACCCTGAATCACGCCGCTCTGATCGAGGCCAAGCCGAAGGTTACCGTCAAGGAAGCGGTGCTGCCGGACGACATGATCGCCGCGCTGGCGGTCAATGCGCCCGCCGAGAAAGGTCCGCTGCAGGCGCCTGTCGCCAAGTGGATCGGCAAGACCATGAAGGTCGACGTGACGGGACGCGAAGGCGAATGGTCGGAGGACGAGGTCTATGTCGCCCTGGCCCGCCCCGGAGGAGACGCCTGGATCAGCGTCGACCGGGTCACCGGCGACATCTCCTATGAGAAGACCACGCGCGGCGTGGTCAGCTACCTGAACGACCTGCACAAGGGCCGCAACACCGGCCCGGCGTGGATGTGGTTCCTCGACGTCTTCGCGGTCGCCTGCCTCGTCTTCTGCATCACCGGTCTTTGCCTGCTGCAGATGCACGCCGGGGCGCGGCCCAGCACCTGGCCGATGGTGGGACTTGGGATCGTCATCCCCCTGCTCCTCGTCATCCTGTTCATTCATTCCTGACGGAGTACTCGCCCATGCGGAAAGCCCTGCCCGCCCTGGCTCTTGGGAGCCTCGCCGCCACTCCGGCCCTGGCGGCCGACCTGAACGTGACGGTGGAGATCCCCCGCCTGTCGGTGGCCGAGTATCACCGCCCTTACGTCGCGATCTGGCTGGAGCGCCCCGACCAGACCGCCGTCGGCACCTTCGCGGTCTGGTACGACACCAAGCTGAAGAACAACGAAGGCGAAAAGTGGCTGAAGGATATCCGCCAATGGTGGCGTCGAGCTGGCCGTGAAATGAGCTTCCCGGTCGATGGCGTCACCACCCCGACCCGCGCGCCCGGCCGCCACACCATCAACTTCAATAGCGCCAAGGGGCCTCTGAAGGGCCTTCCGGCCGGCGAGTACATGCTGGTCGTGGAAGCCGCCCGTGAAGTCGGCGGCCGCGAACTGGTCAAGGTTCCGGTCCAGTGGCCGCCCAAGGCCGCCAAGACCACCAGCGCCAAGGGCGCGACCGAGCTGGGCGCCGTCACCGTCGTCGCCAAACCCTAAGGGAGCCGAGACCATGAAGAACACCCTGCGCCTGGCGCTGACCGCCGCGATCATCGCCGCCGCCCCGATGGCGGCCCACGCTCACCGCATGTGGATGCTGCCGTCGGCCACCGTGCTGTCGGGCAATGACCCGTGGCTCACCGTGGACGCGGCCGTGTCCAACGACCTGTTCTACTTCGAGCACCAGCCGATGCGCCTGGACGGTGTAAAGGCCTTCGCGCCGGACGGCACTGAAGCCAAGATCGAGAACGCCTCGACCGGCCGCTATCGCTCGACCTTCGACGTCCATCTGACCCAGAACGGCACCTACAAGGTGACCACCGGCGGCGACATGCTGAGCGGCTCCTACAAGGTCGGTACGGAAACCAAGCGCTGGCGCGGCGTGCAGCCGGAAATCCCGGCCGGCGCGACGGATGTGAAGGTCAGCCAGAACCAGCGCCGCCTGGAAATCTTCGTGACCAAGGGCGCGCCGACCACCACCGTCCTGGCTCCGACGGGCAAGGGCCTGGAACTGGTTCCGGTCACCCACCCTAACGACCTGTTCGCGGGCGAGGAAGCCACCTTCAAGCTGCTGCTGGACGGCAAGCCGGCCGGCGACGTGGAAGTCGAAGTGGTCCCGGGCGGCATCCGCTATCGCGACAACCTCAACGACTTCAAGGTGAAGACGACCGCCGACGGCTCGTTCAAGGTGAAGTGGCCCGAAGCCGGCATGTACTGGCTGGAGGCCGGTGTTCGCGGCGGCGCGGCCTCCGTGCCGAACGCCGAAC
Source organism: Caulobacter sp. 73W (assembly GCF_041021955.1). Taxonomy (GTDB): domain Bacteria; phylum Pseudomonadota; class Alphaproteobacteria; order Caulobacterales; family Caulobacteraceae; genus Caulobacter. The sequence continues at coordinate 445,600 of NZ_CP158375.1, forward strand.
GCTCGGCGACCTACATCACCGTCCTCGAAGTCCTGAAGCCCTAAGGTGAAAGCCGGCGACGGCCCGTCCGTCGCCGGTTCATCCTCCCCGATGAACCGTGTCCTTGTTCCTCAGATCGCCGTCGCGCCTTTGCGGCCGGCGGGTTCGCTGCTCAGTCTGGGCGGCGAGACGATGGGCACGACCTGGTCCGTGAAGCTGGTCGATGGCGGCGTCGCCTCCCGCGCGGAGATCGACGCCCTGATCACCGAACGGCTGGATCAGGTGATCGCCGAAATGAGCACCTGGGATCACGGATCCCTGGTCAGCCGCTTCAACGTCGCCGAGAGCTGCTCCTGGCACGCCATGCCGACGGCCTTCGCCAGGGTTCTGGCCTGCGCGCTGGACGTGGCCGAGGCCAGCGCAGGCGCCTTCGACCCCACCGTGGGCGGCGCCGTGGACCTGTGGGGCTTTGGTCCCAAGGTGGTGGCCGAGGCCCTGCCCTCCCCCGCTGAATGCCAGGAAGCCGTCGCCTCGATCGGCTGGCGGCGCGTTGTCATCGACGCTCTAGGCCGGCTGCAGCAGCCCGGCGGCCTGCGGCTGGACTTCTCCGGCATCGCCAAGGGCTTCGCGGTGGATCACATCGCCGACGGCCTCAAGGACCTCGGCGTTCCCTCCGCCCTGATCGAGATCGGCGGCGAGATCTTTGGCTATGGCGTCAAGCCGGACGCCCAACCTTGGTGGATCGAGCTGGAGAACGCCACCGAGGTCGAGGGCGGCCGGTTCGTGGTCGCGGCTTGCAATCTGGCCGCCGCGACATCGGGCGACTGGCGGCGGCGCTTCCGTCACGCCGGCGCCTGGTACGGCCACACGCTCGACCCGCGCACCGGCCGCCCGGTCATCGACCCCGCCGCCTCCGTCACGGTCCTGCACGACAGCTGCATGCGGGCCGACGCCGAAGCCACCGCCATAACCGTCCTCGGCGTCGAGGCCGGCCTCGACTACGCCGAACGCCGAGGTCTGGCGGCCGTGATCGTGGCCCGCTCGGCGTCCGGCTACGATGAACACATGACATCCGCCTTCGCGGCCATGCTCGACGATGAGTGATCTGCCCGCCCTGACTTCGGAACGCCTGCTGTGGGCGACCGCCGCCATCCTGGCCTATGTGCTGTTCTGCGTCGGCGTCGCCGTGCGTCGCGCCCTGCTGCGCCGTCGCGCGCGGCGGGAGGCGGACGCCCTGGCCGGCGGCGGCGAAGCGGTGCTGGTCGTCTACGCCAGCCAGACGGGCTTCGCCGAAGACCTGGCCTGGACCACCGCCAAGGCCCTCCAGATGGGCGAGGTCGGCGCCCGGGTCCTGTCCATCAGCGACCTGACCGCCGAAGACCTGGCCGGCGCCAAGCGCGCCCTGTTCGTGGCCAGCACCACCGGCGAGGGCGACGCGCCCGATCCGGCCGCCCGCTTCGTCGGCCGGGTGATGAAGGCGCAGCCTGATCTGAGCGGCCTCAGCTACGGCTTGCTGTCCCTGGGCGACAGCTCCTACGTCCAGTTCTGCGCCTTCGGCCGTCATCTGGACGCCTGGCTGACCGAGCGCGGCGCCGCGCCGCTGTTCGACCGGGTGGAGGTCGATGACGGCGACGAAGGCGCCCTACGCCACTGGCAGCACCAGCTCAGCGCCATCAGCGGCGTCACCGACGCGCCCGACTGGAGCCGTCCGGCCTATGAGAGCTGGCGCCTGGCAGAGCGTCGCCTGCTCAATCCGGGCAGCCAGGGCGGCGAAGCCTGGCATGTGGCGCTGGAGCCCGTCGAGGGGACCGCCGTCTGGGCGGCCGGCGACATCGTGGAGATCGGCCCCCGCCGTGGTCCGGACGAGCCGGCGGACGCCCCCGCCCCGCCCCATCGCGAGTATTCCATCGCCTCGGTCCCGCTGGATGGCCGCATCGAGCTGATCGTCCGCACCATGACCCGGCCCGACGGCGGCTTCGGCGTCGGATCGGGCTGGCTGACCAAGCATGCGAAGGTCGGCGGCGACATCGACCTGCGGATCCGCGCCAACCGCGCCTTCCACGCGCCGGAGCCCTCGCGCCCGCTGATCCTGATTGGCGCGGGCACCGGTCTGGCGGGCCTGCGGGCCCACCTGAAGGCCCGGGCCGCGGCTGGGGCCAACCGCAACTGGCTGGTGTTCGGCGAGCGCAGCGCCGCCCGGGACTATTTCCACCAGGCCGAGATCGACGCCTGGATCGCCGGCGGCGTGCTGGAACGCATCAGCCTCGCCTTCTCGCGCGATCAGGCGGACCGGATCTATGTCCAGCATCGCCTGGCCGAGGCGGCGGACGACCTGCGGCTATGGGTGTCCCAGGGCGCGGCGATCTATGTCTGCGGAGGGATCGAGATGGGCAAGGCGGTCGGCGCGGCCCTGACCGACATCCTCGGCGCTCAGACCATGGCCGAGCTGACAGAAGACGGCCTTTATCGCCGGGACGTGTACTAACGGCTACTCGTCATCCACGTGGACCTTGCGGAAGCGGCCCTGCAGATAGACCAGCGGCTCATGCGCGGGGTCGAAGCGGACGCGCAGGATCTCGCCCACGATCACCCGGTGGTCCCCGGCGTCGAAGGCCTGGCTGATCCGGCACTCGAAGTTGGCCATGCAGTCGTCGATGATCGGCGCGCCCGTGCCCCAGGTCTCCAGGCCCACCCCGGCGAAGCGATCGTCGTCGCGCTGCACGAACTGGCGGGCCAGGGCCTGCTGATCGGCGTGCAGCACATTCACGACGAAGGCGCCGCTGGCCTCCAGCCCCTGCAGGCTGAAGGAGTTCAGATCGACGCAGATCAAGGCCAGCGGCGGATCCAGCGAGACGGAGGCGAAGGAGTTGACAGTGAAGCCCAGCTTGCGCCCTTCCGGGCACAAGGCCGTAACGACCGTCACCCCAGTGGTGAAACAGCCGAACGCATCACGAAGCGCCCGCGCATTGGCGAGGGCGTCCTGGTCAAGCTCGACACGGGTTCCGCTCATGCCACCCTTTGAGACGAAAGCGTCGTCGGTCGCAAGACGTCAGCCGGCCTTGCTGAAAGTGGCGGCCAGGATCGTCTCGATCCCTTGCTGATCCACCGTGTCGAAGGCGGCGGGCTGGTCGGAGTCCACGTCGAACACCGCCAGCAGGTTTCCGGTGGCGTCGAACACCGGCACGACGATCTCGCTCTGCGAACGTCCATCGCAGGCGATGTGGCCCGGAAAGGCGTGAACGTCCTCGACCAGTTGGGTCAGGCCCGTCTCCGCCGCCGCGCCGCAGACGCCGCGGCCGAACGCGATGCGCAGGCAGCCCAGGGTCCCCTGGTACGGGCCAACCACCAGTTCGCGCGGCTTGAGCGGATCGACCACGTAGAAGCCGGTCCAGAAATAGTGGTCGAAGCTGTTGGCCAGCATCGAGGCCACCGTGGCCATGCGCGCGGTCAGGTTCGTCTCGCCATCAAGGACGGAGGCGACCTCGACGGCCACCTCGGCGTAGCGGGCGGCCTTGTCGGTCGAGAGGGTGAGGTCGTTGAATGCTTCAGCCATGGCCACGCATATAGGCAGGCCTCACGCCGGCGGCGAGTTCCGAATTTGAATTGGTTGCCCGAACCAGGCGACCAACTCCGAAACCAGCTGGATCTCCACCGTGAATTCCGGCCCCAGCTGCCAGGGGATCACAGCCGAGACGGTCACGCGTTGCGTCCGCCCCGCATGGGTGACTTCGGATGACACCGGCAGGTGAATGGCGTCGGGATAGGCCTTCACCCCCTCCGCCCCAACAGCGTTGAGGCCAAGGTTCACGGCGCCGTAGCCGGCGCTGGAGCTCAGCCACGAACCCGGACCGGTGTTGGCGACGTCCAGCACGGCGGTGAAGATGCGCTGTTCCGGCTCGAAGCTCTGCTCCACCAGCGACATGCGGCCGTCGAGCTGGTCGGCGAACCGGCTGTTGGCGTCCAGCGTTCCCGCCTTGCGCAGAACGAAGACACGCTTGTCATAGCTCTGCTGCATCAACTCGCGGCCGAGCTTGTAATAGGTCCACGGAGCCAGCAGTCCGCGAAGTCCGCGGTTGAAGCCCTCAAGGCTCATGGTCACCGGATGGTCGTTGAAGATCGCCATCTCGATGCCCACGAACCCGGCCCTCTGGGCGGCCGCCCAGATATCCTCGATGACGACATCGTTCTCGATGACCGCGAAGTCACGCATCTCGGCCTGCGACGTCTCGGTTCGCGAATGGCGTGGTCCCGGCTCGTGGAAGATCGCCAGGCCGCCGGGCACGAGAACCCGGTGGAACTCATGCAGATAGGCGGCCTGGTCGGAGACGTGGTGGAAGCTGTCGAAGCAGATCAGCCGATCGACCGAGCCGTCTTCGAGCGGCACGGATTTTTCCTCGCGGATCGGCTCGAAGCGGATGTTCTGGGTACGCAGCAGGGGATGCTCGTCGACGAACCGTCGAGCCATATCCAGCCCGGCGTCGGAGATATCCAAGCCGATCGGTCGGCAGTTCATCATCGACAGGGCCGCGCTCAACCAGCCCGCCCCGCAGCCGAAATCGGCCACGGTCAGGCCCGGCTTGAACTTGCCGGCCTTCAGCACAGCGGCGAAACCCGACAGGGTCGCCGCCGTGTCGTTCACCTCATGGAACGGCTTGCGGAAATGGTGGTCCCACGGCCTGTCGATGGTGCGGAAATACTCGTCCGCGCGCCTGACATGGTCCTCGAAGGGATAGGCCTCGATCAACTTCTTCACGTCGATGAAGCCGGACGCGTCCGTATAGAGGTGAGCGGCTTCGAAACGGGAAGGCTGAGTCATCGGGGCTCCATAAAGCTGCACTAAAAGCGGCCCAACCCCCGCGCCGCCTACGTCCGCAAAGCCGGCGAAGCAGGGCCTTACGCAGGCGAGTGAATATCATGACGTACTTGGGAATTGGTAGGCCCGGAGGGACTCGAACCCCCAACCAGACCGTTATGAGCGGTCGGCTCTAACCATTGAGCTACAGGCCCCCAAGGCTGCGTCGCCGCAACCGAAGGGGCGGGTTACCATGGGCTGCACGCGGGTTAAAGCTCCGGTTCATGTTGCAACGCTCAGGTTGCGCTCGTCGTTACGGCGGACCACCGCCCTTGGAGAGACATCGATGAAGACCCTGTTCCGCGCCGCCGCCCTCGGGGCGCTGCTTGTCACCGCCGGCGCGGCCTCCGCCGCCAGCGCTCAGACCGTGCTGACGGCCGCCGACGTGCAGTTCAAGGCCACGACCCTAAACCTGTCGGCCTTCGGCGAAACCCGCGTGGCGCCGGACATGGCCGCCATCACCCTGGGCGTGAACATCGAGGCCCCCACCGCCGCCGAGGCGATGAAAGCCAACGCCGCCCGCATGAGCCAGGTGGTCGCCGCCATCAAGAAGGCCGGCATCGACAGCCGCGACATCCAGACCTCCGGCCTGAACCTGAACCCGCAGTACGCCTATGAGCAGAACCAGCCTCCGAAGCTGACCGGCTATCAAGCGGCCAACCAGGTGACGATTCGCGTGCGCGACCTGGCCAAGCTGGGCCAGACCGTGGACGCCACCGTCACCGCCGGCGCCAACACCATCAACGGCATCAGCTTCGGCCTGACCGACCCGAAGGCCGCCGAAGACGCCGCCCGCCGCGAAGCGGTCAAGGCGCTGGAAGCCAAGGCCGCGCTCTACGCCCAGGCCACCGGCTACAAGCTAGTCCGCCTGGTGTCGCTGAACGAGTTCGGCGGCTACGCGCCCGAGCCCCCGCGTCCGATGATGATGATGGCGGCCAAGCGCGAATTCGCGGACTCCACGCCCATCGAGGGCGGCGAGCTGCGGGTGCGCGTGGACGTGTCGGCGACCTATGAGGCCGCCCGCTAAGCTTTAAAGTTTAGCCACCCGGAAGGCGGCCTCGATGCGGGTGCGGATTTCCCGCCCCGGCAAGGCGCGGTCGCCTTCCATCACCGCGACATAGACGAGGTCGCGCGCCGGACCGGCCTGGGCGACCGGGCCCGTCGCCCACCCCACCGTGCGGGCGTCTTCAAGACGGGTGTCGCAGCTGAGCGACAGCACCTCGCCCTTGGCGGCGCGCTTAAGCATGTCGGCCGCCGTGACGCTGGAGCCGTCGCAGGACGGCAGAGTCCGGCCGCAGGTCAGATGCGTGCCGTAGCGATGGACCACCGCGCCATCGCCGCCCGCTCGGGCGAACAGCACGCAAGTGGAGTCCGACCCCACCGCATTGCCGATCTCCTGGGCCAGAAGCTCGGCGTCTACGCCGGCCGGAGGCTTGGGCGCGCAGGCGGGAATGGCCAGGGTCGCCGTCAGGGCGACGGCGATGGGAAGCAAGCGGGTCATTACAGCCGGTATCCGCCTTCGACGATCTTGGTGTGGACGGCCTTGGTGATCTTCACGAAGCCCTTGGCGCCGGCGCGGAAGTAGATGGGGTCCTTGATCCTGTTCGGATCAAACCCGTCCTGCACCAGGTCGATCTTGCGGTACTTGAAGGTGCCGGTCGTCTCGATCTGCGGCTGCAGGCGCACGAACACCGGACGGGCATACACCGGCAGGTCGCGATCCACCGTCTCCGCCAGGGTCTTGATGTCGAACTCCGGTCCGACCACGAGCGAGGCCATGCCCGCGCGACCGTCCGAACCCGGAACCTCGACCCCGTAGACGTTCACTTCCTGCACGCCGTCGACGGCGGACAGGTGCTCGGCCACCTCGCTGGTCGAGACGTTCTCGCCCTTCCAGCGGAAGGTGTCCCCCACCCGGTCGACGAAGTAGAAATAGCCGTCGCTGTCGGTCCGCATCAGGTCGCCCGTGCGGAACCAGGCATCGCCCTTTTCGAAGACGTCGTGCAGGACCTTCTTCTCGGTGGCGGCCTTGTCGGCATAGCCGGTGAAGGTGGCGCGGGCGTCCTTGGGGTCGATACGGCCGAGGCACTCGCCAACCTGGCCGGGACCACACTCGATGCACAGGCCGGAGGCGCCGCGGATCGGCTCCTCGCTCTCGACGTCGAACTGCACCAGGCGGAAGTTGAACTTCTTCTTCAGATACTTGGGCACGCGGCCCACGGCGCCGACCTTGCCGTCGAAGTTGAACATGCTGACATTGCCCTCGGTCGCGCCGTAGAACTCGAGGATGGCGGGGATGGCGAAGCGCTTCTGCATCTCCTCCCAGACATCGGCGCGAAGGCCGTTGCCGAAGGCAAGCCGCAGCTTGTGCCCACGCTCCAGCGGATGCTCGGGCTGGTTCACCAGATAGCGGCACAGCTCGCCGATATAGACGAACATGGTGCATTGCTCGGCGACGATGTCGTCCCAGAAGTGTGTGGCCGAGAACCTCTTCTTGAGGACCACCGTCCCGCCGTTCAGCAGGCCCGCTCCCACCGCGCAGAGGCCGCCCGTGGCGTGATAGAGCGGCAGGGTCATGTAGATACGGTCGGTCTCGCGCGACCCGGTCGAACCCGCGAAGCCGCGCATGTAAAGCTGGCAGCGCATGTGGGTGATCTTGGCCGCCTTGGGCAGGCCGGTGGTGCCGCTGGTGAAGATCAGCAGCGCCGTGTCCTTGGCCACCAGATCACCGCGCACGTTCTGGCGATCGGGGCGCAGTTGCGAGCAACTCTTCAGTGCGTTGACCAGATCGCGCTGGTCGCCCGACGGCGCAGACAGGGTCCATTGCTGCATCGGGCGATCGAGCTGCGACTTGATCGCGTCCACGTGAGGGGCGGTCTCGCTGTCGACGATGATGTGGCTGGCGCCCGAGATGTTCAGGCAGTGGGTCAGGGCCGGGCCGACCAGGTTGTTGTTGATCAGGGCCGTGACGACGCCGACCTTCGCCAGGCCGTACCAGATGGCCACGTATTCCAGGCGGTTCGGCAGGTAGAGCGCCACCACCCGTCCACGCGTCAGGGACTGGCTCTTGGCCCAGTGCGCATACCGGTTCGCCAGTTGGTCGAACTCGCCATAGGTCAGCGAGCGTCCGTCGAAGCTGATGGCCTGACGATCACGGAACTTGTCGACGGACGCTTCGATGTCGTCGCAGATCAGATTGCTGGAATCCGGCGCGATCGACTTCACACGCCCTAACGTGCGACGCAGCCCCTTGAGGAACCGCAACTCACGCTTGATCCGGGCCTTGAGTCTCAAAGGGCACGCCTCCCAAAACACTTGTTCTCAACCTGTCGCGCACTCGACAACGGGGGGTCAAGACCGGGAAGGCTATCAGGCGCGCGGAACCGCGCCCTGCGACATTAACAACACCCAGCGTGGCGCCAAGGGCTCATCCCCGACGAACGCGGGATCCTGCATAGGGGGCGAGGCCGTTGTCGCGCGGCAGGCGGAAGATCACCTCCCCGCGCCTGAAATCGATCACCACGCTTCGAAACCGGCGAAGGATGTCCACGCCGAGCACGAAGGCCGGCTCCTCGTGCATGTCCCACATGCGGAAGGTGTGCAGGTCCGCGAAGACGATGGGCAGGTTGCTGATGTCCATGCCGCCGACGGTGACCGAACGCAGCACCGCCAATTCGCCTGGAATCTGCTGCCCCGTCGGACTGATCAGCGGCGAAGGCAGGAACATGTCGTTATAGGCGGCCCGCTTCAGACGCGTGGACATCAGGCCCCGCAAGGCCGGATTGCCCACCGTGCCGTCGGCGCCGGAATCCAGGAACGCGGTGACCAAAGCGCCGCCGATGCGGGCGTTCACGAGGGTCAGCGGACCCGAGCGGTGCTGCGCCTGGACGACGATGGCCGAGGTGTCGCCAAAGGCCGGCGTACCGCCGAACTTCATGGTGGCGTTGACGAAGTCCAGGGTCAGGCGTTGAGCGGCCAGTTGGTCCATGCCGATCAGCCCCGCCGCGCCCAGCCATCGCCGCGGCAAGGAGGCCATGCGGATGTCGCGCGCCACCTTCTTGCCGAGCCGAAGTTCCGCCGCCTGAATCGAGCCCGTCGTCTCCGGCCCCACGATGGTGTTCAGCACCACCGGCCCGCGCTCAGGGAGGCCAAGCTGCGCCGCCAGCTCGTTGGAAATGGCCGAGTAGTTGGCCCCGGTGTCGATCATGAAAGGGAAAGGCCCCTGCCCGTTCACGAACACCGGCGCCGTGACGCGGTCTACGGAGTCCTCGTCGGTGCCGATGTCGAACTCCGGCCCGTGAGGCGGCGCTGACGGCGTGACCGCCGTATTGGCCCGCGCGAAACCCGCGACGCCCGACACGGCCAGGCCCCACAGGATGGCGCGGCGGCGACTGATGTCGCGCGGCGCGTCCATGACGTTTCTCCCAATCATCGTTCTCGTCTCTCTTGGACGAATTTGCGACAATCATATCACGGTTCCGCCAAGCACGCTTGTGCTTGAGCGCGGCTCTTCGCCGCCCTAGCTTGCCGGCCTTTCGACCGCTTCGAGAATCCGAGATCCCATGCGTATCGCCACCTGGAACGTGAACTCCGTCAACGCCCGTCTGGAGAACGTCCTGGCCTGGTTCGAGCAGGTGCAGCCGGACGTCGCCGTGCTGCAGGAGATCAAGTGCGTAGACGAGAAATTTCCGACGGAAGCCTTTGAAAGGCTTGGCTATAACGTCGCTGTCCACGGGCAGAAGACCTACAACGGCGTGGCCATGCTTTCGAAGACGCCGCTGGAGGACGTGACCCGTGGCCTGCCGGGCGACGACACGGACGATCACGCCCGCTTCATCGAAGCGGTCACCGGCGGCGCCACCCCGGTTCGAGTTGTTGGCATCTATCTGCCCAACGGCAATCCGATCGGCACCGAGAAGTTCGCCTACAAGCTGGCCTGGATGGATCGCCTGCACCGCCACGCCAAGGCGTTGCTGACGCAGGAAGAGCGGCTGGTCATCCTGGGCGACTACAACGTCATCCCCGAGCCCGAGGACGCCGATAAGCCGGAAGGCTGGCTGGGCGACGCCCTGTTCCAGCCCGAAAGCCGCGGCGCGTTCCGGGCGCTGAAGAATCTCGGCCTTACCGACGCCTACATGCAGGTGGACGGAACGCCCGGCGGCTACACCTTCTGGGACTATCAGGCCGGCGCCTGGCAGCGAAACCACGGCATCCGCATCGACCACGCCCTGCTGTCGCCCCAGGCCGCGGACCGTCTGAAGAGCTGCGTCATCCACCGCGACGTGCGGGGGACCGAGAAGCCGTCGGACCACGTTCCGGTCGTGGTGGAACTCGACCTCTAGGGCCCTCTTCGCGGCGGCCCTGATTCGCCCTTAATCTGTCCGGCATGACGGAGTTCGCCCGCCTTCTCGTGATGTTGGCCGTCGCCGCGACCGCGGTGACGTTCGCCGGCAGTCTGGCGCGCTGGCTGCTGGACGAGGACCGCCGCATCCGCCGCGCCCTGGCCAAGGTGCTGGGCGGCGCGCCGGACGCCTTCATCGTCGCCAAGGGCCGTGGACGCGGGGTGGGCTTTCGCCTGACCACCGGCCTGATCGCCACGACCTGGGACAAGGGCGGCTGGTGCCTGATCTACAAGCTGAACGAACTGGTCGGGGCAGAGCTGCTGGTCGACGGCCAGTCGGTGGGCCGGGTGTTCCGCGACGAGCCCAAGCGGTTCCTGGACCGCACTTACGGCGAGGCGCAGAGCGTCGTCCTGCGGCTGGTGTTCGACGACCCCAAGCACGCCGACTTCGAGCTGGATCTGTGGATTCCTTCGGACGCCGCCCTGCGCAGCGCGCCGACCGCCGCCAAGGCCGCGCAGGAGGCGAACAGCTGGCTGGCGCGGATCGAGGCGATCCTCAAGCGCGCGCCCGGCTCCCGCAATCCGCCGCCGCCCACGCCGATCGCCCGACGCGAAGCCGCGCCGCCGACGCCCGCGCCGCAGCCGGTCTATGACGATTTCGATGATGAGGACGACGTGGCGCTCCATGAGCCCCCGCCGCCTCCGCGCCCTCAGCCTGCGCCCGCGCCCGCGCCCAAGGGCGCCAAGCCGCCGGCTCCCGCCAAGGACGCCCTGCCGCTGTTCGCGGATGTCATCGATGATGATCCGCCGTGGGACGAGGACGACGGCAAGGAGCCGCGGCTCTTCTAGCGGCCGTCAGTCCTCGGCCGCCTGCTCCACCGCCAGCGCCAGGTCGAGCGCTCGCGCGGCCTCCTCGCCGGTCACCGCCGGACGCGGGCTGTCGCCACGCACCGCCGCCAGGAACTCGGCCACGCTGCGGCCCAGCGGATCCTTGCCGGCCGGGGTGTTGTTGAAGTCCTCGATCAGCGCGAACGGCGTGGTGTTGCGGAAGGTCCGCGCCAGGAAGTCGATCTCCACCTCGCCCGAGGGATAGACGATCTTCATGGTCCGCTCGCGCGCCTCGGCGACACGGGAGACGTCGAAGGTGGCGATGAAGCCGTTCTCGAAGGTGGCCTCGGCCTTCACCCAGTCGAACAGGTCGTTGCGGGTCGCCTCGCCCTCCGCCTCGACGGCGACGGGATCGGCCTCGCAGACCGTCAGGGCCAGGTCGATGTCGTGGATCATCAGGTCCAGCACCACCGACACGTCCAGGCTGCGGTCGGACGGCGTGCCGCGACGCACGGCTTCCAGGCGCAGGGGCTGTTCAGGAATGTCCAACAGGCCCATGGCCTGGAACACCACCCGCTCCTGGTGGCCGACGGCCAGCGGCAGGCCGCGGATCAGGGCGGCGGCGATCATCTCGTCCGCGTCCTCGGGCTCCACCGCGACGGGCTTTTCCACATAGACCGGCTTGCCCTGCTCCAGGGCCGCCAGGGCCGGACCGGCGTGATGCACGGCCGGGGTGGCGACGGTCACGACGTCCACGGCGGCGATGAAGGTGGCCAGGTCGTCGGTCGCCTCTGCGCCCAGCGGCTCGGCCAGGGCCTTGGCGCGCGCCAGGTCCACGTCGAACACCAGCGCCAGCTCGACGCCATCGAGTTCGGCGTATTTCTTGGCGTGATAGCCGCCGAACACGCCCGCTCCGGCCACGCCGGCTTTGAGAAATTTGGTCATGGGCGCCTTTTAGCCGATTTCATCGACCCCGCGAACCGCTGGCGGTCCATCCGCGTACGCGGTAAACATTTGTTTGAACGAGAACACGCCTCTGGGAGAGCGCCATGACCACGTCCCGCGAAATCCGCCTGAAGAGCCGCCCGGTGGGCATGCCGGCGAAAGAGCATTTCGAACTGGCCACTGTCGAACTGGCCGCTCCGGCCGAGGGCGAGGTTCAGGTCCGCAATCACTGGATGTCGGTCGATCCCTACATGCGCGGCCGCATGTACGACCGCCCCAGCTATGTGCCGCCCTTCGAACTGGGCAAGGCGCTGCAGGGCGGCGCGGTGGGCGAGGTCATCGCCTCCAACGATCCGTCGCTGCAGGTCGGCGACACCGTCATGTCGATGTTCGGCTGGCGCGAGGCGTTCAACGCCCCCGCGAGCTCGGTGCAGAAGATCGACGCCGGCAAGCTGCCGCTGCAGGCGTTCCTGGGCGTCGCCGGCATGCCGGGCCTGACGGCCTATGCGGGCCTGCTGCGCGTTGCGGCCCTGAAGGACGGCGACGTGGTGTTCGTATCGGCCGCCGCGGGCGCGGTCGGCTCGGTCGTCTGCCAGATCGCCAAGATCAAGGGCCACACGGTCATCGGCTCGGCCGGCGGCCCGGAAAAGGCCGCCTTCCTCAAGGAGATCGGCGTCGACCAGGTCATCGACTACAAGGCCGCACCCGACCTGAAGAAGGCGCTGAAGGAAGCCGCGCCCAAGGGCATCGACGTCTATTTCGACAATGTCGGCGGCGATCACCTGGAGGCCGCCCTCGACGCCGCCCGCCCCTTCGCCCGCTTCGCCGAGTGCGGGATGATCTCGCAGTACAACGAGACCGGCGAACCCAAGGGCCCGTCCAACATCATGCTGGTGGTCGGCAAGAACCTGCGGATGGAGGGGTTCATCGTCTCCAACCACTACGACCTGCAGGGCGCCTTCCTGAAGGATATGGCCGACTGGATCGGGTCGGGAAAACTGAAGTGGAAGGAAACGGTGGAGAACGGCGTCGAGAACGCGCCGGAAGCCTTCGTGAAACTGTTCAAGGGCGAGAACATCGGCAAGATGCTGGTGAAGCTCAGCTAGCGGGCCGATTCACCGACCTCGCGGCCGATCACGCACTTCGTGATAATGCCTGATCGCGCCGCCGGGGTGGAATTTCCGCTGAAATTACGGGCGTTAGCGATTTTTTTGCGCTGCGAAGCCCAAAAATCCCAACCAAACAGGTAGCGATTTCGTGATCGAAGTTTTACTGTAGGCGCGTCGGGGTTCTCGAACCTCTGAAGGCGTCCAGCGGAGCGGAACATCGTGCGTTACATCCGGTGTGTGAAACAGGCTCGGACGTCCTTCTTCCAGACCTCTTCCAGTCAAGCTTAGCGGACCGCAGTCGATCATGGACCAATTGAGCGATCGCGCGGTTTTCGTCGCCCCCCAGTCGGGGAATGACGACGCCTCGAACAAGGACGCCCAGCTGCGCGCCCACGACATGCCGGTGGAGACCCCGCTGGTCATGCCGGTCCGCGACCTGACCGACTGGCAGGGTGAAGCCGCCGCGACGCCGCAGAGCTCGCCGGCCGACATCACCCTGCGCCGCGTCGCCATCTTCGTGCTCACCGCCCTGCTGGCCATGGCCGGCTGGAAGGCGACCTACGACACCGTGGCCCTGGGCGGCATCACCCGCCTGGAAGCCATCTGCCTGACCCTGCTGGCCCCGCTGTTCCTGGCGCTGTCGCTGTGGTTCTGCACGGCCGTCGCCGGCTTCGTGATCCTGCTGCGCAATCCCAAGGATCCGCTCGACATCGACGAGGCCGCGCCGATGCCCAGCCTGCGCGACAAGACCGCGATCCTGATGCCGATCCATAACGAGGACGCGCAGGCGGTCTTCGCGCGCCTCCGCGCGATGGACGAATCCCTGGGCGAGACCGGCGCCAACGACCGCTTCGACTTCTTCATCCTCAGCGACACCCGCGAGGCGTCGATCGCCCTCGCCGAGCAGGCCGCCTTCGCCCATTTCCGCCGCGAGGCCGCCAGCAACGCCTATTACCGCCTGCGCACCCAGAACACGGGCCGCAAGGCCGGCAACGTCGCCGACTGGGTCCGCCGCCACGGCGCCGCCTATGAGCACATGATCGTGCTCGACGCCGACAGCCTGATGACCGGCGAGGCGATGGTGCGCATCGCCGACGCCATGGAGCGCCACCCCTCCATCGGCCTGATCCAAACCATGCCGGTCGTGATCAACAGCCAGACGATCTTCGCGCGCTGCCTGCAGTTCGCCACGCGCCTGTACGGCCGCGTCGCCTGGACCGGCCTGGCCTGGTGGTCGGGTTCGGAAAGTTCCTTCTGGGGCCACAACGCCATCATCCGCGTTCGCGCCTTCGCCGAGACCTGCGGCCTGCCGATCCTGCCGGGGCCCAAGCCCTTCGGCGGTCAGGTGATGAGCCACGACGCCCTGGAATCCGCCCTGCTCCGCCGCGGCGGCTGGGGCGTGCACCTGGCTCCGTATCTGGAAGGCTCCTACGAGGAGTCGCCGCCCAACCTGCTCGACTTCGCCTCGCGCGACCGTCGCTGGTGCCAGGGCAACGTGCAGCACATCCCGCTGATCGGTACGCCGGGCCTGAACTGGCTGAGCCGCCTGCACCTGGTGATCGGCTGCCTGTCCTACATCCTGTCCCCCCTGTGGTTCGCAGCCCTGAGCGTCGGCATCGTCTCGCGCCTGCTGATGCCCGACCTGAAGAAGGCCGTGTTCCAGTGGGCCGACGTGCAGGCCGCGGCCGAGGCGCTGATCAACTGGAAGGAAATCCAGGCGACGGCGTGGGCTATCATCATCACCGGCGTGCTGCTGTTCGGCCCCAAGATCCTGGGCCTGATCCTGGTCCTGCGGTCGAAGGTCGAGCGTCGCGCCTTCGGCGGCGGCAAGGCCATCGTCAAGAGCCTGGGCGTCGAGATGATCCTGTCGGCCCTGGTCGCCCCGATGCTGATGTTCACCCAGACCCGCGCCCTGGTGGAGATCCTGCTGGGCCGCGACAGCGGCTGGGCGCGCCAGCGCCGCGAAGCCGACCGCATCAGCTGGGACGAGGCGACACGCGCCATGGGCTGGATCACCGCCGCCGGCGCCATCCTGGCCTGCGCGTTCTGGTTCACCCCCGACCTGCTGACCGCCACCGCCCCTATCGTGGCGGGCCTGATCCTGGCCGCCCCGCTGGCGGTCCTGGGCGGCCACCGCGGCGTCGGCCTGAAGGTGCGCGACGCCGGCTACTTCATGACGCCGGAAGAGCGTCGTCCGCCGATGATCGCCCGCAAGGCGCTGGGCCTGAAGCCGCTGGCGCCCGAGCCCTTCCGCCAGCCGGCGACCGAGCCGGCCCGCGGCGCGCTGGAGCAGGCGTCCTAAAACAGCTTTCGGAGCGTGGCCCTCATTGGCCCGCAAGGCGTTCGGGGATAGAACCGCGCCTTGCCTCCCGGAGTGTCTGTCGTGTCCCGCCTTTTCAACGCCTATGTGATCGTCGACTGGAGCGCTTCGGCCAAGCCGAAGACGGGCAAGGACTCCATCTGGATCGGCGTGCTGAAGCGCGATGTGCGTTTCCGCCTGACGTTCGAGGCGCATAACCCCTCCACGCGCGCCGAGGCGATGACCGTCCTGGCGGACGTGCTGGCCGACCTGCGCCGCCGCAGCGAGCGGGTCCTGATCGGCTTCGACTTCCCACTTGGCTATCCGGCCGGCACGGCCAGGATGCTCGATCTGAAGCCGGCTGACTGGCGCGGCCAGTGGGCGTTCATGACCAAGAACGTCGTCGACAAGCCGAACAACACCAACAACCGCTTCGCCGTCGCGGCCAAGATGAACCGGCTGATGACCGACGAGGCGCAGCCCTTCTGGGGTTGCCCGGTCAACGACGCCCAGCGCTGGCTGACCACCACCAAGCCGACCGCCCGCCGCGACGACCTGCCGACCGAGCTGCGTCATGCGGACAAGGCGGCCAAGGGCGCGAAAAGCATCTGGCAGATCTTCGGCAACGGCACCGTCGGCAGCCAGGCGATCGTCGGCATTCCGCACGTGGCCGAACTGAAGAAGGTGCTGGGCGACAAGGCCAAGATCTGGCCGTTCGAGACCGGCTGGCGCGCCATCGCCCCCGCCGATCTGGACGGGCTGGAGGCCGTCGTCGCCGAGATCTACCCCGCCCTCGCCGACGTGAAGCCCGAAGGCGACGAGATCATCGACCGCGCACAGGTCCGCGCCGTGTGCGAGCAGTTCGCCCGCCTGGACGAAGCCGGCAAGCTGGGCGCCGCCTTCGGTCCCCAAAGCGCCGTCTCGACCGAAGTGCTGGACGCCGTCGAGCAGGAAGAAGGCTGGATCCTGGGGGTCTAGCCCCGATGCTACCCCGCTGGGGGAGCTGTCGCGGAGCGACTGTGGGGGGCCTCCCCCTCCGGCCCTTTGGTCCACCTCCCCCAGAGGGGGAGGATTTGTCTCCTAGAAGCTGTCGCGCCGCGTCAGCGTCTCGAAGCGCGTGCACAGGAACACCATCGCCGCCAGGCTGGCGGCGATGACGGCCCAGACGATGCCGTTCAGGCCCATGCCCATGGGCACGGCCAGGAACCAGGCCAGGGGCGTCATGATCGCCGCGTAGCTGATGACATGGGTGATGGTCGGCACCAGCACGTCGCCCCGCGCGCGCAGAGCCTGGGCCGCGACCACCTGCACCGCGTCCGCCGTGAAGAACAGGCAGGCCAGGACGATGGCCGGCGCGGTCAGGGCCAGCAGGGCCGCATCCGTGGTGTAGGCGCGGGCGATCGGCGTCGCCAGGGGCCAGATGATCACCGAGATCAGCGTCCCCGCCAGCAGCGCCACCGCGCCGCCCAGGATGCCCGCCCGCTCCACGCCGGCCCGGTCGCGCGCGCCATAGGCCGTGCCGACGAGCACGCCAGTAGCCGTCGCCAGACCCAAGGGAACCATGAAGATCAGGGCCGCGACGTTCAGCACGATAGCCCAGGCGGCGACGGCCATGCCGCCGACCAGACCGGCCACGACGCTCATGGCGGCGAAGGCGCCGGATTCCACGAAGTAGGAAGCGCCCGCCCCATAGCCGACCTTGCGCTGTTCAGCGCCGGCGGCGCGATCACGGGGCGCGCGTTGGAAGACGCCCAGCGCCCTCGCCTCCTTCATGCCGAAGACGCAGATCAGCATGGCGATCATCAGGAAGACGCGCGAACCGAAGGTCGCCCAGGCCGATCCCACGGCGCCCATGGCCGGAATGCCCATCACGCCGGGCACCAGCAGCAGGTTCAGGATCAGGTTCAGTCCGTTGGCGATCCACATGATCGCCAGGCCCGGCCCGGGGCGCGACAGCGCCTCCATGTAATAGGTGGCCGCCACAGAGATCAGGTAGGGCGTCAGCGACAGGGCGAAGACGAGCAGCGCCTTGCTGGCGCCGTCGGCCAGCCCCGCCTCGAGCTTCAGCGAGTGCAGCATCAGCGGCCCGGCCAGGATCAGGCCGATGGTCGAGATGACGCCCACCCAGAAGGCGTAGACGATCCCGCGCCGCAGGATCGCGCCCGTCTCGGCGCGGCGGCCTTCGCCCAGATAGCGGGCGGTCATGATCTGAACCCCGGCCAGCAGGCCGACGCCCGTCGTGACGATAGCCGCCGACGGCGCCCAGCCAAGCGCGTGGAAAGCCAGTTGCTGGGCGGAATGGTGGCCGACGACGATGGCGTCGGTCAGGCCCATCACCATGATTCCGAGGCGCGCGAGGATCACGGGACCGGCGAGCCGCAGCAGGCTCGACAGATCAGCGCGCATCAAGGTGTTGAGCATGGATCGCCCCAGAGACAAGGGCGCGGAAGGTGGCCGAGGCGGGAGGCCTTGGCAACACCTGTAGGGAAGCTGCGGCCGCCCGGTCCGAAGACGCGAGGCGGCCGCCTCCCCTCAGGAGGAAGTCAGTTCGAGGCCGGCTTGGTTGCGGCTTCGGCCTTCGCGACGACGGCGTCCGCGTCGGTGATCTTGCCGTTCTTGTCCTTGTCCTGCTGGGCGAAGGCGCGAGCGCCCGAGGCGTCGTATTCCGCCTTGGTCATCTTGCCGTCCTTGTCCTTGTCCAGAACGCCGAAGCGGACATGCGTCTGACGCACTTCGCGCTGGCGGTCGGACAGTTTGTCCTCGGCCGACTTGGTCGATTTGGCCAAGCGTGCGTCAAGGCGGACTTCGAACTCGGCCAGGTACTCGGCGTCCGACACCCAGCCGTCGCCATTGGCGTCGGTGGCCTTGAAGCGGGCCGTGCGGCCGGCGTCGAACTCAGCCTGGGTGACCTCGCCGTCGTGGTTGGCGTCGTAGTCATGGATGAAGGCGTTGCGCTCGTGCGGGGCGGCGAAGGCCGGAGCGGCGATCACGGTCAGCAGAGCGGCGGATAGAAGCGTGTTGCGAATGGTCATGTCGTTTCCCTGCCTTACTGGGCGGCTTCGAAGCTGAGGGTATGGGTGTAGGAGCGGTACGGCGTCTCGGCGCCCGCCGGGGACGCCGTGCGATGGCGCACGATGGTCATGTAGAGACCGGCGTCCGGCGCGGTCAGGCTGAACGTGCCGTCGGCCGCCGTCTTGGCCTCGCCCGCCACCTTCTTGCCGTCGAACACGCCGGCGGCGCGATACAGGCGGATCAGGGCGCCGGCGAGCGGCTTGCCGTCGAACAGCAGCTGGAACTTGGCGGCCTGGCCGGCGCCGATGTCGCTGGGGTGGGTGACCGGCTTCAGTTCAAGGCCCTGACCCTTGGCCTCCAGGGCGGCCGTCGAAGGCTTGCCCTTGGTGACATAGGCTTCGGCGGTGGTGATGCTGGCCACATCGACCAGCTGAGCGCCGGCGGGGGCGCCCTCGGCCTCTTCGCCGACCATCAGCCATTCGCCCTTGGCGTCCTTGTACATCTTGCCGTTGCGGCCCTGACGCGGGCCGGTCGAGAAGCGGTAGGTGCCTTCGGTCGGGGTCGCGGCTTCCAGCACGGCCAGATCACGCAGATAGGTCGGCGTGCCGATCGGCGACTCGGCGCCCTGCGGGTTCTTGGCGAAGAAGAAGTCCGACTTCAGGACCACCTCGGCGATGAACGGGTCCTCGGTGAACGCTGACTGCAGCGTCACGTGGTTGGCCCTCGCGCCAAGCGTGAAGACGCCCGGCAGCAGATACGGCATGTGCGCTGAAGCCGCGCCTGCCGTAGCCAGAACGACGATGGCCGCGCCCGCCGACAGCGTTGATCTGAAAATTCTCATGGTCGCCCCGAAACTTTTAGGTCCGCCGGCTCCCGCCGGCCCAGCTCCGATAATGCAGATGAGAGTCACTTGCAATTGAATCGTTGCTGAGGCAGTTAAGCGACGCCGTCGGGGCCAAGACGTGCAAACGCAGAAGGCGCGAATGCGTCTCACAAGCATCTCTTGGGGATCATAATGAAGCTTCTCTCGCAGCGGTCGACGACCGCTCTCCTCGCTGGCGCATCGACACTGCTGATGGCCGCCGCCGCCCACGCTCAGGACGATTCGACCGCCAAGCTATCGCTCGGCCGCGTCATCGTCTCGGCCGGCGCCGAGAAAGTCGCCATCGACACGCCGCAGGCCGTCACGTCCCTGAACCAGGACGATATCGACGACAGCCAGGCCTCCACCATCGGCGATATGCTGGAAGCCATTCCGGGCTTCAGCGTCCAGGGCGGCGTCAGCGCGCTAGGCCAGGGCTTCAACATCCGCGGCCTGGGCACCGGCATCGCCGACTCCGACAGCCGGATCCTGATGCAGGTCGACGGCGTCTCGAAGTTCTTCGAGCAGTACCGCATGGGCGCGTTCTTCTCTGAGCCCGAGCTGTACAAGCGCGTCGAGGTCCTGCGCGGCCCCGCCTCCTCCACCCTCTACGGCGCCGGCGCCCTGGCGGGCGTGGTCAACTTCCAGACCAAGGACGCCTCCGACTTCCTGAAGGGCGACGACCAGTTCGGCGTCCGCGTTCGCGGCGGCTACGAGACCAACGCCAACGCGCGCTTCGGCTCGGTGATCTTCGCCGCCAAGCCGATCGAGAACCTCGACGTTCTGGCCATGTACACGACCCGCAAGAGCGACCACTACGAGAACGGCGACGGCGTCGAGATCAATCCGTCGAACGTCGACTCCAGCTCCTACCTGCTGAAGGGCCGCTACTACATCGGCGGCGACAAGGGCCACAACATCTGGGCCAGCTACCAGAACTGGCTCAGCGACAGCACCCAGATCTACGACCAGGCCGAAGCGTTCGGCGCCACGCCGGTCCGCCGCAAGGTCGACGACGACACCGCCGTCATCGGCTACGAGAACGATTTCAACGGCTCAAACCTGTTCAACATCTCGGCGCAGGGCTCCTACGCCATGTCGAAGGTCGAACAGCGCGACACCACCTTCCTGTCGGGCGTGACCTATTCGGAGTTCTCCTACGAGACCCTGCAGGGCCGCCTGGAGAACCAGTCAAAGTTCACCCTGAGCCCGGACTGGAACGCTTTCCTCTTCGTCGGCGCCCAAGCCTACAAGCAGGAACGCCGCAATCCGCGCGTCAGCGCCACCGGCTCCGTCACCCCCGGCGCGGCGACGCACCCGGAAGGCGACATGGAGAAGTACGGCCTGTACGCCCAGGCCGAGTTCGTCTGGTCGGACAAGCTGACCATCATCCCGGGCGTCCGTATCGACTGGACCAAGCTTGAGCCCGGCGCCGGCGTGACCACCCGCACCGTCGTCAAGGACGACGCGGTGTCGCCGAAGATCGCCGCCCTCTATTCGTTCAACGACCACGTCTCGGTGTTCGGCTCGATCGCCCACACCGTGCGCATGCCGGTTCTGGACGAAATCTACAGCCGCACCAACACCGGGGCCTCGAACTTCGCCCTGAACCTGGAGCCGGAAGAGTCCGACAACTACGAAGTCGGCTTCACCCTGGCCTTCGACGGCGTAGCCCTGCCGGGCGACGCGGTGCGTCTGAAGACCACGGCGTTCCGCAACGACGTGTCCAACCTGATCACCCGGGGCACGGCGACCTCGTCGTACTTCATCAACCTGGGTGAGAGCCGCTTCGAAGGCGTCGAGATCGAGGCCGAATACGCCTCGCGCGGCGTGTTCGCCCGCGCCGGTCTGGCCTTCATCGAGGGCGAGGACCGCATCCGCAACGTGCCCCTCAACACCATCCCGGCCGACGAGCTGAACCTGACGGTCGGCTATCACTGGGCCGAGAAGGGCGTCACCGCCGGCTGGCGCGGCGAGTTCGCCTCTGACCAGAGCGAGGTCTCCATCGCCTCGGAACGGACCGCCGGCTACGGCATCCACAACCTGTTCCTGACCTGGAAGCCGCGCTCCGGCTTCCTGGAGGGCATGGATGTCCGCGCCGCCGTCGACAACCTCGGCGACACGCAGTTCCGCCGCCACCTGTCGTCCCTGGACGCGGAAGGCCGGACCTTCAAGCTGACGATCGGCAAGACCTTCTAAGACCCATGAAGTCGGCCTCCCGCATTCGCTGGATCTCGTGGACGGGCGCGGCCGGGGCTCATGGCCTCGTCGCCCTGTCCATGCTGATGGGCCTGCAGCCCACGACCCGGATGATGCAGGAGCCGATGATGATTTCCGCGGAGCTGGCGGAAGTGCGCGGCGGCGAAGTCGTCTCTCGCACCTCGTCGGCTCCGTCCCCTACCCCGACACCGGCCTCGGAGTTGGCTCCCACACCCGTGGAGCCGGAAACCAAGGCCGAACCGTTGAAACCGCCGCCGCCGCCCGAGGTTGTCCCCCTTTCCTCGGCGGTTCGGGACTCATCCCCCCGGACGGAAGCAGCGTCGGCGGCTTCGCAACCCACCCGGCAGGCCGTCGCTGACGCCGCGCCGCCGAGTTCCGGCCCGATCGCGCCGACGCCCGTCGCCGCGCCGGCCCGCCGGGTGGGAAATGCGACCGGCATGGACGTCGATGCGCCGCACGGCGCCGGCAAGGACTACGCCTCGCGCCTGCGCACCTGGCTGGAGTCGCACAAGACCTATCCTCGCAAGGCGCGCATGCGCCGCGAGGAAGGCATCGTCGAAATTCGCTTTGTCGTGGATCGCGCCGGCCATGTCCTGAACGGCGACGTGGTCCGCAGCTCCGGTCATCAGATGCTGGACGCGGAAGTCATCGCCATGCTGGCGAGGGCTGACCCGTTCCCGCCCGCCCCGCGTCATCTGCGAGGCGAGCGGATCGAGATTTCAGCGCCGGTCGAGTTCTTCCTCAACCGGTAGGCGGCGAGACTAGCTCGCCTTGCGCAGGCCGCCGTCACGGGCGGCCTTCAGCTTTTCAGCCATCAGGAACGCCAGCTCCAGCGCCTGCTCGCCGTTCAGCCGGGGGTCGCAGTGCGTGTGGTAGCGGTCGGCCAGGTCGCCTTCAGACAGGGCGCGAGCCCCGCCAAGGCATTCGGTGACGTTCTGGCCGGTCATCTCCAGATGGACGCCGCCGGGGTGGACGCCCTCGGCCTCGGCCACTTCGACGAAGCCGCGAACCTCGGCCAGGATCCGGTCAAAGGGCCGAGTCTTGTAGCCGTTGGCCGCCTTCAGCGTGTTGCCGTGCATGGGGTCGGTCGACCACACCACGGTGCGGCCGGCGCGCTTGGTCGCTTCCATCAGGCGCGGCAGGCGGTCGTGTATCTTGTCGGCGCCGAAGCGGCCGATCAGGGTCAGACGGCCCGGCTCGTCAGCGGGGTTGAGGGCGTCGATCAGGCGCAGCAGGTCGTCCGGCTCCATGGTGGGGCCGCACTTCACGCCGATCGGGTTCTTCACGCCGCGCATGAACTCGATGTGCGCTCCGTCCAGCTGGCGGGTGCGCTCGCCGATCCACAGCATGTGGGCGCTGGTGTCGTACCAGTCGCCCGAGGTGGAATCGACGCGGGTCATGGCTTCCTCGAAGCCCAGCAGCAGGGCTTCGTGGCTGGTGAAGAAGTCCACTTGATGCAGGCCCGGATAGGTCTCCGGCGTCACGCCGATGGCCGCCATGAAGGCCAGGGATTCGCTGATCTTCTCGGACAGCTCGCGGTAACGCGCGCCCTGCGGGCTGCCGTCCACGAAGCCGAGAGTCCAGCGGTGGATGTTGTACAGGTCCGCATAGCCCCCGGTGGCGAAGGCGCGCAGCAGGTTCAGGGTCGAGGACGACTGGGCGTAGGCCTTGAGCAGGCGCTCCGGGTCGGGGATCCGCTCCTCGGGGTTGAAGCCCATGCCGTTGATGTTGTCGCCGCGGTAGGACGGCAGCGTCACCCCGTCGATGGTCTCGATCGGCTCGGAACGCGGCTTGGCGAACTGGCCGGCGATGCGGCCCACCTTCACCACCGGCTTGCCGCCGGCGAAGGTCAGCACCACCGCCATCTGCAGGATCAAACGGAAGGTGTCGCGGATGTTGTCCGCGTGGAATTCCTTGAAGCTCTCGGCGCAGTCGCCGCCCTGCAGTAGGAAGGCGCGGCCCTGGGCCACGTCGCCGAGCAGGCTCTTCAGACGGCGGGCCTCGCCCGCAAACACCAGCGGCGGCATCTGACGAAGCGTGCCTTCGACCCGTTCCACGGCGGCCGCATCCGGATAATCCGTCGGCACGTGTTTGGCGGGTTTGGCTCTCCAGGACTGCGGGGTCCAGCGTTGGGTCGTCATTGCAGCTACTCAGGAACAGAAGAAAGGCGAGGCTTCTACCCTAAACCAAACCGCAAAGCAAAAAACGTGCGCAAAATGTCTCGTTTCATCCGAAACTAACGAAAAATTTTGCCCCTCATACCCGTGCTTGGCGGAGAACGAGGCATATACATGCCCCAAGGACTCCCATGCCAAGCCACCATTCCTGCCAGACGCCGAAACTGATCGCTCCGACGGTCAGGTAGGCGATCAATGCGCCGAAGCCAGCCCCCGCCTCGGCCCGACTCTCCTCGGCCCGGTTGGCAAGGGTGAAGGCGGTCCAGCAGAAGAACACCGCGCCCAGGGCGGCGCCGGCGGCCCCAAGCTCCAGCCAAAGCTGCAAGGCCGCGTTGTGCGGATGCAGGGGGATGGCGGGATCGAAGGTGCGGCTAGCGTCGAAGCCCCAGCCCAGGGCCGGCTTTTCCAGCACTTTCGCGGCGCTGAAGGCCCAGATGTCGAGCCGTGCATCCCAAGACTGGCCGACGATCCGGTGCAGCCAGGCGAACAGGCCGTTGCGCGCCGCCTCGAGGGTCAGGATCGGCGACAGGATGAAATAGAGGGCGATGGGCGGGATGAAGGCCAGACCGCCGATCCGTCCGCCGAAACGGATGGCGGCGAAGGCGATACCGCCCAGCAGCAAGGCCAGGATGGGCGCGTCCGCCCCCAGCAGGCCCGATGCGCCGATCAGCAGCAAGCCCGCGGCCGGGGCGGCCAACTTCCAGCCGCTGCGCCAGGCGGCGACGGCGGCGGGCCAGAACAGCACCGCCAGGACGTAGATGCCCTGGGCGATGTTGCGGCGGGCGAGATCGGCGCGGATCGGGTCGCCGATCGCCTGCTTCACCGCCTGGTACAGGGCAGCGCCCAACAGGCCGTCGATGAACAGGATGAGCGCCAGAAGCCCCGTCCCCGCCGCCAGCACCGCCTGGGCGCGACGCGCTGAGCGGGCGGCCAGCTGGGCGAACGCCAGGACGGCGGAGCCATAGAGCGCCAGCTGCAGCGGCAGCTTCAGCGCGTTCTCCAGCGCCGCCTTCGGCTTGACGCCGACATAAGGGCTCCAGTCGAGCGAGATCAGCGCCCAGATGACCAACAGCAGCAAAGGAGCCATCGGCAGGATGGAGCCCCACCGCCGGCGCAGCAGCGGCAGAGCCATCACCCCCGCGACACCCATCAGCGGCGCGAAAGCCAGGGGCGCGAGGTAGCCAAGGATCGGCGTCAGGACGAGGACGAACCCGGCGGTGAAGCCCAGCCAGGCCTCTCCTCGCGTCGGGCGCGATGCGGCTTCTACGGAAACGTCGGTCAAGCGGCGCCCAGCTCCGGCGGCACATACTTCTCGCGCATGGTCACCAGCTCCTCGGCGGCCGTCGGGTGGACGGCGCAGGTGGAATCCCACTGGGCCTTGGTCGCGCCCATCTTCACCGCCACGGCGGCGAGCTGGATCATCTCCGGCGCATCGGGGCCGACGATATGGACGCCAACCACCTTCTGGGTCTCGGCCTCGACGACCAGCTTCATCAGGCAACGCTCCTCGACGCCCGCGAAAGCATACTTCATCGGGCGGAAGACGGTCCGATAGATATCGACCTTGCCGAATTTGCGGCGGCCGTCGGCCTCGCTCAGCCCCACCGAGCCGATCGGCGGCTGGGAGAACACGGCGCTGGCGACGTTGTCGTGATCGAAGGTGGTCAGGTTGTCGTAGAATTCGGTCTGGGCGAAGGCCGCGCCTTCGCGGATCGCGACCGGCGTCAGGTTGATGCGGTCGGTCACGTCGCCGACGGCCCAGATGCCCTCCGCCGTCGTGCGCGACTGCTCGTCGACCTTCACGGCGCCCTTCTCGTTCAGCTCCACCCCGACGGTGTCGAGGCCCAGACCGTCCACATGCGGCTTGCGGCCGGTGGCGTAGAGGATCTGGTCGCTCTCGCAGATGATGCCGTTGCCCAGATGGGCGACGAGACCGCCGGCGGTCTTCTCGATCTTTGTCGGCGAGCAACCGAGGACGACGCGGATGCCGCGCTTCTCCAACTCGCCGGCCAGGTGCGCGCGGATGTCGTCGTCGAAGCCGCGCAGGACATTGGTGCCGCGATAGACCAGGGTCACGTCCGAGCCGAGGCCAGCGAAGATGCCGGCGAACTCCACGGCGATGTAGCCGCCGCCGACGATAACGATCCGCTTCGGCAGGGCTTCCAGATGGAAGGCGTCGTCCGAGGTGATGACGTGCTCGATGCCCGGCACTTCCTCCGGCACGGACGGGCGGCCGCCCACGGCGATCAGGATCTTCTTGGCCGTCACCGTGCGGGCGTCGTTGCCGGTGATCTCGATGGTGTGCGGACCCTTGATGGTCGCGCGGCCATGGACGATCTCGACCCCGGCGTTGTGCAGGTTGCGCACGTAGATGCCGGACAGGCGGGCGATCTCGACGTCCTTGGCCTCGATGAAGGTCTTCCAGTCGAAGGTGCTCTCGACCTTCGACCAGCCGTAGCTTTCGGCCGTCTTGAAGTGGTGGGCGAATTCGGAGGCGTAGACCATGAACTTCTTGGGCACGCAGCCGCGGATCACGCAGGTGCCGCCGACCCGATACTCCTCCGCCACGGCGACCTTGGCCCCGCTCATGGCCGCGAGGCGCGAGGCCCGGACGCCGCCGGAGCCGGCGCCGATGACGAAGAGGTCGTAGTCGTAGTCAGCCATCGATGGCTCCCGATCCAGTCACGCTTGAACCCACAGATAGGGTCTCAGGGTTGAAGGCGCACTATGCCGTCGTCGGTTCCCAGCAGGGCTTCTTCGGCGAGATCAAGGAACAGGCCGTGCTCGACCACGCCCGTGACGCTCTTCAGGGCCGCCGCCAGGGCTGAGGGGTCCGCGATCCGGCCACAGGCCACGTCGTAGATCAGATTGCCGCCATCGGTCTTCACCGGCGCGCCGTCCTTGACCCGCAGGCGCGGCGGAATGCCGATGTCGCACTCCGACAGGGCGTCGCAGATGCGGCGGCTGGTGGAGATGTGGCCAAAGGCCACCACCTCGATCGGCAGGGCGAACTTGCCAAGGGTTTCGACCTTCTTGGCGGCGTCGGCGATGACCACGCAGCGCTTGGACGCCTCCCAGACCAGCTTCTCGCGAAGCAGGGCCGCGCCGCCGCCCTTGATCAGGGACAGGCCGGGGCCGATCTCGTCGGCGCCGTCCACGGTCACGTCGATCTCGGACACGTCATTGAGGTCGAGCAGCGGGATGCCCAGTTCCGTCGCCAGGGCGGCGGTGGCTTCCGACGTCGGGACGCCTTTGACGCCCGTCAGCTTGCGCGCGGCCAGCGCCTTGACGAACCAGGCGGCGGTGGAGCCGGTCCCCAGGCCAACGATCATCCCGCTTTCGACGAGTTCGGCGGCGGCTTCGCCGGAGATACGCTTCTGGTCGTCGGCGCTCACTTCTGCGCTCCCTTCTTCTTCGCGGCCTTCAAGGCGCGGAATTTGGCGGCCCAGCCGGGCTTGGTGGTTTGTTCGGCGCGGGCCAGGGCCAGAGCGCCGGCCTCGACATCCTTGGTGATGACGGAGCCGGACGCCGTCATGGCGTTTTCGCCTACGGTCACCGGAGCCACGAGAGCGCTATTGGAACCAATGAAGGCGCCGGGACCGACGTGGGTCTCGAACTTCTCGAAGCCGTCGTAATTGCAGAAGATCGTGCCGGCGCCGATGTTGGCCTTGGGGCCTACCGTGCCGTCGCCCAGATAGGACAAGTGGTTGGCCTTGGCCCCCTCGCCCATCTTGACCTTCTTCACCTCGACGAAGTTGCCGACCTTGGCGTCGCGGCCGATGTCGGCGCCGGGGCGCAGGCGGGCATAGGGGCCGATCTCGGCTCCTTCGTGGACCACCGCGCCCTCCAGATGGCTGAAGGCGCGAATCTGGGCGCCGCTGGCCACGCTTACCCCCGGGCCGAACACGACGTTGGGCTCCACCACGACGCCCGCCGCCAGTTCGGTGTCCCACGACAGGAAGACCGTTTCCGGCGCGGGCATGGACACGCCCCCGTCCATGGCGGCCAGACGACGGCGGCGCTGGAAAGCCGCCTCGGCGGCGGCCAGCTCGGCCTGGGAGTTCACCCCCATCACCGCCTCTTCGGAAGCGAAGGCCACGCGGGCCTGCAGGTGGGCGTCATGGGCCAGGCCGACGATGTCAGTCAGGTAGTACTCGCCCTTGGCGTTGGCGTTGGTGACCTTTGACAGCAGGTCGAACAGCACGCCGACGTCGGCGGCCAGGACACCGGAGTTGCAGTGCTTCACCGCTAGCACCGTCTCGTCCGCCTCCTTGGCCTCGACGATGCGCAGCAGGATCTGGTGTGGGGCGATGATCAGTCGGCCATAGGCGCCCGGATCGGCGGCGTCGAAGCCCAGCACCGCCACATCGGCGTCCCCGCCCCTCAGATCGAACAGCGGCGCGATCGTCTGGGCGTTCAGCATGGGGCAGTCGGCATAGGTGACCACCACATCGCCGCTGAAGCCCTCCAGAGCCTTCCTGGCGGCCAGGACGGCGTGCCCCGTGCCCTGGGGCGGGTCCTGGATAGCCACGGCGCTCTCGCCCAGGCGCTTGGCCACATGCGCGCCGACCTGCGGGCTGTGCGCGCCGCAGACGACCACGATGCGCTCGCAGCCCAGGCTTTGCGCCGCGTCGATGGCGTGGTCCAGCATGGTGCGGCCGCCGACCTTGTGCAGCACCTTGGGCGTCGGCGATTTCATGCGCGTGCCCTGGCCGGCGGCGAGGATCACCGCGGCGCGGGGGCGGCCCTTGGGGGCGGCGGTGGTCATGGCGACTCGCGCTCCTGCATTGCTTTCCCCTCGCGTTTAGCGGAAACGGCGGCCTTATGCATGACCAGCTCCCGCTTTCCGGCCTGACCGTCGCTTTCGATCTCGACGGCACGCTTGTCGACACCGCGCCCGATCTGATCGGAGCGCTGAACACCGTACTCGACGAGGAGGGGCTGGCGCCCCTGCCCTACGAGGACGTCCGCCTGATGGTGGGGCGCGGCGCCAAGGCGTTGCTGGAGCAAGGCTTCGCCGCCGCCGGCGCGCCCATGGACGCGGACCGCACGCCCAAGCTGGTGGAGCGATTCATCGCCATCTACCTGGGCCGCATCGCCCACGAGAGCACGCCGTTCCCCGGCGTGATCGAGGCGCTGAAGACACTGCGGGCCGACGGGGCCAAGCTCTGCGTCTGCACCAACAAGCTGACGAACCTGTCCACGGCCCTGCTGGACGCCCTGGAGATGACGCCGCTGTTCGACGCCGTGGTGGGCCAGGACAAGGCCCCCGCCCCCAAGCCGGACGCCCGTCACCTGCTGGCCGCCATCGAGGCGGTGGGCGGCAGCACCGACCGCGCCATTCTGGTCGGCGACAGCATCGCCGACGTCGGGGCCGGCAAGAATGCCGGCGTCCCCGTCGTGGTGGTCAGCTTCGGCTACACCGAAGCGCCCGCCAAGGAACTGGGCGGCGACATCGTCATCGATCACTTCGACGAGCTGGACAGGGTGGTGCGCGCCTGGGCCAAGGGCGCCGCCTGATCTGGCCTTGAAGGCCGGATTTTCAGGGAAGGAATGGTGGATGCGACAGGGATTGAACCTGTGACCCCCTCGGTGTGAACGAGGTGCTCTCCCGCTGAGCTACGCATCCGCCGGCAGGAAGGGTTGCGCCTATAGCCCGCCCATTCGGCGGGGGCAAGGCGCTTTTGCGAACCTTGTCCCCAAAGCTGTGAACACCGCCGTCAGACGGCGATCAGGGCGACCGCCACGCGGCGTCCCTGGGTGGCCAAAACGTTGTAGAGTTTGGCCGCCGCCTCGGTGGACATGAACTCCAGACCCAGGCCCGCGGCGCGCATGGCGTCCCTCACGGCGCGCGACGGCGGCGCCATCACCGCGCCGGTGCCCAGAAGGATGAATTCGGAAACGCCCGGCCCCGCCGCGACAACGTCGGCGAAGTCCTCGGGCTTCAGGTCGGCAAGATTGCTGACCGGCCAGACATGCGGCTGATCGCCGAGCAGCAGGAGCGAGCCGTCGTGCCGCTTGCCCTGCACGCGAAAGCCGCCGTCCCCGTAGGCGTCGATGGACGGCGGCTGACGCATGACTGGATCAGGCCTTGGCCGGAGCCGCGTCGCCGGCGCCGCGATTGACGCCCCACACCAGCACTAGCGGCAAGGCGACGTAGATCGACGAATAGGTGCCGATCAGGATGCCGAAAACCAGGGTGAAGATCAGCGGGAACAGGGTCGGGCCGCCCAGGAACAGCATGCCCGCCAGCGCCAGCAGCGCCGTCGAGCCGGTGATCAGAGTACGGGACAGACGCTCGTTCTCCGACAGGTCGATCAGGTCGCGCAGCGGCGTGACCTTGTACTTGCGCAGGTTCTCGCGAAGACGGTCGAAGGTGATGACCTTCTCGTTCATCGAGTAGCCGACCACGGTCAGCAGCGCGGCGATGGTGGTCATCGAGAATTCGATGTGCAGCGCCGAGAGCATGCCAAGCGTCAGCACGGCGTCATGAAGCACGCCCACCACGGCGGCCACGCCGAACTGCAGCTGGAACCGGATCCAGATGTAGAGAAGCATCAGGCCCATGGCGATCGACAGGGCGGTGAAGCCCGAGCGGAAGAGCTCTCCCGAAACCTTCGGGCCGACGATGTCCACGCGCTTGAACTGGATGCCGGTGAACTTCTCGGCCAGCTGCTTCTTGATGACCTCGGCGCCTTCGATCGAGTTGACGTTCTCGGCGAGGCGGAAGCGCAGGATGGCCGCGTTGACGGAGCCGATCGACTGAACCTGCGCGTCCTCGGCGCCCATTTCACCGAGGCTGCTGCGCAGCTCGGCGATGGGGGCCGGACCAGGAGTTCTGGATTTCCATCATCGTGCCGCCGGCGAAGTCGGTGCCGAGGTTCAGCCCGCGGGTGAACAGCGACACGCCCGAGGCGACCACGAAGATGATCGACACCACGGCCAGGTACGGCGCCAGCTTCGTGAAGCGGAAGTTGGTGACGTGGGGAAGGTTTTTGATCAGGGGCCAATGCATGGTCGCGTCCCTTAAATCGGAAGTTTCTTGGGACGAGCCGAGCGGAACCACAGGCCAAGCAGGACCTGGGTGACCAGCAGCGCCGTGAACAGCGAGGTGAACACGCCCACCGACAGGGTCCAGGCGAAGCCCTTCACCACGCCGGAGCCGAACTGGAACATGATCAGCGCCGAGATGAGCGAGGTCACGTTGGCGTCGATGATCGAGACCAGGGCGCGGCTGAAGCCGATGTCCATGGCCGATAGAGGCGGTCTGCCTGCCCGCTCCTCGTCACGCATCCGCTCATAGACCAGCACGTTGGCGTCTACCGCCACCGCGAGGGTCAGGATCATGCCGGCGATGCCGGGCAAGGTCAGGGTGGCCTGGGTCAGCGACAGGATCGCCACGAGCAGGATCACGTTCAGGAACAGGGCCAGCACCGCCGTCCCCCCGAACAGCCCGCCATAAGCCAGAAGCATGAACACGACCACGGCGACGAAGCCGATGGCGATCGAGATGGCGCCGGCGCGGACGGCGTCAGCCCCCAGCTCGGCGCCGACGGTGCGCTGCTCCTCGACCTTCAGCGGCGCCGGAAGGGCGCCGGCCCGCAGCAGGACGGCCAGGTCGTTGGCCGTCTGGACGGTGAAGTTGCCGGTGATCTGGCCCGAGCCGCCGGTGATCGCGGTGTTGATGACCGGGGCCGAGATGACCTTGTTGTCCAGGACGATGGCGAAACGCTTGCCGATGTTGGCGGCGGTGGCGTCGCCGAAACGACGGGCGCCCTGGCCGTTGAAGCGGAACGACACCACCGGGCTGCCCGACTGCTGGTCGAACTGCTGCTGGGCGTCGGTCAGCATCTCACCGGTGACCACGGCGCGCTTCTTGAGGACGTAGCCGGCGGTGTAGCCGTCCTCGGACGGCACATAGACTGAGCCGGGCGGAATGCGGCCGGCCGCCATCTCTTCCGGCGTGACGGTCTCGTCGACCATCTGGAAGGTCAGTTTGGCGGTCTGGCCGATGACGTTCTTCAGGCGCTCAGGATCGCTCTCACCCGCCGCCTGCACGACGATGCGGTTGGTGCCTTGGCGATTGATCGCCGGTTCCTTCGTGCCCATCTGGTCGATCCGGCGACGGATGATTTCGATGGACTGATCGACCGCCTTGGCCGCTTCGGCGTTGAACGCCGCGGCGACGAAGGTGATTTCGATACGCTGGCCCTGCAGGTTGACGTTGACGTCACGCCCGCCGGGCGTGCCGGCCAGCGGCGCGCCGACGGTATTGCGCAGGGTGTTGGCGGCCGTGTTGGCCTGGGCCGCGTCGGTGATGAACACCGAGATGCGGCCGTTCTGCTCGCCAAGGCCGCTGAACGCGATCTGTTCGTTGCGCAGGGTCGTGCGCACGTCCTCGACCATGTTGTTCAGGCGTTCGGCGCGCAGGGCCTGGGTATCCACCTCGAGCAGCAGATAGGAGCCGCCCTGAAGGTCGAGGCCTAGGTTAAGCCGCTGCTTGGGCATCCAGCCCGGCAGCGAATCCACCGTCCGTTGCGGCAGGACGTTCGGCAGGGCGAAGAGCACCCCAAACACGAGCGCCAGGACGACGAGGACGATTTTCCAGCGTGAGAGAGCGATCATGAAGGGGTGTTCGCCTGCGGGCCTTTAGTCGTTGGCCGGTTCGCCGCGGGTGCGAACTTCGGTGATCATGCCCTTGACCACCTTCACGGTGACGCCCTGGGCGATCTCCACGCCGACTTCCTTTTCCTCGACGCGCACGATCTTGCCGAGGATGCCGCTGGAGAGGACGACGTTGTCACCGCGCTTCAGGCCGGCCAGCAGAGCGGCGTGTTCCTTCATCCGCTTTTGCTGCGGGCGGATCATGAGGAAGTAGAACAGCACCACGAGCAGCAGGATCGGGGCGATCTGGATCAGGAAATCCTGGGGACCGGCGGCCGGGTTCATTCACGTCTCCAATATATCTCTTGCGGCTCTCCGTTCGCGGAACGTGGCCGTTTTCAGGTCGGCGGAAGCTATGCGCTCGCCTCCCCTTTTGCAATGAGCGGTCGGAGGCTTATAGCCACACCATGAGCCAGGACCTTTCCCCCATTCTCGCCCGCATCGCCGAAGCCCTCGAACGGATCGCCCCCGCGACCGCCTCGCAGGCCGATTTCAGCGGCGCCCGTCTGTTCCGCCATGATCCGGAGACGGGCGGCTTCCTGCCGGCCCCGGACTATCCCATGCCGGTGGACCTGCTGGTCGGCGTCGACCGGCAGAAGGAGAAGTTCCTGCAGAACCTGCAGCGCTTCGCCAGCGGCCTGCCGTGCAACGACGTCCTGCTGTGGGGCGTGCGGGGCACGGGCAAGAGCTCCATGGCCAAGGCGGCGTTCATGGAGGCGGCCAAGGCCCAGCCGGTCCTGAAGCTGGTGGAAGTGGATCGCGACGCGGTGACCGCCCTGCCCGCCCTGTTCGACGAGCTGCGCGGCCGGTCGGAGCGCTTCGTGGTCCTTTGCGACGACCTATCGTTCGAGGACGGCGCGGCGGCGGCCAAGGCCCTGAAGTCTGCCCTGGAAGGCGGCGTGTCAGGCCCGCCGGAGAATGTGCTGTTCGTGGCGACGTCCAACCGCCGCCACCTGATGCCCCGCGATCACGTGGAGGGCCGCGGCGCCATCGCCGCCCAGGAAGACGCCGAGGAAGAGATCAGCGTCTCGGACCGCTTCGGCCTGTGGCTAGGCTTCCCGCCCATGGACCAGCCGACCTACCTGGAGGCGATCCGCGTCTATTCGGAACGCTTCGGCCTGAAGGTCGAGAACCTGGAGCGCCGCGCCCTGCAATGGTCACAGCTCCGCGGCTCGCGTTCGGGCCGCATCGCCTGGCAGTTCGTCCGCGACCTGGCGGGCGAGCTTGGGGTGAAGCTGAACCCGTAAGGCCTACTGCGGCAAGACCAGGGTCGGGTTGATCGGCCGCGCCTTGTCCTTCGGGGACGGGGCGTAGCGGACCTCGAAATGCAGCTGCGGCTCGGCCACGCCGCCGGTCGAGCCGGCCTGGCCGATCTGCTGGCCCTGCGCGACCTGCTGGCGCATCTTCACGTCGGTACGGCCCAGGTGCGCATAGGCCGTGACCCAGCCGTCCGCATGCTTGACCAGCACCAGGTTGCCGAAGCCAGGGACCTGGTCGCCGGAATAAACCACCTCGCCCGCCGCGGCGGAGCGCACGGCCTCGCCGGCGTTGGCGCGGATGTTCAGACCGTCATTGCGCTGCGAGCCGGCCTTGGGGCCGAAGTCGGACAGGATCTCGCCGGTCAGCGGCCACACGAAGCGGCCCTTGCCGGCGGCGACGATCTCGGTCTCGCTAAGGGCGGCCGGAGCGTCGGCGATCTGCGGCCGCGAAGACGTCGCCGGCGGCGTCGCGGGGCGGGTCGGCGTGCCGCTATACGGTTGCGGCGTCGAAGGCAGGGCGGTCTCGCGGCTGGGCGTCGTCGCCGGAGCCGGGGTCGTTTCGCGAACCGGCGACGGGGTGGACGCGGTCGGCTTGGGGACGCCGCGATCACGAGAGCCGTCCGGCAGGATCAGGCGCTGGCCCGAACGCAGCTTGGCCGTGGTGCGCAGGTTGTTCTCGGCCGCCAGGGCGCGGGACGTGACGCCGAAGCGTTGGGCGACCACCGCCAGGGTGTCTCCGCTTTCGACCACATAGGCCTTGGCGCGGGTGGCTTCGCCCTTCAGGCGCTGGCCGACGGTCAGGCGATAAGGCGACTTCAGGCCGTTCAGGCTGGCCAGCTCGCGGCGGCTCATGCCCATGCGGTCGGCGATCTCGTCGAGATTGTCGCCCTTCTTGACCGTGTAGCTCTTGGCCGGACCATCGACCGTGATGACGCGGCCGCCGCCGGGGGCGCTGGAGGTTTCGGTCGTCTCGGCGACCGGCTCCTCGCGAGACGGGCGGACCTGGTTCGGACGGCTGGTGACGGGCGCGGGACGCGCGGCCTCCGGCTCCGCACGGGCGGGGGTCGGGCCGCCCTGCCCCGGGATGGTCAGCTTCTGGCCGACGCGCAGGCCGGTGCTGGCGGAGATGCCGCTGGCCTCGGCGATCGCGGCCGGGGTTGTGTCGTACTTGCGGGCCAGGGCGAACAGGGTGTCGCCGGCCGAGACCGTATGGGTGCTGGCCGCGGCGCTGCGTTCCGGCGCCCGGCTGGGGGTCGAGGTCGAACGAGCCGGCTCCGCGCCGCCCGGGACCTTCAGGGTCTGGCCGGCGTTCAGGCGGTAGGGCGAGCGCAGGTCATTGGCGGCCGCCAGATCCTTGATCGACACGCCTTGGGCCTTGGCGATGGTGGCCAGGGTGTCGCCGCGCTGAACCTTGTAGGAGCCCGTGGTTTCGGAGCTGACCGAACCGCGCAGGCCGCCCGCCGTACCCGGCACCTTCAGCTTCTGGCCGGCGTCCAGACGATAGGGCGAACGCAGGCCGTTGGCTTCGGCCAGAGCGTCCTGGGTCACGCCCAGCGCACGGGCGATCGAGGCGAGGTTCTCGCCGCGCTTGACCACATATTCCGAGGCCGGCGTCTCGCGGACGGCCGAACCGCTGCGGCGGCTGCGCGTCTGGGCCAGGGCGATCTCGAATGCGCCGTTGTCGGGCGCCTGGCTGGCGCGGGCCGGTTCCAACGGCGCGAGTTCACGGCTGCTGACGGGGGCCGGGGCGCGGACGGTGCTCGGAGCGGCGTCCGGAATGGCGCTGCTGGTGATGCTGGAGCTGGAGCCGAAAACCTGCGCCGGAGGCGCATAGGACGGGGCGGAGGCCGCCACCGCTTCGGCCGGCGAGGGATTGCGGATCGGGAAGTTCGGCTTAGGCATGCGCAGGCCTTCGCCGCGCGGCGCGTCCTGCGTGATGGGATAGCGCGGGGTCTGGGCCGTAGCCGCGCCAGCGAGCGCGGCGGACAGCGCCATGAGACTTGCGGCGATCAGCGTGCTGCGGGGTTTGCTGTCCGTCATCGCTGAACCTTCTTTCAACTCACACAATCCCTACTCGTGCCGCGACAGCGTTAAGCCCGCGTTAAGCACAACCAAACCGTCGGCCGCTCGCGACGTTTTCTCGCGAGCGATTCCCGGCCGTCCAAGAGGCGGAAAGCGCCCTAGAGCTCGCGCGCCACGCCGTCGAGCAACGGGACGAAGCGAACGTCACACAGGACCTCGACCGTGAAGCCCCCCTGCCCGTCCCCGGCATAGCGCCGAAGGCTCTGGACAGGCCCCTTGCCGATCGGCGCGACGAGCACACCGTTGGGCTTGAGCTGGCTGAGCAGCGTCTTGGGTTCATCTGGCGCCGCCGCCGTGACCAAAATGCGGTCAAAAGGCGCCTGTTCGGCCCAGCCCTCGCCGCCGTCGCCGAATTTGGTGATCACATTGGTGAGACCCAAGGTCGAGAAGCGGCTCTCCGCCTCCTTCATCAGGGTCCGATAGCGCTCCACCGTGTAGACCAGCCGCGCCAGCTTCGAGAGGATCGCGGTCTGATAGCCGGAGCCGGTGCCGATCTCCAGAACCCGCGAACGCGGCTCCAGGGTCAGGGCCTGGGTCATCAGCCCGACGATGAACGGCTGGCTGATCGTCTGCCCGCAGGCGATCGGCAGGGCCGAATCCTCCCACGACCGTTCCTTGAACAGGTCGGGGGTGAACAGATCGCGCGGCGTCTTCTCGATGGCGTTCAGCACGCCGGGCTCGGTCACCCCCTGCGAGCGCAGGGCCAGGATGAGCCGCGCCATCTGGGTTTCGGCGGCGTCAGCAGCAGTCTTGGGAGCCTTGGCCATCAGCCCGCCTTCACTTTCGGAATGGCGCCGCCGAGCAGGCCCTTCATCTGGTGGACCGTGTCGTGGTGCGTCAGATCGATATGAAGCGGCGTCACCGAGATGCGCCCCTCATACACCGCCTTGATATCGGTGCCGTCTGACGGACGCGAGGGCTCGTTGCGGAAGCCCATCCAGTAATAGTCGCGGCCGCGCAGGTCGGTGCGGCGCTCGGCGTGCATGATCGAGGCGTCGCGGAAGCCCTGCTTAGTGACCTCCACCTCGGTCACCTGGTCGGCCGGCGCATCAGGGAAGTTGATGTTGACGATCACGTCCTTGGGCCAGCCCAGCTCCACCAGGCGCTGGATGATGCCGGGGGCGTGCTCGATGGCGGTGTCGTAAAGCGCACGCTCGCTGTCATGGAACACCCGCAGGGCCTGGCTGAGAGCGATCGCAGGGACGCCCAGGGCCATGCCCTGGATCGCGCCGGCCACGGTGCCGCTCATGGACACGTCCTCGCCGATGTTCTGGCCGCGGTTGACGCCCGACAGGATCAAGTCCGGCGGGCCGTCCATCAGGTCCTGAACCGCCAGCATGACGCAGTCGGTCGGCGTGCCGGCCACGGCGAACTTGCGCGGCTCGATCCGGCGCACCCGCAGCGGGGCGGTCAGGGACAGGGCCCGGCCGACGCCCGACTGCTCCGTCTCCGGCGCGCAGATCCAGACATCGTCCGTCAGGGTGAGCGCGATGCGCTCCAGCGCCTGCAGGCCTTCGGCGTGAATGCCGTCGTCGTTGGTCAGCAGGATGCGCACGCCGATCAGCCCCCGATGTGCGTCAGGCCGCCCATGTAGGGCTGCAGGGCCGAGGGGATGGCGATGCGGCCGTTTTCGTCCTGGTAGTTCTCCAGCACGGCGACCAGGGTGCGGCCGACCGCCAGGCCCGAACCGTTGAGCGTATGGACGAAGTGCGTGCCCTTCTCACCGGTCTTGCGGAAGCGGGTGTCCATGCGGCGGGCGGTGAACTCGCCATAGTTCGAGCAGGAGCTGATCTCGCGATACATGCCCTGCGACGGCAGCCAAACTTCCAGGTCGTAGGTCTTGCGCGAGCCGAAGCCCATGTCGCCGGTACAGAGCAGCATGGTGCGGAACGGCAGTTCGAGGCGCTTCAGCACCTCTTCGGCGCAGGTGGTCATCCGCTCGTGTTCCTCGCCCGAGGCTTCGGGCGTGGTGATGGCGACCAGTTCGACCTTGCTGAACTGGTGCTGGCGGATCATGCCGCGGGTATCGCGGCCGGCGGAACCCGCCTCGGCGCGGAAGCAGTTGGTCAGGGCGGTCAGGCGAAGCGGCAGCTCCTCCTCGGCCAGGATCTGCTCGCGGACGATGTTGGTCAGGGTGACCTCGGCCGTCGGGATCAGGTAGCGATCGTCCGTGGTCTTGAAGAGGTCGTCCTCGAACTTCGGCAGCTGGGTGGTGCCGAACAGGGCCGGCGCCTTCACCAGGACGGGCGGATTGACCTCGGTATAGCCATGCTCGGTCACCTGCAGGTCCAGCATGAACTGGCCGATGGCGCGTTCCAGGCGGGCGATCTGCCCCTTGAGCACCACGAAACGCGAGCCGCTCATGCGGGCGGCCGCT
Source organism: Caulobacter sp. 73W (assembly GCF_041021955.1). Lineage (GTDB taxonomy): Bacteria > Pseudomonadota > Alphaproteobacteria > Caulobacterales > Caulobacteraceae > Caulobacter. The sequence goes on from NZ_CP158375.1 coordinate 483,606, forward strand.
TCGAAGTCCATGCCGCCGAGAGCTTCGCCCAGATCGACGTGATCCTTCACGGCCGACAGCTTGCCGGCGGGCGGGTTGGCGGGGTCGCCCCAGCGGCGCTGCTCGACATTGCCTTCCTCGTCGTCGCCCTTTGGCACGTCGGGATAGGGAATGTTAGGCAGGCCGGCCAACAGGTCGTGCAGTTCCGCGGCCTTCTCGGCCTCCACCGCGCCCTGCTCGGTCAGAACGCCCTTCAGCGCCTCCACCTCGGCCATCAGGCGGGCGGCTTCGGCCTCGTCCTTCTTGGCCTTGGCGGCGCCGATCAGCTTGGAGGAACTCATTACGCTTGGCCTGGGCTTCCTGGACGGCGGTCTGGGCTGCGCGCAGGGCGGCGTCCAGGGCGACGGCTTCGGCGGCCTTGCCGGAGAAGCCTTTCGCGGACCACACCGTCTCGAACTGGTCGGGGTTTTCGCGGATGGCCTTGATGTCGTGCATCGGTCTTCTCGGGCAAGCGGGAGAGCCGCTTTCCTTAAGGCGCGTTGCTCAGGGCGCCAACCCGCAGAAACGCTCCGAAAGCAGACTCTTAGGTGCTGACCAGGTCCTGGCCGGCCTCGTCCTCGATCCGCCGGTTGCGGGCGATAAGCCACACGCACCAGATCGAGATTTCGTAGAGCAGGCAGATCGGGATCGCGAGCATGAGCTGGCTGATCGGATCGGGCGGCGTGACGATGGCCGCGACCACGAAGACGCCGACGATGGCGTAGCGGCGGCCAGTGCGCAGCATCTCGGCGTTCACCAGGCCCGCCAGACCGGCCAGGGAGAGCACCACCGGCAGCTGGAAGCACAGGCCGAAGGCCAGCAGCAGCGAGGTCACCAGGGTGAAATAGTCCGACACCTTGGGCAGCAGCTCGACCGAGATATTGCCCGCGCCGACGATCTGCTGGCTCAGGGAGAACCACAGAACAAACGGCAGCATGACGTAATAGACCAGCGTCGCGCCCAGCATGAACAGCACCGGCGAAGCGAGCAGGAACGGCAGGAACGCCTTGCGTTCCTTCTTGTACAGACCCGGCGCCACGAAGCGATAAAGCTGGAAGGCCAGGACCGGGAAGCAGATCGCCACGGCGCCGAAGGCCGCCAGCTTCAGCTTGGTGAAGAAGAACTCCAGCGGCGCGGTGAAGACCAGCTTCAGAGCACCCGGAGCCAAGGGCGGGATGTCCTTGAGCCCCAACAGGGCGAAGAACAGGTCGAAGGGGCCGTGCTTGCCGCCGCTCGCCTTCTGGGCGGCCATCAGGCCGGCGGCGACCTCGAACGGTCGCAGCAGGAAGACATAGAGGGTGTCGGCGAAGGCGAAGCAGAGGCCGAAGCCGACGAACAGCGCCGCGACGCAGATGATCAGGCGGTTGCGCAGCTCGACCAGATGATCCAGCAGCGGCGCGCGGGAAGCCTCGATCTCGTCGTCGTTGTAGTCGCTCATGACTTGGCCTTCGCAGCCTTGGCCGTCTTGGCGGCGGCCTTCTTCGGCGCGGCTGCTTTCTTGGCCGGAGCCTTGGCGACTGCCGCCTTTGAGGCCGCGGCCTTCTTCGGCGCGGCCTTGCGCTTGGTCTTGGCCGGCCCGGGCGTCGGCTCGATGGCCGCGGGCTCGTTCTGGGCGGCGAAGCTGGTCGGCGGGAAGGACATGCCGCTGTCCTTCAGACTGGCGTCGATGTCGTTGAACACCTGATCGACGTCGGCGTCCTTGGCCGCTTCCGCCGCGCTCTTCACCGGGTCGGTGAACTGGCCGGCGCGCATGGCGGCCACTTCCTTGCGCAGCTCGTCGAGCTCCGACTGGCGGGCCATTTCGTCAAAGGATGCGCGGAATTCGTTGGCCATGCCGCGCAGACGCGCGACGAACTGTCCAAGCTTGCGAAGCAGGACAGGCAGGTCCTTGGGGCCGACCACGATCAGAGCGACCGCGGCGATGACCATAAGTTCGGAAGCGCCGATCTCGGGAAGCATAACGGCCTTAGAGGCGTCATCGCGCGAACCCGCAAGCCCGCGCGATGGAAAAACTAGCTACGCAGCTCTTCTTTTTCCGCTTCGGTGCGCGGAAGCGGCTTGGAATCGGCCGGCTTGTCGTCGTCCTTCAGGCCTTCCTTGAAGGCTTTGATGCCCTTGGCGGCGTCGCCCATGATCCCGGACAGCTTGCCGCGGCCGCCGAACAGCAGCGCCACGACCGCGATCACGATCACCCAGTGAATCCAGCTCATCGAACCCATGACGAGTATGCTCCCTAACATCGGGGCCCATCCTATGGGCCGCTCCGACGGAACCGTGCGTTTCGCACAGAATATAGGCCTTGGCGAGGCGTAAGCGAAGCCCTGCGTCCTTCCGCGCCCAGCGTGTGGGGACTACGGCTCTTCCTCACCCAGGAAGTCCTGCGCGAACTCGGGCGTCTCGCCCTCGTCCAGCGGATCCTCGATTTCCCCGTCCCGCAGGCCAGTGGGATCGGGCACGGAAAAGCCCGGCGGCAGGTTCAGGTCGAGCAGGCCGGCGGCCTTCATCTCCGCCATGCCAGGCAGGTCGGCCAGATTGGCCAAGCCGTAGTGCTCCAGGAAGGCGTCCGTGGTGCCGAAGGTAACCGGGCGGCCCGGCGTGCGGCGACGGCCGCGCATGCGGACCAGGCCCAGCTCCAGCAGGACGTCCAGGGTGCCGCGGCTGACCTGGACCCCACGCACGGCCTCGATCTCGGCGCGGGTGACCGGCTGGTGATAAGCGACGATGGCCAGGGTTTCCTGAGCGGCCTTGGACAGGCGGCGCGGCTCCTCGCGCTCCTCGGTCATCAGGTAGGCCAGGTCGGTCGCCGTGGTGAAGCGCCAGCGGTCCGCCACGCAGACCAACTCCACGCCCCTGCCCTCATAGCGGCGACGCAAGGCTTCAATCCCGGCCGCCACGTCGGCGCCCTCGGGCAGGCGGCGAGCGAGATCCGCCTCGCTGATCGGCTCGGCCGCCGCGAACAGCAGGGCCTCGATCGCCCGTTCGATCAGAAGTTCATCCATCACAGCAGCGTCGGTTCAGCCGCCGGCATTTCGCGGCGGCGCAGGTAGATGTCCTGGAAGTGCTCAAGCTGACGGGCCTCCAGCCCGCCCTCCTTCACCAGCTCCAGGCTGGCGGACAGGGTAGAGGCCACGAACGAGGCGCGGCTGGGCCCCTCTTCGCCCTGCGCGCCCTTGGGCGGGGCGACGGTGTCCAGGGTGGTCCAGCCCTCCATCTCCGGCAGCAGGGCGCGGAGGCGGTCGCGGGCTTCTTCCAGGGCGTAGGCGGTGGGCGGCTGCGGCGCGTACCGCCGGCTTTCCTCGCGCTTTCGCTGCGTGATGTAGGCGCTCATCAGACTGTAGAGGTCGCCCTCCAGCCGGGTCGAGGGCACGACCTTGATCGCCTCCGGGTCGCCGCGCGGGAAAATGTCCCGCTTCAGCAGCGGACGGCTGTTCAAGGCGTCGACGGCCTTGCGCATCATGTCGAGCTTGGCCAGGCGGAAGGCCAGCTGCGCGGCCATCTCCTCCGCCGGCGGCTCCTCGCCCTTGGGCCGTTCGGGCTTGGGCAGCAGCAGGCGCGACTTCAGGTAGGTCAGCCACGAGGCCATGACGAGATAATCGGCCGCCAGCGAGAACCTCAGGCGGCGCGCCTGATGCACGAAGGCCAGGTACTGTTCGGCCAGCTTGGTGATCGACAGCTTCAGCAGGTCGACCTTCTGGCTGCGCGCCAGAGCCAACAGAACGTGCAGCGGGCCTTCATAGCCATCGATGTCGATGACCAAAGCGACGCCGTCCTCGGCCGCCTCAGCCGCCGCATCGAAATCGAAGGTCGGCTGGAAGCTGCGGTCGTTCATCCCGCCAGCGTCCTGGAGACCGCGCTTTCGAAGCGGGCCCGTTCCTCGGCCAGATCAAACGGTTCGGGCCGGATCGCCAGACGGTTCATGGCCGCCTCTGCGCGCTTCTTGGCCTTGCCGAACAGGGGGCGGCAGCCGGCGACCACCGCCTTCATCTCGGTCATGTCGCCGTTGCAGTGGAGGACGACATCGCAGCCGGCGGCCAGGGCGGCGCGCGACCGCGCCTCGAACGAGCCCTTCAAGGCTTTCATCGACAGGTCGTCGCTCATCAGCAGGCCTTCGAAGCCCAGCGAATGGCGGATGGTCTGGGTGATGACGCGCTTGGAATGGGTCGCCGGGCGACGCCAATCGAGCGCGTTGTAGATGACGTGCGCGGTCATCGCCATCGGCATGTCCGACAGGGCGCGGAACGGCGGGAAGTCGCGGGCTTCCAGCTCCTCCAGGCTCGCATCGACCACCGGCAGCTCTTCGTGGCTGTCGGACCTAGCGCGGCCGTGGCCGGGAATGTGCTTGATTACCGGCAGGACGCCGCCGGCGATCAGTCCCTCGGCGGCGGCGCGGCCCAGGCGCGCGACCTGGTCCGGATCGTTGCTGTAGGCGCGGTCGCCGATGATCTCGTGGCCGTCGGGAGCCGGCACGTCCAGCACCGGCACGCAGTCGACATTGACGCCGATGCTGGTCAGGTCGTGCGCCATCAGCCGCGCGCCGAGGCGGACCAGCTCGCGGGCCGCCAGCGGGTCGTTGTGGCAAATCTCGGCATAGGCCCGCGCCGGCGGATAGCGCCGCCAGTGCGGCGGCTGCAGGCGGGCGACGCGGCCGCCCTCCTGGTCGATCAGGATCGGCGCGTCAGGACGCTCGATCGTCTCGCGAAGCTCGGCGGTGAGCCGCCGCACCTGGTCCGGCGTCTCGATGTTCCGCTTGAAGAGGATGAAGCCCCAGGGCCGCTCGGCCCTGAAGAAATCCTTCTCATGGCGGGTCAGGCGCGTGCCGGCGCAGCCCAGGATGCAGGCGTGGCTCACCTTGCCTCCGTCACTTCACGAAGCAGGACTTCCCGGCGCCCTTCAGGGCGTCGCAGAAGGCCTGGGCTTCCGACCGCGAGGCGAAGCCGGTGACCGAGGTGCGGAACAGGGTCTTGCCGTCGCGTTCGATCTGCTCGACGCGCTTGCCCTTGCCGGCCGCGGCGCCCGGCGCGATGCGCGCGGCGTCGTTCCAGCCCTTGTCCGCCAGGGCGGCCGAGGAGAAGGCGCCGATCTGGACGGCGGCCGCGCCACCGGAAGCGGCGGGAGCAGCCGTCGTGGCGGCTGGCGGCGTCACGACCTTGGCCGGAGCGGGCGGGGGCGCCGCAGCGGGCGGCGCCTTGGTCGGCGCGGGCGGCGGAGCGGCGGGCGTCGTGGGCGCGGTCTGGGCCGGCGGCAGGCCGGCCGACTGCACCGGAGCGGTGGACGGCGCGGGGCGCGGTTGGGGCTCTTCCGGCGGCGGCGCGAAGTTCGGGGTCGCCCCCTCCTCCGCCTGACCTTCGGAGCGATAGATCTGCAGGCCGGCGGCCGGATCGGCCGGCTGGGCGTCAAGCGGCGCGGGCCCCTTCATCTGGCCGGCGGGCTCGCCCACGGGCTGCGGCGCCTCGTTCGGGGCGCGCACGCCGCCGCGATAGATCAGGGCGATGGCCACGATCAGGGTCAGCAGCACCACGCCGCTGATGATCAGGGTCAGCGGAAAGGGGCGCGACCCGCGCACCGGACGGCGCGCGTCGAAAGCCAGGGGCTCGTCGGTATGGGGCGTGTAGGCGCCGCGCTCGGGATCAGACATCGAACCAGGAACTCCAGGAAACCAGCGCGGAGCGCAAGGCGAATCACACGCGCGTCGCAGCAGTTTATCGAAGGCCCGGCGGCTCCTGAACCGGCGGTTTCGCTAGTTCCAGACGTCCAGATGGAACAGCCGGCGGTGCTCTTCGATGGCGAAACGGTCGGTCATGCCGGCGATGTAGTCGCACACCACCCTGGCCCGACCGGCCTCGTCGCCGTTCTGCGACCGGATGAACCACTCGGTCGGCAGGACGTCGGGCTCGGCCATGAACAAGCTGAACATCTCGGCCAGAATGCGGCGCGCCTGGCTGCGGGTCCGGTTCACTTTCCAGTGGCGGTACATCCGCGTGTAAAGGAACTCCCGCAGGCGGGCGAGGTCCTCGGCCATGTCGGCCGAGAACGACACCAGGGCGTGATCCATGGCCCGCACGTCATTGGCGCTGGCGATGTGGCCGGCGGCGGCGCGCTGCAGGGTTTCGCCCATGACGTCGTCGATCATGGCCCCGATCATGCGGCGCACGGCCTCCATGCGGGTCAGGTCGGCGTTGAGGTCCGGACGCTCCGAGCGGACGGCCGCCAGGATCGGGCCGATCAGCGGCACGTCCATCAGCTCGTCCAGGGTGAACAGCCCGGCCTGCAGGCCGTCGTCCACGTCGTGGTTGTTATAGGCGATGTCGTCCGACAGAGCCGCCACCTGGGCCTCGGCCGAGGCCCAGCCGCCCAGCTCCAGGTCGTAGCCGGCGTTGAAGTCGACGACGGCCTTCCAGGACGGCTTGCCCAGCTTCGAGGTGACCGGGCCGTTGTGCTTGATGACCCCTTCCAGGGTCTCCCAGGTCAGGTTCAGGCCGTCGAAATCGGGATAGCGGCGCTCAAGGTCGGTGACGACGCGGAAGGTCTGGACGTTGTGGTCGAAGCCGCCCCACTGGGCCGCCTGCTTTTCCAATTCGTCCTCGCCGGCGTGACCGAACGGCGGGTGGCCCAGGTCATGGGCCAGGGCGATGGTTTCGGCCAGGTCGTGATCAAGTCCCAGTCCCGCCGCCAGGCTGCGGGCGATCTGCGCCACTTCCAGCGAATGGGTAAGGCGAGTGCGGAAGTGATCGCCCTCGTGGGCGACGAAGACCTGGGTCTTCTCCTTCAGTCGGCGAAAGGCCGTGGTGTGGATGATGCGGTCGCGATCACGCGCGAACGGGGTGCGCGTACGGCTGTCGGCCTCGGGGAACCGGCGGCCGCGCGATTTGGCGGCGTCTTCTGCGTAGGGAGCCCGGTACGGCGCGGAGGACGACATGTTCTGCCTCGATGATTGCCTGTCGCCCCTTTCGAAAGGGCGACGACTTGCTCATATAGGGAAAGCGTTAGTTTTCCACAGCCATGACAGACATTCCGGTCACCCTTTCCGAACCCGCCGCCCGCCGCATCCGCGCCATCTCCGAACAGGAAGGCGCGCCCGTGATGCTGCGCGTCGCCGTCGAAGGCGGCGGCTGTTCCGGCTTCCAGTACCAGTTCGATCTGGTGCGCGAGGCGGGTGAGGATGACCTGAAGATCGAGCGCGACGGCGCCGCCGCCCTGGTGGACGTGGTTTCGCTGGCCCTCTTGAAGGGCTCGGAAATCGATTTCGTCGATGAGTTGGCCGGGGCGGAGTTCCGCATCCGCAACCCGAACGCCAAGTCCAGCTGCGGCTGCGGCGTCAGCTTCTCGATCTAGCGCAGGAGGGAGGCGCGGGTCGCCTCCTCCCCCGGAAAGACCGCTTCTTAGCGACGACGTGCCGGCGGACGGCCCGGGCCACCGCCCAGACGCGGACCTTCGGTCTTGTGACGGAAGGTGATCCGCCCCTTGTCGAGGTCGTAGGGGGTCATCTCGACCGTCACGCGATCGCCAACCAGCGAACGGATCTTGTTCCGCTTCATGCGGCCCGCCGTGTAGGCGAGGATAACGTGGTCGTTGTCGAGTTGAACACGGAAGCGGCCTTCCGGCAGCAACTCCGTGATGACGCCTTCAAACTCGATGAATTCTTCCTTGGCCATGTGGCTCCGGGGGTTTGGTTAGTAATGACGAAAGCGCGCCGAAGCTCAACGCTTCGGCGCGCTCGGCTGTTTCGAGCGCGGGCGCGCTTACCACGCCCACTCCTGAAGGCCTATTAAGAAGCCTGCAGGTTCACAGCGGCTTCCTTGCCGCTGCGACGATCGCGTTCCAGCTCGTAAGTGACCTTTTGGCCGTCATTCAGCGACCGCAGGCCAGCGCGCTCCACCGCGCTGATGTGAACGAACACGTCCTTACCGCCGTCATCCGGTTGGATGAAGCCGTAACCTTTGGTCGTGTTGAACCACTTAACAGTGCCGGTAGCCATCTCAGCTCTCCGTTTAGATAAATTGGCGCGGTGAGGAGAAGCCCCACCAACGGTCGAAGTCTGAATGGTCGGCTTCTGGGCGATCCGCGCGCGGTAACGAGAGCGGAAGATAGAAACGGCGCGACAGATATCGATCGCGCGAAAAGTATGTGTGCCGGGCAAAATTGTCTAGAGGGCCGGGTTGTGCGGCAAATACGCCAAGACAACCGTCTTCAGGACAACGAAAACGCCGCGAGATCAGTCCGCCAGGCGGCAACGCGGTCCTTCAAGGCGTTGGCCAATTCATAGGGCGACAGGCCTTCCTGATCGATCACTTCCAGCACCTCATAGCGGAAGGCCGCCTCCCCCTCCGCCTTCCAGCAGGCTTGGAGGTTCCGGTCGGTATGCGAGCCGAGGCGAAGGCTGAACCACAGGCTGTTCTGCTGGGCGTCGAGGTTGCGCGAAACCCCGACCCAGACCTTTTCCCCCGCCTCACAACGCAGGGCGAACACCCCGATCCGCTTGGGCATCTCCTTGTAGGCCTGGACCAGGGCTTTGCGACGCTCGTTGTTCATGCCTCGCCGCCCCTCGCCAGGGTCAGGACGTGATCGCGAAGGTCGACGGGCCAGGAGCCCAGCTCCGCCTCCAGCTTGCCCAGGTCGCCGGCGAACAGCGCCCGGCTGCCCTCCTCGAACCCCGGCAGGTCGCCGCCGAGCGCGGACATGATGCGATAGGCCGCCTCGTGCGCACGGCGATCCTGACCGTCGCCCGCGGCCCGCGCCGCTTCGACCAGTCGCCGCAATGCGACCGAGGCGCCGCCCGGCTGCTCGGCCAGCCATTCCCAGTGACGGGGCAGCAGCGTGACCTCACGCGCCACCACGCCCAGCTTCGGACGCCCCCTGCCCCGGTGCGGCTCGGGTTCGGCATAGCGTTGCCGGACGTCCTCCTCATCACCGCGCAGCTCGATGTCGACCAGACGCCCCGAACGATCGAAGGTCAGCACGGTCTGGTTCGGATCGACCTTCAGCGCCCGCCAGACCGCGACGGCGACATCGGCCAAGGGGCCAGTCGCCACCCGACGCTGGCCGGCGAAGGCGGTGCAGATCTTTGGCTTGTCAGGAGAAGTCGCGTTGCTCATGCGCGACTTTTACCCGGGCGAAATATCCGCTGTCAATATCTCCCGGGTAATATCACCCGAAGAACGGATTGATCCCGATCGCCTCCAGCTGCGCCGGGCTCATGCACTCGTTCAGCTGATAGGCGGTGAACTTGTTGACCTGGGCGTTGGTCATGGAGCCCAGCTGATGCGTGCTCATCTGCTGGAGCTGCTCCTTGGTCAGCCCCGGAATCTGGGCCGGCATCAGGTAGCCGATCTGGGTCGTGCTGAACTGCCCCATCACGGTCGGCGAGAGCTGGCCGATCTGGGTCGGGGTCAGCGCCTTCATCTGGGACGGCGAGAAGCCGCCGATGTCGGCGATGTCGAAGGCTCCCAGCTGAACGCCGGACAGCCCCGCCATCTGGTCGCTGCTCAACTTGCCGATCTGCGAGGTGCTGAACGCGCCGATCGCCGTATTGGAGAAGGCGGCGATCTGCGTCGCCGAGAAGGCGCCGATCTGGGTGATGCTGAGCTCGCCCACATCCTCAGGGGTGAAGCCGCGGATCTGGGCCGCCGAGAGGCTGGAGATCTGGCCGCCGGACAGGGCCGCCACCTGGGTCGCCGTCAGGGCCGAAATCTCTTCCGCCGAGAAGGACGCCAATTGCGAGCCGCTCAGACCGGAAATCTGGGTGCTCGTGAACTCCGCCATGTCGGCGACGGTCAGTGCTTCCAGCTGCGAGGCCGACAACCCCTGGATCTGGGCTTGAGACAGGGCGCCGAAGCGGGTGGCGTCCATGCCCACGACGTTCGCGGCGGACAGCGCCCCGATCTGGGCGGCAGAGAACATCCCCACCTGGCCGCTCGTCAGGGCGTTGAAGTGCGTGGCGCTGAGGCTGCCGATATGCGTCGTCGTCAGGCCAGCGATCTGGGAGTTGTCCAGCGACGCCACTTGGGTCGACGTCATGGCCGCGAAGGCGTTGGCGGAGATCCCGCTGATCTGCGACGGGGTCAGGGCGTCGAGCTCAGTGATCGACAACCCGGCGATCAGCGTATCCGACAGCCCGCCGAACTGCGTCCCGGTCAACTGGCCGAGGCGGTTGCGGATGTGCCCGCTTTCCAGCGCCTGCACCTGGCTGGTGGAAAGGCCGCGGATCTGGGTGGACGACAGAGCGGCGAACTCGGTGCTCGTCATCTCCCGCAGGTTGGTCGCATCGACCGACCCCAGCTGCGTGGGGCTGAGCGCCGACAGCTGGGTGATGGTGAACTCCTCGAAATCGGCCAGGGACAGGCTGGCGATCTGGGTCGTGCTCAGCCCGCCGATCTGCGCGGTCGACAGCACGGCCACCTGCGTCGCCGTCAGGGCCGACAGAGCCGTGGCGTTGAGGGCCCCGATCTGGCTGTTCAGCAGCGCGGCGATCTGGGTCCCCGGCATTCCGCTGACCTGGGTCGCGGTCATCGCGCCGACCTGGGTGGTCGTCAGGCCCGTGAGCTGCGTCTTGGTCAGGCGGGTGATCTGAGTGACGTCCAGACTGGCGATCGCGGTCGTGGAGAAGCCGCCGACCTGGCTGGCCGACAGCGACGCGACCTGGGCGGCGTTGAACTCCAGCACGTCCTCGGGGCTGAGGCCGCCGATCTGGGTGGTCGTCAGCCCCTTCATCTGGGTGGTGGTCAGGGTGGCGATCTGCGTCGCGTCCAGCTCCGCGATTGCGGCGGACGACAGAGCGCTGAGCTGGGTGGCCGTGAGCGAGGCGATCTGGGTCGTGGTCAACGCCCCAATGGCGGTCTCGCCCATCGCCGCCAACTGAGTGGTCGTGAGGCCCTTTACCTGAGTAACCGAAAGCGCCGCGACCGCGGTGGGCGAAAGGCCGGAGATATTGGTCGCCGAGAACGCGGCCATCTGAGTGGGCGTGAAGGCGGCGAGCTGCGTGGCGGTGAACTCGCCGAAATCCTCGACGCTCAGACTCTTGAGCTGCGTCGCCGTCAGGCCGCCGACCTGCGAGGTCGTCAGCATCGCCACCTGAGTGGCGTTCAGACTGGCGAAGGCGGTGGTCGATAGCGCCGCGACCTGAGAGGGCGTCAAGGCGGCGAGTTGCTCGTCGGACAACTGCCGGAAGGCGTCGGCGTTCAAGGCCGCGAGCTGGGTCGGCGTCAGAGCGTTGAACTGCGTCACGCTCAACGCGTCGATATCGGTCTTGTCGAAAAGGGCCAGTTGCGTGGCCGTCAGGGCACGGACCTGTGTCGTGCCCAGCGCCGCCAGTTGGGAAGCGTCGAAGTCCGAGACCCCCGTGACGGAAAGAGCCGAGATCTGCGCTGCCGACATCGCGGCGATCTGGGTGGTCGTGAAGGAGGTGACGTCGTCCCGATCGAAACCCTTCATCTGGGTCGCCGTCAGGCCGCGAATCTGGGTGACGGTGAGGCCCGACAGCTCCTCGGGCGTCAATGATCCGATGTTGGTGGCCGACAGGGCCGCCAACTGCGCGCTGGTGAAGGCCGCGATCTGCTCGGAGTCGAACTCCGCGAAATCGTCCTCGCTCAAGCTGCGGAGCTGGGCGACGGAAATGGCTCGGACCTGGGTGGCGGACAGCGAGGCGACCTGCGCCGCGGTCAGCTCGGCCAGGGCGGATGTGGACAGGCCCGCGATCTGGCTTGGAGTCAGGTCGGCGATCTGATCGCTGTCGAACAAGGGCGTCAGAACCCCGACCTGAGCGCCGCTGAGCGCCGCCATCTGGGTGCTGGTGAACTCCCCGATGTCCGCCGCGTCCAACCCGCGGAGCTGGGTGGTGGTGAGCGCCTTGAGCTGGCTCGCCGACAGCACCTCCACCTGGGCCTGGTTGAGCGCCGAAATCGCGGTGGGCGAAAGCTGGGCGATCTGCGACGGCGCCAGAGCCGCGATCTGGGTCGGCGTAAGGGCGGCGATGCCGCTGACGTCAATGTCCTTCAGCTGGTTGGCGCTCAACGCCTTTAGTTGGGTGGTGGTCAGAGGGGCGGTGCTGCTGAGGACCGCCAGCCCCTCCGGGGTCAGGGCGTTGATCTGAAGCCCCGTCATCACGTTGATCTGTTCGGCGGTGAACTCGCCCAGATCCTCGATCGTCAGCCCCTTCATCTGCGACGCACTGAGCGCGCGAATCTGGGTCGTGGTCAGGGATGCGATGTCTTCCTCAGATAAGTCCGACAGGGCCGTGACCGAAATCTGCATGATCTGCGCCGTGGTCAGGGCCCGCAGCTGCGTGATGTTGAATTTCTCGAAGTCGGCCACATCCATCGACTTGATGTGAGGGATGCCGAGCCGGCCGATCTGGGTCACCGTCAGGCCGGCGATCTGATCCTCGGTCAGGCTACGGAACTGAGTGGTGGTGAGCGCCCCGAATTGAGAAGGATTGAGGCTGGAGATCTGGTCAGCCGAAAAACTCTTGAAGGCCTCCTCGGACAGTCCAGAAATCTGAGCCATCGAAAGGGCTCCGATCTGGGTCGAACTGAAGCGCGCGAGCATCGTCGGCTCGATCACGCCCATCTGAGCGACCGTCAGCCCCTTCATCTGGGTCACGTTCAGCGCCGCCAGCTGACCTTCGCTGAAGGAGCTGAAGAGTTCCGGCGTCAGGCTTCTGATCTGCGCGGCGGACAGCTGCTGAATCTGCGTGGCTGTGAATTCGGCGATGTCGTCGACCCCCAGCGCATTGAGTTGCGTGGCGGTGAGGGTCTTGAGCTGGGTTTCGTTCAGGCCGGCGATCTGCTCGGCGCTCATGGCCGAAAGACCCGCGCCAGTCAGCCCGCGAAGCTGAGTGGCCCCGAGCTGGCTCACCTGTTCAGCGGAAAACTCGCTGATGTCGTCCTCCGACAGCCCCTTCATCTGTGAGGCGGCGATGGATCGAAGCTGCGTCGCGGACAGCGCGGCGATCTGTTCGCGTGTGAGAGCGGAAAAGCCCGTTTCCGTGAAGGCGCTGATCTGCGCGCCCTTGAGCCCCGCGATCGCGCCTACGTCGACGGACGCGATCTGATTTTCCGTCAGCGCCCGGATCTGGCTCTGGTTTAAAACCGCGAGCTGCCCCGGACTGAAGGTGATGCCCGTGGCAAGACGCGGAATCTGGATGCGCGTCAGCGCCTTCACCTGCTGAGGCGACAGAGTGGCGAACTGCTCCGCGCTGACGGCTTCGATCGCGCTGCTGTTGATCGCCGCGATCTGGGACGGCGTCAGCAGCTTGAACTCCGACGGCGGCAGCTCCTGGAAGAATCCGGGCCCCAACGCGGCGATCTGGCCCGGCGTCAGCCTGTTGATCGGCGGAGTGTTCGAAACCGACGAAATGGTCATGAGGCGAAGGGACCTGATCCACAGCCTGGCGCGATCGAGAGTCCGGGAGCTTTCGCTCCTGGCCCCTAGCAGCCCCCGCCGCCCTCCACGTGGCGACGGCGACTGAGCGCCCGATCATCATCGACAGCCGAACAAGCCCCTGACCCTGCCCGACGCGAACCGGCGATACCGGTTGCGCGCGTCGAACCTAGCTGATTCCCGCAGTAGTCGTGACTATTAGGCTTAATCGGTCAGAGAGTGCTGTCAGCCCCGGCGAACGAGCACGACGCCGCCGATCACCAGCGCCAACCCCGCGACGCGGGTCAGATTGACCGGCCTTGCCGCCACGCCGAAGCCCCCGAAATGGTCGACGAGCACGCTGATCAGAAGCTGTCCGGCGACGAACAGGGTCATGGCCGAGGCGACGCCGATGCGGGGGATGGCGTAGGCCGCCGCGACCACGAAGACCGCGCCATAGAGGCCGCCCATCCAGGCGTACCAGGGCGCCGCCGCCGTGGCCCCGTAGTCCGGCCGCACGCGCAGCACCAATACGGCGATCAGCAGGATCAGGGTCCCGCCGGCGAAGGACATCAGCGCCGCGTTGACCGGACTGTTCAGCGGCCGGGCCAACAGCGCGTTGGTCGGCGCCTGGATCGCGGCCAGGCCTCCGCCGACGAGGCAGCCGATGATCGCGAAGACCAGGGACTTTGGCATCCGGTTCTTAGTCCTTCAGATAGGTGAGCGCGCCAAGGGCGGCGGCGCGCCCCGTCGCGAAGCAGGCTTGAAGCAGGTAACCGCCGGTAGGCGCTTCCCAGTCCAGCATCTCGCCGGCCAGGAAAACTCCGGACCGGGCCTTCAGCATCAGGTCGTCGTCGAGGCTGTCGAGACCGACGCCGCCGGCCGTCGAGATCGCGCGATCCATAGGCGCACAACCGATCAGCCTGATCGGCGCCGCCTTGACCAGCAGCGACAAGGCGACGGGCGTCGCGGGCAGGTTCACGCCGGCCGCCTCGCGCAGCAGGCCGATGGCGGCGGGCGACAGGTTCAGGGTCTTGCGCAGGAGGTTGGCGACGGACTCGCCCTTGCGCCCCCGCGCGAGCTTGTTCTCGATCTGCCCGGCGGAAAGGTCGGGACGCAGATCGATCTCCACGACCGCGCCGCCCTGCCCCTCCACGGCGTCCCGCAAGGGCGATGACAGGGCGTAGACGCCGCCGCCCTCCAGCCCGTAGGCGGAGAGCATGATCTCTCCCTTCACCTGACGACCCGCGAACGACAGCCCAACGGCTTTCAGAGGCGTTCCGGCGAAGCGGTCGCGGAAGATCTCGCTCCAATCGACCAGGAAGCCGACATTGCTAGGACGGAACGGCGCGACCCGCGCGCCGGCCGCCTCAAGCGTCGTCGTCCACTGACCGTCCGAGCCGAGCTTGGCCCAGCTGCCGCCGCCAAGGGCGAGGATCACGGCGTCCGCGCGAACGCTTTCAGGCCTTTCCGGGCCGTTGAAGACGAGCTCTCCCGCCTCGTTCCAGCCGGTCCAGGTGCGGCGCAGGCGAAAGCTCACGCCCTGCGCCTCCAGCCGCCTCAGCCATTCGCGCAGCAGCGGGGAGGCCTTCATGGCCTTTGGAAACACGCGGCCGCTCGATCCGACGAAGGTCGGCTGGCCCAACCCCTCCGCCCACTTGACCAGCGCCTTGGGCGGAAAGGCCTCGATGATACCGCGCAGACGCTCCGTCGCCGGACCGTAGCGGCGAAGGAAACGGTCGATCGGCTCGGAATGGGTGAGGTTCAGCCCGCCCCGCCCAGCCATCAGGAACTTGCGGCCAAGGGACGGCATGCGGTCGTAGACGGTCACCGCCAAGCCCGCCGCGCTCAGCACCTCCGCGGCCATCAGGCCGGCGGGGCCGCCGCCGACAACGGCGACTGAGAGGGGCTTGGACGGGTTCATCGCCCGCTATCTGCCTCGCCCGCCCCGCGTCGCCAAGTCATGAAGTTCAGGGGCGGCCATCGCCTGGCGCGGCGGCGGCCTCGATCAGGGCGACGATCATCGCGTTCATGGGCGTGGCGACGCCGTGCTTGGCGCCCAGCCGGACGATGACCCCGTTGCGCGCGTCCAACTCCATCGGCCGACCGGCGGCGCGATCAGCGTGCAGGGAATTCACGCTGTCGGCGGGGCCGGAGCGATAGCCATCGACCACTGACTGCCCCAGATCGTCAGGCAGGATCGCGCCCTCAGCTCGGCCCACGGCGACGCACTCGGCGACCAGGGCCTTCATGATCCCGGCGACCGGCTCACGGTGCGCGACGCCGGACGGCTTGAGGGTCAGGGCGTTGACGGCGCCCGCGCAGTTCAGGGCCAGCTTGCGCCAGGCGGCGGTCTTGAAGTCGTCCGTGGTCGAGACCGCGATCGGCGTATGGGCGAACAGACCCATGAAGGCGTCGCCGTCCAGACCAGCCGGAACCAGGATCGTCCCCATGCGCCGCTGGCGGATGCGGCCCGGCGCGGCGCGCTCGGCCGGGATGTCGACCACGGCGGGCACGATGACCCCGCCAGGCAGATGCGGCGCGAACCGCTCAACATGCTCGACGCCGTTCTGCAGGACGGCGATACGGGTCTGAGGGCCGACCAACCCTTTCAGCCAGGCCAGCGCGCCGGGGGCGTCATAGGCCTTGGTGCAGATGAGAACCCAATCGACCGGCGTCGCGTCGGCCGGGTCAGTCAGCAAGGCGGGCGTCGCGGCGATCTCGCCATCCGGCGTTTCCACGCGCAGTTGGTCGAAGGTCGTGCGGACGCAGACCGTGACCTCGTGCTCCGAGTTCTGGGCCAGCCAAGCGGCGACGGTCCCGCCCACCGCGCCGGGGCCGACGATGGCGATCTTCTGCATGGTCATCCCCTATGGAAACCGGTGTCGAGGCGCAGCACAGATACGGCCGCATTCGAAGTCTTGAACAGCATGCGGGGCGTCGCCAACTGTCCCGAAAGCTCAGCTTGAGCCGCCAAAGGAGGAGACGCCGATGACCCTGTCCATGAGCCAACTGACCCTGCCCGCCCTGACGCGCGGCCTGCGCATCCTCTCGGAGCTGCTGACCAAGGGCGAGGCCTGGGCCGCCGCCAACGGCGTCGATCCGGCCGAACTGACCGCCGGCCGTCTGTTCGAGGACATGGCTCCGCTGACCGCGCAGGTTCAAAGCGTCAGCGACACCTCCAAGTTCGCCATCGCCCGCATCTCCGGCGTCGCCGGCCCCACCATGGCGGATGACGAAGTCACCTTCGCCGACCTGCAGGCCCGCATCGCCAAGACGCTCGCCTATCTCGAAAGCGTCGATCCCTCGACGCTGGACGGGACCGAGGGCAAGACCATCGAGCTGAAGTTCCCCAACGGTGAATTCAGCATGACCGGCAGCGCCTATCTGACCGGCTTCGTCCTGCCAAATTTCTATTTCCACCTGGTCACGGCCTACGACATCCTGCGTCACAAGGGCGTGCCGCTGGGCAAGCTGGACTATCTGGGCGCCATCGCCTGATTTCGGTCGCGCGCCGGGGCGGCTCTTGCCCCGGCGGCGCAAACCCGCCCTACTCCCCTTCTGCCTTGAGCTGGGGAGTTGTTCATGAGCCTGCGCCTTTCCGCCGCCTTCGCCGTCATCGCCTTCGCATCGTCCGCCTCGGCGCAGACGCCGGCGCAGAAGGTCGACGCGGTCGCCGACCGTTTCGTCGCCGAGACGATGAACTACAACCCCTCGGCCTCCTATTCGACCGGCCTGAAGGCGCCGACCCACGCGCGCTATTACGACAACAGCGAAGCCGGCATCCGGGCGTTCGAGGCCAAGCTGGACGCCATCGAGGCCGACGCCCGCGCCATCGACGCCAAGGCGCTGGATCCGCAGCAGGCCATCACCCTGGCGGTGCTGATCGACGGCCTGGAGTCCGACCGGGGCACGCGGGTGTGCAAGTCGCATCTGTGGAACCTGAACCACATGTTCGGCTGGCAGAGCTATCTGGTGCGCACGGCCCTGGAGCAGCCCGTGGGCGAGGCCGACCTGCGGGCCCAGGCCCTGCAACGCGCCGGCTCGATACCCAAGTTCGTCGCGACCGAAACCGCCAACCTGCGCAAGGGCCTGACCGAAGGCTACGCGGCGCCGAAGCCCGTGGTGGCTCGGGTCATCAAGCAGATCGACGGCATGATCGCGGCCGATCCGCTGAAGTCGCCGCTCTACTCGCCAGCGTCCCGCGACAAGGACGCGGCCTTCGGCGCGGCCCTGGCCAAGGTGATCACCGACCAGATCAATCCCGCCCTGAAGCAGTACCGCGACTTCCTGCAGACCGAGTACATGCCCAAGGCGCGCGACACCCTGGGTCTCAGCGCCCTGCCGAACGGCGCGGCCTGCTACCAGGCGCAGCTTCGCGGCTACACCACCCTGGACCGGACGCCCAAGCAGGTCTTCGACCTCGGCTCGGCGACCGTCGCGGCCAACGCCGAGATCGTCAAAGGCCTGGGCCAGAAGCTCTACGGCACCCAGGACCTGAAGGAGATCGCCAAGCGCACCGCCGAGACGCCCGCCAACAAGCTGGCGTCGGAGGACGAGTTCATCACCTACACCCGCCAGATCGTCGACAGCTCCCGCGTCGCCTCGGCGGCCCTCGTCACCAAGCTGCCGGATCAGGACATGGTGGTGAAGCCGTTCGAACCGTTCATGCGCGGCTCCGGCGTCAGCTCGCACTACGAGATGTCGGCCGACCCGAAGAAGCCCGGGACCTATCGCATCGCCTCTGAGAAATGGGCCAGCGAGACCAAGGGCGGGGCCGAGATCACCGCCGTGCACGAAGGCTGGCCCGGTCACCACTTGCAGATCGCCATGGCTCTGGGGGTGAAGCGACACGACCTGTTCAAGGTCGCCTTCAACTCGGCCTATGTCGAAGGCTGGGCCCGCTATTCCGAAGCGCTGTCCGAGGAGGTCGGGATCTACACCAGCGATTATCCGAAGATCAGCCGCCGCATGTGGCCGGCGCGGGGCATGGTGCTGGATCCGGGCATCCACATCTTCGGCTGGACGCGGGAGCAGGCCGCCGCCTACGCCCAGGAAAGCGGCCGCTTCCAGGGTGACGAGGCCGATGACCTGGTGGATCGCATCGCCGTCCTGCCGGGCCAGCTGACGGCCTATGACAGCGGCGGCCTGGAGATCTTCGCCCTGCGCAAGCAGGCGGAAGAAGCGCTCGGCCCGAAGTTCGACCTGAAGGCCTTCCACGACGCGGTGCTGAAGAACGGGGTCGTGCCGCTGAAGGTCCTGCGCTCGGAAGTCGAGGCCTGGATCGCGGCGGAGAAAACCCGAAACTGAGCCGCACAACTTTCGCGCGCACGTCGCAGAAATGGGGCTAGAGTGATCCTTGCAGGCCATGAGGCGGACTTATCATCGCCCCATTCGCGGGCGAGCCTGCCGTCACCAGAAGAGGAGATCGCGATGACCGAGATCCACTATGGCGTTGTCCGGGTCGCCGGGCGCTGGCGCCTTATCGGCCAGGGCTTGAACCTGGACAGCTATGACAGCCGCAAGGCCGCGACCCGCGCGGCCCTGCGCCTGACATCCTTCGCCTCAGGGCTGGGCGTGCCGGTCGACCTGCATGTGCAGGACGAGAACGGCGGCCTGCGCCGCAAGCGCATCAGCCTGGGCGGTCGCGCCTAGTCCTCGCGGAAGTAGGGCTCGACCACGCCGTTCAGCTTCACGGTCATGGCTTCGCCCTTGCGGTTGACCGACTTGCCGACGCTGACCCGCACCCAGCCTTCGCTCACGCAGTACTCGTCCACGTTCGTCTTCTCGACGCCGTTGAAGCGGATGCCGACGTTCCGTTCCAGGATCTCGGCGTTGTAGTGCGGGTTGTTCGGGTTGACCGAAAGGCGGTCGGGCAGCGTGTCGGACATGTCGGCTCGCGGAAGAAATGATGGATTGGCGGCTCAATAGCCGGGCGATTGCGGCGTGAACAGCCTGATCCGCCGTGGCGAAGCTTCCGACGGGCTCCTAAGTTAGCCGCGATCCTCCCCTCCCCAGGCGATTCTCATGAAGACCGGCGCCCTGCCCCTGACGCACTTCCTGCTGGCGTTGGCCACGGTGTTCATCTGGGGGACCAACTTCGTGGTCATCCGCGTGGGGCTGGATCACCTGCCGCCCCTGCTGTTCGCCACCCTGCGCTTCTCGCTGGTGGTGCTGCCGGCGATCTTCTTCATCAAGAAGCCGCCGGTGCCTTGGTCGAAGCTAGCGAGCTACGGCGTGCTGATCGGCGCGGGCCAGTTCGGGCTGCTGTTCATCGCCATGCGCGGACACATCACGCCGGGCCTGGCCTCGCTGATCGTCCAGACCCAAGTGGTGTTCACAATCGGCATGGCCATGGCCCTGACCGGCGAGCGGGTGAAGACCTATCAGTGGTTCGCCTTGGCGCTGGCCGCCACAGGCGTCGGCATCATCATGATGCACGTCGGCGGCGACGGCACGACGCCCCTGGGCGTGCTGCTGATCCTCGGCGCGGCGCTGAGCTGGGCCGGCGGCAACATGGTGGCCCGCAGCGCCGGTCAGGTGAACATGCTGGCATATGTGGTCTGGTCGAGCCTGTTCGCCATCCCGCCCCTGTTCGCCCTGTCGCTGATCACCGAGGGCTGGCCCGCCATGGTCGCCGGCGTCCAGCAGGCCGACGCCGTCACCTGGGCGGCGGTGCTGTGGCAATCGGTGGGCAACAGCCTGTTCGGCTATTCGGTGTGGGGCTGGCTGCTGGCGCGCCACCCCGCGGCGACCATCAGCCCGCTGGCCCTGCTGGTGCCGGTATTCGGCATGGGGGCCTCCGCCTTCTTCCTGCACGAACCGCTCCAGCCGTGGAAGCTGGGCGCGGCCGCGCTGGTGCTGGGCGGGCTGGCGCTGAACCTGGCGTGGCCGACGGTTCGCGCCCGCTTCCTGACCCCGGCGGCCTAGCTTCGGTCGACCTTCTCCTCCCCCTTCTCCCTCGATGGGAGAAGGGCCGGGGATGAGGGTGATGCGGCGGTTGGGTTCTGCGCGGCGGAACGGCCGCAGTCACCCTCACCCTCGATCCCTCTCCCATCAAGGGAGAGGGAGGCGTGATTCAGCGCCCCCACGGGCAAAAACCCGAAAGGTTGGAAGGGCGGCGGAGCGGCCTGACCTGCGTCAGGCGAGGTGAGTCTTTGGAGTGCCGGGTTCGACGTCGGTCGTTCCGCTCCGCACGGTCATTATCCGGGAGCTGTCGGTAGGCAGCGCTCTTAGCGCTTAGCCGACGAAGCCTCCGGCGGGCGGGCTCCCCCAGCGTGGGAGTCCCCGGTCCGCGTGAGTAACCCCCTCACGCCTGCTGCTCGCCGCCGATGTCACGTCGCTTTGGGACGTGAGCAGTGTCCAGACAGGGCCGAAGCCCCTCGTTCTCACCACCGACGGTCGCGCTTCCCGCTCGACCGCATCCCGTCACGACACAGCGCTGGCCGCGCGCCCTTCCCGTGACGGGGAGGGCATCAGGTTAGGCGAGGTTGGAGCGAGGCGGATAAGCCTTCCCCTCTCCCCACTCGTGGGGAGAGGGTTGGGTGAGGGGCTTGCGGCGGTTCCGCTTGCAGCGCCTCGCCCGCTGACCCTCAGAGCCCCCTCACCATTACCCTCTCCCCCAAAGGGGGCGAGGGGATGCAGCGTGACTGAACCTCAGCAGTCACCCTCACCCCTGCCCCTCTCCCATCAAGGGAGAGGGTATAGCGTGATGCCGCCTAGCGCTTCGGGCAGGCCTTGGCGTCGAAGCCGCCCAGGTCGATGCAGCGCCCGTCGATGTCGGCCGGCGGAGTCGCGCCGACGACATTGGCCAGGGTCGGGCCGATGTCGGCCGTCTCGATCGGATAGAAGCGCTCCTGCCCCTCGACGCCCGGCCACCAGAACAGGATCGGCACGCGGCGGTCATACTCCCAGGGCGAACCATGGCCTGACAGGCTGCCGCCGAAGCGGACGCGGCCGGGCGTGATCCCGGGCTGCAGGCCGATCAGGATGTCCGGCGAACGGCCTTCCACCGCGCTCAGGCGATAGCGTTGCAGCAGGGTGTATTCCTGCGGGCTGGCTCCCTTGGCCGGCGGGGGCGAAGCGAGCACCTCCGTCAGGGTGTAGGCGCCGGCCACGATCGGCTCCTTGCGCAGGGCCTCCACCGCCGCTTCGGCGATCTGGCTGCGCAGGGGTTCGGCCATGCCGCGCTTTTCGGCGTTCACGACCATAAGGCCGCTGCCGCCCTGCATCAGCGGATCGAAGTCGAGCTTGAAGGTCGTCTTCAGTTGCTCGTTGACGCGGGCGAAGGCTTCGGGCCCGCCGCGGCCGGCGGTGTCGTGGCCGCGGGCATGGCTGCGCTCGGGGAAGTCGGAGCCGCCATGGTCGGCGGTGACGGCGACGATCACGCCGCCCGGAACCTTGGACAGGCGGGTCATGAGGCGGCCCAGCGCGAGGTCCACCCGGCGCATCTGCTCGCACATCTCCGGCCCCTGGGTGCCGTAGCGGTGGCCGATGCGATCAGTGGCCGACAGGCTGACGCCCAGCAGGTCAGTGGCGGCGCCCTGCCCCAACTTCTGGGTGTCGAGCAGCATGATCGCGGCGTCGACGGTCACCTCGTCCAGCAGGGGCGAAGCGTCGAAGGCGTAGTTGGCCGGCGGCACCTGGGCGCGCCACGGCTTGCCGGCGATCGGCCAGTCGGCCTCCAGCGCGCGGCAGGCCTCGCTGGTGTAGCTCCAGCTCGGCTTGGTCTTGGCGTGGCTGGCCTTCAGCGAGGCGTTCAGGGCGGCGACCGGCGCCAAGCGCTTGGCGGCGTCCTGGCCCGGCTCGACGAAGGTGGTCCAGCCGAAACCGTCGAGATACCAGAACGCGCCGTCGCCCTTCTGGCCGGCGAGATTAATGGCGCCGCGGTCCTTGCCCGAGACGGCGAAGCTGCGGCTGCCCGGCGACGAGGTCTTCAGCCAGTCGGCCAGGTTGGAGACGCGCATGGCGCTGGCGCCGACGCGGCCGTTCTCGCCCGGGCCGCCGTCGGCCAGGGTGTTTTCCGGCACGGACAGGCAATAGACCTCCTCGCCCGTGGCGCGGTCGATCCAGTCGTTGGCGGGGATGCCGGTGTTGGCCGGGCGCTTGCCGGTGAGGATCGTGGAGTGGCCCGGGCAGGTCTCGGTCGAGGCGTGGCTCTGATAGCCGTTGGCGTAGACCAGGCCGCTCGCGAGCGACTTCAGGCCGCCGGTGAACTCGGCGCGGTGCTGGTTGAACAGGTTGGCGCTGAACTGGTCGATGACGATCGCCACCACCAGCTTCGGCGCGGGCTTCTTGGCCTCGGCCGCGTGACCGGAAGACGCCGCCGCCAGGGTCGCCGCCGCGACGAAGGCTGACAGGCCAAGGCGACGGACGAAGGTCTTGGGCTTCATGATGCGTCGCCTCCCGCGAAACTGTGCAGGGCCTTCTATGGCCCAAATTTTTCGCTTTGGTGACGGTCGGGAAAAGAATTTCGACGGACCGCCGCTCAGCGAGCGGCGGTCGCGTCATGGATACGTCAGACGTCCGACTTCAGGTAGATCTCGCCCTTCTCGCGGAACTTCTCGCTCATGTCGGCCATGCCCTGGGCGATGTCGTTCGGCGCCAGGCCGGCCGCGAACTCGCGCACCTCCTGGGTGATCTTCATCGAGCAGAACTTCGGCCCGCACATGGAGCAGAAGTGCGCGGTCTTGTGCGCCTCCTTGGGCAGGGTCTCGTCGTGGAAGCTTCGGGCCGTCTCCGGATCGAGGGCCAGGTTGAACTGGTCCTCCCACCGGAACTCGAACCGCGCGCGGCTGAGGGCGTCATCATGCGCCTGAGCGCCAGGATGCCCCTTGGCCAGGTCGGCGGCGTGGGCGGCCAGCTTGTAGGTGATGACGCCGACCTTCACGTCGTCGCGATCCGGCAGGCCCAGGTGCTCCTTGGGCGTGACGTAGCAGAGCATCGCCGTGCCGAACCAGCCGATCATCGCCGCGCCGATGGCCGACGTGATGTGGTCGTAACCGGGCGCGATATCGGTCGTGAGCGGGCCAAGCGTATAGAACGGCGCCTCGCCGCAGGTCTTCAGCTGCTTGTCCATATTGGCCTTGATCTTGTGCATCGGCACGTGGCCGGGGCCTTCGATCATCACCTGGACGCCGTGCTTCCAGGCAACCTCGGTCAGCTCGCCCAGGGTCTCCAGTTCGGCGAACTGGGCCGCGTCGTTGGCGTCAGCGATGGAGCCCGGGCGCAGGCCGTCGCCGAGGCTGAACGACACGTCGTAGGCCCGCATGATCTCGCAGATCTCTTCGAAGTGTTCGTAGAGGAAGTTTTCCTTGTGGTGCGCCAGGCACCACTTGGCCATGATGGAGCCGCCGCGCGACACGATGCCGGTCACGCGTTTCGCCGTCAGCGGCACGTACGGCAGGCGCACGCCAGCGTGGATGGTGAAGTAGTCCACCCCCTGCTCGGCCTGTTCGATCAGGGTGTCGCGGAAGACCTCCCAGTTCAGGTCCTCGGCCACGCCGTTGACCTTCTCCAGCGCCTGATAGATCGGCACGGTGCCGATAGGCACGGCGCTGTTGCGCAGCACCCAGTCGCGGATGTTGTGGATGTTACGGCCGGTGGACAGGTCCATGACCGTGTCGGCGCCCCAGCGGGTGGCCCACACCATCTTGTCCACCTCGTCGGCCACGGTGGACAGCACCGCCGAGTTGCCGATGTTGGCGTTGATCTTCACCAGGAAGTTGCGGCCGATGATCATCGGCTCGAGTTCGGTGTGGTTGATGTTGGCCGGGATGATGGCGCGGCCGCGGGCGATCTCCTGA
This sequence comes from Caulobacter sp. 73W, assembly GCF_041021955.1. GTDB lineage: Bacteria > Pseudomonadota > Alphaproteobacteria > Caulobacterales > Caulobacteraceae > Caulobacter. The sequence continues at coordinate 507,782 of NZ_CP158375.1, forward strand.
CGCACGAACTCCGGGGTCACGAAATCCGGCACCGAGGCGCCGAAATCCTCGCCGTCGCGGACGCACGGCGCGTTCTGCTCGCGGCGCAGGTTCTCGCGGATGGCGACGTATTCCATCTCAGCGGTGATGATGCCCTTGCGGGCGTATTCCAGCTGGGTGACGGTCGAGCCGCCCTTGGCGCGGAACACCGGGCGCGGGGTGGTGAACTCAGGCGCCAGATGCTTGCCGGCGGCGAAACCGTTGTCTTCCGGCTTCACTTCACGCGGCTTGGCCACCTGCTCCACGTCGCCGCGCGCCACGACCCAGGCTTCGCGGGTGCGGGCCAGGCCCTTCTCGATGTCGATGGTCACGTTCGGGTCGGTATAAGGACCGGACGGGTCGTAGATCGTCACCGGCGGCTCATTGGCGCTCGGGTGGACGGCGACCTCGCGGAACGGGACGCGGATGTCGGGGAACAGTTCGCCGGCCTGATAGACCTTGCGCGACCCCGGCAGCTCGCCGGTGGCGACGGACTTCTCCAGCGCGTTCTTGTCTGAAATCGGAGTATGGACGTTCATGGCGGGCTCCTTTGTTGCCAAGGAGACCCGGACCGCTTGCGCAGTTTGGTCTACGGAGAGCCTGCGCCCGCCGCGTTCCCTCCCTTCGCCGGCATGACCCGGATCAGGTTCTACGGGTCGCGGGAGAATACCCGCCTCTCAGGCGCTCGGATGCGCCCCCCCGGTGAACAGAAGGGCAGCTTACCTCAGCGGGAGGCGGGTTGAAACCTTAGTTCGTGACCGCCGCCGGAGCGGCCTTGGCGGCGCCCGCCTCGCGGGCGGCCTGCTTGGCGGCCTTGCGCGCGCGCATCTCCGCGGCCCAGGACTCCTGGTAGGACATGGCCCGCTGCTGGCGCGCCGCCCCGCCCGACCGGCCAGGACCATCGAGGCCGAGCCTCCGCAACTCGCGGGTCGTCTCGTTGTTGGCGATCGCCTCCGCGGACTGGGCGAAACTGGCCGCCGGGACCGCCATCACCGCGGCGAGGGCGAGAAGCATCGAGGTCTTGCGCATGCCTGTATCCCTTGTGGAGCAGGTGTTTGAGGCTTGAGCATGCGTGAAGATCGATCGCCTTGCAACCTGACAGCGAGAGACATTGCGGCAGTTTAACTTGTAAGCGCTAACCCGAAGCGGCACGAGCGGCGCACAACTCAGGGAACACCGATCCATGTTTCGCCTCTTCGCCCTCGCCGCCAGCCTCCTCGCCGCCGCCCCGGCCCTGGCCCAGACCGCCCCGCAATATCCGGTGACGATCCCCGCTCCGGGCGGTGGCGTGATCATCTCCAACGCGCGCAACGAGCAGGCCTACGACACCATCAAATACGCTCCCGCCCGTCGGGCCGGCGACACGGTCTATGTGTCCGGCGTGATCATCGCCCCGGCTCCGAACGAGACCAAGGATGCGGCTGGCCTCAAGGCTTCCGCCCGGCGCGCCTTCAAGGCCGTCGATGAGCTGCTGAAGGCCGCCGGTGGTAGCTGGGACGACGTGGTGATGATCAACAGCTTCCACGATTGGAGCTCGTCGAACTTCACGGGCTCGCGCATGGACCATGTCACGGTGATGAACGAGGTCCGCGCCGAGTTCACTCAGGCGCCCCACCCCGCCTGGACCGCCGTCGGCACCAGCGGCCTGCTGGCCCCGACCGGCGTGATCGAGATGCAGGTGATCGCCCACATCCCGCAGAAGAAATAGCCGCTACCAGCGGCGCTGGCGGTCATAGCGCGCGTCGGCGACCTGCCGCTCGATGTCGCGCAGGCGGTTGCGGTGATCGCGGACCCGGTCGTCGTAGTTGCGGTTGATGTCCGCCAGCCGCCGCACGCGATCCTCGTTGGCGCGCCGCAGCTCGCCACGGCGGTCATGGTTGTTGCGCGCGATGTCGGAGCGGCGACGGTCGTAGTCCTCCTGCGTGCGTCGGATCTCCTCGTCACGTTGACGGCGGGCCTCGGCCAGCTGCCGATCCGCGTCGTCGCGCTGACGGTCGATGTCGCGCAGGCGGCGGCCAAGGTCGTCGTCGCGGCGACGCTCCTCCTCCCGCCGACGATCCTGCTCCGCCCGATACTGGTCATAGGGCTGGGCGGCGGCGGCCAGCGGCGAGGCGGTGATCACGGTCAGAAGCGTGAGAAGCAGGGCTTTGCGCATAGGCGCGGAACGGTGCGGCATGACCGCAGGTTCCGGCGACATCGTGGCGCAATTCCGGCCAAGGCGCCGCGTCATAGACGGCCTGCGCTGAAGGTGTCGCACGCCGCCGGATCGCCCCGCTCATAGCCGCGCTTGAACCAGCGCATGCGCTGTTCGGCTGAGCCGTGGGTGAAGGCGTCGGGCACGACCTGACCTTGGGTCCGCTTCTGGATGGTGTCGTCGCCCACGGCGGACGCCGCCGACAGGCCGCTCTGGATGTCAGCCGGGTCGATGCCGATGGCCCCGCCTGAAGTCTCCGGCGCCCGCGCCGCCCAGACCCCGGCGTAGCAGTCGGCCTGCAGCTCCAGCCGTACCGAGCCGCTCTCGGCGCCCTTGCCCCCTGCCCGCTCCATGGAGCCCGTGAGGTTCTGGATATGGTGGCCGATTTCATGGGCGATGACATAGGCGCGAGCGAATTCGCCGCGCGCGCCGAACTGGCCTTCCAGCTCCTGCCAAAAGGACAGGTCCAGATAGACCTTCTGGTCGCGCGGGCAATAGAACGGTCCCATGGCCGACTGGCCCATGCCGCAGCCGGTGGAGGTGTTCTGTTCGTACAGCACGACGCTGCTGGGCGGGGTGTAGGTCCGCCCCTGCGCGGCGAACAGCGGCGTCCAGACATCCTGGGCCGATTTCTCGACCACATCGACGAAGCGGCCGGCCTCATCCTGGGGCGTGCCGCGCGTGCCCTCCTGCTGCGCCTGGGGCGTCAGCTGGTTGGCGGCGTTCATGGTCGTCTGCGGGTCGATGCCGAAGAAGAAATAGCCGGCCAGGGCCAGCAGAGCCGCGCCGATCCCGCCGCCGGCCACGCCGACCGGTCCCAGGCCGCGTCGGTCCTCGATATTGCCGCCCGTGCGGCCGCCACCCCAGCGCATCCGTTCCCTCCACTTCAGCTTAGCGGGAAGAACGCCGATGGACGCTTAGGGCTCCCTACTTCGGTGCGGGCTCGATAGCGCGGATGCGGGCGTTGCCGGCGGCCAGGCTGCGATCCTGAAGCTGGCGAATGCGTTCGGCGTCGGCCGACATGGCGGGATCGAGCGGCGCTGGACGCAGAGGCGCCTCATAGCGCAAATCCGGGATCGAGGGCGTTCCGGCCCGCGCCGCCTGCAGCGACAGGAGGGTGCGGGCGGTGTCGGCGCGGCTCTGCGCCGCCAGCGCCTCGCGCTCCGCCGCCAAGGCCTGCTGCCGCGCGATCTCATGCTGCGCTTGCAGCGCGTCGAGACGCGCGGCCTCGGCCTCATAGGTCTGGGCGACGGCGGGCGTGGCGGCGGCTACCGCGAGAGCGGCGGCGATCCAGCGAAACTTCACGGGCGAGCGGACTTTCATCCCCGATCAACAGCCGGGACCGCGCCGTCGTTCCGGATGCCTATCGCTTGCGGATCGTAAACCGGGCCAGCTCCGCCTTCGGGGCGTCCCAGGCGGGGTTCAGCGAGGCGGCCTTGGCGTAGTCATGATAGGCGGCGGTCAGGTCCCGCATCCCCTCATGAGCGATGCCCCGGTTGAAGAACGCCTTTTCCGGGGTCTCGATCTGCAGGGCCAGGCCCTTGTCGATCTCGGCCACCGCCTCGGCGAAGCGGCTTTCAGCGATCAGGATGGCGGCGCGGTTGATCATGGCGTCACCCAGACGGGGATTGAGCGCCAGAGCGCCGTCGAAGTCGGCGCCGGCCGGCGCGTATTCCTTGCGACGAAGCTTGATGACGCCGCGATTGACCAGGGTGGCGGCGCGATCCTCGATCGTCATCGCCTCTTCCCGCAGGGCGCGCTCGCACATCTGCAGGGAATCGTTGTCGTCGAAACCGGCGATGGCCGCCTTGGAGCAACCGCCCGCCAGGGTCTGGCCGACCACGAGGACCGAGGCCTGGGAAGCGGACGCGAAGGCAAGGGCCGCGACAGCGGCGGCGCCTGCAATGAGCAGGGACTTGTACATGGACGTCTCCCTTAGATTTTTTCTGAATTATGCGCCTCTTAGCCGAAATCTCCAAAGCTGCTGAGCTTCTGCCCCGGAGGTTGTCGTGATAGCTGGCTGAGCAGGTCTTTCAGGATTTTTCCCATGCATCTCGCCCGCTTTCCCCGCGCCCGTTTCGCCCACCTCCCGACGGCGCTGGAGCCCCTGCCGAGGCTGGGCGCGGACCTGGGCGTGAAGCTGTGGGTCAAGCGCGACGACTGCACCGGCCTGGCCGGCGGCGGCAACAAGACCCGCAAGCTGGAGTTTCTGCTCGGCGACGCCCTGGCCAAGGGCGCCGACACCCTGATCACCCAGGGCGCCATCCAGTCCAACCACGTGCGCCAGACGGCTGCCGCCGCGGCGCGTCACGGCCTGAAGTGCGAGATCGTGCTGGAGGATCGGACCGGGTCCACGAACCCCGACTATGTGGGTTCCGGCAATGTGCTGCTGGACCGCCTGCTGGGCGCGACGCTGCGCACCGTGCCGGGCGGCTCGGACATGAACGGCGAGATGGCCAAGATCGCCGACGACCTGCTGGCCCAGGGCCGCAAGCCCTATGTGATACCGGGCGGCGGTTCGAACGCGATCGGCGCACTGGGTTATGTCGACTGTGCTCTTGAACTGGTCCGCCAGGCCGACGCCCAGGGCCTCAGGATCGACCGCATCGTCACCGCCACCGGCAGCGCCGGCACCCATGCCGGCCTCGTCGCCGGCCTGGCGGTCAGCGGGGCCAGCATCCCGGTCCTTGGCATCGGCGTGCGCGCCCCCAAGGAGACCCAGGAAGCCAACGTCTTCAAGCTGGCGGTTGAGACCGCCACCCTGCTCGGCCATCGCGATGCGGTGAAGCGCGAGATGGTCGTCGCCGACTGCGGCTATGTCGGCGCTGGCTACGGCTTGATCGACGACGGGGTCATCGACGCCCTGAAACTGGCCGCGCGGACCGAGGCCCTGCTGCTCGATCCCGTCTATACGGGCAAGGGCATGAAGGGCCTGATCGCCCTCGCCCGCCAGGGCGTGTTCAAGGACGAGAACGTCGTCTTCCTGCACACCGGCGGCGCCCAGGGTCTGTTCGGCTATCACACCGAGCTGGAGCCCGCGCTCGGCCAATGAGCAGGATCCTTGGCGTTCTCGGCGGCATGGGCCCGGCCGCGACGGTGGATTTCCTGGCCAAGCTGCAGGCGGCGACGCCCGCGGTCCGCGATCAGGATCACGTCCGCGTCCTGATGGACATGAACCCCCATATTCCGGACCGGAACACGAGCGGCGCGGCGGGTCCGATGCTGGGCGACATGGCGGCGCGTCTGCGCGACGCCGGGGCGCAGGTGCTGGCCATGCCGTGCAACACCGCCCACGCCTTCGCAGAGCACATCAAGGCCGGCGGCCTGCCGTTCATCGACATGATCGAGACGGCCGGTGAAGCGTCCCGCACCGCGGGCGCGACGCGTCCGGGCGTGCTGGGAACGCCGTCGGCGGTCGCGCTCTATCGCCGGCGCCTGACGGACATGGGCCTGGAGCCGGTAGTCCTGGGCGACGAGGCGCAGGCGGCGTTCATGGGCCTGATCTACCGCATCAAGGCCGGCGACCTGGCGGTCCGCAACGAGATGACCGCCTTGGCAGCCGCTCTTCTGGACGACGGTGCGGACGCGGTGATCGCCGGCTGCACGGAGGTTCCGCTGGTGCTCGCGCCGGCGGATATGGCGGCCCCCTTCATCGACGCCACCGAGGCGCTCGCCAAGCGCTGCGTCGCGGTCTGCAGGGACTGACCGGGTCCTCGAAAGCACAGTTCCAGGAAAGCCGTCATGTGACATCCAAGCTTCACAGAGGCGTATCCGCACTGTCATGAAGTTCGGTCATTTCGGCCCCGAGACACCACCAACGGGGGCGACGATGTCACATCACAATTTCCGGGCACGCACTTGGCTGCTGGCCACCACCGCGGCTTTGGCGATCAGCGGCGCTGCTCGCGCCGATGAGGCCGCCGACGCCGCTGCGGAAGCGACCACGGTCGAACAGGTGATCGTCACCGGCGATATCGCGTTCCGCAACCGCACCAGCGATCCGAACCCCGTCCTGTCCTACGACCTGGAATACTTCCAGCGTTTCGAGCCGGTGTCGGTGGGCGAAATGCTGAAGCGCGTTCCGGGCGTGACCTTCACTTCCGACGTGCTGGAGTTCGACGGCGTGTCCATGCGCGGCCTGCCGCCAGGCTACACGCAGGTCCTGATCAACGGCCGGCGGGCGCCGGGCGGTGAGGCTGACCGCAGCTTCTTCGTCGATCGCATTCCCGCCGAACTGGTTGAGCGCATCGAGATCATCCGCTCGCCGCGCGCCGACCAGCCGAGCGAGGGCCTGGCCGGCTCGCTGAACGTCATCCTCAAGGAAGGCGCGCAGCTCGAGGGCGGCTTCGTGAAGGCCGGCGCCCTGATCAACGAAGACGGCAAGGTCCGCCCCTCTGGCGCGGTGGCCTATGCCGGCACGGTCGGCGACACCAGCTTCTGGGGCGCGCTCAACTACCAAGGTCGTCGCAATCCCAAGAAGAAGACCAGCTGGCGCTACGACGGCACGTTCAGCGAGCTGGACAATATAGAACGTCAGGACGACACCCGAGACGGCGTCGACCTCTCGGCCAACGCGGAACTGACTCATCGCTTCGATACCGGCCAAATCCGCCTGAGCGGCCTGGTGGTCGATACGGATCGGGACGAGGACGAAACCTCGCTCACCTACGTTGACGCCGGCGGCGGACGCTTCACCGCACTGGACGAAGCCGAGGTTCAGGCCGAGCGCATCTCGCAGCAGACCTATCAATTCAGCGCCGACGGCAAGTTCGATCTGGCGGGCGGCGTGCTGACCGCGAACATCGGCTGGGCCGGCTTCCGCGAGGACACCAACTCCCGTCTGGTCGTGGGCGGTGACCTGAGCGAACTGGAGCTCGACGAATACACCACCCTCGACATCACCGACGATGAGTACTCCGGCGGCGCCGCCTACGCCTGGAACTTCTCCACGTCCAAGCTGAAGGTCGGCGTCGATCTTCTGCGCAAGGAGCGCGAGGGCGCCGAGGTCGAGTATGACATCGATGATGGCGAGGTCGGCGACGCGGACCCCGCGCCGGGCGCGATCTATGGGATCAAGGAAACGCGGATCGATCCCTATGTCCGCTACACCTTCACGCCGAACGACCAGTGGAATTTCGACGCCGGCCTGCGCGTCGAGAACACCGACCGCGACATCACCAGCGACCTTGGCACGGTGAGCTACAGCAAGACCCAGTGGAATCCTTCGTTCCACCTGACCTACACGCCCAACAGCGAGGACCAGTTCCGCGCCTCGCTGGCCCGCACGGTGCGCCGCGCCGGCTACGACCTGATCATCCCGTACTTGGCCGAGGAGGAGCCGACGGACGACGACGATCTGCGCGGCAATCCGCGTCTGGTCGACGAAACGGCCTGGGGCCTCGACGTCGGCTATGAGCGTCGCCTGGGCGCCCAAGGCATCTTCGGCGTCAACATCTTCTACCGTGATGTCAGCGACCTGATCGAAGTGGTCGGCACAAGCGAGACCTCGTCGTCGGGGCTGGGCAATATCTACGAGCCGCGCAACATCGGCTCGGGCCAGACGTGGGGCGTGGAGGTCGATTTCTCGTCGCCGCTGACGATCATCGGCCTGCCCGACACGGGTCTGTTCGCCAACTACACCTTCATGGACAGCTCGGTGGAGGATCCCTTCACCGGCGCAGACCGCCGGTTCACCAATCAGCCGCACCACGTCTACAACGTCGGCTTCATCCATACGGTGCGCGATTGGGGCGTCAGCTTCGGCGCCAGCGCCTACAGCCGCTCGGCCGGTTACGAATCGGCCATGGATGAGACGGTCAAGGTCGCCTACACCGCCGACATGGAAGCCTTCATCGAGAAGCGCATCGGCGACAACGTCGTGGTCCGCCTCGCCGGCATGAACCTGCTGGACAAGAAAAAGAAGGAAACCTTCCGCAAGTATGACGGCGACTCGGTTGAGGAGATCCTTGAGAACCGCGCCAACGGCGATATCGACGAGGGCGAGCTGGAAAGCGAACGCTCGGGCGCGCTGTATCAAGTGACCCTGCGGGTGGCCTTCTGATGCGCAATCTCCTCCTTATCGCGGCCTCGGCGGCGGCTCTGGCCGCCTGCGCCACGGGCCCTGGCCCGGACAAGACGCCGACCGTCAACGTCGCCATGGTCCGCGAGACCGATCCGGTGCAGTCCGTGGACGACGCCGCCGACGATCCCGCCATCTGGCGCAACGCCGCCGATCCGGCCGCCAGCCTGATCGTCGCCACCGACAAGAAGGCCGGCCTGGTGGTCTATGGCCTCGACGGCAAGCGTCGGGATTTCAAGGCGGCTGGGCGGGTCAACAATGTCGACCTGCGCGATGGCGTGACGATCAACGGCAAGCCGGGCGTGCTGGTCGTCGCCAGCGACCGCAATGATCCGCTGAACGGCGCCCTGGCCCTGTTCAGCCTGGCGCCCACCGGCCTGCTGACCGAGCTGGGCAAGGTTCCCGGTGTGGCGGGCGAGGCCTATGGCCTGTGCATGTGGCGCGCGGCGGACCAGGCGGTCTACGCTTTCCTGGTGATGAAGGACGGCGCGATCGCCCAGGTGGCCCTGGACGCCTCGGGCGCCGCGCCGACGGGCAAGGTGGTCCGCACCCTGAAGCTGGGCACGCAGTCGGAAGGCTGCGTGGCCGACGACCGCACGGGCAAGCTCTATGTGGGCGAGGAAGATGTGGGCGTGTGGAGCTTCGACGCCGCCGCGACCGCGCCGACCACCGCCACGGCGTTCGCCAAGGTGGACCGCATCAAGCAGTTCGATGATGTCGAGGGCCTGGCCATCGCGGCCGAGGGCGCGACGGGCGGTTGGCTGATCGCTTCGAGCCAGGGCGACAACGCGTTCGCGGTCTACAAGCTGGAGGACGCGGCCTATGTGGGGCGCTTCCGGATTGGCGGCGAAGGCTCTGAAAGCGTTCAGGAAACCGACGGGCTGGAATTGGCGGTCGGCGACTTCGGGCCGGACTTTCCGGGCGGGATCTTCGTGGCCCAGGACGGCGACAACCGGCCCGATCCGCAGAACTTCAAGCTGACGTCCTGGAACCGCATTAAGGCGGCCCTGGGACTGTAGGAATTCGGATACGGCGCCGAGGAGAATTCGACCACGAAATCGGATACTTCGACGACGAAATGGATGAAGGGCCGCCGGATCATCCGGCGGCCCTTTTTTCTTACTTCACGCCGATGGCGAGAGCGTCCGGCCGGCGGGTGTCCGCCGCGCCGTAGAACAGCCCGTTCTCGATCATGATCGACTGGGTGCTGCCCATGGTCATCGACCTGGTGACCTTGTGGCCCCTGGCCTCCAGCAGCGGGACGAGATCCTGCGGGATCCCCTCCTCCAGCTCCAGCGGGCCGTCGATGCCCGACTGGTTGATCCGCGGGCGCATGGCCGCCTCGGCGATGTTCAGCTTGTGGTCGATCACATTGACCAGCAGCTGGGCCATGGTGGCGATGATGTAGCCGCCGCCCGGGGTGCCGGTGACCAGCCAGGGCTTGTCGTCCTTGAAGACGATCAGCGGCGTGATGGTCGAGCCCACCCGCTTGCCCGGCGCCGGACGGTTGGCCTCGCTATCCTCGCCGCGCACGCCCCAGGCGAAGTTGCCCATGGAGTTGTTGAGCAGGACCCCCGTCCCCGGCGCCACCACGTGCGCGCCGTAGGACGACGAGATCGTATAGGTGTTGCTGACCGCGTTGCCCTCGGCGTCGGCCACGGAGAAGTGGGTCGTGTCCGGGCTTTCGTGCTTGTACGGATCGCCGACCTTGAAGGTCGAGGTGGTCAGCGACTTGTCCATGGAGATCAGCTTGGCGCGCTCAGCCGCGTAGGCCTTGCTGGCCAGGCCGGCGACCGGGGTCTTCCACTGAGGCGGACCGCCGACGAAGGCGCGGTCGGCCCAGCCGATCTTCATCGCCTCGGAGATCACGTGCATGGACGCGACGCTGTTCCAGCCCAGCTTGGGCATGTCGAAGTGTTCGAGGACGTTCATCACCTCGGCCAGGGTCACGCCCGAGGCGGTCGGCGGCATATAGGCGATCTTCAGGCCGCGATAGCTGGACCAGATCGGGTCGGCGACGTTGGCCTTGTAGGCGGCCAGGTCCTCCATGGTCATGACGCCGCCATTGGCCTTCATGCCATCGACGATCTTCCTGGCCACGGCGCCCTTGTAGAAGGCGTCCTGACCGCCATCGCGGATCTGGGCCAGGGTCCAGGCCAGGTCCGGCTGCTTGAACAGCTCGCCCGCCTTATAGGCCGAGCCGTCGGCCTTGAAGAACGCCTTGGTCGCGCCCGGATCGCGGGCCATCGCCTTCTGGCGGGCGGCGGTGGCCTGGGCTTCGTCGTCGGTGAGGATCACGCCGTCGCGGGCCAGCTTCACCGCCGGCTCGACGACCTTCTTCCAGGGCAGCTTGCCGAAGCGGCTGTGGGCGGCCCACAGGCCGGCGACCGTGCCGGGGGTCGAAACGCCCTTGAACGAGGCGATCTTGTTGGGGTCGGAGCGGCCGTTCGCGCCCAGCAGCAGGTCGGGCGTCGTCGCCTTGGGCGCCTCGCCGTAATATTCGATGGTGATGGTCTGGTTGGTCTTGGCCATGTGGACGACCATGTAGCCGCCCCCGCCCAGGTTGCCGGCGCGCGGCAGGGTCACCGCCTCGGCGAAGCCCACGGCCACGGCGGCGTCCACCGCGTTGCCGCCCTGGCGCAGGATCTCGGCCCCGACCTTCGCGGCGATGGTGTTCTGGGCCACGACCATGCCCTGGCGGCCAATGGTCGGGTTGTGGATCTGGCCGTAGCCGACGATGTCGCCGCCCGAGCCGGCCTGGGCGAGGACGGGCGAGACCGCGGCGGTCTGCAGGGTGATCGCCGCCACGCCGGCGACGAGCATTCGGCCGAAACGACCAGGCTTCATGGGGCACTCCCGATTACGCGAAGCATTGAAACAGAAACTCCCGCCGGCTGGGCCGGCGGGAGCGAAGCAGTCCGGACTTAGAAGCTCTTGCGGACGTTGACGTACCAGTAGCGGCTGTACGGGGTGTACAGGTTGCCCAGGTAGCCGTCCGACGACAGCGGCGGCTTCTCGTCGGTGAGGTTGCGGGCGCCGATCCGCAGGCGGGTGTTCTGCGCCCAACCGCCCTCGAACTCATACTGAGCGTAGAGGTTCGCGGTGATCTGCGAGTCCACGACCCACGGCATGCCAGCGGAATCCAGCAGGTCGGTGTCGTTCACGTCGTCGATGTACTGGGTGAAGGCGCCGACGGTGAACTGCTCGTAGCGCCAGGTCGCCGAGGCCGACAGCTTCCACTCCGGACGACCGCGACGCTTCAGCAGGTCGCCGCCGCCCGACAGGGTGGTGCCGGCGTTGATCTGGCCGGCCGCGCGGGCGTCGATCAAGGCGGCCACGTCCGGCGACGGAGCCTGGTAGAACTTGATCAGGTGGGCGGCGTTGAAGTTGACGTCGAAGTCGCCGAACTTGGTGCCGTACAGGCGGTACATGACCCCGATGTCGAGGCCGCGCGCTTCCTGCGGCAGCAGGTTCACGTACTGGTCCTGAACACCCAGCACCTGGCCGACCGGGGCCAGACCCGTGTTGGCGAAGGCCGCGATGTCGTCAGCCGTGGGCGCGGCGCGCAGGATGTTCGGGTTGGATTGGCCCTGGGTGCGCAGCAGGTAGTCGAGCACCAAGGCGTTGCCGCCGCCGAACAGGCCGACGATGCCTTCCTGCTTGATGCGCCAGTAGTCGGCCGTGAAGGTGAAGCGGCCGATCTCGCTGGGCAGGAAGCGCGGCTCGAAGACCACGCCGACGCTGGTGTTCTCGGACTCTTCCGGCTTCAGGTTCTGGTTGCCCGAGCGCAGCTCCGGCGTGCTGTTCGAACGGGCGCAGTTGGCGAAGCTGGTGATGCGGCCAGCGCGGAAGTCAGCCTCGCAGCGGACCCAGTCGGTGCGGGTGTTGGAGCGGGTCACCAGGGTGGCGTTCACCTGCTCCAGGTTCGGAGCCTTGAAGCCCTGAGCCCAGGAGCCGCGGAAGCGCAGGCCGTCGAACACGTCCCAGGCCACGGCGATCTTCGGCTTGGCCACATCGCCCACGTCCGAGAAGTGCTCGTAGCGGCCGGCGAACTGCGCCTCGATGCTGCGGACCAGCGGGATGTTCATCTCGGGCGAGATCACCGGCACGGCGAACTCGATATAGGCCGAGGCCACTTCGCGCGAACCCTTGGTGTCCGGCGACGGGCTGGTGCCGATCAGGTCGCTGTCATAGACGACGCCGGTGATCGGGTTGGTGAACTTGGTCGTGCCGTCGACGCGGGCGTCACGGTCGTCCTTCTGGGTTTCGCGGCGCACTTCGACGCCGGCGGCCATGCCCAGATCACCGCCCGGCAGGGCGAACAGGTCGGCCTTGGAGACCTTGAAGTCCCACAGGGCCAGGGTGCTCTTGCTGGTGCGCTGGCTCTTGACCTTGATGGCGTCGATGGCCGCCTGGCTGCTGGGCGTGGCGTCGCCGACGCTGGTGCGGGATGCATCCGCGCCGTTGAACGGGTTGTAGGCGTCCGGGGTCGACAGGCCCAGCTGGCGCTGGACCAGCGTGGCGGACAGGCCGTCGGAGACGTCCTCGACCTTGGCCGACGAATAGAGCGCGGCGGTCTCCCAGCGGAAGCCGAACTTCTCGCCCTTCAGGCCGGCCAGATAGCGGTTCTGGGCGTTGGCGACCTCGACCAGGGCGTTGCCCGTATCGACGAAGTTGTAGGCCGTCAGGGTGACGCCCACGCCGGCGGCCGGGGCGTCGATGCCCGCAAGGCGTCCCGGCAGGCCGGTGGCGCCGAACGGGTTGTAATAGTTCGAGCCCGGCGCGGTCAGGACCTGGGCGGTCGTCGTATAGACCGGGGTCTGCCAGGCTTCGGTGTCGGCGCGGTAGAGGCCGAGTTCGCCAAAGGCGGTGACGCCTTCGGTCAGCTCGTAGTTGCCGGTCAGGAACAGGTTCGAACGCTTCAGCGCCGGCATGACCGACACGCCCGCGGCGCCGGTGTCGAAGCGCAGGTCGCGTTCCGCGCCCGCCGTGGCCAGGGCGGCGTCGTCGATGCAGGCCTGGCCCGTAACGTTCGCCAGGCAGCCGGCGTAGCTGGTCGGCTGGATGTGGAAGGCGCCGGCGGCGGAGGTCAGCAGCGCGCCGTTGCGGCGGACGGCCGAACGGGCGGTGAAGTTGCCCCAGGCGGTCTGGGTCGTGCGGCTGTCCAGGCTGGCGGCGCCGTCGAAGCGCGTGCCGGCGAACAGCGGACGACGGTCGGACGAGGCGGTGAACTCCTGGTCCGTGGAGCGCAGTTCCGTCCGCTTGTCGTAGGTGAAGAAGGCCGTGACGTTGCCGCGCTCGAAGTTGCGGCCCAACAGGGCGGTGAAGTTGTACTCCTCCATGTTGGTGCCTTCGGCCGCGCCGTAGGTCGCCTCGACCTCAGCGCCGTCGTAGTTGTCCTGCAGCACGGTGTTCACGACGCCGGCCACGGCGTCCGAGCCGTAGAGGGCGGCGGCGCCGTCACGCAGCACTTCCAGCCGCTTCAGGCCCGAGGTGGGGATGGCGTTGGTGTTGTAGGTGATGGTCGGCACCAGGCTGAGGCCGTCGGCCTGGCTGGTCGGGTGGGCCACGACGCGGCGGCCGTTCAGCAGGACCAGGGTGTTGCCCGAGCCCAGATTGCGCAGGTTCACCGAACCGATGTCGCCGCGCGCCGAGTTGGAGGAGTTCGGCAGGTAGGACGAGTTGTAGTTGACGTCGCCCATCTGCGGGATGGCGCGGAACAGTTCATCGCCCGACACGGCGCTGATCGCGTCCAGGTCCTGCTCGCCGACCACGGTCACGGGCAGAGCCGCGGTGACCTTGGAGCCTTCGATGCGGGTGCCGACGACCACGATCTCCTCGATCGCCGCGTCGTCCTGGGCCCAGGCCTGGCCGCCCGCCATGACGGCGACGCTGAGCGCGGTGCTCATCAACAGGAGCGAGCGCCCCTTGCGATTATTGTTCATGATGTTCCCCTCGACTTTTACTCTGTGTTGCAAAGCCGCTGGCCTGCCCCCTTTAAGCAGACCAGCTTCTCGGTAAGACCGAGACGCAAGCTGACTCCCCTCCCTCATCCGATTTGGTGAATAGGGGCGCGTCGGGGCCACTCAGGGTTGCGGGTGCGTCTTTTTAGTCACCATTTTCGCGACCTCCGGCGAAATGAAAACGTCAAAGCAATCTGCGATTGAATTTCCTGACGCGAGTTTCCGACAGGCGGCTGGCGTCCGGTCGGGGGAGTTGCTAAACGGATCGCCCTGCCGATCCAGGGCCTTGCGGGCGTGGTGAAACTGGTAGACGCGCCGGACTCAAAATCCGGTTCCGAAAGGAGTGTCGGTTCGACCCCGACCGCCCGCACCAAATCTTCAAACCGGCGGCGAACGCCGCAATATGGACATGCTCTGGGGCGCTTCTCTTTCCGCTGAAGCTCAGCGGGAGGCGCGCATGTCCGCCAGGTCGACGATCCGGCTCACCCGACGCCTGCTGATGGGCGTGACGGCGATCCTGCCGGCCTTTCCCGCCCTTGCCGCCGCCGAGGCGAGCCCGATCCACCAGCTTCGGGTCTATGAGATCTTCGAAGGCAACAAGGCCGCCTTCCACGAGCGGTTCCGCGATCATGCGGTGCGGATCATGGAGCGGCATGGCTTCGACATCGTCGCCATGTGGGAGGCCAAGACCCCTGCCCGCACCGAGTTCGTCTACATCCTGAAATGGCCCGACGAGGCGACGATGAAGGACCGCTGGGCTCAATTCATGGCCGACGAGGAGTGGGCCGCCATCAAGCGGCGGACGGCGGCGCGGCACGGCCGGCTGGTCGGCGAGATCGAGGAACGGGTTCTGCGCCTGACCGACTATTCGCCGCGTCCGCCGGCCTGACCCTTGCCGCCGCCGGCCACGCTCACGATCTGTTCGGCATGAGCCGGATCAAACAGGTTCGCGCCGACTGGGCCGAGGTGGTGCTGGTCTGCCGCAAGTGTTCCAAGAAGCTGGATGGCGGCTTCGGCGCCAAGGGCGACAAGTCCCTGGCCAAGGCCCTGCGGCGCGAGCTGCGCGGCGGCAAGGGCGACCACCGCAAGGACGGCGCGGCGGTGATCGAGGTCGATTGCCTGGACATCTGTCCCAAGGGCGCGGTGGTGGCGATCAACGCCGCCGATCCGAAGACCTGGCGGGTCGTGCCGCGCGGTGCGGCCATGCCGCAGGTGCTGGACAGCCTGGGCCTGACGGGCGCGCGGACGGCTAGGCCCGAGGCGGATCCTCGTCCGAAAGCCGCGCCGCCGCAGCCTCCAGCCGAATAAGCAGGCCCTTCAGCGCCGCGACCTCTTGCGGCTCCACCCCCGTCAGCAGGGCGGCCTCGTATTCCTTCGCCAGGGGCGCGACGTCGGCATAGAGACGCCGCCCCTCGTCGCTGAGGGTCAGGACGTGCGAGCGGCCGTCCGCCTCGTGCGCCGAACGGACGACAAGGCGGCGGGCGACTAGGGCCTGGGCGGCGCGGCTGACCATCACCTTGTCCATGACGGTGCGAACCACCATCGCCTGCTGGGTCATGGGCTGTTCCGCCAGGACGGCGATGAGCCGCCACTGGGGCACGGTCAGGCCGAAGCGGTCCTCATAGGCCCGCGCGATCAGCTTGGAGATGGCGTTGGAGGCGATGGACAGCCGGAACGGCAGGTAGTCGTCGAGGCTCAGCCCGACGCCCTGCTCCGCCCCGGCCGTCTCGCTCATGCGGGAGAGACCCGCTGTTCGATGGCGCCGAAGATCGTGTGGCGCTTGGCGTCGCGCATCTCGATGCGGACGGTGTCGCCGTGCTTGAGGAACGGCGTCGTCGGCTTGCCGTTGGCGATGGTCTCGATGGTCCGCACCTCGGCGATGCAGGAATAGCCGAGGCCGCCTTCGCTGACCGGCTTGCCGGCGCCGCCGTCCTCGCCACGGTTGGAGACCGTGCCGGAGCCGATGATCGTGCCGGCCGCCAGGGCGCGGGTCTTGGCGGCGTGGGCCACCAGGGTCCCGAAGTCGAAGGTCATGTCGACGCCGGCGTCAGCCTCGCCGAACGACTTGCCGTTCAGTTCGACCTCCAGCTTGCCGTGCAGACGCCCGTCCTTCCAGGCGTCGCCCAGGGCTTCCGGGGTGACCGCCGCCGGCGAGAAGGCGCTGGCCGGCTTGGACTGGAAGAAGCCGAAGCCCTTGGCCAGCTCGTTGGGGATCAGGTTGCGCAGGGACACGTCGTTGACCAGCATGACCAAGCGGATCGCCGCCAGGGCCTGCTCACGGGTCGCGCCCAGGGGCACGTCGCCGACGATCACGGCCACTTCGCCCTCCAGGTCGCAGCCCCAGGCCTCGTCCTTCAGCGGAATGTCGTCGCGCGGGCCGAGGAAGCCGTCGGAGCCGCCCTGGTACATCAGCGGATCGGTCCAGAAGCTTTCCGGCATGTCCGCGCCGCGGGCCTGACGGACCAGCTGGACGTGGTTCACATAGGCCGAACCGTCGGCCCACTGATAGGCGCGCGGCAGGGGCGAGGCGGCGTCATGCTCGTGGAAGCGCTCGCGCGGCACCGAGCCGTGCTCCAGGCTCTCGGCCAGGGCTTCCAGCTGCGGGGCGATCTGCTCCCAGTCGTCGAGCGCGGCCTGCAGGGTCGGCGCATAGGCGGCGGCCGTCGTGCACCAGGCGAGATCGCGCGACACCACGACCAGTCGGCCGTCACGGCCGGATTTCAAGGATGCTAGCTTCACGTCAGGCATTTCCCTTTTTGATTATTCTGCTCGCCCTGGCGCCCTGCGCATAGCGGGACGCTCCGCCAGAAACCACGATTTCGACCAGGATGTCCCCACCGGATTCCTGAGCCCAGATGTAGTTGCGCTCCACCTCCACATAGCGGCCGCCCGGCGCGACGCCTTCGAAGGTGTCGCCCCAGGGGGTCACCCTGGAAAGCTCGCGCCAGGACAGGGTGCAGGCGCGCGACAGTTCGTCGTCGGCCATGGCCTGGAGGTCGGGATCGTGCGGGGCGTCGGTCACTGCGGCGGCGCGTGGACGCTGAGTCTGTTCATATCGGCATCTAGAGCACCTAGACGCGGGGAGACAAGCGTCGGACGCCCTGCTAGCTAAGGGGCCGTTCAGCCTTGTTCGACGGAATCTTGATGCTTCGCCGCCTGTACGACTGGGTCATGGGTCTGGCGGCGTCGCGCCGCGCGCCCGCCAGCCTGTTCGCCGTCTCCTTCGCCGAAAGCTCGTTCTTCCCGATTCCGCCGGACGTGATGCTGGCCCCCATGGTGCTGGCCAAGCCTGAGCGCGCCTGGTTCTACGCGGGGCTGTGCACGGCGGCCTCGGTGCTGGGCGGCATGGCCGGCTACCTGATCGGCTTCTTCCTGCAGGACTTCGGCCGCTGGATGCTGACCCTGACGGGCCACGCTTCGGGGCTGGAGGAGTATCAGTGCTGGTACGCCCAGTGGGGCGTGTGGCTGATCCTGATCAAGGGCCTGACCCCCGTTCCCTACAAGCTGGTGACCATCGCTTCCGGACTGGCGCAGTTCAGCCTGCCCGTGTTCATCGCCGCCTCGGTGATCACGCGCGGCGCCCGCTTCTTCATGGTCGCGGCCGTGGTCAAGAAATTCGGCCCCGCCATGCTGCCGGTGATCGAAAAGCGCCTGGGCCTGTTCGCCATCCTGTTCATCGTCCTGCTGCTGGGCGGCTTCGCCGTCGGCCACTTCATCGGAGGGGAGGCTCCGGCGGCATGCTGAGACGCCTGATCGCCTTTTGCCTGAAGAACTGGCCGCTGGTGGCGCTGCTGACCTCGGCCGCCATGCTGGCCACGGCCCATGGGTTCGAGCGGATCGGCGGCTACGCCCCCTGCTATCTGTGCCTGAAACAGCGCGAGGTGTTCTGGGTCGCCATGGGCGTCTCGGCCCTGGCGCTGGTCCTGGCGCGGTTCAAGCCGAACCCGCGGACGGGCGTGCTGTTCAACTCTCTGCTGGCGGCGATCTTCCTGTTCGGCGCGGGCCTGGCGGCCTATCACGCCGGCGCGGAATGGAAGTGGTGGACCGGCCCCAGCGTCTGCGGCGGCGGCGGGAGCGGCGCGCTTCAGGCCAGCGACCTGACGGCGCTGATGAACGGCACGGCCAAGATCCGCCCGCCGGCTTGCGACACGGCGGCCTGGGTGTTCCTGGGCCTGTCCATGGCCGGCTGGAACGTGCTTATCTCGCTGAAGCTGGCCGGCTGGTCCCTGGCCGCAGCCCTGAAAGGCCGCAAGGCATGAGCAGCGAACGCCCCATCCCGTCCCGCCCCGGCATTGGCGCCACGCGCGCCCGGCTGGCGGAGATTCTGCGCGTCGACCACGCGGGCGAGCTGGCGGCGGTGCAGATCTATCGCGGCCAGCAGGCCGTGCTGAAGGGCGCCAAGGGACATGGCCGCATCGCGGGCCAGCTGTCCGAGATGGAGCAGCATGAGGCCGAGCACCTGGCGCGCTTCGACGAACTGCTGACCGAGCACCAGGTGCGCCCCACCCTGCTGACGCCGTTCTGGCGCGCGGCGGCCTTCGCCCTGGGCGCGGGCACGGCCCTGATGGGCGACAAGGCGGCCCATGCCTGCACCGAGGCGGTCGAGACGGTGATCGAGGGCCACTACGCCGCCCAGATCGCCGAGCTGAAGGACCGTGATCCCGAGCTTGCCGCCGAACTGACCAAGTTCCGCGATGACGAACTGATGCACCGCGACCACGCGGTCGAGGAAGGCGCCCGCGAAGCGCCGGGCTATCCCCTGCTGTCGGCGGCGATCAAGGCCGGCTGCAAGGCCGCCATCAAGGTCGCCGAGAAGATCTGAGGCCTATTGCGGCGGCAGGTCGACGACCGCGCCGCGCGCCCTCAGCCGATCCAGCACGCCGTTGCGCCGCAGCAGGTACTGCAGGTCGATCACCGCGATCGTCCGCCCCGGCTTGGCCAGGGCCTTTTCGATGTCCGACACCGCCTCGGCCGTGCCGCGCTCCAGCAGGACGCCGAAGGTCGGGACCTGTTGGAGGCAGGCGTCCAGCAGCGCCGGCGCGGCGCGTTCCCGAACCCCGGCCAGGTCGCCGCGCGCCCAGGCGCGGGCGGCCTGCGGGGCGTTGGCCGCCTCGTGGTCGATCTCGTCCAGGGCGGCGGTCAGGCAGGCGATGTGTGTCTGTGGCGGCAGGTTGGCGGCGGCCTTCATCAGGGACGAGGCCTTGAAATCCTCGATCGGCTTGGCGGTCACGCCCGCAGCCTTGGCGCGGCGCGCCAGGGTGCTGCCGGGCTTGGCCGAGGACAGGCCGCCCTGCTCGCGGAAATCCTCCAGCATCATGAAGCCGGCCACGCCGGGCTTCCAGCTGTCGTATTTCTTGGGGTCCTTGCCGATGGACGCCGCCGTGCGCTCGACCCGCGCCCGCAGCTCCGGCGGCAGGCCGGCGCGCAGGTTCCTGGTCTTCAGCGACGGATAGCGCAGCAGCAGCCGCGCGGCCTCCAACGGCGAGGCGCTGGCCTTCGGCGGCAGCAGGACGAGCCGGGCGTCCTTCAACGCTCGATCCAGTCGCGGCGACGACCATTCCAGACTGTGCGGCAACGGCGTCAGCCCGCCCAAGATGACCACTTCGGATTCGCCTCGGCGGACACGCCACAGGGCGGGTCCGGGCGGACGGGCGACCACTTCGAGTTCCTGGACAACCGCGCTTCCGCCCTCGGGGGGAGCGACATCCTGCGCGTGGGCGGCGCCCGACAAGCCGAGCGCCGCCACGACGGCGAGGATCAATCGGCGGAAACTTCGCCCTTGTTCATCGGCGGCACATGCTGCTGGACCACATCGGCCTTCTCGGCCCGGCGCACCGCGCCCGAGACGTTCAGGCGCGTGAAGACGTGGGTGGCGCCGAAGGCGGACTTGGCCTCTTCCCATCGTTCGCGGTGCCCCTTGTAGAGGTTCTCGGTCTCGCCAGCGTAGACTACCGTCACATGGGCCCCGGCCAGCCGGACGTAAAGATAGTTGCCGCCCATGGGCGATACCCGGTCCTCCTCCAGCGGCATGTAGCGATAGACGGCGCCGGACTGACCGGTGAAATCGAGCTGGCGGGTCCCCATGGCCCCTCCCTGTAACTGAACTGACTCAAGCGGGGGTCCGAAGCACCCCCGAGGGGCATATCTGCGTCCGAAGTTGACCAAAGCGAGGCAGCTTGACCGTTGTCCACACCCCCTTGCGCTTCATGTTCAGTAATTGCTATACATGCATTTGGAAGATCATTGTTCTGCGTTGAGGGGCGCTGGAACGGACAGTCGCGAGAGTATTGATGTCCACGCAAAGCACGCTTGAATCCATCTACCGCAACCTGCATCGCATCCCGACCGACAAGCCCCTGTCGTCCGACGCCTCGGCCCAACTGAAGATGATGGCCGACGGCATCGACGCCGGTAAGGCCGGCCTGGTCGGCACGGGCTGGAACTTCAACGGGGCCCTGGCCTGGATTCTGGACTCGGTGAACGCCACCTCCGCCGTGGCGATAGCCGCCTACGGCTTCATGACCGACACCTCGGTGACCGGCGGCGGATTGAACTATCTGGTCTCGGCGTACGGTTCGAACCCCAACAGCCTGAACTCGGATTACTACAAGGGTTTCAGTCTCGAAAATCGCTACATCAACTTCGCTGTCAGCATCGCGACCGAGCCTTCGGCGATGACGAAGTTCAGATCGGATTTCGCCCCTCTGACCCTGGCTGAGGCCTTGAAGAAGGCCTATGGCGAGATTTTCGGCACGACCAAGACCGATGCTGAATTCTCGGCGATGCTGACGCCGGAACGCGCCGCCTACTTCGCGTCGTACGGCGGCGACGGATTGAACGGTCTGGGGACCAAGGCCGCCCTGGTGGGCTGGCTGCTGGCCGAAGCGGTCAAGTCCGATGTCGGCCCCTACGCCCAGGCGACCAGGAACCTGCTGCTCGACATCGCCGGGGACGGCGACGCGCCCAGCTCAGCGCGCTTCATGGCGAACTGGGGTCCCGGCGGCGACTACGCGCCTGGAGGAGCAGCCGATCCCGGCCTGCCTGGCGGCCGCGTCGTGATCGAGAACGATTGGAAGGTCGCGGTGAACAAGCCGGACGCTTCGTCCAACGTCCGCGCCCTGGCCACCGACGGCGACGACATCATCATCAGCAAGACCGGTCTGGCCCTCGGCGCCAGCATTTCCACCGGCGCTGGCCACGACATCATCACCATCAGCGGCGGCCTGACCCGCGGCGACATCGACGCCGGCTCCGGCAACGACATCATCACCGTCAGCGGCGCTGACGGCCAGATCACCACCGGGACCGGCCAGGACTGGGTGCAGGTCACCAGCTTCGGCCCGCTGCACAATCATGGGATCGTGCCGGACATCATCCCGACCGCGATCATCACCGATTTCGAGGCGGGCAAGGATCACGTGGGCTTCGACGCCAAGCTGGGTTCGGGCGCCAAGCTCGACATCCAGACCGCCCATCTCTGGCGCGCCGGCGCCACGCTGCAGGACGCGCTGACGGTCGTCGCCGGCCAGACGGCGGCGGGCAAGAACAGCGTGTTCGAGTGGAACGGGAACACCTACGTGTTCCACCAGAACGACAAGGCCGAACTCGATATGGAGGACGGCCTGGTCATGCTGGCCGGCGTCACCGGTCTGACGGTCGCCAACGGCCCGCAAATGGCCGGCGATATCCACTTCGGCTGATCCTGGGCCTGAGCGCGCCTTCGGGCGCGCTCAGCTTCCCACGGCCTCCAGGATCGCCTCTTCGCTGAGGTTAGGATCGGCCATCGGATTGCCGCCGCTGACCTGCTCCACCCAATCGGCGGGGGTCTTCAGCCTGGGTCGCGAGAAACGAATCCAGTCGACATCCATCCGCATGTCCACGCGGGCGGCCTTGTCGACCGAACGGTTGATGACCTCGGGGTTTTCCGGCCCGGTAGGGCGCGTGTCCGGGCTGGTGGTGTAGGCGATCAGCCCCACCTGCATCTGCGGCCGGAACTCCATGCGATAGAAGCGGTCCCGCACCTGCCACTTGGCCTGCCCCTCGGGCCGGGCCAAGGCGACCATCACCATGCCCATGCGCACCAGGCGCAACTCGACCCAGCCGGTCGGGAACGGCCGCAGCTTCAGGGACGAATAGCTGTTGACGGTGGATTTGGTCTCGGTCATCTGCCGGCCCGGCGCGTGACCGACACCGGTAGTGATGAAGTGCCAGTTCTCCGCCCGTGGACGCCAGTCGGCGGCGGTGGAGCTGTTCGGGACGCGGGCCATCAGCCCGCCAAGGGACCACGTGCCGCCCGGAATGTCGCCTTCAGCGCCCTTCACCCGCACGCGGGCGCGGACGTCGAAGTCGCCCTGCACCTCCTTGAACAGGAAGGGCGCATTCAGGTCCCGCACCCAGGCCACGTCATAGGGCTCCAGATGCAGCGCGCCGGGCGTCGTCTTGCCCAGGTCCACGGCCTTCAGCTTGTCCGGCCAGCCATATACCTCGTCGAACCGCGTCCAGCCCGCGAGCTCGGTTCCGTTGAACTCGTCGGACAGGCCGGTGAGGTCATCGTCGGCCATGGCGGGAACGCCAGCGAGAAGAAGGAGGCTGGCGAGCAGCGTGCGCATTGGCTTGGGTCTCTTGCTAAGCTTCCAGCTCGCAAGATGATCAAACGCCCCGCCCGAACCCCGCGATTATTGGCGAAGGTTTCGCGACGAGAGCACCATTAGCTTTCACGCGCCGAAATAAGTAAGCTCTTACGCCTCCAGCTCGATGTCCCAGTAGAGGTAGTCGAGCCAGCTTTCGTGCAGGTGATTGGGCGGGAATCGGCGTCCCCGCTCCTGCAGCTCGTGCATGTTCGGGCGGCGCGGCGTGTAGTGCGGCTGCATTCCGGCCTCGCGCGGCGTGCGGCCGCCCTTACTGAGATTGCAGGGCGCGCAGGCGGTGACGATGTTCTCCCAGGTCGTGCGCCCGCCCCGCGAGCGCGGAATGACGTGGTCGAAGGTCAGCTCGTCCGTCGAGGTGCAGTACTGACAGGAGAAGCTGTCGCGCAGGAACAGGTTGAAGCGGGTGAAGGCGGGGGGGCGGTCCTGAGTCACATACTGCTTCAGCGCCACGACGCTCGGCAGCTTCATCTCGAAGGACGGGGAATGGATCACGTGGTCGTAGGTCGAAACCACGTCGACCCGATCAAGGAACACCGCCTTGATCACCTCCTGCCACGGCCAGAGCGACAGGGGGTAGTAGCTGAGCGGGCGGAAGTCCGCGTTCAGCACGAGGGCGGGTGCGCCTGACGGGGGCCTCGTGAGCACCTGCATCAGACCCTCCGCCGAAGAGGGATGTACGCCACAGGACTGAAGACAGGTCTCCTTCCCTACGCCGCTCTCGGAGAATCACATCGATCCCCGATCACCCGTGAAGGATAGGCCTTTTTCGGCGACAGGCGAGTGACCGACGCCTGCCGCCCCCTCTTTTCGAGCGCTTTAGGCGCCGATCGCCGCAACCGCGCCGGCCATAAGCAGGCCCAGGGCGAGAAGATAGACCGCGGCGCTACGGTCGAAAGCACGTTCGAAAGCGTTGAGCATGACACACACTCCAAAGTTCGGACCCGCTTGGGCGGGCCCCTGTTATTGGCGCCTCGACCGTTCGAGGCACCGCCCTATCTGGACGATGCTTAGATAGCGCACATCTGAACGTTGTCAAGATGAACTTTACGACGTCCGGATCAGCCACTAGAGTAGTGACGATGAACAAGCCCGCCCCCGTCGAAAGCCGCCCCTATCACCACGGGGATTTGCGACGCGCCCTGATCGAGGCCGCGCGCCGGATTCTGGAGACGGACGGCCCGGCGGCGCTGTCGCTGCGCGGCGTGGCGCGCGAGGCCGGCGTCAGCCCGGCGGCGCCCTATCACCACTTCAAGGACAAGGGCGAACTGCTCGACGCGGTGGCCCACGAGGGTTTCGAGGCCCTGGCCGAGGCGCTGAAGGAAGCCAAGTCCAAAGCCGTGGACGTCAAGGACGCCATGGCGTCCCTGGGCGTCGCCTATGTGAAGTTCGCCGGGGCCAATCCGGCCCTGTACCGCGTCATGTCCGATTGCTCGCGCGACAAGGACGCCATGCCGGACCACCTGCATGACGATGAGGACAGCGCCTACTGCACCGTCCGCAACACCCTGGTGCAGGCGGGCCTGGAGGGCGCGACGCCGCTGGACCTGGAGCTGGCCACCATCGCCGCCTGGTGCGCGGCTCATGGCCTGGCGGAAATGAGCGGCTTTCGCCAGTTCGAGACCCTGAAGAAGGAGCTCGGCGGCGAGGAGGCCTTTCTGCGCGGGGTGCTGGAGCACCTGGGCATGTTCGCCAAGGTCATGAAGGGCTAAGGCCCTGCCCGGTTTCGTCACCCGCTTCGCCCCGTCCCCTACCGGGCGGCTTCATCGCGGACACGCCTTCTCGGCCCTGACGGCCTTCGAGGCCGCGCGCGAGGCCGGCGGCCGCTTCCTGTTGCGCATCGAGGATATCGACCGGGTCCGCTGCCGGCCGGAGTACGAGGCGGCGCTGCTGGAGGACCTGGCCTGGCTCGGCCTGTCCTGGGAGCAGCCGGTGCGGCGGCAGTCCGATCACATGGACGACTTCGAGGCGGCCCTGGACGTGCTGCGCGGCAAGGGCCTTCTCTATCGCTGTTTCAAGACCCGCAAGGAGATCGCCGAGGCCGCCGCCAGCGCCCCCCATGGCGCCGGCGAGGGATTTCGCGGCGCGCCTTTAGCTGCGGGCGAGCAAGCCGCCCTGCTGGAGGCGGGCAAGCCGTTCGCCTGGCGGCTGTCGCTATCGGCGGCGGAAGACTTCCTGGGCGGGTTCGACGGCCTGATCTTCCAAGAGCACGGCGCAGGACCGAATGGCGAGACTGGCCGGATCCTGGCCGACCCGACCTCGGCCGGCGACGTGGTGCTGGCGCGCAAGGATGTGGGCGTCGCCTATCATCTGGCCGTGGTGGTCGATGACGCCCTGCAGGGCGTCACCCAGGTGATCCGGGGCGAGGACCTGTTCGAGGCGGCGCACATCCAGCGCCTGCTGCAGGCCCTGCTCGATCTGCCGACGCCCGCCTATCGCCACCATCACCTGCTGACCGGGCCGGACGGCAAGCGCTACGCCAAGCGCGACCTGGCCGAGACCCTGGCCGAACTGCGCGAGCGCGGCGTGCGGCCGCAGGACCTGCGCGCCGAGTTGGGTTTCGCTTGAGCTTGTCCAGGGAACGGCCTAGCCCAGCGGCATGACCGCCGCCCCACGTTGGACCGCCTACGCCGCCCTGTTGTTCGGGGCCTGCGCCATCAGCCTGACGCCCATCTGGGTGCGGCTGGCCGACGCCGGTCCGGCGGCCATCGGCTTCTGGCGGCTGGCGTTCAGCGCGCCCATCCTGGCGGTCCTGATGGTCGCCAACCGCGACGCGGCCTCGCTCACCAAGCCGACGCTGCCGGGCCTGCTGGCCGGCCTGTTCCTGTGCGGCGACCTGGCGCTCTGGCACTATTCGCTGGGCTTCACCTCAGTGACCAACGCGACGGTGCTGGGCAATCTGGCGCCGATCTATGTGACCGTCATCGGCTGGTTGCTGTTCCGTGAGCGGCCGCGGGCGCTGTTCCTGGTCGGACTGGCCGCCGCCATCAGCGGGGCGGTGATCATGGCCCTGGGCGGCGGCGTGGTCCGCACGCCCGGCCCCAACCCCTTGCTCGGCGACACGCTCGCGACCATCGCCGCCGCCTGGTACGCCGGCTATCTGCTGGCCACGCGCGCCGGCCGCGCCAAGAGCACCACCTCGGCGATCATGTTCTGGTCGAGCGTGGCCGGCGCGGCGGCCTTGCTGGTGGTGGTGATGGTGATGCGCGAGCCGCTGTTGCCGGCCACCCAAGCGGGCCTGTGGGCGCTGATCGGCCTGGCGCTGACCCATGTGATCGGCCAGGGGGCCATAGCCTGGTCCCTGGGCCGCGTGCCTACGGCGGTGGCGGCGGTCACGGTGCTGATCCAGCCGGCGTTTTCAGGGACGATCGCCTGGGTGCTGTTCGGAGAAGCCCTGACCGCGCAGCAGATCCTGGGCGGGACCATCGTCCTGGCCGCCGTGGTCCTGGCCCAGTGGGCCAGCGCCCGCCGCCCTCAGCTCCCCGTCACCCAGTAGGCGTAGGTGTAGGCGGTCGCGAAGCCCGCCGCCTCGTACATGGCGATGGCCGGCGCGTTGTCGGCCTCGACCTGAAGATAGGCCCGCGTCGCGCCCTCTCCCGCCGCCGCGTGCAGCAGCGACGACAGCACCCGCCGCGCCAGCCCCTTGCGGCGATGATCGGGGGCGGTGCGCATGGCGAAGACGCCGGCCCATTCTCCCTCGACCGCCGAGGCGCCGATGGCGGCGGGGCCTTCGGCGCCCTCGATCCGCGCGAACAAGGCCGGCGGGCCGATGCGTCGCAGGGCGTCCAACCGCTCCCGCGCGTCGGCCAGGTTGCCGCCGGCGGTGGCGGTGAACACCGCCTCGAACGCCTGGTCAGGGCGAGGCTCGATCAGAACGCCCTGGTCCGCCCGCCCCACGCAGGGGCCGACCATGACCAGGGTGCGGTTGCGGGGACAGTAGCCGCGCTTCTCTAGCTGCTGGGCGAGCGTGCGCGGCGCCGTCGCGCCGTCGGTCAGCTTGAAACGGGGGGCGAGACCTCGTGAGGCGTACCACTTCTCAACCGCCTCGATGGCGGCCGGAGCCCGGCGGTCGGGACGGCCCAAGGGCCAGCAGGCGTTGATGCGCTGGGAGAAACCGACCGAGGCGTTCAGCCGCCAACCGCCCATGCGAAGCTGCTCCGCCGCGGGCCAGGCCCGGTCGGCGATGGGCTCGAGAACCTTGGGATCGACTTTCAGAGGAGGGCTCCGCAAACGAAACGAGCGCCGATCGGATGACCGGCGCCCGTTGAAACGTGTCGTCTGAAGACGCCCTAGAGGGCCTGGAGGTTCACGGCGGCGACCTTGCCGCGCTCTTCCTGCTCTTCGTAGCTGACGCGTTGACCGTCGTTCAGGGAGCTCATGCCCGCCCGCTCAACCGCGCTGATATGGACGAAAACGTCCTTGCCGCCGTTTTCGGGCTGGATGAAGCCGTAGCCTTTGGTGGTGTTGAACCACTTGACCGTACCGGTGGCCATGTGTCGCCGTCTCCCTAACTTTGCGCGCGTCAGAATTGCGCGGGGCGAAGCTGTGCACGCGAGAACGTGACGGTCAATCGCAAAACCGGCTGGATGGGGTCAGCTTTTCTCGCGGATCAACCGTTCGACGAGTTCCCTCGCCTCAGGGCTGTTCCAGTCGGCCTCACCCGCCAGGCGCGCCCGCTCACGCCCCTGCTTGTCGAAGATCAGGGTGGTGGGGAAGCCTTCGGCGCGCGGCGTCAGGCCGAAAGCCAGCTTGTAGCCCGGATCGCGATAGAGCTTCAGGGGCGGCACGGCGGCGATGTCGGCCTTGGCCAGGTTCAGGTCGTCGTCGCGATCAACGCTGACCGCCAGCACCTGCACCGGCTGGGTGGCGTAGGCCGCCTGCAGCTTGGCCAGGGTGGGCATCTCCTTCTTGCAGGGCGCGCACCAGGTGGCCCACAGGTTCACCACCACGACCTGCCCCTTGAAGTCCGCGATGGTCAGGGGTTTTCCGTCGGCGTCCGTGAAGCCGGCGACCGGCGCGGCGCGCGGCTCCTTGGGGACTTCGAGCTTGGAAAGGCTGGCCCGCTTCAGGTCGGAAAGGTTCGTCAGCCCGCCTTGGCCCGCATTGGGTTTGAACGCGGACATCGCAATGACGTATAGAACCGCCGCGACGCCGATCAGGGCGACGCCCCGAATGGCCCACTTCAGGTAGTCGGGCTTGGGTTTTTCCGCCTGGACTTCGCTCATATGACCGACAACGCCTCCAATGCGCCCTCCAATAAGGCCGAGGGCCAAGCCATGTGGGGCGGTCGATTCTCCGCCAAACCGGCCGAACTGATGCAGGCGATCAACGTCTCCATCGGATTCGACAAGCGCCTCTGGGCGCAGGATCTGGCGGGCTCTCGCGCCCACGCGGCGATGTTGTCCAGCAAGGGCGTGATTACAAGCGAAGATGCAAACGAGATCCTGAAGGGCCTCGACGCCATCGAGGGCGAGATCGAGGCCGGGACCTTCCCGTTCCGCGACGAATACGAAGACATCCACATGAACATCGAGGCGCGGCTGCGCGAGCTGATCGGCGCGACCGCCGGCCGGCTGCACACCGCCCGTTCGCGCAACGACCAGGTGGCCGTCGACTTCCGCCTGTGGGTGCGCGGCGCCTGCGAGCGGTCGGCCGCCCAGATCGAGGCGCTGCAACGCGCCCTGCTGACGACCGCCGAGGCGCACGCCGAAACCCTGATGCCGGGCTTCACCCACCTGCAGCCGGCCCAGCCGGTGACCTTCGGCCATCACCTTATGGCCTATGTGGAGATGTTCGGCCGCGACGCCTCGCGCTTCAAGGACGCCCGGGCGCGGATGAACGAGTGCCCGCTGGGCGCCGCCGCTCTCGCCGGCTCCCCCTTTCCCATCGATCGCCACCAGACGGCGGGGACGCTGGGCTTCGACCGGCCGACGGCGAACTCGCTGGACAGCGTGTCGTCGCGTGACTTCGCGCTGGAAGCCCTGTCGGCCGCCTCGATCTGCGCCACGCACCTGTCGCGCCTGGCTGAAGAGATCGTGATCTGGATGACGCCGCAGTTCGGCTTCATCAAGCTGACCGACGCCTTCACCACCGGCAGCTCGATCATGCCGCAGAAGAAGAACCCGGACGCCGCCGAGCTGATCCGCGCCAAGGTCGGCCGCATCCTGGGCTCGCTGACCACCCTGACCGTGGTGATGAAGGGCCTGCCGCTGGCCTATTCCAAGGACATGCAGGAAGACAAGGTCCCGACCTTCGAGGCCTTCGACGCCCTGGAGCTGAGCCTGCTGGCCATGGCCGGCATGGTGTCCGACCTGACCCCGAACCAGGAGCGCATGGCCGCCGCCGCCGGCGCGGGCTTCTCCACCGCCACCGACCTGGCCGACTGGCTGGTTCGCGAGCTGGGCCTGCCCTTCCGCGACGCCCACCATGTGACCGGCGCGGCGGTGAAGCGCTGCGAGGAGCTGGGCTGCGATCTGCCGGACCTGCCGCTGGCCGAGCTGCAGACGCTGAACGCGGGGATCAACGAGGGCGTCTATTCCGTTCTCACCCCTGCCGCTTCGGTCGCCAGCCGCGTAAGCTATGGCGGAACCGCCCCCACCCAGGTCCGTGCGCAGATCGCGCGCTGGAAGGAGATTCTCGCATGAACCGCAGCCTCATGATCCTCGCCCTCGCCGCCGGAACCGTGGCGCTGGCCGGTTGCGGCAAGCAGGGTCCGCTGGAGCGCCCGGCCCCGATGTGGGGCGCCGCCGCCAAGGCGCGCTATGACGCGAGCAAGTCCTCGTCCGAGGCCAACCAGCCGTCCGCGCCGAAGACCACGCGCGAACAGATGGACCCGGCCACCGCCAACCGCCCGGTGGGCGAGACCCAACTTCCCGGCATCAACGACCCGTTCGGCTCCCGTCCTAAATGAACCACTTCGAACTCCGCGACGGCGAACTCCACTGTGAGGGCGTCCCGCTGTCGCGCATCGCCGCAAGCGTCGGCACGCCGGTCTATGTCTATTCGGCGGCGACCCTGCGCCGGCACTTCAACGTCTTCCGCGACGCCCTGCGCAGCCATCCGCAGATCGGCGAGCCGCTGGTCGCCTATGCGGTCAAGGCCAACTCCAACGTCCAGGTCTTGAAGGTCCTGGCGGCGGAAGGCGCCGGCGCCGACACGGTGTCGGAAGGCGAAGTCCGCCGCGCCCTGGCGGCCGGCGTCGCCCCAGACAAGATCGTCTTCTCCGGCGTCGGCAAAACCCGCCAGGAGATCGCCTTCGCCCTGACCACCGGCGTCGCGGAGATCAACGTCGAGTCCGAGCCCGAGGTGAAGCTGATCGCCGAGGTCGCCGCCGAACTCGGCGTGAAGGCCAAGATCGCCTTCCGCGTGAACCCGGACGTCTCGGCCGGCGGCCACGCCAAGATCTCCACCGGCAAGGCGGAGAACAAGTTCGGCGTCTCGTTCGCCGAGGCCGCGCGCCTGTACGCCAACGCCTCGAACCACGCCCATCTGGAACCCGTCGGCGTCGCCTGCCACATCGGCAGCCAGATCACCGACCTCGCCCCGATGGAAGCGGCCTTCCGCAAGATGCGCGGCCTGGTCGAAAGCCTGCGGGCCGAAGGCCTGACGGTCGAGCGCCTGGACCTGGGCGGCGGCCTGGGCGTGCCCTATTTCAACCAGCCCGAACCGCCCACGCCCGCCGACTTCGCCGCCATGGTGGCCCGCGTGGTCGACGGCCTGGGCGTGCAGCTGGCCTTCGAGCCGGGCCGCGTCATCGCCGCCAACGCCGGCGTGCTGGTGGCCGAGGTGATCCACGTCCACGAGCGTCCGGAAGGCCGCCGCTTCCTGGTCCTCGACGCGGCCATGAACGACCTGATCCGTCCGGCCATGTACGACGCCTATCACGACATCCGCCCGGTGAAGCCGCGCGGGTCGGAGACGGCCGTCTATGACGTGGTGGGTCCGGTCTGCGAGACTGGAGACACCTTCACCCGCGACCGCCCCCTGCCGATCCTGGCCGGCGGCGACCTGGTGGCCTTCATGTCGGCCGGCGCCTACGGCTCGACCATGGCCAGCGAGTACAACACCCGCCCGCTGGTGCCCGAAGTGCTGGTGGACGGCGACAGGTTCGCCGTGATCCGCGCCCGCCCGACCTATGACGAGATGCTGGCGCGGGAAATGTCGGCGGAGTGGGTTTAGGGTTGGGTTGTTAAATCCTCCCCCTCTGGGGGAGGATCTAGCTAACGCACCTAATCCAGCGCGCCGATGTACGGCAGGCCGCGCATGACGCCCTGATTGTCCATGCCGTAGCCGACCAGGAAGCGGGCCGGCGCCTCCCAGGCGACGAAGTCGGGCTGGATGGCGCGTTCCTTCGGCCAGGGCTTGCGGGCGAAGACGGCGGAGATCACCTCGCTGGCGCCGGCGTCGCGCACCAGACGCACCGCCTCGCTGAGCGACAGGCCGGTGTCGAACACATCGTCCAGCACCAGCGCCTTGCGGCCCACCAGCGGGCGTTGCAGGTCGGCGCGCACCTGGCAGCGGCCGGAGGATTGGTGCGCGTCGTGATAGGACGCCAGCCATAGGGCGTCGAACCGCACATACTTGCCGCGGCGGCCCAGGGCCCGGGTCAGGTCGGCGGCGAACCAGATGCCGCCGGTCAGCAGGCAGACGGCCACCGTATCCTCGTCGACACGCGGGGCGATCTGCTCGGCGAGGGCGTCGACGCGGGCGGCGATCTCGGCCTCGGACAGCAGTTCGACGGGCGTATCAGTCATGCGAGGCCTTCTGGGCGTGAGCTTCCGGTTCGTCATGCCCTCCGGTCTTGGCCCCGCGCAAGGCCGGCGTCGCCGCATGGCTTTCGTCGGGCGCGACCGGGGCATGGGCGGCGACCGCGCCTTCCAGGTTGAAGCGGATTTCCAGATCACGCGCCGTGGACGGCGGATCCAGGATCACGACCGCGAAGTGGCGGGTCTGCCCCGCCGGGATGACGGCGTCGGGGGCGGAGGCCAGCTTGCCCGCCACGCGCTTGCCCTGCGGGTTGTAGAGCGCGACCTGCAGCGGCGGCGTGGTGACCGCCTCGGTGCGGATGTTGCGGATGACGCCGGTCACGGTGACGGCGGCGTGGCCGTCCTCCATCGACGGCTTGGCCTTCAGTTCCTCGATGACCAGGCCGACATTGTTCACCGGCATGCCGAGCATGTCGTAGATGCCGGCGGTGCGCGGCACGGCGTGGACGACGCCGGCGCGGAACACCACGGCCATCACCATGGCCAGGATCATCAGGCCGCCTGTGACCGCCCAGACGATGCCCACGGCCGTCATGCGGCGGGCCTTGCGCCTCGGATCGGGACGTGGCGGGAAAGCCGCCGGGGGGCGTCGGACGGGCCGCTGCTGATCTCGTTCAGTTCGGCTTCGATATCGTCATCGGTCGCCGGTTCGACATCGGCGAAGACGGAAGGCTCGGGCGGATCAGCAGCGGCGGGCTCGTCGTTGAAAGCGGTCCACTTGTTTCCGCACTTGGCGCAACGGACAGCGCGACCTTCCTGCCCGACCTTGTCGTCGGGCACCAAATAGCGGCTGGCGCACTTGGGGCAGGTCAGTATCATGGCGCAGAATCGGACGCTCCCGCTTGTCCCAACGAGGTCGCCGATTTCGGTCTCCATGTCCAGAAAACCGTTTGTACATTCTGAGTATTCCGGTCTCGCCGCGACGCCGGACGTCGTGCGTTTCGAAGGCGTGGCGATGCGCTATGGCCGCGCGCCCGAGACGCTGAAGGATATCGCCTTCGCCCTGCCCGCCGGCTCGTTCCACTTCCTCACCGGCCCGTCCGGCGCCGGCAAGAGCAGCCTGCTGAAGCTGATCTACCTGGCCCATCGCGCCTCGCGCGGGCGGGTGGAGCTGTTCGGTCGCGACGTCTCGACCGTGAGCGCCGCCGACCAGCCGATGATGCGTCGGCGCATCGGGGTGGTGTTCCAGGAATTCCGCATGCTCGAGCACCTGTCGGTGTTCGACAATGTCGCCCTGCCCCTGCGCATCGCCGGCCGTAAGCCGGACAGCTATCGCAACGACATCGCCGAGCTGCTGGCCTGGGTCGGGCTGGAGAACCGGATGCACGCCCTGCCCGCCACCCTGTCCGGCGGCGAGAAGCAGCGCCTGGGCATCGCCCGCGCGGTCGTGAACCGTCCCGACCTGCTGCTGGCCGACGAGCCGACCGGCAATGTCGATCACGAGATGGCCCTGCGCATCCTGCGACTGTTCGTCGAACTGAACCGCATGGGCACCACCGTGCTGATCGCCAGCCACGACGACGACCTGGTGGCCCACGCCCGCAAGTCGGTCCTGCGGCTGGAGCGCGGCCGTCTGCTGGCGCCGCCCAGCGCGTCCATCGGCAATCGCGGAGGCGAGCAGTGAGCGACGGCTTCGACATTCGCCGCTGGCGTCCCGGCCCGCTGCTGCCCAAGCGCGATGAGCGGGACTTCGCCCTGACCTTCGTGGTCGCGGTGCTGTGCCTGCTGGCCTGCCTGACCGCCCTGACCGCCATCGCCGCCGACCGTGGCGCGCGCGGCTGGTCGCGACAGTTGACGGGATCAGCCACCATCGTCGTGCGTCCGAAGGGCGCGGAGTCGCCCGACGCCGCCGCCGCCCGCGCCGCCGAGACCCTGGCTGGACTGAAGGGCGTCACCGAAGCGCGCGCCTTGGCCAAGGCCGACGCCGAGGAATTGCTGGAGCCGTGGATCGGCCGCGAGGCGCTGCTGGAGGACCTGCCCGTCCCGCGCCTCGTCACCGTCGCGCTGGATCCGGAAACGCCCGCGTCCGCCCAGTCGCTGGACTCCGCGTTGCAGGCCGCCGGCCTCGACGCCAGCGTCGATGACCATAGCCGCTGGATCGGCGACATCGAGCGCTCCGCCGCCCTGATCCGCTGGGCCGCCATCGGCGTGTTCGTCCTGATCGCCGCCGCCGCGGCGGCCACCATCGCCTTCGCCACCCGCGCCGGACTGGCCGCGCGGCGTGACGTGATCGAGGTTCTGCACCTGTCCGGGGCCAAGGCTCCGTTCATCGCGCGGCTGTTCCAGGCGCGTTTCGCACGCATGGCGGCGGTCGCGGGCTTGTTCGGCGCAGCGGGCGCGGCCATGATCGGCGCCGGACTAAGGCTCGCCGGTGGGGGCGCGGGCCTGGCGCCTGTGCTGCCGCTCGTCTGGAGCGACCTGGCCTGGCTCCTGCCGTGCCCCGCCATCGCAGCCCTGACCGCGGCCCTGGCCGCGCGCGGGGTCGCGATCCGGCTGACCGGCGAACTGGCAGGGTGATCGACAAGACATGAAGACTATCGCGGCTCTCCTCATCGCCCTGATGATCTGGGGCGTGGGCTTGCTCACCTTCGTGGCCAGGATCGACATGTCGACTCCCGCCCAGATCCCGCCCACCTCGGAGGGCATCGTCGTCCTGACCGGCGCCTCCAACGCCCGGCTAGAGGAAGGCATGCGCCTGCTCGAGGAAGGCAAGGGCGACCGCCTGCTGGTCAGCGGCGTCAACCGCGAGGCCACCCGCGCAGACATCCAGGACGTCACCGGCGCCACCAAGGGCCTCTATGACTGCTGCGTCGACCTGGGATTCACCGCCGCCGACACGGTCGGCAACGGCCGCGAAACGGCCGAGTGGGCCCGCAACCTGGGCTACAAGAGCGTGATCGTGGTCACCGCCGACTATCACATGCCCCGCGCCATGATCGAACTGCGCTCGGCGATGCCGGAGGCGGAGTTCCACGCCTATCCCATCAAGACCGACGCCGTTGACGCCCGCAGTTGGTGGAAGACGGCCGGCGGCGCCAAGCGTATGGCGTTCGAGTACTGCAAGTATCTGGCGATCCTGGGACGCGAGGCCTTCCTCAAGCTCGGGCCGGACCAGGAACGCAAGGGCTAGGAACCAGGCTTTTGATTTTGCTGCGCTCGCTGTTCTTCCTCGCCGTCTTCTATCTGATGTCGGCGCTGACCTGCCTGATCATGATCCCGCTGCTGCCCATGCCGCGCCGCGTGCTGGCGCGCGCCCTGCGGATCTGGGGCGGCGCGGTCACCTGGCTGCTGCGGACGATCTGCGGCGTGCGGGTCGAGGTTCGCGGCCTGGAGCATCGACCCACCGGCCCGGCCCTGATCGCCGCCAAGCACCAGGGGATGTTCGACATCTTCGGCCAGCTGCCGGTCCTGCCGGACGCCTGCTTCATCCTGAAGAAGGAGCTGATGCTGATCCCGTTCTTCGGCTGGTACGCGGCCCGGGATCGGATGATCGTGGTCGATCGCAGCGGCCATTCGACCGCGCTGAAGAAGCTGGTGCGCGACGCCCGCAACCGCATGACGGAAGACCGCCAGCTGGTGATCTTCCCCGAAGGCACCCGCTCCGATCCTGGCGAGCCGACCGAGTACAAGCCCGGCGTCGCCGCGCTCTATCGTGAGCTGGAGCTGCCCTGCAGCCTGCTGGCCCTGAACACCGGCGTCCACTGGCCGCGCAAGGGCTTCAAGATCCACCCGGGGACCATCGTGTTCGAATATCTGCCGCCGATCCCGGCCGGGCTGAAGCGCGGCGAGTTCATGCGCGAGATGCAGACGCGGATCGACGCCGCCTCCAACGCCCTGGTGGCCGAGAGCGTCTAGGCCGCCTCCCGCGCCTCGACCATGGCGAGCAGGCCTTCCATGCCTTGGTCGCGCACGCCTTCCTCGCGCAGGTGGATCACCAGATCGCGCAGATAGTCGATGTTGCGGCCGGACAGCCCCTTGGCGCCGGCGATCAGGTCGGCCTGCTGCTCGTCGGTCAGCGCCCCCGCCCATTGAGGGTGGCCCTTGTCGGACAGGAAGACCAGCACCGGCTCGCGCCGCCCGCCATTGATCCGCGCCTCGCGCCAGGCCTCGACATAGGTCTCGGTCGGCTGCTCACGTTCGCGCAGATAGGCGTAGGTCTCAGGCCACTCCGCGGCGGCCACCCGATAGGCCACGCCGCGCACCGCGCCGCCTGGCGCGAGCCCCAGGACTAGACCTGGACGCTCATAAGTGCCCCTGTGGTGGACCGAATAGATGCAGAATGCGCGTCGTCGGCCATGGAGCACAGCCGTTTTGCGTTCTAGATACTGGAACCCGGGCCGCCACATCAGCGATCCATAACCGAACACCCAGCGGTCGCCGCTCGAAGCGGCCGCTACGTCATCGCCCAATTTCAACTCCCGATGCTCGGCGCCCTTTAAAATGACCCTGCCCGATCCGATCCCCGCCCGTAAACCCCGTCGGCTTCTGCTGATCGCTCCCTATGTGGTTCTGCTGATCGCGATCATCGTCTGGTCGGTGGTCTGGGTCTGGCTGCGCGGCGAGGCGGAACGGCGCGTGGACGCTGAAACGGCGCGTCTGCGGACGGTCGGCTATGACATCGCCTGGGCCAACCGCAAGATCGGCGGCTACCCGTTCCGCCTGGATGTCGAGTTCGACAACCTCCGCATCACCGAGCCGTCCGGCTGGGGCCTGTCCGCGCCGATCCTCAAGGGCGAGGCGGAGGTGTTCAACCTGCGCCACTGGGTCGGGACCGCGCCGCAGGGCGCCATGCTGACCCGGCCGCTCGGCGGTTCGGTGACCATCACGGGCGAAGCCCTGCGCGCCAGCATCGCCGGCCCCGAAGGCGCCCCGCCGCGAATCTCTGTCGAGGGCGTCGGCCTGACATTCTCGCCGGGCGCCGGAGCCGAGGACTATCCGATCCGCTCGGCCGGCAAGCTGGAGATTCATCTGCGTCCCGGCCCCGACGACCAGGCCGCCTTCATGCTGAAGGTCGAGGGCGCCCGCGTGAAGTTCGACGATCAGGTCCTGGACCGGGTCGCTCAGGACGAGCCCGCGACTCTGCTGGCCGACGTGGTGTTCAGCAAGTTCAGCGCCCTGAACGGCCACGGCTGGCGCGAGGCGGTGCAGCGCTGGGCGGCCGCCGGCGGTCAGGTCACCGTGCGCCGGGCCGAGATCAGCACCAAGGACGGCGGCCTGAACAGCCAGTCTGGCCTGCTGGGCGTGGGTCCGGACGGCGTCATGGTCGGCCGCATCGACGCCGCGCTCGGCGCCCAGGGCGCGACGGGCGGCCTGATCGGCTCGACCTTCAAGTTCGAGAACGGCGAAACCCGACTGTCTGGTCAAACCATGGGCAAGGCGCCGCGCATATACTGAGACGCGCTGCGCCGACCGACGCAATTTCCTTGCGCTGAAGAGCGCGGTTGCGCCCCGCCGCGCAAAGACTATGTTCCGCTCCTCGATTTTGGGGAATGAAATGGACAACGCGCCCAGCGACGCGCCCTCGCTCGAAGAGGTCCGATGGCGGCTCGACGCCATCGACGCTGAACTGCTCAAGCTGATCGACGAGCGCGCCGGCCTGGCCCGCGCCGTGGCGACCGCCAAGGCGGCGGCGGGGGAAGCGGGCCGTTTCGGCCTGCGCCCCGACCGTGAAGCCCAGATCGTCCGCAGCCTGCTGGCCAAGCCGCGCGAGGCCGCCAGCAACGGCCTGGTCCTGCGCATCTGGCGCGAGATCATGGCCGAAAGCCTGTCCCGCCAAGGGCCCTTCCATCTGTCGGTCTTCGGCGGCCGCGAACCGGCCCGCACCGTCGAACTGGCCCGCCTGCGCTTCGGCGCCGCGCCGCGCCTGGCGCAGGCCGCCAAGGCCGAGGACGCCATCGCCGCCGCCCGCACGCCCGGCGGGGTCGCCATCCTGGCGCTGAATTCCGAAACGCCCTGGTGGGGCCGCCTGCTGGCCGAGCCCAAGGTGAAGGTGTTCGCCGCCCTGCCCTGCCTGTCCGCCTGGGGGCCGACCGGCGCCCTGGCCGCGGCCGAGGTGAACGTCGAACCGACCGGCGAGGACGAGACCTTCTGGGTCACCGACGCCCCCGGCTCGGCCCAGGCCGTGACCGACAGGCTGGCGCAGGATGGCGTGGCCGCTGAACTGGTGGCCGACGCCGGCGGTCTGAAGCTGTTCTCCCTGTCGGGCTTCTACCAGCCGCAGGATGACCGCCTGGCCCGTGCCCCCGGCGGCCTGACCGGCGTAATCGGTGCTGCGCCGCTTTCCTTCGACGTGTAGTAAGCCGGACCATGACTGACCGATCCGCCGCCGACCGCCCGATCCCCAAGCCGGGCGTCCTGGAAATCGCCGCCTATGTGGGCGGCAAGTCCAAGGTCGAAGGCGTCGCGCATCCGGTCAAACTGTCGTCCAACGAGAACGTCCTGGGCTGCAGCCCGGCGGCGCGCGAGGCCTACGTGGCCGGCGCCGATCGCCTGCACATCTATCCCGACAGCCGGGCCGAGGGACTGCGCGCCGCCATCGCCGGCAAGTACGGCCTGGAGCCCGAGCGTCTGATCTTCGGCGACGGCTCGGACGAGCTGTTCACCCTGCTGTGCCAGACCTATCTGGAGCCGGGCGACAACGCGGTGATGGGCGAGCACGGGTTCGCCGCCTATCCCATCGCCATCCGCGCCGCCCAGGCGGAAGTCCGCATGGCGCGTGAGCCGAACCACCGCATGGACGTGGACGCGGTGTTGGAGCTGGTGGACGAGCGCACCCGCCTGGTCTTCGTCGCCAATCCCGGCAATCCGACCGGCACCTGGATATCCGGCGAGGAAGTACGCCGCCTGCACGCCGCCCTGCCGGCCAGCGTGCTGCTGGTGCTGGACGAGGCCTATTCCGAATTCGCCCGCTCGCCCGACTTCGAGTGCGGCCATGAGCTGGCGCGGACCTCGCGCAACATCATCGTCACCCACACCTTCTCCAAGCTGCACGGCCTGGCGGCCCTGCGCGTGGGCTGGGGTTATGGAACGGCGGAGATGATCGACGCGATGGACCGCATCCGTCCGCCGTTCAACACCTCGATCCCCGCTCAGGAAGCGGCCATCGCGGCCCTGGCCGACGACGATTTCCAGCAGCGCTCCATCGCGCATGTGGAGCAGTGGCGCGATTGGCTGACCCAGCAGCTGGGCGGCATCGGGCTGGAAGTCGGCCCTTCGGCCACCAATTTCATCCTTATCAGCTTCCCCGCCACGCCCGGAAAGACGGCCAAGGACGCCGACGCCTTCCTGTCGTCCAAGGGCTACATCCTGCGTTCCGTCGCCAGCTACGGCCTGACCGACTGCCTGCGCCTGACCATCGGGCTTGAGGAGCACAACCGCGCGGTCGCCGACCTGCTGGCCCAGTTCATGGGCGCGGATCGATGACCACGCCGATCCTGTACCCGCGTCTGGCGATCATCGGCTGCGGTCTGATCGGCTCGTCCGTCGCCCTCGCCGCGCGTGAAGCGGGCGTGGTCGGCGAGATCGTCATCGCCGACGCCAGCGAGGCCGCCCGCCAGACCATCGTCGAGCTGAAGCTGGCCGAGCACGTCACCGGCGATATCCGCGAGGCGGTCACCGACGCCGACCTGGTGATCTTCGCCACCCCGGTCCTGGCCATCGCCGATGCGGCCGAGGCGGCCGTCGGCGCCTACAAGCCCGGCGCGACCATCAGCGACGTGGGCTCGGTCAAGGCCGCCGTCAGCGAGGCCCTGCGCGCCCGCACCGACGACAGCGTCTTCGTCATTCCCGGCCACCCCATCGCCGGCACAGAGCATTCCGGCCCCGCCGCCGGCTTCGCCGAACTGTTCAAGGGCCGCTGGACCATCCTGACCCCGCAGGAGCGCGAGGACGCGCCCTACCTCGACGCGGTGGGCAAGCTGGCCGCCTTCTGGCGCAGCCTGGGGTCGCAGGTCGAGCTGATGGAGGAAAAGCACCACGATCTGGTGCTGGCCGTCACCAGCCACCTGCCGCACCTGATCGCCTACAACATCGTCGGCACCGCGGCCGATCTGGAAGAGGTCACCGAGAGCGAGGTGATGCGCTACTCGGCCTCGGGCTTCCGGGATTTCACCCGCATCGCCGCGTCCGATCCGACCATGTGGCGGGACATCTTCCTGACCAACAAGGACGCGGTGCTGGAGATGCTGGGCCGGTTCACCGAGGACCTTCAGGCCCTGTCCCGCGCGATCCGCTGGGGCGAAGGCGACAAGCTGCACGAGCTGTTCACCCGCACCCGCGCCATCCGCCGTGGCATCATCGACATGGGTCAGGACAGCGCCGAGTCCAACTTCGGTCGGGATCGCGGCAAGCACTGACGCTTCGTCGCGCCCGCCGCGCCGTTCGTCGCACCGTTGTGGCGTTCGTCGCGCCGCCGCCTATCAGCACGGCTCCGCTCCGCTTAAGGCCGTTTTCCCATGCGCAAGTTCCTGATCCTCTCCGCCAGCCTCGTCGTCCTCGCCGGCTGCGGAAAGAGCGCCGAGAAGACCGAGACGAGCGAGGCCGCCGCGGTGGAAGGCGGCAAGACGCCCGAGTTGACCGCCCTGGGCCGCATCAAGGTCCGTCCCGGTCTGTGGGAATCGAATGTCACGGGTGACGACGAGCCCGTCCGCTCCCAGGCCTGCATCGGCGACGACGGCCTGCTGGTCGGACCCGAGGACATGCCGGAAAATCCGGCCTGCAGGCCGACGGTCAAGACCTATCCCGGCGGCGTGCGCCTGACGTCGGACTGCACGCAGAACGACATCCGCATGCAGATCGACATGAATTATCGCATCAGCGACACGTCCGCCTCGGGCGACCTGAACATGACCATCACGCCGAAGGATCAGCCGGCCGACACCTCGACCCTGCGAATGACCAGCAAATGGGTCGCCGCCGCCTGCCCCGCCGACCTGCCGGCGGGCGACATGAAGGTCCTGGACTAGGCGCGCGGGCGGCCCATCAGCTCCTTCACCCGCCGATCGACGCGATCCAGGCCGGCGGAGACGTCCTGCGTCTCGTTCAGCAGCTTGAGCAGATCCTTGAGGGCGGCGGTGTCGATGCGGCGGATCGGCTTGTCGCGCGCCCACTCGTAACCGATCACCTGGCCCAGCTTGCAGGCCTTGATACGAACGGCGTTGCGGGCGGCGGGCGCGGCGCGGGCCATCATCTGGCTGGCGACGTCGTTCCAGTTGGGCGAGCCTGGCTTGCAGCGATAAAGCGGAAGCCCGCCGCACTCCCCCGTCCAGAACCGCCGATACCAGATGGGATGCTCCGGCCGCTCATAGCTGAGCCCGTCGCTGGCCGAGACCAGGCTGCGGCAGTCCGCGCGGACGAACTCGTCGGCACGCGCCGCCGCTGCCGACAGCAGGACGATCAGGCCGAGGCCCCAGAATTTGACCACGCTGCGCTTCTCCTAACGCGCCCCCGCGGCTTGGGTAAACCGTTCCGGGGATTGGAGAAAGCGTCACAGTCGTCGTTCTGTCACATCAAGCCGCCAGGCCGCCGTCAGGACCAGCCCCGCGAGCCCCGCGACCAGCGCCACCAGCCCGCCCCAGCCGATGGCGGAGAAGACGTGGCCGCCGCTCGACCCGACGATGCTGGAGCCCAGATAGTAGAACAGCAGGTACAGCGAGGCGGCCTGCGCCTTGGCGGGTCCCGCCAGCCGCCCGACCCAGCCAGACGCCAGGGCGTGACCGCCGAAGAAGCCCGCCGTCACCAGCGCCACGCCCAGCACGGTCAGGGCCACGTTGGCGCTCAGGGTCAGGGCCGCGCCAGCCGCGATCAGCATCGCCGCCGCCGCCAGGACCAACCCTCGCCCCAGCTTGCCGCCCAGGGAGCCGAACAGCGGCGAGGCCGGCACGCCCGCTAGATAAACCAGGAAAATCGAGGCCACAGCGGCGTGACTGAGGTGGAACGGCGCGCCCAGCAGGCGGAAACCCACATAGTTGTAGAGCGTCACGAACCCGCCCATCAGGCAGAAGCCGCAGACCAGAAGCCACGGCAGCCCTGGCGTGCGCAGGCTGGCGGCGTAGTCGCGCACCTGCTGGCGCACGGTCAGGTCGGCGCGCGCCCTGAACCGTCGTGACGGCGGCAGAAGCTTCACGAACACCACCGCGGCGGCCAGCCCGGCCAGGCCCACGCCGCCGACGGCCATGCGCCAGTCGCCGGTGAAGTCGGCCAGCAGGCCGCTGAGCAGCCGCCCGCTCATGCCGCCCACGGCCGTGCCGCCGACATAGAGGCCCATGATCGAACCCAGAGCCTCGGCCTTCGCCTCCTCCGCCAGATAGGTCATGGCGATGGCGGGGACGCCGGCCAGGGCGATCCCCAGCAAGGTTCGCGCGACCAGCAGGCTCGGCCAGTTCGGCGCGAGGGCGGCGATCAGGGTCAAGGCCGCCGAGGCGAACAACGAGACGGTCATCAGCGTCTTGCGCCCCACCCGGTCCGCGATCGCCCCCGCCGCCAGCAACGAGACCGCCAGAGCGGCGGTGGACAGGGATAGGGCGAAAGAGCTGTCGGCGGGGTTCAGGCCAAAGCCGTCCGCGAACAGCGGCATCAGCGGCTGGACGCAGTAGAGCAGCGCGAAAGTGGCGAAGCCGGCGGCGAACAGGGCGATGGACACTCGGCGGTATTCCGGCGAGCCGCGGGTGAAGCCCTCGCTCACTGATCTTCCTTGAGGAACTCGGCGGTCGCCTCGATGGCCTCGACCAGGCTGACGCGCTGGATCTCCACCCCTTCGGGCAGGCTGGCGAACAGGCGGGTGGGCGCGGCGGCGTCGAGCATGACGAACACGCCCTTGTCATCCGCCCGGCGGATCAGGCGGCCAAAGGCCTGGGAGATGCGGGCGCGGGCGGTGGCGTCGTCATAGCTCTTGCCCCCGAATCGTTGGCGGCGGGCCTTGTGCAGCAGGTCGGGGCGCGGCCACGGCACGCGGTCGAAGACCAGCAGGCGCAGGGAGCGGCCCGGCACGTCCACGCCATCCCGAACGGCGTCCGTGCCCAGCAGGCAGGCATCCCGCTCGGCGCGGAAGATGTCGACCAGGGCGCCGACCTCCAGCGGATCGACGTGCTGGGCGTAGAGCGCCAGGCCCTTGTCGGCCAAGGGCGCGGCGATCCGCTCATGCACCGCCTTCAGGCGGCGGATGGCGGTGAACAGGCCAAGGCCCCCGCCCCCGGCGGCCAGGAACAGCTCGCGCATGGCGGCGGACACCTGGCGCGGGTCGTCGCGGCCCACGTCGGTCACCACGAAGGCGCGGGCGTTGTTGGCGTAGTCGAACGGCGAGGCCAGGCGCAGCAGCTTGGGCGGGTCAGGCAGGCGCGCCGCGCCGGTGCGCATCTCCGCCAGGGCGAAGGGGTCGTCGGCCGAGGGATCGGTCAGGGTGGCGCTGGTCACCAGCACGCCGTGGGCCCGCGACAGGACGGCGGCCTGCAGCGGCTGGGTGGGGTCGACCCAGTGGCGGCGGCAGGCGGCGTCGACCACCCGGCCATAGAGGAAGGTCGCCTCGAACCAGTCGACGAACTCGGGGTCGTCCTCGCTGTCCTCGTCGATGGCCTTCAGCATGGAGCGCCAGGCCGGCAGGGTCATGCGCGCCCGGCGGTCCAGGCCGCGCAGCGC
This sequence comes from Caulobacter sp. 73W, assembly GCF_041021955.1. Lineage (GTDB taxonomy): Bacteria > Pseudomonadota > Alphaproteobacteria > Caulobacterales > Caulobacteraceae > Caulobacter. The sequence continues at coordinate 551,077 of NZ_CP158375.1, forward strand.
CCCTTCGATGCGGGCGCGCTCGGACGTCGGCAGGGTGTCGGTATCCTCGTCGAGCACGTCTTCCAGGTGCCGGGCGAGGGCCAGCAGCGGCGCCTCGACGGCCGCGATGGCGCGGGCGGCCTCGGCGGCGGTCTGACGGACCATGTCGAGGGCCGGACGGGCCGCGCATTCCATGCCAACATCGGAGGCCGTGGCGCGGGCGCGCAGCTGTTCCAGCACCACGACCAGGAAGGCCTCGATCGGGCCGATGGGGTTCGCCTGGCCGTCGGGCGGGGCGACGCGGCCGGACCAGCCCTCGCCCGGCAGGGCGGCGGCGGCGTGCAGGGCGGCGCGCAGGGCGTCCCGCGCGGTCTCCCGGTCGCCCAGGATGTCCAGCAGCCGGGCCTCCAGCCCCCTGCCCCGCCGGCCGCGCCCCTCGGGACCCCGGATCCAGCGGCGCAGCTCGGCCAACTCCGCGCCCGACAGCGCCGACGAGAACGCGCTGTCGGCGGCCTCGAACAGGTGGTGGCCTTCGTCGAAGACGATGCGCTTCAGCGTCGTCGTCTCCACATCGGTCTTCAGCCCCTTGGCCGAGCGCGCGCCGTCGAAGGCGGCCTGGGTCATGACCAGGGCGTGGTTGGCGATGACGATGTCCGCCCGGCGGGAGGCGCGGACCGCCTTCTCCACGAAGCAGACGCGATAGTGCTGGCAGCCGGCGTGGACGCACTCGCCGCGCCGGTCGACCAGGTTGGCGGCGCTGGCCTGCATGGACGGCTGCACCGCGAACAGGGTCGGCAGCCAGGCCGGGAAATCGCCGCCGGTCATGTCGCCGTCGCGGCTGGCGCGGATCCAGCGGGCGGTCAGGCCCATGCCGATCAAGTCGGAGCCGCCCAGCTGTCCGGCGTTGCTCTGCTCCTGGAAGTTCAGCAGGCACAGGTAGTTCTCGCGCCCCTTGCGGACCACGGCCTTCTTGGCCCGCACCGCCGGGTCGGGAAAGATCGAGGCGCTTTCCCGCTCGATCTGCCGCTGCAGGGCGCGGGTGTAGGTGGAGACCCACACCGCCGGGCCGTTGGCCTCGGCCCACAGGGAGGCCGGGGCCAGATAGCCCAGGGTCTTGCCGACCCCGGTGCCCGCCTCGGCCAGCATCATGCGCGGCTCGCCCTCGCGGTCGCGGGGCTGGAAGGCGTAGGCGGTCTCGGACGCGAACTCGGCCTGGGAGGGCCGGGCCTCGTCCAGGCCGGAGCGTTGCAGCAGGGAGGCCAGCCGGTCGGCGGCGCCCTGGGGGCTGATCGGCTTGGAGCCGGCCTCGCCCAGCGGCGCCTGATCCTCCCACTCCGGAATGCGGCTCCAGACATCCAGACCGCTGCTGCGGAAGGCGTTGCCCACGGGATAGGAGCGCAGCGCCCCGATCACCGGCGGCCCCCAGGCCCAGCCGCCCTTGGCCAGGGTCTCGGCCAGGGCCAGGGCCTCCTCCCGCGTCGGCCAGGGGGTCTGGGCGATCTCGGCCAGCAGCAGCTCGCACACCTTGCGCAGGGCCTGCGCCTGCTCCACCGCGCCCTTCGGCTCGGGCAGGCCTAGCGCCAGGGCCAGGCCGGCGGCGGACGGGGCGCAGAACCGCGCGGGGCGGACAAAGGCGTAGAGCTCCAGCGCGTCGAAGATGCGGCCCGAGCGCATGGGCGAATGCAGGCCCAGCCGCCGCGCGGTCATGCCCGCGTGGGCGACCAGCACCGGCCCCTGCTCCAGCAGGTCGCGCGCATCTGGCGGGCGCAGGGCGCGCGGCCCCGCCGCATCCGCCACCCCGCCGCGCGGTCCGGGCAGGACGACGAGCGCGGGGGCCAGATCAAGAACTCGGGGCGAGCGCGTTCACCCCGTCTTCCTAGACCGCTCCGGGTGGAAACGGAACGGGAACGATGTCGCGCCGCACGGGGACCGGTGGTCTGTCATTGGCGCGCCGCGATCCATGGTCCAGTCTGCAGCGAACCGGAGGTTGAATCATGCTCGCCCGAACCACGCTCGCCGCCGCCCTGACCCTGGCCTTCGCCAGCGCCGCCTCCGCTCAGATGGTGCCGCCGCCGGATCGTCCGATGATCATCGTCACCGGCATGGGCAAGGCGAGCAAACCTGCGGAATTCGCCCTTCTGGGCTTCACCGTCACCGGCGAGGGCAAGACCCCCGCCGAGGCGCTGAAGGCGATGAACGCCACCCGGGAGAAGATCGAGGCCAACTTGCGCGGACAGAAGGAGTTGAAGGTCACCGAACTGACCGCCGACCACTTGAACGTTCAGGATGCACGCGGCCCGGCATGCAGCGGCGCCCGTCCGATCGTTCCGCCGATCATGAACACCGGCGACTGCGCGGTGATCGGCGCCATCGCCTCGACCACCCTTCAGGCCCGACTTCAACCGCCTACGAAGCTGGGCGACGTCGCGTCGCTGGTGGTGCAACTGGGCGGCAAGGCGCCCCGCCCGCACGGGACCGGACTGCTGAACCGCCGCGCGCTGGAAGCCGAGGCGACGACCGCCGCCGTGGCCGACGCCCGGCGCGAGGCAGAGGTCCTGGCCAAGGCGGCCGCCGTGAAGCTCGGACCGATCCTGCGCATCCAGGACGGCGACAGCCGCTTCGATGTTCGCGACCTCATGGTCAGCGGCAATAGGATGGACGCGCCGCCGCCACCGATGCCCATTCCCCCGGTGATGGAGCGGGTCGAATCCCCCACCGCCCTGACTATCCGCGACATCGAGGCTAACGCCCGCGTGACGGTCATCTTCTCCATCGAGCCGTGATGCGGTTGAGGGCCGTATCCAAAACCCAATCCGCCGCATCGAAACATAAGGGGAACGTGTTATAGCCGTCGCATGGACGGCTCGGCGCCCTCTTCCCTTCTGCCTCCCCGCTTCGCGGACTGGTTCGCCTCGCGTGGGTGGAGCGCGCGGGCGCATCAGCTGGCCATGGTGCAGAAGGGCCGCGAGGGTCGGCATTCGGTGCTGATCGCGCCCACGGGCGGGGGCAAGACCCTGGCCGGGTTCCTGCCCAGCCTGATCGAACTGGCCGAGCGGCCGCCGTCCAACGGCCCCCTGCGCGGGGTCCACACCTTGTACATCTCGCCGCTCAAGGCGCTGGCCGTGGATGTCGAGCGCAACCTGATGGCGCCGATCCGCGAGATGGGCCTGCCCATCGTGGCCGAGAGCCGCACGGGCGACACCGGGGAGGCGCGCAAGGCCCGCCAGCGGCTGAAGCCCCCGGACATCCTGCTGACCACGCCCGAACAGCTGGCGCTGTTCTGCGCCTGGGAAGGCGCGAGGACCTATTTCGAGGACCTGCGCTGCGTCATCATCGACGAGGTCCACGCCATGTGGCCCAACAAGCGCGGCGACCTGCTGGCGCTGGGCCTGGCGCGCCTGCAGCAGTTCGCGCCGCAGATGCGGCGGGTCGGCCTGTCGGCGACGGTGGACGATCCGGGGCTGATCGCGGAGTGGCTGTCGCCTGCTTCTCCTCCCCCGCAAGCGGGGCAGGAGAAGAGCGGCTCAGACGTCGACATCGTCTTCGGCCAGGGCGGGGTCACGCCCAAGGTGGAGGTGCTGGTCAGCGGCGGGCGGGTGCCGTGGGCCGGGCATACGGCCGAGCACGCCATGGCCGAGCTGTACGAGATCATCAAGCGGCAAAAGACCACCCTGGTGTTCGTCAACACCCGCTTCCAGGCGGAGTTCGCGTTCCAGGAGCTGTGGGCCCTGAACGACGACGATCTGCCCATCGGCCTGCATCACGGCAGCCTGTCGGCGGAGCAGCGGCGCAAGGTCGAGGCGGCCATGGCGCGCGGCGATCTGCGAGCCATCGTCTGCACCTCGACCCTGGACATGGGCATCGACTGGGGCGACGTGGACCTGGTGGTGCAGCTGGCCGCGCCCAAGGGCAGCTCGCGCATGGTCCAGCGGATCGGGCGCTCGAACCACCGGCTGGACGAGCCGTCCAAGGCCCTGCTGGTGCCGGCCAACCGCTTCGAGATGCTGGAATGCCGGGCCGCCGCCGACGCCATCGTCGAGAACGCCCTGGACGGCGAGCCGCGCCGCACCGGCACGCTGGACGTCCTGGCCCAGCACGTCATGGGCTGCGCCTGTTCTGAGCCGTTCGACCTTGTGGCTTTGTACGACGAGGTGACCACCGCCGGCCCCTATCGCGGCCTGTCGTGGGAAGACTTCGAACAGGTGGTCGATTTCGTCTCGACCGGCGGCTATGCGCTGAAGACCTATGACCGCTTCCGCCGGATCGTGAAAAGCCGCGAGGACGGCCTCTGGCGCGTGCGCAACGCCCAAACCGCGCAGCGTCATCGCCTGAACGTCGGGGCGATCCTGTCGGCGGCGACGCTGAACGTGAAGGTCGCCATCGGCAAGCGCGGCGGGCGCAAGATCGGCCAGGCGGAGGAAGGCTTCTTCGAGCAGCTGAAGGCCGGCGACACCTTCGTCTTCGCGGGCCAGGTCTGGCGCTTCAACACCATCGTCGGCGAGGACGTGCTGGTCAGCCCGGCGCCCAAGGACAACCCCATGATCCTGTCATGGGGCGGGTCGAAGTTCCCCCTCTCCACCTACCTCGCCCAGCGGGTGCGGCGGATGATGTCGGACGAGCGGGAATGGAAGGCCCTGCCCGCCGACGTTCAGGAATGGCTCGGCTACCAGAAGGCGCGCTCGGCCCTGCCGTCCGAGGACGAGCTGCTGGTGGAGACCTTCCCGCGCGGCAAGCGGCACCACATGGTCTGCTACAGCTTCGAGGGACGGCATGCGCACAACACTCTGGCCATGCTGCTGACCCGGCGAATGGAGCGGGCCGGTTTGCAGCCGCTGGGCTTCGTGGCCAACGACTACGCGGTCAACATCTGGGCGCTGAAGCCGTTGGACGAGGCCGACCTCGACGCCCTGTTCGACCAGGACATGCTGGGCGACGACCTGGAGGCGTGGCTGGACGAAAGCTACATGATGAAGCGCACCTTCAAGGGGGCGGCGATCATCGCGGGGCTGATCGAGCGGCGCTTCCCCGGCCAGGAGAAGAGCGGCCGGCAGGTGACCTTCAGCGCCGACCTGATCTACGACGTGCTGCGCAAGCACCAGCCGGACCACCTGCTGCTGAAGTGCGCGCGGCAGGATGCGGCGACCGACCTCATCGACGTGGCGCGCGTGGCGGGGTTCCTGCGGCGCATCAAGGGCCGCATCCGGCATGCGGCCCTGTCCAAGGTTTCGCCCTTCGCCGTGCCGATCATGCTGGAGATCGGGCGCGAACGGGTGAACCTGGGCGATGCGGGCGACGCCATCCTGGCCGAGGCCGAAGCCGACCTGATCGCGGAGGCGCTGGCTTGAGTTCGAGCCGTTTCAGTTTCGCCGCCAATCCTTGCGGAGGATTGCGCGTGGGCCTGCATGGGGCCGAGCCGGTGCTGCGCGCCTCCGGCGCCCTGTGGCTGGAGGCCGAGCGCGCCCTGGTGGTGGCGGACCTGCACTTCGAGAAAGGCAGCGCCTACGCCGCGCGCGGCCAGATGCTGCCGCCCTATGACACCCGCGAGACCCTGGACCGGCTGGAGCGGGAGCTGGCGGCGACCAACCCGGCCCTGCTGGTGTTCCTGGGCGACAGCTTCCACGACGGGACGGCCGAGGACCGGCTGGCGCAGGACGACGCCGTGCGGATCGCGGGTCTTGCCAAGGGCCGCACCCTGGTCTGGGCGGTGGGCAACCACGACGAAGACGGGCCCCAGACCCTGCCCGGCGAGATCATCGACGAGATCGAACTGTCGGGCCTGACCTTCCGCCATGAGCCGGAGCCGGGCGAGCAACCGGGCGAGGTCGCGGGCCACCTGCATCCCTGCGCCCGGGTGGCGGCGGGCGGCGGATCGGTGCGGCGGCGGTGCTTCGTCACCGACGGGCGGCGGCTGGTGATGCCGGCCTTCGGCGCCTTCACCGGCGGCCTGAACATCATGGACAAGGCCTTCGCCGGCCTGTTCGCGGCGGCGCCCATCGCCGGAGCGCTGGGGCGTGGGAAGGTCCATGCGGTCGGCTGGAAGTCGCTGCGGCCGGATTAGCGCCGACAAATCCTTCCCCTCTGGGGGGAGGTGTCCCGGAGGGACGGAGGGGGTCTGCTGCGTCAGAGCCTAGTCTCGCCCACTCCACCACTTCGTGGTCCCCCTCCCCCAGAGGGGGAGGATTTTGTCTCGTCTACAGGCTCATCGCCTGCTCGAGCGCCACCGCCAGAGCAATAGCCGCCCCGGCGGTAAGCAAAGTGCGCAGGCGCGGGCGCCAGGACGGGCCGTCGTGGCTGGTGGCGTCCCACAGCCATTGCAGCAGCAGCGCGGTCAGCACCCCGGCGATCTGCCAGACCGGGCCGAAATTGTCGCCGCCCAGCAGCAGCAGCCAGGCGATGGCCGGCGCGGCCAGGGAGAGGCCCAGCACCAGCCAGCGCGGTTGCGGCTTGTCGATCTCCAGCCCCGCATGGATGCCGCCCAGATAGGACAGCAGCGCGGTGGCGTAGGCGATCAGGCTGACCAGTCCGGCGGCGCGCAGATGCGACGGGCCGAAGCAGAACACCGCCGAGGCGGCGAACAGCGGCAGGATGGTCAGGACGCCGAGCATCCAGATCGCGCGGGGGGGCTTGGTCGCCAGGTCCATGAAGATCAGCTCCTGCGGAACACGACGGAGGCGGCCCAGCCCGCCAAGAGAGCGATCGCCACCGAAGCCAGACCATAGATCCAAGGCCGCCGGTGGGCGAAGAGATAAAGATTACGCTCCAGGCCGGCCTTTTCCACCGTCAGGGTGCGGTCGCGGATGGAGACGGGACGACCGTCCTGGAACAGAATGATGCGGGCGTCGTACTTGCCGATGGGCGCGGCGGTCGGCAGGGCGAGCTGCGCCCGGAACAGGCCCCGGTCGACAAAGCGCACACCGTCGGGTTCGGCGGCGTAGAGGCCGGCCTTCTCCTTCAGGCGGATCACGGCGCGGCGCCAGTCCAGATAGTCCGCTCCAAGACGGCTGACGACCATGTCGCGCACGCCGTAGCGGCGCTCGATCCGCTGTTCCTCCGGCGCGGCGATGGCCAGGTGGTCGAGGCCAGCGTTCAGCTCGCGCAGGGTCGAGAAGCTGGCGATCTGGTTCAGCGGCTTGGTCGAGGCGGCGATGTAGAAGCCCGGCGCGCCGGTGAACACCACCGGGCGGCTGTTCAACCAGACGCCGGCGACGCGGTTCTTTTCCGCCAGGCGAATCGGTTGCTCGGGCCCGCTGACTAGGATCACCACGTCGCTGGGGCGCTGGGCGGGATCGAAGACCGCGCCGTAGATGACGATGTCGGCCCCGCGGAAGCCGGAGGTGACCTTGACCTCGGTCTCGGTCAGGGCGGCGGAGACGGCGGGGATCGGCGGCGGCAGGTCGATCGCCATCAGCCCGCCCCCGAGACCAGGACAAACGGGTCTTCCGGCCGGATGAACAGGTCCAAGCCCATGCGCAGCCCGACCAGGAGCACCAGCAGGCCCAGCAGCGCCCGCAGCTCCTCGGCGCGGAAGCGGGACGACATGCGGGCGCCGAACTGCGCGCCCACCACCCCGCCGACCAGCAGCAGGGTCGCCAGGACGATATCCACCGTCTGGTTGCGGCCGGCCTGCAGCACGCTGGTCAGGCTGGTGGTGATGATGATCTGGAACAGGCTGGTGCCGACGACCACGCCGGCCGGCATGCGCAGCAGATAGACCATGGCCGGCACCAGGATGAAGCCGCCGCCCACGCCCATGATGGCCGACAGGATGCCGACGAAGACGCCCAGCACGATGGGCGGGATCACGCTGATATAGAGCCGCGACTTGGGGAACCGCACCTTCAGCGGCAGGCCGTACAGCCACATGGGCCGTCGGTCGCGCGGGGCGGCCGGCGCCTCGCCCCGGCGGCGGCGCAGGATGGAGCGCAGGGACTCCATGAGCATCAGCCCGCCGATGACGCCCAGGAACAGCAGGTAGGAGACCGACACCACCAAGTCCGCCTGGCCCAGCAGGCGCAGCAGGCGGAACACCTCGACCCCGAGGAAGGCGCCGATGACGCCGCCGGACGCCAGGACCCCGCCCATGCGGAAGTCCACCGCCCGCTTGCGGCTATAGGCGATGACGCTGGAGACCGACGAGGCGGCCACGTGGTTGGCCTCCGAGGCCACGGCCACCACCGGCGGAATGCCGAGGAAGACCAGGACCGGGGTCATCAGGAAGCCGCCGCCGATGCCGAACAGGCCGGAGATGAAGCCGACCAGCGCCCCCAGCGCCACGAGCAGGGGCGCGTTCACGGAGACTTCCGCTATGGGCAGATAGAGGTCCAAACCACGCCTTCCACACCCGGACCGGTCGCCCGGTCCTACGCCACCCCTGACGTCTTACTGCGCGAAGGCCGCCAGTCGCGCAACCAGCTCCGGATCGGCCTTGCCGGTCGTCGAGAGCCCCTGGTCGCGCTGATAGGCGGAGATCGCCAGGCGAAGCGCCGGCGACGACACGCCGTCCTGCGGCCCCTGATAGTAGCCGAGACGCGACAAGGCCTTCTGAGCCGTGACCAGCCCGGTGGCGGTGCTGGCCGATGCGATGGCGGCGGCGGGCGCGGCCGCTCCTGCCGCGCGGAAGCCGGTGGCGGCGCGCTCGGCGGTCGCTTGGACCTGGGCGTTCAGCTTGGCTTTCAGGCGCACGGCGCTGGCGCGGGCCTCGTCATCTCCGGCGCGGCCGGCGATCAGATACCACTTGTAGGCCTCGGCCTCGTCCTGGGCGACGCCGAAGCCGGCCTCGTAAATGCGGCCGAGATTGTACTGGCTGTCCACCAGGCCCAGATCGGCGGCCTTGCGGAACCACTCGGCGGCGACGGCGGGGTTCTTCTGACCGCCCTGCCCCTCGAAGTAGTAGAGGCCGAGATTGTGCATGGCCTTGCGGTCGCCGCCCTGGGCGGCGCGTTCGGTCCAGCGACGGGCCTCCGCCGGGTTGGCCTTCAGGCCGCCTTCGCCGTTCTCGTACAGCTTGGCCATGTAGAACTGGGCCGCCGGATGGCCGGCCTCGGCGATGTTGCGCAGAGGCGCCACGGCGGTCGCGTCGCCCGCCTCGATCCGGCGCACGGCGGTTTCATAGGCCTTGGTCTGGTCTTCGGTGATCGACGCCGCAAGGGTCGGGGCGACGGTCGGCGAAGCGATGGCGACGGCGGCGCGGGCGTTCTCGAGCGGCGCGCGCGGGGCCGTCCCGTCGGTCTTGGACCCAGCCTTTTCGGAGTTGTTGCTCAGCACCAGGCCGGTGGTCATCATCCCCAGCAGGGCCACGCCCGCGCCGAAGAAGGCCACGGTCTGCATGGACGAGCCGGCGCGACGGCCGCCCCGGCGAGAGCCCATGAAGCCCGAGAAGAACGAGCGCGAACCACCCGACGGCGTCAGGCCGAAGGGGCGCGTCTCGGCGCTGGACTGGGCGGCGCGCGCGGCGGCGCGGGCCTGCTCAACCGCCTCGCGGGTCGACAGGACGCGGACCGGTTCCGGATCGCCTTCCGGCGTCAGCAGGTAGTTCTGGCCGCTGCCGAACAGGTCCCGACCGTCCGGCGTCTCTTCGGACTCGTGCAGCGGGATGAAGCCGTCGGCCGCGTCGAAATCCTCGTCCGTGAAGCCGAGGTCGTCCGGCGAGCGGGCCGCCAGCGGATCGTCTTCGTACTCGACTGGGTCCGCCGGTTCGAACAGCGAGGCGAGTTCCGGCTCCGCCTCGGGTTGCGGCTCAGGCTTGGCGGCGACCGGCTCGGCCGGACGCGCGAAGGTCTGGGCGGTCAGCGGCGGACGATGATCCTCGACCCCAACCTCGGAGAACGAGAACCGTCCCTCGGAGAAGGACGCGGCGCGCTCCTCCAGGCCTTCGGAGACGAAGGCGGTGGCCGTCGGCGCAGGCGCGGGCGTTTCGGCCGGCGCCTCAGAAACCGGATGGGCCAGACGGCGGCGCGCGCCCTGCAGGCCGGCGTCGACCTTCTCGCGGGCTTCCTCCAGAAGGCGCGCCGTGCGCTCCTCGCTCTGGCGGATGCGCTCGCTCAGTTCGCTGGTGACGCGTTCCTGGCGTTCGGTCAGGCGCTCGCCCACGCGGGCCACCTGCTCGCCCACGTCGTCGATGGCGCGGGCGTTGCGCTGCTCGGCCGTGGCGATGCGTTCGGACAGACGCTCGGTGATGCGGGCGATCTCGCCGCCGAGGCGCTCCAGCGCCTGGGCCTGGACAAGGTCGGCGCGGGCCAGCTTGCCGTCGGTCGTGGCGGCGACGCGGGCGATTTCGGCCCCCATCTTCTCCACGGCGTCGGCGTTGCGATCCTCGACGTCCTTGATCTTGGCGTTCATGGCGCCGGCGATGGACATCACCTCGCGACCCATGCGCTCCAGGGCGCCGGTCGAGCGGCGCTCGGCCGCCTCCACATGCGATTGCAGGGTATGGAAGGAAGCTTCCAGGGTGTTCAGGCGGCCGCCGGCGGACTTCTCCAGCTGGACCGTCATCTCCGCCCGGGCGGCTTCCATGCGGCGCGAGAGGTCGGCGGCCAGGGCGCCCAGGCCCTCGCCGCCGATCCCCGCCCCGCCCTCGACGGCCTTGAGGCGTTCGTCGAGGGTGATGAAGGATGCGCTCAGCTCCAGCAGGGCGTCGGCGGTTTTGGCCTCCGCCGCTTCCAGCCGCTGGGCCACACGCGAAACCACGGCCTCGACCAGGGCGTCAGTATCGACCGCACGCCCGCTCGAGGTCTTCAGTCCGTCCAGCGCGATCTTGGTCTTGGCCTCGCCCTCATAGACCTGGCCAGCCAGCTTGCCGATGGCGCTTTCCAGGGTCTTGATCGCCTCGGTGGAGGCGGCGTCGGCCCCGCCCAGCTCCATGCGACGCAGGCGGTCGGCGGCGCGTTGCTGCTCCTGGCCCAGATCGCTGATCGCGCCCTCGAAGCGGGCGGCGACAGCCACGGCGTCGCGCTCGGCCGTCTCCAGTCGGGCGATGACGTTGCGGACGGAATGGTCGATGCCGGTGACGGCGCGGGCCTGGCGCGCTTCGGCCGCCTCGATGCGTTCGGACAGGCGCTCCAGCGCCAGGGCGATGCGACCGGCCTCGTCCAGCGGATAGCCCGACGGATCGAACCGCGACTCGCGCTGCGAACGCGGATGGTCGAGGACGTTGTGACCTTGCGGACGGCCGCCGTAGGCGCTGTCGCCAAGGTCCGGCGCATCATCCTCAAGGATCATGCGGTTGAGCCACTCACCGAGCGTCATGCCGGAGCGGCGGGCGAGATCCTTTGCGATCTCACGCGCTTTGGGGTCGATCCCCTTCACGCTCCACGGCGCCCCCGCGCTCATCGAATTGATCTCCAGGCACTCTTCACACGAGACGCTAGCCAGCGAGCCCTAGTGTGTAAACGCGGAGTTAACGCTAAATCTGGGGTCCGACGATAATGTCTGTGGACGAACGCTTGCATACGGGAACCGACGTGGGCAGGTGTGCGGCATGACGCTGACGACCACTGTGATCGCCGCCATCGGCTTTTTGACGGCCGCCGTATTCTGCGGCTGGCGCGGCGCCCAGCCGTCGAACCCGGCCAAGGGCCCGCGCATGATTCCATGGCGGCCGATGATGATGCTGGCCGCGGTCGGATCCCTGATGATGCTGGTCCACCTGGCCAATCTGATGGGCGTGCAGACCGGGCGCTAAGCGGCCTTCTTGGGCTCCTTGGGGCGCTTGGTCAGGCCCGCCACGCCGCCGCTGGACAACAGGCCGACGTCGGCCATCAGCAGCGGGATGACCCACTTGTGCGGGGCAGCCACATAGCGAGGCCGCCACAGCGGATCGTACTTGTCCTTGTACCGGCGCACGCCCCGGAAATTGTAGATGTCCTCGCCCCGCTCGAAGAGCAGGTGGCCCACCCGCGACAGGATCGGCGCCAGGCGGCGATCCTCCAGGCCCGCCAGGGGCGCGACGCCGAACTCGAACCCGGCGTAGCCCTGGTCGCGGCCCCACTGCAGAAGCTCCACGAACAGGAAGTCCATGATGTTGGGCGGCGCGCCGTCAGAATAGCGCATCAGGTCCATGGAGAAGGTCGACTTGTCCGGCGTCGTCCACAGGGTGGCGAAAGCGACGATCTTGCCCTCCACCCGCACCAGGGCGGTGGGGAATTCGCAGACATAGCGCGGGTCGAAACGGCCCATGGAGAAGCTCTTCTCCCCGCCGGCGTGACGGCCAAGCCAGGCGTCGGAAACCGCCTGCAGGTCTTCCATCACGGCCCCGGCGGCGCCGGCTTCGATCACCTCGAACAGCGCCCCGCCCTCGCCGGCCTTGCGCCAGTTGCGGCGCAGGACCTCGCGGCGGCGCCCCTGAAGGGAGAAGCCTTCCAGCTGAACGACGGCGCTTTCGCCGGTCTTCTGGATGGAGAAACCCAGCTCGACCACGTCTGGCAGGTCCTCGGGATCAAGGCCGTAAAGCGCGGTGCGCGCGCCATGCGCGTCGGCCAGTTCGCGGAAGCGCCAGAGCAGGTCCATGCGCTCGTCCCGCTGGCCCACCGGCCCGCCCATGGCGATCCAGGAGCGCCCGCGCACGCCGAACATCAGGAAGCTCTGGCCCGACGGCGAGAACAGGAAGCGCTTGTCGCCCAGCAGGGCCAGGTTGGACTCCGGCTCGGCGTTCTCGGCCGAGGCCAGGATCGAGCGGACCTTGGCGAAATCCTCGTCGGCGTCGCCGATCACCTTGGGCGTCGCCGTGGTGGCGAACAGGCGCCAGACCCCGATCGCCAGCAGCAGCACCGCCGCCCCGGCAGAGGAGCGCACCGTGCGCATGTAGTCTTCATCCGCCAGAGCCCGCCACCACGGCTGGCTGCGATAGTCGGCGTGGAAGAACGCCCACCGCCCGATCAGCCACGCTCCCAGCAGCACCGCCACCGCTGAGAACATCCAGCCCGGCGTCAGCTCCATCTGCATCAGCCGCGACTTGCGGGGGAACGCGGGGTGAAGCGGCGAGAATACAACGGCGGAAAAGCCGAGCAGCAAGGCCTCTTCCCAGTTCAGCCCCTTGAGCACGGCCAGGATCGTGGAGGCCCACAACAGGGCGACCGCCGCCCACCAGGCCGCGTCGATCCGCGCCCGCAGGCCGAAGGCCAGCATCAGCAACAGCAGCCCGATCATCGAGGACAGGGTGTGGCTGGCCTCGATCAGCCATTGCGGCGCAACGCGCAGCAGGAAGACGAAGCGCTCCGGCTCCGATGGGGTCGCGCCCGAGGTCAGCAGCATGACGCCGGCCACGGCGGCCAGGATCGAGGCCAGTGTCGGCGCCACCGCAAGCAGGGCCGCCCGAATCTCACGGATCGGAGTCATGCGCCTTGGGTACGCGCGGGCGGTGACAGTCTCAACCGTTGCAATGACGCACCGCCCCGATGCGAACAATCGTTTGAATCAGCTTGCGTCGCCGCGCGCGCCAAGGGCATGCTTGCCTCAACGACAAGATCATCGAGGGAGGACGGTCATGGCCGATTTCGGCGGAACCGATCTGGAGGCCTTCCGGGCCGAAACGCGGGCCTGGCTGGCGGAGAACTATCCGGAGTCCCTGAACGCCCCGATGGGTGAGGACGACGCCCCGTGGGGCGGCCGTAAGTTCGTCTGGAAGAACCCCGACGCCAAGCTCTGGCTGGACCGCATGGCCGCCAAGGGCTGGACCGCGCCCATGTGGCCCAAGGAGTACGGCGGCGGCGGCCTGTCCAAGGACGAGAACAAGGTGCTGGAGCAGGAGCTGCGCCGCATCCGCGCCCGTCCCGCCCTGATGAGCTTCGGCGTGTGGATGCTGGGCCCGGTGCTGCTGGAATACGCCACCGAGGAGCAGAAGCAGAAGTTCATCCCCTCGATCATTCGCGGCGAGACCCGCTGGTGCCAGGGCTACTCCGAACCCGGCGCGGGCTCCGACCTGGCCGCCCTGCAGACCAAGTGCGAGGACAAGGGCGATCACTTCCTGATCAACGGCCAGAAGGTGTGGACCTCCTACGCCGATCAGGCCGACTGGATCTTCTGCCTTGTACGCACCGACACCTCGAAGAAGCATGAGGGCATCAGCTTCGTCCTGTTCGACATGACGACGCCGGGCGTCGAGGCGCGGCCGATCAAGCTGATCAGCGGCTCGTCCCCGTTCTGCGAGACCTTCTTCGACAATGTGAAGGTCCCCAAGGACCAGATGGTCGGCAAGCTGAACGGCGGCTGGGACATCGCCAAGCGGCTGCTGCAGTACGAGCGCCAGAACATCTCCGCGTCCGGCTTCGGCGGCGGCGGCGGTCTGGACCTGGTCGAGGTGGCCAAGAAGGAGATCGGGGTCGACGACCAGGGCCGCATCGACGACGGCGACCTGCGCGCCCGCATCGCCGCCCACCGCATGGACGCCCACGCCTTCATGCTGACCGTGCGTCGGGCCGAGGCGGAGTCCAAGGCTAGCAAGGGCCCCAGCGCCGCCGTATCGATCATCAAATACGCCGCCGCCAAGATGAACCAGGAGCGGTACGAACTGATGGTCGAGGCCATGGGCCTGCAAGGCCTGGGCTGGGAGGGCGAAGGCTTCGCCAAGGATGAGCTGGCGGTGACGCGCGGATGGCTGCGCTCGAAGGGCAACTCCATCGAGGGCGGCACCAGCGAAGTGAACCTGAACGTCGTGGCCAAGCGGGTGCTCGGCCTGCTCGACCACCAATAAGGCCCATAGAGAACAAGGGAAAACCAACATGGCCGTGCTCAACGAAGAACAGACCATGCTGCGCGACGCCGCGCGAGAATGGACCCAGGAGAACGCCCCGACCACCGCCCTGCGCAAGCTGCGCGACGGCAAGTCCAAGGCCACCTTCCACGCCCCCACCTGGGCCGAGATGGGCCAGATGGGCTGGGCCGGCGTCATCGTGCCGGAAGAACATGGCGGCTCGGCCTTCGGCTATCTGAGCCTGGGTCTGGTGTTGGAGGAGACGGGCCGTACCCTGGCCGCCTCTCCGCTGATCTCCACCGCCCTGACGGCGGCGTCCGCCCTGATGCTGGGCGGCTCGGACCCGCAGAAGGCCGAGTGGCTGCCCAGGATCGCCGGCGGCGAGATCGTCGCCACCCTGGCCGTGGACGAAGGTTCCCACCACGCGCCGGAGAAGACCGCCCTCAAGGCCGAGAAGAACGGCGGCGGCTGGGTGTTGAACGGGACCAAGACCTTCGTGCTGGACGGCGAGGCCGCCGACCTGCTGATCGTCGCCGCCCGCACCAGCGGCAAGGGAACCGACGGCATCACCCTGTTCCTGGTGGCCGGCGACGCGCCAGGCGTCATCCGCAGCCACCTGTCCCTGGCCGACAGCCGGGGCGCGGCCAAGATCACCTTCGAGGGCGTCGAGGTCGGCGCCGACGCGGTGCTGGGCGAAGCGGACAAGGGCTGGGCCGTTCTGGAGCCGACCCTGGATCGCGCCCGCGCCGGCCTAGCGGCCGAGATGCTGGGCACGGCGACTCAGGCGTTCGAGATCACCCTCGAGTATCTGAAGACCCGCACCCAGTTTGGTCAGGTGATCGGCACGTTCCAGGCGCTGCAGCACCGGGCGGCCAAGATGTTCACCGACCTGGAGATGACCCGCTCCTGCGTCGAGGCGGCCCTGGAAGCCATCGACGCCGGTCAGGACGCCCGCGCGACCGCCTCGTTGGCCAAGGCCCGGGCCAACGAGATTCTGCACCTGGCTTCAATCGAAATGGTGCAAATGCACGGCGGCATCGGTATGACCGATGAACACGACGCGGGCCTTTACATGAAAAGGGCTCGCATCGCGGAAGCGTTGTTCGGCGGGACCACGTATCATCGCGATCGTTACGGGCGGGTTTTGGGCTTTTAGTCGCACATTACGAGCCTTTAACCGAACAACGGTCCGCGCGATCTTGGCCTGGGGACGGCGTTGCGTTACACGGGCGCCCGTATCTGGGGAATTACACATGCGAAAGATCCTGACTGCCGCTGTCGCGGCGACGGCCCTGCTGGGCCTGGCTCAACCCGCCGCCGCGCAATACGGCATGGACAAGAAGGGCCCGAAGAACACGGCGACGCCGGAGCTTCCGAAGTGCGCCCAACCTCTGGGCACGGCCGCCATTCAGGAGCCGGAAAACCAGTGGTGGACCTCGCTGGGTCTGTCCAACCCGGAAGCCCTGCTGAAGCTGTTCGCCATGCGCTCGGGCTGCCTGCGCATCGTCGACCGCAACGGCGGCCTGGCCATGCGCCAGGGCGAACGTGAGCTGGGCGGCGAACTGGCGCGCGGTTCGAACATCGGCAGGGGCCAGGTCAAGGCCGCCGACTTCTTCATCGTCCCGGACATCGCCAATTCGAACGCCAACGCCGGCGGCATGAACCTGGGCGCCGTGAGCGGCTTCATCCCGGGTCCGGTCGGCTTCCTGGCCGGCAACCTGAAGACCAAGAAGGCCCAGGCGCACACCCTGATCACCCTGGTCGACGCCCGCACCACCGAGCAGCTCTACATCGCCGAGGGCACCGCCCAGAAAACCGACCTGTCGCTGGGCGGCGGCGGTTACGGCGGCGGCTTCGGCGCGGTGGCCGGCGGCTATTCCGACACCGAAATCGGCAAGGTCATCACGGCGGCCTACTTCAACGCCTATGTGGACCTGGTGAACTACATGCGGGCCCAGGCCCCGAACCAGGCGTCCGCCGCGGCTCCGGCCGCCGGACAGACCGCCAAGGTCGCCCTCAGCCTGCGCGCCACCCCGGCCCCGACTGGCAAGGTCGTGGTCCCGGTCGACGCCGGCGACGTCCTCTACCCCACCGGCCAGCGCAACGGCGTCTGGATGGAAGTGGACGACGAGAACGGCAACCGCGGCTGGGTCTCCTCGGCCCAGATCACCGCGCGCTAAGCCGGCCGATCGCCAGACGAATGAAGCCGCCCGGTCCGCCGGGCGGCTTTTTCTATGCCGTCAGCTCGGCCAGCGCCTTCAGCCCCCGCGTCAGACTGGCCCGCGTGCCTGGCGCGCCAAGCGACAGACGCAGGCCATTGGGCGGCGCGCCCGCCGCGAACAGGTCTGAGGTAGCGACGCCCAGTCCCCGCTCCCGCGCCAGCTCCGCCAGGGCCAGCCGATCCAGGCGCGCCGGCAGGTCGAGCCAGACGTGCAGGCTGTTGGCGCCGCCCTGGGCCGTGGGCAGCACCTCGGCCGCGATGGCGCGGCGCGCGGCGGCCTCCGTCCGCACCCCGGCCAGCAGCGCCTCGGCCGCGCCGGTCTGCATCCAGCCGGCGAACACCGCGCTCATCAACGGCGCCGGCATCATCGCCTGGGCGTGGGCGGCGTCCGCCACCGCCTTGGCCGCCGCCTCGTCGGGCGCGACCACGAAGGCCGTGCGCAGCCCTGGCGACAGGGACTTGGATAGGGTGGCCACGTGAAAGGTCCGCTCCGGCGCGAACACCGCCACGGCTGGCGTCGGCGTGTCGGGCAATCGGCCGTAGGCGTCGTCCTCGATGATCGTCAGGTCGTGGCGGCGGGCGATCTGCGCCAGGCGACGCCGCCGTTCCTCGCCCAGGGTGGCGGCGGTGGGGTTGTAGAGCGTCGGCACCAGATAGAGCGCTCTAGCCGCCCCATTCCGGCAAGCCGCCTCCAGTGCATCGGGCGACATCCCCTCCTCGTCCGCCTCGACGGTGATCAGCCTCAGGCCCCGCTGCCGCGCGGCGGCGATCAGGCCGGGATAGGTCAGGTCGTCGACCACTAGCCCGTCGCCGGGTCTCAGGCGAACCTGCATCACCGCGTTCAGCCCCGCCTGGGCGCCAGCGGTCACCACCACGCGCGCCGCATCCACCGCCTTGCCCAGCAGCGGCTCCAGCCAGCGCGCGCCGGCCGCCCGTTCCGGCGCCGCCCCTGTGGGCGCGCGATAGGCCATCACCGCCGCAAGGTCGCTGCGCTTGAGGATGCGCGACATCTCCTCGTCGAGGGCCGCCGCCAGCGACACGCCGAACGGCTGCGGCGGCAGGTTCATGGACAGATCGACGACGGAGCGAATCTCCTCCCCGGCCGTTGAACGGATGAAGGTGCCCCGGCCGACCTCCCCCTCCAGCAGGCCACGCTCGCGCGCCAAGCCGTAGGCTCGGGTGATGGTGGTGAAGTCCACAGCCAGCCGAGCGGCCAGGGCTCGCTGGGCCGGAAGGCGATCGCCGGGCTGCAGTCGCCCCGCCAGCACAGCCGAATGGATGGCGTCGGCCACGCGCACATAGACCGGTCCGCCCTCCGGCCGCAGTTCCGATGCGATCGCCTCGTCGGTCGTCATTGCAATGAACCACCCAGATGCATACATTGATGACCGATTGTATGCATATAGCTCTCGATTGTAGGCTCGCCAAGACCATGTCCGACCCGAACGACGTCCACACGCCCCCGGCCCCGATCATCAGCGGCCTGCGCTGCAAGTGCCCGCGCTGCGGAGAGGGCAAGCTGTTCGAAGGCTTCCTGAAGGTCGCGCCCGCCTGCAACGTCTGCGGTCTCAGCTACGCCTTCGCCGATCCGGCCGACGGTCCGGCCTTCTTCGTGATGACCGGCATCGGCTGCGCGATCATGGCCCTGTTCGCCTGGATCGAGATCGCGTACCAGCCGCCGATCTGGTTCCACTTCCTCTTCACCTTGCCCCTGTTCGCGGCGGGGTGCCTGGGCACGCTGCGGCCCGTGAAAGCCTGGCTGATCGCCTCGCAGTTCTATCACAAGGCCGAGGACGCCCGGTTCGAGAGCGTGGGCAAGCACGGCCCCTTCTGACCGGAACCCGTTCTGTCGCCAGCGGTTCTTCCTGGGATCACAACCAGCAGGGAGCATCGCCATGTCCACCGAAGTGAACGACAAGGCCGCCGTCGAAAAGCGCCTTTGGAAGGAAATCGACGACGCTCGCTTCGGCATGCTCGGGCTGACCCGGTCGGACGAGCATTTCCAACCGATGACCGCCTATGCGGAGCCCGAGACCGGCAAGATCTGGTTCTTCACCCTCAAGGACACCGATCTCGCCCAGGCGGTTGAGGAAGGCGCCATGGCCATGTTCACCGTCCAGGCCAAGGACGGCGACTTCCAGGCCTGTATCGGCGGTCACCTGATGCAGATGCGCGATCACGCCCGCATCGAGAAGTACTGGAACCCCGTCGTCGCCGCCTGGTATCCGGAAGGCAAGGACGATCCGCGCCTGACCCTGCTGTGCCTCGATGTCGAGGACGCCGCAATCTGGATCTCCAAGGGCGGTCCGGTCCGCTTCGCCTGGGAAGTCGCCAAGGCCAACGTCACGGGCAGCCAGCCCGACATGGGCGACCGCGCGAACCTCGACCTGCACTGACATGAACGCACATCGGGGAAGACTGAAGCTAAAACCCCTGCGCGAGCAGGTCATGGTCATCACCGGCGCGACATCCGGCATCGGGCTGTCCACGGCCCGAGCCGCGGCGGCCCGTGGCGCGCGTCTGGTGCTCGCGGCGCGCAACGAAGAGGCGTTGAAAGACGTCTGCGCCGACCTGCGCGGCAAGGGAGCCGAAGTCGCCTATTGCGTGACGGATGTGGGAGACGCCGAACAGATTGATCGTCTGGCCGCCTGCGCTGTGGACCGGTTCGGCGGCTTCGACACCTGGGTGAACAACGCCGGGGTCTCGATCTTTGGCGACGTCACCCGCGTCCCGCTGGATGACCAGCGCAAGCTGTTCGACACCAACTACTGGGGCGTTGTTCACGGCTCCCTGGCGGCGGTTGAGAAACTTCGCAATCGCCCGCACGGCGGAACGATCATCAATGTGGGTTCGATTCTCGGCGACGTGGCCATCCCCACTCAGGGGGCCTACTCCGCTTCCAAGCACGCGGTACGGGGGTTCACCAACGCCCTGCGCATGGAACTGATGGAGCAGAAAGCGCCGATCACGGTGACGCACATCAAACCCAGCGCCATCGACACGCCCTACAAGGACCATGCGCGCAACTACGTCGGCCAAGCGATGCGCAACCCGCCGCCCGTCTACGCCGCGCCCTTGGTCGCCCAGGCGATCCTGTACGCGGCCGAGCACCACGTGCGGGAGATGACGGTCGGCGGCGCGGGCCTCTTCCAGACCTTGGCCTGGAGCGCTTGGCCGCAACTGGCGGAGCAAGTGATGGCGCGGCTGCTTCCCGCGCTCTCGAAGGATAAGTCGGCCAAGCGCTTGCCGAACGACGACAACCTTCACCACGCAGGTCAGGACCTGCGCGAGCGCAGCTATTATCCTGATGTCCGCGAGACAAGCCTGTTCTCGACCGCCCAGATGCGCCCCCTGGCCACGGCGGGCATTGCGGCCCTCGCCCTGGCGGGCGTCGGCGCGGCCTATCATCTGGGTCGGCAGCGCAAGCGCACGCGCGCCTTGGAGCCCGCGTGACGCTGTAATCGCGCGCCTTCAGGGAAGCAGAGACTTCTCGCGCCCCAGATTAAATGTCGGGAACCCGACAAATCAAAGAATAGCCGTGACTAGGCGGACCCTGTGCTTTCCGAGCACAGGGTTTCCGCATTCCGAACGCTTTCCGGCATTTGTGTCGGCTACCTGACGGCGCCGCATTTCGCGGACCTATAGCTTGCAACCCTCGCTTAGGGGGTCGCGTTGTGATTCCCAGGCAAAGCTAAGGAACCCGCCGTCCGGTGAAGAACAGATTTCTCGCAGCCCTACCCCCGGACGATTACAGCTTGGTATCCGCTCATCTCACCCAAGTGGAGTTTGAGAAAGGACGCCTGCTCTATGATCCGGGCGATCCCGTAGAGACCGTTTATTTTCCACACGACTGCGTCATTTCCTTGATGACGCTTATGGAGAATGGAGCGGCGATCGAATCCTCGACTATCGGCCGCGAAGGCGGCTTGGGTCTGGGCACGGCTTTCACGCCTCGCATTTCGCTGTCCCGCGCCATCGTCCAGGTACCAGGCTCGGCCTCGCGCATCGGGGTCAGCCAGTTCCAGGACGTGGTCAAACGCAGCGCCACGCTACAGACCCTGATCCACAAGCACTCGGACGCCCTGTTCGGCCACGCCATCCAGTCGGTGGCCTGCAACGCCCTGCATTCGGTCGAGGCGCGCTTCTGCCGCTGGCTGCTGACCTGCCACGACCGCATTGACGTCGACACCGTCAGCCTGACCCAGGAATTCCTGGCCGACATGCTGGGGGTGCAACGCACGACGGTGACCGCCGTGGCCGGCGCCCTGCAGGCCAAGGGTCTGATCCGCTATCGCCGTGGCATCGTCGACATCCTCGACCGCGCCGGCCTAGAGGCCATGACCTGTGAATGCTACGGCGCTTCGCGTCGCCTGTACGAGAAGCTGCTGCCGATCTCGTTCGAGTAATCTCTCCTCCTCTGTAGCGAAGCGTACGGGGGGAGGTGGATCGGCGCGCAGCGACGCGACGGAGGGCGCGCTCTTCTGAACCTCAGCTAGCGCCCCCTCCACCATGCTTCGCATGGTCCCCCTCCCCCGCAAGCGGGGCAGGAGAAGAGCTAGGCGTAGAAGACGCTGGCGCCGCGATCCGCCGGGCCGGCGCCTTGGCGCATCCAGCCGAACAGCTCGCGGCCGAAGCCATGCTGGTCCGCCGGCTTCACGGCCGCCGGGCGGGCGCGCAGTTCGGCCGCGTCCACCAGGATGTCCAGCACGCCGTTGTCGGCGTCCAGGCGCACCAGATCGCCGTCCCGCACATAGGCCAGCGGGCCGCCGTTGGCGGCTTCCGGCGTCACGTGGATGGCGGCGGGCGTCTTGCCCGAGGCGCCGGACATGCGGCCGTCGGTGACCAGCGCCACCTTGAACCCACGGTCCAGCAGAACGCCCAGCGCCGGCGACAGGCTGTGCAGTTCCGGCATGCCGTTGGCGGCCGGCCCCTGGAAGCGGACCACGGCGATGAAGTCGCGGTCCAGCTCGCCGCGCTTGAAGGCGGCGAGGAAGTCTTCCTGAGTCTCGAACACGATCGCGGGCGCCGTCACCGTACGATGCTCCGGCTTCACGGCGCTGGTCTTGATGACCCCACGGCCCAAGCCGCCCTTCAGCAGGCGCAGGCCGCCCTCGTGCTGGAAGGGGTCGCTGACCGGACGCAGGATGTCGCGGTCCAGGCTCTCCGGGGCGCCGTCCTTCCAGACTAGGGTCTCGCCATTCAGATGCGGCTCCTGGGTCAAGCGCGACAGGCCGTGGCCGGCGACGGTCAGCACGTCCTCATGCGCCAAGCCGGCGATCAGGAGTTCGCGCGTGACAAAGGCCATGCCGCCGGCGGCGTGGAATTGGTTCACGTCGGCCGAACCGTTGGGATAGACGCGGGCCAGCAGCGGCACCACCGCGGACAGCTCGTCCATGTCCTCCAGCTCCAGCTGGATGCCCGCCGCCCGCGCCATGGCGGGCAGGTGCAGGGCGTGGTTGGTCGAGCCGCCGGTCGCCATCAGGCCGACGACGCCGTTGACCACGGCCTTCTCGTCGATGACCCGGCCGCTGGGCGCAAACGCGTCGCCCTTGCCCGTGATCGCGGCGACGCGATGGGCGGCGGCGCGCACCAGGGCGTCGCGCAGGGGCGTGTTGGGATGCACGAAGGCGCTGCCCGGCAGGTGCAGGCCCATCAGCTCCATCAGCATCTGGTTGGAGTTGGCCGTGCCGTAGAAGGTGCAAGTGCCCGGGCCGTGGTAGGAGGCGCTCTCCGCCGCCAGCAGTTCGTCACGGCCGACCTTGCCCTCGGCGTACAGCGCGCGGACACGGGCCTTCTCGCTGTTGGGCAGGCCCGAGGTCATGGGCCCGGCGGGGACGAAAATCGCCGGCAGATGGCCGAAGGTCAGGGTCCCCATCACCAGGCCCGGCACGATCTTGTCGCAGACGCCCAGCGCCAGGGTGGCGTCGAACGCATCGTGGGTCAGGGCCACGGCGGTGGCCATGGCGATCACCTCGCGCGAGAACAGCGACAGCTCCATGCCCGGGCGGCCCTGGGTGACGCCGTCGCACATGGCGGGCACGCCGCCGGCGAACTGGGCCGTGGCGCCGACTTCGCGGGCCGCCGCCTTGATGATGTCGGGATAGCGCTTCAGCGGCTGGTGGGCCGAGAGCATGTCGTTATAGGCCGAGACGATGCCGATGTTCGGCGCGTTCAGGTCCATGACCCGCAGCTTGTCCTGAACCTCCTCGGCGGCGAAGGCGTGGGCCCAGTTGGCGCAGGACAGCTTGGCTCGGCCGGGGCCGGCGGCGGCCGCGGCGTCCACCTGCGCCAGATAGGCGGTGCGGGTTTCGCGGCTGCGCTCGACGATGCGGGCGGTGACTTCGGCGACGGTCTTGTTCAGGGGAGCGGACATGGTCTTCCTCACGCGGCCCACAGGACGCGGACAGGGGCTTTGCTCTGCGCCAGCACGGCGCCGATGGGATAACGCGCGGGGTCGGCGAGGGCCGCCTCGACCACCGCCTTCTTGGCCGCGCCGGTGACCAGCAGGATCAGGCTGCGGCTCTGGACCAGGGCGGCCAGGGTGAAGGTCAGGCGGGTCTGCGGCGGGGCCGGCTCGCCGGCGGGCGCGGCCAGAACCACCTTGCGCGACGAGAGATCCAAACCCTCGTCCAGGGCGGGATTGCCCGGGAACAGCGAGGCGAAGTGGCCGTCCTCACCCATGCCCAGCAGCACGGCGTCCAGCGGCAGGATCCTGCCGTGCGACTTGGACGCCACCGACGCGGCCTCGCTGGGCGAGCCGTCGGAATACATCGGCAGGAACTTGGCGACCGCCGCGCGGTCCTTCAGCAGATGCTCGCGAATCAGCTTCTCGTTGCTGTCGGGCGCGGTGTTGGGGACGAAACGCTCATCGACCAGGGCGGTCGTCACCTGATCCCAGGCCAGCTCCACCTTCGACAGCCGCTCATAGACCGGAGCCGGGGTCGTGCCCCCCGCCCCGGCAAGGCTGGCGTAGCCCTTGGCTCGCAGGCCGGCGCGCAGGGCGTCGGCCATGGCCTCGGCCGCCGCGTCATAGGCGGCTTCGCGGCTGGCGAAGGTCTCGATCTCAGCCATTCCAGGCGCGGCCCTTCGTCTTGATCAGGTCGTCGGAGGTCGCGGGACCCCAGGCGCCGGCCGGATAGGTCTGCGGCTTGATGCCGGCTTCGGCCCAGGCGTCGGCGACCCCGTCCACATAGGCCCAGGCCTGCTCGACCTCGTCACGACGCACGAACAGGGTGCGGTCGCCCTTGAACACGTCCAGCAGCAGCCGCTCATAGGCGATCCTGCGGCGACCGCCGAACGCGGCGGCCAGGCTCAGCGACAGGGGCAGCGCCTGCAGGCGCATGCCGTCGGCGTCCAGGCCGGGCTGCTTGTTCATCATCAGCAGCTTGATGTCTTCGTCCGGCTGCAGGTCGATGACCAGACGGTTGGACACCAGGTCGTGACGCCCCTCCCCGTCGAAGATCGAGTGCGGCACGCGCTTGAACTGGATGACGATCTGGGTGCGCCGCTCCGGCAGGCGCTTGCCCGTGCGCAGGAAGAACGGCACCCCGGCCCAGCGCCAGTTGTCGACATACGTCTTCAGGGCGACGAAGGTCTCGGTGTCGGTCTTCTTGCCGACCTCCTCCAGATAGCCCTTCACTTCCTTGCCCTCGACCACGCCCTTCAGATACTGGCCGCGCACCGAATGGGCGGCGGCGGTCTCGGGCGTGAATGGGCGCAGGGAGCGCAGGACCTTCACCTTTTCTGAGCGCACGGCGTCGGGATCGAGGCCTGAGGGCGGCTCCATGGCCACCAGGCACAGCAGCTGCAGCATGTGGTTCTGCAGCATGTCGCGCAGGGCGCCGTACTCGTCGTAATAGGGCCAGCGCTCGCCGACGCCTTCGGTCTCGGCCACGGTGATCTGGACGTGGTCGATGGACTGGGCGTTCCACAACGGCTCGAACAGCACGTTGGCGAAGCGCAGGGCCATCAGGTTCTGGACCGTCTCCTTGCCCAGATAATGGTCGATGCGGAAGATCTGCCGCTCCGTCACCACCTGGCCGACGGCCTCGTTGATCTGCTGCGAGGTCTCGAAGTCACGGCCGATGGGCTTCTCCAGCACCAGGCGCGTATCTTCGTGGGTCAGGCCCGCCGCCTGCAGGGCCGCGCACACTGGGGCGTACAGGCTGGGCGACAGGGCGAAGAAGACGGTCAGTTGGCCATGGTCGCCGATCTTCTCGGCCAGGGCTTTGGCGCCCTCTTCCTTGGTCAGGTCGCCGGCCACGTAGTCGAGACGCTCGACCAGGCGGGCCCAGGCGCCGTCGTCCTTGCCGCCGCGCTTCAGCAGGTTCTCGCGCACCAGGCTGATATAGCCGTCGCGGTCCAGCTCGTGCCGCGCGACGCCGAAGATGCGCAGCCCTTCCGGCAGCAGGCGGTCCGCCTCCAGGAAATACAGGGACGGCAGCAGCATGCGCAGGGCGAGATCCCCGCCGCCGCCCAGCAGCACCAGAACCTCGCCGCCCTTTTCCGATTTCCCCGTCGGCGCCATGCGCTCTTCCTTCTTATGACAACGCTGTCATGTCCTACATACGCAATCGACGCGCGGATTACGAGGCCCCACGCGCGCGTAAGCGGCGCGATAGTTACGAGCTAAGTCTTAAGGCCGCCATATGACCAATTCTCTTTATGCGGTCAGGTTTTCGCGAGCCTGCGCGCACCCGCGATCAACGGCTTTTCGATCCATTGGTGGCAAGCCAGGCCGCAAACTGCCGCGACAATCAGCATCGCCGGAATAAAAAGCCAGGGCAGACCGGGCCAGATGAGTCGCGCCACCAACGGCGCGATCAGGATGTGAAGCAGGTAGATCGAATAGGACGCATCGCCCATCCGCTGCAGGATCGGCAGGCGAAACACCCGCGCCTCCTCGAAACTCAACGCCGCCGTCACGATCATCAGCGCCGGCCCCCCCCAGGTGATCGGTCGCCAGTTGCCGGGCACGAAGGCCGCGAAATGCTGGATCGCCAGCAGGACGAAGGCCACCACGAGCAAGGCCGTCGCCCCGCCCTCCCCCGGCAGCCCGCCCGCTCGCCAAGCTCGGGCCAGGGCCATGCCGGCCACGAACTCCATCAGCATGGGGTTGGCCAGGACCAGATAGGCCGGCGGGAACGCGGCCCCGAACACGCAGACCATCGCCAGGGCCGTACTCACGAATTTCAGGCGCGACTGCGGCGCGAACGCCAGGGCGAAGGCGAAGGTCAGATAGAACAGCGCCTCATAATGCAGGCTCCAGCCCGGCGGGATCAGCGGGAACGGCCAGCCGTCCGGATCGACGTGCGGGATGAAGGCCAGCGACAGGCCCAGATGCCCCCAATCCGGAATGATCCGCGGAATCGCTCCGCGCCAGAAGAAGGCTATGGCGAACGCCGCCAGGCTGAGCGTCCAGTACAGCGGCACGACCCGCGAGGCACGGCGCAGGATAAATCGTCCCGGCTCCTGACGCCGTTCAGCGGCCATGGCGTCCATGATGAAGCCGCTGATGACGAAGAAGACGTCGACCCCCGCCGCGCCGATCTCGAAATCCAGCCGGCTCCATTGGGCCGCATGGAACGCCGCCACCGACAGGGCGGCCAGCCCCCTCAGGGCCTGGATGGAGCGCAGGGTCCGCAAGTCAGCGCCGGTCGAACGCCAATCGCGCGGCGAAGGCGATGAACACCGCGCCGGTCAGGCGATCCAGGGTCGCCACCACCGCCGGCCTGCGCAGCGCCTTGGCCAGGGGCCGCGTGGCGGCGATCAGTCCCACCGTCCAGATGAGACCAAGGACGAAGTGGATGGCCGCCAGGCCGAACATGAACGGCCCCGCCGCCACGCCCTCCGGCGTGAACTGCGGCAGGAGCGAGATGTAGAACACCCCGATCTTGGGGTTCAGCAGGTTGGTCAGCAGACCCCGGCGCATCCAGGTGAAATCGCCGCCGCCCTTCCCCGCCTCGGCCGCCTGCATCTCGAACGCCTTGCGCGGCTTCAGCAGCAGCTTGACGCCCAGCCACAACAGATAGGCCGCGCCCGACCACTTCAGGACGGTGAAGGCTGTCTGCGAGGCGGCCAGCAGCGCGCCCAGGCCCACCGCCACGGCCGCGCCCCAGACCAGGCAGCCGATCCCGATCCCCAGGCCAGCCAATATGGCGCGGCGCGGCCCCTCCGCCGCCGCCGTGCGCAGCACCATGGCCGTGTCCAGACCCGGCGTGGCGGTCAGGACGGCCGCGGCGGCGGTGAAGGCGAGCAGGGATTGGATGACGGTCATGGCGACGCTCCGTGATGCGCCCGTTCTAGCAACGCGCCAAAGATTCCACACGCCATGAGTGGCGGTCCCCTGCGCCCCGTGGCACTGGTCGCCCACCGACAACAGCCGTGGGAGTCGCCGGTGCGCGTCAGCGAGATCAATTTCGACGGACTGGTCGGGCCGACGCACAACTATGCGGGCCTGTCCCTGGGCAACGTCGCCTCGCAGGGCAATGCGGGCGATGTGTCCAAGCCCCGCGCCGCGGCGCTGGAGGGTCTCTCGAAGATGCGCCAGCTGATGGCGCTGGGTCTCGAGCAAGGCTTCCTGCCGCCCCATCACCGCCCGGCCGTCGGCCCGCTGCGGGCGCTCGGCTTCTCCGGGACCGACGTGCAGGTCCTGACCCAGGCGGCGGTCGAGGATCCGTCCCTGTTGCGCAACGCCAGCTCCGCCTCGGCGATGTGGGCGGCCAACGCCGCCACGGTGATCGCCGCCCCCGACAGCGGCGACGGCCGCACGCACCTGGTGGTCGCCAACCTGTCGACCATGCTCCATCGCGGTTTCGAGCACGAGGAGACCTATCGGAACCTGCGCTCCATCTTCCGTGACGAGGCGCACTTCGCCGTCCACCCCGCCCTGCCCGCCAGCGCGCATTTTAGCGACGAGGGCGCGGCCAACCACATGCGCCTAGCCGCCAACCAGGGCGCGCGCGGGATCAACGTCTTCGTCCACGGCGAGGCGCGCGGCGGCCGCTATCCCGAACGCCAGCAGCGGCGCGCCAGCGAGGCGGTCGCCCGGCTGGGCGGGCTGAAGGGCGGCGATGCGATGTTCGCGCGCCAGTCCCTCACCGCGGTCGAGGCCGGGGCCTTCCACAACGACGTGGTGGCGGTGGCCAATGAGCGCCTGCTGCTGGCCCATCCCGACGCCTTCGACGACAAGGGCCTGCTGTTCGACGTGCTGTCGGCGCGCCTGCCGCAACTGGTCATCGAGGAAGTGGACGTCAGCCTGGAGGCCGCCGTCCGCTCGTACCTGTTCAACAGCCAGCTCGTGACCCTGCCGGACGGCGACATGGCCCTGATCCTGCCGGCCGAGGCGGAAGCGGAGAACACCGTCTGGGCGGCGGTGCAGAAGCTGGTCGACGGCCCCTCGCCCATTCGCCGCGCGGTTATCGTCGATGTGCGCGAAAGCATGCGCAACGGCGGCGGCCCCGCCTGCCTGCGCCTGCGCGTTCCCGTGCCGGACGCGGCCCGCGCGGGGATGGACCAGCGCTTCCTGCTGGACGAGCGGCGGATCGAGGCGCTGGAGGCCCTGATCGAGGCCGCCTGGCCGGAGGCGATCGCCCCCTCCGACCTGATCGACCCCGAACTATGGCTTCACGCCGGCGCCGCCATGGACGCCCTGCGGGTCACCATCCAGAATTTCTGAAAGACCAAAGGTCTCGCAAGGCTTGACGCCGCAGGCTTTGCGATGAAATCGTGACGCCCGTTAAGGTTAAGCTCGACGGCGTGATTCAACGCGTCCGCACTCGCACGACGATTTTGGGGGATCGCATGCGCAGGACCAGCAGCACGACCGCGCGCCCGTGTCGTTAGACGCGGCCATCAGCCCGGTCGAACGCATCCCGTTCACCGACGCCCTTCCCCTCCTGCAGTTCATGCAGGTGCTCGCGCCGTTCGTCTTCCTGGCCTCTTTCCTGGTGATCTGGGCGGTGACCTCCCTGACCCTGATCTATGGCGGCGCGCCCGACAGCCCGCCCCTGGGCGTGATCCTGATGCGGCTGATCAGGCCCGGCTGGACTCCGCGCCGACGCAAGGCCGCCGCCCGCAAGGGACGCAAGAGCAAGGACTATGTGGTCGAGCCGGTGTCCTTCGGCCGCAAGAAGACCGCCGCCAGCTACAACGCCGACCTGGCGCCGGTTCAAGTCCGCTCCTGACGTTCTACTCCGCGGCCGCGCGCAGGTAGATCGAGCGCTTGGGCGCCGACATCACCCGCTGCAGCATCGGCTCGAACGCCTCCAGCGGCATGGACTTGAACGCCGGGTCGAAGGCCGGCTGGTCATAGGCGTGGCAGAACCGGGCCGTCTTCTCAAACGCCGCGTGACCCCGGAACTGCTCGCGCATGTTCTTGTCCAGGCCCAGATGGTCGAAGAAGTAGTAGCCCTGGAAGATGGCGTGCTGGGCGACCATCCAGTGGTTCTCCTCCGACACGAAGGGCTGGACGATAGCGGCCGCGATGTCCGCGTGATTGCGCGGTCCCAGGATGTCGCCAATGTCGTGCAGCAGCGCGCAGACGACATACTCCTCGTCCTGGCCGTCCTGATGGGCCCGCGTGGCGGTCTGCAGGCTGTGCTCCAGCCGATCGACGGCGAACCCGCCGCAATCGCCCTGCAGCAGCTTGAGGTGCGCGAGCAGCCGGGTCGGCAGATCCCGGCCGAACTCCATCGAGGCGTGGGCGATGATCGCCCAATCCTCGGCCGTGCCCTCGGTCATGGCGTGGAACTTGGCCCGCGCCTCCTCGCCGTGATGCCCGTCCGCCATGGCCCGCTTCCCCATACGCTTGTTTGACCGAAGGTTGCGCCCGATGAACCAAGGCGTCAACGCGCCTTGCGGCCCCGCTCCGATCCGCTATGTTCCGGCCTCCGCCGGGCGCGCCCGGCCGACGCGGCCGTAGTTCAGAGGTAGAACGTCAGCTTCCCAAGCTGAATGTCGGGGGTTCGATTCCCCCCGGCCGCTCCAATCCCCCCGCAAACCGCCCGGCGTCCCGCTCACAGGCGCCTCGCCAGTCGACTTATTCTGCATTTACAACACACTAGAGACGCCAACTGCGACATTGGCGCATCATCTTGCACTCTCGTGGCATCACGCCCGGCTTTATGCGCACGATGGCGATGATTGGCGCATCATAGTGTCGGCACCCGCACCCCCTCCTCACCACCCTCGGTTCGCGGACCAGTGATCACGCTGGCCCGTCGGCCTGCTTCTGCGGGCCGCGGAGCGCCTACACCCGAGGGTCGCGGCCGGCGCCTCATCGATCGATCCGGTTCTCAAATGAGGGCACGCCGTCTCAACGCGGCTGCTGGAGCATAAGAATTTGACCATCAAGTCCACACGCGAGCGCCTGCTCGAGTTCATCGATGATTTGCGACGCGGCGTTCCTGGCCATGTCGGCCACGGCGGCCCACGCGCAGGATGACACCTTTATCGAGGAAATCGTCGTCACCGGTTCGCGCATCGCGCGCCCTGACCTCGTCTCCTCCAGCCCCATCGCCACCGTCGGCGAGCAGGAGCTGAAACAGTCGGGCATCGTGAACACCGAGAACCTGCTCAACACCCTGCCGCAAGCGGTTCCGGGCGTGACCTCGACCGTGAACAACGGTTCGGGCGGCGCGGCCACCGTGAACCTGCGCGGCCTGGGCGCCAACCGCACCCTGGTGCTGGTGGACGGCAAGCGGCAGACCCCGACCAGCCAGACCGGCACCGTCGACCTGAACCTGATCCCGCCCGCCCTGATCCGCAGCGTTGAGGTCGTCACGGGCGGCGCATCGGCCGTCTACGGCTCGGACGCCGTTTCGGGGGTCGTTAACTTCGTGCTGAAGCGCGACTTCGAAGGCTTCCAGTTCACCGCCGGCTATCAGAACACCGATGACCTGGACGCGCCGATCTATTCGGTGGACGCCACCATCGGCGCCAACTTCGCTGACGGCAAGGGCAACGTGGTCCTGTCGCTGGGCTACAACGACCGCGAGCCCCTGACCCTAGGCAAGCGCGGCGGCCTGCTGGGCTCCGCCTACGCCGATCCCACCGCTGCTCAATACGCCGCCGGCTTCCCGAATCGGCTGCTGCGCAGCGGCTCTCCTTCTCAGGCAGATGGCACGGTCTGCGGGTTCAACGCCGGCGCACGCCCGCTGAACCTGCCGGGCGGCGCGGGCACGGCGTCGGATGTGCCCTGTTCACCACCGGCGGCGGCGTGCGGTTGTTCAACGCGACCACCGACAGCTATAATTTCGCGCCGCTCAACTACGTCCAGACGCCGCAAGAGCGTTACTCGGTCACGGCGCTGGGCCACTACGAGATCGCGCCGGGCATCGAGGCGTTCGCCAAGGGCAACTTCGTCTATTCGGCCGTGACCCTGCAGCTGGCCGAAACCCCGATCGGGAACCGGACCTACCGGTTCACCCTGGACAACAACCCGTTCCTGAGCGCGGCCGCCAAGGCGTCGCTGAAAGGCCTTAGCAGCACGACCCCTTACACCATCCCGGCGTCGTCCCCCGCTGGCGGGACCTATACCGACGTCGATACGGACGGCGACGGTATCTTCGACACCGTCACCGGCGTCTTCAACCGCCGCCTCACCGATGTCGGCCCCGCATCAACGAGTTCAACTTCTACGGCTTCCAGACCCAACTGGGCCTGCGGGGCGACCGAACTCCATCAACGGCTCCTGGGAGACGTACATCCAGTACGGCAACACCCACGGCTCGCAGTCGCTGCTCGGCGACACCAGCCAGGCCCGCATCCAGCAAGGCCTGCTGCTGAACGCGGCCGGAACCGGCTGCCTGGATTCGTCGCCAGTCGGGATATCGAGTTCTAAAGGTCCGTCGTCCCGTTTCCGCTTTGGGCAAAGGGTCGCGGCGGGCTGGAAGTGCTTGGGGAAAATCGCGCTGTGCGTGTAGCCTCGGCTCTTGAACCGAGGCTTCGCCGTGCCCGAGACGCTAAAGGACAGTCCTGATCGACAAGCCAGCGCGGCGCGCCTGGTGCAGTTGGCGGAGACCCTGGCCGGCGTGGGCCACTGGCGCCTGGATTTCCGCACCCAGAAGGTCGAGTGGTCCGACCAGGTCTATCGGATCCACGGCGTCGATCCCGACACCTTCGACCCCAATATCGACGCCGCCATAGACGCCTATCACCCCGACGACCGCGCCCAGGTCACGCAGATGGTCGAGCGGGCCCAGACGTCGGACGAGCCCTATGCCGCGACCTGGCGCCTGCGCCGGTTGTCGGACGGAGTGGAGCGGATCGTCTCCATCCGCTCGGCGGTGGAGACGGACCCGACGACCGGCAAGCCCGTCGCCCTGTTCGGCGTCTTCCAGGACATCACCGAGCAGCAGGCCGCCCTGGATCGCGCCGAGAACAGCGAGCGCCGCTATCGCCTGCTGGCCGAGAACGCCACCGACGTCATCGCCATCTATCGGCCGGACTCCATCTTCACCTACCTGTCGCCCTCGGCCTATTCGCTGCTCGGCTATCGGCCGGAGGAGATGATCGGGGGTTCGACCTACACCATCATCGATCCGCGCGATCAGCCCCGCGTCTCGCGCGAGTTCGGCGCCTACATCGCCGCCGGTCCAGACGCCGCCCCCGCCAGGATTGAATATCGCGGCGTTCACAAGGACGGCCATTGTGTCTGGGTGGAGGCGCACCCCCGCGCCCTGTTCGACCAGAATGGTCAGTTGATCGAGATGCACGATGTCGTCCGCGACATCAGCCAGCGCAAGGAAGCCGAGACCAGGCTGGAGGAGAGCGAGCGCCTCTACCGGCTGATCGCCGAGAACGCCACGGACATGATCGTGCGCATGGCCGCCGACGGGACGATGCTCTACTGCTCGCCCGCCTGCCGGCAGCTGGGCTTCGAGCCGCACGAACTGATCGGCCGCAACCTGCTGGACGGGATACACGAGGACGAGCGTGAGAAGGCCCGCGCCAATCTCGCCGCCCTGTTCTCCGGCGAGATGCTCGAGGCCGCCGCCGACCGCCAGCACCGGGTGCGGGCCAAGGACGGCCGCTGGGTCTGGCTGGAAGGCGCCCCGTCCGTGGTGCGCAACGAGCAGGGCCAGGCGGTAGAGGTGATCAACGTCCTGCGCGACGTCACCGCCCGCATCCAGATGGAGAGCGAACTGCGCCACGCCAAGGTGCAGGCCGACGCCGCCGCCGCCGCCAAGGCCGATTTCCTGGCCACCATGAGCCACGAGATCCGCACGCCCCTGACCAGCGTCATCGGGTTCTCGCGCCTGCTGAACGAGATGAACGGGCTGCCCGACTCCGCCCGCCACTTCGCCGGCCGCATCAGCCGCGCCAGCCAGAGCCTTCTGGCCCTGATCAACGACATCCTCGACTATTCGAAGCTGGAGGCAGGCCAAGTGGCGATCCATCGCCAGCCGACCCAGACGCGGACCTTCCTGTCGGACATTCACGACATGTTCGCCTCCCAGGCGGCGGCCAAGGGGCTGGCGATCAGCCTGACCGTGGAGGACGCCGCCCCCGCCGAGATCAACATCGACCCCGACCGCCTGCGCCAGGTCCTGGTCAACCTGATCGGCAACGCGGTGAAGTTCACGGACGCCGGCCAGGTCGAGATCGTCGCGGATTGGGAGCCGCAGAGCTCGGTCGTCATCATGTCGGTCAGCGACACCGGCGCCGGCATCCCGGCGGACAAGCTGGTCAACCTGTTCAAGCGCTTCTCGCAGGTGGACGGCACCTCGACCCGCAAGCATGGCGGCACGGGCCTGGGCCTGGCCATCTGCAAGGGCCTGGTCGAGGCCATGGGAGGCAAGATCGGCGTCGACAGCGTCGAGAATGAGGGCTCGCGCTTCTGGTTCGTCCTGCCCGCGGGCGAAAGCCTGACCGACGACTTCACACCGTCCGACATTCGCTTCGATCCCGACGCCCGCATCCTGGTCGTCGATGACCACGAGCCGAACCGCGCCCTGGTCCGCTCCCTCCTCGTCCCCTACGGCGTGCTGGTGGACGAGGCCGTGGACGGCGAGATGGCGACCGCCATGGCCGCGCGCACGGGCTATGCCGCGATCATCATGGACATGCACATGCCGACCATGAACGGTCAGAAAGCGGCCCAGGCGATCAAGAAGGGCGGCGAAAGCCGCGACGCCCCGATCCTGGCCTTCTCCGGCGACCGGCGGGTGAAGGCGACGGCGGGGTCCGGCTTCGACGGGCGGCTGGACAAGCCGATCTCCGGCGTCGCCCTGCTGACCGCCCTGCGCGACGCCCTGGCCGGCAAGGCTGGATAAAGAAAGGGCGGCGCAGGACAGCGCCGCCCTAGTCACGCAGAGGAGATTCTGAAGCCGCTCGTCAGACGAGATGTTTCAGAAAGAACCCCGCCGGTGCGGACTGAAAGGGTCAGCCCGCTCCGTCAGGATGACGACGGCGCGCCCGCGCCGGTGTCGTGATCACCATGTCAGTCGTAAAAGCCGCCGCTGCATCGATGCGCGGCGGGCAAGCCGTCCTTGGTGACGAATTCCAACAGTCCTCCTGCCGGCGTTCTTGGGCCGGTTGAGGGTGATGTTGAACCCGCCATGACAACGCTGTCAAGCGTGGGCGGCGATACCGTCGATGAATGGACGACGCGGCGAGGTCAGGGGTTCAGTGCGCCTTGCCGGCCCGGACCAGGCGCGAAGCGGCGGAATGGAAGCGGGCGTCCGCTTCGCCGGCCTCGGCCATCGTCTCGAAACGCACGACGGAGGCCTTGAGAGCGACCTGGACCTCGGCGTCACGAGCGTAGCCGGCGGCGGTCTGGCGGGCGCCTTCCGCGCGCTGGGCGGCGTTGCGGGCCTGCTGGTCGTGCCACTGGGCCAGGGCCTCGGCGGTCAGGGTCTCGTCGAAGGGCGTGTCGGTGGCGTGCGGCACCCGGCCAAAACCGATGGCCACCCAACCGTGGATAAAGCCGAAGCCCTCTTCCGACAGCAGATAGGTGATCTGCCGCTCCTCGGTCTGGCCGGTATAGTCGTCGGTGGCGGGGTCAAACTCGCGCAGCACCACGATGTCGCCGAGCTGGAAGCCGCGATCATTGCGACGCATCTCGAACGTCTTGGTCCCGGCCCGGATGGCGGCGAAGTAGTCGGGCCAGCACTTCAGTTCGTGGCGGGTCATGGCGGGGCTCCCTAAAGGCGGCTTGCTAGCCTCATTCTCCCCTTCCCGTCACCCCGCCGACGCAAAAAATCAGGTGGAGCGTCACGCCGGGCTCTGGTCGCCTCCGGCCGGCTTGCGGTGCGCGGCGATGCAGGTGACGACGCTGAGCACCACGATGGCGAAGGCGACGACCTCCAGCGGGGCCGGCAGGCGGCGCTGCCAGACAAAGCCGTAGATCAGGGCGAACAGGGTTTCGAACAGGATCATCTGGCCCACCAGGGTCAGCGGCAGAAGCTGGCTCATCCGGTTCCACAACGCATTGCCGATGATGGAGGCGAACACGGCCAGGCCGATGGATGTGCCTACCAGGCGCAGCCAGTCCTCCCCGCCGTGCGGATTGGACGGCAGGACAACGGCGGCAGGGATCAGCATGATGGCCAGGGCGCCGGTGACCACGCCCGTCAGCAGGTTCCAGTCCTGGGCCGACACCCCGTCCAGCCGCGCCAGCCAGCGGCTGTTGCCGACAGCGAAGATCGTCCAGGCGGCCAGGGCGCCGATGGCGCAGGCCAGCCCGATCAGTTGCTTCGTCTGCGATCCCGACGCCGGCGCGCCCATGGCCTGCCAGCCGATGCAGACCGCCCCAAGGGCGCAGAGCATCAGGGACGGCGCCAGCTTGCGCAGGGGCACGGCGCCCTTGTCGCGGCTGCCGATGATCGTCACCGCGACGGGCAGGAAACCGACGACCAGCGAAGTCATCGCGATGCCGCCCATCTGCACCGCCGCCGACAGCAGCAGGTAGTAGACGATGTTGCCCATGAACGAGATCCACAGCAGGCCCAACCACTCGGCCCTGCCGATCCTCGGCAGCAGACGGCCCAGGCGCGGTGCGATCAGGGCGGCGGAGATGATGCCGTAGGCGAGGTAGCGCCCGATCGTCAGGTCGAGGGGACGGAAGTCGCTCACCAAGGCCGGCACCAGGAACACCAGGCCCCACAAGGCGCCCGCCCCCGCGCCGTGGAGGACGCCGGACATCATCGGTCGCGCTTTCGTGTTCTGGGAAAGGTGCAGCGTCATGTGATGAGGGATATCATCGGCCAGATAATCCGAGCGCCCTAGATTGGACGCCTGAACGAGGAATTCGCTCGCCAGATGGCCGCTTCACGCGACAACGCCCCGCCAACCCTCGACGCCTTCGATCGCGCCATCCTCCGGCTGATCCAGAAGGACAACAAGACGCCCCAGCGCGTCATCGCCGAGCAGGTCAGCCTGTCGGCCGCCGCGGTCCAACGCCGGATCGCCGCCATGGAGGCCAGTGGCGTCATCGCCCGCAACGTCGCCATCATCGAGCCGGAGGCCCTGTCCCTCGCCATCACCTCCCTGGTGGAGGTGCGCCTGCGGGACGAGCGGGCGGCGACGGTCGATGCGGCCAGGGCCCTGTTCCGCGACACGCCCGAGGTGCAGCAGTGCTACTACGTGACCGGCGGGGTCAGCTTCGTCCTGGTGATCGTCATTCGCGACATGCCCGCCTATGAGCGGCTGACCCGCCGCCTGTTCGCCGAGAACGAGCTCGTGGATCACTACAGCTCCCTGATCGCGCTCGACCGGGTCAAGACCGGCATGGAGCTGTCGATCAGCTGACCGCCGGACACAAAAAATCCGCCGGAGCGCGGGCTCCGGCGGATCGTTTGTTCGCGAGGCCTATGGACCTTAGGCGGCCGGGGCCTGAGCCTTCAGTTGCTCCAGCACCAGGGCCTTCACTTCGGCCGGCAGCGGCACATAGGCCAGCGCCGAGGCCGAGGCGTCGCCCTTGGCGTAGGCCCACTCGAAGAACTTCAGGACCTGGGCCTGCTTGGCGGCGTTGGCAGGTTGCTTTTGGACCAGGATGAAGGTCGCGCCCGAAATCGGCCAGGCGCCGGCGCCGTCCTGATCGATCAGGACCGGAGCGGTCTTCCAGTCAGCGCCGGCCGCGGCGGCGGCGAAGCTTTCGGCGCTCGGGTTCAGGAAGGTCGAGCCGTCCTTGGACTGCAGCTGGGCGTGGGCTAGGTTGTTCTGCTTGGCGAAGGCGTATTCGACGTAGCCGATCGAACCCGGGGTCTGGCGCACGAAGGCGGAGACGCCGTCATTGCCCTTGCCGCCCTGGCCGGCCGGCCACGACACGGCGTCGCTGGCGCCGACCTTGTCCTTCCACGCCGGGCTCCTGGCCGACAGGTAGGTGGTGAACAGGAAGGTCGTGCCCGAGCCGTCGGCGCGGTGAACCACGGTGATCGGCAGGTTGGGGATGCTCACGCCGGCGTTCAGGGCGGCGATCTTCGGGTCCGACCACTTGGTGACGGTCCCGGCGTAGATGTCGGCCAGCAGGGCGCCGCTCAGTTTAAGCTGACCAGCGGCCACGCCCGGCAGGTTCACGATCGGCACGACGCCGCCGATGACGGTGGGGAACTGGAACAGGCCGGCGGCGTCCAGGTCAGCCTGGCTCAGCGGCTTGTCAGTGGCGCCGAAGTCGACCGTCTTGGCCTTGATCTGCTTGATGCCGCCGCCCGAGCCGATGGCCTGGTAGTTGATGGCGACACCGGTCTCGGCGCGATGGTCTTCCGCCCACTTGGCGTAGAGAGGCGCCGGGAACGTGGCGCCCGCGCCCGACAGACCCGCGCCCGAAGCCATGGCGCCGGGCGACTTGCCTGCGTCGTCGGACTTGCCGCAAGCGGCCAGGGTCGCGGCGCCGGCGAACACGGCGAGGGTGAGAAGGATCGACTTGGCGCGCATTGGCGGAAACCTCGTGTGAAGCGCTCTGGGATCGCAGGGCTAGTGGCCCGGACGCTGATCCTTAGCGCCTCAAACCAACCCGCCTCGCGACGTCCCTAGAGCAGTTTCACGACAGTTTCGTGACAATTGTCACAAAGCTATGCGAACCGCCCGGCGGCTCCGTCCTTACGGACGCGGGCCCTTCTTGAACGGCTTCTTGAAGCCGTCCGGCTTGGCCTTGAAGCCAGTCTTCGGCGTGAAGCTGGTCTGCGGGCGGTCATCCTTGCGGAAGTCGCTCTTGCCCTTGAACTCGCCCTTGGCCTTGAAGTCCGACTTGCCCTTGAAGTCGGGCTTCCTGAAGCTGTCGCCGCGATCCTCACGGGGCTTGTACTCACTGCGCCGCTTCTCATCGCGCGGGTCGTATTCGCCGCGCGGCTTGAAATCGCGCTTGGGCTTGAACTCGCCCTTCGGCTTGAAGTCGCCCTCTTCCCGGCCGCGATACGGCTTGCGCGGACCAGCGTCGTCGCGCGGGCCGTCGAAACGGGGCTTATCGCCGCGCGGACGGTCGAAGGCGCGTTCCGGGAGTTCGCCACGTTCGGCGCGCTCAGGGCGCGGACCATCGAACTTGGGACGCTCGCGGCGCTCGGGACGCGGACCGTCGAAGCGGCGTTCCGGACGCGGCCCGTCGAACTTGCGCTCGGGGCGCGGACCACGCGGGCCTTCGCTGCGGGCGGCCGGCGGGGTGGTCGGCTCGATGCGGATGTCGTCTTCCGAGGTCGCGGCCACGGCGGCCGAGAACTTCGGCTCGGCTTCCTTGGTGATCTCGAACTTGGTCTCGCGATCGAAGATGCGGATCGAGCCGATGTCCTTCTTCAGGACGTGGCCCAGACGGCAGATCAGCGGGATCAGCCACTTGGGGTCGGCGTTCTTGGCGCGGCCCACATTGACGCGGAACCACACCACGTCCTCGGGCGCCGGGCGCTCGCGGACTTCACGCTCGGGACGGTCGCCGCGGCGGATTTCCTGCGTGCCGCCATCGGCGAACATGTCTTCCGGTTCCGGCAGACGCGAGCGGTAGACGCGCGCCAGGGCGGCGGCGACCTCTTCAGGCGAGCGGCTTTCCAGGATGGCGCGGCCCATGGCCAGGTCGTCCTCGCTGGCCGTCTCGGTCAGCAGCGGATCGGACAGCATCCGGGTCTTGTCCTTGGCCCGGATGGAGTTGGCGGTCGGCGGGTTCTCCCACACGCCTTCGACGGCGGCGGCGTCCAGCAGCATCTCGGCCTTGCGGCGACGGGTGTACGGCGCGATCAGCACCGAGACGCCCTTCTTGCCCGCGCGGCCGGTACGGCCCGAACGGTGCAGCAGGGTGGCGCGGTTGACCGGCAGATCGGCGTGGATGACCAGGCCCAGGTCGGGCAGGTCCAGGCCGCGCGCGGCGACGTCGGTGGCGACGCAGACGCGGGCGTGGCCGTCACGCAGGGCCTGCAGCGCGTCGGCGCGTTCCTTCTGGGTCAGTTCGCCCGACAGGCCGACGACCGAGAAGCCGCGCTCGCGCAGGCGGGCGTGCATGTGACGAACGCCGTCGCGGGTGTTGCAGAACACCAGGGCGCCGGGGGACTCGAAGAAGCGCAGGACGTTGACCACCGCATGCTCCACCTCGTTCGGGGCGCAGCGGATGGCGCGATACTCGATGTCCCCGTGCGGCACGTCCTTGTTGGTCGTGTCGATGCGCAGGGCGTCGCGCTGATAGGTCTTGGCCAGGTTGGCGATCTCGCGCGCGATGGTCGCCGAGAACAACAGGGTGCGGCGGGTTTCCGGCGCGGCGTCCAGGATGAACGTCAGGTCTTCGCGGAAGCCCATGTCGAGCATCTCGTCGGCCTCGTCGAGGACGACGACGCGCAGCTCCGACAGGTCCAGGCGGTCACGCTCGACGTGGTCGCGCAGGCGGCCCGGCGTGCCGACCACGATGTGGGCGCCGAAGTTCAGGTCGCGCATCTGCTTGCGCAGATCCATGCCGCCGACGCAGGACACGATGCGGGCGCCGGCCTGGGCGTACAGCCAGGTCAGTTCGCGCTCGACCTGGATGGCCAGTTCGCGGGTCGGAGCGATGACCAGGGCCAGGGGCGCGGCGGCGGGGCCGAACGTTTCGTCGTCGCCCAGCAGGCTCGGCGCCGCGGCGAGGCCGAAGGCCACCGTCTTGCCCGAGCCGGTCTGGGCGCTGACCAGCAGGTCGCGGCCTTCGGCGTCGGCTTCCAGCACGGCGGCTTGGATCGGGGTCGGGTTCTCATAGCCCTGCGCGGCGAGGGCGCGCGCAAGGGCCGGATGGGTCGGGGGAAAGCTCATGGTAGTCCTTGGCCGGGTCGAACGCGCAAGGCGCGCCGCCAGATTGCGACGCTCGAAAACCCGGGCGAATTCTTTGGATGTGGCGGCTGATAGCAGAAAACGGCGCCCCGCGCCATGGGGTGCGCCGTTGAGTCCTGCCCTGCCCTAAGCCTCGTCCTGGAAGATCGCCTCGATGGACTGTTCGAACAGCCGCGCGATCTTGAACGCCAGGGGAAGACTTGGATCGTACTTGCCGGTCTCCAGGGCGTTGACCGTCTGGCGGGACACCTCCAGCCGCGCCGCCAAATCCGCCTGGCTCCAGTCCCGCTCGGCCCGCAGGACCTTGAGCCGGTTCTTCATCGATCTGCTCTGAATGACGTCATCGGCTGGCGCGCAGCCACCAGACCGCCCAGCCGACGCCGTAGCCGATCAATTGAAGGACGAAGAAAAAGAATGCTCCCGCCGCGAAAACCGCGCCCGGGCCACCAAGAGCGGTCCCTAGCGGGGCCGCCAGAGATGGTGCGGCCAGTAGAATTGCGGCGATGCAGAGGGCGACACACGCCGCCAATGATCCGCCGTGGAAATAACCGCTCATGTGAGCCTGGCGCACGGCTTCATCGGCGGTCTTCCACCAGCGCCACGACAGGCGCAAAGCCGCCACGTTCACGACGGACAACAACACCAGAAGGACGGCAATCGGGATGGGCGAGACCTGCGCCCCCGCGTCCTTGGTCCCGAACAAGAACCCCACCGCGAACGCCAGGAGAGCGCCGAGAGCCAACACGGACACAAGCGACCTACGAAGAAGCATGACCCGGCTCCGCTGATGACAAGGAAACTTGTCATCACGGAACGCATGGAGTCAAGCTCGCTTTACAGAACCCCACCTGCGATCATGCCTTGCGTGCTTCGAGACGCGCTGACGCGCTCCTCAGCATGACGAGCTTAGGTTGCTACTGAAGCCGTCATCCTGAGGAGCGGGCTGCAAGCCCGCGTCTCGAAGGACGCAAAGTCCCTACTTCCAGACCTTGAAGTGCTTGGACAGCTTCAGGCCCTGGCGCTGGTAGTGCGAGCCATCCTCGCCGTACAGACGCGTCGGGCGCGCGGTCAGCGGCTCATAGACCAGCCGCGCGACGATCTGGCCGTCTTCCAGCAGGAAGGGGGTCTCGTGGCTGCGGACCTCCAGCACGCCCTTCGAGCCGACGGCCCCCGCCTCCTCCGTGCCGAAGCCCGGATCGAAGAAGCCAGCGTAGTGGACCCGGAACTCGCCCACCGACGGGTCGATGGGGGTCATCTCGGCGGCCTGCAGCACCGGGATCTGCACGTTGTCCTTGGACGCCAGGATGTAGAACTCGCCCGGATCGAGCAGCAGCTCGCCCCGGCGCGGCTCCAGCGGCTCCCAGAAGTCGCGGGGATCGTGGCCGTCCACCTTGTCCAGATCGACAACGCCCGCGTGGCGGCGGCCCCGGAAACCGGCCACGTCGGCGGTCAGGTCGACACCGACGCTGCGGGTCTCCAGCTTCGGCGGCTCGCCCTGCTTCAGGCGCAGCTGGTTCAGGCGCGTGCCGGCCCGCACCAAGACGGAAAAGGTCTGCGGCGCGATCTCGATATAGAGCGGGCCGTCATAGCCGGCTTCGACGTCGTCGAAAGTCAGGCCCCGGTCGGTCAGCAGACGCACGAACACGTCCACCCGGCCGGTCGAGCTTTTCGGATTGCCCCGTGCCGAAATCCCGGCCGGCAGGCGCAAGCGCTCCTGCACCTCGGCGATATAGACGCAGCCCCGCTCCAATACCGCGCCGGCGGCGAGGTCGAGCTCGTGCATCTTCACGTCGTCCAGGCGCTCCATCACCGTGCGGCCGCGCGGCAGGAACGAGGCCCTCACCCGCCAGGCGCGCACGCCCAGCCGCAGGTCGAGGCTGGCCGGCTGGACCTGGTTGGAATTGAAAGCGGTGAGCGAAGTGATCGCCTCGCGGGCGATCAGGTCCTCGATGGACTGGCAGGGAAGGATGCCTGCGGCAAGGGTGTCGGTCATTGGACGGCGACACTCGCCGCACCGCGCGCCGAAGGCAAGGCTTGGTCTGTGACGAGTTTTCCTCGAAGGCGCGACAGGCGCGTTCGGCTTGACCTTGCGATGGGTGTAAGCCTTTCTCCGCGCGACGAAACTGAGGAGCCCCGTCATGGCCGAAGATCCGAAATCCTGGAACGCAGCGACCAAGCTGATCCGGGGCGGCCTGATGCGCAGCCCCTGGGGTGAGACGGCCGAGGGCCTCTTCCTGACCCAGAGCTTCGTCTACGATTCGGCCAATGGGGCGGACGCCCGCTTCGCCGGGGACGAGCCGGGCTTCGTCTATAGCCGCTACGCCAACCCGACGACGGCCATGTTCGAGCAACGCCTAGCCCTGCTGGAAGGCGCCGAGGCGTGCCGCGCCGTTGCCTCGGGCATGGCGGCGGTCCACGTCGCCCTCCAGGGTCTGGTCCAGGCGGGCGATCACATCGTGGCCGGCCGCGCCCTGTTCGGCTCCTGCCGCTGGATCCTGTCGACCCTGATGCCGCGCTACGGCGTCGAGGTGACCTATGTGGACGGTCCCGACCTGAAGGCCTGGGAGGCGGCGTTCCGCCCCAACACCAAGGCCGTGCTGATCGAGACCCCCTGCAATCCCCTGCTGGAGATCACCGACATCGCGGAGGTGTCGAAGCTGGCCCGCGCCGTCGGCGCCAAGGTGGTGGTCGACAACGTCTTCGCCACGCCGATCTTCCAGAAGCCGCTCGAACTGGGCGCCGACGTGGTCGTCTATTCGACCACCAAGCACATCGACGGCCAGGGCCGCGTCCTGGGCGGGGCGATCCTGTGCAGCCAGGAGCTGATGGACGAGGCCTACCGCGACCTGCTGCGCCACACCGGGCCGGCCATCTCGCCGTTCAACGCCTGGCTGCACCTGAACGGCCTGGCGACCCTGGACCTGCGCGTCCGCGCCCAGACCGCGACCGCCGCCAAATTGGCCGACATCATCGGTAACCATGAAAAGGCCCAGCGAATCTTCTATCCGGGTCGTTCGGACCATCCGCAGGCGGATGTGGCGAGGAAGCAGATGACCGGGTTCTCCAATCTGGTCGCCTTCGATCTGGGTTCGCGCGAGCGGGCCTGGGCGTTCCTCGACGCGCTGCAGCTGGTGGACATTTCCAACAACCTCGGCGACGCCAAATCCATGGCCACTCACCCGTCCACCACCACCCACCGCTCGATGAGCGACGAGGACCGCATCGCCATCGGCGTGACCGAAGGCTGCGTGCGCATGTCCGTGGGTCTGGAGGACGCGGAGGACCTGGCGCGCGACGTCGAAAGGGCCCTCGACCTCGCATGAGACGCATCCGCCACAAGCGCAAGATCGACGCCCCGGTCTATGAGACCAAGACCCGCGACATCCTCGTGCGCGTGGCGGCTGACTACATGCCCGGCCACTCCGACCCCGACGCCAACCGGTACTTCTGGGGCTACATGGTCGAGATCGAGAACCATGGCGAGGAGACGGTCCAGCTCGTCTCCCGTCACTGGGTGATCACCGACGCCATGAACCG
Organism: Caulobacter sp. 73W; assembly: GCF_041021955.1. Lineage (GTDB taxonomy): Bacteria > Pseudomonadota > Alphaproteobacteria > Caulobacterales > Caulobacteraceae > Caulobacter. The sequence continues at coordinate 594,717 of NZ_CP158375.1, forward strand.
CGTCGAGGAAGTGCGCGGCATCGGCGTGATCGGCGAGCAGCCCGAGCTGAAGCCCCGCGAGGCGTTCCGTTACAACTCCGGCTGCCCCCTGCCCACCTCGTCGGGCACCATGCGCGGCGCCTATCAGATGATCACCGAGGCCGGCGACGTGTTCGAGGCGATGATCCCCGAGTTTTCCCTGCACATGCCGGACGCCCGCAAGCGGATGAACTGAGCCGGAGGCGCTTGCGCCCTCCGCCCCGCCGGGCCAACGTCCCTCCCTCGTTGTTCGGGAGGGGTCATGATCCGCAAAGCCTTGCTGCTCGCCAGCGCGTTCGCCGCGCTCTCGTCTGTCGCTCATGCGGAACCGACCGCCGCCGACCACGCCAAGGTCAAGGCGGCCCTGGCCAAGAGCCCGGTCTTCGACGGCCATAACGACCTGCCCTGGGCTCTGCTGGGCGGCTACGACAGCGATCCGGACAAGGCGGGCATCGACGGCGACACCCGCGGCAAGCTGCACACCGACATGGATCGCCTGAAGCAGGGCGGCGTCGGCGCGCAGTTCTGGTCGGTCTATGTCCCGGCCAATCTGAAGGGCCCGGAGGCCACCCAGGCCGTCTGGCGCCAGATCGACACCGCCCGCCGCATCATCGAGCGCCGCCCCGACCGGCTGGAGTTCGCCCGCACCGCCGACGACGTGGTCCGCATCGAAAAGGCCGGCAAGATCGCCTCGCTGTATGGGATCGAGGGCGGCAACGCCATCGACGGACAACTGTCCATGCTGCGCGAGTTCCGCGAGGCGGGCGTGGCCTACATGACCCTGACCCACTCCAAGACCCTGCCCTGGGCCGACAGCGGCACCGACGCGCCGGTCAGCGACGGCCTGTCCCCCTTCGGCGAGGAAGTGGTTCGCGAGATGAACCGCGTCGGCATGCTGGTGGACCTGTCCCACGTCTCGCCGGCGACCATGAGGGATACGCTGCGCGTCACCCGCTCGCCGGTGATCTTCAGCCACTCCTCGGCCCACGGCGTCACGCCGCACGCCCGCAACGTGCCGGACGACGTGCTGCAGCTGGTAGCGGCCAACAAGGGCGTGGTGATGATCACCTTCGTCCCCGGCTTCGTGTCCGAGAAGGTCCGCCAGTGGGGAGCCGAGAAGTCCTCGGTCGAGACCCGCTTCACGGCCCTGAACCCCGGCGACCCCGCCGCGGTGAAGAAGGGCGTCGACGCCTGGGTCGCGGCCAACCCGGAGCCCAAGGCCAGCTCCAAGGACATCGCCGACCACGTCGAGCATGTCCGCAAGGTCTGCGGGATCGACTGCATCGGCCTGGGCGGCGACTTCGACGGCATCGAAAGCACCCCCACCGACATCACCGGCGTGGAGTCCTACCCTGTCCTGCTGGCCGAGCTGTCCTCGCGCGGCTGGACCGAGGCGGACCTGCGCAAGCTGACCGGCGAGAACGTCCTGCGGGTCATGCGCGCCAATGAAGCCGTGGTGAAGTCGCTGGCCGGAGAGAAGCCCCGCCTGCTGAGCGACAAGTAGTTTCCTCTCCTGCCCGGTAGCGAAGCGTACGGGGGAGGTGGATCGGCGCGCCAGCGACGAGACGGATGGGGCGTTAGCTGAATCAGCAGAGCGCCCCCTCCACCACCCTTCGGGCGGTCCCCCTCCCCCGCAAGCGGGGCAGGAGAGAAGGCGCTAGCCCGCCTTGTCCGGATCCAGATCATAGACCCGCGAGCAGTACTCGCAGGTCACGTGGATCTTGCCGTCGTCCTCGACCATGTCGGCCCGCTCTTCGGGGCTGAAGGACTGCAGCACGGTCTCGATCCGCTCGGGCGAGCAGCGGCAGAAGGCCTTGAGCGGCTGAGCCTCGAACAGGCGCACGCCGTCCTCGTGGAACAGGCGGTACAGCAGCGTCTCGGCCGGCACGGTCGGGTCGATCAGCTCGTCCTCGCCCGTGGTCTCGAACAGGGCGCGGACGTGATCCCAAGAAGCCTCGGTGTCGCCGCGCGCCTGGTCGCCGCCGATCATCTGGATCATCAAGCCGCCGGCCCGCCACTTCGGACCCGAGCCGTCGTTCACTTGGCCCACGGCCAGGCGCAGGCGGGTCGGGGTCTGTTCCGACTGGGCGAAATACTGCTCGGCGCACAGGGCCAGGGTCTCGCCCTCGATCGGGGTGACGCCCTGATACCGGTCCATGTCGGGACCCTGGTCGATGGTCATGATGAACACGCCGTCGCCCAGCAGGGTCTTGGCGCCCGGACGCGCGAAGCCTTGCGAGACCTCGGCCACGCGCTCCGGGTCAAAGCGGCAATAGCCGCGCATCGAGCCGTCCGTCTCATAGTCGCAGACGACATAGGCCACGGGGCCGTCGCCCTGGGCCTGGACGATCAGACGGCCGTCGAACTTCAGGGCCGACCCCACCAGGGCGGCCAGCGCGCAGGCTTCGCCCAGCAGGTTGGCCACCGGCTCGGGATAGTCGTGATGGCTCATCACCTCGTTCACGGCGTCGCCCAGACGGACGATCCGGCCACGGACGGGGTGACCTTCGATGGAGAAGGCGGCGACGAGGTTGTCGGTGATTTCGGTCATGGGGCGGTCAGATAGGGGCTCGCGCGCAAGATTGCGAGCCCGGCCGTCACCCCACCTTGCCAAAGCACCAGGCCAGGACCGACTTCTGGGCGTGGATGCGGTTCTCCGCCTCGTCCCAGACCAGCGAGCGCGGGCCGTCCAGAACGGCGTCGGTGACCTCTTCGCCGCGGTGCGCCGGCAGGCAATGCAGGAACACGCCGTCCGGGTGCGCCAGGTCCATCAGCGCCTCGTCGACCTGGTAGGGTTCGAAGGCGGCGATGCGCTCGTCATGATCCACGTCGCCCATCGACACCCAGGTGTCGGCCACCACGCAGTCGGCGCCGCGCACGGCTTCGCGCGGATCGTCGGTCATGGTGATGCGGCCCTGCTGCTCGGCGGCGCGGGCCAGATCGACCAGGTCGGGATGATAGACCGCCGGGCAGGCGATCTTCAGCTCGAAGCCCAGCTTCGGCGCGGCGTGGATGAAGCTGGCGCAGACATTGTTGCCGTCGCCCACCCAGGCGATCGTCTTGCCCTCGACCGAGCCGCGATGCTCTTCGAAGGTCAGCAGATCGGCCATGATCTGGCAGGGATGGCTCTTATCGGTCAGGCCATTGATCACCGGCACGGTGCTGTTCTGGGCGAACAGCGCCACGTCCTCGTGGAAATTGGCGCGGATCATCACCGCGTCGACCATGCGCGACAGGACGCGGGCGGTGTCCTCAATGGTCTCGCCACGGCCCAGTTGCATGTCCGAGGCGGTCGAGATGATGCCCGCCCCGCCCAGCTGGCGGATCGCCGCGTCGAACGAGAAGCGGGTGCGGGTCGAGTTCTTCTCGAAGATCATCGCCAGGGTGAGGCCGTCGGCCGGCGCATCGGCGTCCACGCGCGCCTGACCCCAGCCTTTTCGCGCGGCCTTGCGGGCCTTGGCGTCCTCGAGGATCGCGCGCAGGTCGGAAGCCTCAAGCTTCCAGAGGTCGATGAAGTGGCGAGGCGTGGTCATCTCTAATTCCTAAACTCCGCTCACCCCGGCGAAGGCCGGGGTCCAGATGACGGACACAGCGTTCCACGATCTGGCTCCCGGCCTTCGCCGGGATGAGCGGTTGAAGGTTTAAGCGGCTTTTTGCGACGCCCGGACGACGTCCAGGGTCTTTTCCAGCTTGCCGATGGCTTCGCTGGCTTCGTCCATGGTCAGGTTCAGGGCCGGCAACAGGCGGATGCAGTTGTCGCCGCCGCCCGCGACCAGCAGCTTCTGGTCACGCGCCAGGGCCATGAACTCGCGGTTGTTGCTGGCCAGCTTCACGCCGATCAGCAGACCCTTGCCGCGCACGTCGACGATCAGGTCCGGATAGCGGTCCTTCAGGCCGTTCAGCTGCTGGACGAAGTAGCCGGCCACGTCGCGAACGTTGCCCAGGGTCTCTTCGCTGTTGATCGTGTCGAAGGCGGTGACGCCGATGGCCATGGCCAACGGGTTGCCGCCGAAGGTCGAGCCGTGGACGCCCACGGTCATGCCGCGCGCCGCCTCGGCCGAAGCCAGGCACGCGCCGATCGGGAAGCCGCCGCCCAGGGCCTTGGCGATGCACATGATGTCCGGCGCGGCGTCGCTGGCCCACTCATAGGCGAACAGCTTGCCGGTCCGGCCCATGCCGCACTGGACCTCGTCATAGATCAGCAGGACGCCGGCCTCGCGCGTCATGGCGCGCAGCGCGTTCAGCTGGGCTTCGGTCAGGGCGCGGGCGCCGCCCTCCCCCTGCACCGGCTCGATGATCACGGCGGCCGTCGTCGGGCCGAGCGCGGCCTTCAGGGCTTCCATGTCGCCGAACTGCAGCTGGGTGTAGCCCGGCAGGCGCGGGCCGAAGCCCTCCAGGTAGCTGGCGTTGCCCGAGGCGTTGACCGCCGCGTAGGAGCGGCCGTGGAACGAGCCGTCGAAGCCGATGATGTCGACCCGGTCAGGCTGGCCGTTGACCACGTGGTAGCGGCGCGCCGTCTTCAGCGCGCACTCGATGGCCTCGGTGCCGGAGTTGGTGAAGAACACCGCCTCGGCGAAGCCGGCCGCCGCGCACAGGCGGTCAGCCAGGTCTTCCTGCTGCGGGATGCGGAAGATGTTGGAGACGTGCCAGAGCTTCTCGCCCTGCTCCTTCAGCGTCTTCACCAGGGCCGGATGGGCGTGGCCCAGGCCCGTGGTGGCGATGCCGCCGACGCAGTCCAGATAGACATCGCCGTCCGTGGAGAACAGTCGCGAGCCCTCGCCTCGTTCGAACGCCAGCGGAGCGCGGTTGTAAACGCCCATGATGTGCGTTTGCGCGGCGGCGGACGGGGACGTAGGCGTGGTCACTGTGCAACCCTCCAAAAGCTGATCCCCGCGCTGCGGCGCGGGGATGGGAAGGCTGAGCGTTGTCGTCGCGTACGCGCGCTATGTCAATAAATCAGCTCTTCAGGCGCCAGCCGCGCTGGAACAGGCGCAGGCACAGGAAAAACAGGCCGACCGTCAGCACCGCGGTCAGGATCGCCCCGATGGCGATCGAACCGTCCGACACGCCGATGAAGCCATAGCGGAACCCGTCGATGAGATAGAAGAACGGGTTGTAGTGGCTGATGGTCCGGAACGGCTCCGGCAGGCGCTCCACCAGGTAGAACGTGCCCGACAGGAACGTCATCGGCATGATCAGGAAGTTGGTCACCGCTGCGAGGTGGTCGAACTTCTCAGACCACAGGCCGGTCAGGATGCCGACCATGCCCAGGATCAGGGCCGCGCCGATACAGAAATAGACCGCCCAGAACGGGTGGACCAAGGTGACGTTGGCGAACGGCAGCACGGCCAGGGCCGTGACCGCTCCCACCAGCACCCCGCGGGTGGCCGCGCCCAGGGTGAAGGCCAGCACCTGCTCCAGCGGCGACAGCGGCGGGGTCAGGAAGTCCGAGGTCAGCCCCATCATCTTGGCCTGCAGCAGGCTGGACGAGGAGTTGGCGAAGGCGTTGTTCAGCACGCCCATCATGATCAGGCCGGGCGCGACGAAGGTGGCGAAGCTCACCCCTTCCATGGCGGGCCGCGAGGCGCCGACCGCCACCACGAACACCATCATGTAGAGCAGGGTCGTCACCACCGGCGCGGCCACCGTCTGGGTGCCCACCTTCCAGAACCGGCGGATCTCCTTGAGATACAGGGTGCGGAAGCCCCGCCAGTTGAAGCCCGCATAGTCGCGCGGCTGCGGCGGAATCACGGTGTCGGCCATGTCTTTCATGCTCGCCTAAGTGCCCCCGCCCCTGCCCGATCGCAAGGATCGGCGCCAGTGGACTCGACGAATCTCGAGTCGGTTATCAACATCTTGTTTCTGTGGACAGACGCAATGGCGCCTATTGTGTGCCTTAACTCCTGGTTTACGATTAGTGGTGTGGAGGCCGGGGCACACCCGCCCTCCGACACAAGATGTTGTCCATGACGCCGCGGGGGCGGCGCTGGACTAAGCGGCTGGAGGGTTGGCTATGAGCTGGACCGACGAACGGGTCACCACGCTGAAGAAGCTTTGGCTGGACGGGCTTTCCGCCAGTCAGATCGCCAAGCAATTAGGCGGCGTCACGCGCAACGCCGTCATCGGAAAGGTCCACCGTCTGGGCCTGTCGGGCCGCGCTGCGCCTTCGCAGCCGAGCCGCCCGGCCTTCAAGACCCCGCGCCCGGCGCGTCCGGTCTCGGCGGCCCCATCGGCCCCGCGCCGCGTGGCGGAAGCTGTCTCGGCCACGGCTCCGGCCGTTCCGGTCCAGCAACCGGTCTATCGCGTGGAAGAGCCCGGCTCGGCCACCGTGCTGACCCTGGGCGCGCACATGTGCAAGTGGCCGATCGGCGATCCGTCGACCGACAGCTTCACCTTCTGCGGCCGTCGCTCGTGCGAAGGCGCGCCCTATTGCGTCGAGCACGCCAAGGTCGCTTACCAGCCGCAACAGACCAAGAAGAAGTCGGGCGCGACCGAGCTGGCCCGCTCGCTGCGCCGCTACATCTAGAACGACTGCCGGACGGCGGTGAACGTGCCGGTCTTGCCCATGGCGAGCACCTGGCCGTTCATCGTCCGTCCACGCACCGTGCCGGTATATCGCGCGTCGAACTCATAGAAGGTCCAGCGCGTCCGATAGGACCAGGACAGACGATCGTCCTTCACCGCCGCGTACATGAGGGGGTGGCGCTTGCCGCCCTTGATCTTGGCGTGGCTGGTCTCGCCGTCCACGCACTCGCCGCTGATGCGGCCGCCCAGCTCGGTGAAGCGGCAAGTGACGGTGAAGGTCAGCGGCCCCCACTTGCCATGCACAAGCCAAGTCCCTGGCACGGGCGCGACAGGAGCCGCCTTGGCGGACCCCGCCAGGAGCAAGAGCGCCATGACAGGCGCAAGAAACTTCATGATGCACTCAAGAGAACCGGTGTCGGGGGACTGCCCATCCTGACGCGACGGAACTTTCGAGATCATTGACGCCTGACGCCTGCGACAACGCGCCCTATGCTGAAGCCGTGACCGACTCCGACGCCGCCACCAACGCCTCCGCCTATTCCGTCTCGGAACTGGCCTTCGCCCTCAAGCGGACGCTGGAGGATTCCTATGGCTTCGTGCGCCTGCGCGGCGAGCTGTCGAAGGTCACCTTCCATTCCAACGGCCACGTCTATCTGACCATCAAGGACGACAAGGCCGCCATCGACGGCGTCGTCTGGAAGGGCAGCGTCCGCAACCTGCAGGTCCGCCCCGAGCAAGGGCTGGAGGTGATCGTCACCGGGCGCATCACCACCTATCCGGCCGGATCGCGCTATCAGATAGTCATCGAGGGGATGGAGGCCGCCGGCGTCGGCGCCCTGCTGGCCCAACTGGAACGGCTGAAGGCCAAGCTGGCCGGCGAGGGTCTGTTCGAGGCGGCGCGCAAAAGCCCCCTGCCCGCCATGCCCGCCGTGGTCGGCGTCATCACCAGCCCGACCGGCGCGGTGATCCGCGACATCCTGCACCGCATCCGCGACCGCTGGCCCTGCCGCGTCGTGGTCTGGCCCGTGGTCGTCCAGGGCGACGCCGCCGCGGCCCAGGTCTGCGCCGCCATCCGCGGCTTCAACGCCCTGCTGCCCGACCAGGAGATTCCGCGCCCCGACGTGCTGATCGTCGCGCGGGGCGGGGGCTCGGTCGAGGACCTGTGGCCCTTCAATGACGAGACCCTGGCGCGGACGGTGGCGGAAAGCGCCATCCCCCTGATCTCCGCCGTGGGCCACGAGACCGACACCACCCTGATCGACTTCGTCTCCGACCGCCGCGCCCCGACCCCCACGGCGGCGGCGGAGATGGCCACCCCCGTCCTGTCCGAACTGCGCGCCGGGGTGGCCGACTACGAGCGCCGCCTGGCCCGTTGCAGCGGCCGGGTCCTGGAAGAGCGCCGCAACCGCCTGGCCGCCGCCGCCCGGGGCCTGCCGCGCCCCATGGACCTGATCGCCCTCGGTCAGCAGCGCTTCGACAACGCCGCCAGCCGCCTGGGCGCCGCTCTCAGCCGCAACGCCGACGCCCATGAGCGCGACCTGGTCCGCGCCGCCTCGCGCCTCAAGCCCGGCCTGCTGGAGCGGCCGCAGGTGCTGCAGGCCCAGCGCCTGGCCGAGTTCTCGGCCCGCATGAAGCCGGCCCTGGATCGTCGCCTGACCCGGATGGAGCAGGACCTCGCCGGCCTCGACAAGCTGCGCCGCTCGCTCGATCCCGACCGCCCGCTGAACCTGGGCTTCGCCCGCGTGCATCACGCCGACGGCTCTCTCGCCCGCTCGGCAGCCGCCCTGTCGAACGGCGAAGGCGTGACCCTGGTGTTCGGCGATGGCGAACGCGGCGCGGTCATCGCCGGCGGCGGCGCGGCCCCCAAGGCCAAGGGCAAGCCGGCGAGCCCCGCCGACCAGGGCGATCTCTTCTAACGACGGCGGCGATGAAACGCAGGGCAAGAACCTGTTCTTGGGCCGCCGGATGCCTTAAATAGATGACCATGAACGCTTACGATCGCCAGATGGGCTCCGACGCCGCCGTGCTGCACTTCGGTGATGGCGAATTCGCCATCATCAAGCCGGGCCGCTACGTGGTCTGCGCCGTCAGCGGCAAAAAGATCCCCCTTCAGGCCCTGCGCTACTGGAGCCCGGAGCTTCAGGAAGCCTATGCCGGCCCGTCCGAAGCGCTGAAGCGCTGGCAGGAAACCCGCTCCTGAACCGTCGCGGCCTGCTGGCCGGCGCGCTCGCCCTCGCGGGGACGCCGGTCTTCGCCGCCGCACCGCCCCTCGCCCTCATCGGCCGCCCGCGTCAGGGCGGCTATCTGATGGGCCAGACCGCCCCCCGCGCAATCGTCAGCCTGGACGGGGTCGAGGTCGCCAAAGCCTCCCGCGCCGGCCGCTTCTTCATCGGCTTCGACCGCGACGCGCCCTCCGACGCCTTGCTGAGCGTCCGCCAGGGCGACGAGACCATCACCCACCGCATCGCCGTCTCGCCCGGCGACTTCGACATTCAGCGCATCGACGGCCTGCCCGCCGATCAGGTGTCGCCCCAGAACCCCGCCCTGCTGGCCCGCATCGCCGAAGAGGCCAGGCGCAAGGCCGTGGGCTTCGCCAGCCTCAACGACGATGACGGCTTCCATGAGGGCTTCCTGCCGCCCCTGCCGAACTGGCGGCTGTCGGGACGCTTCGGCGGCCAGCGGATCCTGAACGGCCAGCCCAACCGTCCGCACTACGGCGCCGATCTGGCCGGGCCCGTCGGCACGCCGGTCATGGCGCCCGCCCCCGGTCTGATCAGCTTCGCCGAGACCGGACTGCACTTCGAAGGGGGCCTGATCCTGATCGACCACGGCCAGGGGGTGGTCAGCGCCTACCTGCATCTGTCGCGCATCGACGTGCGGGCCGGCCAGCGGGTCCGCTCCGGTCAGGTCATCGCCGCTGTCGGCCAGGAAGGCCGCGCCACCGGACCCCATCTGTGCTGGAGATTGAAGTGGCGGGGGCGAAATCTGGACCCCATGCTCCTGCTACGAAACGTCTCATTGTGAGGCCGCCGAAAACAAGCTTCACCACCAGCGCTTTCTATTTGCGGTAGCACGCGCTATCCGCCCCTTGAGTAACGTGGGGATGTGAGTCGATGTCCGCCGACCTCTCGGCGCTGCGCCTTCTTCTGGTTGATGACAACCAGCACATGCGGTCGATTGTCCGGCAGCTGTTCAAGGGCGTCGGACTGCACGACATCAAGGAAGCGTCCAATGGCGCGGAGGCTCTGCAGATCCTGCGGAGCTGGACCCCTGACTTCGCCATCGTCGACTACCAGATGGAGCCCCTGGACGGCGTGCAGTTCGCCGAACTGGTCCGCAAGTCGCCCGACAGCAAGGTCCCCTACTTGCCGATCATCATGCTGACCGCCTATGCCGACAAACGGCGGGTGTTCGAGGCGCGCGACGCCGGCGTCAACGAGGTGGTGGTCAAGCCGATCACCGCCAGCCAGCTGTTCAGCCGCATGAACGCGGTGATCTACCGGCCTCGCCCCTTCGTGCGGGTGCCCGAGGACGGCTATTTCGGGCCGGAGCGCCGACGGATCAGCGATCCCAACTATGACGGCCCCAAACGCCGGGCCGAGGAACAGCCCCCGTTGGAGATCTAGGCCTTCAGACTGTCATACGCCTCGGCCGACCAGCGCTTGTGCACCCAGAACCATTCGTGCGGCCGCTTGCGGATCTGCGCCTCGACCATGTCGTTGATGCGCCGCACGCCCGTCTCGATGTCAGCCGTGCGGTCGTCGGTATGCTCCAGGACGATGGGGTCATGCACCACCGCCTTGAACCGCGCGCCACGCGTGCGCTCCACCGTCATCGGCTGCAGCACCGTGCCAAACCGCAGGGCCAGGCGCGTCGGCCCCGGCGCCGTGTGGGCCAGGTGGCCGAAGAACGGCGCGGCGACGCCGCCGTTGAACTTCTGGTCGTTCATCAGCGCCACCGACTGACCGGTCTTCAGCGCCGCCAGCAGCTCCTTGGCCCCGTCCCCGCCCTTGGGCGCGAACAGGCGCACGCCATAGCGGAAGCGGCTCTTGCGGATGCGCGCGTCGACATAGGGGTTGTTGGCCGCGCGATAGGTGATCTGGCAATCGACGCCCGACTGAACGATGGCCGCGGGCATCACCTCCCAGTTGGAGAAGTGACCGCTGATGAACACCACCGGCTCGCGCTTCTCGGCGATCTGGGCCAGGCGCTCGGCGTTCTTGATCTCCACCCGGTCCGGGGACAGAATGATGCGGTCCATGATCGGGAACTCGGCGAAGGTCCGCCCCACCTCGTCCCATTGCTTCTTCAGAATGTCCGCCCGCCAGGCGTCGTCCTTGTCCGGGAACGCCAGGCGCAGGTTGCGATCCGCCGTCTTGTGCGCCCCGGTCAGCGGACCCAGCGTGCGGGTCAGCGCCCCGCCGAAGGCGGACGCCCAGTCCACGGGAAGCAGACGCATCGCGCCGGTGAAGACGTCGAAGGCCAGGGCCTCCAGCCTCCAGGCCAGGTCCTGCGCGAAACTGGGACGGGTCTCAGACATCCGCATTGTCTAGGCCGCTTTCGCGTCGCCGGGCAACGTTCTTAGGCGGCGCGCATGGCGTGCTCGATATGTCGTCAAGGCGGCACATCCCTTGCGGTAAAGGCGGTCGGGCGTACCGATTCGGGACGCCCGGGGATCAACAGCTAGGGACTGTTCCATGCCCATGAGCACCGATATCGACCTGCACCTGGGCAAACGCCTGCGCAGCCGCCGCCGCATCCTGGGCCTGACCCAGCAGCAACTAGCGGGCGCCTGCGGGGTGCGCTTCCAGCAGATCCAGAAGTACGAATGCGGCGCCAACCGCATCTCGGCGGCCCGCCTGTGGCGGATCTCCGAGGCGCTGCAAGTGCCTGTCGGCTACTTCTATGACGGCCTGGAACAGCAACATCCGATGGCCGTCGCGGCTTAACGGCCGCGCGTCCTTCCATGGCGGCGCGGCATCGGATAAGCCGAGGCCATGCTGCCCGCTGATCGTCTCGCCGACCTCGACGCCTTCCTCATCGCGCTGAACCGCGCCTCCGGAGAGGCCATCCTGCCGCTGTTCCGCGCCGACCACGGCCTGGAGGACAAGGGCAAGGCCGGCGCCTTCGATCCCGTCACCGAGGCCGATCGCGGCGCGGAGGCGGTGATCCGCAAGCTGATCACCCAGCACTATCCCGAACACGGCGTCATCGGCGAGGAATACGGCGAGGATCGCCCCGACGCCGAGTTCGTCTGGGTCCTCGACCCCATCGACGGCACCCGGGCCTTCATCTCCGGCCTGCCGCTGTGGACCACCCTGATCGCCCTGCGCTGGAACGGCGCGCCGGTGCTGGGCTCCGTGGGCCAACCCTATCTGGACGAGATCTTCATCGGCTCCGCCGCCGGCTCGCGCCTGATGTCGCGCGATCAGACCCAGGCCCTGCACGTCCGCGCCTGTCCCGAAATGGCGCAGGCGGTGATCTCCACCACCGACCCGCAGGCCTGCTTCGACAGCCCCGAGCGGGCCGTGTGGGACGACGTGCGCGGCGTTACGCGCCTGGCCCGCCTGGGCTGCGACGCCTACGCCTACGCCATGGTCGCCATGGGCAAGATGGACATGGTCATCGAGGCGGGCCTGAAGGCATGGGATGTCGAGGCGGCCATTCCCCTGATCGCCGGGGCCGGCGGCGTGACCACCGACTGGCGCGGCGACGAGATCGGCAAGAACGGCGGCCAGATGCTGATCGTCGGCGACAAGGCCCTGTTGGACCCGACGCTCGAGCTGCTCGCGCCGGCGGCCAAAGCCCAGCCCTAAAGGGCGGCCGCCAACGCGTCGAACTCCCGCCAGAAGACCGCGCGCTTGTCGTCCGTCTCCATCAGGATCTCGTGGTAGCTGCCAGCGACCTCGATGAACTTCCCCTTGGGCAGACGGCCGGCCACCATCCGGGCGTCAGGATTCCAGACCAGCTTCTCCTCGCCGGCCGACAGGATGACGACCGGGATCGTCACCTTCTCCAGCCGCCCCGGCGCCCGCATCCAGGCGAAGGCCGACAGGGCGAAATCCACCCAGCCCCAGGTCACCCCGCCCAGGTCCAGGTCGGGATTGGCGGCCAGTTGCGTCATCCACGCATCGTAGCGGCCCTTGTCATGGGTCAGGACCTGTTCCTCGAACGCGGCGGCCCCGCCGCCGCCCTTGCCGGCGGCTTCCGACATATAGACGCCCCCCCGCCCGATCAGCGTCTGCACGGACGCCATGGCCCGTCCCATCCAGAACGGACGCCCGCCCAGCGGCAGGCCCAGCATGGGCGCCGACAGGATGGCGCCGCTGAACCGCGTCTCGCCCCGCGTCAGGGCCAGCATGGTCAGGCACCCGCCCATGGAATGCGCCATGGCGATCCACGGCTTGGGCAGGCGGCTTTCGAACTGCGCCAGCAGGGCCTGGTAGTCGATCATGAAGTCGGCGTGGCCGGCCGCGTGGCCCTTCAGCCGATCCGGCAGCAGGCGCTGCGACAGCCCCTGCCCGCGCCAGTCATGGGCCAGCACGGTGAAGCCGCGCCCGGTCAGGTCGCGGATGACTTCGTAGTATTTCTCGATCGGCTCGGTGCGGCCGCCAGACAGCACGACCGAACCCTTCGGCGAACCCGTCGCCGGAAACAGAGCGGCGCGAAGGGTCGCCCCCTTCGCGCCGGTGAACCATTCGGCCTGCCCCCCTGCGGGGACAGGCGCCTCGGCGATATCGAGCAGAGGCGCCGGCCGCATCAAGGCGATCAGGCCTTGCTGAACAGGGCCTGCAGCTTGGGCTGCAGCGACATGGCCAGACCCATGTCCGACAGCTTCAGGCGGCCGCTCATGAACGCCATGGTGGCGTCCAGCTGCCCCTGGCTCATGGCGATCAGGTCCGCCAGGCTGAGGGTCATGGTCAGATCGGCCGGCTTGTCCTCGTTGCTGACTTCGCCGCCGTCGATGTGGATGAAACCGTCGCCCTTCAGGTCGAATTTCAGGCTCTTGCCGAGACCCGAGTCATCGCCCACGGCGCCTTTGATCTTGTCGGTGACTTCCTGCAGCGTGGCCATGCGACGCGCTCCCTCTAGTTGAATTGGCGGCCACCTTGGCCGGTGATCGACGACAAGTAAACAACGCTCAGACGTTGACGCTACGACGGTTTGACGAATTTCAGCGTCATGCGGTCGCTTTCGCCGATGGCGTCGTACTTGCTGTGGTCGAAGCCCGCCTCGGCCGGCTCGCCACGTGGCGCGGACAGCCGCGTCGGCGGCAGGGTCCACACGCCGAAGGGATGGTTGCGGGTGTCCTTGGAGTTGGCGTTGATCTCGCTGGCCTCGGCCAGGGTGAAGCCCGCCTCCTTGGCCAGCTGCATGACATAGGCCTGCTGGACATAGCCGTCGGCGGCCAGCGCTTCCTGCACCCCGCCCGGATCGGCGCGGTGTTCCTCGATCCCCAGCACACCACCGGGCTTCAAGGCGGCGAAGGCGTCGCGGAACGCCTTCTCGGCCACGCCCGCCGCCATCCAGTTGTGGATGTTGCGCAGGAACAGCACCAGGTCGGCGCTGCCCGCCGGGGCCACCGGCCCGCTGGTCGGGCCGAAGGCGGTGACCTCGACCTTGCCATAGACGCGCGGACGCGCCGCCAGCTTGTTGCGGAATGCCTGGACGATCTCGCCCGCCGTCGGGTCGTTGGGATTGTCGGTCTGCAGGTGCGCGGCGTAGAGCCGCCCGCCCGTGCTGTTCAGGTACGGACCCAGGATGTCGGTGTACCAACCGGCTCCAGGCCAGAATTCGACGACGGTGATCCCCGGCCGCAGCCCCCAGAACTCCAGGCTCTGGCGCGGATGACGCCAGGAATCACGCGCCTTGTCGGCTTGTGGGCGCCAGTCGCCGGCGATGGCGTCGGCCAAGGCGTCGGACGCCTTGGCCTTGGCGGGCGCGGAAGGCGCCGGCGCCTCATCCGCCTTTTTTCCGCAGCCGGCGAGGATGAACCCCGCCGAACCGAGCAGAAGACCGCGTCGCGACCAGTCGCCCTTCACCGCCATCAGGCCGGCTTCTTGAAGCGCAGGGTCATGCGGTCGCTTTCGCCGATGGCGTCATACTTGGCGCGATCGAAGTCGGCCGCCGGCTGCTGGCCGGCCGCCGCGCTCTGGCGAACGGGCGGCAGGGTCCAGACGCCGAAGGGGTGATCCTTGGTGTCCTTCGGGTTGGCGTTGATCTCCGACTGGCCGTCCAGCTTGAAGCCGGCCTTCTCGGCCAGGGCGATCACGGTGGCGGTGGACAGGTAGCCGTCCGTGCCGCCGCCGGCCTGCGGCTTCGGGTCGGCGCGGTGATCCTCGACGGCCAGCAGGCCGCCCGGCTTCAGCACGGCGAAGAAGTCGGCGAAGATCTTGTCGGCGACGCCGGCGGCGGTCCAGTTGTGGACGTTGCGGGCCGTCAGCACCAGGTCGGCCGAGTTCGGCGCGCCCAGCGGCTTGGACACGGCGCCGAAGTTCACGAATTTGATCGCACCCCACTTGGCCTGGTCGGCGTACTTGGCTTCGAAGTCGGCGCGGGCCTTGCGGGCGCCTTCCGAGACCTTGGGGTTCTCCAGATCGGTCACGCCAGCGATGTACTGGCCGCCGGTCGCCTTGGCGTAGGGGGCCAGGATCTCCAGCCAGTAGCCGCCGCCTGGCGACACTTCGATCACCGTCTGCTTGGGCTTCAGGCCCCAGAACGTCAGGCTATCGGCCGGATGGCGGTGAATGTCGCGGGCCACGTTGTTGGCGGCGCGGTTCGGGCTGGCCACGGCGGCGGTCAGGGCCGCATCGGCGGCGAAGGCGGTCGGGGCCGCCATGAGGGCCGCGGCGGCGAAGCCGGCGGCGATGGCGAGGCGTCGGGTGGTCATCGGAGAGCTCCTGGGTGTTTGTCGTTGGAGCGGAGCCTTACGGGCGAAGCGTGACCGATCAAGGGCCAATCTTGCGCATTCGCCCCTTGAAGCGATTTCGAGCGATCCTAACTCATACCCGAAGGCGCCGATGTCGGGCCTTCACGGACTTGCAGGCGGGGCCGATCCCGGGCCGCCGAGAAGTCCGCCAACCGCAACCTTGCTTATGCAAAGAAGGATGTGACCATGCGTACGATCGACCTTTCCCCCCTGTACCGCTCTGTCGTTGGTTTCGACCGCCTGGCCGCGCTGCTTGACGCCGCCGCCACCAACGAAGCCGCCAGCGGTTACCCGCCCTACAACATCGAGCGCACCGACGAGAACGCCTACCGCATCGAGATCGCGGTCGCCGGCTTCAAGTCGGAAGAGCTGAACATCGAGGTCAAGGAAAACCTCCTGACCGTCCAGGGCCGCAAGACGGCCAACGATGAAGCCAAGCGCTACCTCCACCGCGGCCTGGCCGAGCGTAACTTCGACCGCAAGTTCCAGCTCGCCGACTATGTGGTGGTCACCGACGCCCAGCTTCGCGACGGCCTGCTGTCCATCTCGCTGAAGCGCGAACTGCCGGAATCGCTGAAGCCGCGCCGTATCGAGATCTCGACGGCCGCGACCGAGGCTCCGCTGATCGAAGGCGAAAAGGCCGCCTGAGCGGCCTGACACCAGCAAGCCAGGCGTCCCCCGGCCTGGCTTGAACAATGGGAAGGCGGCGCAGCGATGCGCCGCCTTTTCCTATTCCAGGGCGCTCTCGGCCTCGGCGGCCGGCGCGTCCTTGGACGGCAGCGGGCCGAACTCGTCGTGGGTCGGCTCGCCCTGCGGCGGCTCGAAGCCCTGCACCTGGCGAAAATCCACGTCCTTGATGCTGACCCCGTCCATCACCGCCGCGGTCAGGTCCGCCCCGCGCATGTCGGCGTCGTCCAGCACGGCGGCGGTCAGGTTGGCGGTCTGTGCGTAGACATAGCGCAGCTTCGCGCCCGTCACGTCGGTAGGGATCTCGCGACCGCCCAGCGGCAGCGGTCCCAGGTAAGCGCCGCGCAGATCGGCCTTGGTCAGGTCCGCCCGCATCAGCTTGGCGCCGCGCAGGTCCGCCCCGCGCAGGTTCGCCGCCCGCAGGTCCGCCCCTTCCAGCTTCGCCCCCTGAAGGTGCGCGCCGGACAGGTCCAGCCCCGTCATGATCGCGCCCTTGGCGCTCATCGCCGTCAGGCGCATGCCCTTCAGCGCCGCGCCCAGAGGACGCAGGTCCTCGTTGTCCAGCTTGGCGGCCGCGCCTTCCTTGCCGCCGGTCTTGCACCAGGCCTGATTGCCCTGGGCCCGCTCCAGCAGTTCCGGCGCCTTCTCGATCGCCTCGGGGGTCGGCTCGCGGAGCACCTGCTCCATGCGCGCGCCCTGGACGCTCGCCTTGTGCAGGTTCGCGCCCACCAGCACCGCCCCGGCGAAGTTGGCGTTATCCAGGTTGGCGCCGCTCATGTCGGCGTTCTCCATCAGGGCGCCGCTGAAATTGGCGTCCTTCAGGTTGGCGCCGATCAACTTGGCCCCGACCAGCGAGCAGTCGGTGAAGTCCGCGGCGAAGGCCGAGACGCCGCTCAGCTCCGCGTGGTTCAGGATGGCGCCCGTGAAGTTCGCCTGATCCACCTCGCCCGGCCGCTCCTCGTGGCGGGAGATGTCCAGGCCGTTCTTCTCACCCGGTATCGCGACCTTGCCTTCGCGGAAATCCGCGCCCGTCAGGTCCGCCTGGGCCAGGTTCGCCCCGCGCAGGCACACGCCGCGCAGGTCCGCCTTGACCATCACCGCCTGGCGCAGGTCGGCCATGCGCAGGTCGCAGCCGAACAGGTCGGCGCGTTCCAGACGGGTGCGGATCAGCCGGCAGCCCTCCAGGACGGAAGCGGACAGGTCGGCTTCCGAAAGGTTGCGCCCGGAAAGGTTCAGCCCGCCCAGATGAACAAAGCGCAGCGACGCTCGACGCCCGCCCGGCTTGCGCTGCAGATATCGCTCATGGGACCCGACGATGAGGTCGAGCTCGGCCTGGGACAACCGGCGGCGGCCGGCGAGTTTCGCTTGGGCGGACAAGGGCTTGCTTCCGGCTCATAACGATAAGTGTCGCTACTTATCGCGCCGAAGCCCCACCGAACCGTTAAAGGTCCGACCTTGTGGAACCAGGTCATATAAACCCGTCCAAGCCGCGCGCGCCTTGGCGGATCACCTCGGTCAGGTCGATGTCCTTGAGCATGGCGTTGGTGAAGTTGGCGCGCGAGATGTCCGCACCGCGCAGGATCGCCTGACGCAGATCGGCCCGCGCCAGGTCAGCATTCTTCAGCACCGCTTCCGACAGGTCGGACGGCAGCACCCGGTCCTTGCCGATCAGCAGCGGACCCAGTTGGGCGTCGCGCATGTCGGCTTCCGACAGCTTGGCCCCGTTCAGCTTGGCGCCGCGCAGGTCGGCCCGACGCAGATTGCAAGACCGCAGATCGGCCCCCTGAAGCTGCGCGCCCTGAAGCTGCACGCCTTCCATGTCCAGGCCGTAGAACACCGCCCCCTTGGCGCTCAGGGCCGTAAGGTTAAAGCCCTTGATCGAGCCCAGGCTCCGCAGGTCGGCCTTGTCGAACAGCGACGGCTTGCCCTCGGCCCCGCCCGTTTCGCACCACTTGGCGTGATCGCGGACCATCTGCGGATAGGGCGAGCTGTGGTCGTCCTTGATCTCCTTGGGGTCCGTCAGGACCCCCTGGAGGTTGGCGTCGATGGTGTTCCAGGCGAAGGTCTTGGCGCCCACCATGATGGCGTCGCGCAGATCCGCCCCGCGCAGGTCCGCGCCCGACAGATCGGCCCCCGCCAGATTGCAGCCGCTCAGCGAGGCCTGTTTCAGGTTGGCCCGGACCAGCTTGGCGTCCTTCAGCACCGCGTCGGTGAAGTCGGCCCGGATGGCCATGATGCCCGACAGGCGCGAGCGCTCCAGGTTGGCGCCCACCAGGTTGGTGCTCTGGGCCTGGGTCGACAACCCGCCCCGCTGGGTGTGCTCCATGACGCGATAGCCTTCCTTGCGGTCGGCGGCGGCGATGGCTCCCTCGCGCAGGTCGGCCTCGAACATGTCCGCGCCCGTCAGGTTCGCGCCCCGCAGGCAGGCGCCGCGCATGTCCGCACGACGCAGGGAGGCCTCGATCAGGTCGGCTTCGGTCATGTCCGCGCCGAACAGCACGGCGTTGTCCAGCCGCGCCCCGCCCATGCGGATCTGGTGCATGATCGCGCCGGAAAAGTCCGCGTCGCACAGGTTGCGGCCGCGCAGGTCCAGGCCTGACAGATCGGTGAAGCTGAACACGGCGCGCGCGCCGCCCATGCGAGCCGACCACAACCGATCATGCTTGGCGCAGATCAGATCGACTTCCTGCTGCGTTAGCCGCCGATGCGTGACACCGGGCGCCGGCGACGCGACCATGGGTTCTCCAGCCCTTCCTGAATTAGGCCTGGAGCTTCACCTGATACGATTAACGCAAGCTTTCCAACGGCTTCGACAATAGTCCCGCCGCGTGCAGCCGCTGGGCGGTTTCGCCCCCTTCCGGGGTCCACAGCCGCGTATGGCCAAGATCGGCGTAGCGGGTCAGGGCCGCCTCCAGCCCCTCGTTCCCGGAAAGCTCGAACAGGGCCTCGTAACCTTCCGGGCCGGACGCGCCCTCCACCAGCGGCTTGCCGGTCTTCAGCTTGTGAACGAAGCCGGCGCACAGAACGAACGCCTCCTCGGCCAGCAAGCCGGTCTCCACCTGCAGCCCCGCCTCGCGCAGACGATGCGTGCCCTGGCCGGAAGCAAAGGGCGACGGGTCCTCGCAGGCGATGACCACCCGCTTCACCCCGGCCGCGACCAGATGCTGCGAACAGGACAGCGCCCCGCTGGTCCGCGCGCCGCACGGCTCCAGGGTGACATAGGCGGTGGCGCCGGGGGCCGAACCGCCCAGGGCCGCGACCGCCTGCTCCTCGGCATGGGGTCGGCCGCCGACGCTGGTGGCGGCCTCGGCCAGCACGGTCTCGCCGTCGGCGATCACGCAGCCGACCACCGGATTGGGCCAGGTTCTGCCCAGATTGCCCCGGGCGACCCCGATCGCCCGGCGCATGTGCTGGATGTCGAGTTCGTTCGACATCCCTAGACCTCAGCCGGCCGAAGGCAGCGGCTGGGCGCGGGTCTCGTCCAGATAGCGCGCGGCGGTCGGCTTCAAGTCGCCGTCCAGCTCGATCAGCAGCGGGTTTCCGGTGGGGATCTCCACGCCGACGATCTTGTCGTCCGGCACGTTGAACAGGTGCTTGACGATGGCCCGCAGGGAATTGCCGTGGGCGGCGATCAGCAGGGTCTCGCCCGCCTTCAGCTTCGGCGCGATCTCGGCGTCCCAATAGGGCAGCACGCGCTCCAGCGTGGTCTTCAGGCTTTCCGTCACCGGCACGGCGTGGCCGGCATAGCGCGGATCGGCCGCGAAGTCGTACTCGCCGCCCGGCGCCAGATCCGGCGGCGGGATGTCGTACGACCGGCGCCAGATGGTCACCTGCTCCTCGCCGTGCTTCTCGGCGGTCTCGGCCTTGTTCAGGCCGGTCAGCCCGCCGTAGTGGCGCTCGTTCAGGCGCCAGTCCTTGATCACCGGCGTGTCGGACTGGCCGGCGGCGGCCAGGGCCAGGTCGTTGGTGCGCTGGGCGCGGGTCAGGACCGAGGTGTAGGCGCGGTCGAACTTCAGGCCGGCGGCCTTGATCAGCTCCCCGCCCTTGGTCGCCTGGGCTTCGCCCTCGGCGGTCAGGTCCACATCCACCCAACCGGTGAAGCGGTTTTCCAGGTTCCACTGGCTTTGGCCGTGGCGAAGCAGGACGAGCGCGGGCATCGGACCTCCAAATGTTGTCGCTGGTCGGGCTAAGGGTTGCGGGGTCCAGCGTCAAGCACGCCCTCCCCCTGCGCGACGCGCGTGCTATAGGACCGATCCGCGCAAGGATTCTTCATGTCTGACCGCATCGTCCTGCCTGCCCTGGCCCTCCTCGCCGCCGCACTGATCGGTCTGGCGCTGGTCTGGCCGCAGGGGCTCGGCGACCGATCACCCGGCTCGTTCGGCTCGCAACCCGTGCAACAGCGCCCGGAAGTACAAGCCGCCATTCAGCGCGAGGAGGCCGCCGCCGCCCGCCGCGCCCAGCAGGAGCAGAAGGAGCAGCGCATCCCCGCGCCAATTCCCAGCGCCCCGCGCGACCCTGTTCCCCCGGCTGAGCCGCCCGTCCTGCGGGAGGAGACCCCGTGAGCGAATTCGACGCCGCCGCCGTCGGCCGACGTGTCCTGAAGATCGAGGCCGAGGGCCTGGCCGCCCTGGCCGCCAGCCTCGACAAGCCTTTCGTCAAGGCGGTCGAGACCCTGTTCAAGGCCAAGGGCAAGATCGTCTGCACCGGCGTGGGCAAGAGCGGCCACGTGGCGCGCAAGATCGCCGCCACCCTGGCCTCCACCGGCTCACCCGCCATGTTCGTCCACGCCGCCGAGGCCAGCCACGGCGACCTGGGCATGATCGGCAAGGGCGACGTGATCCTGGCCCTGTCCAAGTCGGGCGAGGCGCGCGAGCTGTCGGACATGCTGGCCTACGGCGCCCGCTTCGGCATCCCGATCATCGCCATCACCGCCAACGCCGACAGCCAGCTGGGCCGCGCCGCGGACATCCCGCTGCTGCTGCCGGACTCGGCCGAGGCGACGGCCGAGGTCAACGCCCCGACCACCTCCACCACCCAGCAGATGGCTCTGGGCGACGCCCTGGCCGTGGCCCTGCTGGAGCGGCGCGGCTTCACCGCCGCCGACTTCCGCATCTTCCACCCCGGCGGCAAGCTGGGCGCCATGCTGCGCACGGTGTCGGACCTGATGCACAAGGACGGCGAACTTCCGCTGGTCCCATCCACCAAGACCATGGCCCAGGCCCTGCTGGTCATGACGGAAAAGCGCTTCGGCTGCGTCGGCGTCACCTCGCCCGACGGCCGCCTGGCTGGCCTGATCACCGACGGCGACCTGCGCCGTCACATGGACGGCCTGATGACCCACAGCGCCGGCGAGGTCATGACCCCCTCCCCGCTGACCATCGCCCCCGGCGCCCTGGCGGCCGAGGCGCTGAAGCTGATGAACGACCGCCGCATCACCGTGCTGTTCGTGGTCGAGGCCAAGCGCCCCGTCGGCATCCTGCACATCCATGACCTGCTGCGGGCCGGCGTGATCTGATGGCCCACAGACCGCTCGGTCGCGGCGAGACGGCTGTCCTGGCCCTCAACAACGCCAACAAGGTCGCGACGTCGCTGCTGAACCAAGCCGAGCTGGACGCGATGGCGGCCAACGCCTGGCGCGCCTGGGTGATCGGCGACGCGGACGCGGTGATGATCGCCTTCGACCAGGACGGCGACTACGACAGCCCCAACTTCCTGTGGTTCCGCGACCGCTACGAGCGCTTCGTCTATATCGACCGCGTGATCATGGCCGAGCGCGCCCGGGGAATGGGTTTGGGTCGCGCCCTATACGAAGCCGCCATGAGCGAGATGCGGCGGGATGGGCACAACCTGTTCTGCTGCGAGGTCAATTCCGACCCGCCCAATCCGGGCTCGGACGCCTTCCACCTGGCTCTGGGCTTCGAAGAGGTCGGCGTCGCCCGTCTCGAGGATCGCTCGAAAAGCGTGCGCTACCTCGCTCGCCGGGTGTGACGGAACAAGCGTCATCAAAAGTCATTACGCCCGCGGGGCGAACTGGCTCGCGACATCGCCCGCCACGCTCTACAACGTCGCACACCACCATTATGCATCGCTGAGGTCCCATGTTCTCCAAGCCCCGCGCCGATCTGGTCGCCAACACCGCCGCCTATGAGAACGAAGCCCTGGTGAAGGCCACCGGCTTCCGGGAGTACGACGCGCGCTGGCTGTTCGGCCCCGAGATCAACCTGCTGGGCATCCAGGCCCTGGGCCTGGGCCTGGGCACCTATATCCAGGAGCTGGGCCAGAAGCGCATCGTGGTCGGCCACGACTTCCGCTCCTACTCCCTGTCGATCAAGCAGGCCCTGACCCTGGGCCTGCTGTCGGCCGGCTGCGAGGTCCTGGACATCGGCCTGGCCGTATCGCCGATGGCCTATTTCGCCCAGTTCGACCTCGACGTCCCGTGCGTCGCCATGGTCACCGCCAGCCACAACGAGAACGGCTGGACCGGCGTGAAGATGGGCGCCCAGAAGCCCCTGACCTTCGGCCCGGACGAGATGGGCCGCCTGAAGGACATCGTCCTGAACGGCCAGTTCGTGGAACGTGAAGGCGGCAAGCTGACCCGCATCGACGGCGTGGCCGAGCGCTACATCGCTGACGCCGCCAGCCGCGTGAAGGTCACCCGTCCGCTGAAGGTCATCGCCGCCTGCGGCAACGGCACCGCCGGCGCCTTCGCCCCCGAGGCGCTGAAGCGCATGGGCGTCGAGGTGATCCCGATGGACGCCGAGCTGGACTTCACCTTCCCCCGCTACAACCCCAACCCCGAAGACCACGAAATGCTGATGGAGATGGCCAAAGCCGTCCGTGAGCATGGCGCCGACCTGGCCTTCGGCTTCGACGGCGACGGCGACCGCTGCGGCGTGGTGGACGACGAGGGCGAGGAGATCTTCGCCGACAAGATCGGCCTGATGCTGGCCCGCGACCTGGCCCCGCTGCACAAGGGCGCGACCTTCATCGTGGACGTGAAGTCGACCGGCCTCTACGCCACCGACCCGATCCTGGAAGAGAACGGCTGCACCACCGTCTACTGGAAGACCGGCCACAGCTACATCAAGCGCAAGACGGCCGAGCTGAACGCCCTGGCCGGCTTCGAAAAGAGCGGCCACTTCTTCCTGGCTGGCGAACTGGGCCGCGGCTACGACGACGGCCTGATCGCCGCCGCCGCCATCCTGGCGATGCTGGAACGCAACCCGGACAAGAAACTGTCGGACCTCAAGAAGGCCCTGCCGGTCGCCTACACCTCGCTGACCATGTCGCCCAAGTGCGCCGACGAGGTGAAGTACAAGATCGTCGAGGACGTGGTGAAGGAATACGAGGAGCTCGGTAAGTCGGGCGGCTCGATCCTGGGCCGCAAGATCAAGGACGTGATCACCGTCAACGGCGTGCGCGTCGCGCTGGAAGACGGCTCGTGGGTCCTGGTCCGCGCCAGCTCCAACAAACCGGAACTGGTGGTCGTGGTCGAAAGCACCCAGTCGGAAGACGACATGCGCGACCTGTTCCACAAGGAAGTGAAGCCGCGCCTGGCCAAGCGCTCGGAAGTCGGCAAGTACAACCAGGAAATCTGACGCGCTCCGCGCAGTCAGTCGGACGGGCGGCTTCGGCCGCCCGTTTTTCGTTTCAGGGACAGCGCGTCGCTTCTAGCCGGCCCAGCCGAACCAGCGGGAGACGGCCAGATAGGCCGCGACCCAGAAGACGCCGCAAAGAACGCTCACCACGAACAGGCAGCTGATGGCGTAACGGCCATTGCTGCGAACCGCCGGCTCCCGGCCGGCGGCGGCGAGGTGTCGCCGCATGTTTCGCTCCCAATCTTTTTGCGCCTGACCGATCGAGCGGCCAGATCGATTCGATGCTGACAGGTTGGTGAAAACCCGCAAGGGGTCTGGACGATTTAGTGAAGTTTCCACGACAGGCGGGCGCGGCGGGCCGTTCTGGCGCTTGCCCTGCCCCCGGCATCCCCTAGTGTCCCCTGCGTCGCATAAGGGGTGTCCATGCTGACCTTGTTGGGTATCGCGGTCGTGGTCGTGGGCTTCGTCGCCCGGATCAATCCGCTCTTGGTGGTGATCGCCGCCGCCTTGGTCACCGGCCTGGCCGGCGGCATGGGACCGCTGGAGGTCGTCGCCCTCTTCGGCAAGGCGTTCAAGGAGAACCGCTACGTCTCCCTGCTGTGGCTAGTCCTGCCGGCCATCGGCCTGCTGGAGCGCTACGGCCTTCAGGAGCGGGCCAAGGCCCTGATCGGGGACCTGAAGGCCGCCACCACCGGCCGCATCCTGCTGCTCTACTTCGCCATCCGCCAGATCACCTCGGCGCTGGGCCTGACCTCGCTTGGCGGCCACCCGCAGATGGTCCGCCCCCTGGTCGCCCCCATGGCCGAAGCCGCCGCCGAGACCCACGGCCATACCGACGACGAGACCCGCCAGAAGGTGCGCGCCATGTCCGCCGCCACCGACAACATCGGCCTGTTCTTCGGCGAGGACATCTTCATCGCCATCGGCTCGATCCTGCTGATGGTCGGCTTCCTGCAGCAGAACGGCATCGTGGTGGAGCCGCTTCACCTGTCGGTGTGGGCCATTCCCACCGCCATCGTCGCCTTGATCGTCCACGGGATCCGACTGGTGCTGTTCGACCGCAAGCTGAAGCGCGGAGCCGCCAAATGATCGGCCTCGAAGTCCTCTACGCCATCGCCGGGACCATGTTCGCGGTGATCGCGGCGCTCAGCGCCTTCGACCACGGCAACGCCAAGCGCTGGAAGAACGCCGCCTTCTGGGGCCTGTTCGCCGCCTGCTTCCTGTTCGGCAGTCACCTGCCCGATCTCGCCAATGGCGGGATCGTCATCGCCATGGTGCTGGTGGCCGGCTTCGGCGGCCTGGGTCAGGGCAAGGCCGACACCACCAGCATCGAGCAGCGCCGCGAAAGCGCCGCCGTCCACCGCAACCGCCTGTTCCTCTGCGCCCTGATCATCCCCGCCGTCGCCCTGGCCGGGACCATGATCTTCAAGACCCTGACCTTCGGCGGGTTGCATCCGGTCGATCCCAAGCAGGCGACCCTGGTGTCGCTGGTGCTGGGCATCATCCTGTCCCTGGCGGTCGCCATGCCCATGCTGCGCGCCCGCCCGGCCGAGCCGCTGCAGGAAGGCCGCCGTCTGTTCGACCAGGTGGGCTGGGCCCTGCTGCTGCCGCAGATGTTGGCGGCCCTGGGCGCGGTGTTCGCCGCCGCCGGCGTGGGCGAGGCGGTCGGCGCCCTGACCACCGCCTGGCTGCCGGACGGCTCGCGCCTGGCCGCCGTGGTCACCTACACGCTCGGCATGGCCCTGTTCACGATGATCATGGGCAACGCCTTCGCCGCCTTCCCGGTGATGACCGCCGGGGTCGGCCTGCCGCTGATCGTCCTGAAGTTCGGCGGCGATCCGGCGATCATGTGCGCCATCGGCATGCTGTCGGGCTTCTGCGGCACGCTGATGACCCCCATGGCCGCCAACTTCAACCTTGTCCCCGCCGCCCTGCTGGAGCTGAAGGACAAGAACGGGGTCATCAAGGCCCAGGTCCCTACCGCCCTCATCCTGCTCTTCGCCAACACAGTGTTGATGTATGTCCTCCTCTTCGTCTTCCGTTTCTGAGGCCGTCGCCTCCAAGTTCGCCGCCATCGCCCTGGGTCACGTCACCCGGCCATGGCCCTACAAGGCCGACCATGTGATGGACGGCGAGGCCGACGTGGTCGCGCCGCGCGTCCTGCATCCGATCTTCTTCGGCAGTTTCGACTGGCACTCCTGCGTCCACGGCTACTGGACCCTGGCGACCCTGCTGCGCCTGCATCCGGACATCCCGCAAGCCCCGGCCATCCGCGCCCTGTTCGACGACGCCTTCACCGCCGCCAAGGTCGAGACCGAGCGCGCCTATCTCGACCGCCCGCTCAGCCGCGGGTTCGAGCGGCCCTATGGCTGGGCCTGGCTGCTGATGCTCGCGGCGGAGCTGGATCGCCACGACGCACCCTGGGGCGCCGCGCTGAAGCCGCTGGCCCTGGCGTTCGCGGATCGGTTCAAGGCCTTCCTGCCCAAGGCGACCTACCCCATCCGGGTCGGCACCCACTTCAACACCGCCTTCGCCCTGACCCTGACCCTGGAATGGGCGCAAGCGAACGACCACGCCCTCGCCGCCCTCTGCCGCGACACCGCCCAGGGCTGGTACGGCCAGGACGCCGACTGCCAGGCCTGGGAGCCCAGCGGCGACGAGTTCCTGTCCTCGGCCCTTATGGAGGCCGAATGCATGCGCCGCATCCTGTCGGCGAAGGCGTTCAAGACCTGGTTCGCCGCCTTCCTGCCGCGCGTGGCCCAGCAGCAGCCGGCCACCCTGTTCACTCCCGCGTTCATCAGCGACCGCAGCGACGGCAAGATCGCCCACCTGGACGGCCTGAACCTGTCACGCGCCTGGTGCTGGCGCGGGATCGCCAAGACCCTGGACGGTGATGCGAAAACCGCCGCGCTGGAAGCCGCCGACCGCCACATGACCGACGCCCTGCCCCACGTGGCCGGCGACTACATGGGCGAGCACTGGCTGGCCACATTCGCCTTGCTGGCGATGTTGGCGGAGTAGTGCGTCCTTCGAGACGGCCTTCGGCCTCCTCAGGATGACGGATTCAGAGGCACTCTAACCTCGTCATGCTGAGGAGCGCGCAGCGCGTCTCGAAGCACGCAGGGCCTAGGCCGCCGCCGCCTTCACCGCGCCGGCGATCTCCTTCACCAGCTTGTTGACCAGCTTCTCGTCGTCGCCCTCGGCCATGACGCGGATCAGGGGTTCGGTGCCGCTCGCGCGCACGAGCACGCGGCCGGAGCCGGTCAGCTTGCCCTCGGCGTCGGCGATCGCCGCCTTGACCTTGTCGTGTTCCAGCGGCTTGGCGCCGGCGGCGAAGCGGACATTCTCCAGCTTCTGCGGCACGGGCTCGAACTGGCGGGCCAGCTTGCTCATCGGCTCGCCGCTGTCGACCAGCACGGCCAGCACCTGCAGGGCCGCGATCAGGCCGTCGCCCGTGGTCGAAAAGTCCGACAGGATGACGTGGCCCGACTGTTCGCCGCCCAGGTTGAAGCCGCCCTCGCGCATGCGCGCCATGACGTAGCGGTCGCCCACGCCCGTGCGCTCCAGCTTCAGGCCCTTGGACGCCATCAGGCGTTCCAGCCCCAGGTTCGACATCACCGTGGCCACTACGCCGCCGCCCTTCAGCAGGCCGCGCTTGGCGTAGGCGCAGGCGATGATCGCCATGATCTGGTCGCCGTCGACCACCAGGCCGTTCTCGTCGCAGATCACCAGCCGGTCGGCGTCGCCGTCCAGGGCGATGCCGATGTCGGCGCGGTATTCCTTCACCGCCTTGGCCATGGCCGCCGGGTGGGTCGAGCCGCAGTCGGCGTTGATGTTCACCCCGTCAGGATCGATGCCCACCGGGATCACCTCGGCGCCCAGCTCGTACAGCACCGTCGGCGCGACCTTGTAGGCGGCGCCGTTGGCCCCATCGATCACTACCCGCAGGCCGGCCAGGTTCATATGGCGCGGGAAGGTCGCCTTGACGATCTCCACATAGCGGGCCTGGGCGTCGTCGATGCGTTTCACGCGGCCCAGGGCGGCCGGCGTCGCCAGGCCTTCCTGCAGGCCCTCGTCCATATAGGACTTGATCTCGGCTTCCTGGGCGTCCGACAGCTTGTAGCCGTCGGGCCCGAACAGCTTGATGCCATTGTCGGCGAAGTTGTTGTGGCTGGCGCTGATCATCACGCCCAGGTCGGCCCGCATGGAGCGGGTCATCATCGCCACCGCCGGGGTCGGCAGCGGGCCGAACAGGCGCACGTCCATGCCCACGCTGGTGAAGCCCGCCACCAGGGCCGGCTCGATCATGTAGCCCGACAGGCGGGTGTCCTTACCGATCACCACCAGGTGCCGGCGGTCGTCACGCGAGCGGAACAGCTTGCCGGCCGCCAGGCCCACCCGCAGCGCCACCTCGGCGGTCATGGGGTGCTGGTTGGCCTGACCGCGAATGCCGTCGGTGCCGAAGTAGGAGCGCTTGGCCATAGGTCGGAGACTTGTGCGAAACGAAGCGAAATGCAGATTTATGCGGGCGATGGAGAACCGGGTGATAAAGCCCAGCTCCAAGCCTGCGTCGCGGCAGGATTAAACCCGTCCGCGGCTTTCGACAAAGGATCAAAGCGTTCCATGTGCGGCATCATCGGTATCGTCGGCAAGGCCCCTGTCGCCGAGCGTCTCGTCGAGAGCCTCAAGCGCCTGGAGTATCGGGGCTATGACAGCGCCGGCGTCGCCGCCCAGGTGAACGGCGTGCTGGAGCGCCGCCGCGCGCCCGGCAAGCTGCGCGAGCTGGAGTCCGTCCTGGCCGCCGATCCGCTGGTCGCCCAGACCGGCATCGGCCACACCCGCTGGGCCACCCACGGCGCCCCGACCGAGCGCAACGCCCACCCGCACATCGCCGGCCGCGTCGCCGTGGTCCACAACGGCATCATCGAGAACTTCGCCGAGCTGAAGGCAGAGCTTCAGGCCAAGGGCCGCGAGTTCTCCAGTGATACCGACACCGAGGTCGTCGCCCACCTGATCGACCAGAACCTGATCGAGGGCAAAGACCCCCTCGCCGCCTTCAAGGCCACGCTCGACCGCCTGTCCGGCGCCTACGCCCTGTGCGTTCTGATCATGGGCGAGAGCGAGATGATCTTCGGCGCCCGCAACGGCCCGCCCCTGGTGGTCGGCTATGGCGACGGCGAGATGTTCATCGGCTCCGACGCCCTGGCCGTCGGCCCCTTCACCAACCGCGTGCTCTATCTGGAGGACGGCGATTACGCCGCCGTGGACCACGCCAGCGCCCGCGTCTTCGACCACAGCGGCGCGGAAGTCAGCCGCCCGGTTAAGGTCGTCGCCTCCTCCGTCGCCCTCATGGAGAAGGGCAACTACCGCCACTTCATGGAGAAGGAGATCCACGACCAGCCGGAGGGGTGCCAACGCACCATCGCCGCCTATGTGGATCCCATCGGCGCCCGCACCGCCGTCCCCGGCGACATCGACTGGGCGAACCTGGAGCGTATCCAGATCGTCGCCTGCGGCACCTCCTACATCGCCGGCGTCATCGGCAAGTACCTGATCGAGAAGTACGCCGACCTGCCGGTGGACGTGGAGATCGCCTCGGAGTTCCGCTACCGCGAGCCGTCGATCCGTCCCACCGCCCTGGCCATCGCCATGAGCCAGTCGGGCGAGACCGCCGACACCCTGGCCGCCCTGCGCTACTGCCAGGCCCGGGGGATGAAGAGCGCCGCCGTGGTCAACGCCACGGAATCCACCATGGCCCGCGAGGTCGACGTGGTCTGGCCGATCCACTGCGGCCCGGAGATCGGCGTCGCCTCGACCAAGGCCTTCACCGCCCAGGTCAGCGTCCTGACCGCCATCGCGGTCGCCGCCGCCCGCGCCCGCAACCGCATCGACGCGGCGGAGGAGGAGCGCCTGGTGAAGGTGCTGCTGGAAGCCCCGCGCCTGATCGCTGAATCCATCCAGCTGGAAGACGCGGTCCGCACCGTGGCGTCCGAGATCGCCAAGGCCCGCGACGTCCTATATCTCGGCCGCGGCCCGATGTCGGCCCTGGCCCTGGAAGGCGCGCTGAAGCTCAAGGAAATCAGCTACATCCACGCCGAAGGTTACGCCGCCGGCGAGCTGAAGCACGGCCCCATCGCCCTGGTCGACGACAAGACCCCGATCATCATCCTGGCTCCCTTCGACAGCTATTTCGAGAAGTCGGCCTCGAACATGAGCGAAGTCATGGCCCGCGGCGGCCAGGTGGTGTTCATCACCGATCCGGAGGGCGCCAAGCACGCTCCCGCCGGCGCCCGGGTGGTCATGACCGCTCCGCCCTGCGACCCGCTGATCGCCCCGCTGGTCATGTCGGCGCCGATCCAGCTGCTGGCCTATCATGTCGCCGTCCAGAAGGGCGCGGACGTGGACCAGCCTCGCAACCTCGCCAAGTCGGTGACGGTGGAATAGCGCATTCGCCGCAGCGGGATGTCTGGACGCGTCCGCCGTATCAGCCTCATGATGCGCCCATTGGGGTGTACTGAGTGAAGCTTCTTACCTTCGGCCACGGCTATACCGCCCGGGCCCTCGCCAAGCGTCTTTCCCTGACCGGCTGGACCACGATCGCCGTGGCCCGCGATGCGGAACGCGCCGACGAACTGCGCGCCGAGGGGATCGAGGCCGTCGCCGGCGACGACCGCCCGGCGCTGATCACGGCGCTGCAGGGGGTCTCGGCGATCCTGGTTTCCGCGCCGCCGACGCCGGACGGCTGCCCCGGCCTGAACACCCTGGTCCCGGCCCTGGCCGAGGCGAACGCCTTCCCCGACTGGATCGGCTACCTGTCCACCACCGGCGTCTATGGCGACTTGGGCGGCGGCTGGGCCTTCGAGACCAGCCCCCTGCCCGCCATCTCGCCCGAAGGCGCCCGCCGCGTGGCCGCCGAGCGGGACTGGATGCAGGTCGGGCGCGGCATGGGCCTGACCGTCCAGGCCTTCCGCCTGCCCGGCATCTACGGCCCCGGCCGCAGCGCGTTCGACCGCCTGCGTGACGGCACCGCCCGCCGCATGGTCAAGCCGGGTCAGGTCTTCTCACGCATCCACGTAGACGACATCGCCTCGGCCCTGGCCGCCTCCATCGCCGCCCCGCGCGCCGGCCGCCGCTACAACCTGTGCGACGACGAGCCCTGCGCGCCGCAGGACGTGGTCCTCCACGCCGCCGAACTGATGGGCATGGCCCCGCCCCCGGTCACCCTGTTCAACTCGGACAAGCTGCCCTCCGCCTCCCTGCGCTTCTACGCCGAGAGCAAGCGCGTCTCGAACGCCCGCGCCAAGGCGGAGCTGGGCTGGCTGCCGGCCTATCCGACCTATCGCGAAGGACTGAGGGCGGTGCTGGCGGCGGGGGGGTAGCGGAACCAATCCTTCTCCTCCCCTGTAGCGAAGCGTACGGGGGAGGTGGATCGGCACGAAGCGGCGAGACGGAGGGGGCGCAGACCGGGCTCCGCGCTTGCGGACGGCCCCTCCACTTGACTCATTTCGATGATTAGCTAATCATCGCAATATGAGCCAGGTTTTCAGAGCCCTCTCCGATCCGACCCGCCGACGGGTGCTGCTGCTCCTGCGCGGCGGGCCGATGAGCGCGGGCGAACTCAGCGATCAGTTCGACGTCTCCAAGCCGACCATGTCGGCGCACTTCGCGGTGCTGAAGGAGGCCGATCTGATCCACGCTGAAAAGTCCGGCAAATCAATCATCTACCACCTGAAGCTCTCAGTGCTCGAAGAGGCGCTGCTGGGCTTCGTCCATTCGTTCGGCGTGGGCTCCGAGCCCGAAACCCCGCCCGCCCCAAAGTCAGCCCCCAAAGCGGAGACCGCGTGATGAGCAAGAACGATCAGAAGAAGGAACTGCTCGGCAACCTCGCCTGGGGCGTCGGCATCGTCGTCCTCGCCCTCGCCGCCTCCTTCGCGCGCAAGCAGGGCTATGTGGACGGCGAGACGGTCACGCGGATCGTAATCGGCGCCACCGGCCTGATGATCGCCTGGTCCGGCAACCGCCTGCCCAAGACCGTCGTGCCCAGCGTCAGCGCTGGTCAGGCCCGGCGGGTCGCGGGCTGGTCGCTGACGCTGAGCGGACTGGTCTATGCCGGCCTGTGGGCCTTCGCCCCGTTCCAGGTGGCGCTCATCGGCGGGTGCGGCGCGATCCTGGCCGGCATGGCGGTGACCTTCGGCTACTGCTTGGGCCTGCGGGCCAAGGTGAAGGCCGCCTGATGAGCCACCGCATCTACACCACCAGCTTCGCCAGCGTTTATCCGCACTACGTCGCCAAGGCGGAGAAGAAGGGGCGCCCCAAGGCGGAAGTTGATCAGATCATCCGCTGGCTGACCGGCTTCAGCCAGGAGGCGTTCGAGGCCCACCTGGCGGCGAAGACCGACTTCGCGACCTTCTTCGCCCAGGCCCCGGCCATGAACCCGGCCCGGACCCTGGTCACCGGCGTCGTCTGCGGCGTGCGTGTCGAAGAGGTCGCCGATCCGCTGATGCGCGAGATCCGTTACCTCGACAAACTCATCGACGAGCTGGCCAAGGGCAAGGCGATGGAGAAGATCCTGCGCGCCTGACGCCTACGACTTCCAGTCGGCGAAGCGCCCGCATTCGGGGTCGAGCACCACGCCGCGCTCCGGCGTGACCGGTTTGACCTTCCACTGCTGTTCGAACAGCTTTTGCAGGTCGCCCGTCACCTTCTCCTGCTCCGCCGCCGGGCCGGAGACGCCGAGCGCCATCTGATAGATCGCCAGGCCGGTATTGCCTGCGGTGAAGCCCGCCCCGTCCTTTCCCTCGGCGGTCAGTCGCACCAACCGGCGGGACGCATCGCCGCCGTCGGCGAGCGTCATGCCGCCCGCCTCCGCATAGGCCCGCAGCGCGTCCTTGAACGCCTCCATCCCCGCCTGGTCCTGCACGCAGACCTCCAGCACCGGGCCCGCGGGCTCCTCCTTGGCGCAGGCGGTCAGGGCCAGGGCGGGGAGGCATGCGAGGAGCGCAAGGCGGGGGATCATGAGACGTCTCGATTGCGGATTCTGTGCGCTCATAAGCTTACCACCATCGTCATGCTGAGGAGCGCGTAGCGCGTCTCGAAGCACGCACCAACTCACCGACCCACGTTCCGATCGCACGATACGAGTAAGCCGCCGCACCACGTTTACGCCGGGGAATGCTACCCGCTCCCGCGGTGAGACGAACGGGGCCAAGGTGAACTACGCGGTGAGATCCATAGACGGCCGTCTGCGGCTGCTGTCGCCGACCGGTCAGGTCGTGCTGGGCGCCAAGATCGTCGTCACCCGCGAAAGCGCCCGCCGCACCCGACCGCCCAGCGCCACCGCCCGCGTCGTCCTGCCTTCCGGAAGCACGCTCACCCAGGTCCCGGTCCAGGACTGAGCGCCGTCAGCCGACCAGCTCCGCCACCACCGCCAGCAACCGCGCCAGGTCCTGCTCTCGCGACAGGCGGTGATCGCCGTCCTTGATCAGGCTGAACACCACGTCCTCCGAACGGATGGCGTGGGCCAGGGTCAGGGCGTGCATCCACGGCACGTCGGGGTCCTGGCCGCCTTGCAGGATGCGCACCGGAACCTCGATGTTCACCGGCCCCGGCAGGATCGACCAGCGGGCCCCGTCCTCCAGCAACTCGCGGGTGATCGGGTACGGGTCGCCGTATTCGGATGGCCGCATCCACACCCCGTCGCGCGCCAGGGCCTCATGCGCCTCGGGCGGAAACTCCGGGATCATCAGCTTTTCGGTGAAGTCCGGCGCCGGGGCGATCAGGACCATGGCCTTCACCCGCTCCGGCCGGGCCGCCGCCGCCAGGCAGGCGATCCACCCGCCCATGGACGAGCCGACCAGGACCAGCGGCCCCTCGGTCAGCCGGTCGATCACCTCCAGAGCGTCGGCCCGCCAGCGGCTGATCGTGCCGTCCCGGAACTGGCCGCCGGACTCGCCGTGGCCCAGATAGTCGAAGCGGATATAGGCCCGCCCGCTCGCCCCCGCCCAGTCGGCCAGGGCCTGCGCCTTGCTGCCGGCCATGTCGGACATGAAGCCGCCCAGCCAGACCACCGTCGGCCCCGCCCCCTCGACCTTTCGCCAGGCCAGGGCCGCGCCGCCCTCCACTTCGAGACGTCCGGTCGATTCGGTCATGGCGTTAACAGGCCTCTTTGATTAGTAACGGCGGCTACCTGAATTACCCGCCTCCGCGCCGGCGTGAAACGGCTGAGGCGAAGCTGGAAGCGCCCCCTTGGCCCTGCCGCCCAATTTCACCCTGCTGCAGGTCGTTCCAGAGCTGGAGACCGGCGGCGCCGAACAGACCACGCTGGACGTGGCCAACGCCGTGATCGCGGCGGGCGGCACGGCCCTGGTCGCCACGCGCGGCGGCCGCATGGCTCAGAAGCTGAGCGCCGAGGGCGGCCGCCTGGCCCCGATGCCGGTGCAGTCCAAGAACCCCCTGGTCATGCTGGGCAACGCCTCGCGGCTGGTCGATCTGATCCGGCGCGAGAAGGTGGACCTGGTCCACGTCCGCTCCCGCGCCCCGGCGTTCAGCGCCCTGTGGGCGGCGCAGTCGACCAAGACCCCGCTCGTGGCCACCTATCACGGGGTCTACAACACCAAGTCCGGCCTCAAGCGCTGGTACAACGCGGTCATGACCAAGGGCGACATCGTCATCGCCAACTCCGACTACACCCGCCGCCACGTGATCGCCGAGCACCACATCGACCCCGAGCATGTGGTCAACATCCCGCGCGGCGTCGACCTGCGGCGGTTCGAGCCCCGCGTGGTCACGCCCAGCCGGGTCGAGACCCAGCGCCGCGCCTGGAACATCGACGCCGCCGATCACCGGGTGAAGATCCTGCTGGCCGGCCGCCTGACCCGCTGGAAGGGCCAGGCCCTGCTGATCGACGCCGCCGCCCGCCTGAAGCGGCGCGGAGAGGCCAATTTCCTGGTCCTGCTGGCCGGCGACGACCAGGGCCGCCATGACTATCGCACCGAGCTTGAGCGCAAGATCAGCGCGGAAGAGTTGAGTGACAACGTGCGCATCGTCGGCCATTGCGACGACATGCCCGCCGCCTATCTCATCGCCGACTACGCCGCCGCGCCCTCGCTGGAGCCGGAAGCCTTCGGCCGCACGGCGGTGGAGCCGCAGGTGATGGGCCGCCCCGTCCTGGCCGCCGCCCATGGCGGGTCGCTGGAGACCGTGGTCCATGGCGAGACCGGCTGGCTGGTCGCCCCCGGCGACGCCGACGCCTGGGCCGACGCCCTGGAGACCGCCATCGCCCTGCCCGCCCACAAGCGCATGGCTATGGGCGAGGCCGGCCGCAACCGCGCCCGCAAGCTGTTCTCGGTGGACGCCATGTGCGCCGCCTATCTCGATGTCTACGCCCGCGTGCTGGAGGCCCGCCGATGAGCCGTCCCGTCCGCAAGGTGCTGGTGATCAAGCTGGGCGCCCTGGGCGACTTCGTCCTGGCCCTGGCCGCCGTGCGCAAGATCCGAGAGGCCCATCCGGAGGCTCAGGTCACCCTGCTGACCACCCCGCCCTTCGAGACCCTAGCCAAGATCAGCGGCTATTTCGATGCGGTGGAGACCGATGGCCGCCCGCAGGACGCCGCTGGGACCCGCGCCCTGCTGAAGCGCATCCGCGCCGCCCGCTACGACCGCGTCTACGATCTGCAGACCTCCGGCCGGTCCAGCCGCTACTTCTACGCCCTGCTGCCTTTCCCGCCGAAGTGGTCGGGCATCGCGCGGGGGTCGGCCTTCCGCCACAAGAACCCTGACCGCGACCACATGCATACGCTAGAGCGGCAGGCCGACCAGCTGAAGGCCGCCGGCATCTGGCCGGATGCGCCCACCGCCCCGGGCGAGGCGCCGCCGCCGGACCTGTCGTGGATGGGCGACACGCCGATCCGCATCCGCCCGTCGCGTCCGTTCGTCCTGCTGGTCCCCGGCGCCTCCGCCCACCGGCCGGAAAAGCGCTGGCCGGCCGAGCGCTTCAACGAGGTCGCCCGCTATCTCGACGAGGCCGGCTATGACGTGGTGGTCATCGGCGGGGAGCAGGAAAACCCGCTGGCCCGCATCATCGCCAAGGGCGCCAAGGGCGTTCGCGACCTGACCGGCCGCACCGATTTCGCCCAGATCGCCGCCCTCGGATCGCAGGCGGCCCTGGCCATCGGCAACGACACCGGCCCGCTGCACCTGATCACCGCCGCCGGCGCCCCGACCATCGCCCTGTTCGCCAGCGCCTCGGACCCGGACCTGTGCGCGCCGCGCGGCCATGTCACCATCGTCCGCTCGGAGGACCTGAACGACCTGCCGGCCGAGACGGTCCTGACCGCCGCCCGCGCCATGCTCCCGCAAAGGCAAAAGGCCCCCGCCTGACAGCGAGGGCCTCGACCATTGCGAAAATCGCGAGCGCTTAGGCCGGCGGGATCGAGCTGATCGCGCTGGTCAGGGCGTCGTCGCTGCTGGCGTTGACCCGCAGATTGTTCTGCACGTTGGTCACGCCGCTGATCGACTCCGCCAGGTTCTCGGCCCGACGCTTGCCGTCACGGTCGCGCACGGTGCCCGTCAGGGTCACCTCGGCGTCGCTCACCGACACGTCGATGTTGGACGCGTCCAGCCAGGCGTCGTCCGTCAGGCGGTCGTTGACGTCCTCACGGATGCGGTCGTCCGAGCGGCGATAGCCCTTCGGACCGCGGCCGCGATGCTCGCCGCGGGCCAGTTCCCGGGCGCGGACGCGGGCCTCGGCCTCGTCGTCGCCGAAGAAGGCCGAGATGCGGTCGCCGGCCCGTTCGGCCCAGCTGCGCTCCTCGCCCGAGCGCCAGTCGCGGCCGCGTGAGCGGTTGGAGTTTGCATAGGTCCCGCCGCCGTAGCCGTACTCGTCCGCGCCATAGCCATAGGCCGAATAGCTGCGGCCCTCGTGGCGGTCACGGTCGTAGTCGCCGTAGCGCGCCTGGTTGTCGAGGCCGGGGTCATACCCGCCGCCGACGCCGTTGGGGTTGTAGCTCTGGTCGCCATAGCCGCGTCCGTAGGAACGCTCGCCATACCCGGACTGGCTGTAGCTGGTCGGCGCGCCGTAGCCGCGGGCTCCGCGCTCGCCATACTCGCGGCGATAGGCGCCTCGGCCGCCGTAGCGGCGCTCGCGGTCGCGATCCTGGTCGCTGGAATAGCGCCCGAATTCACGGTCGGCGCCATAGCCGCCCCGACCTTCCTCGCGGCCTTCCCACCAGCTGCGGTCGTCGCGCCAATCGCGGTCGCGGTCACTCCACCTGTTGTCATCGGCCATGGTCGTTTCTCCTTTGTGGCGTTGGGACTCATGCGGCGCGGGGGATCAATCGCCCGTCCCTGCGCATTAAACCCGCCGATGGACGGCCAAGTTTCTTCACGCCTTGTCTCTATTTCGAGCCTTGAAAGGGCGGCGCAGCTTGAAGAAAGGCGGTCCTTTCGTCATATATCGAGCCAACGTGGCGCACATGTGCGCCGCGCGATTGCTGTAACAGGTCCGGAGCACCGCCTATTCGCCGTCCGATGCAAGCGCCCCCCGTCAAGGACGGGCCGCGCACCAATGATGAGATCCGCGTCCCGCGCGTCCTGCTGATCGACCAGAACGGCGAGAAGCAGGGGGTCATGCCGACGTCCGCCGCCTTGGAGGCTGCGGAAGAGGTGGGTCTCGACCTGGTTGAAATCGTTCCGAACGCTGATCCGCCGGTCTGCAAGATCCTGGACTACGGCAAGTACAAGTTCCAGGAGCAGAAGAAGAAGAACGAAGCGCGCAAGCGCCAGAAGGTCGTCGAGATCAAGGAGATCAAGCTGCGACCGAACATCGACACTCACGACTACGACGTGAAGGCCAAGTCGATGCACCGCTTCTTCGAGGAAGGCGACAAGGTGAAGGTCACCCTGCGCTTCCGTGGTCGTGAAATGGCTCACCCCGAGCTGGGCATGAAGCTGCTCCAGAAGGTCAAGGCCGACTTCGACGAAGTCGCCAAGGTCGAGTACGAGCCGCGCATGGAAGGCCGTCAGATGATCATGATCCTGGCCCCGCGCTAGGACATCGAAATTCCTTGCGGAATAAGGCGCTCCGGCAGCAATGCCGGAGCGTTTTTCGTTTGCGCTCCAGCTCGGCGAACCCTACTCAGAATGCTTCCGGGGGTTGTGTTTGGGTAGGCATGCATGAAGCGTCTATTTCTGGCTGGCCTGATCGCCTGCCTGTCCGTCGCGGCGTCCGCCCGCGCCGCGCCGCTTGAGGCCTATGGCCGCCTGCCCCAAGTCGAGGGTGTCCGCATTTCGCCGGACGGGAAGCACATAGCGGTCATCGCCACCGCTAACGGCGAGGCCCGCAGCGTGCTTGTTCGGAGGGTGGACGACGGCCAGCTCGCCTACGGCATCATGGCGGGCGACACGAAGCTTCGCGATCTGGCCTGGGCCGGACCCGAGCATATCGTCATCACGACGTCCCGCACGGCCAGCGCCATTGGGGTGGTCGGCCCCAAGCAAGAATATTTCATGGCCTTGCTGGTGAACATCACCACCAAGAAGTCCAAGGCCCTGCTCAGCGATCAACCCCGCGCCATGAACGTGATCATCGGCGATCCCGAGGTTCGCACGGTCAACGGCAAGCTGTCGGTATTCGTGCGCGGGATCACCTTCCCTGCGGGCAAGGGGGTGTTGACCCTCTTCCGTCACGACGTGAAGTCAGGCCGGACGGTGCTCGTGGAGACCGGCAACGAAGACCTCCGAGACATCGGGATCGGCGCCGACGGCCGCCTCGTCGCCCGGACCACCTATGACGAACGCACGGCGCGTTGGACCCTCCGCCTGGCCGAGGAAGGCGGCTGGAAGGTGGTGGCCACCGAGACCCTCCCCTTCGGCCCGGCGCGGTTGCGAGGCTTGGGCCGAACGCCCAACTCCGTCGTCGTCATGGCGCCGGGGGAAGATGAAGGGCCGCAAGACGATGGCGATCCGACCTCGAACGAACCCCGGCTGCGCGAATACCGTCTCGACGGCTTCACTGACTTCGACGAGCGCTTCGCCCAGACGCTTCACGATCCAGCTCTGAACACCCTGATTGGCGGGCTACGGCGAACCGGCGACGAAGCCAGCTATGTTTTCTTCGACAGCAAGGCCGACGCCACTTGGCGGGCCATCACCAAGGCGTACCCCGGCCAGCGTGTGGAACTGGCCTCGTGGTCCGATGATCGACGCAAGATCGTCGTCAAGATCGACGACCCCGCCAACGGTCCCGGCTACGCCCTGGTCGATCTGAACGCCAAAAAGGCCGACTGGCTTACCGACAGCTACGCCGGCCTGCGCGAAGCCGACATCTCTCCCGTCCGCGCCATCCGCT
Organism: Caulobacter sp. 73W; assembly: GCF_041021955.1. Lineage (GTDB taxonomy): Bacteria > Pseudomonadota > Alphaproteobacteria > Caulobacterales > Caulobacteraceae > Caulobacter. Next base: position 633,819 of record NZ_CP158375.1, read on the forward strand.
ACAAGGCGGCGGACGGTCTGGAGATCAGCGGTTACCTGACCCTTCCCAGGGGCAAGCCGGAAAAGGGCCTGCCCCTGATCGTCCTCCCCCATGGCGGCCCGGCGGCCCGCGACTATCCGGGCTTCGACTGGTGGGCCCAGGCGCTGGCCTCGCGCGGCTACGCGGTGTTGCAACCAAACTTCCGGGGCTCGGACGGGCTGGGAATCCAGCTGTTCCGGGCGGGCTATGGTCAATGGGGCCGCAAGATGCAGACGGACCTTTCGGACGGCGTCGCCGACCTCGTCCGTCAGGGGATCGCCGATCCCAAACGAGTTTGCATCGTGGGCGGCAGCTATGGCGGCTATGCGGCCCTGGCCGGGGTGACCGTCCATAACGGCCTCTATCGCTGTGCGGTGTCATTTGCCGGAGTCGCGGATCTGCGCCGGATGCTGGAATGGTCGCGCAATCGCACCGGCGGCGCGCGCCGACAGGCTAGTCAGCGATACTGGAATGAGTTCATGGGGATCGGCGGCGCCCGCGACCCAGACCTCCTCGCGATCTCGCCCGCCCAACTGGCTGCCAAGGCCGACGCCCCGGTCCTGCTCATCCATGGCAAGGACGACACCGTCGTGCCTTTTGAACAGACCCGCCTCATGGCCGAGGCGCTCAACAAGGCCGGAAAGCGGTACGAGGTCGTCACGCTTAACGGCGAGGACCACTGGCTCTCGCGCGGCGACACCCGGCTGCAGATGCTGCAGGCCACCGTCGCCTTCCTCGAGCGGGAGAACCCGCCCCGATAACGGGCGCCGACACGGCTTTCACCTCACCACATCCTCCGGGACAACGATGAAACGCATCCTCTACGCCGCCGCCGCGGCCATCCTGTCGCTCGCCGGTCCGGTCGTCGCCGCGCCGCTGGAAGCCTACGGCCGCCTTCCGAAGATCGAGGACGTCAACATCTCGCCTGACGGCAAGCGCTACGCCGTCTCCGGCACCAACGGCGAACAGCGCCTGCTGATCGTGCGCAGAGTCGAGGACGACAAATTGGTCATCGCCATCGGGGCGGGCTCGCAGAAGATCCGCGACGTCCGCTGGGCGGGCTCGGACCACCTGATCGTCACCACCTCGCAGACGACCTCGGTCATGGATGTGGTTGGCGATCGGCGCGAGTGGATGACGTCCCTGGTGCTGAACGTTGCCAAAAGCCGCGCAGGTCCGCTTCTCGCCAAGAAGGAGCGGTCGATGAATGTGGTGATGAGGCTTCCGGAGGTGCGGTTCATCAAGAACCGCCCCTTCGTCTACGCCGAAGGCATTCACTTCCTCGACGATGCGGGCGTCCTCAGCGTCTTCCGGCATGACCTGGCCAACGGCAAGGTCGACCTTCTCCAGGCCGCAGACCGCAACATCGATGACTGGGAGATCTCCCCGACCGGCGTGCCGTTCGCCAAGTCCCTTTATGAGCAGCAGTCGGGCCAATGGAGCCTGCGGCTGCTCGGCCCCGAAGGGTGGACGCCCGTCGAAACCTCGATCAGCCCCTATGGCTCGCCTGGCATCGCGGGCCTCGGCCGCCAGGGCGCATCCGTCGTCACCTGGGCGCCCACGAACGAGAACGGCGATGTGGTCTTGCGGGAGTACAGCCTCAGCGGCTCGATCGACCTGCCGCAATCGTTCGACAAACTGTTCTTTGATCCGGGCACCAGCGCCCTGATCGGCGGCTACGAGCTGGTCGGCGAGGTCGGCCGCCACACCTTCTTCAACCCCGCCGACACCGCCGCCTGGAACGCCGTCAGCGACATCTACAAGGGCCGCGCCGCGCAGCTGGTCTCCTGGTCCGCCAACCGCCGCCAGGTCATCGTCCTGGTCGAAGACCCGGCCGCCGGCCCCACTTATGCGGTGGTGGACCTGGACGCCGGCTCCAACCGGCTCATCGGCGCCGTCTATCCGGAACTGACGCCTGAGGACGTCTCCGAGGTGAGGCACATCGCCTACAAGGCCGCCGATGGTCTGGAGCTGACGGGCTACCTCACCCTGCCCCGCGGAAAGGACCCGAAGAACCTGCCGCTGATCGTGCTGCCTCACGGCGGACCGGCGGTTCGCGACACGCCGGGCTTTGACTGGTGGAGCCAGGCGCTGGCGGCGCGCGGCTACGCCGTGCTGCAGCCGAACTTCCGCGGCTCGGACGGCTTTGGACGCAAGTTTCTCGAAGCCGGCTTCGGCGAGTGGGGCCGCAAGATGCAGACCGACCTGTCGGACGGCGTGCGGGACTTGGCCGGCAAGGGGCTGATCGATCCCAAGCGCGTCTGCATCGTGGGCGCCAGCTATGGCGGTTACGCGGCCCTGGCCGGAACCACGCTCGAAAAAGGCGTCTATCGCTGCGCCGTCTCGGTGGCGGGGGTGTCGGATCTCAAGCAGATGGTCACCCAGACGCCCCGGACCTATGGAAGCTCCACCCGCAACGCCCGCACGCGCTACTGGCTGCGCTTCTGGGGCGTCGATGATCGCCGCAGCCCCGACCTCGCCGCGATCTCCCCCGCCCTGCAGGCCGCGAAGGCCGACGCGCCGATCCTGTTGATCCACGGCAAGGACGACACAGTCGTTCCCTACGAACAAACCCGTCTGATGGCCGACGCCCTGACCAAGGCCGGCAAGAAGGTGGAGGTCGTCACCCTGAACGGCGAGGATCACTGGCTGTCGCGCGGTGATACGCGGCTGCTGATGCTTCAGGCGGCCACCGCCTTCCTGGAGCGCGAAAACCCGCCGAAGTAAGGGACTTCTGGACGACAGGCGGGTTCCGTGACCTCATCGCCGGAGCCTGCGGCTCCTCGGACCACCTGCCGAGAATTCGCTTGCGTCCGATATATGTAAGTCGTTACATATATCCATGGACTACGTAGCGAAAAAGGGAGCGTCGGCCTTCGGTTCGCGTCTCCGCCGCCTCATCGACCGCCTCGACCGCGAGGTTCAGGACATCTATCGCGGGGCGGAGGTCGCCTTCGAGCCCCGCTGGTTCTCCGCCTTCATCGCCATCCGCGACGCCGGCTCCCTGACCGTGGGCGAGATCGCCGAGCGGACGGGCGTCACTCACGCCGCCGTCAGCCAGGTGCGCTCCGCCATGGAGCAGGCCGGCCTGGTGCAGTCGGAATCCGACCCCAGCGACGGCCGGGTCAAGCGCCTCAGCCTCACCGAGAAGGGCCAGGAAGAAGCCCGGCGGCTGGAGCCCCTGTGGGCCGCCATCGCCGCCGCCACCAACCAGTTCCTGGGCGAAGGCGCCCCACAGATGATGGCTCAGCTCGACGGCCTGGACGCCGCCCTCGCCCGCCAGGGGCTGAAGGACCGCGTGGCCGAACTGATGAAGGCCGATAGCAAGTGAAGCACGCCCTGCCGCTGGCCCTCGCCGCCGCCCTGCTCGCCTCCACGGCCGCTCCGGCCCTCGCCCAGGCGCCGGCCTCGGCCGCCGCTGTCCGCGTGACGCCCGCCCAGACCACCGCCCTGCTGGCCGCGATCAAGAAGGAGGTCCGCGACCGCTACGTCTTCCCGGACCGCCGCGACGCCATCATCAAGGCCCTGGACGCCGCCCAGGCCGCCGGCCGCTACGCTGTCGCCGACCCTTTCGAGTTGGCCTCACGCATCGGGTCGGACCTGGAGTCCTCTAGCCGCGACAAGCACATGGGCCTGGCCTGGTCGCCGCCCCAGTACGCGGCCGCCGTCGCCCGCCCCACCGGCCCGGCCGACGCCGAGGACGCCTTCTGGCGGAACGAAGCGATCCGCCGCAACAGCGGCTTGGTCGAGCAGAAGATCCTTCCGGGCAACGTCCGCTATGTGAAGCTCGCCGCCTTCCTGTGGCAGGACGACCTGTCCCCCATCGCCTATGATGGGGCCATGCGCTTCCTGGCCGGCGGCGACGCGGCGATCATCGACCTGCGCGGCAACGGCGGCGGCGATCCGGCGGCGGTCAGCTATCTGACCAGCCACTTCCTGCCGCCCGACCAGCTGCTGGTCTCCTTCCACATGGGCGCCGCGACGCCGGACCTGTCGAAGACCGCGACCCGCCCCGCCGGTCGCATCACCGCCCCGCTCTATGTCCTGATCGACGGCGGCGTCGCCTCGGCGGGCGAGGAGTTCGCCTACCATGTGGAGCAGTTCAAGCTGGGCGAACTGATAGGCAAGACGACCGCCGGCGCCGCCAACCGCAACGAGACCGTGCCCATCGCGCCCGGCTTCATGTTCAGCATCTCGGTCGGCCGGCCCGAGCACCCGGTCAGCAAGACCAATTGGGAGGGCGTGGGCGTTCCGCCGGCGGTCGAGACCGCCCCGGCCAAGGCCCTGGACGTCGCTCTGGCCCGCGCTCTGGCCAAGCTAGAGACCTCCGCCGCCCCCGCCGACAAGGCGCGCTACGCCTGGGCCCGCGCCGACGCCGCCGCCAGGGCGGAGCCTGTCGCCCTCACCAGCCCGGCCGCCGCCTATGCCGGCCGGTTCGGCGAGGCGGCGGTCGAATCATCGGGCGATCAGCTGGTCCTGCGCCTGCCCGGCCGCCTCGCCGCGCGCCTGACTCCTCTTGGCCCCGACCTGTTCGCCATCGAGGATTCCGTGCGCCGCGCCCGCTTCGTCCGCAACGGCGGCGCGGTCACGGGGCTGGAGCTGCTGCGCGAGAACGGCGAGGTAAAGGCCTATCCGAAGGGCTAGACCGCTTGCCACCGGGCGGCTTTTGCCCTAGAGACACCGCCTTTCCGGAACCGCCTGGCCATTTTGGCATGCCATGGCGGCTCGTCTTGCTTTTAGAGGACGGCGCTTCGGCGTCGACGCAAAATGCCTAAGTTGAAGACCAAGTCGGGCGCTAAGAAGCGCTTCAAACTGACGGCCACGGGCAAGCTCAAGGCGGGTGTCGCCGGCAAGCGCCACCGTCTGATCAGCCACAACGGCAAGTACATCCGCCAGCAGCGCGGCACGAAGGTCATGAGCGAAGCGGACGCCCGCATCATCAAGACCTACCTGCCCTACGGCCTGTAAGAGGAGCGCTGAACAATGGCTCGCGTTAAACGGGGCGTCGTCGCCCACGCAAAGCACAAGAAGGTTCTGGAGCAGGCCAAGGGTTTCTATGGCCGCCGCAAGAACACCATCCGCACGGCCAAGGCCGCGGTGGACAAGGCCGGCCAGTACGCCTACCGCGACCGCAAGGTCCGCAAGCGTAACTTCCGCTCGCTCTGGATCCAGCGCATCAACGCCGCCGCGCGTCTGGAAGGCTTCACCTACTCGCAGTTCATCCACGGCCTGGACAAGTCCGGCGTCGAGATCGACCGCAAGGTCCTGGCCGACATCGCCGGTCAAGACCCCGCTGCGTTTAAGGCCATCGCCGACAAGGTTCGCGCCGCGCTGGCTTAAGGTCTTGGGGCTGTAGTCCCTTGAGTTTGAAAGCCCTCCGGTGCGAGCCGGGGGGCTTTTTGCTGTCCAATGCGTCCTTCGAGACGCCGCTGCGCGGCTCCTCAGGATGACGAGTTCAGCAAACCACGCACGTCATCCTGAGGAGCGGCTGCAAGCCGCGTCTCGAAGGACGCACTGAGCAGGTTCCGCCCCGTCTCCGAATACTCTAGATCACAGACCGCCATGACCGATCTCGCCACGCTCGAAGCTGACATCACCGCCCAGATCGCCGCCGCCGGCGACGTCGCCGCCATCGAGGCGGTCCGCGTCTCGGCCCTCGGCAAGTCGGGCTCCGTCTCCGCCCTGCTCAAGACCCTGGGGTCCATGAGCGCGGAGGAGCGCAAGGAGCGCGGCGCACAGATCAACGTCGTGCGCGACCGGGTCCAGACCGCCCTGACCGAGCGCAAGGCCTATCTGGAGGCCGCCGAGCTCGACGCCCGCCTGGCGTCCGAGACCCTCGACCTGACCCTGCCCGCACCGTACCGCCGCAAGGGTTCGGTCCATCCGACCATGCAGACCATGGACGAGATGGTCTCCATCTTCGCCGAGATGGGCTTCGCCGTGGCCGAAGGCCCGGACATCGAAGACGACTTCCACAACTTCACCGCTCTGAACTTCCCCGAGAAGCACCCGGCGCGTGAGATGCACGACACCTTCTTCTTCAATCCGAAGGAAACGGGTGAGCGCATGCTGCTGCGCACGCACACCAGCCCCGTGCAGGTGCGCACCATGCTGAACCAGAAGCCGCCGATCCGGATCATCGCGCCGGGCCGCACCTATCGCTGCGACAGCGACGCGACCCACACCCCGATGTTCCACCAGGTCGAAGGCCTGGTGATCGACAAGGCGATCCACATGGGCCACCTCAAGTGGACCCTGGAGACCTTCCTCGCCCGCTTCTTCGAGACGGACGCCGTCACCACGCGCTTCCGCCCGCACCACTTCCCGTTCACCGAGCCGAGCGCCGAGACCGACGTCGGCTGCGACCGCTCGGGCGGCGAGATCAAGATCGGGACGGGCAGCGACTGGCTGGAGATCCTGGGCTGCGGCATGGTCCATCCCAACGTGCTCAAGGCCTGCGGCATCGACCCGGACGAGTACCAGGGCTTCGCCTTCGGCATGGGCGTCGATCGGCTGGGGATGCTGAAGTACGGCATGCCCGACCTTCGCGACATGTTCGCGTCCGACAGCCGCTGGCTAGGCCACTACGGCTTCAGCGCCTTCTCCGCGCCGAACCTGGCCTCGGGCCTCAGCTGATGAAGCTGCCCGACAGCCCCTTCACGGCGGTCGACTGGTCGGCCATCGAGCCCACGAACCACCCTGGGGACACCGGGACGGCGACTTGGCGCACGATGAACGTCGGCGACATGCGCATCCGCCGCGTGGACTATTCGCCCGGCTACCTCGCCGATCACTGGTGCGACCGCGGCCATGTGATCTTCGTGCTGGAAGGCGAACTGGTCAGCGAGCTGAAGGACGGCCGCAAGACCACCCTCACCGCCGGCATGAGCTATCACGTCTCCGATTTTGGCGACCCCGCACACCGCTCGTCGACCTCGGTCGGCGCCAAGCTGTTCATTGTAGACTGACCGATGAAATTCACCCTCTCCTGGCTCAAGGATCACCTCCAGACCGACGCGACGATCAGCCAGGTCGTCGACGCCATGACCATGGCGGGTCTCGAGGTCGAACACGTCACCGACCCGGCGACCAAGCTCGCCCCCTTCACGGTCGCCAAGATCGTCGAGGCGGTGCAGCACCCCAACGCCGACCGCCTTCGCGTCTGCCAGGTCGACACGGTCGACGGCCGCAAGGAGATCGTCTGCGGCGCGCCGAACGCCCGCGCGGGCCTGACCACCATCTACGCCCCCATCGGCGCCTATGTGCCCGGCCTGGGCGTCACCCTGGTGGAGAAGCCGGTTCGCGGCGTCGTCTCCAACGGCATGCTCTGCTCGGCGTCCGAGCTTGAAGCCGCCGGCGACAGCGACGGCATCATGGACCTGCCCGACAGCCTGGCCGTCGGCACCCCCGCCGTGGACGCCTTGGGCCTGGAAGGCGTCATCGATTTCGAGGTCACCCCCAACCGTCCCGACTGGCTGGGCGTCAACGGCATCGCCCGCGACCTGTCCGCCGCCGGTCTTGGCGTGCTGATCGAAAAGCCTGTCGCCCCGGTGGCCGGCAAGTTCCCCTGCCCGATCACGGTCAAGGTGGACGGCGACGCCTGCCACATCTTCGCCGGCCGCCTGATCAAGGGCGTCAAGAACGGTCCCTCGCCCAAGTGGCTGGCCCACCGCCTGACGATGATCGGCCTGCGCTCGATCAACACCCTGGTCGATATCACCAACCTGATCACCTACGACCGCGCCCGCCCGCTGCACGTCTATGACGCCGCGAAGCTGGTCGGCGACGTGATCGAGGCCCGCCTCGGCAAGGGCCCGGCCCAGCCCGGCCCGGCGCATGAGCCTTCGCCGCAGAAGCATGCCGACGAGCAGCTGATCGCCCTGGACGGCAAGACCTACGACCTGTCGTCGGAGATGTCGGTCATCGCCGACGCCGGCGGCGAACGCCCCATCGGCATCGGCGGCGTGATGGGCGGCGAGTCCACCGGCTGCTCGGACGAGACGGTCGACGTCTTCGTCGAGGCCGCCTGGTTCGACCCGATCCGCACGGCCCAGACCGGCCGCACCACCGGCATCAACTCAGACGCCCAGTACCGCTTTGCGCGCGGCGTCGATCCGGAAAGCTGCGTCGACGGCGTCGAGCTGGCGACCAAGCTGATCCTCGAGCTGTGCGGCGGCGAGCCGTCGGAGATCACCGTCACCGGCAAGGCCCCGGCCGCCCCGGCGCCGGTCGCCTTTGACCCGGCCTATGTCGCCCAGCTTTCAGGCCTGTCGGTCAGCGCCGACAAGACCAACGCCATCCTCACCGCCCTCGGCTTCAAGGTCGAAGGCGGCAAGGTCACGCCCCCGTCCTGGCGTCGCGACGTCCACGGCAAGGCTGACCTGGTCGAGGAAGTGGCCCGCATCGCCGGCTTCGACAGCCTGCCGTCCACGCCCCTGCCGGAAGTCGCCCGCGCCGTCGGCGGCGTCCTCACCGCCAAGCAGGCCCGCGCCCGCCTGTCGCGCCGCGCCCTCGCCGCCGCCGGCTATCAGGAAGCGGTCACCTGGTCCTTCACCTCGAGGGCCACGGCCGAGCTGTTCGGCGGCGGCCAGGCGGACCTGCTGCTGGCCAATCCGATCGCGGCCGAACTCGACTGCATGCGCCCGTCGATCCTGCCCAACCTGATCGAGGCCGCCGGCCGCAACGCTCGCCAGGGCTTCCCGGACGTCGCCCTGTTCGAGGTCGGCCCGGTGTTCCACAGCGACCGTCCCGACGGTCAGCGCACCGCCGTGACCGCCGTCCTGGCGCCCCACGCCCCGCGCGGCTGGGACAAGCGTCCGGCTGACGACCTCTATTCGGTCAAGGCCGACCTGATCGCCCTGCTGGAGGAGATGGGCGCGCCCGTCGCCTCCCTGCAGACCGCCCAGGGTTCGGCCGGCGCCTGGTGGCATCCAGGCCGCTCCGCGCGCCTGCAGCTCGGCCCCAAGGCCGTCCTGGCCGAGTTCGGCGAGATCCACCCCGGCGTGCTCAAGGCCCTGGACGTGGCCGGTCCCGTCTATGCCTTCGAAATCTGGCTGGAGGCCGTGCCCGAGCCGAAGAAGAAGGCCCTGAAGACCAAGCCCGCCTTCAACGGCTCGGCCCTCATGCCCCTGAAGCGCGACTTCGCCTTCGTGGTCGAGGCCGCCAAGCCGGCCGGCGATCTGGTCAAGGCGGCACTGAGCGCCGACAAGGCCCTGGTCACCGCCGCTCGCGTCTTCGACGTCTATCAGGGCCCTGGCGTGGCCGACGGCTTCAAGTCCGTCGCCGTGGAAGTCACCATCCAGCCTGTCGACCACACCCTCACCGACGCCGAGATCGAAGCGCTGTCGGCCAAGATCGTGGCCGGGGCGGAAAAGGCCGGGGCGAAGCTGCGGGGCTAACCCTCCTGCCCCGCTTGCGGGGCGTGAGAAGCAAGGTTGTCCACAGCAGCGGTTCACGCTAAAGCCTTAAGCGCACACGGGAGCTGACGCCGAAATGCATCCGCGTTTCGACATCGCCGCAATGAACGCCACGAGCCGCATGGCCTCGTGCGTTTCGCCGTGCGCCGCGCTCATGACCGCCACCATTAAAATTATGACCGTCTCCACTTGGACGGGGCGTCGGCGCGCGACCACTTAAAATCGCCGACAAAGATCGCAGGATCTTCCAAAGCCCCGCTCCGGAAACGGACGCGGGGTTTTTGTCGTGCGGTTTTCGTCGGTCCAACCAAGGACCAGAACGAGATGTCTTCCCTACCCTACGCCCTCCCTCTCCCCGACACGCAGCCGCAAAGGTCGGTGACGCACCTGCTGCTGGTGGCCGCCGCCAACGCCCAGGCGGCGCTGGAAGCCGTGCGCACGGGCCTGGACCTGTCCGGCGGCGAACTGGCCGGCCTGACGCTGAAGCCGCGCGGCGAGATCGTCGAAGCCTCGCTCAGCGTCCGTTCGCTCAGCGACGACGCCGCCGTGCGCCTGACCGCCAACCTCGCCAGCCGTCCGGGCGTCAGCTCGGCCCGCGTCGAGCACGTGTGGGGGAAAGCCTCGTGAAACCGGACGCCGACAAACGCCGCCTGTTCATGGTTAGCGCCGCCGACACCACCGACGCCCTGATCCGCGTCCTAAACGTGGTGGCCGTGCAGCAGGCGCGGCTGCGGCGGGTCGAGGCCGCACAGACCGCCGACGGCCTGACCATTTCGCTGGAGACCGACGACGAGGGCGACGACCGCGCCGACCTGCTGGCCAGCCGCCTGGGCGCCTGCCTGGCCGTGCGCGGGGTCGGTTTCGGCTGGCGAATGTGAAGCGGTTGGCGCTTTGCGTCCTTCCAGACGCGGGCATGCGCCCGCTCCTCAGGATGACGTATTCAGCAGCAACCCAACTTGGTCATGCTGAGGAGCGCGATAGCGCGTCTCGAAGCACGCGAGATCAGAACGGAATGATGTTCCGCTGGCGGCTGTACGCCAGGTAGCCCACGTTCGCGCCCAGGCGCAGGCCGACGCCGGCGCGGATCGGGGCCAGGGTGATGGTGTCCGCCCGCTGATAGTTCACGCCCAGGCCGCCGATCAGATAGGCCGAGCCTTCGACGCCGGGGAACCGGCGGAAGATCGCGTCCGGGAACTGCAGATTGTAGCAGAGGGTGAAGACCCGGCTTCCATTGCCGCCGATGTCCCAACCGATGGACGGCCCCTGCCAGTACACGTCGGTGGTCGGGCGGCCCTTCATGTAGATCAGGCCCCGGCCATAGCGCGCGCCGATGGTGAAGGCGGCCGAGGCCTCCTCGCCCGCGATGTAGGCGGTCGGGCGGCCGTTGTCGGCGAAGATCTTCTCCACCGCCCCGCCCAGGGCCTCGGCGGTCACGCCCAGGAAGTCGGACCCGCGCTGGACGATCTCGTCCATGGTGTACGGGTCGGCCTGCTGCGCGCCGTCCTCGTTGAAGCCGCCCGGCTCCTGGCGCGGCTGGGCGGTGGCGCAGCCGCTCGTGGCGAGGGTGGCGAGGCCAGAAGCGAGAAGAAGGCGGCGGTCCATAGGCGGGCCTTTCGAATCAGGAGCTTGGCCGAAAATGGCTGACCATTTCGTCGGGTTTGCGGCGGCAAGCTTAACGAGGCGTTAAGCGCATATTCCATGGTCAAGCTGACGTTTCCCTGACGCCAGAGCTTGCGCCGCACGGCTCACCGACCGCGGGGATGATGCATGAGCCCGCGAATATGCTAGAGGCACCCCATGACGACGCCTCTCGACAAGATCCGCAACTTTTCCATCGTGGCCCACATCGACCACGGCAAGAGCACCCTGTCCGACCGCCTCATCCAGGAGACGGGCGGCCTGACCGCGCGCGAGATGAGCGCCCAGGTGCTCGACAACATGGAGATCGAGAAGGAGCGCGGCATCACCATCAAGGCGCAGACCGTGCGCCTTCACTACAAGGCCGACGACGGCGAGACCTATATCCTCAACCTGATGGACACCCCGGGTCACGTCGACTTCGCCTACGAGGTGTCGCGTTCGCTGGCCGCGTGCGAGGGCTCGATCCTCGTGGTCGACGCCTCGCAGGGCGTCGAGGCGCAAACCCTGGCCAACGTCTATTCGGCCATCGACAACAATCACGAGATCGTCCCGGTCCTCAACAAGATCGACCTGCCGGCCGCCGAGCCGGAGCGGGTGCGGGCCCAGATCGAGGACCTGATCGGGCTGGACGCCAGCGACGCGGTCCTGGCCAGCGCCAAGAGCGGCCTGGGCATCCACGACGTGCTGGAAGCCATCGTCACCCGCCTGCCCGCCCCCAAGGGCGACATCGACGCCCCGCTGAAGGCCCTGCTGGTCGACGCCTGGTACGACGCTTATCTGGGCGTGGTCGTGCTGGTGCGCATCTTCGACGGCACGCTGAAGGCTGGCCAGCAGGTGCGCATGATGCAGACCGGCGCCACCCACCGCATCGACAAGGTCGGGGTGTTCAAGCCCAAGGCCACCGACGTGGACGTCCTGGGTCCCGGCGAGGTCGGCTTCTTCACCGCCAGCATCAAGGAAGTGGCCGACGCCGCCGTCGGCGACACCATCACCGACGAGAAGAAGCAGACCGCCTCGGCCCTGCCCGGCTTCAAGGACGTGCAGCCCGTCGTGTTCTGCGGCCTGTTCCCCGTCGACGCCGCCGACTTCGAGGACCTGCGCGCCGCCGTCGGCCGCCTGCGCCTGAACGACGGCAGCTTCACCTACGAGATGGAGAGCAGCGCGGCCCTTGGCTTCGGCTTCCGCTGCGGCTTCCTCGGCCTGCTGCACCTGGAGATCATCCAGGAGCGCCTGAGCCGCGAGTTCGACCTGGACCTGATCGCGACCGCCCCCTCGGTGGTCTACAAGATCCAGATGCGCGACGGCTCGGAGATCGAGCTGCACAACCCGGCCGACATGCCCGATCCGATGCACATCGAGCACATCAAGGAGCCGTGGATCAAGGCGACGATCTTCACCCCCGACGAGTACCTCGGCGGCGTGATCAAGCTGTGCCAGGACCGCCGCGGCGAACAGCGCGAGCTGTCCTATGTCGGCAACCGCGCCATGCTCGTCTACGACCTGCCCCTGAACGAGGTGGTGTTCGACTTCTACGATCGCCTCAAGTCGATCTCGAAGGGCTACGCCAGCTTCGACTATCAGGTCGAGGACTACCGCGCCGGCGACCTGGTGAAGATGTCGATCCTGGTCAACGCCGAGCCGGTGGACGCCCTATCCATGCTGGTCCACCGCGACCGGGCCGAAAGCCGCGGCCGCGGCATGTGCGAGAAGATGAAGGACCTCATCCCGCAGCACATGTTCGTCATCCCGATCCAGGCGGCCATCGGCGGCCGCATCATCGCCCGCGAAACCGTCCGCGCCCTGCGCAAGGACGTGACCGCCAAGTGCTACGGCGGTGACGCCTCGCGCAAGCGCAAGCTGCTGGACAAGCAAAAGGCCGGCAAGAAGCGCATGCGCCAGTTCGGCAAGGTCGAAATCCCGCAGGAAGCCTTCATCGCCGCCCTGAAGATGGACGGGGATTGATCGCGATATAACCCGCTCACCCCGGCGAAGGCCGGGGCCCAGGTGAAGCCCCGCTGAGGCTCTGGATGAATCTGGATCCCGGCCTTCTCCGGGATGAGCGGAGTTGGATGCGGCTCCGCACCGCCTTGAGAACGACATCGTCGGCGTGCGACCATCCTCGCATGCGTCTGACCGCCCTGATCCTCGCCGCCCTCGCCATCGCCGCTCCGGCGGCCGCCCAGGACGCGCCGACCGATGTGTCGCCGGTGACGGTGATGCCGGCGGGAGATCCGCCGAAGCTGGCGGGCAGCTATCCGGCCGAGGGGGCCGAGGTGGTCGCCGGGCTGCTGGCCCTGAAGCTGACCTTCGACCAGCCCATGGACCCCAAGGGCTGGCGCATCGCCCAAGCCACCCCAGACATGGCCCCCCATGACGGCGCCCAGCCCGCCGCCGCGCCGCTGGACTGCCTGGGTGTGCCGCGCCTGCTGAAGGACGAGAAAAGCTTCGTAGTCCTGTGCCGCACCCTGCCCGGCCGGCGCTATGTGGTGGCGCTGAACGCTCCCATTTCGCAACAAGGGGGCGCGGACCCGGTGTCCCCCGACGGCACCCCCACCGCCTTCGCCAACCTGGGCGGCCGCAGCGCCCAGCCCGCCATCCTCGCCTTCGGCACCCGCCCGCGCGGGGATGACCCCGTGCGGACCCTGAAGGCGGCCATGAGCAATGCGGGGCTCAGCGAGATCGACAGCCCCGTCGTGGACACGCCGCAGATGCGGTGAGGCCTTGCGTGCTTCGACTGCTCGCTAAGCTCGCGCTCAGCATGACGAGCTTTGTTGCGCTCTGAATTCGTCATCCTGAGCTGGCGCGCAGCGCCAAGTCGAAGGACGCACCGCCTAATGCAGGTCATCCGGCGCATCGCGCGCCAGATCCGCCACGATGGCCAGTTCCTTGCGGATGTGGGCCCAAACCTCCGGCGAGGCGTCGCCGACCTTGGAGCCCTCGGCGGCGGCGATGGTGAACACCGCCCGCAGCTCGTCCAGCAGGTCGGGATCGCGCAGCGCCAGCAACGTCATCAGCGCCTTTAGCAGGCGGTCATTGGCTTCGACCTTGGCGCGCAGCTTGGTCTCGAGGGCCTGTTCCATCGACGGGCAACGCCTCGCGATGACCGCCGTTCCGTGCCAGCCCCCTTGGCGCGCCGGGCGAGGCGGGGTCATGATGACGCCGTACCCCACGGAGATTCCATGGCCGACGCGGATGATGACCTGGAGACGTTGAAGCAGGCGGTGCGCGACCTGCAGGCCGAAAGCTTCGCCACCCGCGCCCTGCTGCCCTGGCTGATCGGCGTGGCCGTCAGCGGCTTCAGCGACGATCCCGAAGGCCGCCTGCGCGAACTGCACGAAGTCGCCCAGGGCCGCCTCTACGAGATGGACATCGGCGGCGAGGAAGACGCCGTGGCCCGCCTGAAGGACCGAGCATCCCTGGTGCTGGATGACTGGATCAACTCGATCCAGATCGAGCGGGGGGAGTGAGGAGCTCTATCCCCTCGCCCCCTCTGGGGGAGAGGGTAAGGGTGAGGGGGCGCTGAGGGTCAGCGGGCTAGGCGCTGCAAGCGGAACCGCCGCATGCCCCTCACCCTGCCCTCTCCCCGCAAGCGGAGAGAGGAGACGCGTTATCCCCCTCCGCCGAACCTCTCGTAACCTCCATCCATCTCCCCGCATGGGAGGGCGCGTGGCCACGTGCTGTCGTTGCGAGAAGAGCGGGCTCCCCCTGGAGGCCCGTCGTCGCCGGGCAAGCCATACGAAGGCGTCGATCGCAGCGTTCACGACAAGGACCCGCGCGGAGCGTCGGACGATCTATCTGTGTCCACTCCAACCCAAATCGAGAGCCGTCCGTCGCTCCGCCGCCCTTCCAACCTTCGCAGCGATCCGCGCGAGGCGGCGACGCCGTGCGTCCATCCCAAACCTTGCCCCATCGCCCCGCAAACGCTATCTGAGCCGCGCGAGGCCACGTCCTCGCCCCTGACGTCGGTTTCCGGCGGGGGCGGTCAAGACCGGGACGGCCCGGCGCCCTCATGAAGGAGGTCGCCAATGGCGTGGTTGTCTTTGTTTGTCGCCGGACTGCTCGAGGTCGTCTGGGCCTATTCCATGAAGCTGTCGAACGGCTTCACCAAACCTGTTCCCACCGTCATCACCGCCGTGGCCATGCTGATCAGCTTCGGCCTGCTGTCGTGGTCCATGCGCAGCCTGCCGCTGGGCACGGCCTATACGGTGTGGACCGGCATCGGCGCGGTGGGCGCGTTCATCGTCGGCATTCTGGTGCTGGGCGAGAGCGCCAACCTGATGCGCATCGCCGCCGCGGTGCTGATCGTCGGCGGCTTGGTGCTGATGAAGCTGTCCAGCGCGCACTAAACCGCGCGCAGGAACGTCGCCATCATCGCCTCGCGTGGCCGGAAGCCCAGGGCCTCGTACAGGGCCACGGCCCCCGCGTTGCTGGTGTAGCTGTGAAGGAACGGCGTCTCGCCGCGATCCAGGATGCGTGCGGCGACCAGCCAGGTCAGCATGGCGCCGTGCCCGTGGCCGCGATGGTCGGGATGGGTGCAGACGCCGCTGACCTCGGTATGGCCGTCCAGGCGCATCCGCTCCCCGGCCATGGCGACCAGGACGCCGTCCTGCTTCACGCCCCAGAACTCGCCCAGGCGATGGGTCTGGGAAAAGAACGGGCCGGGTTCGGTCAGGACAGCGAGGGCCAGCATCTGGGCCGCGTCGGCGTCGGTCAGGCGCACGGCGGGTTCGATGGGGCGCGGCGGCGTCGCGCTGGTCAGACGCGCGGCGACCATCTGCACGCATTCGCCCGACTTCTCGACATTCAGCCCCGGCAGCGGCGGCGTGGCGGCGGCCTGCAGCAGGACGCCCGCCCCGGCCTGGCGGATCACCGCCGTCAGGTCGGCGTGGGCCGTCTCGCTATCGTCGCGGCAGGCGGCGAACAGGGCGGCCTCGGACGCGAAGCGCACCGCCTGGCCCAGCGGGATGGCGTAGGACGCCTGGCGCCCGTTCAGGGCGTGCCAGGCCGGCCGGTCGAGGGGATGTTCGCTCATAGGGTAAGCCCTATCAGACCCGCCGGGCCCTGCAAGCAAGCTTGACCAGTCGCCACGATCCTGCCGCGAGGCTGGACTTTGGTGAGGCGTTACGCCGTCCGGAGTTGGGATGCCCCGTCCCCCCCAAATCCCGTCTCGAGAGCCCCCGTCTCGAGAGACCCCGCCACGCAAGGTCCGGAAGGGCCGCCTGCCGGCTGCTGTCGTCAGCCTGGTCGGGCATGGGCTGGTGCTGACCGCCCTGTTGTGGAGCCTGCCCGACCCGCCGGACATGACCGAGCCGCCGTCGGTGCTGGTCGAGATGATCCTGCCCCCGCCGCCGCAGGACCCCGCCGACGCCCCGGCCGGCGGCGGCTCGGCCGGCTCTCCCGCCGCCGACGCGCCGATCACTCCCGAACCGCCCAGGCCGGAGACGCCGCCGTCGCCACCCCTGCCGCGCCAGACCACGCGACCCCGCCCGCCGATCCCGGAGGTCGAGCCCCTGCCCGCCTCGGCCCCCGTCTCGCGGCCGTCGGCCATCGTGCTCGGCCCCGCCGCCCTGGCCGGGGCGAAGACGGCGGGGACCGGGGTCGGCTCGGGAACGGGGTCAGGCTCCGGCGCGGGAGCCGGGTCGGGCGACGGCTGCAACATGGTGCGGCTGCTGCAGGACGCCCTGCGCCGCAACGCCAAGGTCCGGGCCGCCGTGGCCAGCGCCCATTCGGGCGTCGGAGGCGGCGGCGGGGACCGCGCCCTGCTGGTGTGGAACGGCGACTGGGTGCGCAACGGGGTCCAGGACGGCAAGGGCCTGGCCGGCGTGCGGCAGGCCATCGCGCTGGAAGTCGCCTTCGCCCCCGAGCCCTGCCGGCGCGAGCCTGTGCGCGGGCTGGTGCTGATCTCGCTGAACGACGCGCCGGGGTCGGTGGGGCTGGCGCTCGGCCAATCGTCCTGGCGCTGGTCCGACCTGCTGTTCGCCGAGGGGTCCCGGCGGGGCGGCTAGGACGTCAGGTCGGGGCGCGAGGCCAGGAACGCGGCCTTCTCCTCAGGCGTGAGGACCTTGGCCTTCTTCTGCCGCGACACGCGCGGCGACGGCGGGGCGTAGGTCCCCGGCGAGACGGCGGGCGCGCCGCCCTTCAGGTCCGAGAGACGTTTGACCGGCGGCTTCATGGGCGGCCTCGCTGGGCGGAGCGCCCGCCGTCAGCGGCGGGCCGGGTGATCATCCGCTGATTCCCGTGACAACCTTCAACGGCGCCGCTGTCGGCGACGCCAGGTGCAGCGGCAGCGTCAGGATCACCCCGAACCGGCCGTCGCCCGGATTGATGTCCAGGGCCGCCTCGTCGCCGTATTCGGCGGCCAGGCGCTCGGCCACGTTGCGCAGGCCGACGCCCGTGCCGGGTTCCTGCCAGCGCTGGACGGTGTTGACCACTTCCAGGACCAGGACGTCCGCCTCCACGCGGGCGCTGATCGCGATATAGGCCCCATCGCCGCCCAGCGTATGCTTCACCGCGTTCTCGACCAGCGGCTGAAGCAGCAGGGCTGGGACCTGGGCGGTCTCCAGGTCCGGCGGCAGGTCGATGGCGATCTCCAGCTGGTCGGTGAAGCGGGCCTGCTCGATAGCCAGATAAGTGCGCTGCAATTCGATCTCCCGCGCCAGGGGGATGGCCTGGCGGGGGTCCAGCGTCAGGGTCAGGCGGAAGAAGGCCGCCAGCCGCAGCAGCATCGCCTCCGCCGCCTGGTTGCGGCGATCCAGCACCAGGGTCGAGACGGCGTTCAGGGTGTTGAACAGGAAGTGCGGATTGATCTGGTAGCGCAGGGCCAGCAGCTGCGCCTCCTGCGCCAGGCGCTGGGCCTCGGCCAGCTGCCGCTCGCGCGCGATCACGTCGCGATAGAAGCCATAAGCCACCAGCCCCGCGCCGTTGAACAGGAACGGAATGACCATCGTGTAGATGCGGGTGAAGTCATACAGCTGGCTCCAGATCACCCGCGGATGGTCGGTCATGTGCCAGAAGATGAACGCGATGATCGGCAGGTGCAGGACGCCGGCGGCGAAGGCGGTCGCGATCCCCACGATGATCTTGGCCGCCAGACCATAGCGGCGGCCGGCCGCCTCCATGGCCATGTACATCAGGTAGGTGAGGATGGTGAGCGTGCCGAAGGCCAGGATCTCGGCCGGCAGATGCCACCATTTGGGCGGGACCCCGACGCCGATGGCGCGGATGGTGATCAGCAGATCTACCACGGCCACCATGACCAGGATGACGGCCAAGGCGCCCCGGTCGATGATCGGCCGCCTGATCTTCACGCCTGATGGTCCCCCGCTTGAGCACGGGACGTTAAAGCAGAGACGGGCCACCTCCAATTCAGGATTGCGGCCCGCCAGCAGATCTCAGCACGATCTGAGTTATCAGGCCTGAACGAAGGCCTCGAACCCGCCGTAGATCATCCGCTTGCCGTCGAAGGGGGCGTTCTCCATGCCGCCCTTCATCCGCTCGTCGGCCATGACCTTGGCGTTCACTTCGTCCCGGTGGGCCCGGTCGCGATAGGTGATGAACGAGAAGATCGTGGTCTCGTCGTCCTTCTGCTGCACGGCGCGCGGGAACGATGTCAGTTCGCCATAGGGCACGTCGTCGGCCTTGGCCTCGACATAGGACAGGGCCCCATGCTCCATCCATACGGTGCGGCCGAGCTCGGCCATCTCCCTGTAGGCGTCCATCTTGTCCTTGGGCACAGCGATCACGAAACCATCGACGTAGGTCATTGGGCGTCTCCTCTGGTGGGCTTGCGTCCTAAGGACGTTGAAGGGCGAAGCGATCCGACAGGGGCCTGAGATATTTTCTCACGCCGGCTTCGGTCGCCGGGTCACCGCCAAGCAGATCAGGACGTTTGCGGCCAGGTACAGCCCCCAGACCCCGAACCCGACCCAGGCCTGCCCCTCCAGCGGCCCTTCTCGGGCGAAGATCAGCAGGTCCGAGATCACGAACAGCACCGCGCCCAGTCCCGTCCCGCCGGCGGCGAACCGGCTGTTCAGGGCCGCCCCCGCCATCAGCGACAAGCCCAGGGCGTAGAGCGCCACGCCGGGCGCGAAGCTGCGGTCGCTGGGCAGATGCCAGGAGATGAGCACCGTCACCGGCACGATCGCCCAGGCCAGCAGCGCCTTGGGCAGCGGCAGCCCGGCGTGGTTGCGGGCGTACAGCGCCATGGCCACGATATGCCCCGCCAGGAACGCCAGCGCCCCCCGCGTCAGGCCGAGCATATCCAGCAGCACGTCGCCCAGGGCGTAGAGCGCCAGCATGGCGCAGGCCAGCCAGCCGTCGCCATCCTCGGCCTTCAGGGCGGCATAGACCGCCAGCAGCGACACCGCCGCCCCCTTCCAGGCCGTGCTGGTCATGGACGGCAACGGCATCTGCCACGAGACCATGTAGCTGAGCCCCGCCAGCACGGCGGCCGCCAGAACCAGATTGGGGACTAGCCCCCCGCGCGTCACCGTCATCTCCCCCCCGTGCGGCTTGGCCGCTTGTCTTGGTCGGAGGGGAGGATGCTGCGGATTTGCACGGCGGCCAAGTCGCCCCGATCAGCGGGCCTGCAGGCGTGGCGCGTTCCGCCGCAGCCACAGCTCCGCCGCGGTCAGATTGGGGACCCAGCACAGGAAGGCGATGGCGCGGTACCAAGGGACGAAGGGCAGGCCCAGGATCATGACCGTCGGCAGGTAGAGCCGCAGGGTGACGGCGGCCAGGGTCAGGGCCCAGGAGCGGATCATCCAGCGTCGATGCTCTGCGAACCGCCCCTGCATGGCCGCGCGCCAGCCGAGGATGTTCACGGCGATCCACAGCACCGCCAGGGCGCCGAAGCCCGCCGTGGCGATCGGGCCGGCGGACGATCCCAGCGCCAGGATCAGCCCGGCCGCGCCCCCGATCAGGCAGCAGACGACATAGGTCCGTCCGATCCACCGGTGCGGACTGTTCCCGCCCCGACGCCAGCCCGGAATGAACTGCGCCGCCCCCAGGGCCAGCGCGACGACCGAGCCCGCCACATGAACCACCAGCCAGGGAACGCCCAGCGGATTGCCCAGCGCCTGGGCCGGCGTCTGGGGCGGATGCAGCAGGTAGCGCGCCGAATAGGCGGCGACGCCCAGGCACAGGAGGACAAGCAGCGACCAACCGATCCGGGTGAGCCAGATCAGCGGCGGGGGTGCGGGCGATGCGACGGGCGTGCTCAAGCGGAGGTCCTTGCGGGCTGTTTCGCCGAACCTCATTGCCGCCCCGGCGATGGCTCGCTAGGCCTAGCTTCGCGAACGGCGCCATGGCTGCGCGAACGGGACGGAATGAACAGCAAGGCGACAGGGGCGACCACGGCGCGGCGATGGGTCATTGACCTGGGGATGCTGGCCGCCATCGGCCTGCTGATGGGCTTTCTCGGCCCCTTCGGCTCCGACCGGCTGCCGACCGTGCCGCGCTACGTCTACTGGATGTTCTGCATGGTGGGCGGTGGCGTGATCGCCATCCTCGGCGACGAGGCCTTGGCCCGGCGCCTGGCCGGCGGCTGGCGTCGGGTGATCATCGTGTCGGCGCTGATGACGCCGCCCGTGGCGCTGCTGGTCCTGCTCACCGAGCACTTCGTCCTCCGCGGCCGCGTGGATCTGTCAGGCTTCCTGCACCTGCTCCGGCAGGTGGCGCCGATACTGCTGGCGGTGATGACCGTCCGCGCCCTGGCGTGGCGACGGCGGCCGGCGCTGGTCGAGACGCGAACCGTCATCGCCCCTCCCCTGCCCGAGGCCGAGGCGACCTTCCGCAGACGGCTGTCGGCCAAGCGTCGCGAGGCGCGGCTGATCGCGGTGGAGGCGCACGACCACTATCTGAAGGTCCATACCGACGCCGGCGCGGAGCTGATCACCCTGCGCTTCTCGGACGCCCTGGACGAACTGGCGGCCGCCCACGGCTGGCGCACGCACCGGTCCTGGTGGGTGGCGGCCGGCGCGGTCGAGGCCGTGCGCTGGCGGCGTGGCGTCGGCGAAATGCGCCTGGCCGGCGGGCTCGTCGCGCCCGTCAGCCGGACCTATGGACAAGTGCTCAAGGAAGCGGGCTGGTTCTAAGAGCGCGCCGTTTCGCCCGTCCCCGAAACCCTCTAGAACGCCCGCCATGGCCTGGACCCGACGCTATGACGAAGCCGAACCCCAGCGGGTGAATCGCTGGCTCGCCCAGAGCGGCGTGTGCTCCCGCCGCGAGGCTGAGGGGCTGATCGCCGACGGGCTGGTGTCGATCGACGGCGAGACGGTGTCCGACGCGGGCCGCAAGATCCTGCCGGGCCAGACCCTGGTTCTGGCCGACCGCGCCACGGCCAAGCTGGAAAGCGCCCTCACCGTCATGCTGCACAAGCCGGTGGGCGTCGTCTCCGGCACGCCGGAGGGCGAGCAGATCCCGGCCGTGCGCCTGCTGACCAAGGCCGCCCTGTTCGGCGGGAGCCCGTCGATCCCCGGCTTCAAGAACAAGTTCGCCCCGGTCGGCCGCCTGGACCAGGACTTGCGCGGCCTGCTGATCCTGTCGGAGGACGGCGTGGTGGCCAAGGCGGTGATCGGCCCGGCCTCGGACCTGGAGAAGGAATACCTGGTCCGCGTCGCCGGCCTGATCGACGCCCGCAAGCTGGCCATGCTGCGCTGGGGGCTGGAGCTTGACGGCCGCAAGCTGAAGCACGCCAAGGTCGAGGTGGTCGAGGGCCAGACCCTGCGCTTCATCCTCAAGGAAGGCCGCAACCGCCAGATCCGCCGCATGTGCGATCTGGTGGACCTGCGCGTGGTGGACCTACTGCGCGTGCGGGTCGGCGACCTGACCCTGGGCGACCTGCCCGAGGGCCGGTGGCGGGTGCTGACCGCCGAGGAACGCACCGCCCTGATCAAGGGCGGCGCGGGCGCATAGAAAAAGGGCGCGGATCGCTCCGCGCCCTTTGTGATTTCGGCTAGGTCAGATGCCTGGGCCGCAGCCCTGGCCGCCGGTGCGGCAGCCGCCGAGTTCGATCATGCGGCGCTGGAGCTCCTTGGTCTCACGCTCTTCCTCGGCCATGTCCTCGCGGGTCTTGCAGACGCGTTTGCCCATGCGCGAGCCGACCTGTTCGACCTTCTTGCAGATGATCTCCTGGCCCGACATGTCGGCCAGCAGGATCTTGGGCGGCGCGCCGGACGGCGGCGAGAAGTGCTCGCCCACCGTGACGCACTCGTTGAGGTACATGTTGGCTGGCGTGCGGCCGCCGGTCACCGCGCCACGGGCGGCGATGGCCTCGTCAAAGGTCGTGCGCCCCAGGGCAACGTAGGAGGCCAGGTCCGCGCGGGCCTGATCCGACTTCACGCCTCGATCGACCATGTAGCGCTTCACCGCCTCCAGGTGGAAATAAGAGGCGGCGGCGGCGCTGCGCTCCGTCGAGCGCGAGCGGGCGCCTTCGAAGGCGGTCAGGCCGTCCATCAGGCCGGCGCAGCGGGCCTGGATCTGCCACAGGGCGAAGCCGTCATAGGGCGCCAGCGCTTCCGGCCCCTTCTTGTGCTTGTAGACAAGATCGGCGGCCGAAGCCTGGCCGGCCAAGGCGAGTGCAGACAAAGCAGCGATTGCGGCGAGCGCGCGCATGATTGGGTCCCCTCCATGAAACGAGGCCGTCGATGGCCTCAACCGTGGACGCAAGCCCGCGCTCGGCAGCGGGCCCCATCCCGCGCGCGCCGCACAACCTCCATCCGAGGGGCATTCCATAACGTTGGTTATCGAATGGCAAGGGCCCAACCAGGCGTTGCAGCGATTAGTCGACGAACAGCGGTCGCTGGCGACGCGGCGTCCTATGCCGTGACAGTCAAGGTTTTGACGTCATCGTCCGCCATTGGGTAAAGCTTAGCCATAGCCACAGTGGAGCTTTCCCGATGCGCAAGATTCTCGTCCCCGCCGCCCTGCTCGCCGTCCTGCTGACGACGGCCGCCTGCAACACAATCTCGGGCGTGGGCCGCGACGTCACCGCCGCCGGCCGCGCGGTGACGGGCACCGCCGAAGACGCCAAGCGCTAGTCGTCGGAGATCGGCGGCGCTTCGGAGGAGAACTCCAGACCGAGGCTTCGGTCATGAGCGCCGCCATACGGCCCATATCCCATCGGCCCATACAGAGGGCGGACCAGGGGATCGGCCATGCCGGGGCGGTAGCCGTAGCCCGACCAGGCGCGATACAGATTGCGCCCCTCGCCGCCCGAGACGGTGAGCGTTCCGGTCTCGCCCACGGGCATGGACACCGTGCCCCAGGCGCCGCGAGCGCCGCCCGTTCCGATCATCGCCGTGACCTCACCGTGGACCTGGCGGTCGATGCGGGTGCGCGCCGACGGGGTCAGATAACGCGACAGATCCCGGCGAAGCATGGCGTCGGGCGAAGCGTCGTCCACCGCGGCGGGGGATGAGGCGAGATAGCCGGCGATCTGCTCGGACGTGGTCATCGGCTTGAACACCGGGTCCGCCGTCGGCGCGGCGGCCGGAGCCGAGGCCGGAAGCTCGGCCGGCCGGGTGGTGATCGGCGCGTCATTGGCCAAGGCGGGGGCGAAGGCCGGCGCCGCGGTGGCCAGGCCCAGAAGGATGGCGACTCCGGTCAGACGGCTCATGACGACATCCTTCACGCGAAACACGGCCTTAAGCTAGCGCCCCGCCGCGGCGGGAAAAGGGCGCGATTGTTTCAGGCGTCGCTTTGACGCGAGGCTTCCTCCGCCACTTCCGCCTTCTCGTCCTGATCGATGTGGCGCGGCTCGGCCTGGCGGGCGACCTTTTCAGCCAGGCTGCTGGCGCCGGCGTCGTCGGCCGCGATCTCGCCCTCCGTCTCGCCGTTCGGGGCCGTGGCGCGACGCAGGGCGTCCTTCAGGTCGTCGTTGTCGTTCCCGGGGGTCTGGGCCTGGGTCATGGGAGTCTCCTATTCGCCAAGGAAAACAACGCGCGACGCGGGCCAGTTCCTCCAAGGCGCGGCTTGCGACCTTAGGCCCCCTTCCCGAACACCCGTCTTCCGTGCATATCGCCGCCGATGAGCGATACGGACCTTCCCGCAAGCGCCTCTCTGATGACTGCCATCCGGCGGGGACTGGCGCACAAGTGCCCGGCCTGCGGGCAAGGGCGGCTCTATCGCCGCTATCTCAAGGTCGACCACGATTGCGAGACCTGCGGCCACGAACTCGGCCGTTATCCCGCCGATGACGGTCCCGCCTATGTGACCATCCTGATCGTCGGCCACCTCATCGTCGCGCCGCTGCTGTTCTTCCCCTTCGTGTGGGAGTGGCCGGTGGCGGTCACCATTCCTCTGACGCTGATCCCGCTGGCCGGGCTGACCCTGCTGCTGCTGCCGCGGATCAAGGGGGCGTTCATCGGCCTGCTGTGGCACGTCGGCCTGCGCCGCCACGAGGACGCGCCGAGCTAGCTTCCCGGAACCGGATACGACCAACGCGGGTTGTCCAGCCGAAGCGGCGCCTTTGCGGCGTCGCAGGGAGGAAAAACATGCTCGGCACCATCCTGATCATCATCCTGATCCTGGCCCTTATCGGCGCGCTGCCCTCGTGGGGATATTCGCGCTCGTGGGGCTATTTCCCCTCGGGCGGCCTGGGCCTCGTCCTGGTGATCATCATCATCCTGGTGCTGATCGGCAGGATCTAGGGTTTCACCCCCGCCGCTTCTTGCCTAGGCTTCGCGCCAGGCCGTAAGCGGCGGGGGGAGTCTCAATGTCTGAAACGGGCGTCGCCGACGGCGGAGAAGCCGTACCCCCCGCGTCCGTGACCCTGACCCCGCAGGCGCGCCTGAAGGCGATCCTGGGCGGGTCGGCGGGCAACCTAGTCGAGTGGTACGACTGGTTCGCCTACTCGTCCTTTTCCCTCTATTTCGCGCCCGTCTTCTTCCCCAAGGGCGACCAGACCGCCCAGTTGCTGCAGGCGGCGGCGATCTTCGCCGTGGGCTTCCTGGCGCGGCCGCTAGGCGCGTGGATGATGGGCGTCTACGCCGACCGCGCCGGCCGTCGCGCCGCCCTGTCGCTGTCGGTGCCCATGATGTGCGCCGGGGCCCTGGTCATCGCGGTCACTCCCGGCTTCGCCAGCATCGGCGCCGCTGCGCCCCTGATCCTGCTGCTCGCCCGCATCCTGCAAGGCCTGTCGGTGGGCGGGGAGTACGGGGCCAGCGCCACCTACATGTCCGAGATGGCCGGCAAGGCCCGTCGCGGGTTCTGGTCCAGCTTCCAGTACGTGACCCTGATCGCCGGGCAGCTGATCGCCCTGGGCGTGCTGATCCTGCTGCAACGGGTCATGCCCGCCGACGCCCTGGCCGACTGGGGCTGGCGCATCCCGTTCTTCATCGGCGCGGCCCTGGCCGTGATCGTGTTCTGGATCCGTCGCGGGCTGGAAGAGAGCGCGGCTTTCACCAACGCCGCCGCCCCGGCGGAAAAGCGCGGCAAGACCATGATGCTGTTCCGGCATCACCCGCGCGAGACGCTGATGATCCTGGGTCTGACGGCCGGCGGCTCGCTCGGCTTCTACGCCTTCACCACCTACATGCAGAAGTTCCTGGTCAACACATCCGGCTTCTCCAAGACCGAGGCCACGGAGATCAGCGCCGGGGCGCTATTCTGCTTCATGGCCGCCCAGCCGCTGGTCGGCTGGCTGTCGGACAAGGTGGGGCGCAAGACCATGCTGGTCGGAGCGTTCGGCCTGGGGACCGTGCTGACCTGGCCGATCATGACCGCTATCGCCAGCACCGACAGCGCCTGGGCCGCGTTCGGCCTTATGCTGTCGGCCCTGCTGATCCTATCTGGCTACACGGCGATCAGCGCGGTCATCAAGGCCGAGCTGTTCCCGGTGCATGTGCGCGCCCTCGGCGTCGCCCTGCCCTACGCCCTGGCCAATGCGGTGTTCGGCGGCACGGCGGAGTCCGTGGCCCTGCTGTTCAAGCAGCAGGGGGCGGAGACCGGCTTCTACATCTATGTGGCGGCCATCATGGGCGTGGCGCTTGTCGTATCGCTGGTCCTCAAGGATACGGCCAAGCACAGCCGAATCGTGGAGGATTGAGCCATGCCGCTGTTCGACATCGCCGTCCTTTGCCTCTTCCTGTTCTGCTGGCTGTTCTATGAGCCGCTGCTGCGCTGGCTCGGACAGCACAACGGCGCGATCAACACCGACATGACCATCGTCCGGCGCGGCTGGATGAGCGAGATGGCCAGCCGGGAGATCACCCTGCTGGACGGCCAGCTGCTGGGCCACGCCATCAACTCCGCCTCGTTCTTCGCCTCGTCCAACCTGCTGCTGATCGCAGCGGCGGCGGGCGTGCTGTTCGGCGGCGACAGCACCTGGAAGAGCATCGAGGGCCTGGCGGTCCTGGCCCCGGCCACGCGGATGCTGTTTGAGGCCAAGCTGGCCCTGGTGCTGGTGGCCCTAGCGCGCGGCCTGCTCGATTTCATCTGGTCGATCCGGCAGATGAACTACTGCCTGGCCGCCATCGGCGCCGCCCCGCAGGACGCGCCGCCCGAACTGGCAAAGGCCTATGGCGAGGCGACGGCGCGGCTGCTGAACCCGGCCCTGTCGGCGTTCAACGCCGGGGTGCGCGGCTACTACTTCGCCCTGGCGGGCGCCGCTTGGCTGCTGGGTCCCATCGCCTTCCTGGCGGCGACCAGCGGGGCCATGTTCCTGCTGGTGTGGCGGCAGCGGCGCAGCCGAGCCGCAGCGGCGATCCGCGAGATCCGCGTGCTGCTGGAAAGCGCGCCGCATCCGGCCGAGCGTCCCCGGCCGGAGCGGTCAGAGAAGTCCTAGGTCCTTGCGCGCCGCCTTGGTCAGCTTGGCGGCGACCAGGGCGTGGGCAGTCTTCAGCCAGTCAGCGACCTCGGCGGCGTCATGATCGTCCAGGCTCTCGAACCACACCCACTTGGCGCGGGCCAGATAGGGCGCGGGCCTGGCCATGCCGTTTTCCGTCATGACTTCGAACGCCAGGTCCGAGGCCTTGAACGAATAGCCTCCCTTCCCCGCGCCCGGTCCGGCGACGGCGAACATCTTGCCGCCGACCTTGTAGACCTGGTCGTCGCCCCACTGGACGGTCATGGTCGCCGCCGGCAGGGCCATGCAGGCGTCGTGAAACGCCTGCGGGGTCACGCCTCGACGCCGACGCCGATCGGGCAGACGACGCCCGTGCCGCCGATGCCGCAGTAGCCGTTCGGGTTCTTGGCCAGATACTGCTGGTGATAGTCCTCGGCGAAGTAGAACGGGCCGGCCTCGACGATCTCGGTGGTGATCGCGCCCAGGCCCTTTTCGGACAAGGCCTGCTGATAGGCGGCCTTGGACGCGGCGGCGGTAGCGGCCTGGGCGTCGTTGCCGACATAGATGGCCGACCGGTACTGGGTGCCGATGTCGTTGCCTTGGCGCATGCCCTGGGTCGGGTCGTGGTTTTCCCAAAAGGTCTTCAGCAGGGCGTCATAGGTGATGACTTTGGGGTCATAGACCACCTGCACCACCTCGGTGTGGCCGGTCTTGCCGCTGCAGGCTTCCTCATAGGTCGGGTTCGGGGTGATCCCGCCCGCATAGCCGGCGGCGGTCACATAGACGCCCGGCAGGTTCCAGAAGACGCGCTCCACGCCCCAGAAGCAGCCCATGCCGAACACGGCGGTCTCCAGACCGTCCGGGTACGGGCCCTTGAGGGCGCGGCGGTTGATGAAGTGGGTCTCGGCGGTGGGGATCGCCTGCGGCCGGCCCGGCAGGGCGTCGGCTTGCGTCGGCAGGTCCAGGTTCTTCTTGGCGAACAGCATCGGGGCCTCGGGGGAGGAGAAACGGAATGTCCCGCCCTAGATAGGAATTGTCGGCGTTTCATTCCAGCATATCCGCGTCCTGCGTGATCTTGCCGGAATCGGCGCAACATCACGCGGTGAGCGACACGCCCGATCCCACCGAGCTGGAGCGGATGGCCCAGGCCCTGGAGGCCAGCGGCCAGTACCGCGTCCTGCGCAAGCTGGAGGCCCTGCCCTCCCGCCCCGCGCCGGCGGGGGTCACCCTGCGCCAGGGCGTGATCCTCGACGTGGAGACCACCGGCGTCGATCCGGCCCGCGACGAGATCATCGAGATCGCCATGCTCCCCTTCACCTACGGGACCGACGGCGAGGTCTATGAGGTGCTGCCGCCCTTCCAGGCCCTGCGCCAGCCGTCCAAGCCGATCAGCGCAGAGATCACCCGCATCACCGGCATCAGCAACGAGATGGTCGAGGGCAAGACCATGGACGCCCGCGACCTGGCGGCCTTCATCGCCCCCGCCGCCCTGATCATCGCCCACAACGCCGGCTTCGACCGCAAGTTCGTGGAGCGGTTCTGCGAGGCGTTCTCCTCCAAGGCCTGGGCCTGCTCCATGCGCGAGGTCGCCTGGGCGGAGGAAGGGTTCGAGGGGGTGAAGCTGGCCTATCTCGCCGCGTCTTGCGGGTACTTCTATGAGAAGCACCGCGCCACCAGCGACTGCGAGGCGACGCTGGAGCTGCTGCGCCGCCGGCTGGGCTCGGGCCGCACGGCCCTGGACCACCTTCTGGAGTCCGCCCGCAAGCCGAGCTGGCGTATCTGGGCCGAGAACTCGCCCTTCGACCTGAAAGACCTGCTGAAGACCCGCGGCTACCGCTGGAACGGCGAGCCCAACGGCCTGCCCAAGTCCTGGTATGTGGACGTAGTCGACGACGCCCGCGAAGCGGAGCTGGACTTCCTGCGCGCCGAAATCTACCGCGCGCCGGACTTCACGCCGCTGATGAAGAGGATCACCGCGTTCGAACGGCATTCGGGGCGATATTGAGGGGGGGGCCTCCTCCCCTGCGCAACGGGGAGGGGGACCATGCGCAGCATGGTGAAAGGGGCGACCGCCGGCACTGAGCCCAGTGGCGAGCCCTCCACCGCTTCGCGGTCCCCCTCCCCCGTCCGCTTCGCTACGGGGGAGGAGAAGAGGAACGCCTATCGCCCCAGCGAAGCCACCGGGACGCGGGTGACCTGCACGTCTTCCTTGTTGGCCGCGTAGCCCACGTAGAGCCAGCCGTTCCAGACCACGCTCTTGGGATAGTGATAGCCGGGCCGCTTGTACCGCCCCTCGAACCGCAGGGGCTGCAGGTCACCCTTGCCGCGCAGCAGCCAGCTGCGGTCGAAGACGCGACCGTCTGGGCTGACGGTCACGGCCAGCGGCATGCGCGGGCGATCGCTGTTGGGGGCGTTGATCAGATAGGCGCCGCCGCCCGGTAGATTACCTGCGCTCTGCTTGGCGCGGGAGTCCGGCATGGCGGTCAGGGCCGGCGTCGTCCAGGTCGCGCCCCGGTCGCAGCTTTCGGACGCCAGTTGGCGGAAGCTCAGCTCTTCGTCGCGGAACACCATGACCGCGCAGCCGTCGGCGCGGCGGAACAGACTGGGTTCGATCTCGCGGCTCAGCTTCTTCTCGTGGGCGGCGGCGGCGCTGGACGTATCGCGCGGCAGACTGGTCATCCGCCCTTCGGTCCAGCCGCCGACGCCCAGGGGATCGTCGGTGAAGAACGGCTTGGCGATCATGCCGGGACGCAGGTGGAAAGCGGTCATCACCCGTCCGTCGATCCGGTGCGGGTCCTGCTCGATCACGCCTTCGACGGGCTTGCCGTCCGCGCCCATGACGCGGCGCGGCGCGCTCCAGGTCTCGCCGTCGCGGCTGGTGCGGTACTCGGCATAGCCGCCGGCGCCGGACTGGAAGCCCTCGGGCCAGACATTGGCGTAGGCGACCAGCACCTGGCCGTCCGTCCACCAGCCGCCACTGGACCGCATCAGACCGGCCGTCCCGGCGGGCGCCAGGGTCCTGGGCGGGGTCCAGGTCAGGCCGTCGCCGCTGACGCTGTAGGCGACCCAGGTGTCGGCGGAATCCTCGTCCCGGGCGGAGCTTTGCCACTGGGCGTAAAGGCGTCCCTTGAAGGGGATCAGCACCACGCCGTTGCTGAACCGGTCGGTCCGCTCGGTCGGCGCGAAGACGGTGAAAGTCGCAGTCTCCGGCGCAGGCTTGAGGCCAAGGTCCGGCAACTCGGACTTGAACAGGTCCGGCGCGACGCCGTAGGGCGCGGCCTGGGGACTGCTCGCCAGGGCGAGGGCCGCCGCCCCCGCCGCCAGGATGATCGTGATCGCCTTATTCATAAGGGCTGCGATAGGCGGGCATTTTCGCCGGCGGAGCAAGCGCGCGCCGAAGATCAGACGATCTCTGAACCGATTTTAGTGTGAGTAGCCCGAGACATGGGTGACAAAACGTACCGGACACATGGGTTACACTTTTCGCTCTCTTTGCGGGCGGGAGGTGTCGATGCCGTGGAAAGAGAGTTCGGTGATGGACGACCGACTTCGCTTTGTGGCGCGTCTGTTGGACAAGGAGCCGATGAGCGAGCTGTGCCGAGAGTTCGGGATATCTCGTAAAACCGGCTACAAGATCCTCAATCGGTACCGGGAAGAAGGCGCCTGTGCGCTGACTGACCGATCGCGACGGCCAGTGCGCTACGCCAACCAACTGCCCGATCAGATCGAGAACCGCATCGTCAGCCTCAAGCGCGAGAAGCCGCATTGGGGCGCGCGCAAGATTCGAGAGCTGCTGGTCAGGCGGCTGGATGGTGACTTCAAGATCCCGGCGATCAGCACGGTGCATGCTGTGTTGGACCGCCACAGCCTGGTGGAGCGCGCCAGGCGCCGCAAACGGGCGACAGGCACGCCCTTGTCAGCCGGGGCGGCTCCTAACGCCCTGTGGTGCGTCGACTTCAAAGGCGAGTTCAAGCTCGGCAACGGCCGCTACTGCTATCCGCTGACCGTCACCGACCACGCCTCGCGCTACCTGCTGCTGTGCGAAGCCCTGGACTCCACACGTCAGGACCCTGTGCTGGCGGCCTTCGAGCATCTGTTTCGGGAGCGCGGCCTGCCTCGGGCGATCCGATCGGACAACGGGGTCCCGTTCGCCAGTCCCAACGCCCTGTTCAACCTGTCCAAGCTGTCGGTCTGGTGGCTGCGCCGGGGCATCGATATCGAGCGCATCAAGCCGGGCTGCCCGCAGCAGAACGGTCGTCACGAGCGTATGCACCGCACGCTCAAGCGGGAGACCACGCGCCCGCCAGGTCGCAACAGCCTGCAGCAGCAGGCCCGCTTCGACAGCTTCGTCGGTGAGTTCAACGACCAGCGGCCGCATGAGGCCCTGGCGATGAAGTTTCCCGCCGAGGTCTACGCTGCGTCAGAGCGTCCGTACCTGGGGCTCCCGCCGCTCACCTACCCGCTGCACGACCGCGACGCGCTGATCACCGCCTGCGGGCGACTGTGCATGTACCGAAAGCGGATCAACATCTCGACCGTCCTGGCGGGGCAGAAGGTCGGCATCAAGGAAGTCGACGACGGCATATGGCTCGTCAGCTTCATGGATTACGATCTGGGCTACGTCGATTTGGAGCAGAAGACCTTGCAACCCCTGGGCAATCCGTTCGGCCCGAGATTGTCACCCATGTCTTAGGTACAAACCGTCACCTATGTGTCCGGGCTATACAGTGAGAGCTGTGGCGGTGAGAGAGGGATTCGAACCCTCGATAGAGTTTCCCCTATACACGCGTTCCAGGCGTGCGCCTTCAACCACTCGGCCACCTCACCAGCACACTGGAATCGGGGGTGGTTGAAACCCCCTGCGCAGGAAGGCGCGCAATATACTCAGGGGCGCTCGCGTAGCAAGCGCCGTATTGCCGCTTGCTCACAACATCGCTCTTCGACCGATGTTGTGAAGCTGCGCGGCGCGCGTAAGCTGTTGATCCAAGACGAAGGTCGACGAACCGATGGGCGCCTGTCCGCGTTTCCCAGACCGCAGCGGAGCGCGGCATGGACGCCAACCTATTTCTCGCCGCACTGAACTCTGCTGATGAAAAGCGGCTGAGCCGCATCCTGCGCCGAGTCAGCCTCTCCCAGGACGAGATCGCCGCCATCGAGTACCAGCCGATGGAACGGGTGATCCTGCCGATCGACTGCATCCTGTCGGTGCTGGCGGTGATGCGCGACGGCCGTCAAGTCGAGACGCGGACCATCGGCTGCGAGAGCGGCTATGGCCTGCTGCACGCCCTGGGCTCGCCGCTCTCGTTCGAACGACTGCTCGTTCAGGTGGCGGGCGATGCATGGGTCACGACCTTGAGCGACCTTCGCGCGGCGGCGCAGGCCTCCCCCACCCTGACCGAGCAGATCGTGCGCTACGCCCAGGCGACCCTGATCCAGTCGGCGCAATCGACCGCCTGCAACGCACTCCATAATGTCGAGCAGCGCATGAGCCGCTGGCTGCTGATGACGCAGAGCCGGCTGGGCGGCTCCGTCGTGCCCCTGACCCAGGAGCACCTGTCGATCATGCTGGGCGTGCAGCGGACCACGGTGACCGCCACGGCCACCGTCCTGAAGACGCGCGGCCTGATCGCCTATAGCCGGGGAAAGATCCGCATCCTCGACCAGGAGGGCCTGAAGCGCGTCGCCTGCGAATGCTTCTCGACCATAGACGCCGCGACAGAAATGATGCGTCACGGATAACAATACATTTATCGCACATCGACATTTCATGTAGTCGTAAACGCAACTACAGAATCAATACCGGCCCTTATTCCGTCCAGTTTAATTTATTCTAGACTCTACCGCCCGATCATCGGATTAGACACCGCGCTGCGGGAGTTCGAACGTACGGCGTCGCATCTGAGCTTCCGCCGCGCGGCCAAGGACATGGTACTGACCCGGTCGGCCATCACTCACCCGATCCGCAATCTGCAGTATCACTTCGGCGTCCGGCTGTTCAGCCGCGAGGGGCGCAGCGTGCGCCTGCGCCGGAGGGGGCGACCTATCTGGATGCGGTGAGCCACAGCCTTTGCCTGCTGGATGAGGCCAGCCGGGGGCTGATACAGGAGCGACGCGGGACGCGCCAACAAATCCGGGGCAGCGCCCCGCCCGTCTTGATGTCGACGGTGATGATCCCGTGGTTGACCGAATTCGAACGCCAGCCCCCCCCAGGTGACCCTGCGCATTCAGGGCGCGCACGACCATGCCGATCTCGAGCGCAACGACGTGGACCTGCCCTGCGCCTTGGCCGCGAACAGTCGGCGGGCCTGCGGCTGGAGCCGATGATTGCGCTGCGCGACACGCCGGTCTCCGCCCCCCGGTTGGCGACGGGCGGTCCGATGACCCCGGCGGAACTGGCGCGGCGGCCGCTGATCCATGTCCAGGGCCAACCCCAGGCCTGGCGCGAGTGGTTCGCCGCCGCCGGCCATACGGCCCCCCATGGAGCGGAAGAGATCTTGTTCGACGGCCTGTCGAGCGGAGGCTGGCCTTCCAAAGAGACTTCAAGGGCGACGGCTTCTGCCGCCGCCCGTTTTTCTATTCCTGGTGCAGGGGCTCGATCTGCATGGCGACGACGTTGCAGCGGACCGGCTGGGTCAGGGCGTAGTGGACGCCGACGGCGATGTCCTCGGCCCGCAGCATCTTCATGGCGGCGATCTGCTCGCGCTGCTCGGCGGGCGAGGATTCCACCAGGTCGCTGCCGACCAGGCCGGGCTCGATCAGGGTGACGCGAAGCCCCTGCTTGGCGACCTCCTTGCGGAAGGAATGGGAGAAGCCCTGGATGCCGGACTTGGCCGCCACATAGACCGAGGAGTCCGGGCCGCGCTGGATGGCGCTGACCGAGCCGATGAACACCATCTGGCCATCTTGGCCCTGGATCAGCCGCTCCACCGCCGCCCGCGCGCAAGCCATGAAGCCGACGAGGTTGGTCTCGATCGAGTAGCGCCACTCCTCCATCTCGGCCAAGGCCTCACCCCAGATGGCGGCGTTGTTGACCAGCACGTCGAGGCCGCCCAGCGCCTCGTCGGCGGCCTGGAAGACGCGCTCAACATCCTCGGGCTTGGAGACGTCGGCGGTCACGCCGTGGGCTTCGTCGCCGACGGCGCGGATGGCGTGCAGCGCATCGTTCAGCGGACGCTCCTCGCGACCGAAGATGAACAGGCGCGCGCCCTCGCTAGCCAGCAGGATGGCGATGGCGCGGCCGATGCCCGTGGTGCCGCCGGTGACGATGACCCGGCGTCCTTTCAGGTCGGTGCGGGCGGTGTGTGCGTCCTGGGTGGGATTGGTCATCGCCGTGTCTCCTGTTGTGTCGGGCTCGGAAACAACTTCGGCGAATAGGGAGTTCCTACCGCGTGGTTTGGCGGGCGGTTTTCATGCTGACACTCACCCTCGCCCTCGCCTTCCGGCCGGCGTTCGACAACCGCCCGATGGCCCCACTGTCAGCTGGAGCGCCTAGCCCCGGCGACCGCCGAGGTTCTTGCCCAGGATCGCTGCGATGATCAGGCAGAAGGCCGCCAGGCGCAGCAGGTAGATCCAGCTGGCCTCCTCGCGATGGACGTTCAGCAGGGTCGGCAGGGCCTGGTTGGTGGCCATCAGGGCGAAGGCCGCCGCGAAGGCCAGGAACAGCCGGTCTCGCGTCCTGGCCCAGAAGCGCAGGAAGAACAGGCCCGCCATCAGGTAGCCGACGGTCAGGGCGCCGGAGACGAAGGCGGTCGTGATGGGTTCGCCGCTCACCGGTCGGTCTCCCAGACAAACCCATAGAGCAGCACCCCCAGCGCCGCAAAGGAGGTGATCCGGCGATAGGGCAGCAGATAGACGTCAGGCAGCCAGACCAGGTCGGCCACCAGGAACAGGTTGTTGACCGCCAGCAGGGCGAAGCTGATCGCCGTCCACAGCAGCAGGCGCGAGCGGCTGGCGAACCAGGCCCGGGCCAGCAGCAGGGCGCACACCGCGCTGGTGATCAGACACAGCAGATAGACCGCCGTGGGTCCGAAGAAACTCACGTTGATCCCCCCTTGAACCGGAACGCGTCGGCCAGCCCCTTCAGCTTGTCCGGCGGCATGGCGATGGTCTTGATGACGGTCACGGGCCGTTCCTTGAAGGCCACGGCCAGGCGATCGCACAGCTCGGCCGTCCGCGCGTCGACGGGGGCGAAGCGGCGCCCGCCGGCGGCGTCGCGCGAGATCAGCTCGGCGGCCTCCAGGCCGGCCATAGCGCTTTCGACCAGGGTCTCGTTGGCGCGCATCTCGGCGGCCAGGCCGGCGACGGTCCACCAGCGGTCCGGCTCGCCGCGCATCATCAACAGCAGCTCGAGCGCCCAGACCGAGGCGATCCGTTCCCGGATGAAGTGGAAGAGTTCGGGGTCGCGGAACATCAGACGGCGGCGGCCAGGGGTTTGCTGGCCAGGTCAGCGTCCAGCAGCGCCCGCAGCCGCGCGGCCAGGGCCGGGGTCTCATAGGGCTTGTCGATCAGGGGGAAGGCGTCGCCCCAGGCCTGGGCGCCGTCGCCCACATAGCCGGAGGTCAGCAGCACCTTCATGCCCGGTCGCAGGGTGCGCGCCTGCTGCGCCAGTTCGAACCCGGTCATGCCGCCCGGCATCACAACGTCGGAGAACAGCAGGTCGATCTTGCGACGGCCGTTAAGCACTTCCAGCGCGGCCGCGGCGCTGTCGGCGGTGCTGACGCGGTAGCCGAGGCTCGACAGGACATCGACGGTGAGGGCCAGGACGTGAGGGTCGTCCTCGACCACCAGGACCCGCTCGCTGCCGCCGGAGATGGAAAGGTCGGTCTTCACAGTCTCGACCATAGTCGGCGCGGCCTCGGAGCGGGGCAGGCGGATCTCGAAGCGCGCGCCCTCGCCCGGCCGGCCGTCGACGGAGACCTCGCCGCCCGACTGGCGTACGAAGCCATAGACCTGGCTGAGGCCCAGGCCCGAGCCCTTGCCGACTTCCTTGGTGGTGAAGAACGGCTCGAAGATGCGGGCCGCCACCTCCGGCTCCATGCCGGCGCCGGTGTCCATCACGCTGATCAGGACGTCGGCGCCGTCGTGGCGGG
Source organism: Caulobacter sp. 73W (assembly GCF_041021955.1). Classification (GTDB taxonomy): domain Bacteria; phylum Pseudomonadota; class Alphaproteobacteria; order Caulobacterales; family Caulobacteraceae; genus Caulobacter. The sequence continues at coordinate 669,767 of NZ_CP158375.1, forward strand.
CGGCGATGCAGAGGCGGCCGCGCTCCTCCATGGCGTCGCGGGCGTTGACCGACAGGTTCAGCAGCGCCGTCTCGAACTGCGCCGCGTCGATGTGGACGTGCAGGGCCTCGTCCAGCTCCGTGCTGACGGTGATCCCCTCGCCCACCGCCTGACGGATCAGGGGCAGGAAGTTCTGGATCAGGTCTTTCAGCTCCACCACGCGCGGGTTCAGGTGCTGGCGGCGCGAGAAGGCCAGAAGCTGGCGGGTCAGAGCCCCGCCCCGCTCGGCGGCGAAGCGGATGGCGGCGGCCTGGCGGCTGAGCTTCTCATCCTCTTCGACGCGGCGCTGCAGGCGCTCGACATTGCCGAGGATGACGGTCAGCAGGTTGTTGAAATCGTGGGCCACGCCGCCGGTCAGCTGGCCAACCGCCTCCATCTTGCGGGCCTGGGTCAGGTCCTCTTCCAGGCGGCGGCGCTCGGTGTTGTCCATCAGCGACCCGAACACCGTGGCCGGCTCCCCGTCGCGAGCCGGGGCGAGCACCCCCTGGTCGAGGAAGGAGCGATAGACGCCGTCGGCGCACTGCCAGCGGAACTCGCAGGCGTAGTCGCCCTTTTCCAGCGCCTCGCGCAGGGCGTTCTCCAGCAGGTGGCGGTCTTCGGGATGAACCCGCTTTAGGCCGAACCCAGCGTCGCGGGTGAAGCGCTCGGGGTCGAAGCCGGTGACCTCCTCCACATTGGCGCTGACGAAGAGCGTGGCGAAGGGCGGCGCGGCTTCGCGCGAATGGAACACCACCGGCAGGGCCTGGAGGATCTGTTCCTGCCGCTCCTGGGTGACCCGCAGGGCGCGCTCGGCGGCCAAGCGGTCGGCGTGGGCCTTGGCGTTCTCTTCCAGCAGCAGCCGGCGTTGCTCGGACTGGCGCTCCACCTCCAGGGTCTTCAGGTGCAGATCGACCAGCACCTGCACCTTGGAGCGCAGGATGAAGGGATCGACCGGCTTGAACACCACGTCCACGGCGCCGGCGGAATAGGCCTTGAAGATGTGGGCCTCGTCGCGAAATACGGCGGTCAGGAAGACGATCGGCGTCTCGCGGTTCTTGCGCCGCATGCGGATCATGCGGGCGGTCTCGTAGCCGTCCATGCCGGGCATGTGCAGGTCCAGCAGGATGACCGCGTACTCCTCGGTCAGCAGGCGGCGCAGCGCCTCCTCCCCCGAGCGGGCGACCACCAGCTCCTGGCCCAGGGTCTCCAGCGCCTGGGTCGCCGCGAACGCGTTGCGCTCATCGTCGTCGACGATGAGGATGCGCGTCGTCAGCCGCTCCTCGCCCGGGAGCGGTTCGAGACTGTGATTGGCGACCGCCTCGACCATGGATCAGCTGGCGGCCGGGACGAGGGCGACGATCTTGTCGCCGGCCAGGCGTTGTGCGTCGGCGCGTTGCACCGAAACGCGAAGGACCGAGATCAGCTGGTCGATATCGACCGGCTTGGAGACGTAGTCCGACGCCCCCGCCTGGATGCACTTCTGGCGGTCGCCCTTCATGGCCTTGGCGGTGACCGCGATCACCGGCAGGTCCGAGAACTGCGGCCGTGAGCGGATCTCGCGCATGGTCTCGTATCCGTCCATGTCGGGCATCATGATGTCCACCAGCACCATGTCCACCTCGGGCATGCTGTCGAGCAGGTCCAGGCCCGCGCGGCCGCTTTCGGCGTAGCGCAGCTCGATCCCGTACTCTTCCAGGGCGCTTGCCAGGGAGAAAATGTTGCGGATGTCGTCGTCGATGACCACCGCGGTGCGGCCGGTCAGGACGGCGTCGGCGTGCCGCCCCTGGGCCAGCATGGTGCGGGCGGGATCGGACAGTCCCTCGACCGGGGCATGCAGCAGCAGACTGACATGGTCGATCAGTTGCTCCGGCGTACGAGCCAATCGCGCCAGGCCAGCGAACACCGCCAGGCGCAGGCGGCGGTCGTCGTCGGCTTCGAGCTCCTGCGGGGCGTACAGCACCACCACGCCCGGGCGGGCTTGACGCTGCTTCAGCACGTCGATTATCGGGCCGACGGGACCGCCGCCCACGTCGATGACCATGCAGCCCTGCTCGCCCGTGAAGGCGCTGTCGGGCAGATCGGCGAGGGCCGCGCCACGTTCGACGGCGAAGGCCTGCTCCAGGGTCGCGCCCGCCTCGCCGTCGGCGTCGCCGCCGACCAGGATCACGGGCGCCGCCTGTTGCATGGCCAGCTTCTTGACCTCTTCCAGAGACGAGATGACCGCCTCGCGCGCCACCGGCTTGGAGGTGAAGCCCACCGCCCCCATGGACAGGCCAAGCCCGCCATGGTCGTCGGCCGAGATCACATGCACCGGGATGTGCCGCGTGTCCGGCGTTCGCTTCAGCAGGTCCAGCAGGGCCAGGCCGTCCATGTCCGGCAGCCCCACGTCCAGCATGATGGCGTAGGGCGAGAAGCGCCGCGCCAGGGATGGCACAGCCGACCCCTCGCCCGTCACCACGCCCTTAAAGCCCACGTCGCGGATGAGGGACAGCAGGATGGACGAGAAGCGCGGATCGTCCTCGACGATCAGCACCACCGGGTCGCCCGGTTCGATCTGCTCGCGGTCATCGACCACCGCCTCGGCCGGCTCGGCGTCGGCGATCGAGGCCGTGGACAGGCGGAACGGCTGCGGCGAGGTGGCGGGACCGCGCGGCGCCGGCGCCGGCTGCGCGGCGGGGCTGAAGTTCAGCGGCACATACAGGGTGAAGGTGCTGCCCTCGCCCGGGGTCGAGACGACCTTCAGCTCCCCGCCCAGCAGGCGGGTGATCTCGCGGCTGATCGACAGGCCCAGGCCCGTGCCGCCGTACTTGCGGCTGGTGGTGCCGTCGGCCTGCTGGAAGGCCTCGAAGATGATCCGCTGCTTGTCCTCGGGGATGCCGATGCCGGTGTCCTCGACCGAGAAGGCCAGGACCTGGCCGGCGGTGTTCAGGTGGTCGTTGCCCGACGCCCAGCCGCCGGTGGCGCGGGCCACCTTCAGCTTCACCGAGCCGGCTTCCGTGAACTTGAAGGCGTTGGACAGCAGGTTCTTGATCACCTGCAGCAGACGCTTGTCGTCGGTGTACATCGAGCGCGGCAGGCCGGGGTCGACGTCGATGCCGAAGTCCAGCTTCTTGCCCTGCGCGATTTGGGCGAAGGTGCGGTCCATCTGGTCGCGCAGGCTGGCGAACGACATCTCGCCGATGTCCAGGGTAACGGTGCCGGACTCGATCTTCGATAGGTCGAGGATGTCATTGATCAGGCCCAGCAGATCGGTGCCGGCGTCGTGGATGTTCTTGGCGAACTCCACCTGCTTGTCGCTCAGATTGCCCTGGGCGTTCTCGCTCAGCATCTTGGACAGGATCAGCAGGCTGTTCAGCGGCGTGCGCAGTTCGTGGCTCATATTGGCCAGGAACTCCGACTTGTACTTGGAAGTCAGGGCCAGCTGCTCGGCCTTCTCCTCCAAGGCCATCTTTGCCTGCTCCACCTCGTGGTTCTTGGCCTCCACCTGCTTGTTCTGGGCGGACAGCAGGATCGCCTTGTCCTCCAGCTCGGCGTTGGTCTGCTGCAGTTCGTCCTGCTTGCTGCGCAGCAGCTCCTCGGACTGACGCAGGGACGCGGCCTGCTGCTCCAGGCGGTCGTTGGTCTTCTTCAGCTCTTCCTGCTGCGCCTGCAGTTCGCCGGTCAGCAACTGTGACTGAGCCAGCAGGCCCTCGGTCCGCATGTTGGCGGCGATGGTGCTGAGCACGATGCCGATCGACTCCATCAGCTGGTCAAGGAAGGCCTGCTGGGTCTCGTTGAACTCGCCCAGGGTGGCCAGCTCGATCACCGCCTTCAGCTCGCCTTCGAACAGGGCTGGCAGGACGACGATGTTGTGCGGCGATGACGCGCCCAGGCCGGAGCTGACCTGCAGGTAGTTCTTGGGCACGTTGGTGAGGACGATGCGCTCCTTCTCCACCGCGCACTGGCCGATCAGGCCTTCGCGGGGACGAAGCTGCGCGGCGGGGGGCTTCTTCGGATTGAAGGCGTAGCTGGCCGCCAGGGTCAGCACCTCGTCCCCGTTCTCGTCGCGGTCGGAGACATAGAACAGGCCGTGCTGGGCGCTGATCAGCGGCGCCAGTTCGGACAGCACCAGGTTCGACACGGTCGACAGGTCGCGCTCGCCCTGCAGCATGCGGCTGAACCGGGCCAGGTTGGTCTTCAGCCAGTCCTGCTCGGTGTTCTTCAACGTCTGATCCTTCAGATTGCGGATCATCTCGTTGATGTTGTCCTTCAGGGCCGCGACTTCCCCCGACGCCTCCACGGTGATCGACCGCGTCAGGTCGCCCTTGGTCACGGCGGTGGACACCTCGGCGATGGCGCGGACCTGGGTGGTCAGGTTGGCGGCCAGTTCGTTGACGTTGTCGGTCAGGTCGCGCCACAGGCCGGCGGCGCCCGGCACGCGGGCCTGACCGCCCAGCTTGCCTTCCGAGCCCACTTCGCGGGCCACGTTGGTCACCTGGTCGGCGAAGGTGGCCAGGGTCTCGATCATGCCGTTGATGGTGTCGGCGAGCGAGGCGATCTCGCCCTTGGCGTCCAGGGTCAGCTTGCGCTTCAGGTCGCCCTGGGCCACCGCGGTCACGACGTCGGCGATGTTCCGCACCTGACCGGTCAGGTTGGCGGCCATCATGTTCACGTTGTCGGTGAGGTCCTTCCAGGTGCCGGCCACGCCGGGCACCTGCGCCTGGCCGCCCAGCTTGCCCTCGGTGCCGACTTCGCGCGCCACGCGGGTCACTTCCGAGGCGAAGCCGTTCAGCTGGTCCACCATGACGTTGATGGTCGACTTCAGCTCAAGGATCTCGCCCTTCACGTCCACGGTGATCTTCTTGGACAGGTCGCCGCGCGCCACGGCGGTGGTCACGTCGGCGATGTTCCGCACCTGGCCGGTCAGGTTGCCGGCCATCAGGTTCACGTTGTCGGTCAGTTCCTTCCAGGTGCCGGCCACGCCGCGCACATTGGCCTGGCCGCCCAGCTTGCCCTCGGTGCCCACTTCACGGGCCACGCGGGTCACTTCCGACGAGAAGGAGTTCAGCTGGTCCACCATGACGTTGATGGTGTTCTTCAGCTCCAGGATCTCGCCCTTCACGTCCACGGTGATCTTCTTGGACAGATCGCCCATGGCGACGGCGGTGGTCACCTCGGCGATGTTCCGCACCTGACCCGTCAGGTTGGCGGCCATGAAGTTCACGTTGTCGGTCAGGTCCTTCCAGGTGCCGGCGACGCCCTTCACCTGGGCCTGACCGCCCAGCTTGCCTTCGGTGCCCACTTCGCGCGCCACGCGGGTCACTTCCGAGGCGAAGCCGTTCAGCTGGTCCACCATGACGTTGATGGTGTTCTTCAGCTCCAGGATCTCGCCGCGCACGTCCACGGTGATCTTCTTGGAAAGGTCGCCGGTGGCGACGGCGGTGGTCACCTCGGCGATGTTACGAACCTGGCCGGTCAGGTTGGCGGCCATGAAGTTCACGTTGTCGGTCAGGTCCTTCCAGGTGCCGGCGACACCCTTCACCTGGGCCTGGCCGCCGAGCTTTCCTTCCGTGCCCACTTCCCTCGCTACGCGGGTCACTTCCGACGAGAACGAGTTCAGCTGATCCACCATGGTGTTGATGGTGTTCTTCAGCTCCAGGATCTCGCCCTTCACGTCCACGGTGATCTTCTTGGACAGATCGCCCATGGCGACGGCGGTGGTCACTTCGGCGATGTTCCGCACCTGGCCGGTGAGGTTTTCGGCCATGAAGTTCACGTTGTCGGTGAGGTCCTTCCAGGTCCCCGCAACGCCTTCCACCTGGGCCTGACCGCCCAGCTTGCCCTCGGTGCCCACTTCGCGCGCCACGCGGGTCACTTCCGAGGCGAAGCCGTTCAGCTGGTCCACCATGACGTTGATGGTCGACTTCAGCTCAAGGATCTCGCCCTTCACGTCCACGGTGATCTTCTTGGACAGGTCGCCCTTGGCGACGGCGGTGGTCACCTCGGCGATGTTCCGCACCTGGCCGGTCAGGTTCTCGGCCATGAAGTTCACGTTGTCGGTCAGGTCCTTCCAGGTGCCGGCCACGCCTTCCACGCGGGCCTGGCCGCCCAGCTTGCCCTCGGTGCCCACTTCACGGGCCACGCGGGTCACTTCCGAGGCGAAGCCGTTCAGCTGGTCCACCATGACGTTGATGGTCGACTTCAGCTCAAGGATCTCGCCCTTCACGTCCACGGTGATCTTCTTAGACAGGTCGCCCTTGGCGACGGCGGTGGTCACCTCGGCGATGTTCCGTACCTGACCCGTCAGGTTGGCGGCCATCATGTTCACGTTGTCGGTCAGGTCCTTCCAGGTGCCGGCCACGCCGCGCACCTGCGCCTGGCCGCCCAGCTTGCCCTCCGTACCCACTTCGCGGGCCACGCGGGTCACTTCCGAGGCGAAGGAGTTCAGCTGGTCCACCATGGTGTTGATGGTGTTCTTCAGCTCCAGCACCTCGCCCTTCACGTCCACGGTGATCTTGCGCGAAAGGTCGCCGGTGGCGACGGCGGTGGTCACCTCGGCGATGTTCCGGACCTGACCCGTCAGGTTGGCGGCCATCAGGTTCACGTTGTCGGTGAGATCCTTCCAGGTGCCGGCGACGCCCTTGACCTGGGCCTGACCGCCCAGCTTGCCCTCGGTGCCCACTTCGCGGGCCACGCGGGTCACTTCCGAGGCGAAGGAGCCCAACTGCCCGACCATGGTGTTCACGACCCGGCCGATGCGCAGAAACTCGCCGCGCAGGGGGCGGTCCTCGTTCTCCAGGTCCATGGTCTGGGACAGGTCGCCCTTGGCGGTCGCGCCGATCACGCGGGCCATTTCGGCGGTCGGGTGGACCATGTCGGTGATCAGGCTGTTCACCGCCTCGACGCTGGCGCCCCAGGAGCCCGTGGCACCCGAAAGAGCCGCGCGGTGATTGATCTTGCCCTGCTTGCCGACCACGTCGCCGAGCCGCTCGAACTCCTTGCTCATGCGGTCGTTGAGATCGACGACGTCGTTGAAGGCCTCGGCCAGCTCGCCGTCGACACCCGTCAGGTCGCCGGGCAGACGGACGGAGAAGTCCCCTCGCCGGAACGCACGAAGCGCCGCGAGAAGTTGATGGACGTCCAGGCTGGATTGCCGTTCGGCCGTCGCTGCAAGCATGGTTCAGCTTCCTCGAAAGACGCACTCGCGCTCGAGGCCGCATGGCCGGCGTCAACACCCGGAGCCAATGGCTCCTATAGTCGGCGCACCCGCCCAAGCACCCCCGATCAGCGCCCAACGTTCGGCAGGAACACTGGTTCCCCAACCACAGGTATCAAGCTGTGGAAAACCACCACTCTTGGCGGTTTCTGTCAGTTCACCCGGCGTTCGCGGCCTTCCCAATAGGGTTCGCGCAACTGGCGGCGCAGGATCTTGCCGGCGGCGTTGCGCGGCAGGGCCTCGATGAAATCCACGCTCTTGGGCGCCTTGAAATGGGCGATGCGCGAGCGGGCGAAGGCGATGATGTCGTCGGCGTCGGGGGTCACCCCCGGCTTGGGCGCGACCACGGCCTTGACCGCCTCGCCCCACTTCTCGTCGGGGACGCCGATCACCGCAACCTCGCCCACATGCGGGTGGCCATAGACGGCGCTCTCGACCTCGGCGGGATAGACGTTCTCGCCGCCGGTGATGATCATGTCCTTCACCCGGTCGTGGATGAACAGATAGCCGTCCTCGTCCATGTAGCCGGCGTCGCCGGTGCGCAGCCAGCCGTCCGAGGCCATGGTCGAGGCGGTGGCCTCCGGCAGCTTCCAATAGCCGGTCATGTTGGCGGCCGAACGGGTCGCCACCTCGCCCACCGTGCCGCGCGGGACCTCTGCCCCCGTCTCGTCCACCACCTTGATCTCCACCCCCGGCATCGGCAGGCCGGCGGAGCGCATGCGCGGCGTGCCGGCGGGGTCGTGATCCTCGGGCGGCAGATAGACGATGGTGCCGCAGGTCTCGGTCATGCCGTACTGCTGGACGAACCCGCAGCCGAACACGTCCATCGCCTCGCGCAGCAGGTCCAGCGGGATCGGCGCGGCGCCGTAGAGCATGTACTTCAGGCGGCTGTAGTCGATGTCCCGCGCCCTCGGCTGACGCACCACGATCTGCAGGGCGGCGGGCACCAGGAACAGCTTGGACACCCGGTCATGCTCGATGAAGTCGAGCACCTTGAAGGGGTCGAACTCTCGCGCCACCACGCCGGTCGCGCCGTTGAACAGGCCGACCAGGCCCCAGCCGCTGCCGCCGATGTGAGCCACGGGCATGGCGACCAGGCTGACGTCCTCGGGGACCCACTGGTTCCATTCCATCGGCTGGAGGGTCGCCTCGCGGCGGCCGCGCAGCAGGTTGCCGTGGCTGAGCATGGCGCCCTTGGGCCGGCCGGTGGTGCCTGAGGTGTAGAGCTGGATCGCCACGTCGCGGTCGCTGATGGCGACGCCGGGGTCCTGGTCCGACTGGCTGTCGCGCCAGGCCTCGAAGGCCGGCCACTCCTCCCCGCCCTCCATGGCGATGACGGCGGACGCGCCTTGCAGCGTCGGCGCCATCGCGCGCCCGACGGCCAGGCTCTCGGCGCCGACGAACAGCATCCTGGCCTCGGCGTCCTCGACCACATAGGCGATCTCGGGGACGGCCAGGCGCCAGCCGATGGGGACCATGACCAGCCCGGCCTTGGACGCCCCCACGAACAGCTCGAAGTACCAGTCGCTGTTCTTGCCCACATAGGCGATGCGGTCGCCTTTCTTCAGGCCGGCCGCGATCAGGCCGTTGGCGACCTGGTTGGTATGGCGATCAAAGGCGGCGAAGCTGGTCTCGCGTCCCTCGAACTTGAAGGCCGCCGCATCAGGTCGTGTCCGCCCGTGATAGCGGGCGACATCGCCTAGGGTCGGCATCTGGTCGAAGTCGATGGCGTTGTTGTCGCCCATTTTGTCTCTCTCCCTGCGCCTACAGGCCCAGAACCAGCTTGGCGACGATGTCGCGCTGGATTTCATTGGAGCCGCCATAGATCGACGCTGCGCGATTATTCAGGTAGCGGGCCGTCAAGGCCAACAGATGTTCGGGTCCGATCAGCGGAAAGTTGCGTCCCGCTCCGGTTTCCACCGACTGGGCGACGGCGGCGTAGTGGGCCGCGGCGTCGATCCCGATCTCGTCAAGCCGTTGCAGGGCCTCGGTTCCCTGGGTCTTGAGCAGGGACGAGACCGCGCCGGGGTTCTTGCCGGCCGACAGGGCGCTGAGCACCCGGTGCTCCGACACTTCCACCGCCTGGACGGCGATTTCGGCGTCCACCAGCCGCATGCGAAAGCGCGGATCGTCGATCAGGCGCTCGCCGTCCGACGTCTCCAGCCGCGCCACCTCGCGCAGACGCTCGACCGACGCACGCAGGCCGGGCGACGCACCTCCGCCCCGCTCGAACTCCAGCAGGTGCTTGGCGACGGTCCAGCCCTGGTTCTCCTCGCCGATGCGCCCCGACCGGGGCACGCGGACGTTGTCGAAGAAGACCTGATTGACCTCGTGCTCGCCGGCCAGGGTGATGATCGGTTCGACCGTGATCCCCGGCGTGTCCATAGGCAGCAGCAGGAAGGTAATCCCCGCCTGCGGCTTGCCCTCCGTGGACGTCCGCACCAGGCAGAACATGTGGGTCGCCCATTGGGCGTGGGTGGTCCAGATCTTGGAGCCGTTGAGGACGTAGTCGTCGCCGTCGGTGACCGCCCGCATCCGCAGGGAGGCCAGGTCGGACCCCGCCCCCGGCTCCGAATAGCCCTGACACCAGTAATCCTCGCCCGACAGGATGCGCGGCAGGTAGTGCGCCTTCTGCTCCGGCGTGCCGAACTTCATGATCACCGGCCCGACCATCTTCAGGCCCATGGGGGCCAGGTTGGGCGCGCCGGCGCGGGCGCATTCGGCGGCGAACAGGTGCCGCCGCATCTCGTTCCAGCCCGTGCCGCCGTACTCGACCGGCCAGGACGGCGCGACCCAGCCCTTGGCGTGCAGGATCCGCTGCCAAGGCAGGCTGTGGCGCTTCTCGGTGAAGACGCTGGTGGCGTGGCGTCCGACCTCCCGCAGCCCGGGAGTCAGGGCCTGATCGATGAACGCACGTACTTCGTCACGAAACGCCAGGTCCTCCGGATCCAGATCTAGATTCAAGCAACACTCCAAACGGTCAGGAGGAAGAACGCCGACACCGGCGAACCGGCGTCGGCGCGAGGTTTCCCGAGGTGGGAAGGACTAGAAGTTCACCCGCAGGCGCAGAGCCACGGAGCGCGGACGCTCGATGGTGGCGAAGTACGATCCCGTCGCCAGGGGCACGTCGTTGGCGGTTTGGAAGGTCCGCTCGTTGGTCAGGTTGCGGACGACGAGGTCCAGCACCCAGTCGCGGTCCCGGGGACCGACGCCGACCAGCAGGTTCACCTTGGTCACCGCCTTCTGCAGCGTCTGGGGATCGAGATCCTGGGCCCCGTAGAACTGGTCGACATAGTTGGCCTGGCCATCGACGGTCAGCTGGTAGTCGCCGATCGGCTTCACCCAGCGCACGCCGAAGCTGACCGTCCACTCGGGAGTGATCTGGTTGGTGCGGCCGGTCAGGTCGTTGACCCCGGCGGCCGAACACAGCGCGCCGTTAGCGTAACCGCCCGCCGCGATCTGGGCCACGGTGCAGCCGGCGTTCTTGTAGTCGGTGTACTCGAAGTCGATGTAGCCGATGGCGGCGTTGAGGGTCAGCTCATCCACCGGCCGCCAGCGCCCGTCGAGCTCAAGCCCGCGGGCCCGCGCCGCCGCCGCGTTGCCGACGACGTAGGACGTGCCGCCGGTGAACTGCGAGGTCTGGATGTCGTCGTAGTTCACGTGGAAGATCGCGGCGTTCAGCTCGGCGTTGCCGCCGAACCGCAGCTTGGCCCCGATCTCGTAGGAGGTGGCCTTTTCCGGCCGATAGGCGATCTCCCGCAGCATGCGCTGCTGGTACTGATCCGCCGTCTCGCCCGGGCGCGCGCCCCCGGTTCCGAAGTAGGCGGCGTTGAAGCCGCCGCCCAGGGTGCTGTGCGCGGCGCTGACGTAGAAGCTGGCCTCGTCCGTCGGCTTCCAGCGCAGGTTGGCCGACCAGGAGGTGTCGTTCTCCTTGCTGCTCGGTCGCAGGACGTGGGGCGTCGCCTCCAGCACCGCATTGGCCAGAGCCGCCAGAACCGGCGCCGGCAGCGGACCGCCGGTCGTCGCGTTGGTCAGGGTGATCTCCTGCAGCGCGTCCTTCTTTTCGGAGGCGTAGCGCAGGCCGCCGGTGGCCTCGAGCTTGTCGGTCAGGTCGATGGTCGCCTGGCCGAAAATAGCCCACAGCTTGCTCTCCTGCTGGAACCGGCCGAAGCGGTTCAGCGGCGGGAACGGCGCGCCCAGCGGCACGGTGTTGGCGTAGGTCCAGCCGTCGTTGTCGAGCTGCGACTGCTGCAGATAGACGCCGGCCAGGGGCCGCACCTTGCCGATGGCGGCGAAGCTGATGCGGCTTTCCAGACTGTACTGTTCGTACTTCTCGTCCTGCTTGACCTGCAGCACGTCGAGCGGGCCGAGGTCGGCGTCGAAGGCGCGCAGGAAGTCGTAGCCCGAGTAAGCCGCGATGGTGGTCCATTCGCCTATGGGCGTGCGCCAGTCGAGGCGCGCCATCAGCTCGTCCGTGCCGCCGTCCATGACGAAGGCCGAGCCGAGATCGAGGAAGGGCGAGCTGTTGCCCTGCCGCGCCTTGCCGTCGATGTCGCCGTCGACACCCAGGCTGGTCAGCAGCGGCGCCAGCGCCCCGCCCAGATGGATGATCTCGATCGGGTTGCCCTTGGTGTCGAAGTCGCTGTGGTCGTAACGGGCGAAGAGCTTGGCGTTCGCCGACAGGTCCGCCTCGGCCGACAGGCGCCCAGCCCAGTTGGTGTAGCGAGGCTGGGCCTCGTCGTAATAGCTGTTGTCGACCCAGCCATCCTTCATCTCGTTGTACTGGAAACCGGCACGCACCCGCAGGCGGTCGGAGACCGGGCCGGTGATGAAGCCCAGCACCTCGGTCTCGCCCTGCTCGAACTCGTAGCCGGCCGAGATCGAGCCGTCGAAGACCGCCGAGGGGCGGGCCGAGTTGATGTTCAGGGCGCCGCCGACGGTGTTCTTGCCGAACAGGGTCCCTTGCGGGCCGCGCACCACTTCCAGCGAGCCCATGTCGAGGAAGGCGAAGCGCGACTGCACCCCGCGCCCGCGATAGACGCCGTCGACAAAGGTGGCCACCGCCTGCTCGCCCGCCGCCTGCAGGTCGGAGTTGATGCCCCGCATGGAGATGACGTCGGAGATCGGGCTCTGCGAGACCGTGAAGTTGGGGATGGTCCCCGTCAGGTCCTGGAACCTGTTCACGCCCTGCGCCTGCAGCGTCTCGCCCTTCACGGCGGTGATCGATAGCGGCACCTCCTGCAGGGTGGCCGTGCTCTTGGTCGCGGTGACGATCACCTGGTCCAGGGTGTTGTTGTCCTGAGCCAGGGCGGAACCGCCGGCGCACAGGGTCGCAAGGACGGCGCTGGACGCCGTCCGAAGCCAAAGCCTCATTCCCGTTCTCCCTCCGGCCGCGGCTGACACGCGGCTCATCCGACCCGAGCTTCATGGTCCCGAGTTCCACCGGAGCTTGCGGAAGGGGTTGAGGCGTAACAAGCTGTCGAAAATGATAGGGGCGGACGCGTGAGCACGGGGCTGAAGCTCGTCGAGGAACTGGCGCGGGACACCGCACGCCTTGGTGTGGAGACTGGCCTTCCCTACATCGCCGCCAGCGCCGACATCGGCAGCCCGGAGGCCATCGTCGGCGTGGACGGCAGGCCCGTGGCGGAGACGATCTTCCGCTGGCTCGATCCTGATCTGCAGTACTGGCGCGACCGGGGATTCGCGCTGCGCTCGCCCTTCGTCTACGCCACCCGCTTCAGCGCAGAGCCGTTCTACTACCGCCACGGCCGCTTCGGGACCTGGCGGCCGGCGGCGTGGGTCGACACCTTCGGCCGGGTCGAGGCGGCGGACGCTTTCGGCATCGGCGCGGCGATCATCGCCCCCGCCTATCTGCCGCGCGGGGTGATCGGGGCCATCGTCTGGGCCTCGCCCGATCCCGAGGTTCCGGTGGAGACCATCTTCGCCGCTCGCGCCTCGGAATTCCATGCGGCGGCCCTGAAGCTGGCCGGGGCCTGCCAGGACCTGCGCCGCCCCGCCCCGGCGGAGGCGGCCCGCCTGACCCGGCGCGAGATCCAGTGTCTGAAATGGGCGGCGGCCGGGAAGACGGACATGGAGATCGGCACCATCGTCCGCATCTCCACCCCCACGGTGCGCTTCCACATCACCAATGCCGCCGGAAAGCTGGGTGTCGGCGGCCGATCGCAGGCGGTGCTGCGCGCGGCCAACCTCGGCTATATCGGCGCGGCCGCGGCGGGTTAGCCGAAGCCCGTCCCGCCCAGGACCGAGCCGCCGTCACAGTCGATGATCGTGCCGGTGATGTAGGCGGCGTTGTCGGTGCTGAGGAACAGCGCAACGTCGGCGATCTCGCGCTTCTCGCCATAGCGGCGCAGGGCGATGTTGTCCTTGATCCGCTTCTCGGCTTCCGGCGTCGGGGCCAGGCGCGCCATCCCCTCGGTGTCGGCGATGGGACCGGGCGAGATGGCGTTCACCCGCACGCCCATGGCGCCCCACTCCATGGCCAGCACCTTCGTCAGCATGTTGATGCCCGCCTTGGCGGCGCAGACGTGGGCCTGCATGACGCTGGGCTTCACGGCTTGGGGCGCGGTGATGCTGATCAGGGACGCCCCCGGCTTGCGCAGGAACTCGAACGAGGCGCGCAGCACGTTGAAAGTGCCGATCAGGTCGATGTCGACCACGGTCTTGAAGCCGTTGGCCGACATGCCCAGGGCCGGGGCCACGAAGTTGCCCGCCGCGCCGGACAGGACGATGTCGATCTCGCCGAACGCCTCGTGGGTCCCCTTCAGCGCCGCCTCGACCGCCGCGTAGTCGCGCACGTCGGCGGAGAAGCCCACGGCCTCATGCCCCTTGGCCTTCAGGCCGGCGACGGCGGCGTCGACCTTGCCCTGGCTGCGGCTGATCACGGCGACCCGGGCGCCCTGCTGGGCGAACCGCTCGGCCACGGCCAGGTTGATGCCGCTGGTCCCGCCGGCGACGAAGGCGGTCTTTCCGGCCAGCAGGCCGGGCTTGAAGGCGTCGTTCATGGGCTTCCCCTTTTTTGCTTATCCGCATAGTGGGGGCTGACCCGACGTCATGGCAACGCGGGGCTCAGTCGAGCTGCAGGCTCGACATGTCGAAGCCGTGGTACAGCGACAGGAACCGGAACGGGTTCTCCTGCCAGCTGCGATACATGATGTTGTTGATGTCCAGAGTGACGTCAAAATAGCGCAACTGGACCTGGGGATGCCGGGCGAGCAGGTGGTGGCGTCCTAGCATCAGGGCCACCTGGTCGATCCAGCGGGTCAGGTGATCCCGGGTCAGCATCCCGCTGAGATAGGCCGAGACGAAGCTGAAGAACGCGTCCGTGGTCGCCGTCGGATAGGCCAGGACCAGATTGGCGGTCAGCCGCGCGCCGGCGTTGGAGCTGCCCTCGTTCTCGTTGAAGACCAGATCCGCGCCCTCATTGCCGTCCAGTAGATCTGCGACGCCGCGCTGCAGAAGCAGGTCGATGTCGGAGATGAACAGCGGGCGGCCCAGGCGCCGCAACAGCCCCCCAGCCTGCAGGAAGCGGATGGACTGGAAGTGCCCGATGGGCTTGGCCGCCATCCCCCTGGGCGGCGCGTCATGTACCCTAGTGGTGACCGCCGCTTCATCGAAGTCGTCGCCCGCGAACACCAGGCCGTCGTCCTGCACATCCACGACCTGCGCCGACCGCGCCAGCCCCGCGCCGCCGCCGATCACATGAACCACCACCATGCACGGCACGTCGCAGTGCTTGAGCACGGAGCGCACATACCAGCGACCGTACATCGCCACATAGGCTTCGTCCGCGGCGACCAGGAAGACGACCTTGGCGCCCACGGCGTCGGCGCGAGCGGTGACGTCGTCCCAGGTCATCGCCTGCCCGGCGGCGTCCGCGAAGGTCGTCCTCGGCTCAGGCGGCGCGGCGGGCGTCGGACCCAGGACCGCCGGAAGGTCGATGGACTCCAGCATCAGCCGGTAGTGACGCTCCCAGCCCGGCCAGCCGGTCTCTTCCGGCTCGGTGACCTTGTATTGGCCTTGGGCGGCCAGCAACTTCTCCAGCTCGGCCAGGGCGTTCTCGTCGAGGGGGCGGCACAGCAGGCCGCTGGCGACGTCGTGGATGTCCTTGAGGCGCACCAGCGGGTGCAGCCCGGGCCGGTCGACCAGTGCGACGCGGGAGCGGTGATCCAGATCACCCGCCTGGTCTCCCCTCGCCTTGCAGACCTCGGCCATGGTCTCGTGAGCCGACAGGTTGTCCGGCTCCAGCTTCAGCAGCGCTTCGGCGTAGCGCCCCGCGGCCTCCATGTCGCCGAGCGTCTGGTTGCAGGACATGGCGGTGCGCAGCACCAGCGGGTTCGTGGGCGATAGGTCCGCCAGGGCCGAGGCGTAGGGCGCGGCGTGCTCCACGTCGTTGGCCCGCATATGCAGATTGTAGCGTTCGATCGCGGGCCGGGTCTGCTCGCTCATGTCCTGGGCGGCGAAGACACTGTCGGGATGCCGCGCGCGCAGTTCGCCCAGCACCTTCAGCGCATCCAGCGTCCGCCCCGACGCGCTGTGGGTCTGCATGAGCGCGCGGCGCACATCCTCCCGGTCCGGCTCCACGATCAGCACATGCTCGAAAATGGTCGCGGCGTCGCCCCAGCGGCGCTCCTGCTGGAGGCGCCGCGCGAGGTCGAGGACGGGAGCGGTCCCGCCGGCGCCGCTCATCGGCCAGCGGCCTCCATGTCGGCCGCGGTCCACAGGCGGCTGTCCGCCTGGATCGGCCTGCGGCGATGGCGAGCCGCCAATTTCTCGCGGTAGAGCGCGTCGTAGTCTGGCTGGGCGAGCATCTCGCTGGCCTCGTGGTCGATGCCGACGCCTATATCCAGATAGTGCTCGAGGTTGACCAGATCGGGCTGCGGCGTCCGCCCTGCCTGGTGCTCCGCGCACATGTGGGCGTAGAGGTCCTCAAGACCGGACACGAGGGCGTCCATGTCGAAGAGGACGCAGGACGACCGGTTCTCTTCCAGCCTCGCCCTGTAGACCGCGACCTGCGCACGATCGCCCGCCAGGGCCACGGCGCGCTCGACGTACTCCCGCGGGTCGTGGCAGATCAGGTCTTCAAGGCCCGCCGCCCGCACCAGGCTGCCGCAGACCCGCGCCGCGAAGCAGCGGCCGGCCAGGGTGAGCACGGGGACGCCCATCCACAGCGCGTCGGACGCCGTGGTGTGGGCGCCGTAGGGCGTCGTATCCAGGAACAGGTCCGCCAGCGGATAGCGGGCCAGATGGAAGGGGTTGTAGAGCTTCTGCGCGAAGACGATCCGTTCCGGCGCGACGCCCGCGGCGACCGCGTGCTCGCGCAGGCGCGCATTGGTCGCCTCATTGTGGTCGAGCAGCCAGAGCACCGATCCCGGCACGCGCTGCAGGATCTCCATCCACCGCGCGAAGTTGAAGCGGGTGATCTTCTGCGAACCGTTGAAGCAGCAGAACACGAAGGCGTCGTCGGGCAGGCCGGCGTCGGCGCGGGTCGGCTTCTCCGGCGCCACGACGCGCTTGCGGTCGTTCGCCTGGTAACAGGGCAGCCGCAGCACCTTCTCGGAGTAGTACTTCTCCATCTCCGGCGGGATGATCCACTCGTCGGCGATGATGTAATGGTGATAGGGCGTCGCCATCGTGCCGGGGAAGCCCAGCCAGTTCGCCTGGATCGGCGCGGCGCGGCGAGCGAAGAGCCCGGTTCGGCTGTCGCGCGTGTGGCCGTTGACGTCGACCAGCACGTCGATGCCGTCGGCGGCGACCCGCAAGGCCGCCTCGTCGTCGGTCATGCCGCGGATATCGACCCAATGCTCGACCGCGCTCTGGATACGGGCGTTGACCGTGCCGGTCGCCGGCCCGCAGTAATAGGCGAACACCTCGATCTTCTCGCGGTCGTGAAGCTCGAACATCTCGGACATCAGGTAGCCGACGGCGTGGTCGCGCAGGTCGGACGACACATAGCCGACACGGATGCGGCGGCCCGCGAGATCAATCTGGGCGTCCCGGCGGTCAAAGGCGACGGGATCGAAGGTTTCGGGCGTGGAGCGCTCGGCATAGGCGGCGGCGGAGCCGAGCTGCAGCCAGGGATCGTCGCTGAAGGCGCCCAGGGACAGAGGATGGATGCCGCGCACCAACTGGTCGCGGGTGACCCTCTCCGACGGCACGATGACCGGCCACTTGCAGGCGCTCAGCCTCCGGGCGGTGTACTGCTCGAGCACGTCGTACTGCTCGGGGTCCAGGTCCAGGCACTGATAGAGCGCCGCCTCGGCGTCCTGGCCGAGATCGTGTTCGCCCAGGATGCGCCCCAGTTGCTTCAGGGCCGCGACCTTGTAGCCGAGGATCAGGCCGGTCAGCGGGATCGGGCGATCGACCGCGGCGCGCCACTGCGCGACGGCTTCGTTGAGCAGGCCGCGCTTCTCCAGAACGCTGCCGAGGTTGATGTAGCCCGGCAGGAAGTCCGCGTTCACCTCGACGGAGGCTCTCAGGGAGGCTTCGGCCCCATCCAGGTCGCCTAGCTGCTGCTGGAGACCGGAGTTGTTGAAATAGGCGACGAAGACGTGGGGATCGCTGGGATTGAAGGCGATCCAGATGCGGTAGAGCTGCTCCGCCATCGCCACATGACCCGACGCGGCGAGCCGGCCCGCGGCCTCCATGACCTCGCCGATGGGATGGCCGCCAGCGGCGATCCGCTGCACCGCAGATACGAACAGAGCTTCGGACATACCGCTTTCAACACGCCAGAACACAGGGAGGATTCGGCGCGCACGGCCCCGAAACCGGCGTCTAGTGCAGATCGCTTGCCCGATTCGATCAAGCTGATCTTGGAACTATTCAGGGCATTGATATGCAAAGAGAAAATGGGCCGATCATGAGGTCATGACCAGCCCAATCTCGTTCAAGTTCCGAAGTGCTTAGTGCGGTCCGAAGAGAGCGCCGAGCTGTTCGGTATTGAAGTGCTGGACCTGATCGTTCTGGATCCCCGCGACTTGAGCCGCGCTCATCGAGGCGATGTTGGTCGTGGTCAGCGCCCCGATCTGGGTTTGCGTCAGAGCTCCGATCTGGGTCGCCGAGATCGCATCGATGTCCGTGGTGGTCATCGCCGCGATCGCCGTCGAGCTCACCCCCGCGAAGGCGGTCGCGCTGATGGCCGTAAGCTGCGCCGGCTGGAACTCACGGATGTCCGTGATGCTCAGTTCCTTGGTCTGGCTGCTGGTCAGGCCGGCGATCTGGGTGTCCGCCAGGGCTTGGATTTGCGTGCTGTTCAGGGCCGAGACCAGGGCGCCGTCCAGACGGCCGACCTGGGTCGAGGCCATGGCGCTGATCTGGGCGGTGGTGAAGTCACCGGCGTCGCCCGCGCTCAGGCTGCCGATCTGCACCAGGCTCAGAGCCTGCACCTGCTCAGTCGAGAGCGACCGGAACTGCGTGCTGTCCATGGCGGACAGGTTGGCGCCGGAGATGTTCTTGATCTGGCTGGTGGTCAGGGCAGCGATCTGGGTCGTGCTGAACTCGCCCATGTCGGTCGAGGTCAGGTTGACCAGCTGCGTGCCGCTGAGGCCCTGGATCTGCGTGGTCGACAGGCTGCCGAAGGTGGCCGAGTCGATGCTGTTCAGGTTGGTGGTGCTCAGCGAACCCAGCTGCTCGGCCGAGAGCTGCTTGATCTGCGTCGTGGAGAAGTCGGCGAAGTCGGTCGCCGACAGGCCCTGCACCTGACCAGTCGTCAGACCGCCCAGCTGCGTGGCGTCGAGCGAGCGGACCTGAGCCTGGCTCAGACCCGACAGGGCCGTCTTGTTCAGGCTGCCCACCTGAGTGGCGCTCAGACCGTCAAGGTGAGTGGCGGTCAGCGAGCCCAGTTGATCACTCGTCAGGCGAGCGACCTGGCCGGTGGACAGGGCGCCGAGCTGGGTGGCGGAGAATTCAGCCACATCCGTCGCCGACAGACCTTCCATCTGGCTGGTGGTCAGCGCCTTCACCTGATCGGTTCCAAGGGCGCCGACTTGCGCGGCGGACAGGCCGGAGACAGCCGTAGCGGACAGCGCGCTGATCTGCGTTGTCGCCAGGCCGGCGATCTGGGTGGTGGTGAACTCAGCCACATCCGCGGCGCTCAGTTGCGAGAACTGGGCGGTGGTCAGCGCCTTCACCTGATCGGCGTCGAGGCCCTGGATCTGGGTCTGGTTGAGAGCCGACAGGTTGGCGCCCGTCAGGCCAGCCAGCTGAGTGCCCGCCAGACCATCGATCTGAGCGTCCGTGAACTCGGCGAGGTCAGTGGTGCTCAGTTGCTTCATCTGAGCGGCCGTGAGCCCGCTGAGTTGCGTGGCGTCCAGCGATTGGACCTGCGTCTGGTTCAGGGTCGCGAAGTTGGTCGCGCCGAGCCCGCCGATCTGCGTGGACGACAGGCCGTCCAATTGGGTCGCGCTCAGTTCCGTAAGCGAGGACAGGGAGCCCAGTTGGCTGGTGGAGAGCACGCCGAGCTGCGCCGCCGAGAACTCGCCGACGTCGGTGGCCGACAGGACCTTCAGCTGATCCGTCGTCAGCGACTTGACCGCGGTGGTCGACAGGGAGGCAAACTTGGTCGCATCCAGCCCGGAGATCGCCGTACCCGTCAGGCCAGTGACCTGGTTGCCGGCCAGGGAGCCGAGCTGGGCGACGGAGAACTTCTGCAGATCCGTCCCGGTCAGGCCCTTCAGTTGGCCCGACGAGATGTTCTTCAGCTGATCCGTCGTCAGCGCCGCCACCTGGGTGGTGTCGAGGCCGCTGAAGGCGTCGCTGCGGATGTTCTTCAGTTGATTGTCGGTCAGAGCCGCGATCTGGGCCGCGCCGAACTCGGCGAACTCAGTGCTGGACAGGGCGTTGATCTGCGAGGTCGTGAGACCCGCGACCTGCGTCGCATCCAGGCTGCGGACCTGCGTCTGAGACAGACTGACGAAGTTCGTCGTCGACAGAGCGCCGAGCTGCGAGCCCGTCATCGCCCCCACCTGCGTGGAGGTGAACTCGCCGAAGTCGGTGGCCGAAAGGGCCTTCAGTTGGGTGGTCGTGACGCCGGCCATCTGGCCGACATCAAGCGCCTGGACCTGGGCCTGGCTCAGGGCGCCGAAGTTGGTGGCGCCGAGCTGGCCGACCTGGGTCGAGGTCAGGGACTTGATCTGCGTGGCGCTGAATTCGGCCATGTCGGTGGCCTTCAGGCCCGACAGTTGCGCGCCGGTCAGGCCCGACAGCTGGGTGTTGTCCAGCGAGCGGATCTGGGTCTCGTTCAGCGAGGTCAGGCCACCAGCGCTGAGCGCGCCGACCTGCGTCGCGGACAGGCCGTCCAGGCTGGTCGTGCTGACTTCCGACAGACCCGACAGGCTGCCCAGCTGGGCCGCCGACAGCGCCCCGAACTGCACGGCCGTGAATTCGCCGATGTCCGTCGCGGACAGGTTCGACAGCTGCTTGGTGGTCAGGCTCTTGACCGCCGTGGTCGACAGGGCCGCGAACTGCGTGCTGTCCAGCGCCGAAACCGCCGTGCCGGTCAGGCCGGCGACCTGGTTGGCCGCCAGCGCGCCAATCTGGGTCGTGGTCAGCTTTTCGACGTCGGTCGCGTTGAACTGGCCGAGCTGCGCCGAGGTCAGCGACTTCACCTGATCAGCGGTCAGAGCGCCCATCTGGGTCTTGTCGAAGGCCTTCAGGGCCGTGGAGCTCAGGTTCTTGAGCTGGGTGTCGCTCAGGGCCGCGATCTGGGTCGCGCCGAACTCGCCGATGTCACCCGCCGACAGCTTGTTCAGCTGCGCGGTGGTCAGGCCGCGAACCTGCGTCTCGTTGAGGCCGCGCACCTGGGTCTGGGTCAGCGACGACAGCGCCGAGGTGGACAGCGCGCCGAGCTGAGCGCCCGACATGCCGCCGATCTGGGTCGCGGTGAATTCGCCGAACTCCGTCGCGCTCAGGCTGGTCAGCTGGGTCGCCTTCACGCCTTCGATCTGCGTGGCGGAGAGGTGGCCGACCTGCGTGGCGCTCAGGGCCTGGAACTGTTGCGTGCTCAGCTTGCCGATCGTGTCGGCGCTCAGGCCTTGGATCTGGGTCTGGCTCAGGCCGCTCATGGCGCCGGTGGACAGGGCCGTGATCTGGCTGCCGCTCAGGGCCGCGAACTGGGTGGCGGTGAACTCGCCGATATCGGTGGCGTCCAGCTTGTTGAGCTGAGACGTCGTCAGCTTGTTGAGCTGAGCCGGATCGATGGACCGGATCTGGGTCGCGTTGAGCGCCGACAGATTGGTCGCGTTGATGGCCGCGACCTGCGTGTTGGCCAGGCCCGAAATCTGGGTGGCGCTCAGCTTGGAGACGTCCATCGCGCCGATTTGCGCGGCCGACAGCGCCTTCAGCTGATCGGCCGAGAGCGACTGCGCCTCGGTGACGGCGAGGCCGTTCAGCGACGAAGTCGACAGGCTCTTCATCTGGGCCGTGGTCAAGGCCGCGAGCTGCGTGGTGCCGAACTCGCCCATATCGGTGGCCGACA
Source organism: Caulobacter sp. 73W (assembly GCF_041021955.1). Lineage (GTDB taxonomy): Bacteria > Pseudomonadota > Alphaproteobacteria > Caulobacterales > Caulobacteraceae > Caulobacter. The sequence continues at coordinate 691,474 of NZ_CP158375.1, forward strand.
GCTTGCTCAGCTGCGCCGCCGTCAGGCCGCGGACCTGGGTTTCATCGAGACCACGGACCTGGGTCTGGGTCAGGCCGGAGAAGGCGGTGTTCGACAGGGCGCCAAGTTGCGCGGCCGAGAAGCTGCCCACCTGGGTGGTGGTGAACTCGCCGAAGTCGGTGGCGTTCTTGCTCAGGCTGGTCAGCTGCGCGGTCGTCAGACCCTTGAGCTGATCGGTGCTCAGTGCGCCGAACTGGGTGGCGTTCAGCGCCGACAGCTGTTGCGTCGTCAGCTTGCCGACCTGCGTCGAGGTCAGGCCTTGAACCAGGGTGGTGTCCATCGCGCTGAGCGCGGTCGTCGTAAGGCCCGCCACTTGAGCGGCGCTCAGGCTGCCCAGTTGGGTGGCCGAGAATTCATTCAGGTCCGCGCCGCTAAGCCCTTGAAGTTGCTTCGAGGTCAGGCCCTTCAGCTGGGTGGCGTCGAGCGACTTGACCTGCGTCGCGTTCATTCCAGCCAGCGACGTCGCGCTGAGGCCGCCCAGCTGAGAGGCGCTCAGGCCAGAGACCTGAGTGGCGGTCAACTCGGACACATCCGTCGCGGTCAGGGCGCTGAATTGAGCGGTGGACAGGCTCTTGAGCTGGTCCGCGGTGAGCGCGTTGAACTGGGTAGCGCTCAGTTCAGCCAGGGCGGTCGCCTTGACGGCCTTGAGTTGGGTGGTGCTCAGAGCGCTGATCTGGGTCGCCGAGAACTCGCCGAAATCCGTCGCCGACATCGCGCCGAGCTGCGCCGTCGTCAGGCCGCGCACCTGGGTCTCATCGAGACCGCGAACTTGGGTCTGGCTCAGGCTGGAAAGAGCGGTGTTGGACAGGGCGCCCAGTTGCGCCGCCGAGAAGCTGCCCACCTGGGTCGTGGTGAACTCGCCGAAATCGGTGGCGTTCTTGCTCAGACCGCCCAGTTGCGCGGCCGTCAGGCCCTTGAGCTGATCCGCGCTCAGCGAGCCGACCTGGGTGGCGTTCAGCGCCGACAGCTGTTGCGTCGTCAGCTTGCCGACCTGGGTCGATGTCAGGCCCTGGACAAGGGTGGTGTCCATCGCGCTGAGGGCGGTGGTCGTCACGCCGGCCAGCTGAGTGGTGCTCAGGCTGCCAATCTGGGTGGCCGAGAATTCGTTCAGGTCGGCGCCGCTGAGACCCTGAAGTTGCTTCGAGGTCAGGCCCTTCAGTTGGGTGGCGTCGAGCGACTTGACCTGCGTCGCGTTCATTCCAGCCAGCGACGTCGCGCTGAGGCCGCCCAGCTGAGAGGCGCTCAGGCCAGAGACCTGAGTGGCGGTCAACTCGGACACATCCGTCGCGGTCAGGGCGCTGAATTGAGCGGTGGACAGGCTCTTGAGCTGGTCCGCGGTGAGCGCGTTGAACTGGGTGGCGCTCAGTTCAGCCAGGGCGGTCGCCTTGACGGACTTGAGTTGGGTGGTGCTCAGAGCGCTGATCTGCGTGGCCGAGAACTCGCCGAAGTCCGTCGCCGACATCGCGCCGAGCTGCGCCGCCGTCAGACCGCGGACCTGGGTCTCATCGAGACCGCGAACCTGCGTCTGGCTCAGGCTGGAAAGCGCGGTGTTGGACAGGGCGCCCAGTTGCGCGGCCGAGAAGCTGCCCACCTGGGTGGTGGTGAACTCGCCGAAATCGGTGGCGTTCTTGCTCAGACCGCTCAGTTGAGCGGTCGTCAGGCCCTTGATCTGGTCAGTGCTCAGCGAGCCGACCTGGGTCGCGTTCAGAGCCGACAGCTGTTGCGTCGTCAGCTTGCCGACCTGGGTCGAGGTCAGGCCCTGGACCAGGGTGGTGTCCATCGCGCTGAGCGCGGTCGTCGTAAGGCCCGCCACTTGAGCGGCGCTCAGGCTGCCCAGTTGGGTGGCCGAGAATTCATTCAGGTCCGCGCCGCTAAGCCCCTGAAGTTGCTTCGAGGTCAGGCCTTTCAACTGATCGACGCCCAGCGACTTGACTTGCGTGGCCGTCAGACCGGTCAGAGCGCTCGCATTGATGCCGCCGAGCTGCGCGCTGGTCAGGCCGGCGACCTGGGTGGTCGTGAACTCGGACATGTCGGTCGCCGACAGGGCGCCGAACTGTCCGGCGGTCAGGCCCTTGATCTGGTCGGTGCTGAGCGCGCTGACCTGGGTCGAATCCATCGCGCTGAGCGCGGCCGTGGACAGCTTGCCCAGCTGGGTCGAGGTCAGGGCCGAAATCTGGGTCGTGCCGAATTCACCGATGTCGGTGGCCGTCAGTTTGCCCAGTTGCGCGGCCGTCAGGCCACGAACCTGGGTCTCGTCGAGCCCACGAACCTGGGTGGAGGTCAGGGCCGAGAAGTTGGCGTTCGAGAGCGAGCCCAACTGGCTGGCGGTCAGGGCGGAGGCCTGAGCCACGCCGAACTCCGAGAAGTCCGTCGTGGACATCTTGCTCAGCTGGGCCGTCGTCAGGCCACGGACCTGCGTCTCGCTCAGAGACCTGACCTGGGTCTCATCCAGCGCGGACAGGTTGGCCGCCGACAGGCCGCCGATCTGAGCAGCCGTCAGCCCCTGAACCTGGGTCGTGCTCAACCCGCTGACGCCGGTCGCGGTCAGGCTGTTGAGCTGCGCGGTCGAAAGCTTGGAAATCTGCGCGGAGGAGAACTCGCCGACGTCGGCCTTGCTCAGGCCGCCGACCTGCTGGGTCGTGATGCCCTTGAGCTGATCGTCGCTCAGCGACTGCACCTGAGTGCTGCTCAGCGCCGAGAAGCCGGTCGTTGAAAGATTGCTCAGTTGCGTCGCGCTGAAGGCGCCGACCTGCGCGGTGGTGAACTCGCCGACATCGGTGGCCGACAGCGCGTTCATCTGCGCCGCGCTCAGCCCCTTGATCTGATCCGTCGTCAGGCTCTGAATTTCAGTCTGGTCGAGACCGGACAGGTTCGTCGTCGACAGCGCGCCGATCTGCGAAGCGCTCAGACCATCCAGCTGCGTGGCGGTGAAGGCGGCGGCCTGCGTCGTCGTCAGCGCGCCCATCTGGCTGGTGTTGAAGACCGCCAGCTGCTCGCCGGTGAAGGTGACCGTATTGGCCAGCCCCTTGATCTGGTCAGCCTTGAGCCCCGAGATCTGCGTCGTCGTAAGCGCGGCCACCTGGGTGGTCGCCAAGGCCGCCACGCCCGTCGCGCCGAGCGCGCCAAGCTGTGTCGCCTTCAGCGCCTGGATGTCCGTGACGGACCAGCCGTTGACCATCGTCGCGGTTGCGTTAGCCAGCTGCGACGTGCTGAGAGCAGAGGTGAGCGACATGTGACCGTTTTCCTAGTCCAGTAGCGCGAGCGACGTTCTGTGGCCCAAAACAACAAATTCGGCGGGCACACTCCACCTAAGAGCGCTATCCCCCACTGCCCACTACCCACATCACCCTTTCCAATTTGTTACGAAATAAGCGATCACTGGGAAATTCGAGAGAAAAGCCGCCTGAATTTAAAAGAAGGTGGGCGACCAATCCCTGATGATCACCGCATCTCGCCGGCCCCTACCCGCCATATCCAATAATAGGGACGATCGACTGTTTAATATTTGCGCCGATGTCCTGATGTGCGGCACAAATAGAGTAAAGCCGCAATTATCTAAATTCACGAGGCTTTAGATTCGCCTGGGGCGAAGCCGATGAAATCATAGATATCGTTCTGTTAACCCTGCTTCTCAGGACCTCAGCCCTGGGGCGCCTCGACTCCGAGAGCTTCGGCCATCCGCACAAGATCGGCGACGGAGGCCGCCTCCATCTTTCGCATCATGTTGCCGCGGTGAATCTTCACTGTGATCTCGCTCAGGCCCATCAGGTGGGCGATCTGCTTGTTCATCAGCCCGGCGGTCACGTGCGCCATCACCTCCCGTTCGCGCGGAGTGAGGCCGGCGTGCAGGCTCCGCAGGTCAGCCACCGCGTCCGCCTGCTGGCGGCGCTTGCGGTCCCGCTCGATGGCGGCGGCCACGGCGTCGAGCATGTCCTGGTCGCGGAAGGGCTTGGCCAAGAAGTCGACCGCCCCGGCCTTCATGGCCCGCACGGTCATGGGAATGTCCCCGTGCCCAGTCATGAAGATGATCGGCAGGTCGATGTTCAGCGCCGCGAGCTGCGCCTGGAAGTCCAGACCGCTGATCCCTGGCAGCCGCACATCCAGCACCAGGCAGGCCGCCTCGTCCGGCCGTTGATGCTGCAGGAACTCCAGCGCCGAGCCGTAGGTCTCCACCACATGGCCGACCGAGCGCAGAAGGCTGTCCAGCGACGCGCGGATCGAGGCGTCGTCGTCAACGACGAACACCCGCGACCGATCCGTGGCTGACACGCTCAGATTCATGACCCAACTCCTGCCGGTAATCTGGCGGGAAACCCCTTGCCGGGAAAGGGGTCGAGTCACGCTGATCGCCTGCCTTAAACCGAAGTATAGGTTGGTTAGACCAATGCCGTAGCTCGACCCCACCTAGGTTGAATGGTGCGACATCCTGTCAAGCCGCAGTCTGACGTCATCGCAACACCGGCCGCCCGCCGCAGGAGATGACGAGATGACCTACCAAGCTTCCGCCTCCACCTTCGCTTCCTATCCGGCCGCCGGCGCGCCGGTTATCGCCGAACTGCTGGCCAACGCCCAGAAGACGCTCGGGTCGGACCTTGAGGCGGCTCGCGGCTATGTGGCCCGCGTCGCGGCTCTGCTGAACGGTGAAGCGGCGACGCAGAAGCGGGCCGCGGCCAGCGGCGGCCTGGCGCCATGGCAGGCCAGAAAGGTCGAAGCCTTCATCGAGGAAGGTCTGGATGGCGGCATCACCATCGACAGCATGGCGGCCCTGGTTCGCCTGAGCAGCGGCCATTTCGGCCGCGCCTTCAAGGACAGCTTCGGCGAAACGCCCCATGCCTATGTGATGCGCCGCCGGGTGGAACGGGCCAAGCGCCTGATGCTGAGCAGCCACGAGCCGCTGAGCCAGATCGCCGTGGCCTGCGGCTTCGCCGATCAGGCGCACTTCTCCAACCTGTTCCGCAAACAGGTCGGCGCGACGCCGAACGCCTGGCGCCGGACCAACTGGGTCGAAACCGAGCTGGTCCAGGCGGCCTGACGCGTCAGGTGACGACGAAGCCATTCCAGAACGTGTCGGCCTGGTCGATCCAGATCTGGTTGAAGCCGGTCGAGATCGCCGAACCCTCGATGGAGGGGATGATCGCCGGCTTGCCGCCCAGGTCGGTCGCCGCCTCGACACGGCCGATGAAACGGCTTCCGATGTAGCTTTCGTGGACGAAGCGGTCGCCGACGTTCAGCCGACCCTTGGCCGCCAGATGGGCCAGGCGCGCCGAGGTGCCGGTGCCGCAGGGGCTGCGGTCGATGGCGCGCTCGCCGTAGAAGACCGCATTGCGGCCGTCCGCCCCCTCGCCCTTAGGCTTGTCGGCCCAAAGCACGTGGCTGACGCCGCGGATGGTGGGGTCCAGCGGGTGGACCGGCTCGTAGACCTCGCGGACCAGTTTCCGGACGATCGGCGACAGCTCCTGGATCTTGGCCGCGCCGAGATCGTCCAGGCCGGTATAGGCGCCCTGGGTCTCGATGATCGCGTAGTAGTTGCCGCCGTAGGAGACGTCGACGCTCAGCGGGCCGAAGCCCGGCACGTCGATCTCGATGCCTTCCGCCGCCAGATAGCTGGCCACGTTGCGGATGCGCACCCAGGTGACCTTCTGGCCTTCGCAGCCGTATTCGATGTCGATGACGCCGGCCGGCACCTCGACCTTCAGCTTGCCCGGCTCGCGGGGCTGGATCAGGCCGTTCTCGATGCCGAAGGTCATCATGCCGATGGTGCCGTGCCCGCACATGGGCAGGCACCCGCTGGTCTCGATGAACAGCACCCCGACATCGGTGTCGTGCCGGGTCGGCGGGTAGAGGAAGCCGCCGGACATCATGTCGTGTCCGCGCGGCTCATACATCAGGCCGGTGCGGATCCAGTCGAAACGGGCCTGGAAGTCGGCCCGCCGCTCGCTCATGGATCCGCCGCGCAGCAGCGGCGCGCCGCCCGCCACGAGGCGGACCGGGTTTCCGGCCGTATGGCCGTCGATGCAGAAGAAAATGTGGCGCATTCCCAACTCTATTAAGTTGCTTATTTGGCCAGGGTGGGACGAGTCTCGGCCGCGCGCTCGACCATCTTGGTCACTTGCTCGCGACGAGCGCCGCTGAGCGGCAGACGCGGCATGCGCACGCGCTCCGAACCACGACCCATGATCTGTTCGGCCAGCTTGATCGACTGGACCAGGTCATGGTCGGCGTCGAGGTGCAGCAGCGGCATGAACCAGCGATAGATCTCGCGGGCGCGGACCAGATCGCCGGCCTTCATCGCGGCCACCAGGGCCAGCAACTCTTGCGGGAAGGCGTTGGTCAGGCCCGAGACCCAGCCCTGGGCGCCCAGCAGCAGGCCTTCGAAGGCCACGTCGTCCAGGCCGGCGAACAGGGTGTAGCGATCGCCGAACTCGTTATAGAGGTCGGTGAAGCGACGCGGATCCGGCGCGCTTTCCTTCACGGCCACCACGTTCGGCACGTTAGCCAACGAGGCCAGGGTCTTCATGGAGACGCTGGTGCGGTAGGCCGGCGGGTTGTTGTAGAGCATGATCGGCAGCGAGGTCGCCTCGGCCACCGTGCGGAAGTGGGCGTGCAGCTCTTCCTCGGTCGGGACGTAGACCATGGCCGGCAGCAGCATGATGCCCGTGGCGCCGATCTTTTCCATGTCCTTCACGAAGGCCACGGCGCGGCTGGTGGTCAGTTCTGCGCAGCCGGCGATCACCGGGATGCGGCCGTTGGACGTTTCCACGGCGGAACGCACGACGTCGCGCTTTTCTTGCGGCTCGAGGGAGTTGTTCTCGCCCACGGTGCCGATGATGATCAGGCCGTTGACGCCGTCATTGATCAGGCCGTCCTGAACCTGCTGTGTCGCGTCCAGATCGACCGCCAGGTCGGGGGTGAACTGAGTGGTGGCGGCCGGGATGACGCCGGACCAGTCGCAGGTGGAAGACACTTGTTTCTCCTTCAAGATCGTCTACCGTATACGATATCGAAGACGGGACGGATGGCAAGGTGCCTCGAACGGCTAAATCAGCACTGGTGATCGGAGGGGGCGTCGTGGGCGCCGCCAGCGCCTTTCGTCTGCGCCAGCTCGGCCTCGCCACGACCCTCGTCGATCCCTGTGACGGTTCGGCCGCCTCGCTGGGCAACGCCGGCCACATCGCCGTTGAACAGGTGGAGCCGCTGGCTTCCTGGCCCAGCATCCGTTCCGCGCCGCGCCGCTGGTTCGCCCGCGGCGGCGCGCTGGACGTGCGCGCGCCCCTCGTCTTCCTGCCCTGGGCCAGCCGCTTCATCGCCGCCGCGCGCAAGGAAAGCTTCGCGTCGGGCGCCGAGGCGCTCAGCTCTCTTCTGCTGCACGCCCTGCCCGCCTGGCGTCGCCTGACCAAGGACATCGGCCGCCCCGACCTGCTGTCGGAGGCCGGGCACCTGCTGGTCTGGGAGTCCGAACAGACCGCCAGCCGAGGCCGCACCGCGTGGAGCGCCGCCGACACCGGCACCGCCCGCGTCCAGCCCTTACCGGAAGCGACCCTCGACAACCTCTGGGGCCTGACCCGCAACCGCCCGGTGGACGGCATCCGCTTCTCCGGCACCGCGCAGGTCTCCGATCTTGGCCAATTGGCCGACACGCTCGAGGCGGCCTTCCGCGCTTCGGGCGGCGAGGTGGTCGCCAGCCGCGTGGAGTGCCTGTCCCAGAAAAACGGCGTCGCCACGGCGCACCTTGCCGACGGCTCGACGCTGACGGCCGACATCATCCTGGTCGCGGCGGGCGTCGGCTCCGCCCGCCTGATGACCGATCTTGGCCATCGCACACCCCTGATCGCGGAGCGCGGCTACCACCTGCGCTGGACCGAGCACGACTGGCCGGCCGAGCTGTCGCCCATCGTGTTCGAGGACCGCTCGATGATCGTCACCCGCTTCGCCGGCGGGCTGCAGGCGGCCAGCTTCGTGGAGTTCGGCACGGCGGGGCAGAAACCCGATCCGCGCAAGTGGGCCCGCCTGGCGGCGCATGTGAAGGCCCTGGGCCTGCCGGTCCGCGGCGAGCCCAGCGCCTGGATCGGCTGCCGCCCGACCCTGCCGGATTATCTTCCCGCCATCGGCAGATCGGATATGGCGAGCAACCTGTTCTACGCCTTCGGTCACCAGCACCTGGGGCTTACCCTGGGGCCGATCACGGCGGAGATCGTCGCTGCGGTCGCGGATGGTCGCAAGCCGCCGGTCGCGCTACAGCCATTCGACCTGAACCGTTTCGAGTCGAGGAAGGCTAAGCGCGCATGACCAAGGGCGTCGGGGGCTCCACCGCACAGATCGAACTCTCCCAACTTGCGCCGCCCGCCCAGCGGGTGCGACGGATCGGAGCCGACGACCACCTGCAGCGCCTCGACAAGGCCCGCCGCCTGATGACCGACCATGGCGTCGACGCCTTGGTCGTCAACGCCGGTCACAGCCTGCGCTACTTCACGGGCCTGGCCTGGGGCGCCACCGAACGCCTGGTCGCCATGCTCCTGCCCCGCAAGGGCGAGCCGGTGATGATCTGCCCGGCCTTCGAGATCGGCTCCCTGGAAGCCGGCATGAAGATCCCGGCCGCCGTGCGCAGCTGGGAAGAAGACGAAAACCCCTACGCCCTAACCGCCGCCGTCCTGCGCGAAATGGGCGTCGACACCGTCGGCCTCGATCCCCTCGCCTCGTTCCTGACCGCCAATGAGCTGCGCAAGCAGGCCGGGTCCATGACCCTGGCCGACGCCTCGCCGGTCATCAACGGCTGCCGCATGATCAAGTCGACGGCCGAGCTGGACCTGATGCGCGAGGCCAAGGCCATCACGCTGGAAGTCCATCGCCGCGCGGCCCGCATTCTGGCCCCCGGCATCCGCGCCAGCGAAGTGCGCCAGTTCATCGACAGCGCCCACCGCGCCATGGGCGCCGACGGCGGCAGCTCCTTCTGCGCCGTGCAGTTCGGCGAGGCCACATCCTATCCGCACGGCGTGCCCGGCGACCAACAGCTGGCTGAAGACGACATCGTCCTGATAGACACCGGCTGCCTGGTGGACGGCTACAACGCCGACATCACCCGCACCTACTGCTTCGGTGAGGCCACCGACCACCAGGCCCGCATGTGGGAGTTGGAGCACCGCGCCCAGAAGGCCGCCTTCGACGCCGTGCGTCCGGGCGTGCCCTGCGAAGAGATCGACGCGGTGGCCCGCCGGGTGCTGGAGGGCGCCGGCCTGGGTCCTGACTACCGCCTGCCCGGCCTGCCGCATCGCACCGGCCACGGCATCGGCCTTTCCATTCATGAGCCGGCCTATCTGGTACGCGGGGACAAGACCCCGCTGGCGCCGGGCATGTGCTTCAGCAACGAACCCATGATCGTCATTCCGGGCGCCTTCGGCATCCGGCTTGAAGACCACTTCTACGTCACCGAGGACGGCGCGGCCTGGTTCACAGAACCCTCGCCTTCCCTGGAGGCGCCGTTCGGCTGATTACCGACGCCTCTCGGGGCGCGGAAACAAACAAAAAGGGGGCGTAATGCTAGGCCGCAGAAAGATCGTAAGCTCGCTATTCTCACACGAGGCGGATCGCAAACTGATCCCGACGCTGAGCTGGCCGCACCTGGTGGCCATGGGCGTCGGCGCCATCGTCGGCACCGGCATCTACACCCTGACGGGCGTGGGCGCGGACCGCGCCGGCCCGGCGGTGATCCTCGCCTTCGCCATCGCGGGAGCGATCTGCGCCTGCGCCGCCCTGGCCTATGCCGAGCTGGCCACCGCCCTGCCCGCCGCCGGCAGCGCCTATACCTATTCCTACGTCGCCCTGGGTGAAGCCGTCGCCTGGGTCATCGGCTGGAGCCTGGTGCTCGAGTACTCGGTCGCCTGCAGCGCCGTCGCCGCCGGGTGGTCGGCCTATGTCTCGGGCCTGATCCAGACCATGGGCGTACCCATACCCGAGGCCCTGTTGATGGGGCCGCACGCGGGAGGGATCGTGAACCTGCCGGCCGTGCTGATCTCCCTGGCCGTGACTGCCCTGCTGGTGGTCGGCGCCAAGGAAAGCGCCACGGTGAACTTGGTGCTGGTGGGCGTGAAGCTCGTCGCCCTGGCCGCCTTCGTCGGCTTCACCATCTGGTACATCAAGCCGACCAACTTCGAACCGTTCATGCCCTACGGCTTCGCCGCCCACTCGGTGGACGGCGCGATGAAGGGCGTCATGGCCGCGGCCGCCATCGTGTTCTTCGCCTTCTTCGGCTTCGACGCCGTGTCGACCTCGGCCGAGGAAGCCAAGAACCCCGGTCGCGACCTGACCATCGGCATCATCGGCTCGATGGCCCTGTGCACCGTGATCTACATGGCCGTGGCCGCCTGCGCCGTCGGCGCCTGGCCGTTCCAGGAATTCGCCAAGAGCGGCGAGCCCCTGGCCTTCGTCCTGCGCAGCGTGGGTCACCCGGTGGTCGGCACCCTGATCGCCGCCGCCGCCATCATCGCCCTGCCTACCGTCATCCTGGTCATGATGTTCGGCCAGAGCCGCGTGTTCTTCGTCATGTCGCGCGACGGCCTGCTGCCGCGCGGCCTGTCCAAGGTTCACCCCAAGTTCGGCACCCCGACGACGATCACCATCATCACCGGCTGCTTCGTGGCCGCCGTGGCCGGCTTCTTCCGCCTGGATGAGATCGCCGAACTGTCCAACGCCGGCACCCTGGCCGCCTTCGTCGCCGCCGCCGTCTGCATGATGGTCATGCGCAAGACCCACCCGGAACTGCCGCGCGTGTTCCGTTGCCCGCTGCCTTGGGTTGTCGGCCCGCTGACGATCGCCGGTTGTCTTTATCTCTTTGTGAGCCTGCCGCCTTCGACCATGCTGCGCTTCCTGGCGTGGAACGTGGTCGGCCTGATCATCTATTTCTTCTATGGCCGCCGTCACAGCGCCCTGGCGGGAGATCAGAAGGCCGCATGAGCATCGTCGTCCGCACCCTCTCCGACCAGGTCTACGGCCTTGTCCGCGAACGCATCCTGGCGGGTCAGATCGCGCCCGGCGGAGTGATCCGGCAAGACGCCTTGGCCGCCGAGCTGGGGGTCAGCAAGATTCCTCTGCGCGAGGCCATGGCCCGGTTGGAGCAGGACGGACTTCTGACCTCGCACGCCAACCGCGGTTTCTTCGTCGCGCCTCTCAGCGCGGCGGAGGCCGAGGAGGTCTTCGCTCTTCGACTGAAGATCGAGCCTGACGCCGCCGCCACCGCTTGCCGCAAGGCGACGGACGACGACCGGGTGGCGGCGCGCATGGCCCTGATGGCCATGGACGCCCAGACCGATCCGCACGCGCCGGAGGCGGTTCACCTGAACCGCGAATTCCACATGGGCATGGTGCGGCCCAGCGGCCTCGCCGTGACCACCCAGCTGGTCGAGCGCCTGCATGTCCTGGCCGAGCGCTATGTGCGCGTTCACCTGGAACCGCAGGAGCGGCACACGCGCGCCGCCGACGAGCACCATGCCCTGCTAGAGGCCTGGCTGGCCGGCGACGCCGATACGGTCGAGCGGCTGGTCCGCGACCACATCGCCGGCGCCCTGGCCGACCTGCGCGAGCAGCTCGCGCGGACCGCCGACTGAATCCCATTTCCCCAAAACACCTGAAACCAGGAACGACGATGAAGAAGATCCTGAGCGCGGCGGCCGTGTCGGCCGTCCTCCTGATGTGCGGGACATCGGTCCACGCCCAGACCGCCGCCGACACCCAGTTCGAAGCCGTCTATAAGCGCGAATGGGCCTGGCGCCAGGCCGAGCTTCGCGGCGAGGTGGACGAGGACAACCAGGACGCCGTCTCCCCCGCCTGGCCAAGGTCGACGCCGCCACCCAGGCCATGCGCCTGAAGTACTGGGAGAACGTCGAGGCCCAGCTGAAGGCGATCAAGGTCGCCGATCTCTCGCCCGAGCAGCAGGTGAACTACGCCGTCTATCAGGCGCAGATCGAGGTGTTGATCGCCAACCAGCGGTTCAAGGACTACGAGAAGCCCCTGAACGCCGACACCGCCTTCTGGAGCAACCTGTCCGGCGTCGCCCGCCGCAAGCTGCAGACCGAGCGCGACTACCGCAACTACATCGCCCAGCTGAACGACTTCCCACGCTATTTCGACGAGCAGATCGTCAACATGCGCGCCGGGCTGAAGCGCGGCTTCACCCCGCCGAAGATCACCCTGCAAGGCCGCGACGGCACCATCGTGTCGGTGACCAACGCCAAGACGCCGGAAGAGGTCGCCTACTACGCGCCGTTCAAGACCTTCCCGGCGACGTTCTCGCCTGAACTGCAGGCCGAGCTGCGAGCCCAGGGCCTGGCCGCCGTGAAGACCGGCGTCCTGCCCGCCTACGGCAAGCTGAAGACCTTCTACCAGACCGAGTATGAGCCCAAGGCCCGCACCGAGCTTGGCGCTGTGACCCTTCCGGACGGCAAGGCCTACTACCAGGCCAAGATCAAGGAATTCACGACCCTCGACCTGACCGCTGACCAGGTCCACGAGATCGGCCAGAAGGAAGTCGCCGCCATCAATGCGCGGATGAAGGAGGTCATGGCCCAGACCGGCTTCAAGGGCGACCTGCCGCAGTTCCTGAACTTCCTGCGCACCGACCCGCAGTTCTACGCCAAGACGCCGGAAGAGCTGCTGATGCGGGCGGCGTGGATTTCCAAGAAGTTCGACGGCAAGGCCGAGCAGTACTTCGGCTACCTGCCGCGAAAGCGCTTCGCCATCATCCCGGTGCCGGACGACATCGCGCCGTTCTACACCTCGGGCCGGGGCGGTCCGGGCGTCTATCTGGTCAACACCTACAACCTGCCGGCGCGGGGCCTCTATTCCCTGCCGGCCCTGACCCTGCACGAGTCCGCGCCGGGCCACGCGTTCCAGATGCCGCTGGCCGCCGAGCAGCAGCAGCCCGACTTCCGCCGCAAGAGCTACATCTCGGCCTTCGGCGAGGGCTGGGCCCTCTACACCGAGAAGCTGGGTGAAGAGATGGGCATGTACGAGACGCCCTACGAGCTGTTCGGCATGCTGAGCTACCAGCAGTGGCGCGCCTCGCGCCTGGTGGTCGACACCGGGATCCACGCCAAGGGCTGGACCCGCAAGCAAGCCCAGGACTTCCTGGCCGCTAACACCGCGCTGGCCGAGCACGAGATCACCACCGAGGTGGATCGCTACATCGCCTGGCCGGGTCAGGCCCTGTCCTACTATCTGGGGGAGATGGAGATCGTGAACGCCCGCGCCCGCGCGGAGAAGGCCCTGGGCCCCAAGTTCGATATCCGCAACTTCCACGACACCGTGCTGCAGCTCGGCTCGGTGACCTTGCCCGTGCTCAACGCCCGGGTTGACCGTTTCATCGCCGAGGGCGGCCCGAGTCCCTACACGAAGGCCGACATCGACCGTCCCTAAAGCGTGAGGGGGGATAGCGATTGAAGGACGGGCGGAGACTTCGGTCTCCGCCCGTTTTCGTTCGGCCTACTGCGCTTCGCTCTGCGCGGTCGGCACCGGCTTGAAGTCCCGCACGAAGCGGTCCAGCAGGCGGACGCCGTAGCCCGTAGCACCCTTGGGCGTCGTAGGCTGATCACTGTCGGCCCAGGCCGTGCCGGCGATGTCCACGTGGGCCCACGGCATGTCGGGGCTGACGAAGAAACCGATGATCTGGGCGCCGAGGCCCGCGCCCGGACCGGGCTCGCCGGTGTTGCGGATGTCGGCGATGTCCGACTTTACGCGGTCGGCGTAGGACGGGTGCATGGGCAGACGCCACAGTTCCTCGCCCGAGGTCTTGCCCGCGGCTTCCAGCTGGTCGGCCAGGCTGTCGTGGCGGCTGAACACGCCGGCGTAATCCGAGGCCAGGGCCCCCACCACCGCGCCGGTCAGGGTCGCCACGTCGACGATGGCGGCCGGCTTGTAGCGCTTCTCGGCCCAGGCCACGCCGTCGGCCAGGACCAAGCGGCCCTCGGCGTCGGTGCTCCAGATCTCGATGGTCTTGCCGGTCATGGTCTTGAGCACGTCGCCGGGGCGGATGGCCGCGCCGTCGGGCATGTTCTCGGCCAGGGCGGCGATGGCCACCACGTTCACCGGAGCCTTCGCCTTGGCCAGGGACAGGACCGCGCCGGTCACCGCCGCGGCGCCGGCCATGTCGTCCTTCATCTTCCACATGCCGGCGTTGGGCTTCAGCGAGATGCCGCCGCTGTCGAAGGTGATGCCCTTGCCGGCCAGGGCGACCGGAGCAGCCGGCGCGCCGGCGCCCTTGTAATGGACGGCCAGCATGCGCGGCGGGCGCTTGGAGCCCACGCCGACGCCGAGGATGGCGCCCATGCCTTCCTTCTCCATCGCCGGCACGTCAAGCACCTCGATGGTCACGCCCGGAACGCCTTCGAAGGCCCTGCGGGTGCGGGCCACGAACTCTTCCGGATAGAGGGCGTTGGCCGGCTCAGTGACCAGGTCGCGGGTGAACGCCACGGCGTCGGCCAGGGCCTGGCCGTCACGCTCCCAGGCGGCCTTGGCGGCGGCGCCCTGAGCGGTGACCACGGTCACCGGCGCGGGCTTGTCGGACTTGCGCTCCGCCGGATCGGACGACGGCTGCTTGTAGAGGTCGAAGCTGTAGCCGGCCAGGGTCGCGCCCAGGGCGATCTGGGCGGCGTCGCCCACGCCGTCGGCGGCGATGGACACGGGCCCCGGCTCCTTGCCGGTCTGCTTGGCGGCGATCCCGCCCAGATCAGCGGCCTTGGCCGGGGTAAGGGCCTTGGTCCCCGTGCCCAGCACCACGATCTGGTCGTAGGCGCCGATGCCGCGCAGGGACAGCACGGCCTTGGGCTTGTAGGTGAACTTGGCGGCGGTCAGCGCCTTGGCGACGGCGGCGCGCGAGGCGGGATCGAGGGCCGCGCCGCGAGTCTCCAGATCGGCGGCCGACGACAGCGGCAGGACCAGCGCGCCCGTGGCGGCGGCCTGGGGCGCGAAGACGACGGAACGAGGCGCGGCTTCAGCGGCGGTGGACAGGGCGGCGCAGGCCGCGGCGGCGAGAAGGCTCGCCGTCAGGCGTTTCATGGGTAGCTCCCCTTGTTGTTCAGCTGCGCCCTTTATGGACGCCGCCAAACGGTCGGGGCAATGCAGGTCTTGCTGTCCGCCGTGATCAGCGCGTCGAACGGGGCGGCTTTGCCTTGCCCATGGCGCTGAACATCGCCTTCAGGTCAGTGCCTTCGGTCTTGGAGGGCGGCGGCGGGGCCTCCGCCTGCGGCTCGGGCGGCGACTCCGGCGACCAGGCGCGCAGCAGCTTGCCCACGCCGGCCGGCTTGGCGGGAGCGGCCTCGCTCAGCTTGGCCGTGGCGACGGATTTGACCGGCGGCGCTTCATCCAGCTTGCGGACCAGCTTCTTGACGTCGGCCACGGTCGGGGCCTCCTCGTCCTGCAGGGCGAGGTCGAAGCTGTGATAGCCCAGCTCGGGCTGTGATATCCGACGGAACAGCTCGCTGACGTCCTCGCTGGCGTCGTCCTTGGCGTTGTCGGGTGCTTGCTTGGGCATTGCGGGGCCTTGGCTCTTCGCTCCACCCTTAAGCGTACCGCCATCTGAGCCAGTTCCCAAGGTTGCGGATCGCTTCCAGGCCATGACGTCCCCCCCGATGGCGATACTAAGCCGCAATTTAGCCCGCGCCGCCAGTCGTCAACCGCCCCGCTTCATCGTCTCGCGCGCGATGACCAGCTGCTGGATCTGGCTGGTGCCCTCGTAGATGCGGAAGATGCGCACGTCGCGATACAGCCGCTCGATGCCGTAGTCGGCCACATAGCCGGCCCCGCCGAAGATCTGCACCGCCCGGTCGGCGACGCGCCCCACCATCTCCGAGGCGAACAGCTTGGCGGCGGCCGCCTCCAGCGTGACGTTCTCCCCGGCGTCGCGCTTGCGTGCGCTGTCGATGACCAAAGCGCGGGCGGCAAGGCTCTCGGTCTTGCTGTCGGCGATCATGGCCTGGATCAGCTGGAAGCTGGCGATCGGCTGGCCGAACTGCTTGCGCTCCGCCGAATAGGCCACGCAGTCGGCGATCAGGCGCTCGGCCACGCCCACGCAGACGGCGGCGATGTGCAGGCGTCCACGATCCAGCACCTGCATGGCGACCTTGAACCCCTCCCCCTCCTCGCCCAGGCGCATAGAGGCCGGGACGCGGACGTTGTCGAAGGTCACGTCGTGGATATGGGCCCCCTGCTGGCCCATCTTCTTCTCGGCCTTGCCCACATGCAGGCCCGGCAGGTCGCGCGGCACGATGAAGGCGCTGACGCCCGAGCCGCCCTTGGCGTCCGGGTTGGTGCGGGCCATCACCGTGAACAGCGACGCCTTGCCGGCGTTGGTGATGAAACGCTTGCCGCCGTTGAGGACGTAGTGGTCGCCATCCCGCGTCGCGCGGGTCTGGACGGCGGCGCTGTCGGAGCCGGCCTCAGGCTCGGTCAGGGCGAAGGAGGTGACGACCTCGCCCGACGCGATGCCCGGCAGCCACTCGGCCTTCTGGGCCTCGGTGCCGAACATCGCCAGGCCCTGGCTGCCGATGCCGACATTGGTGCCGAACACCGAACGGAAGGCGGGCGAGGCGCGGCCCAGCTCGAAGGCGACCAGCGCCTCCTCTTCCATCGACAGGCCCAGGCCGCCGTAGTCCTCGCTGATCGACAGGCCGAACAGACCCAGCTCGCGCATCTCGGCGATGACGTCCTCGGGCACCGCGTCGTCCTCGGCGACCTTGGCCTCCAGCGGCCGCAGCCGCTCCGCCACGAAGCGCCGGACCCCCTCCAGCAGTTGTTCGCGGGTCTCAAGATCCAGGGCCATCGCATCCTCCAGCGCTCTAACAGGCGTTTGAATGCACGTTAGAGGCTGGCGCGTCCAAGGTGAAGAGGCCCCGAGTTCACGTTGCCGCACCCGGTTTTCCCAAAGGCCAAGTTTGGTTACTCGGGGACTCTAGGGGAGGCATTCATGCGCAACATCATCGCTATCGGACTTCTAGCGGCCACGGCCCTTGCGACTTCGGCTCACGCCGAGGCGGGCTGGATCTGCCAGCTGCAATCCAAGACGGGCCGCAACCCGGCCTATGCGGAGAGCCTCTACAAGTACGCCATCGTCGGCGACCGCCTGCAGCTGGTCGAGGACGGCATCGAACAGGTCCGCACCATCCAGACCAGCTACCGCATCGTCGAGAACGACGTGCGGGCGATCACCGCCATCAACCCCACCGCCTCCATCTCGGAGATTTCGGTGGAGGGCCTGACCGCTCCGAACGCCACGCGGGCCGCCCTGGCGGAGATCGTGACGCTCAACAAGCGCAGCGGGGTCCTGACCCGCGCGATCATCCTGTCGGACAGCACCGACCTGCAGGCCCAGCGCGGCTCCTGCCGCTCCTACTGAGCCACGATCCACAAACGAAAAGGGCGGCGAGCCGAAAGCTCGCCGCCCTTCGTCGTATCTGGCGCCGCGCCTAGTTCTTGGCGCGGTAGCGGTCGAACCAGGCCAGGATGGCGTTGGTCTTGGCCGCCGACTGCGACGGACGGGCCGCGAAGCTGCCGTGACCGGCGCCTGGCACCTTGACCAGGGTGGTCGGCACCTTCCGGATCTGCAGGGCGGTATAGTACTGCTCGGCCTCGCTCACCGGGGTGCGCATATCCTGCTCGCCGACCACGACCATGGTCGGGGTGGTGACGTTGCCCACCAGCGAAAGCGGCGAGCGCTTCCAGTAACCTTCCGGATCTTCCCACGGCATCTTGCCGAACCAGTACTTGGACTGGGTCACGGCGCCGTCGCTGGTCAGGATCTGGCTGGACCAGTTGATCACCGGCTTCTGCACGGCCGCGGCCTTGAAGCGGTTGGTCTTGCCGATGATCCAGGCGGTCAGCACGCCGCCGCCCGAGCCGCCGGTGACGAACAGGTTGTCCGGATCGACGAAGCCCTTGGCGATGGCCGCGTCCACCGCGCTGATCAGGTCGTCATAGTCCTGGCTCGGATAGTTGTGGTGGATCAGGTTGGCGAACTCCTCGCCATACGACGTCGAGCCGCGCGGATTGGTGTAGAGCACCACATAGCCGGCGGCGGCGTAGAGCTGCACGTCGGTGGCGAAGGCCGGGCCATAGGCCGAGAACGGCCCGCCGTGGATCTCCAGGATCAGCGGGTACTTCTTGGTCGGGTCGAAGTTCGGCGGGGTGGCGATCCAGGCGCCGACCGGACGCTGGTCGAAGGACGACTTCACGGCCAGGGGCTCGACCTTGGCCAGCGCCTTGCCCGTGAACAGGCTCTGGTTCAGGCGGGTCAGCTGGCGGGCCTTGCCGCCCTGCACCACGGCGATGTCCGACGGCTGGGTCGGCGTGCCCACGGTGACGGCGATGGCGCCGTTGTCGGCGACGCTGAACGCCCCGCCGCTGTACGGACGATCCATGCCCTCGCCGGTCAGGCCGGTGGCGACCGTCGAGAAGCGGCCGTCCAGGGTGACGCGGCCGACCTTGGTCATGCCCTCGTCGTCATAGTCGACATAGACGCTCTTGCCATCCGCCGCCCACTGGGGCGAGCCGACGCTGCGGTCGAGCGAGCCGGTCAGCACGCGGCTGTTCGAGCCGTCGGCGTTCATCACGTAGAGCCGGCGGTTGTGATAGCCCATCAGCTTGTCGTCATAGCCGGTGTAGGCGATCAGCTTGCCGTCCGGCGACACGGTCGGCTCGTCGTCCGGGCCATTGCGGTTGGTCAGGGCGGTCAGCCTGCCGTCGATGGCCGACAGCTTGTAGACCTCCGAATTGCCGTTGCGCCGCCAGTCGTCCCCGCGACGCGCGCTGAGGAAGATCGAGCGGCCGTCCGGCGTCCACGACAGCGGGCTGCGGTCGTCGAACTCGCCGAAGGTCAGCTGGCGCGGCGCGCCGCCGTCGGCCGAGACGGTGAACACGTGGGTGAAGCCGGTGCGCAGGACGCCCTGGCCGTCGGCCTTGTAGTTGATCTCGGTCGTCACCTTCAGCGGCTCGGCCCACTGGGCGCCTTCCGGCTTGGCCAGCGGCGCGCCAAGCTTCGGCGCGTCCGACGGCACGAACATCGAGAAGGCGATGGCCTGGCCGTCCGGCGACCACGAGATGGAGCCCGGCGACTGCGGCAGGGAGGCGACGCGCACCGCCTCGCCCGTGCCCATCCAGCGGACGAACAGCTGCGGACGGCCTTCCTCGGTCGAGACATAGGCCAGACGCTTGCCGTCCGGCGACCAGCGCGGGCTGCCGTAGGAGCCGGCCCCGGCCACCAGCGGGCTGTGCGCGCCGCTGGCCACGTCAATGGTCCAGATCGCCCGTTTCGCGCGGTCGGTCATGATGTCGTAGCTGTTGCGGACATAGGCGACGGTCTTGCCGTCGGCGCTGATCTGCGGATCGCCCGCATATTCGAGGCCGAAGATGTCCTGCGGCTGGAAGATCCTGGACGGCGCTTCCGCCGGCGCGGCGACAGCCGGTGACACGGTGGCCAAAAGCAGCAAGGCCGCGAGCGATGCACGACGCATTAGAGGGTACTCTCCCTGGGTGAACAGGGGGCGGAGACTAGATCGTATACGGAGCTTGTGGAGTCGGTTTGCGACGGCCCGGTGAATAAAAACGCGGATCGGGGAGTCGCCGCCGTTGCTTGGCGCCAAATCCACCCCCCCACCGCCTTTCCCCCTTGTGGCGAGGATCCCTGCGTCCGCCGGCATTGAGAAAGACGTTCGGGCTCCGCGGCGGCTGAACCAGGGCCCCTCGCCACAAGGGCGAGGGAGGCGAAAATGGGGCTCTCAATTCAGCCCCCCGCAGTGGCTGGCTCAGCCTCGTGTCTCCCAACATGGAGACATCGACGTGTTTGACCTCAACGCTATGGACCTCAACGACTGGCTCAGGATCGCCGGGATCGTCATCCGCCTGACCAAGCTCTGCTTAGAGATCAGCCGACCGACACCCGGTCCGACAGCGGCAGCATCATCACCCGCTCCAGCCCCTGGGGCCGGTAGTCGGCGAAGGTTTCGCCGCCGAATTCCCGCAGGATGCTGGACTCGATCAGCCGCGAGCCAAACCCTGTGCCGGAGGGCTTCTCGACCTGCGGGCCGCCCCGCTCGCGCCACAGGATCTTCAGCCGCTCGCCCTCGACCGACCAGCGAACGTCCACCAGGCCGCCATGCGTGCTCAGCGCGCCGTACTTGGCGGCGTTGGTGGCCAGTTCGTGGAACACCATGCTGAGGGTCACCGCCGCGTTGGGCGCCAGGTGGATCTTGGGCCCCTCTCCCCGGGCGCGGGCGCCGTAGGGCTCAAGCGTCTGGTGGACCACGTCCTCCAGCTCGCCGTTCTCCCACACCCGCCGGGTCAGCAGGTCGTGGGCGCGCGACAGCGCCGCGAGGCGGTCGGCGAAGGCGTCGAACAGGGCCCGGTCGTGCTTTCGGCCCAGGCTCTGCCAAGCCAGGGACTGAACCGTCGCCAAGGTGTTCTTCACCCGGTGGTTCAGCTCGTTGATCATCAACTGCTGGCGGCTGTCGGCGGCCTGCCGCTCGGTCTCGCGCTCGGCCAGGGCCTGGGACACCTCGCGCAGGGCCCCGCGCACCTCGGCGGTCTCGAACAGGTCGCGGGGCCGCTCCTGGACCACGCCGCCCTGCCCGATGGCGGCGGCGTCGCTCATCAGGCTGACCACCTCGCGGGAGATGCGGCGCGACACCATCACCGCCGACAGGATGCCCAGGGCCAGCAGCGTCAGGAACGCGGCCGACAGCAGGGCCAGCGAACGGAAGATCACCACCTCCAGCTCCGACCGCGGCACACCGACGATGAAGGTCCAGCCATAAGTCTGCGACCGCGCGAAACTCGACAGGGTCGGGGTGCCGTCCAGCGTTCGGCTGTGGATGACGCCCTGCTCGGCTTTGCCCATCGCCGCCCGCATGTCGCGGCTGGCGCGGCGGCCGAGATACTTGTCCACGTCCTTGGAGCGCGCCACCACCGCCGCCTGGCGGTCGACGATCGTCCCGGTCCAGCCGGCCGGCAGATCCTGGGCGCTGAAGATCGACTGGAAAGCCCGCGGCTCCTGGATGTAGCCGAGGGCGTAGAGCTTGCCCTCCACCCGGACTGGCATGGCGATGACGATGATCGGCCGGTCGGCCACCGGCCCGATATAGAGGTTGGACACCAGCGTCCGGCCAGACTGCAGCGCCGGCAGGCCGCGCTCCGGTATGCCGGTCATCGGCAGCGGCGCGCCCGGCGTCGCCAGGGTGTTGATCAGTTGCTTCTGCTCGTCGAGCAGGACGATCCAGCCGTCGTGCTGGGCCGTGGCGGCCCGCGCCTGCCGTTCGAACGCCTGGAAGTCGCCCTCGGCCAGGGCCGGCGACACCGCCAGCGCCTGCAAGGTCGCCGTGCCCTGGGTGATCTGACGATCCGTCGCCACCGCCAGGGCGCGGGTCATGGCCACCAACTGCTCTTCGAAGCGCCGGCGGCTGTTGTCGTATTCGGTCTGGACCAGCAGGCCCATGAAGATCAGGGCGGGCGCGATCAGGCTGACCGCCATCAACAGCAGACGGCGCCTCACGGTGGGCGCCTGCTTGATCTTGGTCTTACGCACGTACTCGGTCACATCCCTACCCCGACCCAAGGGCCGCGTGCAGGCACGCACGCCCGCACGCTCGGGTCAAGGCAAAGGTCAGACCTTTGCCTGATCCTGGACCTGGGCGACCACCAGGGCGGTCATGTTGACCACCCCCCGCGCCGTGACGCTGGGCACCAGCGCATGCAGCGGCTTGGACAGGCCCAGCATCAGCGGGCCGACGATCTGGCTTTCGGTCGCCGCGCTCAACAGGGTCAGGGCGATGTTCGCCGCGTCCAGGCTGGGCATGATCAGCAGGTTGGCCGAACCGGTCAGCGGGCTGCCGGTGACGAAACGCCCGCGCAGGGCCTCGCTCAGGGCCGCGTCGGCGTGCATCTCGCCGTCCACTTCCAGGTCCGGCGCGCGGTCGCGGATCAGGCCGAGGGCCTGGCGCATCTTGCGGGCGGTGGGCGAATTGGACGCCCCGAAGCTGGAGTGCGACAGCAGGGCCGCCTTGGGCGTCAAGCCGAAGCGGCGCACCGCCTCCGCCGACAGCAGGGTCAATTCCGCGATCTGCTCGGCGGTCGGGTCCACGTTCACATGGGTGTCGGTCAGGAACAGCGTGCCGCTGTTCAGGATGATCGCCGACAGGGCCGAGATGCGGTCCACGCCCTTGCGCGCCGGCACGATGGGCAAGGCGTAGGTGACGTGCTTCCACCAGTCGCCGGCCCCGCCCACCAGGGCGGCGTCGACCAGACCGGCCTTCAGCAGCATGGCGGCGGCCACGGTCGGGCGGGTGGCGACGCGGCGGGCGGCGGCCAGCGGCGGCACGCCCTTGCGCGCGATCAGAGCCTGATAGTCGGCCACAAGCGGATCGAACACGTCGCGGTCGGCGCTGGGGTCGAACACCTCGACGTCCTTGCCGATCTTGAAGCGCAGGCCCAGCGAGCGGGTGGTGTTCTCGATCACCTCGCGGCGGCCGATCAGCACCGGGCGGGCCAGGCCCTCGTCCAGCACCGCCTGCACGGCGCGCAGGACGCGTTCGTCCTCGCCCTCGGCATAGGCCACGCGGGCCGGCGACTTGCGGGCGCGGTCGAACACCGGGCGCATCAGCTGGCCGGAGCGATAGACGAACTGCTCCAGCTCGCTGCGATAGGCGTCGAAGTCCTCGATGGCGCGCGTGGCGACGCCGCTGTCCATGGCGGCCCGGGCCACGGCGGGCGCGACCTCCAGGATCAGGCGCGGATCGAAGGGCTTGGGGATGATGTAGTCGGAGCCGAACACCGGGGCCGAGCCATAGGCGCCGGCCACCACTTCGCTGGCCTCGACGCGGGCGAGCGAGGCGATCGCCTCCACCGCCGCGGCCTTCATCGCCTCGTTGATCTCGGTGGCGCCGACATCCAGCGCGCCGCGGAAGATGAAGGGGAAGCACAGGACATTGTTGACCTGGTTCGGATAGTCCGACCGCCCCGTGGCCATGATCGCGTCGGGGCGCGCCTCGGCCACCAGTTCCGGCAGGATTTCCGGCTCCGGATTGGCCATGGCCAGGATCAGCGGCTTGTCCGCCAGGAGCGGCAGCCATTCCGGCTTGAACACGCGCGGCGCCGACAGGCCCAGGAACACGTCCGCCCCGCTGATCACCTCGCCCAGGGTGCGGGCGTCGGTCTTGCGGGCGTAGCGCGCCATGTTCGACGGCATGTCGGCCTGGCGGCCCTCATAGACCACGCCGTCGATGTCGGTCAGGGTCACGTTCTGCGCCGGCAGGCCCATGGCCACCAGCAGGTCCACGCAGGCCAGGGCCGCGGCGCCCGCGCCCGAGGTGACCAGCTTGATCGACTGCAGGTCCTTGCCCTGCAGGACCAGGGCGTTGCGGACGGCGGCGGCGCAGACGATGGCGGTGCCGTGCTGGTCGTCGTGGAAGACCGGGATCTTCATCCGCTCGCGCAGGCGGCGCTCGATCTCGAAGCACTCCGGCGCCTTGATGTCTTCCAGGTTGATGCCGCCGAAGGTCGGCTCCAGCGCCGCCACCACCTCGACGAACAGGTCCGGGTCGTTGGCGTCCACTTCCAGGTCGAACACGTCGATGCCGGCGAACTTCTGGAACAGGACGGCCTTGCCCTCCATCACCGGCTTGCCGGCCAGCGGGCCGATGTTGCCCAGGCCCAGGACCGCCGTGCCGTTGGAGATCACCGCCACCAGATTGCCCCGCGCGGTGTAGTCGCGCGCCGTGTCCGGATCAGCGACGATCGCCTCGCACGCGGCGGCCACGCCCGGGGAATAGGCCAGCGCCAGGTCGTGCTGAGTCGCCATGCGCTTGGTCGGCTCGACCCTCAGCTTCCCCGGTCGCGGAAGGCGGTGATAGTCGAGTGCGGCCTTGCGGAAATCGTCTTTCATCGTCGCCCTGTCTGGCTGCGCGGTTTCTTTTCGACCGGTCTGCGCCGGCTGTGGGGGTTCCATCGCCGCCCGGCGCCGTCGGGGCAACCCCTTTTCCCCGGCGGGCCCATGAAAACCCGAGTTGGCGGCTTCTTCGCCACCCGCCCATTGCGCTTCGATAATTATTGCTATCCCATGCCACGGGTACGCGCGGCCTCGACGCCGGCGACGAAATAAGAGCCGTGGGAGGCAGGGTCATGAGGAAGCTGATGGTGGCGGTCAGCCTGTGGGCGATCGCCGGCGCCGCCAATGCGGCGGTCATCAAGGTCACGCCGGACGGCGACAGCCAGGAAAAGGTCCAGACCGCCCTGCTCGACGCCAAGCCAGGCGACGTGGTCGAACTGGCCGCGGGCAAGTTCGTGTTCACAGACGGCCTGTCCCTGGACATCGATAATGTCACGGTGCGCGGCGCCGGGCCGGACAAGACCATCCTGTCCTTCGCCGGCCAGAAGGGCGCGGGCGAAGGCCTGCTGATCACCTCCGACAAGGTCACGATCCGCGACCTGGCGGTCGAGGACAGCAAGGGCGACGGGCTGAAGGCCAAGGACGTCGACCAGATCAGCTTCCTCAATGTCCGCGTCGAATGGACCGGCGGGCCAAAGGAAAGCAACGGCGCCTACGGCGTCTATCCGGTCAGCTCCACCAACGTCCTGGTCGACCGCGCCGTGGTGCGCGGGGCCTCCGACGCCGGCATCTATGTGGGCCAGTCCAAGAACATCATCGTCAAGAACAGCACGGCGGAGATGAACGTCGCCGGCATCGAGATCGAGAACTGCTGGAACGCCGACGTCTTCGACAACCTGGCCACCCGCAACACCGGCGGCATCCTGGTCTTCGACATGCCCAGCCTGCCGCAGAAGGACGGCCATTCGGTCCGCGTCTTCCGCAACAGGGTGGTCAAGAACGACGTCGCCAACTTCGCGCCCAAGGGCAACATCGTCGCCTCGGTCCCCACGGGCACTGGCGTGATGGTCATGGCGAACCGGAATGTCCACGTTTTCGGCAACGAGATCGACGAGAACCAGACCGCCGCAGTCATGCTGGTGGCGTTCCAGAAGGAGTACGACGACGCCGACTACAATCCCCTCCCCCGCGAGGTGGTGGTGCGGGACAACAAGATCGGCAAGAACGGCTTTGCGCCCCAGTTCCCCGGCGGCGCTGAGCTGGCTCAAGCCGTCGGCGGCGTGATCCCGCCGATCCTGTGGGACGGGGTGACCACCTACGCCAAGGGCGCGCAGAAGATCTCCATCCCCGCAAAGATGCGCCTGACTGACGGGCCGGTGCTGAACCTCAACCTCGCCGCTCCGGCGGCCATGGACACCGCCAAGCCGGGCGTCGAGCCGACGATCCAGGCCGGCGGCGCCATCGCCGAGCCGGCGGCGGTCGTCCTGCCGGCGGAACAGGCCAAGCTCGCCTCGTGAGCCTGGTTCGCGCCTTCGCGATCGCCGCCGTCGGCCTTGCGGCCCTGACGGCGGCGAGCCCGTCCGCCCCGGTCGCCGCCGACCTGCTGCTGGCCCAGACGCCGGCGCAGACCCTTGATGCGTATGGGCTTTTCACCGACGCGGGGGCGCGGCGTCCGGCGGCGCGGGTCGTGCCCTATGACCTGAACACCCCGCTGTTCAGCGACTATGCCGAGAAGTTCCGTTACGTCTTCGTCCCGCCCGGCCAGAAGGTCCGCTATGCGGCCGAGGGCGCGCTGGAGTTCCCGGTCGGCACGGCGCTGATCAAGACGTTCGCCTACCCGGCCGACTTCCGTCGCCCAAATGACAACATCCGCTTCGTCGAGACCCGCCTGCTGATCCGCAAGGCCGACGGCTGGTTCGCCCAGACCTATGTCTGGAACGCCGAGCAGACCAAGGCGACGCTGAAGCGCGCGGGCGCCCGCATGGACGTGTCCTTCATCGACGCCGCGGGCAAGACCGAGACGATCAACTACGCCGTGCCCAACACCAATCAGTGCAAGGAGTGCCATTCGCTCGACGGCGAGATCGCGCCGATCGGCCCGAAGGCGCGGAATCTCAACGGAGAATTCGACTACAGATCCAGGAGTGACTTCAGCGACTTAAGACGCGACTTCGGCGACGTCGGAGACAAGGCGAACCAGATCGCCCTGTGGACCCGGATCGGCCTGCTGGAGGGCGCGCCGGCCCCGGCCGCCATTCCCGCCACCGCCCGCTGGGATGACCCCAAGGCGCCGCTGGAGGCGCGGGCGCGCGCCTATCTCGACGCCAACTGCGCGCATTGCCACAACCCACGCGGCATGGCCTCCAACAGCGGGCTTTTCCTGAACCTGGAGGAGAAGCGCGCCAACCACCTGGGGATCGGCAAGAACCCGGTGGCCGCCGGACGCGGCGCGGGCGGACTAGCGGTGTCGATCCGGCCCGGCGACCCGGACGCCTCGATCCTGGCCTATCGCATGGCGTCCAGGGAGCCGGGCGTGATGATGCCGGAGCTCGGCCGCAGCGTCACCCACCGCGAGGGGGTGGAGCTGGTGCGGGCCTACATCGCGGGGATGAGGCCACCCCCTCCTGCCCCGTAGCGAAGCGTGCGGGGGAGGTGGATCGGCGCGTCAGCGACGAGACGGAGGGGGCGCTAACTGAAATTCAGCAGAGCGCCCCCTCCACCACTTCGTGGTCCCCCTCCCCCGCAAGCGGGGCAGGAGAAGAGCCTAATCCTCGAACACCCGGCGCAGCCAGCGCGCGGCTTCGGCCACGGCGGCTTCGGGCGGGATGCGGTCTTCCTCGGCCATCATCTCTTCCAGGCTGAAGCCGAACTCGACGGACAGGCGCACCCGCCGCCAGATCACGTCGCGCGGCAGATGCGGCAGGAGGGGCGCATAGACCTCGGTCATGCGGTCGCTGACGATGCGGTGGGACTCCAGCCGCACATGGGCCAGCTGCGGCACCGCACGCAGGGCGCGCAGGGTCCAGATCGCGCCGGGCTCGCTGGCGTTGACCTCGGCGTTGGCGACGATCAGCTCCTCGACCGCGCCGGACACCGCTTCCCAGCCGTTGGGGCCGTGGCGGTCCAGCCAGGCGAACAGCACCGCGTTCTGGCGCGACATCAGCCGGGCGCCCAGCGCCTCCAGCACGCCGTACTTGTCCTTGAAATAGCGATACAGCGCCGGCGGGGTCATGCCCGCCCGCGCGCAGATCATGTTGGTGGAGATCCGCTCGATCCCCACCTCGCCCAACAATTCGCCCGCCACATCCAGCAAGCGCTCATAGGTCTGGCGCGCCCGCTCCTGCTGCGGAACCTGCCTTAGCCCCTCCACCCCTGGCATGAGCTCTTACTTTCGTGCGGCCGCGGACTGGGCGCGGATCGGCTTGAATTCCGATCCCTCGTTCCAGTCGGGCCAGCGGTTGGAGTTGGCGACTTCCTTGCCCATCTCGAACAGCAGCTGGGCGTCCTGGGCCGCGCCCCGGAAGTCCATGTTCGGGCTCCAGGCGTCGCAGGTCTGGTGGTAGCACTTGGCCGTATAATCAGCGACCCAGGCGTCGCCGGCGGCGCGGCCGCCCTCGATCAGGTCATGGCCGCCGCCCAGCCCCATCAGCAGCAGCACCGGCACGCCGCGGCGGGCGAGCGAGAAGTGGTCGGCGCGATAGAACAGCGCCCGTTCCGGCTTGGCGTCCGGCGTCACCACGCGGTTCTGGCGCGCGGCGGCCTTGGCGAGGTCGGCTTCCAGTTCGTTCTGGCCATAGCCGATCAGCACCACGTCCTTGGCCGGGCCGGCGGTCTGAAGCACGTCCATGGTGTAGTTGGCGGCCGTCAGCTCGAGCGGCAGGGTCGGATGCGCGCCGTAGTATTCGCTGCCCAGAAGGCCGCGCTCCTCGGCGGTCCAGGCGGCGAACATCACCGTGCGCTCCGGGGCGGGGCCGGCCTTGAACAGGCGGGCGATCTCGATCATCCCGGCCAGGCCGATGGCGTCGTCCAGGGCGCCGGGACGGATGGTCTTGCCGTCGGCCGAGGCCGGACCGATGCCGTAGGCGTCCCAGTGGCCGGCGTACATGATCAACTCGTTGGGGCGCTTGGCGCCGGTGATCTTGCCCAGCACGTTCTCGCTGGCGACCTGCTCGTGCTTCAGGGCGTAGTCGGCGGAGAAGGTCGCGTCCTTCAGTTCGACCGGGCGGAAGTCGTTGCGCCGCGCGGCGATCTTCAGCGCTTCCAGATCCTGGCCCGAACGCTTCAGCAGGTCGGCGCCCGCCTCGCGGCTCAGCCAGGCCTGCAGCAGCACCTTGTCCTTGGCCGGATCGGCGCGGACGACGTCGAAGCCCTCGCCGTTGTTGGCGGCCGCCGTGGTCCAGCCGTAACCGGCGCCCGGCGTCTCGTGGATGATGATCGAGGCGATGGCCCCGCGACGCGCGGCTTCTTCGTGCTTGTAGCTCCAGCGGGCGTAGTAGGTCGCCGCTTGGCCGCCGAACTTGCCGATCGGGTCCTCGCCGGCCTTGGCCTCGAAGTCTGGGTCGTTGATCAGGAAGACCGCGACCTTCCCCTTCAGATCGACGCCCTTGTAGTCGTCCCAGCCGCGTTCCGGCGCGGAGACGCCATAGCCCACGAAGACCAGCGGCGCCTTGGCGATGGCCACATGATCCGTCGGACGCAGGGACAGGATGCTGATCTCCTCGCCCTGGCGCAGGGGCACGGCATGGCCGCCGACCGAGAAGGACATGGCCGCGTCCTTGGGGACGAAGGTGTGCAGCAGGGCCACGGGCTGGGTCCAGCCGCCCTTTTCGCCGGCCGGCTCCATGCCCGCGGCTTTGAACTGGGCGATCAGGTAGTCGATGGTCGGCTTCTCGCCAGGGCCGCCCGGCGCACGGCCCATGAAGGCGTCCGACGACATGGCCTTGGTGATCTCCGACATCCGGGCGGGATCGACCGTCTGCGCCTGCGCCAGACCTCCGAACAGAACGGCGGCGGTGGTGAGGGCGAGGGTGCGCAGACGCATGGTGAAGAACTCTCCGAAGACTCAGGGGCGACCCTAGGCCTGCCGCGAGCCCAACGCTAGCGGCCCACGATCAGCAGTTGATTCTTCACGAAGCCCAGGCTGCGCATCCGGCCGATCAGGGCCTGGACTTGCCCGTCCGGCATGGACGGCTGGCGCGACAGCAGGGCGACGAACTCTCCATCCGAGGTGCTGGCGATCATCCAGCCATAGTCGTCCGACCGGTCGATGACCCAGTACTTGCGCCGCAGCAGGCCGCCAAAGAAGCTGGCCTCGAACTTGGCGTTCGTCCCCGGATCCAGCACGCGGGCCCGCGTCTCGACCGACCGCAGCGGGCCCGTGGACGATCCCTTGCGGCAGGTCTGGGCGATGTCGAAGGTTCCGTCCGAGCGCTGCGACCACAGCTGGCTGGCGGCGTGGCAGTTCTTCTGACCGTCGTTGGGCGTGCGGACGATCTCGTACCAGCGGCCCATGAAGCGGTCGATCTCGATGGATTTACGCGGCTCCGGCGCCGCGGCCAGGGCGACGCTCGGCAACGCCATGGCGACTAACAGGGCGGCAAGCGTCCTCATGCCGGGCCACCCGGTTCGCCGATCGTCACGGCGTGCGGCGGCAGGGGCGGACGGTGGCGGAAGCCCACGCCCTTGCGCCAGATCTTCAGCGCCTCCCAATGGATGCCGGCCATCACCTTGAAGGTCAGCAGCGGGTGGCTGAGCCAGGCGCGCAGAAGCTGGCCGTCGGTCAGCGGCCGCCGCCGGCCCGCGAACGACGCGGTCAGCATCGGCCCCTGCCCGTCCGAGACGGTGATCGCCACGCTGGTCTTGTCGCCCGGCGGCTGGACGGTGAAGGCGTAGGCCAGGTCCATGTCCATGAACGGCGAGACGTAGAAGCGCTTGGGCGCGCTTTGGCGCACCGTGTCCCCGCCCTGTTCCGGCGTCGCGATCAGATAGTTGTGCCGCTCCCCGAAGGTGTTGCTGACCTCGTACAGGATCGCCGCCAGCGCCCCGTTCGACCGATGACAGAAGTACAGGCTCAGCGGATTGAAGCCGTAGCCGAGGATGCGCGGCATGGTCAGCAGGCGGATCGCGCCGCCCGCCTCGATCCCCGCCTCGGCCAGCCGCGCCTCGACCTGACCGCGCAGGGGCCGGCCGCTGCGGTCGCCATAGTCGGCGGCGTTGAAGCTCATCAGACCCAGCCGCCCGCGCGCCAGCAGTCTCAGCCGGGCCAGCACGCCGTCGATCGCATCGAGGTCCAGCAGCAGCATGAACACGCGATATCGCAGGACATGCTCGCGCGGCCGTACCCGCCAGTGCCGAACCTCTCCGACATAGAGCGCCGAGGCTTCGTCCATCAGACCGCCTCGACAGCCTCGACCGGCGCGGGATCGGCCAGGAAGATGCGGCCGCTTTCGTCCGCGACCTCCCACGGGCGGCGCACGCCGCCCAGTTGCTCGGCCACCGCCAGCCCGGCCTGCAAGCCGTCCTCGTGGAAGCCGGAGCCGAAATAGGCGCCGCAGAACCAGGTCCGCCGCGCCCCCTGCAACGGCCACAGCTGCTTCTGCGCGGCCATGGACCGGGCGTCGTAGTGCGGGTGGTCGTAATGCTCAGTGCGGATCACCGTGGCGGGGTCCGGCGCCTTGTGCGGGTTCAGGGTCAGGAACAGCGGCGTCGACCGGCGCAGGCCCTGCAGCTTGTTCATCCAGTAGGTCACCGAACCCGACGCCGGGTCGGCCCGCCAGCCGATGTGGTTCCAGCTGGCCCAGGCCAGCCGGCGTCGCGGCATCAGGCTGCGGTCGCCGTGCAGCACCGCGACATTGGGCGTGTAGCGGAACGCCCCCAGGATCGCCTGCTCCTCCGCCGACGGGTCCTCCAGCATCCGCAGGGCCTGGGGCGCGTGGGCGCCGATCACCACGTGATCGAAGGCCTGCGTCTGGCCATGGACGTCGCGCACCAGCACGCCGTCGGCCGTGCGCCGGACGGAGGCGACGCCGCAACCGGTGCGGATCTCGCCCCGGAAGGTCTCGGCCAGACGCGCGACATAGGCGCGGCTGCCGCCGCTGACCGTCCGCCAGGTCCGCCGCCCCAGGAAGCGCAGCAGGTCGTGGTTGTGGAAGAAGCGGATGAAGGCCGCCGCCGGATGCTCGCGCACCCCGGCCACGGTCGCCGACCAGATGGCCGCCGCCATGGGCAGCAGGTGATCCTCCTGCACCGCCGCGCAGTAGCCGCGCGCATGCAGGTATTCGCCCAGCGAGATGACCGGATCGAGCGTCGGCAGCTCTTCCGGCGCCGTGCGGTAGAAGCGGTTCAGGTCGCGCAGCATGGCCCAGAACCGGGGCCGCACCAGGCTGCTGGGCCGGGCGAACAGCGAGGCCAGGTTGTGGCTGCCGTACTCGATCTCGCCATCGTCCAGCGACACCGCCAGAGACATGTCGGCATGCTTGGTCGGCACGTTCAGGTGCGCGAACAACGCCGTCAGGTTGGGATAGTTGACCTCGTTATAGACGATGAAGCCGGTGTCGACCGCCGTGGCCTCGCCGCCGGGTTGGGGGGCGTCGACCGTGTTGGCGTGACCGCCCAGGCGGTCGGCGGCCTCATAGATCGTCACCTCGTGCCGCGACCCCAGCAGCCAGGCCGCCGACAGGCCGGACACGCCCGCCCCGATCACGGCGATGCGAAGGGGGCGTTCAGGGGACGTAACGGCTGACGGCATGCTTCCTCCGAGGTGTCTGCGGGGACAGCTACGGGCCCGAAGGCGTCACGGATGCGCGGGCGCATCCAAATGTCGCGCGGCGCCGTAGCTGCTGCTGACCGCGCCCGTTGCAAGGAAGGACCGCCGACGCATGAACCTGATCAACGCCTTTCAGGACGCGCCCGCGCCTGACTTCGTCACCCGCCCCGCCATCGCCAGCCTGGTGGCCGGCGCGCGGCGCGGCCTGGCCCAGGAGCGCCGCCCCGACCTGGAGGCGCGGTTCGCCGCCGAGATGGCCCAACGCGCGGTGGCCGAGCACACGGACGCCGCCAACACCCAGCACTACGAACTGCCGCCCCGGTTCTTCGAATGCGTGCTGGGGCCGCGTCTGAAGTACTCGTCCTGCCTCTATCCCGAGGCCGCCTCCACCCTGGCCGAGGCGGAGGTGTTCGCCCTCGCCGCCGCGTGCAGCCACGCCGACCTGAAGGACGGCCAGCAGGTGCTGGAACTGGGCTGCGGCTGGGGTTCGCTGTCGCTGTGGATGGCCGAGCAGTACCCCGCCTCGCGCATCACCGCCGTGTCCAATTCCCGCCCCCAACGCGAGCACAT
The DNA here is from genome assembly GCF_041021955.1 of Caulobacter sp. 73W. Classification (GTDB taxonomy): domain Bacteria; phylum Pseudomonadota; class Alphaproteobacteria; order Caulobacterales; family Caulobacteraceae; genus Caulobacter. The sequence goes on from NZ_CP158375.1 coordinate 723,702, forward strand.
CGAGGCCCAGGCGCAGGCGCGCGGCCTGACCAATCTGCGGGTCATCACCGCCGACATGAACGACTTTGACATCGCCGAATATTTCGACCGGATCGTCTCGGTGGAGATGTTCGAGCACATGGCCAACTGGCGCGCCCTGCTGACCCGGGCCAAGGGCTGGCTGGCGCCGGAGGGGCGGATGTTCATCCACGTCTTCACCCACGCCGACACGCCCTATCGCTTCGAGGTCAGCGACCGCAGCGACTTCATCGCCCAGCACTTCTTCACCGGCGGCGTGATGCCCAGCCATGGCCTGATCCGCCAGTTCCCCGACCTGTTCGAGGTCGAGGCCGAGTGGCGCTGGAGCGGCGAGCACTACGAGCGCACCGCCTATGACTGGCTGGCCAACATGGACGCGCACCGCGACGAGATCGCCGGGCTGATGCGCCAGGTCTATGGCCCGGACGCCAAGCTGTGGACGCGCCGCTGGCGGCGGTTCTTCATGGCCACCGCCGGCCTGTTCGGGGACAGCGGCGGAAACGTCTGGGGCGTCAGCCATTACCGATTGAAAGCCGCCTAGGGAGAACGCCCGTGCAGTACGTCTTCGCCTATCTGGGAGCCGGCGTCGGCTTCGTCGTGCTCGACGCCATCTGGCTGACCTTCTCCACGCCCCGGCTCTACAAGCCGATCCTCGGCGACCTGCTGGCGCAGAAGGTGTCGATGCCGCCGGCCGTCGCCTTCTATCTGATCTATCTGGCGGGGATCGTGCTGTTCGCCGTCGAGCCGGGACTGAAGGCCGGGTCAGCGACGCGGACAGCCCTGATGGGCGCGGCGCTGGGCTTCGTCGCCTACGCCACCTACGACCTGACCAACCAGGCGACGCTGAAGGTGTGGTCGTGGAAGATCACCGCCGCCGACCTGACCTGGGGCGTCGTCCTCACCTGCGGCTCGGCGCTGGCGGGTTACGCGGCGGCACGTTTCTCCGAACGCTTCTGACGGTTGCCAGCGGACGCGGGTCATGCGACGCCTTGGTCCTCCTAGGGCCAAGGTTGTTGCATGAGCGTGATCACGGCGGACGAACAGCGCGCCCAGTTGAGCCGCGCCCTGCTGCGCACCGCCGCCGGCGACCGGCGCGCCCTGGAAGACGTCTATAATCGCACCTCGGCCAAACTATTCGGCGTCTGCCTGCGTATCTTGAACGACAGGAGCGAGGCCGAGGACGTGCTGCAGGAAGTCTATCTCAACGTCTGGCGAAAGGCTGACCAGTTCGATCCGGACCGGGCCAGCCCGATCACCTGGCTGTCGACCCTGGCCCGCAACCGCGCCATCGACCGCCTGCGCGTGGTCAGCCGCCGCGACGCCCGCCCCATCGACGAGGCGGCGGAGGTGTCCGACGACCGCCCATCGGCCTTCGACGAACTGAGCACGACCCAGGACGCCCAGCAGCTGTCGCGCTGCCTGGACGAGCTGGAGGAAAAGCACCGCGCGGCCATCCGCACCGCCTTCTTCGAGGGCAGCACCTATGAGGAGCTGGCCAGGATCGCGTCGGTGCCGCTGGGCACCATGAAGGGCTGGATCCGCCGCTCGCTCATGAAGCTTCGGATGTGTCTCGAGTCATGAGCGCCCCCCAGCAAGACGAACCGGACATGACCGCCGCCGAGTACGCCCTCGGCGTCCTGGGCGCGGATGAGCGCGTCGCCGCCCGCCGCCGCATGGAGAGCGAACCCGGCTTCGCCGCCGAGGTCGCCGACTGGGACCGCCGCCTGGCGCCCTTGGTGGACGAGGTCGCGCCGGCCCAGCCGTCGCGCACCGTCTGGTTGCGCATCAAGGCGGGCCTGGGCGCGCCGGCCACGATCTGGAACAACCTCAACCTCTGGCGCGCCGCCACGGGCGTGTCGGTCGCCGCGGCGGCCGCCTGCCTGGTGGTGCTGGTCACGACGCCCGCGCCGGTCGCGCCGCCCGCCCCGGCAGTCGCCGAAGCCAAGCCGACGCCGATGGCCGTCGCCGCCCTGAAGCCGGAAAGCGGCCCGCCCGCCTTCGTCGTCGCCTATGACGAGGCCGGCAAGCGCCTGATCATCGCCCCGGCGGCGGTGTCGCCGGACGGCGTCCATGATCATGAGCTGTGGATCATGCCCGCCGACGGCAAGCCGGTGTCCATGGGCGTGATCAGCGCCGGTCAGGTCCTGGTCATCCCGACCGAACGCTTCGGCCTCAGCCAGACCGGCACGCTCGCCGTCTCGGCCGAACCCCTGGGCGGCTCGCCCACCGGCCAGCCTACCGGCCCGGTCGTCGCCAGCGGCGCCCTGACCCCGCTCTAAAGAAAAAGGCCCTCCCCGAAGGGAGGGCCTGAAGCCTTACTGGTTGGCCGCCGACAGCAGGATCGCCAGGCCGATGCTCATGCCTTTCAGGCTGGCGCCCTTCTCCACGTCGATCCATTCGTCCAGGGCGTGAGCCCGGCCGGCGGTGCCGCCCGAACCGATGGTGATCCCCGGGATGCCCAGGCTCATCGGCATGTTGGCGTCGGTGGACGAGAACTGCAGTTCCGGCGTCATGCCGTGGGCGCGGATGGCGTCCTGCGCGCCCTTCACCAGGGCGGTGTCGGCGCTGGTCGAGCCGCCGGGACGGTCGCCGATCGGCTTGATGTCGGCGCTGATCTTGCCGGCGCGGGTCGAGCGGGCGGCGTTCTCACCCTCGACCGCCGCCGGGATGATGGCCAGGAACTGCTTGTGCAGCTTGTCCAGCTCCTCGGGGCTTTCCGAGCGCATGTCGAATTCCATCCAGACGCTGTTGGGGATGGAGTTCACCGACGTGCCGCCGCCGGTGACGCTGGCCGAATAGGTGACGCGCGGCTTGGTCGGCAGCTGGATCTTGTAGAGGTCCGTGACCGCCTGGCTCATGGCCGTCATCGGGTTGACCAGGCCGAACGCGCCGTAGCTGTGGCCGCCCGGACCGTTGAAGGTGACCTTGTAGCGCTTGGATCCCACGCCGCCGTTCACCACCCGCGTCGGGTCGGTCCCGTCCATGGAGATGAAGTTGCCGATCCGGTCCTTGTACTTGCCCTTGGTGAACAGGTAGCGGACGCCGCGCAGGTCGCCGGGCCCCTCTTCGCCCACATTGCCGACGAACAGGATGTCGTTCTTGGTCTTGATCCCCGCCTTGTTCATGGCGCGGATGTAGCCGAGCAGGACGGCCAGGCTGCGGGTGTCGTCGCCGATGCCGGGGGCCGACAGCTTGGTCCCCTCGCGCTTCACCTTGATCGGCGTGCCTTCCGGGAAGACGGTGTCCAGGTGCGCGGCGATGACTGTCAGCTTAGGCCCGCCAGCCGTGCCCTTGCGCACGCCCATGACATTGCCCTCTTCGTCCATCTCCACGTCGGTCAGACCGGCGTCCTTCAGCATCGCCATGTAGGCCTTGGCGCGCTCGGCTTCCTTGAAGGGCGGCGCCGGGATTTCGACGAGGGTGACGATCTCGCTGACGATGCGGTCGTGGTCGGCGTCGAGGGCCGACACGGCGCTCTTGTACGGCGCGCTGGCGACGATCTTGTCGGCGGTGGTCGAGGCCGCGAGGGCCAGGCCCGGCGTGAGCGCAAGGGCGGCGATAAGGCTGAAACGGCTGACGGCGTGACGCATGAAGCAGGACTCCCCCAATGACTAAGGCGCCTTGCTTAGCATCAATCCCCCCGGCGAAAGCCCGGATAATCTGTAAGATCGCTGACACAAATGCGGCATAGGTTCAGGGACCGCTGATCGTTGGGGGGCGTTACATGTTCAATCGTCGCGTGCTTGTGGCGGCGCTCGCGCCCCTGGCTCTGCTGGCCTGCAGCCCGGAAGCCTCGAAGCCGCAGGAACAGGTCCTGCGCTTCTCGATCCTTTCCACCGAGAACACCGCCAACCAGACCCAGAAGTGGAAGCCGTTCCTCGACGACATGGCCAAGGAGACCGGGCTGAAGATCGAGCCCTTCTACGCCAGCAACTACACCTCGCTGATCGAAGCCATGCGCTTCAAGCAGACCGACGCGGGCTGGTTCTCGAACCAGTCGGGGATGGAGGCGGTGCGCCGCGGCGGCGGCGAGGTGTTCGCCAAGTCCACCCACCCCGGCGGCAAGCAGGGCTACAACGCCCTGATCATCACCAGGCGCGGTTCGGGCGTGACGCTGGACAAGCTGCTGGCCTGCGGCAAGCGCTACTCTTTCGGCATGGGCGACGCCAAGTCGACCTCGGGCACCCTGGCGCCGCTGACCTATCTGTTCGGCCCGCGCGACATCGACCCGCAGGTCTGCTTCTCGAACCTGCGCTCGGCCAAGCACGAGGCCAACCTGCTGTCGGTGGCCAACGGCCTGCTGGACGCGGCGACCTACAACACCAACGACGTGGAGCGCATGCAGCGGCGCCATGATCCCAAGGCCGACGCGGTGCTGGAGCAGATCGAGGTGCTGTGGACCTCGCCCAAGCTGCCGGAAGACCCCATCGTCTGGCGCAAGGACCTGGACCCCGAGATCAAGGCCAAGCTGAAGTCCTTCATGCTCGGCTACGGCGTCGGCGACGACGCGGACGCCGACCGGGAGCGCAAGGTCCTGACCGACCTGAACTTCGGCGTCTTCCAGCAGGCCAATGACGACCATCTGATCCCCGTGCGGGAGATGGAGGCCGCCGCCAACCTGCTGGAAGCCCGGCGCAAGGGCGACGCCGCCGCCGCCGAGGCCGCCCGCAAGGCCATGACCGAACTCAGCGCCCGCCGGGGAGGCGCGCTGTAGCCCGGACCAGTATTCACTAGGGCGCTACAATATCAGCCGCTCATCCCCGCGAAGGCGGGGACCCAAGCTGAGTTTGAGGTTGTGGAGCAGGCGGAAAATCGACCCGCAGGAGCTGCTTGGTTCCCCGCCTTCGCGGGGATGAGCGGGTTCCTGGGAGGTCTCGAGGGTGAATGTCGATCCAGCCCAGCCCCAGACTTTCTATAAGCTCCGAAGCGCATTTTTTAGCGCGCCCCTGGCGATTGTTAGGCTAATGAACCGCCCCTTCGCCAAGGACCCCTCTACGCCGTGATCGAATTCGAGCAGGTTCGCAAAATCTATCCCAAGGCCGGCGGCGCCGCCCTGGACGGCGTCTCCCTGCGTGTCGCCAAGGGCGAGGTGTTCGGGGTGATCGGCCAGTCGGGCGCCGGCAAGTCGACCCTGATCCGCCTGATCAACGGGCTGGAAAAGCCGACCCAAGGCCGCGTGATCGTCGACGGCGCGGATGTCGGCGCCCTGCCGCCGGCGGGCCTGCGCGCCCTGCGCCGGCGCATAGGCATGATCTTCCAGCACTTCAACCTGCTGTCGTCCAAGACCGTCGCCCAGAACGTCGCCTTCCCCCTGAAGCTGGCGGGGACGCCCAAGGCCGAGATCGACCGACGGGTGAGCGAGTTGCTGGCCCGCGTCGGCCTGTCCGACCACGCCGCCAAGTATCCGGCCCAGCTATCCGGCGGCCAGAAGCAGCGCGTCGGCATCGCCCGCGCCCTGGCCACCAACCCGTCCGTCCTGCTGTGCGACGAGGCGACCAGCGCCCTCGACCCCGAGACCACCGACCAGATCCTGGCCCTGCTGGCCGACCTGAACCGCGAACTCGGCCTGACCATCGTGCTGATCACCCACGAGATGGAGGTCATCCGCCGCATCTGCCATCGCGTGGCGGTGCTGGAGCGCGGCCTGGCCGTGGAGACCGGCGAGGTCGCCGAGGTCTTCCTGCATCCCAAGCACGCGGTGACCCATCGCATGCTGGCCGACGCCGGGCTGGAGGACAGCGCCATCCCCGCCGACGGCTCGGCCCTGCGCCTGACCTTCCGGGGCGCATCGACCTATGAGCCGATCCTGGGCCGCATCGCCCGCGAGACCGGCGTCGACTATTCGATCCTGTCCGGGCGCATCGACCGCATCCGCGACGAACCCTATGGCCAGCTCACCGTCGCCCTGATCGGCGGCGACGTGGCCGAGGCCCGTCGCCGGCTGGAAGCCGCCGGCGTCCAGGTGGAGGCCGCGCGCTGATGGACAGCTTCTTCGCCAATATCGACTGGGCCGACATCGCCCAGGCCACCCTGGACACCCTGGCCATGCTGGGCGGCTCGCTGGCCCTGACCGTGGCCCTGGGCCTGCCCCTGGGCGTGGTGCTGTTCCTGACCGGCCCGCGCCAGCTGCTGGAGCAGAAAGCGGTTCACGGCATCCTGTCGGTGATCGTCAACATCCTGCGGGCCGTGCCCTTCATCATCCTGCTGATCATCATGATCCCCCTCACCGTGCTGCTGGTCGGCACGTCGCTGGGCGTGGCCGGGGCCATCCCGCCGCTGGTGGTCGGCGCCGCGCCGTTCTTCGCCCGCCTGGTGGAGACCGCCCTGCGCGAGGTCGACCGCGGCGTCATCGAGGCCAGCCAGGCCATGGGCGCCACGCCCCGCCAGATCGTCTTCGGCGCCCTGCTGCCCGAGGCCCTGCCCGGCCTGATCGCCGGGATCACCGTCACCGCCATCGCCCTGGTGTCCTACACCGCCATGGCCGGGGTGGTCGGGGCTGGCGGCCTGGGCGATCTGGCCATCCGCTTTGGCTATCAACGCTTCCAGACCGATGTGATGATCGTCACCGTCGTCCTGCTTCTCGTGCTTGTTCAGGTGCTGCAGATGGTCGGCGACCGCCTGGTCGTCCGCGTCAGCCGCCGCTAACCCCAAGGACCTTCCCCCGATGCTCGCCCGCCGCGCCCTTCTGATCGCCGCCGCCTCGACCCTGCTGCTGGCCGCCTGCAACCGCCAGCCGGCCCAGAGCGCCGCCGACACCCTGACCGTCGGCGCCACCGCCGTGCCGCACGCCGAGATCCTCGAGGTCGTCCGCCCGATCCTGGAGAAGGAAGGCGTGAAGCTGCAGGTGAAGGTGTTCAACGACTACGTTCAGCCGAACCTGCAGGTCGATCAGAAGCAGCTGGACGTGAACTACTTCCAGACCAAGCCGTACTTCGACGAGTTCAACAAGGAACGCGGCACGCACCTGGTCACCGTGGTCGGCGTGCATATCGAGCCGCTGGGCGCCTATTCGCGCAAGCACAAGACCCTGGCCGAGATCCCGAACGGCGCGACCGTGGCCATACCGAACGAGCCCAGCAACGGCGGCCGCGCCCTGCTGCTGCTGCAGAAGGCCGGGCTGATCACCCTGACCGATCCGACCAACGCCCTGGCGACGCTGAAGGACATCGCGTCCAACCCCAAGAACCTGAAGTTCCGCGAGCTGGAAGCCGCCACCCTGCCCCGCGTTCTGGGCGAACTGGACCTGGCGCTGATCAACACCAACTACGCCCTCGACGCCAAGCTGAACCCGACCCGCGACGCCCTGGCGATCGAGGACAAGGAAAGCCCCTACGTGAACTTCCTGGTCTCGCGTGAGGACAACAAGGAGGACCCGCGCGTCCAGAAGCTGGCCAAGGCCCTGACCGGCCCCGAGGTGAAGGCCTTCATCGAGAAGACCTACGACGGGGCCGTGGTGCCGGCGTTCTAAGAAGTCGAACTGAGAAAATCCTCCCCCTCTGGGGGAGGGGGACCGCGAAGCGGTGGAGGGGGTAGGACCGGGCTCTGGCTCAGCAGTCCCCCTCCGGCCCTCTGGGCCACCTCCCCCAGAAGGGGAGGATCAAAAGAAACCTCCTAAGCCGCCCGGCGGCCGCCTTCCGGGATCGCGGTGACCACCGCCTCGATCAGGCCTCGGGCGTCCAGCGGCTTGGTCAGGAAGGTCTCGACCCCGACGCTCAGCCATTGCTGGCGATGCTCCAGCAGGGCGTTGGCGGTGAGGGCCAGGATCGGGGTGGCGATATTGGCCCCGCTTTCGCGGATCAGGCGCGTGGCCTCGATGCCGTCCAGGATCGGCATCTGCATGTCCATCAGTATGACGTCGAAGGCCTGGACCTGCGCCAGGCGCACCGCTTCCTGGCCGTTCTCGGCCACCGTCACCCGGCAGCCCAAGGGCTCCAGATAGAGGCGGACGATCTTCTGGTTCACCGGATGGTCCTCGGCCAGCAGCACGGAAAGCTGCTTCAGGCCCTTGGTCTCCGTCTCCTCGTCTGGCTCGGCGTCGACCGCGCCTTCGTCGCCGAACACCATCGGCAGCTCCAGGCGGAAGACCGAGCCCACGCCCGGCTCGCTGCGCACGGTCAGGGAGCCGCCCATGGCCTCGGCCAGATGGCGGCTGATGCTGAGGCCCAGGCCCGTGCCGCCATAGCTGCGGGTGGTGCCAGGATTGGCCTGTTCGAAGCGGTCGAAGATGCGAGCCGCCACCTCGGGCGTCATGCCGACGCCCGTGTCGCGCACCTCGACCCACAGCCGCGAAGGCCAGGTCAGCCGTCCCGCATGCAGGGCGATGGAGCCCGCGTCGGTGAACTTCACGGCGTTGGACAGCAGGTTGGAGAGGATCTGCTGGAAGCGCAGGGGATCGGTGACGATGCGGGCCGGCACGTCGCCGATCTCGGCCGACATGACCACGCCGTTCGCCTCCGCGCGGCTGCGCCACAGGTGCAGGCTGGCCTCCAGCTTGGCCGGCAGGTCGATGGCCACCTCCTCCAGCACCAGCTTGCCGGACTCGATCTTCGACAGGTCCAGCACGTCGTTCAGCAGCCCCAGCAGCACCTCGCTGGAGTGGGACAGCATCTGCACATGTTCGGCCTGTGCCGGGGTCAGCTTGTCGTCCTGCAGCAGGGTGGCGGCGGCGACCACCGCGTTCATCGGGGTGCGGATCTCGTGGCTGATCGTGGCCAGGAAGGTGGACTTGGCGGCGCTGGCCTGTTCGGCGCGCCGACGCTCGGCCTCGGCTTGGTCGCGCGTCTGGCGCAGGGCGGCGTTGGTCGCCACGGTGCGCCGCACGGCGACGAAAAGGTGGGTGCTGTACAGGACCCCGGCGATGGTCACCGCCGTCATCGACAGCATGTCGTCCTGCGGCGACAGCACGCCGCTCAGCAGCGGCAGGAACAGCAGGTAGGACAGGTGCGGGAGCGCCGCGCCCAGGAACAGGCGCCAGGCGGAGTGCATGTGCAGGGCGATGTGCAGCAGGCCGCCGGCCGGCTGCAGGATGGCGAACAGCTTGCCCGCCTCGCCGCCCGCGAACCACAGATAGACCGCGATGCCGGAATAGACCGCCGTGTTCAGCATGGCCGACAGGGTGCAGATCCAGATCCGCGCCCGCGACGGCGTCGCCATGGGGGCCTGTCGGATCGGCTTGAAGGCCAGCCAGTCGATGGCCTGGGCGACGCATACGCAGCCGTACCAGACCGCCGGCCAAAGCGGCCCGGAAAGCATCGTGGCCACGCCCGCCAGGAAGACGGCCAGCGCCAGGCGCGTCGGCAATTCCTTGGCGCGGGTGATCGCCACTGCGCCGTAGTCGTCGGTCTTCGACACTCCAGGCTCCTCCCGGATGGGGGAGAGCCTGCGCCTCAATGTTTAATCAATGCCGCAAGAAATCGACGAACTGGCGAATTATTCGCGCTCGCCAAATTTGATCGCGATCAGATGCTCGGGATCAGTCCGCCGTCCACCCGCACGATGGAGCCGGTGACATAGGCGGCCTGCTGGCTGGCCAGGAACGCCGCGACCGCGCCGTACTCCTCGGGCGTGCCCATGCGGCCGGCGGGAATGGCGGCGGTGGCTTCGGCCGTCACCTCGGCCTCCGTGCGCCCCTGGGCCTGCGCCCGCTTGCCGTCAAGGAAGCGGATGCGGTCGGTGGCGATGCGGCCCGGCACGATGATGTTGGCGGTGATGCCGTGCGGCGCGACCTCGCGCGACAGGGTCTTGGACCACCCCACCAGCGAGGCGCGCAGGGCGTTGGAGATCGCCAGTCCCGGGATCGGCGCCTCGATCCCCGACGAGGTGCTGGTGATGATCCGCCCCCATCCCGCCGCCTTCATGCTCGGCAGGACGCGGTCGGTGATGGCGATCACCGACAGGACCATCGACTGGAACTGTGCGGTCCACAGGGCCGGGTCCTGCCCCTGGGCCGTGGTCGGCGGCGGGCCGCCGGTGTTGTTGACCAGGATGTCGACCGGACCCAGCTCCTGCTCGATCCGGGCGATGTTCGGCTCGATCTGCGCCGGGTCAGCCAGGTCCCAGGACAGGGGTAGGCAGCGGACGTTCTTGTCCCACACCTGGCAGCAGGTCTCCTCGACCGCCTCGGGATTGCGGCCCGCCACCGCGACCCGCACGCCTTCGGCGGCCAGGGCTTGGGCGATCCCCCGACCGAGGCCGCCGCTGCCGCCCAGAACCAGCGCTGTCTTGCCGGCGATCCCAAAGTCCATCGAACGCTCCGATCAAATCGAGGCGCAGACAGAAAGGCGTCAGAGGCCCCGAGGCAAGGTCGTAAAAGCCGAATTGAGGAGGCTGAACGACGAACGCCGATCGATCAACGCATGGTCGGAATCACGAAGGCGCTGTCCTCGCTCTCGCCTTCGGGCCAGCGGGCGGTGACGGTCTTCACCTTGGTGTAGAACTTCACGCCCTCCATGCCGTGCTGGTTGGTGTCGCCGAAGGCGCTGCGCTTCCAGCCGCCGAAGGTGTGATAGGCCACCGGCACCGGGATCGGCACGTTGATGCCGACCATGCCCACATTGACCTGCGCCGCGAACTCCCGCGCCGCCCGGCCGTTGCGGGTGAAGATCGCCACCCCGTTGCCGTACTGGTGCTCCGACGGCAGGCGCACGGCCTCCTCGAAGCTCTCGGCGCGGACGATCTGCAGCACCGGGCCGAAGATCTCTTCCTGGTAACTCTTCATCGCCGGCTTGACGTTGTCGAACAGGGTCGGGCCGATGAAGAAGCCCTTCTCGTAGCCCTGCAGGGCGAAGTCGCGGCCGTCGACCACCAGCTCGGCGCCCTCTTCGGCGCCCAGGCGGATGTAGTCGGCCACCTTGGCGCGGTGGGCGCTGGACACCACCGGGCCGTAGTGCGCCTCGCCGTCGGTGCTGACGCCGACCTTCAGGGTCTCGATCCCGGCGACCAGGCGTTCGCGAAGCTCGTCCGCCGTCGCCTTGCCCACGGGCACCACCACCGGCAGGGCCATGCACCGCTCGCCGGCCGAGCCGTAGGCCGCGCCCAGCAGGTCCTTCACCGTCTGGTCCATGTCGGCGTCGGGCAGGATGATCCCGTGGTTCTTGGCCCCGCCCATGGCCTGGACGCGTTTGCCGTTCGCCGTGCCCTGGGAATAGACGTAGTGGGCGATGTCGGACGAGCCGACGAAGCTGACGGCCTTGATGTCCGGGTGCTGCAGGATGGCGTCCACGCTGACCTTGTCCCCATGCACGACGTTCAGCACGCCCTTCATGTCCAGGCCCAGCTCGGCGCCGGCCTGCATCATCAGTTCGGCCAGACGCACCGGAACCGACGGGTCCTTCTCGGACGGCTTCAGGATGAAGGTGTTGCCCACCGCGATGGCCACGCCGAACATCCACATCGGGATCATGGCGGGGAAGTTGAACGGCGTGATGCCCGCCGCCACGCCCAGGGGCTGGCGCATGGAATAGACGTCGATGCCCGGCCCGGCGCCCTCGGTGTACTCGCCCTTCAGGACGTGCGGGATGCCGCAGGCGAACTCGATCACCTCCAGGCCGCGCTGGATGTCGCCCTTGGAGTCGGCGATGACCTTGCCGTGCTCGCTGGACAGCAGCTCGGCCAGCTGGCCCATGTTCGCCTCGACCAGGCGCTTGAACTCGAACATCACCCGCGCGCGGCGCTGCGGATTCACCGTGCTCCAGACGCGCTGGGCGGCGACGGCGGCCTGCACCGCCGCGTCCAGTTCGGCGGGCGTCGCCAGCTGGACGCGAGCCTGGATCTCGCCGGTGTTGGGATTGAACACGTCGCCGAACCGGCCCGAGGCGCCCTCAAGGGCCTGACCGTTCACGAAATGGTGGATGCTGCGCATGGGGCTCCTCCGTAATTCTTGTTTTGCGGAACGAGCTATCAAACCACGCCGCGTTGGGCGAATGATTTTCGCCGAATGCGGCGACCTCACGGCGATGGCTGGCGCGAGGCGGGCGAACTCCGGTATCTGCGGAGCATGGAAGATCACCTGACAACCTTCGGCGAGACGCGCGTTCTGGTCTGCGCGCCGCAAGGTGCGCTGCTGGCGGCGGAGACCGACGCGAACGACTTCATCGGCGCGGTGTGGTCGCATGAGGCGGAATGGGTCGCGATCCCGACCACGCGCCTGGGGCACGACTTCCTTCGGCTCAGCACCCGGCTGGCCGGCCTCGTGATCCAGAAGTTCGTCAACTATCGCCTGAACCTGGCCATCGTCGGCGACATTTCGAAGGAGATCGCCGGCAGCGACGCCCTGCGCGATTTCGTGCACGAGTTCGAACCAGGGCCTGTCCGTCTGGTTCGTTCCGGACCTTGAAACCCTGGGCGCGCGCCTCGCATCGCGCTGAGGCCGCCTTCACGATCAAAAAGCTTGAGCGGCGTGTCGGATCGGTCGCGGGCCATCCGTCCTTGAGCCGACACCCAACGACTGAGGAGCACCAATGTCCTTCCAGGCCTATCTCGACGCCGTCCAGGCCAAGACCGGCAAGAGCCCCGCCGAGCTCAAGGCGCTCGCCGCCGCCAAGGGGCTGACCGGCCCCGGCGTGAAGGCCGGCGACGTGGTCGCCTGGCTCAAGGACGACTTCGACCTGGGCCGCGGCCACGCCATGGCGATCTTCGCCCTGCTCAAGGCCGACGTGGAGCCGCGCGGCGCGGCCGGCGACCGGATCGACAAGCTGTTCACCGGCCCCCGCGCGTCCCTGCGCCCGCTGTTCGACGCCGTGGCGGAGAAGGCCAGGGCCCTGGGCGAGGACGTCGATCTGGCCCCCACCGACACCTATGTCAGCCTGGTCCGGGGCTCGCGGAAGTTCGCCATCGTCCAGCCCGTGGCCGGCCGCCTGGACATCGGGATCAAGCGCAAGGCCGTCGGCCCCACCGAACGCTTCGCCGCCGCCGGCTCCTGGAACAGCATGGTCACGCACCGCGCCCGCCTGACCGACGCGGCCGAGATCGACGCCGAACTGGTCGAGTGGCTGTGGGCGGCCTATTCCGCCGCCTGATCCGCCAGCACGCCCCGCGCCAGCATGGTCAGGTGCGTGCGGATCAGCGCTTCGCGCTCCGCCCACGGAAAGCCCGGCCGCGCGATCAGCAGGGACACCAGGCCGTGCAGCCCGGCCCATAGGCACTGGGCGATGGCCTCCGGGTCATCGCCATGCGCCCGGCCCGCCGCGTGCAGGTTGCGGACGGCCTCGCGCAGGCTGTCGAAGGCCTGCATGGCGGGTTTGCCCGCCTTTTCCGCCGGCGTTTCCGCGACCTTGCCCGCCCCCTCGATCATGAAGGCCACGCGATAGGCGTCGGGGTTGTTTAGGCCGAAATCCACATAGACCCGCAGGTACTCCACCGCCTGCTCCAGCGGCGTTCCGGGCGTCGGCGTGAACCGCTCCAGCGCCTGGACCAGCAGGACGAAGGCCCGGTCGTGCAGCTCGTCGACGATCGCGTCGCGGCTCGGGAAGTAAGCGTAGAGACTGGGCTGGGAGACGCCGACCGCCTCGGCGATCTGTCGGGTGGAGACGCCATGCACGCCCCGCTCGCCGATCAGGCGCAGGGCCTCGGCCAGGATCTCCTCCCGCCGCTCGCCGCCCTGCCCCTTCCGCTTGCGCGGCGACCGGGATACCGATGTTCTCGTGAATTCAGCGCTCAAGGTTCGGCAAACATCTTGACAGTGTTAGGTTACTTCGCTCACAGATAACCTATCACTGATCGGCTATCGGGGAAGACAGATCATGCGGACCCTTCCGCTCCAGGGGCTTGCGGGCGTCGTGCTGGCGCTCGGCCTCGCCGCGTGCGGCGACAAGCCGGTCGAGGAGAACACCCCGCCCCCCGCCGTTCAGGCCGTGACCGCCCCCGCCGGCTCGCATCAGGCCGCCGTGGTCGCCACCGGCCGTATCGAGCGCCGGCGGGAGATGACCCTGTCCTTCCGCATCGGCGGGGTGATGACCGCCATGAACGTCGAGGCCGGCGATCCCGTCCGCGCCGGCCAGGCCCTGGCCAGCCTCGACCCGTCGGGCGTCAACGCCGGTCAGGCCCGCGCCTCGGCCGATGTCGAGCGCGCCCGCCGCGACCTGGATCGCGACCGCTCCCTCTATGAGAAGGGCTTCGTCTCCAAGCAGCGCATCGACGACCGCGCCAGCGCCCTGAAGGTCGCCCAGGCCGGCCTCGACGCCGCCGCCTTCGACCGCCGCTGGGCTCGGCTGTCCTCGCCCGCCGACGGCGTGGTGCTGGAACGCCTGGCCCAGGCGGGCGAGGTCGTTCAACCCGGCCAGGCCGTCCTGCGGGTCGCCGACCTGAACAGCCCCCTGGTCATGCGCGTCCCGGTCCCCGACCGCGAGGTCACACGCCTGCGCGTCGGCGCCCCGGCCAAGGTGACGCTGGCCGAGGGCGGCGCCGCCCTGACCGGCCGCGTCACCCGCATCGGCCAGCAGGCCGGCGCCCGCACCGGCGCGGTGGATGTCGAGATCGAGCTGGGCGCAGTCCCCGGCCTGCGCAGCGGCCAGATCGCCACCGCCGAGATCACCGCCGCGTCTCCCGCCGGCGCGGCCGAGCCGATGGTCCGCATTCCCGCCGAGGCGATCCTGGAAGCCCAGGGCGCCAGCGCCCACGTCTTCCTGATCGAGGGCGACGTCGCCCGCCGCCGCCCGGTCCGCTTCGGCGGCTTCGACGGCGATGACGCCCTGGTCGCCGGCCTGCCCGCCGGCGCGCGCATCGCCACGGCCGGGGCCGGCTTCATCGGCGACGGCGACAAGGTGCGGGTGATCGACCCCGCCGCCCTCAGCGCCGCGCCCGCCAGCCCGAGCAAGGCGGCGCACTGATGAACTTCAACCCTGCCGCCTTCGCGGTCCGGCGCTGGCAGTTCACGCTGGTCGCCTTCGGCCTGCTGATCGCCCTGGGCGTCAACGCCCTGATGACCACGCCCCGGTCCGAGGACCCGCAGTTTCCCACCCCGATCTACATCATCCAGGCGGTGATGCCCGGCGCCGAGCCGGCGGACATGGAGCAGCTGGTCGCCAAGCCGATCGAAGACGTCATGGCCGGCCTCGACAACGTCAACGAAGTCGCCTCCACCAGCGTCGACGGCGCCGCCACCGTGCAGCTGGAGTTCGACTGGGGCGTCGATCCGGAGCGCAAGTACGACGAGGTCCTGCGCGAACTGAACGCCCTCCGCCCGAACCTGCCGGCCGGCATCGTCAACCTGGAGGTCCGGCGCATCCGGACCATCGAGGTGGCCTTCGTCCAGACCGCCCTGGTCTCCGACGTCCTGCCCATGCGCCGCCTGGAAAAGCTGGCCGACCGCATGCGCGAGCGGCTGGAACGCGTGCCCGGCGTGCGCAAGGGCGAGTACTGGGGCGCGCCGGCCTCCGAGGTCCGCGTCTCGCTCAATCCAGGCCGACTGACCGAGCTGCGCCTGCCGCCCAGCGCCGTGGCCGACGCCCTGCGCGCCGCCGGCTCCGACGTTCCGATCGGCGCCATCCACGCCGGCGATCGCCGCTTCAACGTCAAGTCGGGCGGTGCCTTCCGCTCCCTGGAGACGGTCAAGAACACCCCCGTGCGCGAGATGAACGGTCAGGTCGTTCGGGTGCGGGACGTGGCCGACGTCGCCTGGGCCCAGGACGAGGCCAACCACCTCGCCCGCTTCGACGGCAGGCGCGCGGTGTTCGTCACCGCCATGCCCAAGGACGGCGTGGACGTCACCAAGGTCACCGACGACGTCAACGCCGAGCTCGACGAGTTCGAAAAGACCCTGCCCGCCGGGGTGAAGCTGGAGCGCGCCTTCCAGCAGTCGGAGAACATCAAGCACCGCCTGGGCTCGCTGTTCCGCGACTTCGGCCTGGCCCTGGCCCTGGTGCTGGTCACCCTGCTGCCGCTCGGCATCCGGGCCAGCGGCGTGGTCATGCTGTCGATCCCGCTGTCGCTGCTGATCGGCCTGGCCCTGGTTCAGGCCTTCGGCTTCACCATCAATCAGCTGTCCATCGCCGGCTTCGTGCTGTCGCTGGGCCTGCTGGTCGATGACTCCATCGTCGTCACCGAGAACATCGCCCGCCACCTGCGCGAGGGCGAGGACCGCACCACCGCCGCCATCAAGGCCACCGGCCAGATCTCCCTGGCGGTGATCGGCTGCACCGCCACCCTTATGCTGGCCTTCCTGCCCCTGCTGGCCCTGCCCGGCGGCGCGGGTCAGTTCATCAAGTCGCTGCCGGTCACCGTCCTCTGCACGGTCGGCGCCTCGCTGATCGTATCCCTGACCATCATCCCGTTCCTGGCCAGCCGCATGCTGTCGCGGCAGGAGGACCCGGAGGGCAACCGCATCCTTCGCGCCGTCAACGGCGGCATCCACCGCTTCTACACGCCGATCCTGCACCGGGCGCTGGGCCGTCCGTGGCTGGCCTCGGCGATCCTCGGCGCGATCTGCCTGACCGCCGTGCCGATCATGGGGATCATCGGCTCCAGCCTGTTCCCGCCGGCCGAGACCCCGCAGTTCCTGGTCCGCGTGGAGACGCCTGAGGGCACGGCCCTAGAGCGCACCGACAAGGCCCTGCGCTTCGTTGAACAGCGTCTGTCCCGAGAGCCGGAGATCCGCTGGGTCGCCGCCAATCTGGGCCGGGGCAATCCGCGCATCTACTACAACCAAGGCCAGGGAAACGCCCAGGCCAACTACGCCGAGGTTTTCACCACCCTGGAGAAGTGGGAGCCGGGCGAGAGCGAAAAGCTGCTCGATTCCATCCGGGCCGACTTCGCCAACTATCCCGGCGCCAAGATCAGCCTGATCACCTTCACCAACGGCCCGCCCGTCGACGCCCCGGTCCAGGTCCGCATCCGCGGCCAGAACCTGCAAGTGCTCAAGGCCCTGGCCGACCGCGCCGAGCGGATCATCAAGGCGACCCCCGGCACGCGCGACGTGGACAATCCCCTGCGCCTGGCCCGCACCGATCTGGATCTCGGCGTGGACGAAGCCAAGGCCGCCGCCCTCGGCGTGCCGGCCGGCGCCGCCCGCCGCGTGGCCCGCCTGGCCCTTTCGGGCGAGGAGACCAGCCGCTTCCGCGACGTCGACGGCGACGACTACGCCGTGCGGGTGCGCCTGCCCATGGACGACCGCAACGACCTGTCGGCCCTGACCGGCATCTATGTCCCCACCGCCGACGGCCGCTCCGCCCCCCTGGGCGCCGTGGCCGAGCCGACCTTCCGCTCCAGCCCGGCCAACATCAGCCGCTATGAGCGCGAACGCACGGTCAGCATCAGCTCGGAGGTGAAGACCGGCTACCTGACCTCGGCGGTGACCGCCGACGTGATCAAGCGGCTGGAGGCCGAGCTGTCCCTGCCCCCCGGCTATCGCCTGGCCATCGGCGGCGAGGCCGAGGCGCAGCAGGAGAGCTTCGGCGGCATGGGCGCGGCGATCATGGTCGCCATCGGCGGCATCCTGGCCGTGCTGGTGCTGGAGTTCGGCAAGTTCCGCACCGCCCTGGTGGTGGCCGGCGTCATCCCGCTGGGCATCTTCGGCGCGGCGGCCGCCCTGATGGTCACCGGCCACAGCCTGTCGTTCACGGCGACCATCGGCCTGATCGCCCTCATCGGCATCGAGATCAAGAACTCCATCCTGCTGGTGGATTTCACCGAACAGCTCCGCAAGGAGGGCATGCCCCTGCGCGAGGCCATCGAGAAGGCCGGCGAGGTGCGCTTCCTCCCCGTGCTGCTGACCTCGGTCACGGCCATAGGCGGGCTGCTGCCCTTGGCGATGGAGGGGTCGGGCCTCTATTCGCCCCTGGCCATCGCCATCATCGGCGGCCTGATCACCTCCACCCTTCTGTCGCGGGTGGCGACCCCGGTCACCTACTGGCTGCTGGAGCGCGGCAAGGAAGACGGCGGCTTCGGCCTGATGGAGTGGCTGCGGGGGCGGTTCGCCTAAAACTGGATGTAAGTTGCCCGCCCCTCGGTTTCGTCTTCACCTGTCCGCTCTTACGGAGGAGGCTTGATGAAGACGATCCTTGCGGCGGCGCTCGCCATGGCGGCGGTGACCACCGCCCATGCCGAAACCTCGGCCGAACGGACTGCGGCCTATCTGAAGAAGATCGCCGCGGAGGACCGGGCCGAGGCGCCGGGCAAACCGCCGCTCAACAGCGTCATCGCGGTCAGCCCCGTCGCCCTCGACCAGGCCCGCGCCCGCGACGCCGAGCGCAAGGCGGGCAAGGTCCGCGGCCCCATCCACGGCTGGGCGATCCTGCTGAAGGACAACATCGACAGCAGCGAGTTGCCGACCACCGCCGGCTCCCTGGCCCTGAAGGACAACATGACCGGCCGCGACGCGCCGCTGGTCGCCAACCTGCGCCAGGCCGGCGCGGTCATCCTGGGCAAGACCAACCTGTCGGAGTGGGCCAATTTCCGCTCCACCTCCTCGCTCAGCGGGTGGAGCGCCGTGGGCGGCCTGACCCGCAACGCCCATGACCGCCTGCGCAACGCCTGCGGCTCCAGCGCCGGCAGCGGCACGGCCGTGGCCGCCGGCTTCGCCGACGCCGCGGTGGGGACCGAGACCAACGGCTCAGTCATCTGTCCCGCCGCCGTCAACGGCATCGTCGGCTTCAAGCCCACGGTCGGCCTGGTCAGCCGCACCCATGTGGTTCCGATCAGCGCCAGCCAGGACACGGCCGGCCCGATGACCCGGACGGTGTCGGACGCCGCCGCCCTGCTGACCGCTATGGCCGGCTCCGACCCTGCCGACCCGGCCACCGCCCAGGCCGACGCCAGGAAGACCGAGTTCCTCGCCGCCCTGAACAAGGACGCCCTGAAGGGGACCCGCATCGGCGTCGCCCGCTATGCCGCCGGCTTCCACCCCGAGACCGACGCGGTGTTCGAAAAGGCGCTGGCGACGCTGAAGGCCCAGGGCGCGATCCTGGTGGACATCAAGAGCTTCCCCCGCCGAAGCGAGATCAGCCCGCTGGAGAACAGGATCCTGTGCGTGGAGTTCAAGGCCGGCCTCGCCGCCTATCTCGCCTCCACCGATCCGACCAAGGTGAAGCCGCGCAACCTCACTGACCTGATCGCCTTCAACAAGGCGCACGCGGCGCAGGAGATGCCGCTCTTCGCCCAGGAGCTGTTCGAGATCTGCGACCGAGCCAAGACGCCGGACGATGCCGACTACCTGAAGGCCAAGGCCGACGCCCATCGCATCGCGGGACCCGAAGGCATCGATGTCCTGCTCAAGCAGAACGACGTGGTCGCCATCGTCGCCCCGACCATGGCCCCGGCCTATCTGATCGATCCCGTCCTGCGCGGCGGCTATGTAGGCGGCGGCATCGGCGGCCCGGCGGCGGTGGCCGGCTATCCGCACCTGACCGTGCCCATGGGCAAGGTGAAGGACCTGCCCGTCGGCCTGTCCATCCTCGGCACGGCCTGGGACGACGCGCGGGTGCTGAGCTTGGGGTATGCGTTCGAGCAAGGAAGATAGCCCCCTTCTCCCTTGATGGGAGAAGGGTCGGGGATGAGGGTGATACGGCGTCGGACGCCGATCCGCTGAACCTCAGCAGTCACCCTCACCCTGCCCTCTCCCATCAAGGGAGAGGGTTCACCCGACAAATCACCGCCCCGTCGGCATGTCCTTGAACGCCACGTCCTTGTCGACGCGCACGTCGCCGGGCAGGCCCAGGACCCGTTCGGCGATGATGTTCTTGAGGATCTCGTCCGTGCCGCCGGCGATGCGCAGGCCAGGGGCCCACAGCAGGCTTTGCTGGAAGGCCGCGCGCATGGGGGCCACGTCGGGGTCGGCGATGATCCCGAACTGGTCCTCCATCTCCACCGCCGCGTTGGTCAGCTCCTGAAGCTGGTTGGCGGAGATGATCTTGCCGATCGAGCTTTCGGGCCCCGGCGTCTGCCCCTTGGACAGGGCGGTCATGGTGCGGAAGCGGGTCAGTTTCAGCCCCTCCGCCGCCACGTACCAGTCGGCCAGCCGCTCGCGGAACGCGCTGTCGGCCAGCGCGCCCGGCGTCTCGCGCGCCAGCTCCAGGATCTCGCCATAGTTCGGGCCGGCCGAGCCGCCCACCGCCAGGCGCTCGTTCATCAGGGTGACCAGCGCCACCTTCCACCCGTCGCCCGGCGCGCCCAGGCGCTGGCTGTCCTTCACCCGCAGGTCGGTGAAATAGACCTCGTTGAACTCGCTGCCGCCGCTGGCCTGGTGGATCGGGCGGACCTCCACGGCCGGATCGCGCATGTCGATCCAGAACATGGTCATGCCCTTGTGCTTGGGCGCGTCCACGTCGGTGCGCACCAGCAGTATGCCGTAGTCGCTGTGCTGGGCGCCCGTGGTCCAGACCTTCTGGCCGTTGATCACCCAGTCATCGCCGTCCCGCACCGCGCGCGTCCGCGTCGCCGCCACGTCGGAGCCGCCGGCCGGTTCGGAGAACAGCTGACACCAGATCTCCTCGCCCTTCACCGCCGGGCCGACGAAGCGTCCCTTGGTGGCGTCGTCGGCGAAGGCCATGACCGTCGGCACGCACATGCCCAGGCCGATGGTGAAGTAGCCGTAGGCGATCCCCGCCTTGCCCTCTTCCTGGTTGAAGATCACCTGCTGGATCGGCGTGCCGCCGCCCCCGCCGATGACCTTGGGCCAGGTGATGCAGGCGTAGCCAGCCTTGGCCTTTTCGGCCTGCCAGGCCTTCGCCGCGGCCTTGTGCTCGGGCGTGTTGGGCTTGGGCTCGCCGAATTCCTCGCGGTGCGCGGCGCCGGCCTTGGCCAGCCAGTCCCGGGCGGTTTCGCGGTAGGCGGCTTCTTCGGCGTTGTCGTTGAAATCCATGACGATCTCCTAAGCCGCGTTCTTGCGTTCGAGCTGGCTGACCAGCCGCTCTTTCCAGGCCTTGGGCGCGCCGGCCACCAGGGCCAGCTGCTTGGACCGGCGGTAATAGAGGTGGCAGTCCACCTCCCAGGTGAAGCCCATGCCGCCGTGGGTCTGGATGTTCTCCTTCGAGGCGAACCAATAGGCGTCCGACGCCGCGATCCGCGCCGCCGAGGCCGCGATCGGCAGCTCCGGCGCTGAGGTGTTCAGCGCCCAGGCCGCGTAATAGGCGTTGGAGCGGGCGACCTCGTTCTTCACGTACATGTCGGCCAGCTTGTGCTTGATCGCCTGGTAGCCGCCGATCACCCGCCCGAAGGCGTAGCGCTCCATGGCGTAGGCCTTGGCCATCTCGAGGCAACGGTCAGCGCCGCCCAGTTGCTCGAACGCCAGCAGGGCCGCCGCGCGGTCCAGCACCGCCTGCAGCAACTCCATCCCCTCGCCCGCGCCGCCCAGCCGTTCGGCCGGGGCGTCCTTGAAGGTCAGCTTGGCGATGCTGCGGGTGGGGTCCAGCGACTTCAGGCTGATGCGCCCGACGTCCCCGCCCAGCTCCACCAGATAGAGGCCCGGCTTGCCGCCTTCCTTGGCGAGCACCAGCGCCACGTCGGCCACGTCGCCGTCGGTCACCGGGATCTTCACGCCCGACAGCTTGCCGCCGCTGACCGTCGCCTGGATCGAGGCGGCGGTGATCGCGCCCGGCCCTTCGGAGGTGGCGATGCAGCCGATCAGCTCGCCCGCCGCGATCCTGGGCAGGATGCTCTGCTTCTGCGCATCCGTTCCCGCCAGCATCACCGCCTCGGCCAGCAGATAGACCGTGGACGCGAAGGGGATCGGCGCCAGCGCGCGGCCCAGCTCCTCGGCGATGGCGCACAGCTCCACATGGCCCAGGCCCAGGCCCCCGAACTCCTCCGGGATAGCCGCGCCCAGCCAGCCCTGCTCGGCCACGCCGCGCCACAGGGCGGCGTCGAAGGCCTTGTCCGGATCATCTAGCACCGCCCGCACGGCGGGGATGGCGCACCGGGCCTCAAGGAACTTTCGCGCCTCGCCTTTCAGGAACTTTTGGTCGTCTGAGAAATCGAAATCCACGGCTGGGTCCTCCCGTCGCGGACTGTTTTCGCCCGTCTGACCCAGTCAGCTTATCGACGTTTACGCGAGGGGAAAGCCTGACCTCGCGTCAAGCGGGGGGAGGTTTTGGGTGTTTTGTCTTCTCGCCTCCCTCGCCCCCCTCGCCCTTGTGGCGAGGGTCCCTGCATCCGCCACCTCATCGCCAGACGCCTGCCCATACCCTGCGAGCTGAACCAGGGACCCCAGGCACAAGGCCTGGGGAGGCGAAACTAGGCAGGCGCACCCGCTCCTCAGGATGGCGAGGATTTTCAAGCTTGGTCATGGTCGTAAAAGACCTATCGGCCGCCTATCTCGTTAGGTGCTCATCACACCCACCCAGGAGCCCCCATGGCCGCCAAGCCCGTCTTCCAGACCGTCGATCCCGCCACCGGTCAAAAGGGCCGCAGCTACGAGGGCCACACGCGGGACGAGGCCTCGGCGATCCTGGGCCAGGTCCACGCCGCCTTTCCCGCCTGGCGCGACACGCCCTTCACCGAGCGGGCGCGGCTGATGAAGGCCGCCGCCGCCGTGCTGCGCCGCCGCCAGGACGAGTTCGCCGCCCTGATGACCGCCGAGATGGGCAAGACCCTCAGCGACGGCCGGGCCGAGATCGAGAAGTGCGCCGCCAACTGCGATTTCTTCGCCGACAACGCCGAACGCTTCCTGGCCGACGAGCCCCTGCCCTTCAGCGGCGGCGAGGCGTTCATCGCCTACAATCCCCTGGGCGTGATCCTGGCGGTGATGCCGTGGAACTTCCCCTTCTGGCAGGTCTTCCGTTTCGCCGCCCCGACCCTGATGGCGGGGAACACGGCGGTCTTGAAGCACGCCAGCAACGTCCCGGGCAGCGCGCTCGCCATCGAGCAGGTGTTCCGCGAGGCCGGCTTCCCGCCGGACGTCTTCCGCACCCTGCTGATCGGTTCCGGCGAGGTGAAGCCCCTGATCGAGGATGACCGCGTGGCCGCCGTCACCCTGACCGGCTCGGTGCCCGCCGGCCGCTCCGTCGCCGCGGCGGCGGGCGGGGCGTTGAAGAAGGTGGTGCTCGAACTGGGCGGCTCGGACCCGTACATCGTCCTGTCCGACGCCGACATCGACGAGGCGGCGGGCATCGCCGCCGTCGCCCGCATGGTCAATGGCGGCCAGAGCTGCATCGCCGGCAAGCGCTTCGTGGTCCTCAAGGATATCGCCGACGCCTTCGAGAAGGCCCTGGTCGAGAAGATGGCCGCCTACCAGCCCGCCGACCCGACCACCGAGGCGGCGAAGTTCGGCCCGATGCAGAGCATCAAGGCCCGCGACGACATCCACGATCAGGTCGTCCGCAGCGTGAAGTCCGGGGCGCGCCTGGTTCTGGGCGGCGAGCTCCCCGACCGCCCAGGCGCCTGGTATCCGGCCACCGTGCTCGCCGACGTGAAACCCGGCCACGCCGCCTATGACGAGGAGGTCTTCGGCCCCGTCGCCGCGATCATCGTCGCGCAGGACGAAGAAGACGCTATCCGCATCGCCAACGACACCGAGTTCGGTCTCGGCTCCGGCGTCCTGACCCGCAACCTGGAGCGCGGCCGCGAGATCGCCGCCCGCCGCATCGCCGCCGGCATGAGCTTCGTGAACCAGAACGTCCGCTCCGATCCCGCCCTGCCCTTCGGCGGCATCAAGCACGCCGGCCACGGCCGCGAATGCTCGCACCTGGGCATCCGCGAGTTCACGAACACCAAGACCGTGATGGTGGCGAAGGGAAAGTCGGCGCCGAGCGCGACGGAGTAGGTCAGCGCCCGTTGAGCACCGTCTCTACTCGGGCCGTAACCGCCGACAGCAAAGCTGTCGGCGCCTTGCCTAGCGGCTCCGCGTCCCGAGCATCGATGGTGGCGATCTTCGCGGTGCGTACGACCGAGGGCGCGGGAAGCCCAGCGGCACGATGATCGTGGATGTCCACATCGCCCGGCCAGCTCCGGTTCTCTGCGCTGGTCACCATCAAAACCCAGAGCAAACCGTGGCCGCTCTGCAGATCACCTGCTCCGATAACGAAAGCTGGCCGCCGCTGACGTGTCGCCCGATCAGTATAAGGGAACGGGACCTTGATCAGGTCGCCGCGTTCAAAGGTCTGCATAGGCTCGGCTGTCCGCTTCCCCGGCCCACTCTTCGAATGTGACGAAGGGATCTTCCTGGAAACCAGCCTGAGGCGCTCGGATCAGCCGCACCTGATCGCCCTCGATCTCATAGACGACGTCATCACCCGGCTTGAGGCCTAACGCGGCCCGAACCGGTTGCGGGATCGTCGTCTGAGCCTTGCTGGTAAGGCGGCTTGTGATCATGGAACGAAAGGTAAGGAACTTCCTTACTTCGTCAAGCCTCGCGCTCGCCTCATCGATCCCCTAAATCGGAACCCATGCGCACCGAAACGCCCCAGCCGATCCGCCTGGCCGACTACCGGCCGCCCGCCTTCCTGATCGACCAGACACACCTCGTCTTCGATCTGCAGCCGCACGGGACGCGGGTCAAAGCCCGGCTGACGATCAGGCGCAACGGCGACCATGCTGAGCCGCTGGTCCTGAACGGCGAGAAGCTGCGCACGGTCAGCGTCCTGGTCGACGGCCAGCCGGCGGCGGAGCGAACGGTCACCGACGATCTGCTGACCGTCGCCAACCTGCCCGACGCCTTCGTGCTGGAGACCGAGGTCGATATCGACCCGGCCGACAACACCACGCTGATGGGCCTCTACATGTCCGGCGGCCGCTTCTGCACCCAGTGCGAGGCCGAGGGCTTCCGCCGGATCACCTGGTTCCCTGACCGACCGGACGTGCTCAGCCGCTTCACCGTGCGGATCGAGGCTGACCGCCAGTTCGCCCACCTGCTGTCGAACGGCAACCTGACCGACAGCGGCGCCCTGCCCGGCGATCGCCACTTCGCCGAGTGGGAGGATCCGTTCCCCAAGCCGGCCTATCTGTTCGCCCTGGTGGCGGGCGAGCTGGACGTGCTGGAGGACAGCTTCATCACCATGAGCGGCCGCGAGGTCGCCCTGAAGGTGTTCGTCGACACCGGCATGTCGGCCCGCGCCGCCTATGCGCTGGACGCCCTCAAGCGGTCCATGAAGTGGGACGAGGAGGCGTTCGGCCGCGAGTACGACCTGGACCTGTTCATGATCGTCGCCGTCCGCGACTTCAACTTCGGGGCCATGGAGAACAAGGGGCTGAACATCTTCAACAGCTCCCTGCTGCTGGCCGATCCGCAGACCGCCACCGACCTCGACTATGAGCGGATCGAGAGCGTCGTCGCCCACGAGTACTTCCACAACTGGACCGGCGACCGCATCACCTGCCGCGACTGGTTTCAGCTGTGCCTGAAGGAGGGCCTGACGGTCTTCCGCGACCAGGAATTTAGCGCCGACATGCGCGGCCACGCGGTCCAGCGGATCAAGGACGTGAAGGCCCTGCGCGCCCGGCAGTTCCCCGAGGACGCCGGCCCCCTGGCCCACCCGGTGCGGCCGTCCAGCTATCTGAAGATCGACAACTTCTACACCGCGACCATCTACGAGAAGGGCGCGGAGATCATCCGCATGCTGAAGGCCCTGATCGGCGCGGACGCCTTCCGCACCGGCATGGACCTGTACTTCGACCGCCACGACGGCGAGGCGACCACGGTCGAGGCGTTCATCGCCTGCTTCGCCGAGGCGTCGGGCCAGGACCTGGACCACTTCTTCGCCTGGTACGAACAGGCCGGCACCCCGGCGGTGACCGTCGCCGCCGACTATGACGAGGCGGCCAAGGCCGTCACCCTGACCCTGACCCAGTCAACCGCCCCCACGCCGGGCCAGCCGGACAAGCATGCCCTGCCCCTGCCCGTCGCCATCGGCCTGCTGGACGACAGCGGCGAGGTTCTGCGGGAGACCGAGATCGTGGTGCTCGACGCCGCCGAGAAGACCATCCGCTGGGACGGCGTCGCCAGCCGCCCGGTGCTGTCGGTCCTGCGCGGCTGCTCCGCCCCGGTGAACCTGACCGTCGCCGCCCCGGCCAAGGACGGCTACGTCCTGCTGGGCTACGACCCCGACCTGTTCAACCGCTGGGAAGCCGGCCAGGCCCTGGCTCGCCAGCTGATCCTGGCCCGCGCTGCCGGAACGCCGGACGAGGTGGCCGAGACCCGCTTCGCCGAGGCCCTGGGCCGCGCCCTGGATGACCAGGCCGCCGAGCCCGCCTTCAAGGCCCTGCTGCTGTCGCTGCCCAGCGAGAGCGACCTGGCCCTGGCCATGCAGCCGGCCGATCCCGCCGCCATCCGCGAGGCGCGCGAGATGCTGCGCACCCGCATCGCCGTGCATCTGAGCGAGTTCCTGCGCCGCCTGCACACCGGCATGCAGGAGGCGGGCGAGTTCTCGACCACCGCCGAGGCCGCAGGCCGCCGCGCCCTGCGCAACGCCGTGCTCGACCTGCTGGCCGCCGATCCGCACGCGGAGAACGTGGCCCTGGCCGTCGGCCACTTCGAGGCCGCCGCCAACATGACCGACGCCATGGGCGGCCTGAACGCCCTGATCGCCATCGGCGGCGAGCCGGCGGAGAAGGCCATCGCCGATTTCCACGCCAAGTGGCGCGACGAGCCGCTGGTGCTGGACAAGTGGTTCGCGGCCCAGGGCCGCGACCCGCACGAGGGCGCGGTCGGCCGCATCCTGGGCCTGACCGCCCATCCGGACTTCGACCCCAAGAACCCCAACCGCCTGCGGGCGCTGATCCAGTCGTTCTCCTCGGCCAATCCTGCCCGGTTCCACGACGAAAGCGGCGCCGGCTATCGCCTTCTTGCCGACCAGATCCTGGCCGTGGACGCCTCCAACCCGATGACGGCGGCCCGCCTGGTCGAGCCCCTGGGCGGCTGGCGGCGCTACAAACCGGCGCTGGCGGCCCTTATGCGCGGGCAGTTGGAGCGGATCGTGGCCCACGAAGGCCTGTCCAAAAACGTCTACGAACTTGCCTCGAAGGCCTTGGCCTAGATTTCGCAAGGCTTAGTCGAGTGACCCCCGGCGCCAGCTAAAGTAGTCTGGCGTCCTCGGGGTGATTTGCAATTCGTCGGTCGTAGGGGAGCGCTCGACTTGGCCCTTTGGAAACGTAGCGGAGAAGGAGCAGCCGGACCGGCCGCCGCCACGTCCGCCAGCGCGTCCGCGGCCCAGCAGCGCTCGTCCCAGATCTTCGTCCGCCTGGCGATCATCGCCGCCCTCGTCCTGCTGGCCGTCTACGCCACCGTCGGGCTGAAGTCGTTCGAGGACGCCGCGCGCGGGTCGGAGCAGCAGCGCGCCGCCGCCGCCCACGCCAAGGCCCTGGCCGCCGAGATCAACGGCCACGCCTCGGCCTGGAGCGCGGCACTCGCCGCCGGCGGCGCGGTGATGCAGCAGACGCAATCCACCCCCAACGACGCGGCCGACGTGGCCCTGGCGGCGGGCGGCGGCGCGGTCCAGGCCGTGGCCGTCCTGTCCAACGGCGAGCTGGTGGGCGAGGTCGGCAGCGCGTCCGGCGTCGACTGGGGCGTGGTGGCCGTGGCCGCCGACGTCTCGCGCCAGCCCCGCTGGGTCGGCGCCCCCGCCGATTCTGAGCACATCTTCGCCTCCATGGTCCTGCGCGACGAGGCCGGCCGCCGCGTGCGCCTGATCGCCGCCATCGACCCGCGCCGCCTGCGCATCGGCGAACAGGACGGCTCGGCCGTCGCCATCGCCCTGCCCGACGGCCGTCCCCTGATGGTCATGGGCCCCACCGCCGCTGCCGAGGTCATCACCGCCGGCGGCAAGGGCGAGAGCCGCTACGAGATGGCCAGCGCCCCGGCGGCGGGCGACGCCCTGCTGGCCGTGGTCGCCCTGCCCCGCCACAGCTTCGGCGCCGACCTGGGCGGGCTGATGTCCCTGCTCACCCCCCTGGGCGTGGGCGGCGTGCTGATCAGCATGCTGATGCTGCAGGCCCGGCGCATGGACGCCGACCAGCGCAAGTTCGCCGAGAGCGAGACCCGCTTCCGCACAGCGGTCGAGGCGGCCCGTTGCGGCATCTGGGAATGGGACCTGGCCCAGGACCGGGTCTATCTGTCCGACATCACCGGCGGCATTTTCGGCTGGGGCGGCGCGGGCGTGGTCTCCGGCCAGGAATTGCTGGACCGCGTCTCGCCCGAGCATCGCGACAAGGTCCGCCACGCCCTGTCCAACGCCGCCGTCTACGGCGCATTCGACGTGTCCTTCAAGGTGCCCAGCCTGCGGGGCGCCCGCGCCATCTGGATCGACGCGCGCGGCCAGGGCGCCGGCGAGCCGGGCAAGGAAGGCTACGGCCGCATCATCGGCGTGGTTCTTGACGTCACCGAGGAGCGCATGGCCCAGGCTCGCGCCATGGCCGCCGAGAACCGCCTGCGCGACGCCATCGAAAGCGTGTCCGAAGCCTTCGTCCTGTGGGACCGCGGCGGCCGCCTGCTGATGTGCAACCGCAACTACCGCCAGGTCTTCAACCTGGAGCCCAAGCTGCTGAAGCCCGGCGCGGCGCGCGAGCAGGTCAACCGCTACGCCCAGCTGGCTATCCTGCGCGAGCACCCGGCCGCCGACGGCGCCAAGGGCGTGCGCGAGGCCGAGATGACCGACGGCCGCTGGCTGCACATCTCCGAACGCCGCACCGCCGAGGGCGGCCTGGTCATGACCGCCTCGGACATCACGGCGGTGAAGAACCAGGAAGCCCAGCGCCGCCGAAACGAGGAAGAGCTGCAGCGCGCCGTCGTCAGCCTGGAGCGCAGCCAGGAGATGCTGGCCGAGCTCGCCCGCAAATACGAGATGGAGAAGGTCAAGGCCGAGGGCGCCAACCGCGCCAAGTCCGAGTTCCTGGCCAATATGAGCCACGAGCTGCGCACCCCGCTCAACGCCATCAACGGCTTCTCCGAGATGATGCTGGCCGAGATGTTCGGCCCGGTCGGCGACGCCCGCTACAAGGGCTATGTCCAGGACATCCACAACAGCGGCCAGCACCTGCTGGCCCTGATCAACGACATCCTCGACATGGCCAAGATCGAGGCGGGCAAGATGAACCTCAAGTTCGAGGCCGTCCGCATGGCCGAGGTCACCGACGACGCCCTGCGCCTGGTGCGCAACCGAGCCGACACCGCCGGCCTGAAGATCAAGGTCGAGTTGCCCGACCTGCCCGACATCGAGGCCGACTTCCGCGCCCTCAAGCAGGTGCTGCTGAACATCCTGTCCAACGCCATCAAGTTCACCCCCAAGGGCGGGACCATCACCATCGCGGGCAAGTCCTGGCGCGACGTGCTGGGCGAGCGCGTCCGCATCAGCGTGCGCGACACCGGCATCGGCATCAGCCCCGAGGACCTGTCGCGCCTGGCCAAGCCCTTCGAGCAGGTGGAAAGCCACCAGCACTCCAAGAGCACCCAGGGCACGGGCCTGGGCCTGGCCCTGACCAAATCCCTCATCGAGATGCACGACGGCGCCCTGGAACTGTCCAGCGAACCCGGCGAAGGCACCACGGTCAGCTTCGTCCTGCCGGTGAAGCAGGGTTTGGATATTGGGCGGTCGGCGGCTTAGGGGCCCATCCCCTCGCCCCCTCTGGGGGAGAGGGTAAGGGTGAGGGGGCGCTGAGCTTCAACCGGCAAAAACCTGTGCAGGCGGAACCGCCGCAAGCCCCTCACCCAACCTCTCCCCACACGTGGGGAGAGGAATCACCAGGGTCTGGGGAGCGCTCTGCGTGCTTCGAGACGCGCTATCGCGCTCCTCAGCATGACGAGCTTTGTCGCCAACTGAATTCGTGATTCTGAGGAGGCCGAAGGCCGTCTCGAAGGACGCACAACCCCTCAACCGCTTCAGGGATGATGGGGCGGGCCCTAAACACCCACCGCCTCCCTCGCCCCTGTGGCGAGGGCCCCTGCATCCGCTTCTCTGACAGAGACCATCCTGCCGCGTCCCATCGGCGGAACGAGGGACCCCAGGCACAAGGCCTGGGCAAGCGGGACTGAAACGCTCTGGGTCCTTCGACAAACTCAGGATGACGAACTCAGAGCCATCCCATCTTCGTCATGCTGAGCCTCTCGAAGCACGCGCTCACGGCTCCCCCCAACAAAGAAAACCGGCGACCTTTCGATCGCCGGCTCTCCTGCGTCATCAAAAAGAAGGTTCAGGCGGCCTTCTTCCAGATCGGCTCCAGGGCCCAGTGCGGGGGGCAAGGGGCGATGGGGGTCGCAGCCAGGCCCGCGATCTCGTTGGCGAAGCCGTGGTTGACGTCCCGGTGATGGGCCTCGTCGGCGCGGACCACCTCGACCACGTCACGCAGGGTGGCGTCGTCCGGCAGGCTCCAGTAGCGCTTGGCCAGCTCCGGGGCGCCGACATTCTCGCTGCGGCCCTCGTCGATCTCGGCGAGGTAGTGGGTGTAGCTGATCACCGCCTCTTCCTCGAAATAGCCGACCACGCGGTGGGCGGTCTTGGCCGAGATCAGGTAGAGCGCGAAGAAGAACAGGTAGAAGACCCACTGCACGGCCACGACCACGAAGCGTTCGAAGGCCGTCGGCTTGGCCACCTCGATGAAGGTCATCAGGTGCATGCGCTCGTTTTCGGCCTCGTCCATCAGCGTCTTGATCCAGCCGCGGTCGTCCTCCATGCGGCGCAGGCACTTCAGGTGGTTCAGCGTGGCGCCGACCATGCCGGGCACCGCCGCCACGGTCTCCAGGACCACCGCCCGGTGGCCGTACCGCTTGGCGAAGAAGGTGTCGGCGCAGAACCGCAGCGCCTTGACGAACCCATAGGCGATCCGATCCGAAACGCCCTTGGGGTTGTGATGGATGATATCGACGAGAGGAGCGGTCATGGGCTGACGCCTTATGCTGTTCGGCGAGTTCGTTCGCCGGTGTGACAAGGTGATACGCCCGGGGCGGGTGGCCCGAAATTTGGGGGATGTGCCTACGTAGAATCCACAACCCCTCCGTCATTCTAGGCCTTGTGCCTAGGAACCAGAGACTCCGCGTAGGCGGGCGGACCGGTGTGGCGGCCACCGCAGGGGCCCCTTCTGAACCTCAGCCGTTGCTGGGTCCTCGCCACGAGGGCGAGGATGACGGGGCTGGGGGAGCGCCTTGCGTGCTTCGAGACGCGCTGCCGCGCTCCTCAGCATGACGGGATTTATTGCACTCGGAATTCGTCATCCTGAGGAGCCGGCGCAGCCGACGTCTCGAAGGACGCATGGCCTAGTTGGCCGGCGCACGTTAATCCCTCCCCCATGACCGCCATCCTCTACCTCGTCCTCGCCCTGGGGATCGCGCCCCTCGTCGCCGGGCTCGTGCTCGCCCGGCCCAGCCAGGACCGCGCCTTGCCGGCGGCCGGCTCCGTCGTGCTGTGCGCCCTGGCGTTCAGCCTGACCTTCTTCTGGCAGGAGCTGTGGCTGGTCCTGCCCAAGGCGTGGGCCGGGCTGAATCCGACCCTGTTCCACAACGACCATGACTGGACCGGCGACGCCCCCGTGGCCGAGCTGCTGCAGGGGACCGGGGCGCTGGGCACGTTGAGCGGCGGGGTGGTGTTCCTCGTCCTGCTGGCCGCCGTGCGCGGGGTGTCGGCCACCTGGCGCGGGTTCTTCTTCTGGATGGCGGCGCAGGGGCTGTTCCAGGCGTTCAGCCAGCTGGCCATCGGCACGGTGCTGGCGGGCAACGACATGGGCCGCGCCCTGGCCTATCTGCAGGTCGGACCGGCGGGCAAGGCGGCGCTGCTGGTCCTCGCCGCCGTCGCCATGGCCGCCTCGGGCGTCATGCTGGCCCGGCTGTCGCCGCTGGAGGCGCGGGGCCGGGCGTTCGGCTGGAGCGTGCTGGCGGCCCTGCTGGCGGCGGTCGTGCTGATCGTGCCCTTCCGCGTGCCGCGCCACCCGATCGAGGTGGTGCTGATCCCCCTGATCGTCCACCTGATGATCGCCGGCTGGCTGGCCCTGGGCGCCGCTGTCGACCGGCGGCGGACGCGCGGCGCGGTCGGAGCGCCGAGCCTGGCGGTCCCCGGCCTGGCGCTGGTGGTCCTGCTGGCGGTGTTCCAGCTGATCCTGCGGCCGGGGATCGCGTTCTAGGCCCTCACCACAACCCCACCCGCGCCTCCACGCTCAGCCGGTCCCCCAGCTTCACGTCGAACGCCCGGACCCAGGCCTCGTGATTGCGGACCATGCTGGCGCGGTATTGGCCGGGGGCGTGGATGTCGCTGGCGATCTGGCGTTCCATCGCCCCGTCGGTCTGCAGCCGCCGCCACCGCCGGGCGAAGGACAGGAAGAACCGCTGGTCGCCGGTCAGGCCGTCCCTGACCACATCCGGCTTGCCGCCCAGCGACAGGACATAGGCGTCATAGGCTGTGCGCAGGCCGGCCAGGTCGCCCATCCCCTCGCCCAGCACCTGGGCCGGCTTCACGCACAGGTCGGGCCGGGGGCAATAGCCGGCGTACTGCGCGGCCAGGGGCGCGGCGGCGGCGCGATAGCGGGCCAGGTCCTCGTTTTCCCCAGCCGCCCCTTGGCGTCGTAGATATTCCCCAGCTCGTCGAAGCTGTGGCTGATCTCGTGCGCCATGCCGGCCCCGGCCGAGCCGTAGTTGGTCGCCGCGTCGCTGCCCGGATCAAAGTATGGCGGCTGCAGGATGCCGGCCGAGAACTGGATGGCGTTGGGGCTGAAATGGATGATCGCCCCCGGCCATTGCGGCAGCAGGCCGTCCCACTCCCCCGGATCGACGGGCGTGGACAGCTTGGCGACCTGGCGGCGCCAGGCGTGGGCCTCGGCCCGGCGCAGGTTGCCCAGGGCGTCGTCCCGCCGGACCTCCAGCCCCGCATAGTCGATCCAGCGGTCGGGATAGCCGACCCCGATGTTCAGGGCCGCCAGCTTGGCCAGGGCCTTGTCCCGCGTGGCGGGCGACATCCATTGCGCCCGCTGCAGCCGCGCGCGGAATGCGGCGCGCAGGTTCTCGGCCATGGCCTGGGCCGCCGCCTTGGACGACGGCGGGAAGTATTTCGCCACATAGAGCCGGCCGATGTCGTGGCCAAGGGCCGCCGTCGTGGCGGTCACCGCCGCCTTGCCCCGATCCTCGCCCGCAAGACCCAGCGCATCGCGCACCGCCCTGGGCAGCACGCCCGCCGACTGGCGCAGGCGGTGGAAGGCCAGGTAGTCGCGCCATGCCTCCAGCGGCTGGCCGCCCGCCGCCGCGCCCAGACCGGTCGCCGCCGACGGCTGCCAGACCACGAAGGCGTCCTGCCCGCCCAGGCCCGCACCCTGGAAATAGGCGTCCCAGTCCAGGCCCGGCGCCTTGGCCGCGAAGTCGGCGCGGCGCCAGGTGTTGTCGATGCGGACCACGTCGTCGTTGTGGCCCTCCGGCGCGTGGCCGGCGGCCAGGGCGGTCTCCACCGCTGTGACCTGCGCGGCACGGGCCTCCGCCGCATCCAGCCCGGCCAGGACCAGCACCGGCGCGACCTGGGCGCGATAGGCGGCGACCTTGGCCGCGTCGGCATAGTCCCCCGCGCCAGGCCCAGCCCGCCCTGCATCAGGTGCGGCGCATAGCGGTCGCCGTCGTGGAAGCCCTGGTGGACCCACAGGCCCAGGGGGCTTTCCCCCGGCTGTTGCCCCCGTCGTCCAGCCGCATCGACCGGCCCAGATGGGCGGCCAGGGCCTTGCGGTCACCGATGCCGGCGATGGCCGCCAGCTCGGTCTTGATCGGGGCCAGCCCTCGCGCCTCGATGGCGTGCACGTCCAGCCAGGCGGCGTGATAGTCGCCCACGCGGCCGCCCGCCGTCTGCACCAGCTCGCGGATGCGCACCGTCGCCTCGTCCCGCAGCAGGGCCGTGGTGTCGATGCTGGCGCGCCCGTCCGGCAGGGTCGTGCTCTTCAGCCACGCATCGTTGGCGTAGGCGTAGAAGTCGTCCCCGGGCTTCGGCTGCGCCCCAGCAGCGCTTGACAGGGCGGCGCCCGACAGCAATGCGACCGCCCGGCCGCGGCGATGAGAAGCCTACGCACAGGCCGTCTCCTTCATGGTCATCGCCGCCAGCACGGCCGCCGTATCGACCACCTGGGCGAATTCGCCCTGCAGGTCGCTGAGCGCCGCGTCGTGGACCTCGTCCGCCGTGCGCATCCGTCCGTCCAGGTGCGGGCGGGCGAAGGTCGCCGTGGCGTCCGACACCACCGTCACGGCGAACCCCATGTTCCCCGCCATCCGCGCGGTCGTGGAGACGCAGTGGTTGGTGGTCAGGCCGACGATGACCAGGGTCGTGGCGCCGCGCCGCCGCAGGTCCGCCTCCAGCGTCGTGCCGATGAAGGCGCTGTTGACCGACTTGCGGTGGATGGCCTCCCCCGCCCGGGGCAGAGCCTCGGGCTTCGGCGCATTGGCCGGCGTCCCCGGCCGAAGCCGCCCGTCCGCCCGAGGCGAGTCGTGATGCACATGAATGACCGGTCGAACTCGACGCTCGCCAGGCCGCCAGCAGCGTCGCGATATTGCGCTCCGCCCCCGGGTTGTTGCGCACGCCCCATGCGGGATCATCGAACCCCGCCTGCACGTCGATCACCAGCAGCACGGCGTCCCAGCCCAACGGTTTCAAGTCCCGCATCCTCGTCATCTTGACAGCCCTCTTCGGCCGTCGATTGTGAGGACCGGAAGCACCCGTCGCCATGAGCAAGACGGCGGCGGGGACTGGCGGAATGAGCGAAAATCAAACGGCGTCTAGGCAGATCGCAGGCGCGCGCGACGCCCTGGACGAGAAGCTCATCGCCCTGCTGTCGCAGGACGCGCGGATGACCCTGACCGCCCTGGCCCAGAAGCTCGCCTTGTCGCGCACGGCGGTCCAGGCGCGCATGGCCCGGCTGGAGCGGGACAAGGTCATTCTCGGCTATCGGGCGGTGCTGGCCGCCAATGAGGACGAAGGTCTGCGGGCGGTGCTGTCGCTGACCTTCGGCCAGCGCCCCTGCGAGCCGGTCGTCGCCCGCTTTCGCCACTGGCCGGAGATCACCCGCTACTACTCGGTGACCGGCGCCGTAGACGGCGTCGCCATCGTGCGGACGGCGACGCCCCAGGACCTGTCGAGGCTGGTGGACCGACTGAGCGCCACCGAAGGCGTCGAGTCCGTCCGCTCGGCCGTGGTGCTGAAGGCGGAAGAGGGGTGAAATACTCCCCCCGTCGTGACGGGGGAGGAGAAGACCCTAGACTGGGTCCGCCGCGCGCTGTTCCAGCCGCTCGGCGTTGCGCTCCAGGTCGGCCGCCTGGCCCGGCAGGCGCTTGCTCAGGGCGATCAGTTCGGCGTCGGTGACGTCGTTGCCCCGCGCGCGGTTCTCGGCGATCTGCTTGGCGCGGTAGGACGGGTCCTGAAGGCGCACGGCCTCCTCGCGCATCTGACGGGCGCCCCGGCGCATGTTCTGGGCGCCGTCCCGCATGTGGACGCGGGCCTCGGCGCGATGGCGCACAGCCAGTTCGCGGGCCTTCTCCCCCTCAAGGCGCGCCCGTTCGGCATGGGCGCGGATCTCCGCCACATTGATACGGGAAGCCTCCAGGGCGGCGTTGCGTTCGATTTGCGCGCGCGCCCGCTCGACCTGCGCCTGGGCGCGGGCCTCGGCCGCCTGGCGGCGAGCGACGACGGCCTGCTCACGGGCGACCACGGCCTGGCGGCGGGCCTCCTCGGCGGCCTGGCGCTCCTCGGGCGTGGCCTCGCGGGAGGAGTAGTAAAAGTGGACCGCCTTGCCCGACGGGGCGGGCGGCGCCGGGGGCGCGGGCGGAGCCGGGCTGGCGGCCGGCGCGGGAACAGGCGCGGGCGCCGGCAGGGCGGCGGTCGCGAAAGGCGCCGGCGGCGCGGGCGGGGCCGGAGGCGCGGGCGGCTCGATCCCCAGCACGGCCAGGTTCACGCCGCGCTTCTGCGACGGGACGATCTTGGCCGCGTCGGTGGCGGCTTCGGAAGTCACCTCGGCGGGTGTCGCGGGCGCGGCCTCCGCATGGGCCTGACGGCTCAGCTCGACGGCGGCCAGCGGCGCGGCGACGGCGCACAGGGCGGCCACGGTCAGGGCGGCGGTCAGGGGACGGCGGCGGGGGGTCGTGTCGGCCATGATGCAGGCGATCCTTTTCTTGAGGGTGCGGGCGTCCGCGGCCATGGCGAACGCGGCGACGGGCGCGGGTTGAGCGGCCAGGCGCACCAGCGCCCGGGCGTAGAGTTCGACGGTCCACCGTCTCGAGGGCGGCGGCGTCGGCGGCCTCTTCCGAGGCCTCGGCCAGGGCGGCGTGCAGCCGCCAGACCAGGGGGTTGAACCAGAACAGGGCGACGGCCAGCTTCGACAGCATCAGGAAGATCCAGTCGTGTCGGCGCAGGTGCGCCAGCTCGTGCGCCAGGATGGCGGGGGCGGATTGCGGCTGGGCCAGGCTGGCTGGGTCGAGCAGGATCGCCCCACTCCCCGCGCCCCAGCTGAGAGGCCCCGCCACCCGCCCGCTGCCCACCAGGCGCGGCCGGCCCACGGGGGCCAGACGCTCCAGCGCCGACAGCCAGGCCGGGCAATCCACCGGCCGCCCTTCCCGCGTCCATTGGTCGAGCAGCAGCACGCCCAGGGCGAAGCGGCCGGCGATCACCGACGCCACAGCCAGCCATCCGGCGGCGACCAGCGCCCAGACCGGCGGCCAGCGCAGGTCGGGAGCGGACACCTCGAAGCTGGCCAGAGGCCACACTTCCAGCGTCACCCCCGGAACCACCGCCGGCGCGGGCGGCAGGGCCTCGATGGCCAGGGCGGGCAGGACCGGCAGGTCCAGCGACGGCAAGGCGAACATGGCGATGGGCAGGAGCAGCAGCAGGCAGACCGCCCCCCGCAGCACCTCGACCTTGTCGGCCGGGCGCCGGGTCAGCAGGGCAGCGCAGGCCAGCCCCGCCCCGGCGATCAGGCCGGACTTGATCATCACGGCGGCGAGCAGGGTCCAGCTCATGACTTGCGCTCCAGCGCATCGTCGATGGCCTTCTCCAGCGCCGCCGCCTCGTCGGGCGTCAGCCGCTGGCCCAGCCCCAGCAGGGCGGTGGCGGCGTTGGCCGCCGACCCGGCGAAGAAGGTGTCGACCATCCGGCGAAGCGCCCCGGCGGCCACGGTCTCGGTGCTCTGGACCGGGCTGAACACCCCGTCCGTCCGCTCGACCAGGCCCTTGGCCTCCAACCGCGTCAGCATGGTGCGCACCGCCGAGTCGCTCAGCGGATCGGACAAGGCCGCCCGAACCGCCGACGCCCCACCGGAACCCAGCCGGCACAGGGTCTCGAACACTTCCCTCTCACGTCGCGGCAAGGATTCGATCACGCCAGCCTCCACACTTGTTCGCTACATACGTAGCGTTACATGCGTGGCGAATTGTGGCGGGAATGAGGCGAAGAACGTGAACTCGCGGTAAGGTGGCCCACCACCGCTCCTCCCCGCGAAGGCGGGGATCCAAGCGGCGAAACCTGCAAGCCACAGCTAGGGCTTCAACTGCTCATCGACTGACGTTTTGACCTCGTCGACAACCTTCTAGGGGCCTACGAGGCTGACCCCCATGTGGGTTTCGGTCTCCAGAACGACCTCTTCCGATCCGCGGCGCCAGGTTACGGACTGGACCTCCTGGGAGCCAGCGACGCCCCACTCAGCATCGTGGATCGTCCACCCCTGCTCGATAAGGGTCTGGCGGATCCGCCCGATAGCAGCGGAGTCGTATTCCTGGGGTCAAAGTTAGACGGTCTTCATTCCTGCCTCGCGCATTGGCGTCGAGCCATCGACATTCACGTAGTCAGCGCGAGGTCCCCGCCAAGGGTTCGCCTTGCGCCACGCCTTCGCGCGTTTAGCGGCCTTTCGGAAACACCACGCCCCCGGAACCGTGGTGACAACCGCGAGAATGCTGATCGGGATAGACCAAAAGCCTTGGATCGCCATCAACACGACAACGAACGAGCCAAGCATCAGGAGCGACAAGCCGCCGGCCCAAATAACCTTGGGCCTTGGCGCCTT
Source organism: Caulobacter sp. 73W (assembly GCF_041021955.1). GTDB lineage: Bacteria > Pseudomonadota > Alphaproteobacteria > Caulobacterales > Caulobacteraceae > Caulobacter. The sequence continues at coordinate 761,574 of NZ_CP158375.1, forward strand.
CCCTAATCCAGTCGGCGAAACTGCCCATGGCTTTAAGCCTCTCAGGCCCGGCGCCGGTCGTGAGCTCCCGCGCCATGCGGCGTGCTTCGTCGTCAATCACTGCTTTACCGTGCCTTGGCGAGTTGGGGCCTGCGCTAATCAGTCTAGCGTACTTTTGAGTCAGCCAATCCCCTCCCCCCTTTGGGGGAGAGGCGAAGATCACCCCTCCCCCAATTTCCCCTTCACCCGCTCGTACAGCGACCGTCGCTGCACGGCGCGGTCCAGGCGTTCGAGGGCGCCAACGGCGTTTTGCGCTTCGTCGTTCAGTTCGACCGCCGTTTCCGACAGGGCGTTCCACAGGGGCTCCAGCCGCCGGGCCGTGGCCTGCCCCTGCGGGCTCAGCCGCAGGCGGCGCAGGCGCGGGTTGGACTTGTCGCCTTCCCAGGACACCAGGCCAGCCGTGTTCAGGGCGTTGCGGACCTGGCTGACCGTGGCGTGGCTGACGCCGAGCTGCGCCGCCAGCTCCCCCACCGACATGGCGCCCTGCAGGTTGAGCAGGTTGACCACCCCGAACCACCTCTGTTCGAAGGGCACGCCCGTCTCGGCGTAGAGCCGGTTGGCGTCCCGGTCGATCCGCTCCGACAGCCGCCGCAGCCGCGCGCCGATGGCCGCTCCGCCCGCGCGCGTGGTGTAGCCGTCCGTCTCCTCAGGGTCCGCCATTGACTCTCGTCGTAACTAGTTACAAGGGGCTGGGATAGAGCTTAAGGGGGAGCCTTCCGGGTGAACAGGCGCGACATGATCATGGCGCTCGGCGCGGGCGCCCTGCTCCCCTTCCCCGCCGTCGCCGCGACCGCCGACGAGCCACGGCTGAGGGCCTGGCTGGACCGCTGGCTCCAGGCGTTCAACGATCCCGACCTTCGCGTCTACAAGGCCTTCGTCGAGCGCAACGCCCCCACGGTCGTACCTTATGTCGACGACGACCTGTCGGTCCGCGAGGTGACCGGCGGATGCGAAGTATTGTCGGTGGAAGTCGGTGACGGCGCCGTCACCGCGACGGTCAGGGACCGCGCCTGGGACCGCCGCTCCCGCGTCGTCCTTTCGGCCAAGGGCGCCGACCGCCTGGACGACATCGCCTTCCTCGGCGCGCCGGGCAGCGACGCCACGCCCCAGCTCGACGACGCCGCGCTCGTCAAGGCCGTCCGCGCCAAGCTGGCCGGCGAAGGCGCCGCCGGGCGCTTCAACGGCGCGGCGTCCATCACCGTCGGCGGCAAGCCGCTGCTGACCGCCCATCACGGGATCGCCGACGAGACGACGGGCGCGGCGATCACGCCGTCCACCCGCTTCTGCATCGGCTCGATGGGCAAGCTGTTCACCGCCGTCGCCGTCATGCAGCTAGTCGAGCAACAGCGCCTGTCCCTGGCCGATCCGCTCATTGCGCACCTGCCAGACTATCCCAATCGCCGCCTGGCGGAGACGGTGACCATCGAGCATCTGCTGACCCACACCGGCGGCACGGGCGATATCTTCGGCGCGCCCTATGATCCGGCGATCCATCGCACGCCGTCCGACATCGTGACCCTCTATGGCGCCCGCGAGCCCGCCTTCGCACCGGGCGCGCGGTGGGGCTACAGCAACTTCGGCTTCGTGCTGCTGGGCGCCGTGGTCGAAAGGCTGGAAGGGCGCGCCTACGACGCCGTCTTCGCCAACAGGATCTTCACTGCGGCCGGCATGACGCGGACCTCCCAGGCCTTCGCCTCGCCGCACCCGACGGCCCTGCCCTACACCGGCGCGGCCGCCACGGGCCGGCGCGCGCTGACGCCCTATGAGGGCCTGCCCGCCGGCGGCGGCTATTCCACGGTCGAGGATATGCAGCGCTTCGTCGCCGCCCTGCGGGACGTTCGCCTGCTGAAGCCCAGGACCCTGGAGGCCATGCTCACGCCCCGCGTCGCGGCCGGCGCCGGGCATTGGGGGCTGGGCGTCGCCATCCGGTTGCGCGGCGGGCTGACCTATTGGGGCCATGGCGGCGCGGCGCCCGGCGTCAACGCCGACCTGGCGGTCTATGGCGGGGGCAAGTCCGTGGTCGTGCTGACCAACCGCGGCCACCCGGCCGCAGCCGTGGCGGGCGACTACATCGGCCTGCGCGTCACCCCCGCCGCCTAGCCGGGGGACGTCGCCGCCCCTTACGCCGACTTCAGCTCCAGCCGTTCGATCTTGCCGGTGATCAGGAAGTAGGCCGCGACCACCAGGGCGCAGTGCAGGCCGACGAACCACAGGGCCCCGTCGAAGGAGCCGGTGGCCCCGACGATGTAGCCGATGACAATCGGGGTCACGATACCGGCCGAGTTGCCGAAGGTGTTGAACACCCCGCCGGTGACGCCGACGAACTCGCGCGGCGAGGTGTCGGACACCACCGCCCAGCCCAGCGACGCGACGCCCTTGCCGAAGAAGGCCACGGCCATGACCACGATGATCAGCCACGCCTGGTCGATATAGGCGCAGCCGATGATGCTGGCCGACAGGATCATGCCGATCAGCAGCGGCGCCTTGCGGGCGATGGTCAGCGAGCCGGTCCGCTTCAGCAGCTGGTCGGAGATCACCCCGCCCAGAACCCCGCCCGCGAAGCCGCACAGGGCCGGGGCGGCGGCGGCGAAGCCGGCGTCCAGGATCGACAGGCCGCGCTCCTTGACCAGGTAGATCGGGAACCAGGTGACGAAGAAGTAGGTCAGCACGTTGATGCCGTACTGGCCGATGAACACGCCCAGCAGCATGCGGCTGCCCAGCACCTGCTTGACGTTGCTCCAGCTGAAGTCGGCGCTCTTGCTGACGGTGCGGTCCTCCATCCGGATCAGGCCGCCGCCGGCCTCGATCAGGTCCAGCTCGGCCTGGTTGATGGACGGGTGCTTCACCGGGCTGTGCAGGCAGAACCAGAACACCACCGCGCCCAGCACGCCCAGGCCGCCCATGACGAAGAACACCGAGTGCCAGTCGAAAGTGTGGACCAGCCAACCCATCAGCGGGGCGAAGGCGACCAGCGAGAAATACTGCGCGGAGTTGAACACCGCCGAGGCCGTTCCCCGCTCCGATCCCGGGAACCAGGCGGCGACGATGCGCGCGTTGCCGGGGAAGGACGGCGATTCCGCCAGGCCCACCATGAAGCGCATGGCGAACAGGCCGGCGACCACCGCGCCCCCGGTCAGGAAGCCGGAGAAGCCCTGCACCACCGTGAAGATCGACCACAGGGCGATGGCCAGGGTGTAGACCAGCTTGGTCCCGAACTTGTCGAGCAGCGCCCCGCCGGGGATCTGGCCGATCACATAGGCCCAGGCGAAGGCCGACATGATGTAGCCCATCTGCACGGCGCTAAGCCCCAGGTCCTTGGAGGCCGCGTCGCCCGCGATCGAGAAGGTCGCCCGGTCCGCGTAGTTGATCGTCGTCAGGATGAAGATCAGCAGCAGGATGCCGTAGCGGACTCGCGTCGGCTTCTGCGGGGAGGTGGTCATGGTCAGGCGCTTCCCGGTTCTAGAGACCAGGCGGCGGCCATTGTCGCTCTCCCCCGGTCAGTCTCCCAACATCCGGGCGCGGACACGCTGCGGATTGCTGGATCATAGGCTGACGTTGCCCGCGACTTTTGTCCAATTGCGCTATGGATGAATGCGCCGATTGAATTGATCCAGACTCTCTGATCCGCACCGACCAGAGCGCCCTACCCCCGAAACCGCATCGCCTCCACCAGCAGCGCGAAGGCCGGGGTCTGCTGGCGGCGGCTGGGGTAGTAGAGGTGATAACCCGCGAACGGCGCGCACCAGTCGGTCAGGACCGGGACCAGCTCGCCCCGGTCCACATGCGCCCGCAGCATGATGTCGGGCAAGAAGGCGATGCCCAGGCCCTTCAGCGCGGCCTCGATGATCAGGTCGCCGCTGTTGAACACAAGCTGCCCGTCCACCCGCACCCGCAGCTCGCGCCCGTCCTTGTCGTCGAACTCCCAGGCGTACAGCGCGCCATAGGTGGGAAGGCGCATGTTGATGCAGTTGTGCGCCGTCAGGTCTTGCGGCGTCAGCGGCTTGGGTCGGTCGGCGAAATAGGCCGGGGCCGCCGCCGCCATCATCCGCAGATCATGGCCGACAGGCACGGCGATCATGTCCTTGGCCACCGTACCGCCGAAGCGGATGCCGGCGTCGTATCGCTCGGCCACAATGTCGGTCAGGCCATAGTCCACCACCACCTCCACATGGATGTCGGGATGGGCCGGCAGCAGCCGCTCCAAGGCTGGCAGGATGACCGTGGCCGCCGCGTGCTCGGTCGCGGTGATCCGGAAGTTGCCCGCCGGTCGTTCGCGCAGCTCGCTCAGCGCCGCCAGCTCGGCGTCGATCTCGTCCAGGCGCGGGCCAATGGTTTGCAACAGGCGCTCGCCCGCGTCGGTCGTGGTCACGTTGCGCGTGGTGCGGGTCAACAACCGCACGCCCAGCCGGGCCTCCAATCCCCGGATGGTGTGGCTCAGAGCCGATTGCGACACGCCCAGATTGGCCGCCGCCCGGGTGAAGCTGCGGTGGCGAGCCACGGCCACGAACGCCGACAGGTCGTTGATGTTGGTCTTGGCCATGGCGGAGGTCCGGAACCAGTTATGAGCACACCTCATAACTGCATGCCACATTCTCCGGCTTATCGCAGCAATAGCGATGGCTTAACTTGACGGTCCGACGACGGGCGACCGGCGTCCATTCCTTTCGACTTCACCCGAAAGCCTCTCCCATGACCACCAAAGCCTACGGCGCCTACGCGGCCGACAAGCCGCTCGAGCCCATCGACATCCAGCGCCGCGCGCCGGGTCCCAAGGACGTGCAGATCGAAATCGCCTACTGCGGCGTCTGCCACTCCGACCTGCACACCATCCGCTCCGAATGGGCGGGCACCCTCTATCCCTGCGTTCCGGGCCACGAGATCGTCGGCCGCGTCTCCGCGGTCGGCGCGAGCGTCAGCAAGTTCAAGGAAGGCGATATCGTCGGCGTCGGCTGCATGGTCGGCAGCTGCAAGAGCTGCAGCTCCTGCGACGACGGCCTGGAACAATACTGCGTCGGCTCCGGCTTCGTCGGCGCCTACAACGGCCCGACCGAGGACGCCCCCGGCCACACCCTGGGCGGCTATTCGGACCGCATCGTCGTCGACCAGGACTTCGTCCTCAGCATCAAGCACGCGCCGGAGCAACTGGCCGCCGTCGCCCCGCTGCTCTGCGCCGGCATCACCACCTACTCGCCCCTGCGCCACTGGAAAGCCGGTCCCGGCAGGAAGGTCGGCATCGTCGGGATCGGCGGCCTGGGCCACATGGGGGTCAAGCTGGCCCACGCCATGGGCGCCCACGTCGTGGCCTTCACCACCTCGGAATCCAAGCGCCAGGACGCCCTGGACCTGGGCGCCGACGAGGTGATCGTCTCGCGCAACGCCGACGAGATGGCGGCCCACGCCGGCAGCTTCGACTTCATCCTCAACACTGTCGCGGTCAGCCACGACCTGGACGCCTACACCGCCCTGCTGGCGCGTGACGGGACCATGTGCCTGGTCGGCGTGCCCGAACACGCCCACCCGTCGCCCAACGTCGGCACGCTGATCTTCGGCCGCAAGTCGATCGCCGGCTCGCTGATCGGCGGCATCGCCGAGACGCAGGAGATGCTCGATTTCTGCGCCGAGCACGGCATCGTCTCCGACATCGAGATGATCCGCATCCAGCAGATCGACGAAGCCTACGAGCGCATGACGCGCAGCGATGTGAAGTACCGATTCGTCATCGACAACGCCTCCCTGCAGGACGGGTGATTAGTTGAAAGGGCGGTGAGCATTCACCGCCCTTCTTTCCAAACTCCGTCACCCTAGGCCTTGTGCCTAGGGCCCATACGCTCCGCATCCGCCGAGCAAGCTCAGGACCTCAGCCGCGTCTGGGTCCTCGCCACAAGGGCGAGGATGATGGAGAGTGGTGGGCGAGGCTCCCTACAGATACTTCATCCACCACCGCCCGCTCCGCCGCTTCACGCCCGCGAACCAGCGGCAGGCGTACCAGCACGGAACGGCGACCGCGGCCGCCAGCAGCCACAGCCAGGCCACGCCCGGCACGCTGAACGCCTCGCCCTGATTGGGGCCCAGCAGCGTCAGCCCCGCCACGTTCAGCAGATGCAGGCCGTAGAGGTGGATCAGATAGAAGAACAGCGGCGCCCCGCCGAACACGGCCAGCAAACCCACCAGACGCTCCGGCGCCTTCTCCAGCCACGCCAGCAGCAGCGCGCCCACGCCCAGGGTCAGCAGCACGAAGTCGGCCGAGGGCGGATACTTGGTCAGGTTCAGCACGCTCATCACCGTGCGCAGCGGCTCGGCCTGCACCGTCCACGGTGTCGGCTCGCCATAGATGTTGATCGTCCGCAGGACCACGAACAGGCCCAGCATGGCGGCCCCGGTCATCGCCAGGTTGCGCAGGCGCTCGACCTGCGGCCGGGTGAACCACGGCCCCATGGCATAGCCCAGGGCGGCGATCCCGATCCATGGCAGCAGCGGATAGGACGTCCGCGCCCGCCCGCCCCAAGGCAGGTCGATGAAGCCGCGCTCGTGCAGCACGGCCCAGATCGCGTGCCCCGGCTGGCCCTTGGCGATGGTGATGGGGTCCAGCAGGTTGTGGCCCAGCACGATGACCAGCCCCACCGTGATCAGCGCCGGCCGCGGCAGATGGACCAACCCCGCCAGGGCGATCATCGACAGGCCGATGGCCCAGATCACCTGTAGGTAGAGGGTCGACGGCGTCAGGGAGAAGGTCCAGGCGAAGCTGACAACCGTCAACTCGAGCCCCACCAGGAACAGGCCCCGCTTCAGCAGGAAGCTTGAGGCCGCCGGCGCCCCGCCCTGCTTGGCGCCGTAGAGCCAAGCCCCCAGCCCCGTCAGCGCCACGAACACCGGCGCGCACAGGTGCGCCGCCAGCCGCGTGAAGAACAGCGCCGGCGACGTCGCCTGCACGTCCATGGGGTCGGACACCTGGGCGTGGATAAAGAAGAACTCCCGCGCGTGGTCCACCAGCATCAGCAGGATCACCAGTCCGCGCAGGGCGTCGATGGAGCGGATGCGGCCGGACGGCGTCGGGACGGTGTGGGCGGTTGACATCATCACCAGCGACCAAGTACCCGATATGTAATAACATTACAAATGGAGCTGTCCGTGTCCTTCCTGTCGACCTGCGCGAGCCTGTGCCTGCTGGCCGCGGCCGAACCGGCGCATGCCGATCCCGCCCACGAGATCGGCGAGATCGTCATCCTGGGCCGCCGGGGCGCGGCGCGCGACGTGACGCTCAGCGCCGGCGCGGTGACCGAACGGATGTCCCCCTCCTCCCGCTCCGTGGAAAGCGACCTGCTGGAGGCCGTGGGCGCCGTGCGCCTGGCCGACGCCTTGGAGTTGGTCAGCGGCGTCAGCCAACAGAACAACCGCGGCGGCGTCATGGACAACTTCGCCATCCGGGGCTTCCTCGGCACCCCCGACGGCGGGGCCGAGTATTACGTGGACGGCTTCCTGGCCAACCGGGGCCTGGCCCCGCCGCGCGACCCAGCCACGGCTGAGCGGATCGAGATCCTGAAAGGTCCCGCCGGCGCCCTGTTCGGCGACATCGATCCCGCCGGCCGGGTCAACATCGTCTCCAAGACCCCGCGCTTCGACCGCGCCTTCGAAGCCACAGCCACCGTCGGCTCCTTCGGCCTGCGCCGGGGCGAACTGGACCTGACCGGCCCGCTGACCGACGACCTGGCCGCCCGCCTGGTGGTCGCCGCCGAGCACAGCGACGGCTGGCGCGACCATGTGGACCTCGACCGCCAGGTCATCGCCCCGTCCCTCACCTGGCGTCCCACCGACGACCTGCGCCTGACCTATGTGGGCGAGTTCACCCGCTTCGACACGCTCTTCGACCGGGGCCTGCCGGCCCTCAACGGCGACGCCCTGGCCGTGCCCCGCTCGCGCTACTTCGGCGAGCCGGCGGACGGGACGACCCGCTTCCGCAACGAGCGGCATCAGCTCACCGGCGACTGGCACATCAACGAGGACTGGAGCCTGAACGGCGGCCTGGCCTATCGCGACGGCACGCTGAAGGGCCTGTCCAGCGACCACTCCCGCCTGGTCGGCGACATCCTGTGGCGCCAACGCCGTCAGCGCGACTTCAGCACCCAGGACATCTCCGCCCGGCTGGAGCTGAACGGCCGGATCGAGGCCGCCGGGACGCACCGCCTCGGCTTGGGGGTGAAGGGCTACACCATGGACTTCCAGGAACGCTGGATGCGCCGCAACCCCGCCGCCGCCGCGCCCTATCCGATCAACGTTCACAACCCGGTCTATGGCGGCCCGCAGCCGACCCTGGCCCCGTTCACCGACAACCGCGAGACGCGCGAGGTCCTCTCCCTCTACGCCCAGGATCTGTGGGAGCTCACCGACCGCCTCAGCCTGGTCGGCGGCCTGCGTTACGACAACTATCGCCAGAAGATCCGCAACAACCGCACCGGCGCGGTGGGCAAGGCCGACGGCGGTCCCGTCGACTGGCGCCTGGCCGGCCGCTATCGCCTGGCCGACGCCTGGACCCTGCACGCCAGCTACGGCCGCTCCTTCGTCCTCAACTCAGGCACCGACCGCAACGGCGCCGGCTTCGCGCCCGAGGAGGGCAAGGGCTGGGAGATCGGCCTGTCCGGCGCCTGGGACGGCCTCGACGTCAACGCCACCTGGTTCGACATCGAGAAGCACAACATCCTGACCAACGACCCGACCGATCCCAACTTCCTGGCCCCGGTCGGCAAGCTGACTACCCGGGGGCTGGAGCTCGACGCCGCATGGCGCCTGGGCGAGGCCTGGCAGGTGGTCGGCAACTACGCCTGGACCGACGCGGAGGCCGACGACGCCGCCTTCGCCAGCAAGGACGTGCTCAACGTGCCCGAACACTCCGGCTCGGTGTACGTGGTCGGCCGCTTCCCCACTGGGCACGGCACGGAATGGTCGGTCACCGCCGGCCTCGCCCACACCGGCGACCGCGCCGCCGCCATCGACGGCAGCGGCGTGCGGCTGCCCGCCTACTGGAAGGCCAAGGCGGCGGTGGAGTACGGCGTCACCCATCAGGTCACCCTGCGCCTGGAAGCCGACAACCTGTTCGACGAGCACTACGCCGCCAGCTCCTACAGCCCGCTATGGATCTTCCCCGGCGCGCCGAGGGTGGTGCGGGCCTCGGTGAAGGTGGCGTTGTAGGGGACGTTGCGTGCTTCGAGACGCGCTGTCGCGCTCCTCAGCATGACGAAGTTGGGTTGGTCCTACAGAGTTCGTCATCCTGAGGAGGCCGCAGGCCGTCTCGAAGGACGCAGGCCATTTCAACCGCACATCCCCGCGCAGGCGGGGACCCAAGCTGAATCTCAGTATGGGCTCCCGCCTTCGCGGGAGTGAGCGGAGATTGGGAAACTCACTGCGTCCTTCGACAAGCTCAGGATGACGAATTCCGAGCTACCCACCTTCGTCATGCTGAGCGGTCGCGCAGCGACCAGTCGAAGCACGCACAGCCCTCAAGCCCCGTACTTCAACCGGCTCGTCTCCTCGAACATCTTGAACTTCGGCACCACCGCGCAGCGGAGTTTGCCATCGACCATCGCGACCCGCGCCGCCTTGCCCTGGCCCGGCGCGTAGTAGCCCGCCTGGCCCGCCGCCTCGGCGCGCAGGAAGACCGGGCCGGTGAACTGGCAGACCGGCTGCTTGTCCTTGTGGCCCGCCGCGACGACGCGCGTGCACATCACATGGCCGACCCGCCGCTCGAACTTCATGCCGTAGAAGCGCGTCTCCGACACCGACAGGGGCGCGGCGTCATAGGCCTGCTCGGTGATGGTCGGGCAGGGCTCCCCCGCCACTGACCACCGCGCCGCCTCCTGCGCGTCGGCGGCTTCCTGCTTGCGCACGTTCAGGGCGGCGGCGCCGGCCGTGCCCAGCCACACCGCGCCGACCAGGGTCCAGACCGCGACCCGCTTCGTCGTCCGCAGGATGTTCGGGTTGAATTGCATCGCCATCACTCCCCAAGCGCGAAGGCGCAGGAGAACCCCGAAATCCGAACCTGACAAGGGGGGGCTAGTCCGCCCCGCCCGTCGTCTCGGCCAGCCAGCGCGCCGTCGCCTGGCTTTCCTCCGCCAGCCAGGCCCGGAAGCGGCGGATGTGGTGGCGCCCCTCCACGTCAGGCCGGAAGCGGGCGACGAAGCCGTGGGCGCTCCAGCGGCCCGTGGCGACGGGGTACGGCAGGCCCACCTCGCCCCGGTCCACCCGCTCGCCGATCAGCGCCAGGCCGCACAGGCTGACCCCCGCATCCGCCGCCAAAGCGTCGAGAGCGGCGGTGATCCGCTGGAAGCGCATGCCCCGCTCAGGCGCGCTGCGCGTCACCCCGGCGGCCGCCACCCAGTCTGTCCAGGACAGGCCCGCCGGGTCGTCCTTGTAGAAATCCAGATGGATCAGCGGAAAGCCTTCCAGCCGCGCCTCGGGCGCCAGGTCCGCCGTCCGCGCCACGTTCACCGGCGAGGCCATGGGCAGCACATAGTCGTGGAACAGCAGGTCGGCGTGGGCGTCCGACGGCGGCGGGCCAAAGGTTATCTCGCAATCGGCCCGCTGCAGCCGGCGGGGCGCGTCGCCCTCCCCGTTGATGCAGAAGCGCAGGTTGGGATGCGCCGCGCGGAACGCCGTCAGCCTGGGGTTCAGCCACAGCTCCACGAAGTCGGACGCCGCCGCCAGATGGATTTCCAGCCCCCGCTGCAGCTCCAGCTCCCGCGCCGCCGCCTCCAGCTCGCTAAAGCCCCGCGCCAGGTGATCCAGGGCTCGCGCCAGCTCCGGCGTCGGCCGCAGTCCGGCCCGACCGCGCGTCAGCAGCTCGACGCCCAGATAGTCTTCCAAGGTCTTCACCCGCTGGCCCACCGCGGCGGGGGTGATGCCCAGGGCGTCGGCGGCGGCCGTGAACGAGCCTTCGCGAATTGCGAGCTCCAGGGCTTGCAACGACCGCAGATAGGTGGGCGTGACCATGCTTCCTTACTAAGGAAAACCTTTATCGAACGCCAGAATCTTTAGATTGCACCGTTATGCCAACGCCGCGAAACTGTCCTCATAGCGAAGGGTGATGCGAGGGGCGCCATGGGCCATCTCAGACGTTACCTGGTCGAACGTGAGATCCCGGGCATCGGCGGAATGTCGATCGTCGAACTGTGCGGGGCCGCGCGTGCATCGAACCAGGCCATCGAAAAGATCGGCTCGGGAATCCAGTGGCAGCACAGCTATGTCGCCGGAGACCGAACGTTCTGCATCTACCTAGCGGATGGTGAGGACGTCCTGCGCGCCCACGCCGAACTCAGCGGCTTCCCGATGAGCAAGATCACCGAGATCCCGCAAATCATCGACCCGACCACCGCCAACAACTGATCGGCGGCAGCTCCTCGCGGCAAGCGCCCGGCGGAGGGCGCGCCCCCGTGCGAGGACACCAGACCCATGATCCAGAACCTGAGCTACGAGCGTCTGTTCGAGACCTCTCAACGCGTGAACTGGCGCCTGGAGGACGTCATCGGCCCCGACAAGCCGATGGACTTCTCCATGCCCTTCCTGCCTGAAAGCTTCGCCCGCACCGACGAGCTGGCCTTCCTCAGCGACGCCGAGAAGCTGAAGCTGAACCACATCCGCGCCGCCGGCTATCTGGCCATGTTCGAGCTGGTCGAGCGCTGCCTGCTGCCGATCATCGACGAGTTCAAGGCGCCGCGCCCCGACGACATCCCGTATCGCGCCCTGGCCCTGGCCCAGTTCGCCGAGGAGGAGGCCAAGCACATCGAGCTGTTCGTCCGCTTCCGCGCCGCCTTCACCGCCGGCTTCGAGGTGGAATGCCCCTGCATCGGCCCGGCCGAGGCGATCGGTGAGGCCATCCGCGGCCATGGCGCCCTGGGCCAGGCCATCTTCGTGCTCGGCATCGAATGGGCGACCCAGCGCCACTACCTCGACAGCGTCCAGAACAACCGGACGCTCGACCCGCAGTTCAAGAGCCTGCTGAAGCACCACTGGCTGGAGGAGGCCCAGCACGCCAAGCTGGACGCCAAGGTGTTCTTCGAACTGGCCGCCAGGTCAACGCCAGAGCAGATCGAAAAGGGCGTCGACGACTTCCTGGCCATCGGCGCCTTCATCGACGGCGGCCTGGCCCAGCAGGTCCAGCTGGACCTCGCCGCCCTGGAAAAGGCCATCGGCCGCACCCTGCCGGAGCCGGACCGCGAGCGCTTCACCACCACCCAGCACCAGGCCCTGCGCTGGACTTTCCTCGGCTCGGCCCTGCGCAACACCGGCTTCCTGGACGCCGTGGGCGAGGTGTCTCCCGACGGCCGCCGGAAACTCGAACAGGTCGCGCCGATCTTCTGCTGACCCGGCGCGCGAAGGTCCGTCCCCTGGCGGACAGGGTCGCGTGGAATTCCCCCTAGAACGACGCGCGATCCAGAAACCCGGCGGCGGCCCCGCCGGGTTTCGCTTATGCGATTACAGGTGAGACTTGGTCTGGCGACAAAAACACCGCTCCTCCCCGCGAAGGCGGGGACCCAAGCGGCGTTCGCGGATCGACCACCGCCTGCGCCATTAAACTCGGACTCAGCTTGGATCCCCGCCTTCGCGGGGAGGAGCGGCTTGGGGAGGAAGCCCCAGCAGGTCAGAAGTCGGGATAGCTTGGGGTCACTTCACCCCGTCACCACCGCCTTCATCGCGGCGTGGGCGGCGGTCTGGGCCTTGGCGATCCTCGCCTTCAGGCCCTTCAGGTCCTTGGCGCCGCCGGCGCGGGCGAGCAGGGCCTGGAAGGGTTTGGGCTCAAGGCCGGGGTCGGCGTAGTCGTCCAACGCCACCTTCAGCACCTGCTGCACGGCCTGCTGCAGGTCCCAGGCCTCTTCCAGCGTGGTCAGAGCCGCCGCGTCCGCCAGGCCGGCCTCGCGCATGGCGGCCAGGCTGTCGGCGATGTTCTGGTTCAGCGGCCCGCCATCGGGAGCATGGACCAGTTGCAGGAACTGGGCGGCGAACTCGATGTCCACGAAGCCGCCCGGGCCCAGCTTCAGGTCCCACTCGCCCTTCTGCGGCTTCTCGGCGGCCATCAGGTCGCGCATCTCGCTGACCGCGCGGGCCGTGGCCTTGCGGTCGCGCGGCTGGCGCAGGGCGCCCTGCACGGCGGCCTGGGCGTCGGCGGCGAAGGCCTCGTTGCTGGCCCAGACCACGCGGCCGCGGGTCATGGACATCAGCTCCCACACCTCCGCCTCCTCGGCGTAGTAGCGCTCGAACGAGGCCAGGCTCACCGCCACCGGTCCCTTGCTGCCCGTGGGGCGCAGGCGCATGTCGACCTCGTACAGCTCCCCCTCGCCCGTGGGGACCGACAGGGCCGCGATCAGGCGCTGGGTGAAGCGGCCGAAGAAGGTCTCCGCCCCCCAGCCCTTGGTCTCCGACATCGCCGCCGGGTCGGCCGAGCGGTACAGGGTCATCAGGTCCAGGTCGGACCGCGCGGTCATCTCGCCCGAGCCGCACTTGCCCAGCGCCACCACCGCCACCTCCCCGCCGGGGAAGGCGCCGCCCTGGCGCACGGTCTCGGCCATGGCGGCGGGGGCCAGGCCCCGGATCACCGCATGGGCCAGGTCGGCGAAGGCCTGGCCGCTGTCCGACGCGCTGACCGAACCGCTCATCACGCGGAAGCCGACCCGGAACGCCTGCTCCCGGTGGAAGCGGCGCACGCGATCCATGCTGCCCTCGAAGTCCTCCAGGTTCAGCTTGGGCGCGGCGTCGATCTCGATGGCCCCGAAGAAGCTGGGGTCCAGCAGGGCGTCCAGCGCCGCCGGCCGCCGGGCCAGGGTCTGGGCCAGGCGCGGGGCGAAGGCCATGACCTGAACGATCAGCTCGAACAGCTTGGGCTGGGCCAGGAACAGCGACTGGATCTGTACGCCGGAGGTCAGGCCGGCGAAGAAGTCCCCGAACCGGTTGAACGCCGCGTCCGGCGCGCCCGTGGCGTGGGCGGCGTCCAGCAGGCGCGGGCCAAGCCGGGTCAGCAGCTCGCGCCCCCGCTCCGTCCGCGTCGCCGCCACATGGCCGTGGTGCCAGCCGCGAATGGTCTGGGACACCCGCTCGGGGTTGGAGAAGCCCATGCGCTTCAGGGTCTCCAGCGTCGCCGGATCGTCCTCGACCCCGGTGAACACCAGGCTGCCGAAGCGGGAGGACAGCTCCTCCTCGCCCGCGAACAGCTTGCCGTAGCGGACGTTCACGTCCTTCAGGATGCGCCCCACGGCGGCGTCGAAACTACGCAGGTTTGCCTGCCCCCACAGGGCGGCCACCTTCTTACGCTCGGCGTCGCTCTCGGGCAGCTTGTGGGTCTGCTCGTCGGCGATCATCTGCACCCGGTGCTCCAGGGCGCGCAGGTCGCGATAGGCCTCCGTCAGGGCGATGCAGGTCTCGCGCTCCACGCGGCCTTCCTGGGTCAGGGACTCCAGCGCCGTCAGGGTCCGCCGCCCGCGCAGGTTGGGCCGACGCCCGCCCAGGATCAGCTGCTGGGTCTGGACGAAGAACTCGATCTCGCGGATGCCGCCGCGCCCCAGCTTCAGGTTCGCGCCCTTGGCGGTCAGGCGCTCGTCCACCTTGTAGGCGTGGATCTGGCGCTTGATCGAATGGATGTCGGCGATGGCCGCGAAGTCGAGGTTCCGCCGCCAGATGAACGGTTGCAGCCCCTTGATGTAGGCCTCGCCGCGCGGAACGTCGCCGGCCGCCGAGCGGGCCTTGATGTGGGCCGCCCGCTCCCAGTTCTGGCCGACGCTCTCGTAGTAGTCCATGGCCGCGTCCACGGTCATGGCCGGCGGGGTCGAGGACGGGTCAGGACGCAGGCGCAGGTCGATGCGGAAGACATAGCCGTCGGCTGTGCGGTCCTGAAGGATCTGGGCCGTGGCCTTGGCGATGCGGACGGTGACGGTCTCCATCTCCGCCCCCTCCGCCAGCAGCAGGGCCTCCGGCTCGTAGAAGATCGAGAAGTCGATGTCGGACGAGTAGTTGAGCTCGAAAGCCCCGTACTTGCCCATGGCGATGCAGAACAGGCCGGGGACCGGCCCCGCCGCCCCTTCACCCAGCGCCGTCAGGGTACCGCGCGCCACCTCCGCTCGCGCGGCCAGCTTCAGGGCCGACTGCAGGCAGGCGTCGGCGAAGCGGGTCAGGCTGCCGGTCACCGCGTCCAGGTCCCAAACCCCGCCCAGGTCGGCCAGGGCCGTGGTCAGGTGGACGTCGGCCTTCAGCTGCCGCAGCCGCTCGCGCGCCGGCTCCAGCTCCAGGTCGCCCGCCGCCAGCGCCTCGGCGATGATCGCCTCGACCACCTTGGCCGGATCGCCTTCCAGCGCCGCGTGCAGGCTGGCCGGCCGACGACGCGCCAGTCCGGCCAGATAGGGCGCCGCCGCGAACACCGGCGCCAGGGCCGGCCACGCCCCCTCCAGCGTCACGATCCAGCCGTCGGCCGTCGCCGCCCGCGCCAGGACCTCATAGGTCCGCTCGGCCGCCTTGGGATCGACCACCGGCCCACAGGGTTGGATCAGCTCGACCAGCCGCATGGCCTAGCCCAGCGGTGGAATGATGAAGGCCACACGCAGGCCGGGGCCGCGGCCGTCGTATTCGCCGGCCCCTTCCGACAGCTCGATGCGGCCGCCGTGCGCCGCCGCCACCGCCGAGACCAGGGACAGGCCAAGGCCCGCGCCCGGCTGGCTGCGGCTGCGCTCCAGCCGCACGAAACGTTCGACCACGCGCGGGCGGTCGGCCTCGGGCACGCCCGGTCCGTTGTCGGTCACCGAGAACTCCACGTCCCCGGACGAGCGGCGGCGCAGGCGCAGCATGATCGCCCCGCCCTCCGGCGTGTACTTGATGGCGTTGTCGAGGATGTTGGCCAGGGCCTGGGCCATGAACTCGCGGTTGGCCTTGATGGCCAGGCCCGGCGTGATCTCGGCCTCGAAGGTCTGCTCCTTCTCCTCGCACATGACCTCGTAGAGTTCGGCCATGTCGCTGGCCAGCTCAGCGGCGTCGAAGGTCTGCGGATCGGGAGCCGAGCCCGCCGCCTGCAGGCGCGCGATGGCCAGCACGGCGTTGAAGGTCTTCAGCACCCCGTCGGTGTCCTCCAGCGCCTGCTCCAGCGCCTTCATCGGATCGCCCTTGCCGCTCTCGGCCTCGATCAGCGCCACCTCCACCCGCGCGCGCAGGCGGGTCAGGGGCGAGCGCAGGTCGTGGGCGATGGCGTCGCCGGCATGGCGCAGGCCGCCCATCAGCCGCTCGATGCGGTCGAGCATGTCGTTCAGGCCCTCGGCCAGCTCGTCATACTCGTCGCGGGCGCCGCGCACGGGGGCGCGGGCCTTCAGGTCGCCGCCCCGCACGGCGTTCACCACCTCGGCCAGGCCGGCCATGCTGCGGCTGACGTTTCGGCTGATCAGCACCCCGCCGGCCAGGCCCAGCACGATGACCAGCGCCCCGGCCCCCCACAGGGCCCGGACAATCTTCATGACATAGGACTCGGACTCGCCCACGTCGGCGCCGACGAACAGGATCTCGCCCTTCTCCAGCCGCACCTGGTAGCCGCGCGCCGGGCGCTTCACCTCCGCCCCGTCCAGGTCGGTCTCGGTCAGGGTGAAGGTGGTCCACTTCTCGCGCGCGTCGCCGAAATCGGCGACCGGGCTCTCCTCGATGGAGCCCGACAGCCGCTTTCCGTCCGGCGTCATCAGCAGGTACAGGAACGGCCGCTCGCCCAGCGAACGCTCAACCAGGGTCTGGTTCAGCGCGTCGGCCCCGCCCAGGCGATAGGCCGCCTGCAGCGACTCCATCTCCCGGCTGATCTCCTTGTCCGCGCGGCGGTTCACCTCGCCGGCGGTGGCGATGTAGATGTAGCCGAGGAACGCCGCCGCCGCCGCCGCGAACAGCGCCAGGAACAGTAGCGTCAGCCGAAACGGCGTGGTGCGAAGAAGGCGAGGCAGGCGCATGGCCTGCCCTTAGGCGTCCAGACGGTAGCCCGCCCCGCGGACCGTCTGCAGCATCGGACGGTCGAAGCCCTTGTCGATCTTCGAGCGCAGACGCGAAATGTGGACGTCGATGACGTTGGTCTGGGGGTCGAAGTGATATTCCCAGACCTTCTCCAGCAGCATGGTGCGCGTCACCGACTGGCCGGCGTGGCGCATCATGAATTCCAGCAGCTGGAATTCACGAGGCTGCAGGTCGATCTCCGTGCCGGCGCGATGCACCGTGCGGGCGATCAGGTTCATTTCCAGCTCGCCGACCTTCAGGGTCGTGGCCACGGCGCCGGTCTCGCGGCGGCGCGACAGGGCCTCGACCCGGGCGATCAGCTCGGCGAAGGCGTAGGGCTTGACCAGATAGTCGTCGGCGCCGGCCTTCAGGCCGACCACGCGGTCGTCGATCTCGCCCAGGGCCGACAGGAACAGCACCGGGGTGCCGTCGCCCTCGCGGCGCAGGGTCTCGACGACCTCCACCCCGTTCATCTTGGGCATCATGCGGTCGACGATCAGCACGTCGAACTCGCCGTCGCGGGCGGCCTTGACGCCTTCTTCGCCGTCGGGCGCGTGCTGGCACTCATAGCCGGCGTCGGCCAGGCCGCGCTGCATCGCGTCGGCCGCCTCCAGATCGTCTTCGATGATCAGGATACGCATGCTTGGAGCCCCCCAGTGCTCAACGTCGTTGCGGCGACCCCTCGCCGTAAGTCTTAGCGGCGCGGAGGCGACTCACCTCCGCGCCGACGAAGTCTAGTTCGTAATCTTCAAGGGCAGGTAGAGGGCGCGCCCCTGACGAACCACGCCGAGCAGGACGCTGGTGCGGTTGCTCTTGCGTGCGGCCTCGACCGCCGAGGAGACTTCCGACGCCGAGTTCACCGCGCGGGTGTTGACGCTGGTGATCACGTCGCCCCGACGCAGGCCCAGTTCGCCGGCGTTCGAATTGGCCGTGATGCTGTCGATCGCCACGCCCCGGACATTGGCGTCCAGGTTGAAGCGGCGGCGCGCGGCGTCGTCCAGCGGCACCAGGTTCATGCCCAGCACCGCCTGGGCGGCGGCCGGAGCGTTCGGGGTCGCGCGGCCCTGGCCCGAGTTGTCGCCATCGGTCGAGGCGTTCAGCTCGCTTTCCGACGGACGGGTGCCCGAGCGGACGTTGACCTTGATGCGCTTGCCTTCGCGGACCACGTCCAGGGCGATGTTCTCGCCCGGCTTGGCCTTGGCCACTTCGCGGGTCAGTTCGCCGTTCGACTTGATCTCGACGCCGTTGACCGAGGTGACCACGTCGCCCGGCTTCAGGCCGCCGCGCTCGGCGGGACCGCCCGGAACCAGGTCGGCGATGATTGCGCCGCGCTGGTCGCCCATGCCTTGCGCCTCAGCCATCTCGGCGGTGAAGGCCTGGATGGTGGCGCCGATATAGCCGCGGGTGACCTTGCCGCCGTTGATCAGCTGCTTGGAGACGCTCTCGACCAGATCGGCCGGGATGGCGAAGCCGATGCCCACCGAACCGCCCGACGGCGAGAAGATCGCCGTGTTCACGCCGATGACCCGGCCATAGATGTCGAAGGTCGGGCCGCCCGAGTTGCCCCGGTTGATCGGCGCGTCGATCTGGATGAAGTCGACGAAGTTCTCGCCGATGTCACGGCCATAGGCGCTGATGATGCCGGCCGTGGCGGTGCCGCCCAGGCCGAACGGGTTGCCGATGGTGATGACCCAGTCGCCGACGCGCGGCTTGGCGGCGTTCTCGAAGCTGACGAACGGATACTTCTCGCCCGACTTGCCCTGCACCTTCAGCACGGCGATGTCGGTGCCCTCGTCACGGCCGATGATCGTGGCCTTGTATTCCTTGCCGTCCTTCAGGGTGACCTTGATCTCTTCGGCGTTCTCGATGACGTGGTTGTTGGTCACCACGTAGCCGTCTTCCGAGATGAAGAAGCCCGAGCCCGACGATTGCTGGCGCGGCAGGCGCGGCTGACCCTGCTGGGTCTGGCCTTCGCCCTCTTCGTTGTTCTCGCCCTGCGGCTGCTGCGGCAGCAGGCCGAACGGCAGGCCCGGCAGGCGCTGGGCCAGGGCGCGCGGATCGGCGCGCGAGGTGACGTCGATCGACACCACCGCCGGGGACACTTGTTCGAAGATGTCGGCGAACGACATCGGCGCGCCCGGGGGCGGCGCGAAGATCGGCGTGGTGGCCGACGTCCTCATCAGCACCGGTCGCGAGTTCGCGTTGGCGGGGGCCAGTCGGAAGCCCACGCCAGCCAAGGCTGCGCAGGCCACGCCCGCGCCCGCCACGGCGCCCACGATCATTCCGGTCTTCCTAGCAGCCATTCTCGTCTCTTTCCTCGTCCCCGGCGCTCCGGCCGGGATTTGTCTCGCAGAGAACCTAGGTGCGATGCCTCGGGGAGCAAAGGCTCCCTGTGCAACTTTCCGACATGCACGAACGGCGTTTTTGAGGCGCGTTCGTGTCAGTCCGTTTCACTCTTTGTCCAGCAAAGCTTTCAGGCGGGTTTCTTCTTCGGCGCTAAGGCCCTCGGTCTTTTTCGGCCGACGGCGCAACAGCCCGAACAGCAACGCTCCGCCGGCCAGCACGATCCCAAAGGGCGCGAGCCAAAGCACCGCGTTTCCGGCGGAAAACGCCGGCTTCAGCAGCACGAACTCGCCATACCGCTCAACAAGGAAGCGTCGAATCTGGTCATCGCTGCGACCAGCGACGATCTCGCCCCGCACCACGCGCCGCAGATCGACGGCCAGCTCGGCCTCCGAATCATCGATCGACTCGTTCTGGCAGACCAGGCAGCGCACCTCGCGAAACATGTCTCGGGCGCGGGCCTCCTGGGCCGGATCGGCCAGACGTTCGGACGGATCGGACGCCGCCGCCATGCACAGCACGGCGCCGATCACGGCCAACAGGCGCGCCGCCGTCCTCATGCCTTGGCTCCCTTGGCCGGCGCGGCGAAGCGCAGACGCCGGTCCGACAGCGACACCAGCCCGCCCAGCGCCATCATCAGCGGACCGAGGAAGATCATCCGAACCCACGGATTGAAATAGGCCCGCACCAGCCAGGCCGGCTCGCCGTTCGCGCCCGACCGACGCTCGCCCATGACGATGTACAGGTCGTCGGCCCCGCGCAGGCACAGCGCCACCTCCGAGGTGGTCTGCCCGCCCGCCGGATAGAACCGGCGCTCCGGCTCGGCGGTGCAGATCGCCGCCCCGTCGCGGGTCACCCGCACGGTCCCGCGCTCGGCCAGATAGTTGGGGCCGTCGTGGACCCGCACGCCTTCCAACTGCAGCTCATAGGCGCCCAGGGTCAGCCGCCCGCCCTGGGTCAGGGCCTCGGCCGCCTCGACCTTCCACGTCGTCTCATAGACCGCGCCCAGCACGAACACGCCCAGACCCGCGTGGGCCAGGGTCGTGCCCCACGCCCCGCGCGGCAGGCCGGTCAGGCGGCGGCGCACCTCGGCCATCGGCGCCTTGAACAGCTTCACCCGCTCGGCGATCTCGGCCAGGGCCCCGGCGATCAGCCACGCGCCGATCCCCAGCCCGCCGCTGGCCAGCGCATGACGCGGACTGATCAGCACGATCGCCAGCAGCGCGCAGCCCACCGCGATCGCCGCCGCCAGGCCCAGGCGCTGCGCCACGCCCTTGGCGTCGCCGCGCTTCCACGACAGCAGCGGCCCGGCCGGCAGGATCACGAACGCCAGCACCAGCAGCGGCGTGAAGGTCAGGTTGAAATACGGCGGCCCCACCGACACCGTCTCCCCGCCCGTCGCCTCGCGGATCAGCGGATAGAGCGTGCCCAGCAGCACCGTCGCCGTCGCCGCCGACAGCAGGATGTTGTTCAGGACGATGGCGCTCTCGCGGCTCACCGGCGCGAAGGCCCCGCCCGGCGCCAGGGTCTGCGCCCGCCACGCGAACAGGATGAACCCCGCGCCCGCCGTCACGCCCAGGATGCTCAGCAGCATCACCCCCCGGGTCGGATCGACGGCGAAGGCGTGGACGCTGGTCAGCACGCCCGAGCGCACCAGGAACGCGCCCAGCATGGAGAACACGAACGCCGCTAGGGCCAGGAACACCGTCCAGCCGGTCAGCGCCCCGCGCCGCTCCGTCACGATGGCCGAGTGCAGCAGCGCCGCCCCCACCAGCCACGGCATGAAGCTGGCGTTCTCCACCGGATCCCAGAACCACCAACCGCCCCAGCCCAGCTCGTAATAGGCCCAGAACGCGCCCAGCCCGATGCCCACCGTCAGCAGGCTCCACGCCGCCAGGGTCCAGGGCCGCACCCAGCGCGCCCAGGCCGCGTCCAGTTTGCCCTCGATCAGGGCCGCTGCCGCGAAGCTGAACACCACCGAGAAGCCGACATAGCCGAAATAGAGGAACGGCGGATGGAAGGCCAAGGCCGGGTCCTGCAGCAGCGGGTTCAGCGACCGCCCCTCCACCGGGGCCGGCAGGATCCGCGTGAACGGGTTCGAGGCGAACGCCGTGTAGGTCAGGAACAGCACGCCCAGCACGCCCTGCGCCGCCAGGGCGTAGGACCGCAGGCCCAGGCGCAGGCCGCGCCCGAACACCGCCACCGCCGCGCCGTACCCGGTCAGGGTCAGGCACCACAGCAGCATCGAGCCCTCGTGGCTGCCCCACGCCCCGGCCACCCGGTACAGCAGCGGCTTTTGGGTGTGCGAGTTGGCCGCCACGTTGGAGACCGAGAAGTCCGACGTCACGAACGCCCAGATCAGGCAGCCGAAGGCGATCAGCAGCGCGAGGAACGCGGCCCCCGCCGCCCCCTCGCCCGCCCCGCTCAGCACCGGCAGGCGGCGCGCGCCGCCCACGGCGCACAGGCCGGCCTGAACCAGCGACAGGACCAGCGCCAGGACCAGGCAGAACGCGCCAAGTTCAGCAATCATTCGGAGGGCTTTCCATAGGCCTTGGGGTCAGCCGGGGGAGCCCCGTCTCCTCGCCACTCGCCCTGTTCCTTGATGGCCTTGGCCACTTCGCGCGGCATGTAGCGCTCGTCGTGCTTGGCCAGGACCTGCTTGGCCACGAACACGCCCTGCTCGTCGAACGAGCCGGTGGCCACGATGCCCTGCCCCTCGCGGAACAGGTCGGGCAGGTCGCCCTGGTAGACCACCTTGGCGCTGGCCATCTGGTCGGCGACCGTGAACTCCACCCGGCCGTCCGGATGCTTGACGACGCTGCCGGCGGTGACCAGTCCGCCCAGCTGCACGGCGCGGCCGGCGGGCACGTTCGCCTCCTGCGCCTGCGCCGGGGTGTAAAACAGCGAGATGGAGTCGCGCAGGCCGTACAGTGACAGCCCGACCGCCAGGGCCAGGACCGGCGCCGCCGCCAGGACCACCATCAGACGCCGGCGCGCCGTGCGCGACTTCGGCCAGAAACTGAAACTCATCGCGGGACCTCCGCCGCCGCCGTCAGGGCTTCCAGCACCTGGGGCTGATCCTTGTATCGCGCTCGCGCCTGGGCCAGGGCCGCATCACGCTTGGCGTCGTCGCCCAGCACGGCGTAGGCCCGCACCAGCCGCACCCAGCCTTCGGGATCGTCGGGCTGTTCCTTCAGCCGCGCCGCCAGGCCGTCGACCATGCCCTGGATGTCGGCGGGGCCGACCTGCGGCTGCGCCTCCACCGGCTCCGGCGTCGGCAGGCGGCCGTCGCGCGCCACGGCGGCGATCTCGCCTTCCAGCACCGCGCGGCGCGGATCATCGGCCGGCACGTCGGGCAGCAGCGCGCGCCAGCGCGCCAGCCCCTGCGCCGCGTCACCCTTCAGGATGCTCGCCCGGCCCAGGTAATAGCGTGGGGTCAGCGCCTTGGGATCGCGTTTGACCGCCTCGTCGAACGCCCGCACGGCGTCCTCGTTGATCTCGCCCCGCCCTTCCAGGACGAAGGCCTCGCCCAGGGACGTCCACAGGTCCTCGCGCTGCGGGGCGACATTGATCGCCCGGCGCAGGGCCGCCTGCGCCCCCGGCCCGTCGCCGATGGCCGCCTTCAGCATGGCCAGGTTGCGCAGGGGCTCGGGATCGGTCGGTCGTTCCTTGGCCGTCGCCTCCAGCACCGCGGCGATGGCGTCGGGCTCCAGCCCGCGCGGGTCGGACGACCGCCACTCGGCGATGCGCTTGGCATAGGGTTGGTCCGGCTGGTCCGGCGCGCCGACCACGGCATAGATCGCCACCGCCAGCAGCGGCGCGATTCCGGCCACGATCAGGGCCGTGCGGCGTCCGCCGTTCCCCTGCGCGCCCGCCGTCTCGTCCGCCGCGGTCAGCAGCCGGCGGGCCGCCTCGGTCCGCGCCGAACGCACCTCGCCCTCGGCAAGCAGGCCGCGCTCGGCCAGCTCGTCGATCTCCGCCAGCTGGCGTTTGTGCAGGGTCAGGGTCGCGTCGCTGGTCTGCGCCGGGCGCGCCGCGCCCCGCAACACCAGGGCGGCGGCGAGAGCCGAAACGGCGGCGGCTGCGATCCAGAACGCGATCATGCCCGCCTGTTATCGAAAAAGGCGCCCGGAAGCGAGCGCCCTGACGCCGCGTGCTTTGACCTGGGTCAATCAACTATCCCCTCTCCCCACCCGTGGGGAGAGGGTAAGGGTGAGGGGCTTGGGCGGATCAGCCTGCAAAGCCTCGCCTGTCGAAGCTCAGCAGCCCCCTCACCCAACCCTCTCCCCCGCAAGCGGGGGCGAGGGGATTTTAAGCCGCCGCCAGTCTCCGCCGGACGATCTGCGCGGTCTTCTCGTCCCGCGTGTAGGCGATGAAGTCCGCCGCGATCTCCAGGTACTTCCGCGCCCGCTCGCGGTCGTCCACCTCGTTGTCGCGCATCACCGCGATCAGGTAGTCGATATAGTGGTCCAGCCGCTGGTTGGCCTTCTCGATCATGCGGTTGCGCGCGCCGGAAAAGCCGCCGTTGGCCGCCGCGCTGCGCACCTCGTCGGCGAAGGCCAGCAACGCCTCCGCCCGCAGCACCAGGCGCGGGCTCGGATCGTCCGTCAGCCTCGGCGCCCCGCGATTGGCTCCGCCGCGCAGGCGCGAATTCTCGATCGGCAGGGCGGTGTTCACCGCCTCGCCCGCCCCGCCCATGATCCGCTCGACGCATTGCGCCAGGCTCTCGCGCAGGCGGCCCAGCCGTCCGCCCCACGGTCCCACGCGCGTCGTCTCGATCGCGCCCTCGAACTCGAACACCTGTAGCAGGGCGCGCTGCACCATCTGGCCGGCCTTGCGGCCCTCCGCCACGCCCTCGTCCGCCTGGAACCTGCGCACGAAGTTCACGCACTGCTCGATGTCGTCCAGGGTCCGCTCGCCGAAGGTGCCCAGCTCGGACTCGCTCAGATAGGTCTCGTGCGGCCGGTCCATGACCGCCGAGATCACCCGCAGGATCAGCCACGGCTCCGGCAGCGGCGCGGCCAGCATCTCGAAGAACCGCGGCCCCGCGTCCGGCGCCACCTCCAGGGTGTCGCGATAGGCCAGGCGGACCGAAACCGTCCGCTCCATGGTCATGCGGCTGACCCACTCGCTCAGCCGCGCCAGCGCCCCGCGCGTCATCGGCGACAGGTCCAGGCACGCGGTCAGGGCGTCGGTCCCGCCCCCCTTGGGAAAGCTGTCGCACAGCTCCGCCGCCGCCTTGAAATCCGGTTGGGTGCGTTCGCGCAGCCCCTTGGCCGCCAGGGCGCACAGGTCGTTCAGCACCTGCGGGCTGTCCATCTCCGCGTCCCACGGGCCGCAATGGGCCGCGGCGTCGCGGATCAGTTCGGGGTTCTGCGCCTTCAGCCCGCGCCACATCATGCCCAGGGCGCGCGGCGGGAACGACAGCTTGCTGCTGGACGACCCGAACAGGGCCTTCACCGGCGCGAACACCGCGTTGCGCACGAAGCGGTCGGCGGCCTCGGTCTCGACCAGCTCGCGGACCGCCGCCAGGGCGCCCGTGCCGCCCTCGGCCGACAGCGCCATCTCCAGGCTGCGGATCGCCGAGTCCGGAGCCGTCTCCACGATCGTCCGAACGATCTTCAACTTGTTCGGAGGAAGCGCGGCCATCGCTCTCGGTTCTGCTGTCCTGACCCGGTCAGAAAGCGGCTAATGCCCTGAGTTTAGGGCCAAATCTAAGAATGCGGGCAACGAGGTTAAGAACGTGACAACGACGTTCTGCGGCCATTGCGCGCGCCATTAAGCGCAAATTGCTCTCAGCTCTCCGCCATCGGCAATGTGAGCACAACCCTAAGCCCGCCAAGGGGGGCGTCGTCCAGCCGGACCTCGCCGCCATAGGCTCGCGCCAGCTCGTCGACGATGGACAGCCCCAGGCCCGAGCCCGGCGCGGTCTCGTCAAGCCGCGTTCCGCGCTTCAGGACCTCGTCGCGGCGCTCCGCCGGCAGGCCCGGCCCGTCGTCGTCCACCGTCAGGGTGAAGCGGTTGGGCGCCACGGCTTCCGCCACGGCCTTCACCCGACGCGTGCTCCACTTGCCGGCGTTCTCGACCACGTTGCCGGCCAGCTCCAGGAAGTCCTGCTTCTCGCCCTGGAAGCACAGGTCGTCCGGGCAGCGCCAGTCGATCTCCAGACCCTTGTCCTGGAAGATCCGCTCCAGCGCCACGGCCAGGTCGTCCAGCACCGGCGCGACCTCCGTCCGTTCGCCGCTCGTCTGCGACCGCGCCGCCGCCCGCGCCCGGCGCAGGTGGTGGTCCACATGCCCGCGCATGGCCTCGGCCTGCCGCGACACCACATCGGCCAGCGGACCGGGCCGCGCCTGAGCCTCGGCCAGCATCACAGACAGCGGGGTCTTCAGGGCGTGGGCTAGGTTGCCCACGTGGGTCCGCTGCCGCTCCACCACTTCCTGGTTATGGCTCAGCAGGCCGTTCAGCTCGTCGGCCAGCGGCTCCAGCTCCACCGGATAACGCCGGGCCAGCCGCTCGGCCTTGCCCTTGCGCACCTCCGCCACCTCCCGCCGCAGCGAGAACAGCGGCGCCAGACCCACCTGCACCTGCACCAGCACCGCCGCCACCAGGCCCATGCCCAGCAGGGCCACGGCGATGGACGCGGTCACCGCGAACCGCCGCGTGTCCCGCTCGACCGGGCTGCGGTCCTCAGCGGCCATGAACACCACCGGCTTGGTCCGCCCCGGAAGCATGGATTCCAGCGCCGCCCCGCGCAGGGGCTGCTCCAGCGGGCCCATGGTGTCGAAATAGACCGCCTTGCCCCGCTGCTCGTGCATCTTCTTCAGGGTGTCGGCGTCGATCGTCAGCTCGGCGTCGAACAGCGACCGCGAATAGGTCAGGACCCGCAGTTTCCCTTGCCCGTTCGGCTCGGCGATCTGCCAGTAGCGCCCCGAATAGACCCGCAACGCCTTGGCGTCGGTCAGGGGCGGCGCCGCCACCGTGCCGCTGTAATCCACCGACGAGCCGGCATAGAGATTGTCGATCAGCTCGGACAGGTTGGTGTCCACGCGCGCGATCGCCGCCTGGCGGAAGAACGCCCCCAGCCCGAGGCTCGCCACCACCAGCGTCGCCAGGCTCCATCCCGCCGCCAGCAGGACCAGCCGGCGGACGAGGGACGGCCGCGCCAGGGCTTCCAGAAGTCTCAAGTCAGGCCTCGCCCTCCAGCGGCGCCAGGCGATAGCCCAGGCCCCGGACGGTCTCGATGCGCTCGGCGCCCACCTTCTTGCGCAGGCGGCCGATGAACACCTCGATGGTGTTGCTGTCGCGGTCGAAGTCCTGATCGTACAGGTGCTCGACCAGCTCCGTGCGGCTGATCACCCGGCCCTGGTGCATCATCATGTAGTGCAGCAGCCGGTACTCCAGCGACGTCAGCCGCAGCGGCTCGCCGTTGACGCTGGCCCGCGCCGCGCGCGGATCCAGGCGCAGCCCGCCGCACGACAGGCTCGGCGCCGCATGCCCCGCCGACCGCCGCAGCAGCGCCCGCAGGCGCGCCAGCAGCTCTTCGGTGTGGAACGGCTTGGTCAGATAGTCGTCGGCCCCGGCGTCGAAGCCCGAGACCTTCTCGCTCCAGGCGCCGCGCGCGGTCAGGATCAGCACCGGGGTCGCCACGTTCTGGCGGCGCCAGCGCTCCAGCACCGACACCCCGTCGATCTTGGGCAGGCCCAGGTCCAGGATCACCGCGTCATAGGGCTCGTTCTCGCCGAGATACTGCGCCTCCTCGCCGTCCGCGGCGTGATCCACCGCATAGCCGGCGTCGCCCAGGGCCGCCTTCAGCTGCCGCGACAGATCCGGATCGTCCTCGACCAGCAGGATGCGCATGTGATCTCCCTAATCCGAACTCAATTCCCGCTGACGATCTGGCCCGAGGTGGCGTCGACGATGAAGTCGATCCGCCGCCCGTCGGCCGCCGCCCAGCGCACGCGGTAGTATTGCCCCTCGAGGCCCGCATCGAGCGGACGGCCCGGGACGCGGCGGCTGATCGACTGGATCACCCGCTCCAACGGCACCAGCCGGCCCTCGCGCGCGCCAGAGCGCGCCTCGTCCTGCCGCGGACGCCAGTCGGCGCCCAGGCTGTCCTGGCGAGGCTGCGCGTGCGCCGCGACCGGAACGGTCACGGCAACAAGAGCGGCTGCGAATATGGCGGCGAAACGCGTCATGACCCCCTTGTGCATGGTCGCGGCTGAATAGCCCCTGAACGGAAAGCTTTATGGAGCGACAGGTTCACACTGTCACGTTTCCGGCCTGTTTCAGCCGGCCCCTATTTCCGCTTCGGCGTGTACGGCCGGTCCTTGCGCCAGGCCTCGGCCAGCTTCGTCAGCTCCGGGTCCACCGTCTCGGGCAGGGTCACCACCAGCCGCGCCAGCAGGTCGCCCCGCGCGCCCTTGGCGTCCGCCAGGCCCCGGCCCTTCAGCCGCAGGGTCGCGCCGCTGTTGCTGCCCTTGGGCACGTTCAGGTTCACCGGGCCGTCGGGCGTCGGCGCCTCGACCTTGCCGCCCAGCACCGCGTCGGGGACCGAAATGGGCAGGTCCATGACCAGCGCCCCGTTCTCCACGCGATAGAGCTTGTGCGGCCGCACCGCCAGTTCGATCAGGGCGTCGCCCGCCCCGCCGCGTCCCGCCTGCCCCTGCCCTTTCAGGCGAAGGACCTGGCCCTCCTGGGCGCCAGCCGGAATGGTCACATCCAGGGTTCGTCCGTCGGAGAAGGCCACGCGCTTCTTGCCGCCCCGGATCGCCTCTTCCAGGTCGATGTCCAGCCGGGCGCGCACGTCCGCGCCCTTGGCCGGCTGGCCGCCGCCGAAACCGCCAAAGCCGCCGCCACGACGGGCGTTCGGCCCGCCGCCGCGCCCGAACATCTCGCCCAGGATGTCGTTCAGATCGACGCCCTCGAACTCGGCCTCGCCGCCGCGCGGTCCGCCGCGCTGGCCCCACGGCCCGCGCCCGCCGCCGAACCCGGCCCCGCCAAAGGTCTCGCGGCCGTCGGCGTCGATCTGGCCAGCGTCGAATTTCTTGCGCTTGGTCTCGTCGCCGACGATGTCGAACGCCGCCGACAGGCGCTTGAAGCGCTCCTCGGCGGCCTTGTCGCCGGGGTTCTGGTCCGGGTGGTTCGCCTTGGCCAGCTTGCGGAACGCCTTGCGGATTTCATCCGCGCTCGCGGTGCGCGAGACGCCCAGCTCGGTGTACGGATCGTTGGCCAACTACAGGTCCCCGTGTGACTTACGGCCCTCAGTTACGCCATTCGCCGCTGGGTTCAAGCACTGTCCCTAGCTTAAGGACGTTCGAACACCCATCTGCGCGCCTCGGCCCCAAGCTGGGCCGCTTCTCAAGCTTTTCGGAGTCTCCATGACCCTTTCCATGCACCAGGCCTCCGCCCAGGTCTTCACCCAGGGCCTCAAGGGCCTGGCCGGCGTCCTCGCCAAGGCCGCCGCCCATGTGGAGGCCAGGAAGCTCGACCCCAACGCCCTGCTCCAGTCGCGCCTCTACCCGGACATGTTCCCTCTGGTGCGCCAGGTGCAGATCGCGACCGACTTCGCCAAGGGTTCCATCGCCCGCCTGGCCGGCGTCGAGGTTCCCGCCTGGGACGACAACGAGACCAGTTTCGAGGAGCTGATCGCCCGCGTTCAGAAGGCTGTCGACTACGTGGCGACCTTCGAGCCCGCCCAGATCGACGGCTCCGAAGACCGCGACATCACCCTCGTCCGCCGCGGCGAGACCAGCGTGATCAAGGGCCAAGCCTACCTCCTGGAGCAAGCCGTTCCCAACTTCTACTTCCACCTGACCACCGCCTACGGAATCCTCCGTAAGGGCGGCGTCGAGATAGGCAAGAGAGATTACCTGGGCACGGCGTAAGCGGGAAAATCCTCCCCCTCTGGGGGAGGTGGCCCAGAGGGCCGGAGGGGCCTACTGACTCAGCAATGTCCCCCTCCACCACTTCGTGCCCCCTCGCCGGCAGGGGAGGATTTAGTCCGCCCCACCTCCCCCACCGCGCGCCACCCGTCCGCATCGACAACTGATTGACCCGCACCTTCGCCCCGGCCCCGATCCCACCCGCCGGGAACCCACCGCGGCGTCGAGACCTCCACCGCCCCGCCAACCAGCACCTGCACCCGATACCGCTCGACCTCCTCGCCCAGCGGGACCTCGAACGCATCCCAGCCATCCGCGAGCGGCGCACCCAGCTCACAACCCCGTCCCGCCCATCCGGGGCTCCCGCGGATGCGCCGGCGCCCACGGCCGCAGCGCCGCTCCGCGCCAGGCGAACTCCGCCTGCGTCATGGCCAGTCCGCCCAGCGGGGCGCCCGCCCGGCGCCGCGCGCCAGATCAGCTGCAGACCCAGCTCGGCCTCGCTCACTTCCAGCCGCGCCAGCGCCTCCCCGCCCCGATCAGACAGCCCTGACGCCCTTGACCCTCCGTTGTCGAGCGCTATTCGAACCCGACGCCAGGGTCACGATCTCCGTCCGCCGCTCAACCGCTCCGGTCGTCCCGAAACCCAGTCGCGCGCGTAGGCGCGTTTCATGAAAATACATGGTAAAGCTTTCGATGGGGTGGCTCCCCACGGACATTCGGCGGGGGGTAAGGGCGCGTGAACCGACAACCGGTCCGCGCCGTTAGGGAACAAACTGAGGGGCTTTGAATGGACTGGAAGTTTCTGTTCTTCGCGACTGACGGCCGTATCGGTCAGAAGGACTTCTGGATCGGTCTGCTGATCCTGGTCGGGGCGAACATCCTCGCCGGCATGATCCCGTTCATCGGGTGGATCGCCTGGTTGGTGATTTTCTGGGGCGCCGTAGCGCTCACTGCCAAGCGCCTGCACGACTTCGGCAAGAGCGGCTGGCTGCAGGTTATTCCCATGGCGCTATGCACGGTCATCGGAACCATCGGCGTCATGATGACCGGCGTGGGCATTCTCATGTCCGGGCTGTGGGGCGCGGATCCGACGATGCTCTTCGCCGCCTTCGCCGGCTTCTTCGGACTGTTCGGCTTCATGGGCCTGATCTACTTAGCTTTCCTGCTGTGGGTCGGCCTGTCCACGGGTGACGCCGGTGCCAACCAGTACGGCCCCGCGCCCCTGCACAGCCAGTTCGGCGGCCCGCCCGCCGACGCGCCGCCGCCGCCGCCGCCGCCTTTGGCGTAACACCAAAGAAAATCCTCCCTCTCTGGGCGATGGGGACCGCGAAGCGGTGGAGGGGGGCGAGGCTGGGCTCAATGGATCGGGTCGCCCCTTTCACCACCCTTCGAGCGGTCCCGCTCCCCCGCTTCACAGCGGAGCAGAAGACCCTACCCCTCGTACGCCTCATCTCCCTTGTCCCGGTTCAGGTCCCACGCGGCGAAGTCCAGAGCGTCCTCCGGGTCGTCCAGGGCCTCTTCGGTTACCGTCTGGCCGCGCACCGACACGCCGGCCTTGTGGACGCTCTCGGGGTCGCCGGTTACCAGCGGGTGCCACGCTGGCAGGTTTTTGCCCTCATGCAGGCGCCGGTACGCGCAGGACGGCGGCATCCACTGCAAGTCCTCGATATTGTACGGCGTTAGCTTGATGCAGTCGGGGACGTAATCCTTGCGGTTCGGATAGTCCTTGCAGCTGCACTTCTCGCTGTCGAACAGCTTGCAGTGGACCCGCGTCGGGATGACCTCCTCGGTCTCCTCGTCCTCGAACCGCACCAGGCAGCACAGCCCGCACCCGTCGCACAGGCTCTCCCACTCGGGGACAGTCATCTGCTCTAGACGCTTGTATTCCCAGAACGGACGCGTTGACGGCTTAGGCGACATGCGCGGGGAGATAGCCCACCGCGTTCCGTTTGTCCCCTACCCGCACGCCGCACCCGTCCCGTGGACAAGGGCGATGACCAGCATCGACAGCACCGCCGGCGCCAGCAGCATGCTGATCAGGATCGGCCCGCCCTTGGGATGCGCTAGGTTCACCGTCCAGCCCATGCCGGGCTCGCGCTTGGGCACCCACAGCCGCTGGTCGTCGGGCGCGAAGTACAGCCCCCATGCGCCCCAGTTCCGCGGCTCGCGCCAGTGGACGTCCACATCGCTCTGCAAGGCCTCGCCTCCCCGTTTTCTTCTTCTGGCTCAGGACGTTATTCCCCTCCGCGAACGCAGGAAAGCACCCTTGTCCGCCCTCAACGCCGCAGGGGTGGAATGGGGTTTCAAATCCGGCCGACCATACCCTCTCCCCACCCGTGGGGAGAGGGTAAGGGTGAGACTGCGGCGGTTCCGTTCGTGAGACCTTGCCAGCGGAACCTCAGCGCCCCCTCACCCAGCACTCTGCCCCTGAGGGGGAGAGGCGAAACCCAAACCCCAAGGGGATAGCCTTCCACCCATCCCCGCACCTAAGCTCCCCGCACCCATGGAGCCCTCCCCCCGCCAGCGCCTGACCGCCCCCCTCCGCGCCTTCCTCCGCGACCGGCCGGCGCTCACCCTCGCCGCCGCCGCGACCGGCGCGGGCGTCCTCCTCGGCGCCCTGATCTTCTGGGCCTGGTTCCTGCGCGACCTGCCGAAACTTCCCGATGACGAGGGGCTCATCGTCCATGGCCGGCCCGCCGCCCTGCGCCTCATCGACCGGAACGGGAACCTCCTGGCCACGCGCGGCCCCATCGTCGGGGCGCGGATCGACGCCGCCGCCCTGCCGCCGCATGTGGTCCGCGCCTTCCTGGCGGCCGAAGACCGGCGCTTCTACGACCATGACGGGGTCGACCTTCGGGGCCTGCTGCGCGCCGCCTTCGTCAACGCCCGGGCCGGCAAGGTCGAGGAGGGTGGCTCCACCCTCACCCAGCAGCTGGCCAAGGGGCAGTTCGACCGCCCCGCCCGCACCCTGAAGCGCAAGGTGCAGGAGGCGATCCTCGCCCGCGCGATCGAGCGGTCGCACGGCAAGGACCAGATCCTCGGCCTTTATCTGAACCGCATCTATTTCGGGGAGAGCGCCTATGGCCTGTCCGCCGCCAGCCGCGTCTATTTCGGCCGCGCCCCCGCCGACCTGACCCTCAGCCAGGCCGCCCTCCTCGCCGCCCTGCCGCAATCTCCCTCGCGCCTGATGCCGACCGAGGCGCGCGAAGATGCCCTCAAGCGCTCCCGCCTGGTCCTCGACCGCATGCGGCGCGAGGGCTGGATCACCGAAACCGAACGAGCCGACGCCGCCGACAACCCGCCCCGCATCGCCCTGGCCCGCAAGCCGCACGACGGCGACCTGGGCTGGGCGCTGGACTTCGCCGCCGCCGAGGCCCGCCGCCTGGTCGGCCGTCCCGACGCGGACATGACCGTCAGCCTCACCCTCGACCCCGCGCTCCAGGCCGATACGGCCGCCCTGCTGCGCGCCAGCCTGCCCGCCCGGCGGCAGGGGGCCGTGGCGGTCCTGGCCGCCGACGGCTCGGTCCGCGCCCTGGTCGGCGGCCGCACTTACACCCCCGCCGCCTTCAACCGCGCCACCGTCGCCCGCCGCCAGCCCGGATCGGCCTTCAAGCCCCTGGTCTATGCGGCGGCGCTGGAGGACGGGGTTCGCCCCGGCGACCGCCGCTATGACGAGCCGATCGAGATCGCCGGCTGGACGCCCGAGAACTACAGCCACCGCTATGCCGGCGAGGTGACGGTGGCCGACGCCCTGGCCCGCTCCCTCAACACCGTCGCCGTCGGCCTGGCCCAGGATACGGGCGGCAAAGCCATCGCCGACCTGGCCCGCCGCTTCGGCCTCACCACCCTGCCGCAGGACCCGAACCTGTCGGTGGCGCTCGGCAGCTACGAGGTCACCCTGCTGGAGCTCACCGGCGCCTATTCGGTCTTCCCCCGCGGCGGTTTCCAGACCCGCCCCTGGACCGTCGCCCAGGTCACCGCCGCCGACGGCCGCGTGCTACATCGCCACCAGCCGATCCGCATCCGCGCCTACGACCCCGGCCTGTCGGCCCAGATGGTCGGCATGATGGCCGGCGTCATCGACCACGGCACCGGAACCCGCGCCCGCCTGGACCGCCCCGCCGCCGGCAAGACCGGCACCAGCCAGGACCACCGCGACGCCTGGTTCCTCGGCTTCACCCCGGACTTCACCGCCGGGGTGTGGATGGGGGACGACCGCAACCGCCCGCTGGACGGGGTGACCGGAGGCGACGCGCCAGCGGGGCTGTGGCGGGCGGTGATGATGCGAGCGTATCGGGCGCGTTGAGCCCTCCCCCTTGATGGGGGAGGGTTGGGTGGGGTGACATCGGCCGTTTAGCCATTATCGTCCCCCGCCGCATCACCCCCATCCCCGACCCTTCCGCCATCAAGGGGGAAGGGGAGAGCCTAGCCCCATGCCCCACGTCACCCATCGCGGTCAGCGCATCCACTACACGGTCGAGGGGTCCGGCCCGCTGGTCGTTCTCCAGCACGGCCTGTTCATGAGCGCCGCCAGCTGGAAGACGAACGGCTTCATCGACGCGCTCACCGCCGCCGCCTTCCGGGTCGCCTGCATCGACAGCCTCGGCCACGGGTCCAGCGACGGCCCCACCGACCCCGCCCTCTATGTCCAGGAACAGCGGGCCGGCGACATCGTGGCGGTGATCGACGACCTGGGGGCCGAACGCGCCCACCTGATCGGCTACTCCATGGGGGCCTGGATGTCGGTGGGCGTTGCCAAGCATCACCCCGGCCGCCTCGCCTCGCTCACCGTCGGCGGGTGGGACCTCGTCAACGGCGTGCCGCGCATGCCGGGCGGAACCCTGACCTTCGACGTCTTCATGGCCTTCTCGCGCAGCGTCGCCCCCGCCCTGGTCGGCTGGGTGACGCCCCAGGTCGAGCCGGCCATCCGCGCCTGCTTCGACAACCTGGCCTATCTCGACGGCGCCGCCGACGCGGTGCTGACCGGCGGCTTCCCGGTCCTGCTGTGGGGCGGCCAGGGCGACCCCTACCACAACCCCAGCCAGGCCTTCGCGACGGCCAACGGCCTGCCCTTCCTGTCCACCCCAGGGGATCACCTGGGCGCGATCCTGCAGCCCGAGGCGATCGAGGGGGTGGTGGGGTTCCTCAAAGGCGCCTGACAATCTCCTCCCCCGTTTACGGGGGAGGGGGACCGCGAAGCGGTGGAGGGGGCGACCGCCGGCAATGAGCCCGGTCACGCCCGCTCCACCACCCTTCGGGCGGTCCCCCTCCCCCGCTTCGCAAGGGAGGAGATAGAGACCTTCTCCGCCTCCCCTCCGCCGCCCGTATGCTGTAGACACCCCTCCTCCTCGCCCGCCGAAAGTCCGCCACCGCCCATGCGTCCCCCCGTCCTCGCCCTGAAAGACGTCCGTCTCGCCGACGGCGCCAAGATGCTGTTCGACGGCGTGGACCTGTCGCTGGAGCCGCGCGCCCGCGCCTGCCTGGTCGGCCGCAACGGGGCTGGCAAGTCGACCCTGCTGAAGATCCTGTCCGGCCTGGTCGAGGCCGACGCCGGCGAGCGGTCCGTCACCCCCGGCGCCCGCATCAGCGTCGTCGCCCAGGAGCCGCCGATCGACGGCGCCACCCTGCTGGACTACGCCACCGCCGGCGGCGCCACGCACTATGAGGCGGAAGCCGCTCTCCAGGCCTTCGGCCTCGATCCCGCCAAGTCCGCGCAGGGCCTGTCGGGCGGCGAGACCCGCAAGGCCGCCCTGGCCCGCGCCTTCGCCGAGCAGCCTGACGTCCTGCTGCTGGACGAGCCGACCAACCACCTGGACATCTTCGCGATCCAGATCCTGGAAGAGCAGCTTCTCGCCTGCCGCGCCGCCTGCCTGATCATCAGCCACGACCGCGCCTTCCTGACCCGCGTCACCCAGCGCTGCTTCTGGCTGGAGCACCGCAAGGTCCGCCGCCTCGACAAGGGCTTCGGCGCCTTCGACGAGTGGTCCGACCAGATCCAGGCGGCCGAGGAGGACGAGGCCCGTCGCCTGGACAAGGCCATCGAGCGCGAGAACCACTGGCTGGCCCGAGGCGTCACCGCCCGCCGCGCCCGCAACGAGGGTCGCCGCCGCCGTCTCATGGACATGCGCCAGCAGAAGACCGAGCGCCTGAAGGACCAGCGCGGGACCCTGTCCATGGGCCTGGAATCCTCGGGCGTCGGCGGCCAGCGGGTCATCGAGGCCAAGAAGATCAATAAGGCCTTTAGCGACCGCGTCCTGCTGAAGGACTTCTCCACCCGCATCCTGCGCGGCGACCGCGTCGCCATCGTCGGCCCCAACGGCGCCGGCAAGACCACCCTGCTGAAGATGCTGCTGGGCGAGGTCCCGGTGGACTCAGGCGAGGTGAAGCTCGGCTCCGGCCTCGACGTCGCCTATCTCGACCAATCCCGCGCCGCCCTCTCCGGCGACGAGACCCTGTGGGAGATCCTGGCCCCGGGCGGCGGCGACCAGCTGCTGGTGCGCGGCTCGCCCCGCCACGTGGCGGCCTACGCCAAGGAATTCCTGTTCCGCGACAACCAGCTGCGTCAGCCGGTCGCCAGCCTGTCCGGCGGCGAGCGCAACCGCCTGCAACTGGCCCGCGCCCTGGCCAATCCGGCCAATCTGATGATCCTGGACGAGCCCACCAACGACCTGGACATGGACACCCTCGACCTGCTCGAGGACCTGCTGGCCGACTTCGACGGCACCCTGATCCTGGTGAGCCACGACCGCGACTTCATCGACCGCCTGGCCACCTCGACCATCGCCCTCGACGGCCGCGGCCGCGCGGTCGAGACCCCCGGCGGCTGGTCCGACTTCATGCGCCAGAACCCGGGCTTCTTCGATCGCCCGTCAGCGCCGACCGCGCCCAAGGCCGCGCCCGCGGCCCGCGCCGAGCCGAAGAAGTCCGTGAAGCTGTCCTACAAGGACCAGCGCCGCCTGGAGGAGCTGGAGGCCCTGGTCGCCAAGCTGCCGGGCGACATCGCTCTGCTCGATGAAAAGCTAAGCGACCCCAACCTCTACACCCGCGACCCCGTCCTCTTCGACAAGACCATGAAAGCCGCCGACGCCGCGCGGGCTCAGTTGGCGGCCGCTGAAGAGGAATGGCTGGAGCTGGAAGAGAAGCGGGAAGCGCTGGCGGCGGGCTGATCCGCCCTGCATCCTTCGAGACGCGCTATCGCGCTCCTCAGGATGACGCACCTTTGTTGCAACTAAATCCGTCACCCTGAGGAGCGGCCGATGGGCCGCGTCTCGAAGGACGCATTGCCCTTCCTATCCCCTCGCCCCCGCTTGCGGGGGAGAGGGTAAGGGTGAGGGGGCAACGGCGCTTCAACCGGCGAAGCCTTCGTAAGCGGAACCTCTCAAACGCCTCACCCTACCCTCTCCCCACACGTGGGGAGGGGAATCAATCACGCCCCCTTGCCAGCCACACTGTTATACCTCACTATAACACCGCCACATCAACCTTGCCCCGAAAGCCCATGGACTCCGAGTGGAGCGATAACCAGCCGATCTGGCGGCAGATCAGGGACCGCGTGGTCGCCATGATCCTCGACGGGCACCTGGCGGCCGGCGAGCCGCTGCCGTCGGTGCGCACCGTCGCGGCCGACAGCCGGGTCAATCCGCTCACCGTGCTCAAGGCCTACCAGCAGCTCGCCGACGACGGCCTGGTGGAGAAGCGCCGGGGCCTGGGCATGTTCGTCAACGCCGGGGCGCGCGAGCTGCTGCTCGACGCCGAGCGCCGGCGCTTTCTCACCGACCAATGGCCCACGATCGAGGCGACCATCCGTCGCCTCGGCCTGGCCGAAGACCTGCTGGGCGCCCGCGCCCGGCCCAAGGGGAACTGATCCGATGGCCTGCATCGAGGCGCGCGGCGTCTTCAAGCACTACGGCAAGACCACCGCGCTCAACGGCTTCCAGCTGACCGTCGAGGAGGGCCGCATCCTCGGCCTGATCGGCCCCAACGGCGCGGGCAAGAGCACGGCTCTGATGGCCATGCTCGGCCTCATTCCCTTCGACGGCTCGCTCAAGGTCCTGGGCCTCGATCCGTGGAAGGAGCGCGGCGCCCTGATGGAGCAGGTCTGCTTCATCGCCGACGTCGCCGTCCTGCCCCGCTGGATGAAGGTCAGCCAGGCGCTCGACTACATGCAGGGGGTCCATCCCCGCTTCGACCGCGCCAAGGCCGAGGCCTTCCTGGCCCGCACCAGCATCGCCTCCACCGGCCGCGTTCGCGAGCTGTCCAAGGGCATGGTCGCCCAGCTGCACCTTTCCCTGGTCATGGCCGTGGACGCCAAGCTGCTGGTGCTGGACGAGCCGACGCTGGGCCTCGACATCCTCTACCGCAAGGCCTTCTTCGACAGCCTGCTGAACGACTATTTCGACGGCGGCCGCACCATCGTCGTCTCCACCCACCAGGTGGACGAGATCGAGCACATCCTCACCGACGTGGCCTTCATCGACCGCGGCCAGGTGGTCCTCGACAGCAGCATGGAGGCGCTGGAGAGCCGCTTCGCCGAGCTGCTGGTCGGCTCGGAAAAGGCCGACGCCGCCCGCGCCCTGGCGCCCCTGCACGAACGTCAAGTGTTCGGCCGCAGCCTGATGATCTTCGAAGGCGCCGACCGCGCCGCCCTCGCCAAGCTGGGCGAGGTCCGCACCCCGGGCCTGGCCGACCTGTTTGTCGCCAAGATCGCTCCGCGCTTCGATACGAAAGCCCGCCTCGACAAGAAAGGAAGGGCGGCATGAGCAGCCTCGACGCCGACTTCATCGCACCCACGCCGGCCGCCTCCACGGCCCAGAAGGTCCGCCCCTTCTACTGGTCGCTGAAGCGCGAGCTGTGGGAGCATCGGGCTATCTGGGTCGCCCCCGCCGCCGTCGCCGCCCTGGTCCTGCTGGGCTTCGTGCTGGGCTCCTTCGGTCTGCCCAACCGGGTCCATCGCGCCGAGGCAGGCGGCTCCACCAGCAGCCTGATGCTGCCCTACGCCGTGGCCTGCGCCGGGGCGTTCATCGCCGCCGCCCTGTCCGGCGCCTATTACTGCCTGACCTGCCTGCAGGGCGAGCGCCGCGACCGCAGCATTCTGTTCTGGAAGTCCTTGCCGGTGTCCGACCGCATCGCCGTCCTGGCCAAGGCCGCCGTGCCCATGGTGGTCCAGCCCCTGGCGGTCTTCGCGGTCGCCGTTTCCGCCCACCTGGCCATGCTGGCCTGGGGCACGATCGCCATGCTGGTTTGGAACAACAACCCCGGCCCGCTGTGGGTCCACGGCTTCCCTGGCTTCATGTGGACTGCGATGGCGATCAGCCTGCCCTACATGGCCCTATGGCACGCCCCGGTCATCGCCTGGCTGATGCTGGTGTCTGCCTGGGCGCGTCGAGCGACCTTCCTGTGGGCGGTGATCCCGCCGGTCATGCTGGGCGTGCTGGAGCGGATGGTCTTCGACACCAGCCACTTCTTCAGCTTCCTCAACACCCGGCTGATGGGCGGCCTCGCCCACGCCGTCAGCATCGGCGGCCAGGGCGAGACGCCCCTGCGCGGCCTCCAGGACATCGCCGTGGCCCGCATGATTGCCGACCCAAACCTGTGGATCGGCCTCGTCCTCGCCGCCCTGCTGTTCGAAGGCGCCGTGCGCATGCGCCGCCTGCGCGAACCGAACTGACCGAACCGAGAGGGGGAAACACTCATGGACCCGCGTCTTCAGTCCGTGCTCCTGGCGATCCACATCGCCGCCGGCGCCGTCGGCCTAGCCTCGGGCCTGTTCTCCATGGCCTCGCGCAAGGGCGCCCGCGTCCACCGCCTGGCGGGGCGGGTGTTCTTCGTCTCCATGCTGATCATGGCCGGCGCCGGAGCGATCATCGCCCCCTTCCGCGAGAGCGGCCGCTGGACCAACACCATCGCCGGGGTCTTCACCTTCTACCTGGTGGCCACCGCCTGGGTCGCCGCCCGCCGCCGCCCGGGCCAAGTCGGCCGCTTCGAGGCCGTCGCCCTCGCCGCACCGGTTGGCATCCTCGCCGCCGCCCTGTGGATCGCGATCGGCATCGGCGGCTCCCAGATCGCCAACATCTTCGCCGCCGTCGCCCTGATCGCCGGGATCTGCGACGTACGCATGATCCGCGCCGGCGGCCTGACGCCCAACGGCCGCGTGGCCCGCCACCTCTGGCGCATGGGCGTCGCCTTCACCGTCTCGGTCATGGCCTTCTTCGTCGGCCAGCAGGAGTACCTGCCCAGGATCATCCAGGGCACCGCCGTGGTGGGAATCCCCGCCCTGGCCGCCCTCGGCGCGACCTTGTTCTGGCTGGCCCAGCGCACCTGGCCGAAGCGCCGGCGGATCGCGGCGGCGGTCGCGGCATAGGCCCAAGCCAACCAAACCTCCGTCATCCTAGGCCTTGTGCCTAGGACCCAGAGACCCCGCGCCGAAAGGGGATTCAGGGCGCTGACCACCGCACCGCCCCCTTCTGAACCTCAGCCGCTTCTGGCTCCTCGCCACAAGGGCGAGGATGACGGAGTTGGGCACAACGAGCGGGACGACGGAGGCTCTCTCCTGCCCCGTAGCGAAGCGTACGGGGGAGCAACCATGTCAGGCAGGGCCCCTCTTCTGAACCCCAGCTAGCACCCCCTCTAGCATGCGCTTCGGAAGGCAGCCTACTGCACGCCCGGCGCGCGCCACATCACAGGGATACGGATCTTGCCGCCGATCGTGGCGACGCCATCCTTACTCATCGGCGCAATGCGGAACTTCTCCGCCAGCGCCACAGTGGCGGGACCGAAACCTGCATCAAGCGGTTCCTCGCG
Source organism: Caulobacter sp. 73W (assembly GCF_041021955.1). GTDB lineage: Bacteria > Pseudomonadota > Alphaproteobacteria > Caulobacterales > Caulobacteraceae > Caulobacter. The sequence goes on from NZ_CP158375.1 coordinate 801,626, forward strand.
CACCACGGAACAGGCGTTCAGCGTACCCTCCGCGGTTATACGGCATTCGATCAGCCCTTTTCCGGCCTGGCCCTTGGCCTTGGCGGCGGCGGGGTAGAAGGCAGCGATGTCCGAGCCGGACGGGCGGCTGATCCAGTCGGGCGCCGTGATCAGCTGCGGCTCGGCCGGAGCGGCGGCCCAGGCGGCCCAGGCGGCCGCGGCGGCCAGACCGCCAACCAGGGCGAGACCGGCCAGACGGCGGCCGAATGCGGGACTCGGAGACTTCAACATGGCGATCCTCTCTTTCAGCGGATGTTGGGCCGATGTCGGCCAGTGGCAGCCCAAAGGCAGGGGCTGATCGGCGAGTTGGGATTTCAGCAACGTCTCGGCATAGAGCCGCTGAACGCCTGGGCGCGCGGCCAGGACTGCGGCGTCGCAGGCCAACTCCTGGTCGATGCGCAGCAGCCGGACGCCCAGATGGACGGCGGGGTTGAACCATGCCAAGCACTGGACGGCGGCCGCCACGGCGTTGATCAGCGGATCGCCCGCCCGCAGGTGGGCCTCCTCGTGGGCGATGATCACCGCCTGCTCGGCCGGACCGAAACGCCCCTCGAAGTCGGCGGGCAGGATCAAGCGCGGACGCAGGGCGCCCACCAGGGCCGGGCCGGCCGTGCTGGACTGAGAGACCAGCAGGTGCGGCCGCTCCGGCAAGGGCGTCAGGGTCCCGAGCATCCGCACGTACCGCCCCTGCCGCCACGCCAGCAGGCCCGCCGCCGCGACCGCTCCAGCCGCCCACAGCGCGGCGAGCCAGAAGCCTGGATCGACCCCGGCGTCGACGGCGGTCTTCAGGACCGTCCCGGCGGCGTCGGCGGTGGTCAGCATGAGCTCCGCCGCCGCGCCCTCCCCCGGCTCGGCGGGGACCAGGGCGCCGACCGCCGCCAGCACCGGGACGATCCACAGACGATAGGCCGCCTGCGCCCCGAACCGTCGGCGCACCGGCCGCCGCAGCAGGGCTGCCACTCCGATCGCCGCCGCGGCGGCCAGGTTGGCGGACAGCAGGCCGGTCAGCAGGTCGTCGATCATGGCTCGAGCTCGTTGATGAGGCGCTTCAGTTCGGCCACGTCTTCGGCCGTCAGCTTTCGGCGTTCCGACAGATGGCTGACCAGAGGCGCCAGGCGGCCGTCGAACATGCGCTCCAGAAAGCCCTGGCTTTCGGCATCGACGAAATCGGTTCGCTGCAGAACGGGGCGGTACAGGTACCGGCGCCCTTCTGACGAAGCGGCGATGGCCCCCTTCTTCAGAAGGCGGTTGAGAAAGGTTTTCACCGTCGCCTCGCTCCACCCTTGGGCGGCTACGTCGGCGACAATGTCCTCCGCACTGAGGGGCTCACGACGCCACAAGGCGTCCATGATCAAGGCTTCGGCGCTAGTGATATTCATGGCGTTTACATCCGTAATCGACCAAACGATTACGCGCGTAAACGTTAGAGTCAATCCCTCCTTGAAGCGGAGAGGCTCACTTGCTCACGAACAGCACCGCGCCCTTGTCGGTCACCTCGCAGGTCCCGCTCTTGTACCCGGCCTTCAGCGAGACGAGGTAGATCGTCCCGTTGGCCATGGCGCTGGCGCTCATCGCTCTGGTCGCGCCCGGCGGCAGGTCCCAGCGGCGGTCGGCTTCGCGGGCGCAGGCGGACATCACGTCCCCCCGCCACGGTCCCTTGCGCGCCTCGCCATAGGCGTAGCGGCTGGAGCCCAGGCGGTTGTCCCGCTCGCGCTGCCCCGCCGCGTAGCCGGACGAATAGTCGGCGTCGTACTCGTAGTTCAGGAACTGGCCGTCATGGACCCCGTCCTGATAGCCGCGCTCGTACTGGGCGTCGCGGCTGTCGTCGTAGTGGCGGCCGTCCTCGTGGTTCTTGTCGTGGTGAGCCGCGATCGCCGCGCCCAGCAGGGCGGCCACGGCCACTCCCGCCACCACCGCCCCCGTGTTGGAGCCGCCGCCCTTGCCGCAGCGGTTGGCGTCCATGCGGTCGATCCGTTGATAGCGGCCGTCGGACGTGACCACCCCGACGCAGGTCCTGCCGTCCGCCTTCCACCAGTAGGTCCAGCTGGCGCCGCCGGTCTTCTCGCCGCCGGTGTTCACATAGCCCCGGGCCAGCATCTGGGTCTCCCCGCCCGCGCCCCGCGCCCCGATCAGGTCGCTCAGCTCCGGCGGCGGCGCGGCCAGGGCGGGCGCCGCGATCGCGGCGGCGGCGAGGACGACGAGAGCCTGCTTGAACATGGAAATCCTCCAACCCCTGCCCGAACCATGCCGACGGCCTGGGGTGTCGTCAAAGCCTTCGGCGATCAGGGGTTGCAGCGAGGCTGGCCGAACGGGTCCGCACAGACGGCCAAAGACGCGCCAAAGCAAAGCTGTGGATAACGTTAAGCTTTTGGACGGATTTGGAAATCGGCGAAATTTCCCCGCCTTTTCCACAGCTTGCGCACCGAGTCCTGCACAGCGGCGCAGTTTTGGGCGGTTGCTACATACCCGGTCCAGGCTCACAGTCAACCCGTCGAGAGGCGCTGACGGAGCCGGAGACGACGGGGCGACCCGGAGACTTCGAAACCGCCAGCCGGACCGGAAAAAGCAAGGACCTGCCAGGGGCGACCCTGAACGGAACCCGGCTTCTGAAGGAAAGGACTTCGAGATGGAGACCAAGACGCCCTTGGGCGACGCGGCGACCGCCTCCTGAAGCAGCCCCCTCTCGGTGCAGGCCTTTCACGGGGCCTGGGTTAAGGGGGCGACGCCGCCGGGCGACCGGAAGCGCCGCCCCCTTGCTCATTTGGGCTGCTGTGCCGTCCGCTCCCTTCGCGATCTTCGCCCCGCGCTCCCAAAACGTCGGCATGTTAACCGCCCGGCGCCCTTTCGGAGTCATTGTTCCCCCCGAAAGAAGGGGGCGCGCAGCCATGGCCTTTGGGGTCGATCTGCAGAAGGAAGACCGGGATCAGGCGGCCGGCGCGTGCGCACTGGCGGCGGTCTTCATCGTCTGCGCCATCCTGACCAAGGTCATCAACGACGTGACCGGCGTGCCGACCATCTGGCTGGCCAACGGCCTGCTGGTCGGCGGCCTGCTGACCCTGCGCCCCCGCTGGGGCGTGCTGATGGTGGTCCTGTCGCTGATCGGCGACGTGATGGTCGACCTGTTCACCGGCCGGTCGCTGAAGGCGATGATCGTCTATCCCGGCCTGGACCTGATTGAGGTGCTGCTGGCGGTGTGGTTCGCCCGCCGGTTCTGCGCTTCGTCCCTACGCCTCAAGAGCATCCGCGACGTCATCATCCTGCTGGCCTTCGCCTGCGCGCCGGCGGTGGCGGCGACGGGTGCGCTGGCTGGGCTGGCCAATGTGCTGTTCTTCGGGCGGGAGTTCTTCATCTCCTTCCGCATCTGGTTCTTCGCCGACCTGCTGGGCGTCTGCCTGACCTTGCCGGCGACCATGGTCGTCCTCGACGCGCGCCACAACCGCGCCTTCCAGCGCGCCCTGGGCGAGCACTTGGCCTTCTACGCCGGCCTGGCGGGGGTGGTGTTCCTGGCCTTCCTGCAGCCGACCTCGCCCCTGTCGTTCCTGATCTTCCCGGCCCTGATCCTGACCACCTTCCGACTGGGCCCGCGCGGCGCGGCCTTCGGCGCGGCCGTGGTTGCCGCCGTGGCCCTGCCCATGACCTTGCAGGGCGCGGCGCCGGCCCTGCTGAACGACCGCTGGGCCCTGGTGGATCGGCTGCAGGTGCTGCACCTGTTCATCGTCACCGTCTTCATCACCTCCCTCGCCGCGGCGCTGGAGCTGTCCAAGCAGGCCTCCCTGCGCCGTCTGCTGGTGCGGCGCGACCGCATCGCCCGCGCCGCCCGCGCCAAGGCCCAGGCCGCCAACGAGGCCAAGAGCCAGTTCCTGGCCAATATGAGCCATGAGGTGCGCACGCCCCTGAACAGCATCCTGGGCTTCACCCGCCTGCTCAGCGACCGCCAGGACCTGCCCGCCGACGTCCAGCGCCAGCTGCGCCTGATCGACCAGTCGGGCGAGTCCCTGCTGACCGTGGTCAACGACGTGCTCGACTTCTCGCGCATGGAGGCCGGCCAGATCGAGCTCGACACCCGTCCCACCGACATGCGCCGCCTGATCGAGGACGCCGCCGCCATCGTCGCCGCCGACGCCCGCGCCAAGGGTCTGGACCTGCGCCTGGAATACGACGGTCCGGTCGGCCATGCCCACCTCATCGACGACCGCCGCGCCCGCCAGGTGCTGCTGAATCTGTTGAACAACGCCATCAAGTTCACCGCCGCCGGCTCGGTCACCCTGCGCTTGAAGATCACCACCCTGAAGCCCGGCGTCGACGACATCCGGGTGGAGGTGATCGACACCGGCGTCGGCATCGCCCCCGCCGCCCAGGAGACCCTGTTCCGCCGCTTCTCCCAGGCCGACAGCTCGGTCAGCCGCTCCTATGGCGGCTCGGGTCTGGGCCTGGCCATCTGCAAGGGCCTGATGGAGATGGTCGGGGGCCGCATCGGCGTCGTCAGCACCCTGGGCCAGGGCTCCACCTTCTGGATCGAGGGCCGCGCCCGGACCACCGCCCAGGCCTCCGCGCGCGCCGTGGACGCGCAGGTCACATTCGACCTCACGGGCACGCGCCTGCTGCTGGTCGACGACCATCCCATGAATCGCGAGGTCGGCGCCGCCCTGCTGACCGCCGCCGGCTGCATCGTCGATACCGCCGAGGGCGGCGAGGAGGCCGTCGCCCTGGCGGCCGCCCGGCCCTACGACGCGATCCTGATGGACGTCCACATGCCCGGGATGGACGGCCTGACCGCCACCCGCGTCATCCACGGTCTGGACGGCCCGGCCGCCCACATCCCGATCATCGCCATGAGCGCCGACGCCCTGCCCCAGCACGTCGCCCGCTGCGTTGACGCCGGCATGGTCGACCACGTGGCCAAACCCATCCGCCGCGAGGACCTGTTCGCCAAGGTGGGCCGCTGGACAGCGGTAAGAGCGCAGGCGGCCTAGCCCCTTCTCCCTTGATGGGAGAAGGGTCGGGGATGAGGGTGATCCGGCGGAGGACGACGGTGCGGCGGAACAGCCGTTGTCACCCTCCCCCCTGCCCCTCTCCCATCAAGGGAGAGGGGTTCCAAGGCCATGCCCCATCCCCTAACCTCCCCCGCGAACATGGGAGGGGTTCGTCGATGAAGCGTGTTGGCCTGATGATCGCGGCCCTGGCCGTCCTGGCCCTGGCGGCCTGCTCGCCGAAATCCGACGCGCCGGCGGACGGCCGCACCGCCATCCGCTTCGCCACCGACTGGAAGGCCCAGGCCGAACAGGGCGGCTTCTATCAGGCCCTGGCCACGGGCGAGTACGCCAAGCGCGGCCTGGACGTGACCATCATCCAGGGCGGCCCAGGCGTGAACGTGCCCCAGCTGGTCGCCGCCGGCGCGGTCGAGATGGGCATGGGCTCCAACAGCTTCATCGTCCTGAACCTGGCGCAGGAGAAGGCCCCGGTGAAAGCCGTCGCCGCCTTCATGCAGAAGGACCCCCAGGTGCTGATCGCCCACCCGGACCAGGGGCTGAACAGCCTGGCCGACCTCAAGGGCCGCCCCACCCTTTTGTCCGACGCCTCGACCACCGCCTTCTGGGTCTGGCTGCGCGCCAAGTACGGCTACACCGACGAGCAGGTGCGCAAGTACAACTTCAACTCCGCCCCGTTCCTGGCCGACAAGCGCGTGGTCCAGCAGGGCTACCTGACCAGCGAGCCCTATACGATCAAGAAGGTCGCCGGCTTCGACCCGCAGGTCTTCTTGCTGGCTGACGAAGGCTTCCCCGGCTACGCGGCCATGGTCCTGGCCCCCGACAGCCTGATCGCCAGGAACCCGCAGGCCGTGAAGGCCTTCAACGACGCCTCGGCCGCCGGCTGGCGCTCCTACCTGTTCGGCGACGCGGCCCCGGGCGACGCCCTGATCATCAAGGACAATCCCGAGATCACCCCCGACATCCTGCAACAGGCCCGCGCCAAGATGCGGGCCTACGCCATCGTCGGCGAACCCATCGGCGCCATGACCGACGAACGCTGGAAGACCTTCTTCGACGTCGCGGCCAGCCAGGGAGTCTATGCCAAGGACCTGAACTACAAGGCGGCGTACACGCTGGATTTGCTGCCGGGGGTGAAGTGAGGGGGAAGCCCGCCGCGCGTCCCCTCGCCCCCTTAGGGGGAGAGGGTAAGGGTGAGGGGGCCGCTGAGCCTCAGCCCGCGAATGGCGTTCAAACCCTGTCGCCGAAAGCCCCTCACCCTACCCTCTCCCCGCAAGCGGGGAGAGGTGAATGACCGCGCACATGATCGCTTCGCTCGCCCAGGTCGAAGTCGACTACCCCAAGCGCGGCCGAGCGCTCGGGCCCATCGACCTGACCATCACGTCCGGCGAACGCATCGCCCTGGTCGGCCCGTCCGGTTGCGGCAAGTCCACGGCGCTGCGGCTGCTGGCCGGGCTGGAGGCCCCCACCCGCGGGACCGTCAGCCGCCAGGTCGCCAAGGGCGAGACCGCCGTCGTCTTCCAGGCGCCGACCCTGGCCCCGTGGCTGGACGCCGCCGCCAATGTCGCCCTGCCGCTGGAGCTGTCGGGCGCGCCCCGCGCCGCCGCCCGCGCCAAGGCGATCAAGGCCCTGGACCGCGTCGGCCTGAGGGACGCCGCCGCCGCCCGCCCGTGCCAGCTGTCGGGCGGCATGGCCATGCGCGTCTCCCTCGCCCGCGCCCTGGCGGTCAAGCCGCGCCTGCTGCTGCTGGATGAGCCCTTCGCGGCCCTGGACGAGATCACCCGCCGGGCCCTGGCCGACGACGTCCTGGCCCTGCAGGGCGAGCTGCAGCCCGCCATGGTCTTCGTCACCCACAGCGTCGAGGAGGCCGTCTACATGGCCGAGCGCGTGGTGGTGCTGAGCAGCGCCCCCGGCCGCATCGTCGGCGAGACCCGCCTGCCCGGCGACTGGCCGCACCCGGCCGGCTGGCGCGCCTGCCCCGACTTCCGCCAGGCGGTGGAATGCATCTCGGACCAGCTGGCGGAGGCCATGGCATGATCCGAAGCAAGCCTCCTTCTGCCTTGATGGGAGAAGGGTCGGGGATGAGGGTGTTGCGGCGGCGGACGGCGGTGTGGCGGAACGGCCGTGGTCACCCTCACCCCCGCCCCTCTCCCATCAAGGGAAAGGGAGAATGAGTTTCATCCGCGCCCTAGCCCCGGTGATCCTGGCCGCCCTGCTGCTGGCGGGGTGGGAGATCGCCTGCCGCTTGCTGGAGATTCCGGCCTATTTCCTGCCGCCGCCCTCCGCCGTGCTGGCGGCCCTGATCGGCGACTGGCGCAGTCTGGCGGCCAGCGCCTGGACCACCCTGTCCATGGCTCTGATCGCCCTGCTGATCGCCGCCGCCATCGCCTGCGCCCTGGCCCTGGTCACGGCGCTGAGCCGCACGGTCGAGCGGGCGGTGACGCCCCTGGCGGTGCTTATGCAGGTGACCCCCGTGGTGGCCATCGCGCCCCTGGTGGTGATCTGGGCCGGGGTGTCGCATCCCGAGCGGGCGGTGACCGCCCTGGCCGTGGTGGTGGCGTTCTTCCCCATCTTCTCTGGCGCCCTCACCGGGCTGAAGTCCGCGGACCCGGACCTGTCGCGGCTGTTCGCCCTATATGGCGCCACCCCGCTGCAAAGGCTGCTGCGGCTCAAGCTGCCCTCGGCGGCGCCGCATCTGCTGGAGGGGCTGAAGGTCGCCGCCGGCCTGTCCCTGATCGGCGCCGTGGTGGCCGAGTTCGTGGCCGGCTCCGGCGGATCGCAGGGCCTGGCCTGGCGCATCCTGGAGGCCGGCAACCGCCTGCAGACCGCCAAGATGTTCGCCGCCGTCGCCCTGCTGGGCCTGATGGGCGCGTTCCTGCACGCCCTGCTGCAGGTGGTCGAGAAGAAGGCCCTGCTGTGGTGGCGGGGCCGCTAGGCCCGCGCGCCTGAAGAACGGCGATCCTTATCCGACAGGGGTTTCGCCGCCTGTCCGCGCCTGCGATGGTAGCGATAACATCGCCGCGAAGGCGAGGCCGTATCGAGGAGACGCCATGCTGACCCGCCGCACCGCCCTGCAAGCCCTGTCGGCCGCGACCGCCCTGTCGGGAATGGGGCTGACCGCCTTCGCCCAAACAACCGGCGCCCAGACGCCCGGCGCCCAACGCCTGTGGTATCGCCAGCCGGCCAAGGTGTGGACCGAGGCTCTGCCCGTCGGCTCCGGCCGCATGGGCGCCATGGTGTTCGGCGGCGTGGCGGTCGAGCGGCTACAGCTGAACGAGAACACCCTGTGGGGCGGCGGGCCGTATGATCCGGTGAACCCGGAGGCTGCCGGCGCCCTGCCCGAGATCCGCCGCCTGATCGAGGCCGGCGACCATGCGGGCGCGACCGTCCTGGCCAACGCCAGGTTCATGGCCAAGCCCCTGCGGCAGATGTCGTACCAGACCCTGGGCGACCTGAAACTGACCTTCCCCGACCTGCCGGAGACGGCGGACGGCTATGTCCGAGAGCTGGATATCGACGGCGCCGTCAGCCGCGTGCGGTTCACCCATGGCGGCGTCGAGTTCCAGCGCGAGGTGATCGCCAGCGCCCCCGATCAGGTGGTCGCCGTACGGCTGACCGCCGACAAGCCGGGGGCGATCTCGGTGGACCTGGCCTTCGCCAGCCCCCTGCCCTCCACCGTGTCGGTCGAGGGCGACACCCTGGTCCTGACCGGGACCAACGGCGCCCACCACGGGCTTGAGGCGGCGCTGAAGGTGGACTGCCGCGTCCGCGCCATCGCCCCGGGCGGCAAGGTTGCGGCGGGGGACAAGACCCTGTCCGTCCACGGCGCCGACGAGGTGCTGCTGCTGATCGCGGCGGGCACCAGCTACAGGCGCTTCGACGACGTCTCCGGCGATCCGGTCGCCGCCGACCGCCAGCGCCTGGACAAGGCGGCGCGCAAGCCGTGGCCGGCCCTGCTGTCCGCGCACCAGGCCGACCACCGCGCCCTGTTCCGCCGAGTGACCGTGGACTTCGGGACCAACGCCGCCGCCCAGCGCCCGACGGACGAGCGCATCCGCCTGTCGCCGACCGTGGACGACCCGGCCCTATCGGCCCTGTACTTCCAGTACGGCCGCTATCTGCTGATCGCCTGCTCCCGCCCCGGCGGCCAGCCGGCCAACCTACAGGGGCTATGGAACGACTCCATGACCCCGCCCTGGGGCGGCAAGTTCACCATCAACATCAACACCGAGATGAACTACTGGCCGGCCGAGCCGACCGACCTGTCCGAATGCGCCGCGCCCCTGGTCGCCATGGTCCGCGACCTGTCGGTCACCGGCGCCCGGACAGCCAAGGCCATGTACGGCGCGCGCGGCTGGATGGCCCACCACAACACCGACCTGTGGCGGGCGACCGCGCCCATCGACGGGGCCAAGTACGGGGTCTGGCCGACCGGTGGGGCCTGGCTGTGCAAGCACCTGTGGGACCGGTACGACTATGGCCGCGACCGGGCCTATCTGGCGGACATCTATCCGATCCTGCGCGACGCGGCCCTGTTCTTCGTCGACACCCTGGTGGTCGATCCCAAGAGCGGGCGGCTGGTCACCAGCCCGTCGATCTCGCCCGAGAACGACCACGGCCACGGCTCGTCCCTGGCGGCCGGCCCGACCATGGACCAGGCGATCATCCGCGACCTGTTCGACAACACCATCGCCGCCGCCCGCATCCTCAACCGCGACCCGGCTCTGGCCGCCGAGTTCGCGGCTACGCGGGACAAGCTGGCCCCCTACAGGATCGGCAAGCAGGGCCAGCTTCAGGAATGGCTGGAGGATTGGGACGCCGACGCGCCCGAGCAGCAGCACCGCCACGTCTCGCACCTGTACGGCCTCTATCCGTCCGAACAGATCAGCATCGACACCACCCCGGACCTGGCCGCCGCCGCGAGGAAGACCCTCGAGACGCGGGGCGACCTGTCCACCGGCTGGGCCATCGCCTGGCGCCTGAACCTGTGGGCGCGGCTGGGCGACGGGGACCGGGCGCACCGCATCCTGCAGGCCCTGATGGGGCCGGAGCGGACCTATCCCAACATGTTCGACGCGCACCCGCCGTTCCAGATCGACGGCAACTTCGGCGGGACCTCGGGCATGGTCGAGATGGTGCTCCAGTCCCGCAACGGCGCCGTCCACCTGCTGCCCGCCCTGCCCTCGGCCTGGCCGACCGGCTCGATGGTCGGCCTCAAGGCCCGAGGGGCCTTGGGGGTGGACATCTGGTGGCGCGACGGGACGCTGGACCGGGCGGTGCTGAAGGCCGGGGCGGACGGACCGCAGAAGGTGGTGCTGGCCGAGAAGGTGCTGACGCTGAACCTGCGGCGGGGCGAGGCGCGGACGGTGCGGCTGGTGGATGGGGTGTTGGCCGCGAGCTAGCTCAGGTTCTTCCGCCGCTCCAGCTCCGCCACGCTCGGTTCGGACATGGCGAAGGAGCCGGTGACCACCTCGCCGTCGGGGATGTAGGTCGCCAGCATCACGCCGCTGTCGGACACGTTCGAGCTCGTCATCTTCAGGTTGGCGGGCGCGATCGCGTCGCCGAACAGGCGCTTGCCCTTGCCCAGCAGCAGCGGGAAGACCAGCACCCGCAGCTCGTCCGCCAGCCCCTCGGCCAGCAGCAGCTGGATCAGCTCGGTGCTGCCTTGGACGATCAGGTCGGGACCGTCGCCAGCCTTCAGCTTGCGGATGCCGTCGGCGCCGGAAAGGCCGTGGCTGTTGACCCAGTCCAGGCTCTGCGGCCGGTAAGTCAGGACGTACTTGTTGATGCGGTCGAAGCTGTCGCCCATCTCGGCGGTCCCGGCGTCATAGTCGGCGGCGGCCGGGTCCTTCTGCACGAAGGGCCAGTGGGCGGCGAAGATGTCGTAGGTGCGGCGGGCCAGCAGCAGGTCGAACTGACGCCCGAACAGCTCGCCCATGGCGCCGTTCAGGGTCTCGTCCCAGTGCTGGGTCCCCCAGCCGCCGAACCGGAAGCCCCCGGTGGGATCCTCCTCCGGCCCGCCGGGCGCCTGCATGACGCCGTCCAGGCTGGTGAAGGCTCCGATGATGATCCGACGCATGGGTGTTCTCCAGTGGATTTGAGCCAAGGACGGATGAGGATGCGGGGGTCCGACAACCCCAAAAATAAAAACCCCTTCTCCCTTGAAGGGGTGGGATGAGGGTGATGGTGCGGTCGGGCCGGTCGCGGCGGAACGGGCGTAGACACCCTCACCCCTGCCCCTCTCCCATCAAGGGAGAGGGATATCCTCTTGGTTACTTGATCCGGATCTGGATCGGGATCTCCACCACTTCGCCGGTGCGCAGGCGGCCGTCGGGGCCCAGCGGGTCGAGGCGGTATTGCGAGGACATCATCAGGGCCGCTTCGCCCACACCCATCTCGGACGGGCTCTCGGCCATCACCTTGCAGCCTTGCAGGGCGCCGTCACGCTGGATGACGCAGGACAGCAGGGCGACCGCCATGGTCGGCTCGCTGACCTTCTGCACGCGGGCTTCGGTGGGGGTCGACTGGGCCGGCGCCAGAACAGCGGCGGCGGCGAGGATAAGCGACGCGATCAATGTTTCACTCCCGATTGAACTTGTTTGTCGGTCCGGGCGGCGCGCAGCCGCTCGAGCCCTTGGGCGGCCAGGTCGGTCATCGACCGGGCGCCATATTCGGCGAAGACGTCGAAGGCCGTGGCCAGGGCCGTGGCGGCCGCGTCGAGACGGCCTTCGTCCCGTCCGGTGATCTCGGCCCGGGCCTCGTAGAGGCGGGCGAGGTTCATCTGGGTGACAGCCCAGGCGATGGGGTCCTTGCGGGGCGAGCCGCCGACCAGCTCGATGCGCAGGCCGGCCTCGGCCACGTCGAGCACGGTCAGGTCGCCGGTCAGTTCGGCGCAGCGCGCCAGGCAGACCGCGCGGTTGTTGGCGGCGGCCGCGCGCAGCGGCAGGGTCGGGCAGTTCTTCAGCAGGGCCAGGGCCCGGTCGAAGGCGGTGACCGCCTGCTCGAACAGGTGCTCGGCCGTGGTCGCCTCGGCCAGGATCTGCAGGGCGCCGCCCAGCAGGATCTGGCCGCGCGCCCAGTCCAGCGGGCTCTGCTCGGGACCGAAGTCCTTGGCGGCCTGGACCAGGGTCTCGACGCCCTCGGCCATCAGGGCGGTGTCGAACAGGATCTCGCCCAGCAGGGCCTGGGCCGAGCCGCGGGCCATGGCGATGCGGGCCAGGGTCAGGGGCTCATAGGCCGGATCGAGACCGGCGCCGGCTGCGTCCAGGGTCTCCATGGCGCGGTCCAGCAGGGTCGGCTCGGCGCGCTGGCCGGCGCAGCCGATCAGCAGGTCGGCGCGGGTCAGGCGGTGCTCGGCGGCGGCCAGGCGGGCGGCGGGGCTGCGGCGGCCCTGCACGTCGAGGGCGGCCAGGGGCTCATCATAGGCGCGGGCGGCGATCAGCACCGCGCCCGGCGTGCCGGCGCCCAGGGCGCGGCGGCCGTCGAGACCGGCGATCAGGGCGGAGGCCTGGGCGTCGGCCCCTGCCCCGGCGCTGCGGGCCTTGGACAGCACGGCCTCGGCGGCGGCGTTGAGGCCCTCGTCGCCGAACAGCTCGGCGCCCAGCATGGCGCAGGCGGCCTGTTCGCAGCGGGCGCGGGCGGCGTCCTTGGCGCGGCGCTCGGCGTCCAGGGTCTTCACGGCGGCTTCGGCCTGGGCGGCGGCCTTGCGCAGAGCGGCGACGTCGCCGGTGCGGCGGGCCACTTCGCGCCAGATCACGGCGGCCTCGATCAGACGGGTGCCCTTGTCCTTGGTGCTGACGCGGCCCGCGCCGATGTCGGCGCTGCGGGCCTCGGCGCTCAGCATGTCGATGTCGAGCAGCTCCAGCAGCGAGGCGTCCCCGCCGGTGAAGCCGTCACGCGGCGCCTGGAACGACGCCCCGGCGGCCTTGCGCGCCGCGGGACCGAAGACCCGTTTCCACTCACGACGAAATTCGAACATCGCGTCCGCTCCGCTCAAGTTGTCCCACGTCGGAACAGCCGACGAGGGGTCAACGCCCTAGGAGCAAAACCGGGTCCGCGAATTTTAACAAGTCATTAAGCTTAACAAATCCCGCGTTAACTATAAATAATCAGAATGAATGCGGAACGCTGAATTCATTAACCATGATTTGCGGTCAGAAGCCGCATTTCACGGGAATTCGAACGGCGTCGCGTTAACTTTTGAGGCGCGGAAGTCTTAACGCGGGAGAGGTGTTGTCTCAGTTGGAGACACCCCCTTCTCCCTTGATGGGAGAAGGGTCGGGGATGAGGGTGATGCGGCGGTTGCGTGCTTCGAGACGCGCTGTCGCGCTCCCCAGCATGACGAGCCTTGTGTCTAACTGAATTCGTCATCCTGAGGAGCTGGCGAAGCCTGCGTCTCGAAGGACGCACGGCACGCAAGGGCGGAACGGCCGTAATCACCCTCGCCCCCTGCCCCTCTTCCATCGAGGGAGAGGGGTCTATCAGCCCCGTTCCTTCGTCCGCTCGAAGCGCACCTTCGGGAAGCGTTCGCCGACGTAGCCGATCTCCCAGGAGGACTTAGCCAGGAACACCGGCTGGTCGTCGATGTCGCGGGCCATGGCCATCTTGTGCTTGCCGGCGAAGTCCTCGATGTCGGCCTTGTCGCCGCCGAGCCAGCGGGCTTCGGCGAAGGGGGCGGCTTCGAAGATCACGTCCAGCTGGTATTCGTTGGAGAGGCGGTCGGCCATGACCTCGAACTGCAGCTGGCCGACGGCCCCGACGATGAAGTCGGCGCCGATCTCGGGGCGGAAAAGCTGGGTGACCCCCTCCTCCGCCAGACCTTCCAGGGCCTTCTTCAGGTGCTTGGCCTTCAGCGGGTCCTTTACGCGGACGCGGCGCAGGATTTCGGGGGCGAAGTTGGGCAGGCCGGCGAAGCGCAGCAGGCCGCTCTCGCTCAGGCTGTCGCCCACGCGCAGGACCCCGTGGTTGGGGATGCCGATGACGTCGCCGGCATAGGCGTCTTCCGCCAGCTCGCGGTCGGAGGCGAAGAACATGATCGGCGCGTTGACGCTCATCTGGCGGCCGGTGTTCTGGGCCTTCAGCTTCATGCCGCGGGTGAACTTGCCACTGGTCAGGCGCAGCATGGCGATGCGGTCGCGGTGGTTGGGGTCCATGTTCGCCTGGACCTTGAAGATGAAGCCGGTGACCTCCTTGTCGCTCGGCTCGACCGCCGCCTCGGCGCCGGCCTTCTCGGCCTTCATGGTCTTGGGCGCGGGGGCGTAGGCGCCGATGCCGGCCAGCAGTTGGGCGACGCCGAAGTGGCGCAGGGCCGAGCCGAAGAACACCGGCGTCATGTGGCCTTCGAGAAAGGACTGGATGTTGAACTCGGCATAGCCGCTGGCCACCAGCTCGGCCTGTTCCTCAAGCTCGGCCTTCTCAGCGTCGTCCAGGAACCGGCTGATGGAGTTGCCGCTGAACTCGACGGGTTCGGGGTGGCCCTCGTCCGGGTCCTGGGCGCCGCCGGTGCGCTTGGCGTAGGGGATGAACTGGCCCGAGCGGATGTCGAGCATGCCCTTGAAGCGGCCTCCCGAGCCCGCCGGCCAGAACAGCGGCGCGGGGTCGAGGGCGAGCTTGGAGGCGATCTCGTCCAGCAGCTCGATGGGGTCCTGGGCTTCCCGATCCATCTTGTTGATGAAGGTGATGATCGGGATGTCGCGCAGGCGGCAGACCTCGAACAGCTTCAGGGTCTGGGGCTCGATGCCCTTGGCGGCGTCCAGCACCATGATGGCCGCGTCGGCGGCGGTCAGGGTGCGGTAGGTGTCTTCCGAGAAGTCCTCGTGGCCCGGCGTGTCCAGCAGGTTGAACATCTTGCCGTCGTGGTCGAACGTCATGACCGAGGCCGAGACGGAGATGCCGCGCTCGCGCTCGATTTTCATCCAGTCCGACCGGGTCCGCCGGTTCTCGCCCCGCGCCCGCACCGCGCCCGCCGCCCGGATCGCCCCGCCGGCCAGCAGGATGTTCTCGGTAAGGGTCGTCTTGCCGGCGTCAGGGTGACTGATGATGGCGAAGGTGCGTCGACGGGACGCTTCTTGCTGCAGGGGCGTGCTCATGGGCGCGGCTGGTAGCGCGGATGGGGCGGAAAGTCGAACCCTGAAGGCGGCCTTACAACGCCTCTCCTCCCCCGTTCAAGGGGGAGGGGAAGGTTCATCCCCTCACCGCCCCAGGCAGTTCGCGCACGAACGCGGCCAAGGCTTCCGGTTCGCGCACCGCGATCCGCGCCCACTGGGGATAGGAGTTGCCGAATTGGCGCAGGAGCACGCCCTTGGTTTCCAGGCGTTTCAGGACGCCCGCCGCGTCCGGCCCCAGGTCGGCCCAGAGGTAGGAGGCGACGGACGGCGTGGTGCGGATGCCCGCGGCCTTGCAGGCGCCTTCGATGATCTGGCGGCCCTTGGCGGTCGTGGCGGCGGCGGCGGCCAGGTAGGGGCGGTCCTTGTAGGCGGCCTCGGCGGCGACCAGGGCCGGGGTGTTGTGCGAGGTGGCCAAGACGCTGCGGATCTTCATGGCCCGGTCGGGCCGCGCCAGGGCGTAGCCGACGCGCAGGCCGGCCAGGCCATAGGCCTTGGAGAAGGTGCCGGCGACGATGACGTCATGCCCCTCGCGCACC
Organism: Caulobacter sp. 73W; assembly: GCF_041021955.1. Taxonomy (GTDB): domain Bacteria; phylum Pseudomonadota; class Alphaproteobacteria; order Caulobacterales; family Caulobacteraceae; genus Caulobacter. Next base: position 817,295 of record NZ_CP158375.1, read on the forward strand.
AGGTCGGCGACGCTGTGAACCTCGGGGTTGGGCAGCAGATCGATGAAGGCCTCGTCGACCACCACCGGGACGGTCTTCGCCGTCTGGCGGCACCAGGCGCGCAGGGCGGCTGGGTCGGCCAGCAGGCCGGTCGGATTGTTGGGGTTGCAGACATAGGCCAGCTTCACGTCTGGCCCGAGAGCAGCAGTCATGGCGGCGAAGTCGATCTGGTGGTCGGCGGCCATGGGCGCCCGGCGGTTCGGCAGACCCTGGCGGGCGGCGTACTTGGCGTGGGTATCGTAGGTCAGGGCCGGCAGCAGCTGGGCGCCGCCCTGGGTCCAGAAGGCGGTAATGAGCGACAGCATCTCCAGAGAGCCCGTGGTGATGACCACGTTCTCGGGTTTGAGGCCGTTCTCGGCGGCGATCTTGGCGATCAGCCGCGCCTCTTCTTCATGCGGATAGTTGGCGGCGGTGTGCACGACCTTGCGCGCCGCCTCCACGGCCCGCGCGGGCGGACCGTGGGGGTTTTCGGTGATGTTCAGGGGGCCCACTATTGCATTGGCCAAAGGCCCCGCAGCCGAGGCGGTCTCGGCGAAGGCGAACGAGGTCGCCAGGGCGCCAGTGACGGCCAGGAGGCCAGGCAGATCGCGACGGCTGCAGGTGCTCATGGTGCTTAGAACTTCACGGCCAGACGGGCGTAGTAGCGGCCGCCGTCGGTGTCGTAGACGGCGTTGCGCGAATAGATCAGGCCGCGCGACGCCTGGAAAGTCGCCTCGTCCGGATAGGTGTCGAACAGGTTCTCGGCGCCGACGGTGATCTTCACGCCTTCACGCACCTCGGCGGTGACCGCCAGGTCGAACAGCACCTGGGCTCCGAAGTCCTGGATGAGGTTCTTGGAATCCTGGAACTGAGCGTCGGTCCATTCGCCGAAGTAGCGGACCCGGCCCATGAGGTTGAATTGGCCGAAGGTGTAGTCGGCGGTGAAGTTGCCGGTGTGCTGCGGCAGACCGTTTTCGAGGTTCTGGCGGGTCAGCTCCGACACCGCGACGACGGCCTTTTCCAGCTTGGTATCATTGTAGTTGTAGGCGGCGGTCAGGGTCAGGTCGCCCGGGCCCATCGGCATGCGGTAGGAGCCGACGACGTCGATGCCCTGGGTCTTGGTGTCTGTCGAGTTCACGAAGTAGCTGATGGTGGTCAGCACGTCCGCGCCGGGGACGTTGGCGGCGATCAGCTGGGCGCGGATGGCCGGGGTCACCGTGAAGTTCGGCGAGTTGGCCAGGCGGTCCTTCACCTCGACGCGGTAGTAGTCGATCGAGCCGGTGAAGCCGCCCTTGCGGGCGGTGACGCCCAGCGACACGTTCTGGGCCTGCTCAGGCTGCAACGGCTTGGCGCCGAAGAAAACCGCCACCGGATCCAGCGGCGACAGGCGGCCGGTGGTGAACAGGCGCAGGGTCGTGGTGTCCAGGCCCTGCGAGGTGCGGCTGGAGAAGACCTGGGCCGGGGTCGGGGCGCGGAAGCCGGTGGAGAAGGCGCCGCGGAAGGCGATGTTGTCGTTCACGTCGAAGCGGGCGGCCACCTTGTAGTCGGTGGTTGAGCCGAAGGTGGAGAAGTCCTCGTGGCGGACGGCGACGTCAGCCGAGAACTGCTCGGTGATCGGCAGGTCGAGGTCGGCGTAGACGGCCCAGCTGTCCTGGTCCCACTCGCCGGCCTGGGTCGGGCTGTAGCCCGGGAAGCCATTGGAGCCCGACGGCAGGCCCGCCGCGGCGCCCGGGCCGATCTGCCAGGAGAAGGGGTCGCCGGCTTCGATGGCGTAGGTCTCGACGCGACGCTCGGCGCCGAAGGCCAGGTTGGCCGGGGCCGACAGCCAGCCCATGGCCAGGGTCTTGTTGAAGTCCAGGTTCAGGTTCTGCTCTTCCTGGATCAGAGTGCCGGGCTTGAAGTTGCGCGGCGACTGCGGACCGAACGAGGCGTTGATCGAGTTGTCGAGGAAGTAGCTGATCTCGTCACGACCGAAGGAGGCGCTGGCGTCCCAGGTCAGGCCGAGGTTGGCCAGTTCGCCGCGGAAGCCGCCGTTCAGCTGGTAGTCGGTCTCGTCCTGGCCGAACTGCGGCGAGAAGCCGGTCGGATAGATCGAGCGCAGGTTCCAGCCCGGGAAGACGGCGGTGATGCGGTAGGCGCCGTCGGTGGCCGGGTTGCGCCAGTTGAAGTCGTTGACGCCGGTGCTGTCGGCGTAGGTGGCGAAGCCGTACAGCTCGATCTGGTCGTTGATCGGCAGGTTCAGGTTCAGCGAACCGCGCAGGACCTGACGCTCCGGCTGGCCCCAGCGCTGGACCGGGTTCGGCACGTTCAGGGTCGGGTTGGCGTTCTGGAAGGCGATGGCGTCGGGACGCTGACGGGTGCGCGAGGTCGGCTCGCCGTCGGTGTAGGTGACGCTGGCCACCAGGCGGCCGTTGTCGCCGATGTTCAGGCCATAGCGGGCGGCTGTCTCGATCATGCGGCCGTCGCCCTCATAGTACTGAGAGCCCTGGACCGTGCCGTAGAAGCCTTCTTCGTCGGACAGGATGAGGTTGATGACGCCGGCGATGGCGTCCGAGCCGTACTGGGCCGAGGCGCCGTCGCGCAGCACTTCGATGCGGCCCAGCGCGATGGATGGGATCGAGGCCAGGTCGGGCGCCTGGACGTTGCCGCTGAGGAAAGCCGAGCGGTGGAAGCGCTTACCGTTGACCAGAACCAGGGTGTGGTGAGCCGCCATGCCGCGCAGGGTGGCTGGGCGCACATACTGCTGGCCGTCGGCGGTCGGGTTGCGCAGGACGTTGAAGGACGGGGTGATGGCCACCAGCTTGTCGGTCACCTGGTCGGAGACGACGTTCTGCAGGGCCTGGGCCGAGACCACGTCCACCGGCGTGATGGCGTCATAGGCGGTGCGGTCGGCGCGGCGCGTGCCGGTGACGATCAGCTCGTCCAGCTGGCTGGCGGCGTCGGCGGCGGAAGCGGCGGGCGCAGTCTGAGCGAAAGCGGGAGCCGCAATAGCGGCGGCGAGAACCGCCCACGCGGCGGTGGTCTTCAAGGTCATGGCCCATCCCCGGGGTCTGTTTGGAATGGGCGGGACACCTAGACCGCGTCTTGGGTCGGTTCCGTGACGTTTAGCGGAACGGATTTGTGAAAGTCTACGATTTCACCACCCCAGGCAGTCGCCCGCGCACGCGATGACGCCGAAGTTGATCAAGATCAATATCCATGGCCCTCGAACCACGTTATAGTTGCTCTTCCGCGCCAGTTAGGGGATCCCACCCGCTGAATTGACGATCAGAGCTATAGTCGAAACCGAGAAAAGCTAGTCGGCGATGTTTATGGTGAATCAACAATCCGCCGCCTATGACTCCATTAAATTCAAAATCCGTCGCAGTTACTCATACCAATTTTGAGCAGTACTGCATTGGCGGCTTCCCGATATAGGGCTAGAGAACTTCGCCAGCCGACGCCAAGCGCAACGCAGACCAGACGGCCGCCGCCCCACCGCGGGGCTGCCTTCCCCCATGGGCAATCGGCGCGCTTCCCCCGCTCCGCTCATCCCGGCGAAGGGGGCGTAACCCACCTTCCCCCGCCCCCTCGCCCGGCCTATAAGCCGCGCCTCATCAGGGGCCGGGATCAGCACCCATGCAGCTCAGCGACCTTTTCCGCCGCAAGCCCATCGGGGGCGAGCCGGACAGCCTGCACCGGACCATGGGTCTGCTGCAGCTGGTCATGCTGGGCATCGGGGCGACCATCGGAACCGGCATCTTCGTGGCCCTGACCACGGCCGTGCCCGAGGCGGGGCCGGCGGTGACGGTCGCCTTCGTGCTGGCCGGGATCACGGCCGGGCTGACGGCCCTGTGCTACGCCGAGCTGGCCTCGATCATCCCGGCGTCGGGATCGGCCTATTCCTATACCTACGCGACCCTGGGCGAGTTCGTGGCGTTCGTCGTCGGGTCGTGCCTGCTGCTGGAGTACGCGGTGTCGACCTCGGCCATCGCGGTGGGCTGGGGGCAGTATCTGAACGAGCTTTTGTTCGACGTGGGCGGCTGGCGGATGCCGGACGCCATCGCCCAGCCGCCGGGCGCGGGCGGGGTGGTCAACCTGCCGGCGGTGTTCTTGGTGCTGATGTGCGCGGTGCTGCTGCTGCGCGGGGCGAAGGAGAGCATGCTGGTCAACGCCATCCTGGTGGCGGCCAAGCTGGCGGTGCTGGTTTTCTTCATCGTCATGGCGTTCACGGCGTTCTCGGCTGAGAACCTGCGGCCGTTCGCGCCGCTGGGCGTGGCGGGGATCGGGGCGGCGGCCAGTTCGATCTTCTTCTCCTATATCGGCATCGACACGGTCTCGACCGCCGCTGAGGAGGTCAAGGATCCCGAGCGCAACCTGCCCCTGGGAATCGTGCTGTCGCTGGTGATCGTCACGGGCGTCTACATCCTGGTGGCCCTGGCCGCCGTGGGCGCGCAGCCCTGGGAACAATTCGAGGGTCAGGACGCCGGGCTGGCGGTGATCCTGCGCAACATCACCGGGGCCTCGTGGCCCTCGCTGGTGCTGTGCCTGGGGGCCATCGCGTCGATCTTCTCGATCACCCTGGTGACCATCTATGGCCAGACGCGGATCCTGTACGCCATGAGCCGCGACGGCTTGATGCCGAAGGTCATGCAGAAGCTGGACAGCCAAGGGGCGCCGCGCATCAATACCATCGTGGTCGCGGTCACCATCGCGACCCTGGCGGCGCTGGTTCCGCTGGACGTCCTGGTCAACCTGACCAGCATGGGGACGCTGATCGCGTTCGGCATCGTCTCGGCGGCCGTGCTGATCCTGCGGCGGACCCGGCCGGACCTGCAGCGCAAGTACAAAGTGCCGCTCTATCCTCTGCTGCCCGTAGCGAGCGTGCTGTTCTGCCTGTACCTCATCCGCAACCTGCCGTGGGACACGTACCTGCTGTTCGGCCTGTGGATCGCGGTCGCCTGCGTGTTCTACTTCTCCTACGGGTTCAGGCATTCGAAGCTAGCGAAAGCGCGTCAGGCGAAAGTGTGAGCGGTTTCGCCGCCTGGACGGGCGTCGGAAAAGTGCGTCAAACCGGCGTTTGAAAGCTCTCTAGCCAGAAGAGCTATTTGGAGTCATCGTCCCGTCATTGGAAGAGGTCCGACAGAGACCCGCCAAACGGAGGAACGACATGGCCTATGTGCCTCACGACCACCATCTGGCGCCCCGTCGCAAGGGCGATCTGCACCCGTCAGCCTGCCTCGGCCTGGGCTTCGCGTTGCTGGCCGGCTTGGCCGTAGGCGTGCACATGCTGTTTGAGGTGCTGTTCTAAGCCGCGAAGCGCTGCCAGACGGCCTTGTCGGCGTCGATGTTGGTGAGGACCCCGGCCTTCTGGCGGGCGTAGAGGCCGGCCATCATCTCCACGCCGAGGCTGGCGAAGCGGACGGCGACCTCGGCGTGAGGGACGCCGCGGGCCAGGGCCACGAACAGGGCGGCGTTCACCTGGGGCTGCATGTAGACGATCAGGGCGGCCAGGCGATGGGCGCGCTCCACGGCCTTGCGTTGCAGCAGGGGCTCTTCCGAAAACAGCTCCTGTCCCAGGCGGCTGACCGCCTGGAGATTCAGGGCCCCGAGCTGCGCGGGCGACAGCGGCGGCGCGAGATCGGCCGCGTCCAGGCTAAGGACAACGTCGTTCATCAAGAAGAGCATGATGAAAAGAAGATGCACCGGACAGGCTTTCAGTCCGGTTTAGGAAGGCGGTTAACGCGCCTCCACGGGTTCGACCAGAAAGTGGCGGCCCTCGGCGTCCTCGATCTCGACCACCCAGATGTCCGGGTCGATGCGGGCGGAGCGTTGGATATAGGCGTCCAGCTCCGGCTCGTCGGTGGAGGAGACCGGCTGCATCCACACCCGCTCGCCGTCGCCGCGGGTGGCCTCGCTGTACAGGCGCGCGGTGCGCTCGCGCAGGTTCACCGCCTTGATCAGCACCGCGCCGGCCTGAGGGTCGCCCTTGCGGGAGACGGCCGCAAAGGCGCCCTGCTGCTGGGCGCGGCGGATCAGGGCGCCGACCCAAATGTCGGTGGAAAGAAGCATTGGCTATCGCGATCCCGGCGGGGCGGTTACAGCAGAAGCCACAGCATAGGTGATCCGCCGCCCCCATGACGAGCCCGCGCCGCATCCTGACCCTCGCCGCCGCCGTTGCGGGGGCTGTTCTGGGCGTGGCGGGGGCCGGCGGACCGGCGCGGGCGGCGTCGGCCCTGGATCTCTATTTCGAGCGCACGGTGATGCTGGCCGCGGACGGACGCTGCCGGCTGTTCACGCCGCAGATGCGGGCGGCCCTGGCGTCCGGCCAGGCGCAGGCCCGGGGCGCGGCCCTGCGCGCCGGGGCGACGCCGGATCAGATCACCGCGACCGCCGGACGAGCCCAGGCGGCGGCGGGGCGCGCGGCCTGCGGGTCCAAGGACATGACCGTGGCGGCGCGGCGGGTGCGCGACGGGTTCGAGGGCTATGCCCGCCTGATCATGCAGCGCTATCCGGGCGAGATCGCCGCCTGGACCGCCGACCGCTCGATCTCGCAGCAGCAGGGGATGTGGCGGCTTTCGCAGCCGGCCAGCTTCGGGGCCGACCGGATGATCTTCGGCCTGTCGACCCCGGCGGGGGGCGGACGCACCAGCCTGATGGCCGTGGTCGCCTTAGCCGACAACGCCCAGCCCTTCACCGCCCGCATCGTCATGCGCGACGTGGCCAAGACCGACGGGCCGTATCTGAGCCTGGGCGGCTCCAGGGCGCCCCTGGCCGTGCGCCTGCCGCCGCGCAGCGCCGCCCGCGCCTTCCTGGCCGAGACCCGCGGCGGGGCGGAGACCTCCCTGCTGCCGAGCGGCGCCAAGAAGGGCATGAGCTTCCGCTTCCCCGAAGCCGCCGCCCGCGCCATCGAGGCCCTGGACCCGCGCGAAGCCATAGCGGTGGAGTTCGTCTTCACCGGCCCGCGCGGGGACGTGGTGAGGACGGCGTATGTCGAGGTGGGCGACTTCGCGGCGGGACGGGCGTTCTTGGTTAGATAGCCCGCTTCTACTTCTGCCCCGTAGCGCAGCGTGCGGGGGAGGTGGATCGACGCGTCAGCGACAAGACGGAGCGGGCGCTCTTCTGAACGTCAGCAGAGCGCCTCTCCACCATGCTTCGCATGGCCCCCTCCCCGCAAGCGGGGCAGGAGAAGAGGGGTCACCGCCCCGGCGAGAAGGCCACGACGTTGCCGCCCATGGTCGGGGGGGCGGAGGGTTTCAGGCCGATGGCGACGGGGAGGCGGACGGTGACCGAAGTGCCGGAGCCGACGACGCTTTCGATGTGCATCACGCCGCCATGCAGTTCCGCGAAGGCGCGGACGAGGGAGAGGCCGAGGCCCGTGCCCTGGGCCTTGCGCTCGTTGTCGCCGGCCTGTTCGAAGGGCTTGCCCAGGCGCTCCAGGTCGGCGGGCGAGATGCCCACGCCGCTGTCGGCGACGATCAGTTCGAACATGTCCTCGTAGATCGCCGTGGACACGGTGACCGAGCCCTTCTTGGGCGTGAACTTGAGGGCGTTGGAGATCAGGTTCAGGGCGATCTGCTTGATGGCGCGGCGGTCGGCGTCGACCTCCATCACCTGGGCCGGCAGGACGCCGCGCAGCTTGACCCCCGCGCCGTCGGCCTGGACGCGCATCAGGCGCAGGGCGGCGGAGACGGCCTCGCGGGCGTCGAAGATCTCGCGCGACAGCTGAAAACGCTCGGCCTCGATCTTGGACATGTCGAGCACGTCGTTGATCAGGTCCAGCAGGTGGGCGCCGGACTCGTGGATCAGCTCGCTGTACTCGGCGTAGCGGTCGGGCAGCGGGCCGAACATCTTGGCGCGCATGATGTCCGAGAAGCCCATGATGGCGTTGAGCGGCGTGCGCAGCTCGTGGCTCATATTGGCCAGGAAACGGGCCTTGTTGGCGGCGATCGCCTCGGCGTCGGCGCGGCCCTGTTCCAGCACCGCCTCGCGGGCGCGGTCGGCGGTGGCGTCGCGCAGGCTGGCGACCAGCCCCCCCTCGCGTCCGACGCGGATCGAGGCGGCGATGGTGCGGTCCAGGGCGCCGGCGGGGCTGAAGTCCACCTCGGCGCGGCCTTCGGCCTGGGCCTTGCGCAGGGCGGCCTCCATCCGGGGGCGGTCCTCGATGGCCATGGACTGGGCGAGGCCGCCGGCCAGCACGGCCTCGGGCTCGACACCCTCGAGCGCGTCGCCGAACGCGGCCTGGACGCGGCCGTCGAGGTCGACGGCCAGGATCAGGTTCGGCTGCGCCTGCATCATGGCGTTGAGGCGATAGGCGGTGGTGAAGTCGCGCGCGCCCTCGGCGGTCAGGCCGCGGCCGTGCAGGATGAGACCGGCCGCGAAGCCGAGGGAGATGGTGCCGAGCGCCAGGGCGCCGAGCCACAGGCTGTTCACGCCGGGGGGCACGATGGGCGCGAAGCCGGCCAGGGGCGCGAGGATCGCCAGGGCGGCGACCATCAGCGACAGGGACGCGCCCTGGGCCAGACGGGCCGGACCGCCCAGCAGGGCGGCGGCGGCGGCGGGCGCCAGGCACCAGGCGGCCAGCGGGCCTGAGGCTCCGCCGGTCAGCAGCACGGCGCAGGCGGCGCCCAGGGCCCAGATGCCGAGCAGCGTCGAACGCAGGCGGGGGGTGTCCATCCAGTCCAGGGTCAGGCCGGCCAGAGCCGGGGCCGCGCCGCCGGCCAGGGCGCACAGCAGCCAGCCCGTCGCGCCGGGCGCGCCGGCGATCAGGCCGGCGCCGGCCAGCACCGTCACCGCCAGCCAGACGCCATGCCAGGCGGCCGCCCGCGAGCCGGCGACGGCGGTCGCCCGGCGGGATGGTCCCTGGCTATGAAGAGCGCGATCTTTCACGGCGTCGGTTCGGTTAATGGTTAACCCACTGGATAATAAGCATTCCGTCCGGATTCTGCAGCCCGCACAACCCCGGAGCGATCCCGCCGAACTCCGGTCGGCTGTTTCTCTGTGGACGGAAACGGATTCGTAAGCGCGAGGGCGCATGGTCGCATCAACGATTAACGGGGGCCAGAACGGTCCATGTCTGAAAAAGCCGCCCGCGCGGCCTTGTCCGAGACCTTCGGCGCCGATGCGCCCGCGCCGGTCCCCGCAAGGGCGACAGAGAGCGCGGCCACGCGCCTGCAACGCATGAGCGCCCGCCGCCAGGCCGCCCTGGACGACCAAAAGCGCTCGTTCCTGCGGATGGTCAGCCATGAGCTGCGCACGCCGCTGAACGCCATCATCGGCTTTTCCGAGATCCTGTCGTCGGAGCTGTACGGCCCCATGGGCCAGCCGCAGTACCAGGAGTACGCCAAGCTGGTTCACGAGAGCGGGCATCGCCTGCTGCGGCTGGTGAACCAGATCCTGGAGATCGCGCGCCTGGAAGGCCACGTGGTCGACCTGACCCTGGCGGCCGACGCGGTGGCCCCGGCCCTGGAAGAAGCCGCCGAGCCCCTGCGCGCCGAACTGGCCGCGCGCGGCGCGTGGCTGGAGTTGATCGGGGTGGACGCCGACCTGGAAGTGCGCGCCGACCCGCGCGGCCTGCGCACCATCATCGGCAACCTGCTGCAGAACGCCATCGCCCACACCCCGGCCGGCGCGCCGGTGATCGTGCGGGCCGAGCGCGACGGCGACATGGTCGAACTGTCCATCGAGGACTGCGGCGAGGGCGTCGATCCCTATGACATCCCGCGCCTGCTGCGCCCGTTCGAACAGGGCGAAAGCACCCTGAGCCGCGCCGCCGAAGGCGCGGGCCTGGGCCTGCCCATCGTGCAGCTGCTGTGCGACGCCATGGGCGGGACGCTGAGGATCGTCTCGGCTAGGGGCGAGGGCCTGAAGGCGGTCGTGAGGCTGCCGGGGGTTTGATCCTCCCCCATTGGGGGAAGTGGCCCGGAGGGCCGGAGGGAGCCTGCTGAGGCAACGCCCAGTCTTACCCCCTCCACCACTTCGTGGTCCCCCTCCCCGGCGGGGGAGGATCAAGCGACCTTGCCCCCGTCGCCCGCGCCCCTTAAGTCGCCCCGCATGAGCGGCATTGACCAGACGCTGAACGAGATCGTCGACGAGTTCGAACTCATCGGGGATCGCGACGCGCAGTACGAATACGTTATCGAACTGGGCAAGGCCCTGCCCCGGCTGTCGCCGGCCGAGCAGACCGAGGCCAACGCCCTGCGCGGCTGCGCCTCGCCCGCCTGGCTGGTGACCGAGCCGCAGGCCGACGGCACGATCGTCTTCCGGGGCGACAGCGAGGCGGTGATCCCGCGCGGCATCATCGGCGTGCTGCTGCGGCTGTATTCCGGCCGCACCCCCGCCGAGATCCTGGCCTTCGACGCCCGCGAGGGGCTGGCGCGGCTGGGGCTGTCCAACATGCTGTCCATGAGCCGCGCGAACGGCCTGGCGTCGATGGTGGCGCGGATCCGGGCGGACGCGGAGCGGGCTTAGTGTGCGTCCTTCGAGATGCGGGCCTGCAGCCCGCTCCTCAGGATGACGAGTTCAGTATGTAACAAAGCTCGTCGTGCTGGAGAGCGCGATAGCGCGTCTCGAAGCACGCAAAGGCTGAAATTCAGCAGTCACCCTCACCCCTGCCCTTCTCCCATCAAGGGAGAGGGATTCACTTCAGTCTGTAATGCCCAGCCAGCCGGTCCAGCGCCAGGACCAGCACCGTCTTGCCCGACCGCCGGGGCAGACCCAGCGCGCGTTCGGCGGCGTCGAGGGCGGAGCCGGCGCCGCAGACGCGTTCCAGGATCTCCCTCAGTCCCGGCCCCGCGGCGTCCAGCGCGTGGGCGATGCGGTCCTTGGCGGCGCGGGCGCGTTCGGCGGGCTCCAGACCCCGACCACGGCCGCCGCGGCTGCGCGGGCCGGCGTCCCAGGCCATGGTCAGGCGGCCCACGGTTCCGGCGCGCATGAAGTCGTCGCGCAGGCGCTCCCCGGCCGCCGCCTGCAGCGGGGTCAGCCAAGGGCGGCCCTGCGGGTCGCGGCGGCGCGCCAGCCAGGCGATGGGGGACTCGCCCAGATTGGCGCGGCGAGTCACGAGGCGGCCGTTCGCCTCGGCGACCACGCGCTCGCCATCGATGACGCCGGGCCGGGCGGCGGGGGCGGCGTCGGCCGCCGGCGGACGGGCCAGGACGTAACCGCCCTGCCCGCGCGGTTTGAGACCGGGATCGGCCGCCAGGGCGGCGAAGGCGGCCTCGTCCAGGCGCAGCAGCGGCCGGCGGCGGCGATCCGGACCGACGCGCAGGAGGTAGGCCTCGCCGGCCGCCTCCAGCCAGGCGTCGGGACGGGCCAGCAGGGCCGCCGCGCGGTTCACGCCGGGGCCCAGGCGTCGGCTGGGGCCTGGCGCAAGCAGGCTTCCATCTCGGTCAGACGAGCGTCGAAGGCGGCGTCGTCGCGCAGGTCCTCGATCCGGTGGCAGGCGTGGCTGGCCGTGGTGCGGTCGCGGCCGAAGGCGGCGGCGACGCGGGCCATGGGCCAGGCGAAGGCCACATGGGTCAGGTACATGGCGATCTGGCGGGCGCGCGCGGCATCGGCACGGGCCCGGGTGCGGGCGGCGATCTCGCGCGGCGAGATGCCCGTGGACATGGCGACGAGGCTGGTCACGAAGCCGGCGGCCAGGCGATCCTTGCGCGGATCACGGCCTGCTTCGAGCAGCTCGTCATAGGTTTGGGCGGTCATTCCTTACTCTCCTCGGCCCGGACGCCCCTTTGCGTCGAGCCACGACAGCAACCTTAGGTCGCGGCCTTGGAGTGAGGATAAGTTTCCTATCGTTATCCACAATAGGAATAAATACCCGGTACGTCCGGGTTTGACGTCAGGCCGCGTCGGCGGCGCGGATGCCTGATTGGGAGAGAAGCTCGGGCTGCATTCCGACCACCGCGTCGTAGCCCAGGATCATGTCGACCTTCCGTCCGTCCGAGGACAGCGGCAGGCGGAGCCACAGGATCGACAGGTGGGCGGCGCCGCGCCAGGCCAGGTTATGGACGCCGACGCCGGGCTTGGCCTCGTCGACCACGCGGTCCAATTCATGACGCCAGTAGTCCGCGGCCGGGGTGCTGTAGACCTCGCCCAGGGTGCGGCCGGTGATCTCGCGACCATAGACCGTATAGAGACCGGTGCCGGCCAGGCGCAGGGCGTAGTCGCGGCCCGTCCCGCCACGACCGTCGGAGACGACGTCGATCAGGCTGACCGTGGGTAGCAGCCGCTTCATGCTGGACGGATCGATGTCCGCACGGCTGGGCAGCCTGGAGCCCCGACGCAGGGACGCCCAGTAAGCGAACATCTCTTGGTGGGCCCGAGCCGCCGCGGCCGGAGCGCCCAATTGCGCGACCATCTCCAGAGTCCCGAACAAGCCGTTGGAATCACGACGATTAACTATCGCTCAACCAACGAATCGCGAGCAAGCGGAAAAGGGTTAACGAGACCAGAAAAGTGCCAGAACGGCACAACAGCGTTGCGCCGAAACGACAGTTCTCGTGTGGGTGACGGGTTTAGGGCTCGGAAGAGGAAGGCGACGGCCAAGCTGACCTACTCACAACCGCTCACCCCGGCGAAGGCCGGGGCTCAGATAATAGGGCGGAGGCGATTCAGTCGGCCTACATCGGGGCTGGATCTGGATCCCGGCCTTCGCCGGGATGAGCGGAGGAGGAGGATCCCCTCCCCGCGCCCCAAAACGCAAAACGCCCGCCGTCCGCGAGGACGACGGGCGTTTCGAAAGCTTGGCTGGGAAGCTTAGCGGCCCTTGCGGGCCGGCTTACGTCCGCCCTGGCCCAGGCCCATCTGCTTGGCCAGGTCCGAACGCGCCTTGGCGTAGTTCGGGGCGACCATGGGATAGTCCTTGGGCAGGTTCCACTTGGCCCGATATTCCTCGGGGCTCATGTTGTACTTGGTGCGCAGGTGGCGCTTCAGCGACTTGAACTTGCGGCCGTCCTCGAGGCAGACGAGGTGGTCCGGCGTGATCGAGCGCTTGAGCGGCACGGCCGGCTCCTTAGGCGCGACCTCGACCGGCTCGGCGCCGGTGGCGATGTCGGCCAGAGCGCGGTGGATGCTCTGGATCAGCGCGGGCAGGTCGGAGGCCGACACGGAATTGTTGCCCACATAAGCGGACACGATATCCGCCGTCATCTCGATGATTTCTGCTTTATCGTCCATGTTCGTCTTGTTCTGCTGAGGACGCGAAGCGCCGCATCAATTGTTGATTCCGAAGTCCGGAAATCCGTACTTATAGAACGTCGCTCATTCAGACAAGCGACAGGCATGATCTTTGTTTCGAAAACAAAGATACACGCAGATGTGGTAACCAGGTTCAGTTTTTGATCTAGCAGGGCTTTAAAAGACTAGATCAGCGCTCGATAGCCTTTGCTACAGGTCCAGCGGCGCGGGGCCGGGCCCCAATAACGCCGGGCGGCCAGCCCGCCGATCCGCAGACCAGCGAGCAACGCCGCCCCTTTATTACAGACCAAATGCCGCACCTTTTGCGCGGCGAGATCAGCGGAACCGGGGATCGTCCCAGTGTTCCCAGATGTCGGGCAGATCGCGCGACACCTTGTCGGGATAGGCCGGGGCCCGTTTCTCGAGGAATGAGGTCACCCCTTCCTTGGCGTCGCCGGAAGCGCCGCGCGACTGGATGGCCCGGCTGTCGGCCATGTGGGCGTACATGGGGTGGGCCGCCCCAGCCATGCGCCAGATCAGCTGCCGCGACAGGGCGACGGAGACCGGGGCGGTGTTGTCGGCGATCTCGCGCGCCAGGGCCACAGCGGCGGACAGCAGGTCCTCCGGAGCATGAAGCGAACGGACGAGTCCGCGGTCCAGCGCCTCCTGCGCGCCGAAGACGCGGCCGGTGAAGCACCACTCCAGCGCCGTCTGCGGCCCGACCAGGCGCGGCAGGAACCAAGAGGAGCAGGCCTCGGGCGTGATGCCCCGGCGGGCGAAGACGAAGCCGAACTTGGCGTCGGCGCTGGCCAGGCGGATGTCCATGGGCAGCTGCATGGTCGCCCCCACTCCCACGGCCGCGCCGTTCACGGCGGCGATCACCGGCTTGAGGCTGTCATAGATGCGCAGGGACACGCGGCCGCCGCCGTCGCGATAGATGTCGCCAACCTTGCCCTCCTCCCGCTCCAGAGCCTGAGGCGAGGTGCGGTCGAAGGTCGCGCCGCCGCCCGACAGGTCCGCCCCGGCGCAGAAGGCGCGGCCGGAGCCGGTGACGATGACGGCGCGCACGGCGTCGTCGGCGTCGGTGTTGTCGAAGGCCTCCATCAGCTCCTTCATCATGCGGGCGGTGAAGGCGTTCAGCTTCTCCGGCCGATGGAGGGTGATGGTCGCGACGCCGTCGCGGACGTCATAGAGCAGGGTCTCGAACTTCGGCGCGCCCATGGCGGTCTCCCTTGTTTTGCGGGGAGAATGACCGCTACAACGGAACGAAACAATCGTTTGAATAAGAGGAGCCGCCCATGAAGTCCGTGAGTTTCAACGAGGTCAGCAGCCTGGTCGGCCAGGAAATCGGGGTCTCCGACTGGGTCGAGATCACCCAGGAGCGGGTCAACCAGTTCGCGGAGGCCACCGGCGACCATCAGTGGATCCACGTGGACGTGGAGCGCGCCACGCGTGAGATCGGCGGCCCGATCGCCCACGGCTACCTGACCCTGTCTCTGATCCCGTTCCTGGGCGCCGGCCTGCTGAACGTGTCGGGCGTCACGCGCGGCATCAACTACGGCACCGAGAAGGTGCGCTTCACCAACATGGTCCGCGTCGGCAAGAAGGTGCGCATGCGCCAGAAGCTGACCGGCGTGGAGCCCAAGGCCGGCGGCCTGCAGCTGAAGAACGAATGCACCATCGAGATCGAAGGCGAAGAACGCCCGGCCTGCGTGGCCGAGACGATCTCGATCATTTACGGGGGCTGACACCGCCGCCCGATTTCACTCGCCTCCCGAGGCCTTGTGCCTGGGGTCCCTGCATCCGCACGCACGGCGCGACCCGTCCTGGTGAGGCGTTGGCGGACACAGGGACCCTCGCCACAAGGGCGAGGAGGCGGACTATCGGTTAGGTTCTTTCCTTCTTATGCCGCCCGCCGCACCCGGTCGGCCAGCAGCAGCGCGCTGCCGTGGGGCTTGGCGTCGGCGCGTTCGGCGGAGAGGGCGAGGGCCAGGTCGCGGTCGCCGGCGCGCAGGGCCGCCTCCAGCAGGGTCAGGTCGATGACGTCGCGCTGAGCGTGGCTGCCGCCGAAGCGGTAGGCGTGATGCCGCATGGGGCGCAGCAAGGTGATGACCCGGCGGTAGTCGCCGTCCACGAAGGCGGCCATGGCCTCGGTCGCCGCCTGGCCGCCTTGGGTCAGGAACTCGCGATTGTCGCCCAGGCTGTCGCGCGCCGAGGACTGGACCGAGCGGACCAGCCGCACGTCGTCCTTCCGGCCCGCCGAGGCGAAGGCCATCATGGCGTGCATGTCGTTGAAGGCGTAGGCGTTGTCCGGCTGGCAGGGCGCCCAGGTCTCGGCCACCGCGCTCCAGCGATCACCCACATCGACCCCCAGCAGCTTCAGCCGCCACAGCAGGGCGGCGGCGTCCACCATGTCGAACGCCAGGGGCGAGCGGACGCCGTAGATCGGTCCGTCGAACAGGCGCAGGGCTTCGGCCACATCTCCCAGCTCCAGGTGATAGAGCGCCAGGTGCCACCAGTTGTGGACCGCCAGCATGTTGTTCTCCGACCAGGCGGCTAGGTCGCCGGTCATGAAGGCGACGCCCTCCTCGCTGCGGCCCTGCATCTCCATGACGTGGGCGACGGCGTGACGGGCCCAGCCGTCGCGCGGCTCCAGCGCCAGGGCCTTGCGCCCCTGCGTCTCGGCGCGGGCGTAGTCGCCGGTCTCTTCCAGCCCGAAGGCGTGCATGGCCAGCATGGCGTGCCAGCCGGGGACTGCATGGCTCCACACCGGCAGGGCCCGGCCGATACGGTCTCGCAGCATGCGGCTGTCGCCCAGCAGGTAGTCGACGAAGTGGCCGGCGCGGATGGCGACCATGTCCAGCGGCCAGGTGATGGCCACGTCCTCCAGGATGCGGGCGGCGTTGCGCCAGCGGCCGTCGATCATCGCCTCCATTGCCAGGATGTGCGCCGCCTCGCGGGCGTTTCCGCCGGCGGCGCGGGCGGCCTCCAGGTTATGACGCACGGCTGAGGGGCCGATAGGGTCCGTGCCCATCAGGTGCAGATAGGCGCGCAAGGCGTGGGCCATAACGAAGCCCGGGCTGTCGGCCAGGGCGGCGTCGAGTTCCGCGACGGGGTCGACGCCGAAGCGGTTGAACAGGGCCAGGGCGCTTTCGAAGCGCTCCAGGGCGAAGGGGCTGGCGCCGGTGACGGCCAGCCCGCGGTGATCCTTGAGGGTCATTGCGTGCTCGGTCTGAGGGGGACCGGCATGCCCGCCGATCCGGAAGGCGCAGATATCTATAAGCCCACTCTCCGACCCTCCAGCCGACGGATGGTCCAGTCCGCCGGGAAGAGAGAACCCTCTGAAAACGCTGGTATTTCACACACAAAATATGCTATCTCGTCAGCCATGCTCGATGTCGCCGATCCGAAAACCGTACTGACGGTGCAGTCCCCGCCCCTGTCCAAGGGCGCGGCGACGCGTGCGCGCATCATGGACCTGGCCTATGACCGGATCGTCGACAAGGGCTTCGCGGCCACGTCGATCGAGGAGCTGGTCGAGGCCGGCGGCATCACCAAGAGCGGGTTCTTCTACCACTTTAAGGACAAGAACGACCTCGCCCGCCAGCTGATCGACCGCTTCATCGAAGAGGACGAGGCGCTGCTGGACAGCCTGGAGAGCCGGGCCCGCAGCCTGCACGAGGACCCGCTGCACGCGTACCTGATCTTCCTGAAGTTCACCGCCGAGGTGATGGAGGAGGTGCTGAAGGTCCGGCTCGGCTGCATCGTGGCGGCCATCGTCATACAGGACAGCGCCTTCGACGCCGGGGTGCGCGAGCGCGGGCTGGAGATCGTGATGAGCTGGCGTCGCCGCTATCAGGCCTGGCTGGAGGAGATCGCCGCCGTCCATCCGCCGCGCATGGCCGTGGACCTGGAGACCCTGGCCGACCAGATGACGGTCATCGTCGAGGGCGGCATCCTGCTGGCCAAGGGCCTGCGCGACCCCAGCCAGGCGGCGCGGCACATCCTGCTGTACCGGGACAGCGTGCGGCTGTTGTTCAGCTAAAAACGGCTCACCCCGGCGAAGGCCGGGGTCCAGGTGAAACCCTGCTGATGCTCTGGATAAATCTGGATCCCGGCCTTCGCCGGGATGAGCGGTTGAAGAGTCCCCTCCCCGCAAGCGGGGGAGGAGAAGAGCTTACTTCAACCCGTGCCCGCCGACCGGGACGGTCTCTACGTGGCTTTCGAAGGCCGCGATCAGGGGGCGGCCCTTGGTGATGGCGTCCTTCACCGAGGGGAGCTGCAGGGAGGCCTTGTGGCTTTCAGCGCTGTCCCAGACCTCGGTGATCCAGATCGCGTCGGCGTCATCGGGCGCTTTGGCGACGACGTAAGACAGGCAGCCGGGCATGCCGGACACGCCCTCCAGCAGGATGGCGATCAGCGCGTCGCGCTGGCCGGGGGCGGCTTTCATCTTGCCGATCAGGCCGTACATGGGCGTGGCTCCCGCAGCGGTGGACAGGGTTGCGCCCGCCAGGCCGAGGGCCAGGCTTCCAGTCACGAAATCGCGGCGGCGGGGCGTCATGGGGGAAGTGGTAGCGCCGGAACGAACGCCGCGCCAGCCAATCCCCTCTCCCCGCAAGCGGGGCGAGGGGATTTTAAGTATCCGGCGCCAGCGCGGCGATGATCCGGCAGTCGGCGATGGCACCCCGGCCGCACTGGTCGATCATGCCGGACAGCTCGCGGCCCAGGGCCTGGAGGTCGGCGATCTTGCGCTCGACCACCGCCAGGTGGGCGTGGGCCAGGGTGTCGACCGTGGCGCAGGACTGGTCGCGCTGGTCAGCCAAGTCCAGCAGGGTGCGGACCTGATCGATGGGGAAGCCCAGCTCCCGCGCGCGACGGATGAAGGCCAGGCGGCCGCGCTCGGCCTCGCCATAGGCGCGGTAGTTGCCGGCGGTGCGCGGCGGCGTGGGCAGCAGGCCGATCCGCTCGTAATAGCGGACGGTCTCGACCTTCACCCCCGCGGCGCGGGCCAGATCCCCGATGGTCAGCGTCACTCTCCGTGTCCTCCGAACCGCACGCGCACGCCGCAGTTGACGATGAAGCCGTCGGCGGGAGCCCAGGAGTCGACCGTCCACTGGCCGTCCGGCGCCCGGCGCTGCAGGAGGAGGCGATCATACTTGGTCTGGCGGACGTTGAGGATGTTCTCGAGATTCACGAACAGGCTGATGTCGCCGAGGGTGACTTCGCCCAGGGCGCCGACCTCCAGGTACGACTTGCCCCGCGTGCGATAGGGGTTGTCCTCCAGCGCCTGCGGGCCGGTGTAGTAGGCCTCCAGCCCCACGCGGCCCTTGCCGTTCTGCTCCCACATGGCGACCACGCCGGCGGTGTGGCGCGGGGTCAGGGGGATAACCCGGCGGCCGGCGCCGACGGGATCAGGCTCGGAGGAGTCCACATAGACGTAGCTGCCGGTGACGGTGAAATCGCTCCAGCGATAGCGCAGCAGCGCCTCGACCCCGCCGGTGCGGGTCAGGCCGGGCGCGTTGACCAGCCGCACGCTTTCCGGGCCGGTCTCCACCAGGGTCACAGCGTCGTGGATGTGGGACATGAAGACGGTCAGGTTCGCCTCGAACGGGCCCCGGGCGTAGCCGGCATCGATGGAGGCGGTCTCCGCGGTTTCGGCCTTCAGGCCGGTGAACGGCTCCAGCCGCGAGAGGCCGGTGGCGTCCACCTCCTCCACGAACGGGGTCGGGGCGTAGAAGCCCTTGCCCAGCGAGGCGCGGACGGTCCACGGCCCCGGCCGATACATGACCGACAGGCGCGGGCTGAGGCGCGAGCCGTACTCGCTGTGGACGTCGAAGCGGGCGCTGCCGGCCACTGTCAGGTCTTCGGTGAAGTCATGCTCCACCTGCGCGAACAGGCCGGGGACGCTGTAGGTGTAGTCGAACCCCGAGAAGGCGTCGGAGCGGTAGTCGTCGGCCTGGAAGGCGAGACCGCCCAGCCATGAGGTCCCCTCCGGCCCGCCGGAGATCGAGGCCTCGGCCAGGAAGGTGCGGTGGCGGTCATCCTCGACCACCGGGCCGAAGCGGTGTTCGTGCTTTTGGCTGACGGCGGAGGCGCGCAGATGGGCGGCGGTCCCGGGGCTCAGCGGAACGCGGGCGGTAAGGCCGGCGTCCAGGCGACGGCTGTCCTGGCTTTCGACGAAGGGGCGGCCGTCCGGCGCCGTGCGGCCGGGCATGGTCCCGCCGTCGCGTTGCTCGCCCATGGCGCCGAGGGTGAAGAAAGCGGCCGCGCCGTTGTCGGCGTTCCAGAACAGGCGCGGGCGAACGGTCCAGCGGTCATAGCCCGCCATGTCCGCCCAGCCGTCGGCATCCAGGTCCTGGCGGCTCTGACGGTGCAGGCCGCCGGTGACGGAATAGGACCACTGGTCGTTGATGGGCGCCGAGCCATAGGCGGTGAGGTCCTGGCCGTTGCGGCTGGTCAGGTTCAGCAGAATCTCGCCCTGCGGCGTGTCGGCCGGTCGCCGCGAAACGAGGTTGATGACGCCGCCCAGGGCCGACGAGCCATAGAGGGCCGAGGCCGCGCCCTTGATCACCTCCACCTGGCCCAGGTCGGTGGGCGGGATCTGCAGCAGGCCGATGGACTGGCCGCCATACAGCGGCAGGCCGTCGGCGAGCAGCTGGGTGTAGCGGCCGCGCATCCCCTGAACCCGCACGTTGGAGGCGCCCAGGGACGGCGAGGTGACCTGCACCCGCAGGCCGCCGGTCTCGCTGACGATCATGGCCACGTTGCCGGGCCGCATCAGCATCTTCTCCTCGATCTCCTCGCGGCCCATGACCTCGACGCGGATTGGCTCGTCCTGCACGCGGCGGCCGGTGCGAGTGGCCTGGACGATGACAGCCTCGACGGCTTCGTCCTCGTCGCCCTGAACCTCCTGGGCGTGGGCCGTCAGGGGCGCCAGAACCACGGCGACGGCCAGCGGAACGAGACGGGTTCGAAACAAGCGTGAGCGCAAAATGTTCAAGCCTTGCAATGAGATAACATACCCGAACAACTCATCCGGCGATGTCAGCCTCTTGCAGGCTGTAGCAGGTGCAGGGTCAAGCGCCTTGCGTGCTTCGGGACGCGCTTAGGCGCTCTCGGCATGACAAAGCCCCCTACTCCGCCGCCAGCGGCCGCCTTGCCGCTTCCACGTCGCGGGCGGGGGGCAGGCCGTAGAGGCGGCGATATTCGCGGCTGAACTGGGAGGGGCTCTGGTAGCCGACGCGGAAGCCGGCGGTGGCGACGTCGGCGTCCTCGACCAGCATCAGGCGGCGGGCTTCGTGCAGGCGCAGCTGCTTTTGATACTGCAGCGGGGTCATGGCGGTGACCGCCTTGAACTGGTGGTGCAGGGAGGACTCGCTCATGCCCACCGCCTCGGCCAGGGCCTCGATGCGCAGGGGCTGGTCGTAGTTGTCGCGCAGCCAGGCGACGGCGCGAGGCACGCGGCCGCCCGTCCCCTCGCCCGCCGTGATGTGCAGCAGCCGCGCGGCGTCGGGGCCGGTGAGCAGACGGTAGAGGATCTCGTCCTGGATCAGCGGCGCCATGGCGGGGATGTCGTGCGGCCGCTCCAGCAGGCGGACCATGCGCAGCACCGCGTCGAGCAAGTCCGGCCCCGCCGAGTTGACGGCCAGGCCGCGCACCGCGTCGGCGGCGGTGGCCGGGCGCGGCACGCCGATGCGGCGCATCAGCTCCCCCAGGCGCGCGGGGTTGATCGCCATGCCCAGGCCGATCTGCGGCTTCTCCGGCGTCGCCTCGACCACGCAGGAGGCGACCGGCATGTCGAGGGCGACCAGCAGATAGTCGCCGACGCCATAGCGCAGACTCTCCTCGCCGATGCGGACGACCTTGGCGCCCTGGACCACCAGGGCCAGGCACGGCCACTGGGCGGTGTGCAGCGGCATGCTGGGCGAGGTCTTGCGGGCGATGAAGAGGCCGTCGACGGCGGTCTCCACATGGCCGTCCTCCGGCGTGAACCGGGTGATCAGGGAGACCAGCTCCGCATAGGGATCGGCAGGAAGCGTCATGGGGCCAACCTAGCGGGCGGATGGGCGGGCGATAGTGCGGAACGTCGGTTTTTGCAGGATCAGGCAAAACTCCTGCGGGATCGTTTCTGTCGCGCCGACGGGGCCGCATGACAGACTGGTGTTGTCAGGATAGCGGAGCCGCCCGCCACGGCGACGCCCTTCGCATCCCGACCGCATCCGACCTCCCCGTCCTGGATGCAGGATCGCACACCCGCTCGAAGGAGAATTCCATGGCTCGGATCATCGATTACAACATGCACGCAGACGCGCCGCGGTCCGAGCAGCGGGTCATGGAAGCCGTCGAGATCACCACCTTCCGCCTGCGCGGCTGCACGGTGGAGCAGTTCATCGACGCCAACGCGGGAGTGGACGCCTGGCTGCGCCGCCAACCCGGCTTCCGCTCGCGTCGGATCATGGAGCAGGCCGACGGCTCGGTGGCCGACGTACTGGTCTGGGCGGCGGTGTCGGACGGCCGCGCGGCGGCGGACGGCCTGATGGACGAACTGGCGGACTCGCCGGTCCACAACCTGATCGATCAGCGCACGGTGTGCTGGAGCGTCTCGCCCGTGCGCCACAGCGTGGGTTGATGCGCGGGCATTGTGCGTGCTTCGAGACGCGCTCTCGCGCTCCTCAGCATGACGGGCTTTGTTGCTGCTGAATTCGTCATCCTGAGGAGGCCGACAGGCCGTCTCGAAGGACGCAACGCGCCTAGTCGATCGTCCCGGCTTCGACCGCGTTGGCGGCGACCTGGGTGGGGGGCAGGGTTTCGGCGACCTTTGTCGCGCTGATCGGGATGACGCCGTCCAGCATGTTCACCGCCTCGCGGATGAACTTGGCGTGGGTGACGACGCCGATCTCCAGCCGTTCCTTGTTCAGCTCCACCTGCTGGGTGAGCATGCCGGCGACGAACTGAACTTCCTGGGCCTCGCCCGCCCCGGGGCGACGGCGGGCGGCCTGGGCCATGAACACCGGGCCGCCGGAATTGCCGGGAAACACCGCGAAATCGAGCAGGAAGGTCGGCGAATTGTCGGCCGGGCCCAGCGGGTAGGAGGCCACTCGGCCCGAACGCAGGATCGGGAAGCCGGCGCCGTTGGCGGCCAGGCCGCGCGGGAAGCCCAGCGCCATCATCTCGTCGCCGGGGCCGAGCGCCACCTTGCTGAAGGTTTCGTCCGCGGCCAGCCAGGCCAGAGGGATCGCCGCCTTGGCGAATTCCGGCGGCGCGACGACCTCGATCGCGGCCACGTCGCGGGTCGGGTGCTTGGCCCATTCCGGTTGGTTGGCGGCGTCGCGGATGGTCATGGTCTGGGGGTCGTAGCGCCAGACGCCGTCGCCGCCCTGGACGCGATAGCCGATGCGGGCGCTGGCTTTGGGCATACGCTCCAGCACATGGCCGGCGGTGACCAGCACGGTGCGCGGACGGCCGTCAGGGGTCGGGGCGTCGACCAGGAAGCCGGTGCCCACGGTCCGGCCGCCGTCGGGCAGGGCCTGTTCGACCTGCACCGTCGCCTGAATGAGATCGAGTGAGAGATCCCAGGCCATGGACGCCCCTTGAATACGCGACTCAACTGGCCCCATTTGACCAACCTCGAATCCGCGTCACAAGCTGGCGTCCTGCCGCACCCCTAGGTTTTAGGACCCCGCATGCAAAACCGACGCGAACTTCTGGCCTCCGCGGCCGCCCTGGTCGCTTCTTCCGCACTCATTCCCGGTGAATCTATGTCCGCGTCGCCTACCCTCCCCAAGCCGCCCGTCGCCAAGAAGGAACCGAAGCGCATCGAGCAGCTGGGCCGCGTGCGGACCGACGACTACGCCTGGATGAAGGACGACAACTGGCAGAAGGTCTTGCGCGACCCCAGCCTGATCAAGGCGGACGTCAAGGCGCACCTGACCGAGGAGAACGCCTACACCAAGGCCATGCTGGCCAAGACCGAACCGCTGCAGAAGGCGATGTTCGAGGAGATGAAGGGCCGCGTCAAAGAAGACGACGCCTCCGTCCCCGCCCCCGACGGCGCGTTCGAATACTACACCCGCTACAATGTCGGGGCGCAGCACCCGATCTACGCCCGCAAGCCGCGCGGCGGGGGGGCCGAGGAAGTGCTGCTGGACGCCGACGCCCTGGCCAAGGGCAAGGCCTATTCGGAGGTCGGCGCGGCCGACCACAGCCCCGACCACAAGCTGTTCGCCTATGCCGAGGACGCGCAGGGCTCGGAAGTCTTCCGCGTGTTCGTGAAGGACCTGGCCACCGGCCAGGTGCTGGCCGAGCCGGTGGAGAGCTCCACCGGGGACTTCACCTTCTCGCCCGACTCCCAGTGGCTGTTCTGGACCCATCGCGACGACAACGGCCGGCCGGACAAGATCTATCGCCGCCCGGCGCGCGGCGGCGCCAAGGACGACGTGCTGGTCTATGAAGAGGCTGACGAGGGCTATTTCATCGGCATTGGCCGCGTGGCGTCCGACCAGTTCCTGGTCATCAGCGCCGGCAACAACGACAGCTCCGAAGCCCTGATCATCCCGGCCGCCGACCCGACCGCCAAGCCCAAGGTGGTGGAGCCGCGCAAGGCCGGCGTCCGCTATGACGTCGAGCACTGGGACGGCGACTTCATCATCCGCACCAACGCCGGCGACGCGGTGGACTTCAAGCTGGTGCGCGCGCCGGTTTCCGATCCCTCGGCCAAGAACTGGAAGGAGTGGGTCGCCCACCGTCCGGGCACGCTGATCGTCGGGACCACCGCCTATCAGAACCACTTCGTGCGGCTGGAGCGCGTCAACGCCAACACCCGTATCGTCGTCACCGAAAAGGGCGGGGCCGAGCATCCCATCGTCATGGACGAGGAGGCCTATGTCCTGTCGCTGGAGGGCGGGTACGAGTTCGACACCCCGGTGATGCGCTATGTCTACCAGTCGCCGACCACCCCGCGTCAGTGGTTCGACTACGACATGGCCAAGCGCACGAAGGTGCTGCGCAAGACCCAGGAAATCCCGTCCGGCCACAACCCGGCCGACTACGTCACCAAGCGGCTCTACGCCAAGGCGCCCGACGGCGCCGAAGTGCCGATCACCGTGCTGATGAAGAAGGGAACCAAGCTGGACGGCTCGGCCCCGCTGCTGCTTTACGGCTATGGCAGCTACGGCATCCCGATGGATCCCAGCTTCTCGATCCGCAACTTCAGCCTGGTGGACCGGGGCTGGATCTGGGCCACGGCCCACATCCGCGGCGGCTCGGAAAAGGGCTGGGGCTGGTTCCTGGACGGCAAGCGCTTCAAGAAGAAGAACACCTTCACTGACTTCATCGCCTGCGCCGAGCACCTGCACGCCAACGGCTATGGGGCGAAGGGGCGTACCGTGGCCTATGGCGGCTCGGCCGGCGGCCTGCTGATGGGGGCGGTGACCAACATGCGCCCCGACCTGTGGAGCGGCATCATCGGCGCCGTGCCGTTCGTGGATGTGATCAACACCATGAGCGACACGTCCCTGCCGCTGACCCCGCCGGAGTGGCCCGAATGGGGCAACCCGATCGAGGACGCGGAAGCCTACGACTACATGCTCAGCTACAGCCCCTACGACCAGATCGGGGCCAAGCCCTATCCGGCGGTGCTGGCCACCGGCGGCCTGTCGGACCCGCGCGTCACCTATTGGGAGCCGGAAAAGTGGGTCGCCAAGCTGCGCGACCACACCACGGGAACGAGCCCTATCCTGCTGAAGATCAACATGGAAGCCGGACACGGCGGGGCGTCCGGCCGGTTCGATTTCCTGAAGGAGATCGCGTTGGACTACGCGTTCGCCGTCTGGGCGGTCGAGAAGGGCTGGGAGAAGGCGTGGTGAGGATCACCGGCGGCTGCCTCTGCGGCGGCGTCCGCTATGAAGCGGAGGGGCCGCCGGCCTATACGGGCCATTGCTACTGCGCCGACTGCCGCAAGGCGTCGGGCGGCGGTTTCATCCCGTTCATGGGCTTTCCCGCCGAGGCGGTGCGGTTCAGCGGCATGACCCGGCAGTTCCGCTCTCCCGCCTTCAAGGGCGGCGAGGCGGTGCGCAACTCCTGCCCCACCTGCGGCGGGCTGGTGTTCGGCGGGGTGGTCGGCGAGAGCGACAGCCACACCCTCTATGCGGGCTCGCTGGACGACCCGAGCCTGTTCAAACCCCAGATCGCCATCTTCAACCGCGACCGTCCCGCCTGGGCGCCCCTGCCCCCGGACGTCGCGGTGTTCGAGACGATGCCGGAGTGAGGGGGCGCTAAAGGGGAGGTGGCCCGGAGGGCCGGAGGGGACTGCTGAGCCAGCACCCAGTTCTACCCCCTCCACCGCTTCGCGGTCCCCCTCCCCCTGAGGGGGAGGATTGGGGTATGCACGCCACATGAACATCCGCCCCGCCACGCCCGCCGACGCCGCCGCCATCGCAGAGATCTATGCCGACGCCTGTCTGAACGGGTTCGGTACGTTCGAGGAGGTCCCGCCCTCGGCGGACGAGATCGCGACCCGCATGGCCGGGGTGCAGTCTCGGGGGCTGCCGTATCTGGTGGCCGAAGAGGACGGCGAGATCCTGGGCTACGCCTATGCCGGGCCTTTCCGGCTGCGGGCGGCGTACCGCTACACGGTCGAGGACAGCGTCTACATCTCGCCCAAGGCCAAGGGCCGGGGCGTCGGGCGCGCGGTGCTGGGGGCGGTGCTGGACGCCTGCGCGGCCATGGGCCTGCGGCAGGTGATGGCGATCATCGGCGACACCAGCAACGCCGGCTCCATCGGCCTGCACAAGGCCATGGGCTTCGAGCCGGTGGGCACGTTCCGCGACGTGGGCTTCAAGCAGGAGCGCTGGGTCGACATCGTGCTGATGCAGAAGAGCCTGAACGGCGGATCGGAGACGCAGCCGGACGCCGAGGGCCTGAGCCTGAAGGGCTTCTAGAGCGCGCCCAGCTTCTCCGCCCGCGCCAGGTCCTTGGGCCGGCCGAACAGGCGCAGGATCTCGATCTGCTCGGCGACGTCGGGGATGAAGATTACCGCGCCGGCGACATCGACCGCACGGCGCGTCCGCGGTCGCACGGGCACCCAGGCCCCGTTCGACATCACCTCCAGGTCGCCCATGACCTCGATGTCCAGGGGCGTCGCATCGGTGGTGAAGAAGCAGGAGCGGAAGTGGTCGCCGCTCGCCTTTCCGACCGGCGGCGTGGCGCCCAGGGCCGCCGCGACGCGGGGCGCGTCGGCGGTGGAGGTCAGGACATCCACATCCGCGACCTCCTTGTCATCCAGCCCCGCCAGGGCCATGGCCGCGCTGCCGATCACCCACCACGGATCGCGGCTGGCGCCGCAGGCCTGGGCGGTCAGGGCGAGGCTTTGCGCCAGGGACGGCGAAATCGGCATGCGGGGTTGTTTCCGTTCAAGAGCTGTCGCGTTGGCGTCCTAGGATGCGCGCGGCATTCAACGCAACGGGAGAGACATCATGGCCCTGAAGATCAAGCGTCGCGGTTCGGTCGCCTGGACCGGCGGCATCAAGGACGGCAAGGGTTCGATCAATACCGAGAGCGGCGCCCTGAGCGCGTACCCCTACGGCTTCGCCAGCCGGTTCGAGGGGCAGGCCGGGTCGAACCCGGAAGAGCTTCTGGGCGCGGCGCACGCGGCCTGCTTCACCATGGCCCTGTCGCTGATCCTGGGTCAGGCCGGCTTCACCGCCGACAGTCTGGAGACCAGCGCCGAGGTCACCCTGGAAGAGCAGGACGGCGGCTACGCCATCACCGCAATCCACCTGACCCTGAAGGGCAAGGTCCCGAACATCGACGCGGCGACCTTCAACGAGCTGGCCGGCAAGGCCAAGGCCAACTGCCCGGTGTCCAAGGTCCTGAACGCGGACATCACGCTGAGCAGCGAACTGGCCGGCTGAGACCAATCGGCGGAGCCTGACGGGCGCCGGCCATACCGCCATCGCCATCTCAGGCGCCCGCCGGCGTGTTGATCGGCGGGCCGAGGATCTTGATGCGGCGGTCCAGGGCCGCCGCCGCCAGGGCCTGCTGCTGGGCCGGGGTCGGCTCCGCCGGCTCCGGCAGGGCGGCGGCTTCCGCCGGTCGGCCCATGGCGCGGATGAGGCCTTCGAAATCCGGCCCCGGCGTCATGACCAGGCATCGGGCGCCGCCGGGGGACTCCACCACGAAGCCGTGCGGCACGCCCTTGGGCGCGACCAGGGTCTCGCCCGCGCCGGCCAGCCGCTCCACATCTCCCACCCGGAAGCGGACCATCCCCTCAAGGACGTGGAACACCTCGTCCTCGCTATGGTGCATGTGCAAGGGCGGCGCCTCGCCATGGGGCATCCAGTGCTCCATGACCGACAGGCCGTCGGCGCTGTCGCTGGACGCCCGGTGAATGGCGACGCGGGTGTTCAAAAACCAAAGTCCGTGGTCGTGGGCCGCAGTCATCGGCGCGCCTCCTTCGTGGAAATGACGAGGCCGCTCCACTAGTCGCGCGTTCGGGGATAAGGAAATCGAACCTTGATATGGGGCCGATCCGCCGGATGAATTTCCAGACCTTCGACCTGAACCTGCTGCGGGTGTTCGACGCCTTGATGCGTGAGCGCAGCGTGACGCGGGCGGGAGAGCGCGTCGGCCTCAGCCAGCCGGCGGTGAGCGCGGCCCTGGGCCGGCTGCGCGCGACGCTGGATGATCAGCTCTTCGTGCGGCGGGGCAGCGAGATGGCGCCGACGCCCCGCGCCGAGGATCTGGCGGAGCCCATCCGCGAGGCGCTGTCGGCGGTGGAGCGCAGCCTGTTCGGCGAGCGCCGCTTCGACCCGGCCTCGACCGAGGCCAGCTTCACCCTGCTGGGCGCCGACTTCTTCTCCATCCTTGTCCTGCCGCTGATGGCGGCGCGGCTGCGCACGGAGGCGCCGGGCGTCAGGTTGCGGTTTCTCGACAGCGCCCGGGGCGAGGTCGATCGCCTGCTGCAGGAGGACGCCATCGACCTGGCCCTGGAGCGGCCGCTGCATCTGCCGGAATGGGTGGCCAGCGAGCCGATGTTTGACGCCCCCTTCGCCATCGTCGCCGCCCAAGGACATCCGCGGCTGCGGGACGTCCCGGAAGGTGAGGCGATCCCCATGGATGTCTTCTGCGCGATTCCCCAGGCTATCCGGTCCATCACTGGCGATATGTCCGGCATGATGGACGAGGCGTTGCTGGCGGCCGGCGGGCGGCGCGAGGTGGTGCTGGCCCTGCCCCACTTCCACGGGGTGGCGCTGGCCGTCGCAGGCAGCGACCTGATCGCGGCCTTGCCGATCCAGTATGCCCGCGCGGTGGCGGGCGACCTGGGACTGGCGCTGTATCAGCCGCCGATGCCCAGCCCCACGCCGGAGATTCGCATGTACTGGCACAGCCGCCACGACCGCAGCCCGGCTCATCTGTGGCTGCGCGGCGTGGTCCTGGAGGCCGTGCGCAGCCTCTGAGGCATCCCGACGCAGGGACGGGCGGTCGCATCCCGGACCATGGCGCAGCTTGCTAGAGCCTGCGGATGGACCGCGCCTTTTCGATCTTCGTGCACATCGGGCTCTTCCTCAGCGGACTGCTGGGCCTGGCCTTCGTCGCCGGCGGGGCGGTGGTGATCAACCGCGCGGACAAGATCAGCCTGATCGTGATCGGCCTGATGATGATCAGCGTGGGCGCGTGGGGCTGCATCAACGCGGTGCGCCAGGCCCTGGCCGTCCACCAGTAGGGTCCGCGCCGCCACGGCGGCCCTCCCCCTCTCATCCTCAAAAGAAAAGCCCGGCCGGAGCCGGGCTGGAGTTCATTAGGGAGGAAACGCCCCAGGAAGGGCATGACGCCTCGCGGCGTCGTGATCACAGGTATGCTGTTCGCGGGGGCGTTCAAGGGGCTGGACGACGATCGGCGGCAACCTTTTTCAGCTGACCGGTTTTCGATCATCCCTGCGCAAGCCTACGGCGCCGCTTGCCCGTGAATTGGTCCGAGGACCGCATCTTTATCCTCTGTGCTCTGAGAGACCGGCCGGGCCGGCGGCTCACCCGAAGGGAGAAGTGGCTGGGGAACTAGGACTTCGAACCTAGAATGACGGTACCAAAAACCGCAGTGTTACCATTACACCATTCCCCAGCAGGAACGGCGAACACCCCGGGGGGCGTCGGCGAGGGCGTGGGAATAGCGCAGCCGATTTGAGTATGCAACGGGGCTGTGACGTGGATTTGCGGATTTTCTCAAAGAGCCGTTTCTGTCGCTTGCGCCCTGTTCCGCCCTCCCCTATAAGCCCCCTCCTCAAGTCGGAGTGTGGCTCAGTCTGGTAGAGCACCGCGTTCGGGACGCGGGGGTCGCAGGTTCGAATCCTGCCACTCCGACCATCTTCTTCCCCTGAAAATTCAAGGATGCTTCCCCCTTCGGGGATGGCGTTCGTATGTGCGCTTTTCTCCTGCCCCGTAGCGCAGCGTACGGGGAGGTGGATCGGCGCGTCAGCGACGAGACGGAGGGGGCGCTCTTCTGAACCTCAGCTAGCGCCCCCTCCACCAATCTCCCCCGCAAGCGGGCAGGAGAGAAGAAGACCATGGCTATTTGTTAATCGCGCGGGCCATTTCCTGTTCGAGGAATTCCTTTAGTTTGCGGCGCAGCAGACAGGACCCTTGATGAAACAGTTTCTTCTGACCGTCGCCGGCGTGTTCGTGGGCCTGGCCCTGTTCCTGATCGGGGTCCCGTTCCTGCTGATCGCCCTGGCCGCGGGCGCCGCGGCGCCGCCGGCCACGCCGCCGCACGCGGTGATCAGCCTGGACCTGCGCCAGGGCATGAGCGACCAGGACAGCATGACCGCCTTGGCGGTACTGGGCGGGCGGCCGTCGGTCATCTCCACCATCGAGACGCTGCGTCGCGCCGAGAAGGACGACAAGGTCGAGGCCCTGTTCGTGCGCCTGCCCGAGGGCGGCATGACCCCGGCGGCCGCCGACGAGTTGCGCGGCGCGTTCAAGCGCCTTCGCGCGGCCGGCAAGAAGGTGATCGTCCACAGCCAGGGGCTCTATCCCTCGGGCATGGTGACCTCGACCTACATGGTCGGGGCGGCGGCGGACGAGCTGTGGATGCAGCCCGGCGCGCCGTTCCAGGCGACCGGCGTGTTCAGCGAGGACGTCTTCCTCAAGCGCCTGTTCGACAAGTATGGGGTCAAGCCGCAGTTCGCCCAGCGCGCCGAGTACAAGACGGCGATCAATCCGTACCTGCATGACGACTACACCCCGGCGCACCGCGAATTGCAGCTGTCGTGGATGGGCTCGCTGTACGAGACCGCCCTCAACACCGTGGCCGCCGACCGCAAGAAGGACGCGGCCGCCCTGCGCGCGACGATCGAGGCCGGCCCGTATATGGCCGCCGACGCTCTGAACCTGGGCCTGATCGACAAGGTGGGCCAGGTGAAGGACGCCGAGACGGCGGTCCTGAAGCTGGCAAGCAAGGGTGCGGTGGTGGTCGCCTTCGACGACTACGCCGCCCGCACCCGACGCAACGCCCCCACCCTGGGCGGACAGGCCGTGGCCCTGATCGCGGCCGAGGGTCCGATCATGACCGGCACCGGCCGGGGCGGCAGCCCGTTCTCGGCCGAGCAGACCATCTATTCGGACGACGTCGCCAAGGCGTTCTACGACGCCATCAAGGACGACGAGATCAAGGCCATCGTGTTCCGCGTCTCGTCCCCCGGCGGGTCGGACACCGCGTCGGAGCAGATCCTGTCGGCGGTGCGCGCGGCCAAGGCGGCGGGCAAGCCGGTGGTGGTCTCCATGGGCGCCTATGCGGCATCCGGCGGCTATTGGATCAGCTCGGACGCCTCGTCCATCGTCAGCCAGCCGGGGACCCTGACCGGCTCCATCGGCGTGTTCGGCGGCAAGTTCGCCATCGGCGACGCCCTGGGCCGCTTCGGCGTCGATGCGCGCCAGCTGCAGATCGGCGGCGAGTACGCCGGGACCAACTCGGCCGGCCAGGAATGGACCACCGCCCAGCGCGCCGCCTACGAGCGCTGGATGGACAACACCTATGAGGGCTTCATCGAGCGCGTGGCCACCGGCCGGAAGATTCCGGTCGACCGCGTGCGCGAGATCGCCAGGGGCCGCGTGTGGACTGGCGTCCAGGCCAAGGACCTGGGCCTCGTTGACCAGCTCGGCGGCTTCTACGACGCGGTCGAGCAGGCCAAGACCCTGGCCAAGCTGAAGGGCGACGTGCGCATCAAGCGCGTGGGCGGGGCCAAGAGCCCGTTCGAGGCCCTGGAGCGCGCCTTCGGCGTCAGCGCCGACAGCGCCCGCGCCGTGGCCGCCGCCGGCTGGCTGCTGGGCGATCCCAACGCCAAGGCGATCATGGCCGAGATGATGGACGCCCGCCTGCGCTCCGAAGGCGCGACTGTGCTGGCGCCGCGTATGGTGGACTGATGCAGACGCCGCTCACCTTGGCGAAGGCCGGGGTGAGCGGCGTTGAGCGTCACCGCCCAGTGACGCTGTCGTCGTCGTTACGCCGGTCAGCTTGATCTACCAGTCATCCACCGGGTTCACAGCGGCCGCGTTCCCCGGCGTGAAATCGTAACGGTCGCTGTTGGGGCCGAGGCCGAAATCGTTGACGGACGGACGCGGCGTTCTGTTGGCGCTGAAGGCGTAGCGGACGTTCTGCGGGCTTTCCAGCGAACCGCCGAAGGGGTTGCTGGGCAAAAAGTTCAGACCGCCGCGAACCCCGATGCCCGAACCGCCGGCGTTGGACGTCAGCGACCACGGACGGTCGGTGTTCGGCAGCAACGCGCTGCGGTCATAGGTGGACAGGTAGGCGGTGACGTTGCCCTTGCCGTCGGCCGGGTTGGCGCCGATGAGCGCATAGGTGTTGTGGGTCTCGTTGTCGCCGTACTTGCTGACGTCGTACTGGCCGCCCAGCTCCACGCCCTCGAAGTCGCGCTTCAGGATGAAGTTGACCACGCCCGAAAGCGCGTCCGAGCCGTACACGGCCGAGGCCCCGCCGGTGACCACCTCGAGCCGGTCGATCAGGGCGGCGGGGATGGTGTCAAGATCCGCGGCGTTGGTGCGCGTCGGCGGGTTGATCCGCCGGCCGTTGACCAGGACCAGGGTGCGGGTGGGACCCAGGCCGCGCAGGTCGACCGTGGCGGTGCCGTCTGAGGGGTTGTTGGAAGCGGCGTTGAAGCCCGGCGCCACCTGCGGCAGGCGGTTCATCCCATCTTTGGTGTTGGTGGCCCGGTCGCTTGAATCGATTCCGAGATGACCCTGGAGACGGGACTGTTGGCGAGGTAGTCCTGGCGCGCGATCCGCAAGCCGGTGAGGATGACCTCCTCGACCGTCGCCTCCTGGGCGAAGGCGGGCGCGGCCAGGGCGGCGAAGGCCGCGCCGCAGATAATCGACGAAGCCAGAAGGCGCCTGCGCAGGGTTTTGCTTTGCAAGATCTCAATCCCTCCGGCGGCCGGCTTCCCCCTGGCCGCTCCCCTGTTGCGGCGGCGCGCGAAGGCCCGCCTGAGCATAAAGGGACGGACGCCAAGCGCCTATCCTGGGATGAGGGCTAAGCCGATCGCCCGCGCCGGCACACGGCATCAGCGACACATTTTGCCTTATATTTTAAGCACTTGACCTATCCTGCGCCGAATGGATGCAACGTGGGCAAGTTGATCTCGCCCCGGAGGACGTGGTGTTCCGGTCGAGGTCCTGGTGATGACATAGCCGCTCCTGCCCGAAGGCGTGGATCCAAGCGGCAATGGCGGGTCAGTTCGCCGCCAGAGACACGATCACTGGCTCAGCTTGGGTCCCCGCCTTCGGCGAGGAGCGGCTTTCTGGCAAAGAAAAAGGGCGGCGGACCCTGGGATCCGCCGCCCTCCAACCAACCTTTCGGCCGCTTTGCTTCTTAGAAGCGCAGCTTGGCGCCGACGAAGTAGTTGCGACCCACGATGTCGTAGGTGTTCGGGTCGGTGTTGCCGTCCTGGGCGTTGTCGAACACCGGCGGAGTCTCGTCCGACAGGTTACGCACGCCGCCGAACAACTCGACCTTCTCGGTCACGGCCCAGCGAGCCGAGACGTCGTGGTAGAAGAAGCTGTCGGTGCCGACGTAGCCGCCGTCCTCGAAGTCCGGGATGTTGCCCTGGTTGTCCATCGAGTCGATGTAGGTGCCGGTGTAGGACACGCGGACCGGACCGATATCGTAGCCCAGGCGCAGCGAAGCCTTCCATTCCGGCAGCGAGGCCGAGATGTTGTAGGCGCCGATGGTGCCCTTGTACTCCACCGCGTCCAGCTCGTAGCTGTCGAGGTAGGTGACATTGAGGTCGAAGTTCAGCTTCTCGCCCCACATGCCGCCAGCCCACGGCACGTTCCAGCCGTAGTTGACCGCGAAGCCCTTGGTGCGCAGGGCCGACACGTTGCCGAGCGGCGCGCGGGCCTTGAGCGCGCCGCCGGCGTCACGGAAGATCAGCGGCAGGCCGATCCCTTGGTTAAAGCAGGCGTCCGAGGTCAGCGAACCGCTGGCGAAGCAGCCGTTCACGATGCCCGACACGCCGCCTTCCAGGGTGCCGATGTAGTCCTCGACCTTGATGTCGTAGTAGTCGATCGTCGCGGTCAGGCCCGGGACGAAGGTCGGCTGCCACACCAGGCCGGCGGTCAGGGTTTCAGAGCGTTCCTCGTCCAGGTTCGGGTTGCCGAAGAAGAACGATTCCGTCTGGGTGTTCTGAGCGACGAAGCTGGTGGTCACCGGATCGAAGCCCAGTTGCGCCGTGCAGAAGGCGCGGGTCGCGGCCGACAGGGTGCGCGCGGCGCCCGTGCCGGGGTTGACCGTGGTGCAGGGGTCGAGCACGGCCGGGAAGCCCTGGTCGCCCGACTGGAACAGTTCGAACACGGACGGGGCGCGGCTGGCGCGCTGGTACATGCCGCGGACGCGCAGTTGCTCGATCGGCTTGTACTCGAGGCCGATCTTGTAGCTGTAGACGTTGCCCACCGACGAGTAGTCGGAGTAACGCGCGCCCAGCTCCAGGCCCAGGTACTGGGCGCCGGTCACGCCCGAGACGAGCGGAACCATGGCTTCGGCGTAGAGTTCGCCGACGCTGGACGAACCGCCCACGGCGCGTTCGGCGTTGAAGCCGAAGATGTCGCCGGCGTTCTTGGCCGCATCCGGGGTGAAGTCCAGCTTGTCTTCACGCCATTCGGCGCCGAAGGCCACCGACAGGTCGCCGGCCGGCAGCTTGAATAGCGGACCCGACACGAAGGCCGAACCGGTGTTGCGTTCGAAGACGGTCAGGTCGCTGAAGTTGATGCGGATAAAGCTCGCAGCGGCCGGGCTGATGGTGCCTTGGCCAAACATGTTGAGCGGGGCGCAGTTGGCGAAGATCGCCAGCGACGACGGGGCGCAGGTGGTCGCGGTGCCGCCGGCGGCGATGGCCGCCTGCACCTTGGAGCGCGAGACGTCGTTCTGGACGCCGACGCGGAACTCGGTGCGGCCGAAGCTGTAGAAGGCTTCCGCGCGCCAGTCGTTGCCCAGGTCCGCCTTCAGGCCGAGGTTGATCTGGTACAGGTCGGAGTCGCGGGTCTCCACGCGCGGGCCGACTTCCGTCATGCGGCGATCGAAGAACATCGGCGCGGTCGGGTTCGGGCGCGAGGCCAGAAGCTCGGCCAGGGCCGGCGTCACGAAGGCGTTGTTGTACGGGATCTGGATCGCCGTGGCCGGCGTCGGGGCCAGCTGGGCGGCGTTACGGCTGTCCGAATAGAAGAACTCGCCGACGAACTCGAGATTGTCGGTGATGTCGTAACGGCCGAGGACCGCGGCGTTGAAGCGCTCGCCCGGCGACAGCAGGTTGTTGACCGGCGCGAAGTCATAGCGGTCGCTGGTCGGGCCAAGGCCGAAGTCGTTGACGAACGGACGCGGCGTGCCGTTCGGGTTGAAGGCGTAGCGGACGTTCCGCGGGCTCGAGGTGGAGCCGCCGAACGGGTTGGTGCCGACGGCGTTCAGGCCGCCGCGCTCGCCCGTGCCCGAACCGCCGGCGTTCGACGACAGCGACCAGGCGCGGTCGCTGTTCGGCAGGATGCGGTCACGGTCGTAATACGAGGCGTAGGCGGTGACGTTGCCCTTGCCGTCCGGGGTGTTGGTGCCGAACAGCACGTAGCTGTTCGAGGTCTTGCCGTCGCCGAATTCGCTGATGCCGTACTGGCTCGACAGCTCGACGCCCTCGAAGTTGTTCTTAAGGACGAAGTTGACGACGCCGGCCAGGGCGTCGGAGCCGTACACCGCCGAGGCGCCGCCGGTGACCACTTCGACGCGGTCGATCAGGGCCGTCGGGATGTTGTTCAGGTCGACGGTGTTGGCGCGGGTCGACGGGTTCATGCGGCGGCCGTTGACCAGCACCAGGGTGCGGGTCGGGCCAATGCCGCGCAGGTCGACGGTGGCGGTGCCGTCCGAGGGGTTGTTCGACGCGGCGGTCAGGCCGGGAACGACCTGCGGCAGCCGGTTCAGCACGTCTTCAGTGGTCGTCGAGCCGGCGGCCTGGATGGCTTCCGAGGTGACGGTCGAGACGGGGCTGTTGGCGACATAGTCCTGGCGCGCGATACGCGAGCCGGTGATGACGATTTCTTCGACCGTCGCGTCCTGGGCGAGCGCCGAGCCGGACATGGCCAGGAAGGCCGCGCCACAGATCATCGACGACGCCAGGAGGCGCGTGCGCGTGGATTGGTTTTGCAAGATTTCGATCCTCCGGCGGCCTGGCGCGATAAGGCGTCCGACCGCTCCCCTACTGTTGAATCGAAGCGCGAACACTTCGATGGCGCGACTATCTGCCGCTCTAAAACAGGGTCAATGGAGGTCTAATGGTGAAGCTGACTGCGACAACGGGAATGTCGCATTTAAGTCACATAACACGTAACCGCTACCCTGGATTGTTCCGCCTGCGCTTGGCGCACACGCTCAAGTGCAAATCCAGTCTTCGGTCGTCACAAACAGATCGGGCGGCGGGCCGTAACGCCCGCCGCCCTTTCTTGTCACGAAGCTCTAAGTTCTTAGTACTTGAGCGAAGCGTTGATGAAGAACATCCGGCCCAGGACGTCGTACACGGCCGGGTAGCCGCTGTTCGACGGGGAGGCGTTGCCGCCCATGATCGGATACTTCTCTTGGGTCAGGTTGCGGATACCGCCGGTGAAGGACACGGAGTCCGTCGCACGCCAGTCGGCCGACAGGTCGATGTAGTTCTTCACACCGATCTTATCGACAACGAACACGGTGCCCGGGTTGTCGTCGATGACGTCATCCACGTAGTTCCACACCAGGTTCAGGCCATAGTTCTCATACGACCAGTTGACCGCGGTGCGCAGCTTGTGACGCGGGGTCGGGTTGCCGCAGGCGGCGCCGAACTTGTCCGCGCACTTCACCGGGTTGGACAGTTCGTCCGCCTTGAAGGTGTTTTCCCAGCTGTTCGTGTAGAGCGACTTCACGGAGATGCCACCCACGTCCGGCAGGCCGATGTCGGCAAGGTCGAAGCGGTAGGAAACGCCGATGTCGATGCCCTCGACGCTGTTCGAGGCAGCGTTTTGGTTGATCCGCGACACGAAGTCGATCGAGCCGTTGGCCAGGCGGTTGATGGCTTGGCAGTACGGCGAGGACGGGTTGCCGTTCACGATCGAGCCGTAGCAGACGTTCATCACGTTCTGCGTGGTGCCGCCGAACGCGGTGATCTGGTCTTCGATCTTGATGTCGAAGTAGTCGACCGTGATGGCGAGGCGCGGGATGAACGACGGCTGGTAGACGAAGCCGACCGTGAAGGTGTCGGCGACTTCCGGAGCCAGGTTCGGGTTACCGCCCGTCAGGGTTTGGGTCTGTTGGTTGGCGTTGATCACGCCGACAACCGAAGCCGCAACGCCCGAGTTGATGCAGGCCTGGCGGATAGCGGGGGTCGGAGCGCCGCGAGCCGAGCACGGATCAGTCGAGGTCGGGAAGCCGTTGCCTTGCGGAGCGAACAGTTCACCAACCGACGGAGCGCGGACGGCGCGGTTGTAGGACGCACGGATGCGCAGGTCGTCGAAGACTTCCCAGTCACCAGCGACCTTGTAGGTCTTGGTGATCTTGTCTTGCGAGGAGTAGTCCGACAGACGGCCGGCCAGTTCCAGGTTCACCGACTTCGCGAAGGGCAGGTCCTTCAGGACCGGCACCAGCAGTTCGCCGTACAGTTCGTAGACGTCGAAGTCGCCGTTGACGGGCGGCGAGGCGTTGAAGCCGGTCAGGTTGCCGACGGCCAGATCCTGCGACGGACGGAAGGAGAAGCCTTCGTAGCGGTATTCAGAACCGATAGCGAAGCCCAGGCCACCGGCCGGCAGGGTGAAGAAGTTGTCGGTGTTGCCCGAGAAGAAGGCCGACGCCACCAGTTGCTCGTAGTCCTGCGAGGACTCGATGCGGGTGCTGATGAAGTTGACCGCCGCCGGGCTCAGGTTGCCGCGGCCGAACAGGTTGACCGGAACGCAGCCGTTGGACGGATCCAAGCAACCGGTGCCGGCGGCGTTCAGCAGCAGGCCTTGCTGGATGCGGGCCAGGCTGGTGTCGCCGAGCAGCGATTGCGAGCCGTGGGTGTTGCCGTACTGGATGTACGTTTCCCAGGAGCCGTTCACGAACTCCAGGTCGCCACGCAGACCGAATTGGGTCTGGAAGCCGTAGAAGTTGAACTCGTTGACGCGCGGGCCGACTTCCGACAGGCGGCGGTTGAACACGCCGGTGACGGTGTCGAACAGGCCGTCGCCGTCCGTGTCGACGTCAGCGTACGTACCGGCAGCCCACGAAGCGCTGGACGGGATGGTGTAAGAAGCGGTCGAACCCAGGGTGTTCAGAGCGGCCTTGGCGGCCGGGGTCAGGAACGGGTTGTTGTCGAGCGAGAAGCGGAAGGTCCGCGAGCCGATCGGCGTTTCGGCCAGCTGGGTCGTAACGGCCGAATAGACGAAGTTGCCCTTCGCGAAGGCTTCGATGCCCGGAGCGATCTCGTAGTTGCCGAGAGCGGTGACCGAGTAACGCTCCTGCGGGGTTTGCAGGTAGTTGATCGGCGCGAAGTTATAGGTGTCGGCGTCTTGGTTGTAGAGACGGACGCCACCGGTGTTGGTGAACAGGGTGGTGTTGGCCGAGTTGTTGGCCACGCCCGGCAGGGTCGCGAAGCGACCGGCGACGAACGGGTTGACCGTGCCGTCTTGCTGCGAGCCCGAGCCCGACAGAACCAGGCCGGTGATGCCGCGGGCGCGCTGGGCGGCCGAGGGTTCACCGTAGGCGAAGCCGAGCAGACCGCCGCGCTTGCCTTGGGTCAGGGGTTCACGGTCGTTGTAGCCGAGCGACAGGACAACGTTGCCCTTACCGTCGTCGAACGAAGCGCCCATGGTCGCGTCGACCGAATAGATCGGAGCGTCCAGGTCGTCGGTGTTCTGGTAGCCAGCGGTGAACTGGAAGCCTTCGAAGTCCTTCTTCAGGACGAAGTTGACGACGCCGGCGATGGCGTCCGAACCGTAAACGGCCGAGGCGCCGCCGGTCACAACTTCCACGCGCTGGATCAGGGCCGGCGGGATCAGGTTCAGGTCGACCGTACCGTTTTGGGTGGTCGGGGTCTGACGCTTGCCGTCAACCAGCACCAGGGTGCGGTTGGCGCCGATGCCGCGCAGGTTAACGGTGGCCGCGCCGCCCGAACCGTTGTTCACGGTCGAGGTCACGCCCGGAACCGCTTGCGGCAGGGTGTTGAGCAGGTTTTCGGTATTCACGACACCCGACTGCTTCAGTTCCTGCTCACCAACGGTGGCGACGGGGCTGGTCGAGACCAGGTCCGGACGAGCGATGCGCGAACCGGTGACGACGATCTCTTCGACCGCGACGTCATCTTGCGCGTAGGCGGTGGTTGCGGACATGGCCATGAAGGCCGCGCCACAAATCATCGAAGACGCGAGCAGGCGCTCACGCGTGGACTTGTTGATCAAATTTTTATCCTCCAGCAGCCGCTCGAAGCGGCGTGCCCCCAAAAAACGGCGGCTCGATGCGGGCTTGGAATTTTCTAGAATCCCACAGCTCACCCCCGGTAGCGCGACTACATCAAAGCGAACCGATGTTGGGAATTGCTGTTTGAACGATTTCCGCCGCAATTTGTGACTTGTTGCAGAAATGTTTCACCAACCGTCGTTTCCCTACCACTTTAAGGCGCGAAATAACCCCTGAACGGCAAAGTTGCGGGGGACGGGCAGACGGGGGTATTCCTTGGCGGACAAGGAGTCTCCATGAAAAAGCTCGGGTTTTCAGCGCTCGCTACGGCGGCTCTCGTAGTTGCCTCACCCGCTGCCTCACAAATAGGCAATGCCGGTTCGGAGGCCCGTCCGCCGGTGTTCGACGCACTCATAAATTGCCGCAAGATCGGTGATGCGGCGGAGCGTCTGGCGTGCTTCGACAAGACCGCCGATCAGCTCGCCGCGGCCCAGACGGCGGGTGATGTGGTGGTCGTCGACCGCAAGGAGATCAAGAAGGCGCAGCGCTCGACCTTCGGCTTCAACATCGCCCTGCCCCAGGTCTTCAAGGACAAGGGCGGCGCCAAGTCGGACAACGACGACGAGGCCGACAAGAGCGAGAAGACCGACGACAGCGGCGACATCGAAGCGATCACCGCCGTCGCCACCAAGGTCTGGCAAGGCGCCCGGGGCGAATGGAACTTCCAGCTGGAAGACGGCGCGGTGTGGAAGCAGACCGACTCTCCCGACCCGGCCCGCAGCTTCAAGAACGGTGTCACCGTCGAGATCAAGAAGGGCAAGCTGGGGAACTTCTTCCTCAAGGCCAACGGCGCCCTGATGCGCGCCAAACGCGACAGCTAAGGGATCGTCATGAGCCGTTTCCGCACCGTGACCGACAAGATCTCGGTCAGCCCGCAGATCACCCCCGCCGACGTATCCGCCGCCGCTGACGAAGGCTTCGCACTGATCGTCAACAACCGCCCGGACGGCGAGGAGCCCGGCCAGCCGGACGGCGCCGAAATCTCGGCCGCCGCCGAGGAGGCCGGCCTGGGCTACATCTATATCCCCGTGCGCGGCATGCCGACGCCTGACCAGGTCGAGGCGGTGCGCGAGGCGGTGGACGAGGCCCACGGCAAGGTCCTGCTGTTCTGCCGCTCGGGCACCCGCTCGATCGTCAGCTGGTCCCTGGGCCAGGCGCAGTCGGGCGCCAACAGCCGCGACGAACTGGTCGAGCTGGGCGAGGCGGCGGGCTACGATCTGTCGGGCGTCCTGCCGCGATAAGGAAAGTCCGGTGATCCCCTTCGTCCGCGACCTCGACTTCCAGTACGGGCGCTGCGACCGGGTTTCGCCTCGCATCCGGCGGCTGATCGCCGACAATCCGGGGCCCTTCACCTATCTGGGGACAGGCACCTACATCGTCGGCCAGGGCCAGGTGGCGGTCATCGATCCGGGGCCGGACCAGCGGGCGCACCTGGACGCCCTGCTCGCCGCCTTGGACGGCGAGACGGTCACGCACATCCTGATCACCCACGACCATGCCGACCACTCTCCCCTCGCCGCCGCGCTGTCGGCGGCCACGGGGGCGAAGGTGTGGGGCCGGTCGCGCCGGGCGGCTGGGCAGGCCTCAGGCGGCTTCGACGACGATCACGACGAGGCTTTCCGCCCCGACTTCGAGGTCAAGGACGGCGAGGTGTTCGAAGGGCCGGGCTGGACACTGGAGGCCGTGCCGACGCCGGGCCACACGTCCAACCACGTGGCCTACGCCCTGAAGGAAGAGAATGCCCTGTTCAGCGGCGACCACATCATGGGCTGGTCGACCACAGTCATCAGCCCGCCGGACGGCGACATGGCCGCCTATTTCGACAGCCTGGACCGAGTGAAGGCGCGCGGCTTCTCGACCCTGTGGCCGACCCACGGCCCGCCGGTCACCGATCCCGCCCCGTTCATCGACGCCTATATCGCCCATCGCCGGGCGCGGGAGAGCCAGGTGCTGAGCGCCCTGGCCCAGGGCCCGACCACGATCCGCGCCATGGTGCCGGTGCTGTACGCGGCCGTGGACCCGCGCCTGCACCCGGCGGCGGCTCATTCCCTGCTGGGCCACGTGGTGCAGTTGGTCGACGAAGGCCGGGTGGTCAGCGACGGGCCGCCGGGGGTGGAGGCGATGCTGCGGCTTTCTTCTCCTCCTCTGTAGCGAAGCGTACCGGGGGCAAGCGGGGCAGGAGAAACAAGAAAAGGGCCGCCGGTGAACCGGCGGCCCTTCCCTTCAGCAGACCGGAGCCTGCCTCTCCTTAGTAGCGCAG
The DNA here is from genome assembly GCF_041021955.1 of Caulobacter sp. 73W. Taxonomy (GTDB): domain Bacteria; phylum Pseudomonadota; class Alphaproteobacteria; order Caulobacterales; family Caulobacteraceae; genus Caulobacter. The sequence continues at coordinate 858,723 of NZ_CP158375.1, forward strand.
GGTCGCGCCGACGAAGAAGAAGCGGCCGCGGTTGTCGTACTGCGACGAGCCCGTGCTGGTGCCGAGGTAGACCTCCGGCAGGTACGGCGGGATCTCGTTCGATAGGTTCTGGACGCCGCCGCGAACGGTGATCTTTTCGTTCACGTTGTAGGACGCGCGCACGTCGTGGCGGAAGTATTCCGGCACGTAGTACGGGGTCAGCTGGCTGTCGTTGAATGCTTCGGTCGGCGACATCTTGCCGACATAGGTCGTCTGCCAGCCGAGGGTCAGGTCCTTGAACGAATAGACGGCGTTCAGGGCGCCCTTCCACTCCGGAGCGGCGTAGGTCACGTAGCCCGCGAAGTTGCGGAACGTGTCCTGGGCCGAGCCCTGGAAGCGCCACTCGTAGGTGCGGGTGACGTCGAGACGCAGCTGCAGACGGCCCATGTCATAGGCGCCGCCGGCCAGGGCGTCGGCCAGATCGAAGGTGTAGGCGATCGAGGCGTCGTAGCCCTGCACGCGCACCTTGGCGATGTTCTGGTTGGTCAGCAGCACTTCGGTCACGCCGCCGATGGTGCCGCTGGCGGCGCCGCTGGCGTCACGAACGACGTTGGCGCAGGCCGGGTTGGTGGCGACCGACTGTGCCGAGTCGTAGCACAGCGTCAGGGCCGTGTTGACCGGAACAGTGCTGATGTAGCCGTCCAGGTCGTAGCGGAAGTGGTCGAACGACAGCTGCAGGCCCGGCACCCAGCGGGGCTGGATGACGACGCCGAGCTGTTCGGTTTCGGCTTCTTCTTCACGCAGGTTGGTGTTGCCGCCTTGCAGCAGCGGCAGCGAGGCGCGGCCCGGACCGAACGACGAGGTGAAGGTCGTCGGGTTGTAGTTCGGGATCACCGCGGCGCAGTTCACGCGGCGGGCGGCCTGCTGAGCGGCGGAAACGCCGGCGAACGCGTCCTTGTCGCAAGGATCGACGGCCGCGGTGGTGAAGTTGCGGCTCTGCGGGGAGTACAGCTCGACGATGTTCGGCGCGCGGACGGCGACGCCGTGGTTGGCGCGGAAGCGCACGTCGCGGACCGGAGCCCACTCGCCAGCCAGACGCCACTGATAGACGCCGCCGATCGAGGAGTAGTCCGAGTAGCGGCCGGCGGCCTCGACGCGCAGGTCGTCGGCGAACGGCAGGTCGCGCAGCAGCGGCACCGCGATTTCGCCGTAGACTTCCGCCACGTCGTACTCGCCGCCGCGACGGCCGATCGAGTTCAGGAACAGTTCGCCCGAGGCGCCGGCGGCGTCCTGGATGAACAGGCTTTCTTCCTTGCGATACTCACCACCGAAGGCCAGGCCGACGGCGCCCGCCGGAAGCTGGAACAGGTCGGTGGTCATGTTGGCCGCGACGACGGTCTGCTTGACCGTGCTTTCGGTGCCCGACTTCCCACCGGCCCAAGCGACGGCGGCGTCCGACGGACCGTTGATCACGTTCCAAGGCTGGCAGCCGGCGGCGCGGGCGGCGGCGTCGCGGCAGACGATCTGACCGTTCAGCGTGACCGCGTCCACGGCCTGGGCCACGCGACGGATGTACGGCGTGCCATAGGACATCGTCGTGCCGTCCGTCTGGCCGTACTGGGCGTACCAGTCCCAGGCGAAGTCGCGGTTCAGGGCGTTGAAGTCGCCTTCCATGCCGATGACGGCGCGGTCAGGATTCACGGATCGACGAGACGTCGCGGCCGCCGAATTCGGTCCAGAAACGGCCGACAGCGGCGCGGGAGTTCTTGGTTGAAGCCCAGGCCGGCGTCGGCCCAGAAGCCGCGCAGCTGAGCGGCGGTGGCGTTGTTGGCGGCCAGATAGGCGTTATCGCCGTACAGGAACACCGGCATGGTGCCCCCGCCCGTGGTCTGGCTGAAGGCCGGCTGGAAGATGCCGTAGCCCTCGGTGCGGGCGTAGCTCAGCTCGGCGAACGCCTTGACGTTGTCGCTGATGCGATAGTCGGCGTAGCCGCGCAGCGAGCCGCGCTCGACGTTGCCCTGCAGGGCGTTCAGCGTGCCCGTGTAGAATAGCGACTCGTCCTGGCAGGTGGCCAGGACGTTGGCCGGGGCGCAGGCGGCCGACAGGCGGGTCACCTGGCTCGGATCGCGGACGTCCAGGGTCACGGCGTACGGGGTCGTGCCGCCGCGCAGCTGGAAGGTGCCGAACGGCGTGGTGTTGCTGCGGCTGTTCTTGATGATCGGCTGGGCCGCGGGCGACAGGGTGTTGTTGCGACGGATGCCCGGATAGGCCCATCCGCGGTCGCGCTGCATCACCGGCTCCTGACGAGCGTACTCGCCGCCGATGACGACGTTCAGGCGGTCGTCCAGGAACTTGCCGCCCCAGATGCCCGACAGGCGGTACTCTTCACCGTCGTTCTCGTCCGAGACGCCGACCTGGGCGTCCAGCTCGAGACCGTCCTGCTGCTTCTTCATGATGACGTTCAGGACGCCGGCGATGGCTTCCGAACCGTAGACGGCCGAGGCGCCGCCAGCGACGGCTTCGACGCGCTCGATCATCATCGAGGGGATCATGTTAAGGTCGACGGCCGGGGACGTGGCGTCGCCGAAGACGTGGCGGCGGCCATCCACCAGCACCAGGGTGCGGCTCGGGCCCAGACCGCGGATGTCGGCGCGCGACTGACCGGCGAGGAACAGGGTCGAGGAGCTGTTCTGGCCGTTGGTGGCCGGGTTCAGCTGCGGCAGATCCATCAGGGCGTCGCCCAGGATCGTGTTGCCGCCGGCGCGGATGGTTTCGCTGCTGACCACGGCCAGCGGGACCGGGGCGCTGAAGGTGTCGCGACGGATGCGCGAACCGGTGACGATGATCTCTTCGACCGCCACATCAGCTCCGGCGTCCTGCGCGAACACGACGGTCGGAGCAACAAGGGAACCCGCGGCGACCAGGCCGCAGATCATGGATGACGCCATCAGACGTCCACGCACATTCTGCACTCTACTACTTCTTTCTCTACGCGGGCCGCCCGGAGGAAGGGGGGGGGGAAGGCGGCCAGGTGTGACAAGAGGGCAGGACCCGATGAAAGCGACGTGGCGTCACCCCGCGGTCCAGCGGCGCCGGGAATAGAGGCCAACGCCGCCCAATGAAGCAGAAAAGTGCCGAAAAACGTCGCAATGCGAACAGATGTGGCAAAGATGACGACAATAACGCCGCAATCCCGCCTCAATTGTTTATGGCGAATTAATCACCAAGATCGCCGAACGTTGCTCAGAATATACAGTTACGCGACCGCTGTTGGCAGAACGTAATTCTTGAAGCCCTCGCGGATCCGCTTCTTGTCGATCTTGCCCGTGGCGCCCAGCGGGATGTCGTCCACGAAGACGACGTCGTCGGGCATCCACCACTTGGCGATCTTGCCATTCAGGAAAGACAGATAGTCCTCGCGCGTGGCGGTCTCGCCGTCCTTCAGCTTAACCAGCAGCAGCGGGCGCTCGTCCCACTTGGGGTGGGCGACGCCGATCACGGCGGCGATCTGTGCGGTCGGGTGGCCGACGGCGATATTCTCGATCTCGATGGAGCTGATCCACTCCCCGCCGGACTTGATGACGTCCTTGGCGCGGTCGGTGATTTGCATGAAGCCTTCGGGGCAGATGGTGGCCACGTCGCCGGTGTCGAAGTAGCCCTCCTCGTCCAGCACCTCGCCCTGTCCCTTGAAGTAGCCTTTGACGATGATCGGACCGTTGATCATCAGGCGGCCGAAGGTCTTGCCGTCGTGCGGCAGGCGCTCGCCCTCATCGTTGACCAGCTTCAGGTCGACGCCCAGAGGCACGCGGCCTTGTTTCAGGCGATAGGGCATCTGCTTGTCGAACGGCAGGGCCGAGACCTTGGCGTTCATGGAGCCAAGGGTGCCTAGGGGCGAGGTCTCGGTCATGCCCCAGGCGTGGATCACCTCCACCCCATAGTCGTCATGGAAGGCGCGGATGATGCTCTCCGGGCAGGCCGAGCCGCCGATGACCACGCGCTTCAGCGTGCTGGGTTTCAGGTTGGCGGCCTGCATGTGCTGCAGCAGCATCTGCCAGACGGTGGGCACGGCGGCGGAGAAGGTGACCCCTTCCGTCTCCAGAAGTTCGAAGATCGAGGCGCCGTCCATCTTGGCGCCCGGCATGACGATCTTGGAGCCGACGCCCGGCGCCGAGAAGGCCGTGCCCCAGGCGTTGGCGTGGAACATCGGCACCACCGGCAGGATGGTGTCGCGCGCCGACAGGCCCATGACGTCGGCCTGCAAGGTCAGCAGGGTGTGCAGGTAGTTGGAGCGGTGGGAATAGAGCACCCCCTTTGGGTCGCCCGTGGTGCCCGAGGTGTAGCACAGGCCGCAGGCGGTCTCCTCGTCGAAGCTGCCCCATTTCACGTCGGTTGAGCCAGCCTCGGCCAGTTCCTCGAAGCAGAGCACCGACTTGAAGTCGAGCGCCGGCATGTTGGCGCGGTCGGTCATGACCACCACGTGCTCGACCATCGGCAGCTTGGGCAGGATAGCCTGCAGGATCGGGATGAAGGTCAGATCGGCGAAGATGATGCGGTCTTCGGCGTGGTTGGCGATCCAGGCGATCTGGTCGGGGAACAGCCGCGGGTTCAGGGTGTGGCAGACCGCGCCGATGCCCATGATGGCGTACCAGGCCTCGATGTGTCGGGCGGTGTTCCAGGCCAGGGTGGCGACCCGTTCGCCCGGCTTGATGCCCAGGGTGACCAGGGCGCTCGACACGCGCTTGGCGCGGCGCAGGATCTCGCCGTAGTTGGTGCGGACGATGGGCCCCTCGACGGAGCGCGTGACCACCTCGCGGTCTCCATGCCAGCGTCCGGCGTGCTCGAGGATCTTGTCGACCGTCAGAGCCCCATGCTGCATCAGACCAAGCATCGCGTTTCCTCGTGTTATCGTTGTTTAGTCGAACGGTAACCGGGCTTGCTGCGGTGCGCAATCGGGGCGGCGGGGGAGCAATGTTACGTTACGGGGGCTGCGTCCTGCCCCCTTCTCCCTTGATGGGAGAAGGGTCGGGGATGAGGGTGATGCGGCGGAGGACGACGGTGCGGCGGAACGACCGTAGTCACCCTAACCCCTGCCCCTCTCCTATCAGGGAGAGGGAATTTACCGCAGCATCTCCGCCAGGGCCTTGGCCTCGCCTTCGAAGGCCGCGTCGGACTGGATGCGTTTCCAGGCGTCGAGGACGCCGGGGTCGCGGGTGAGCTGGGCTTCCAGAACGCGCACGTCGGCGTCGGAGGCGTCGCCCGTGCGGGCGTCGACCCGCTGGCGCAGCAGCTCGGCGGGGGCCTGCAGCCAGACACCCTGGAACGGCACACCGGCGCGCATCGCCAGGTCAGCAGCCTGCTGGCGCTCTTCCGGCCTCAGGAACACCGCGTCGAGGACGACGGAGCTGCCGGTGGCCAGCAGCAGGGCGGCCTCCTCGAACAGGCGGGCATAGACCTTGGCGCCGAACTCCTGGGTGTAGGCCTCGGGCGGCAGCTTCTGCAGCGGGGCGGCGCCCCACAGGCGCTTGCGAAGTTCGTCCGAGCGCAGGACCACCGCGCCCGGCGCGACGCCCAGGCCCGGCGCGGCGGCGCGGGCGAAGGTGGACTTGCCCGAACCCGACAGGCCGCCGACGGCGACCAGCCCAGTGCGCTTGGGCTCCAGATGGGCCAGGGCGGTGGCGAGATAGGCGCGGGCCGCCTCGTCGTCGTCGCTATAGGCCTGGACGTGGCAGCGCACGGCGGCGCGCACCGACAGCATCAGCGGCAGGGCCGACAGGCCGCTGAACAGGGCGTCGCCGAAGCTGCGGGCGGCCTCGTCCAGATAGGCGTTCATCACCCGGTTGGCCGCGTCGCGACGGCGTCGGAAATCCAGGTCCATCAGCAGGAAGGCTAGGTCATACTGGACGTCGATGTCCGACAGCACGTCGTTGAACTCGATGCAGTCGAACAGGATCGGACGCCCGTCCTCCAGCAGGATGTTCCCCAGGTGCAGGTCGCCGTGGCAGTGGCGGGCGAAGCCCTGGCCGGCGCGGGCGTTCAGCAGGTCGCCCTGGGCGGCGAAGGCGCGGTCGGTCTCGGCCACCAGGCGGGCCACGGCGCTTTGACCCAGGCGCGGGCCAAGCCCGGTCAGCAGGCTGGCGTTGGAGCGGATAGTGTAGCCCAGCGCATCCACCCCGCCGCCCTTGGGGCGCAGGTCCGAGCTCAGGTGGAAGGCGGCGATGGTGCGGCCCAGGCTTTCCTCGACCTGATCGTCGATGGCCCAGGGCTGGGCGGACAGGACGGCGTGCTCGTCGAAGCGGCGCATCTCCAGCGCGTGCTCGACCACCTCCCCTTCCCCGCCGAGCGCCAGGGAGCCGTCGGCCAGACGGACGATGGGCGTCACCTGACGATAGATGTCCGAGGCCGCGGCGCGGTTGAAGGTCAGCTCCCGCTCCAGCGCCCAGCGGCGCAGTTCAAGCGTGGAGTAGTTGAGGAAGCCGAAGTCGACCGGACGCTTCACCTTCCAGGCGCTGTCGCCCAGCAGGAAGACGCGGGCGCAGGATGTCTCGATAACGCGCTCGGCCTTGGCGCCGAACCATTGGGCGATGTCGGCCTCGTGTGCCAGTTCGGAAGGCGTGGTCATGGGAACAGGCGCCGCGTGGTCCAGGCGGCGTCAGGCGTCGGACGCTCGAACACCAGCCGCTCGTGCAGGCGGAACGGACGGTCACGCCAGAACTCGATAGCGACGGGCCGGATGCGGAAGCCGGACCAGTGCGGCGGGCGCGTCACCTTGCCCAGGCCGAAGCGCAGGCCGACCTCGGCCACCTTCTTCTCCAGGGCGAAGCGGTCCGGCAGGGTCCGCGACTGGTCGGACGCCCAGGCGCCCAGCTGGCTGGGGCGAGCGCGGGTGGCGAAATAGGCGTCGGCCTCCGCGTCGGTCACGCGCTCCACGGCGCCGCGCACGCGCACCTGGCGGCGCAGGGACTTCCAGTGAAACAGCAGGGCGGCCTTGGGATTGGCGGTCAGCTCCCGCCCCTTGGCGCTGTCGAGGTTGGTGTAGAAGACGAAGCCGGCGGGATCGACATCCTTCAGCAGCACCATGCGCAGGTCCGGCAGGCCGTCCTCGTCCACGGTGGCCAAGGCCATGCCGTTGGGATCGTTGGGCTCGGACTTGTCGGCCGCCTTCAGCCACTCGGCGAACAGGGCGAAGGGGTCCGCTTCGGGCAGCAGGGGCAGCGGCTCCGCGCTGGTCACCTGGCGGACGTATTCGTCCTCGGTGGGGCTGTGCGGGATCAGGGGCTCGTCGGTCATGTCCGCCCTATAGCGCGCCTTGGCTTTCGGATCAGCCTTAACAGGAAATTGACCAAAACAGCCGAGGCTCCCTCGGTGACTACTCGCGCTGTCATAACCCCCGCCACCGCCCGCGCCCTTCTCGGCGTGGAGCACGGCGCTGATGCGCAGACCCTGCGAAAAGCCTTCCGCGAGGCCGCCAAGCGGGCCCACCCCGACCGTCCGGGCGGCAGTCCCGCCCTGTTCCGCGACATGCTGGCCGCACACCGCGTGCTGCAGGCCGACCTTGGCTCGCCCATCGCCTTCCCGCCCGCCGTGCAGGAGGCCGCCGCGCCACCCGCCACCGGCGTGACCATCACACCCCTGATCGCCGTCGAGGGCGGACAGGTGGAGATCGAGCACGAAGGCCGCCGCCTGCGCGTCACCCTGCCCGCCGGCCTGCGCGAGGACGACCGCATCCGGGTCGACGGCGTGGTCCTGGCCGTCAGCATCAGCGGCGACGCCGAGGCCCTGGTGCGCGGCGACGACCTGTGGCTGACCGCGGCCATCGACCCGCAACTTCTGGCCGACGGCGGCCGCGCCGTCATCGACACCCCGGTGGGCCGCCGCAGCATCTGGATCACCCAGAAGGCGGCCGAACGCGGCCTGATCCGCGTGCAGGGCCAAGGCCTGCCGGCGCGAGGCGATCACGCGCAGGGCGACCTGTTCCTGCGGGTGGAGCGCGCCGCCGAACGCGGCGAGAGCGCGGCCCGGACCCTGCTGAAGCGCTTCACGGCGGCCTGGGCGGCCTAACTCCCCTCGCCCCCGTTTGCGGAGGAGAGGGGATTGGTCGCGCCGACGCCTTCAGCTAAAAGCGCGGCCATGTCGCACAACACCTTCGGTCATTTGTTCCGCGTCACCACCTGGGGCGAAAGCCATGGGCCGGCGTTGGGGTGCGTGGTGGACGGGTGTCCTCCCGGCGTCGGTCTGACGGCCGCCGAGATCCAGGTCTGGCTGGACAAGCGCAAGCCCGGCCAGGGCAAGTTCGTTACCCAGCGGCGCGAGCCGGACGAAGTGAAGATCCTGTCGGGAGTGTTCGAGGACGACCGCACGGCCGGCCAGGTGACCACCGGCACGCCGATCAGCCTGATGATCGAGAACACCGACCAGCGGTCCAAGGACTATTCCGACATCGCCCAGGCCTTCCGGCCCGGTCATGCCGACTACGCCTATTTCGCCAAGTACGGGGTGCGCGACTATCGCGGCGGCGGGCGTTCGTCCGCCCGCGAGACGGCGGCGCGCGTCGCGGCGGGCGCCGTGGCCCGCAAGATCCTGGAGGGCGTGACCATCCGCGCCTGCCTGGTGCAGATCGGCCCGCACGCCATCGACCGTTCGCGGTTCGACTGGGCCGAGGTCGAGAACAATCCCTTCTGGTCCCCCGACGCCGCCATCGTGCCGGTGTGGGAGGAGCACCTGGAGACGATCCGCAAGGCCGGCTCGTCCACCGGCGCCGTCGTCGAGGTCGAGGCGGTGGGCGTGCCCGCCGGCTGGGGCGCGCCGATCTATGGCAAGCTGGACAGCGAACTGGCCGCCGCCCTGATGTCGATCAACGCCGCCAAGGGCGTGGAGATCGGGGCCGGCTTCGCCTCCGCGGCCTTCACCGGCGAGGAGAACGCCGACGAGATGAGGATGAAGGACGGCCAGGTCGAGTTCCTGGCCAACAACGCCGGCGGCGTGCTGGGCGGCATCTCCACCGGCCAGCCGGTGGTGGCCCGCGTGGCGTTCAAGCCCACCTCCTCGATCCTCACCCCGCGCCAGGCGGTGAACGAGAAGGGTGAGGAGGTCGACCTGCGCACCAAGGGCCGCCACGACCCCTGCGTCGGCATCCGCGGCGTGCCGGTGGTCGAGGCCATGACCGCCTGCGTCCTGGCCGACGCCTTCCTGCGCCACCGCGCCCAGACGGGCGGCGGCGCCTTCGCGCCCGGAGCGCGCGGCGAATAATCCGCTTCAAAAGCAGGCGATGGGTAGCTGAACCGCCGCCAGCATTAAGCCTAACGTTGTTTTTCGCGTTGACCCGCAAGGATTTAGGCCATTATGGAGCCTGCGCGCCAAGGGCAGATACTTGCCTAGGCGGGGGGACACAGGGGCAGCAATCCGGTCGTGCAATTCGGTTTCCTGAAAGTTCTTCTGGTTGATGACAACCAGAACATGCTGCTTTTGCTGACGGAGATTCTCCGGGCGATCGGCGTGCGTCAGGTCTATGAGGCGCTCGATGGCGGCGAAGCCTTCGAGGTCATGCGCCGCAACGCGATCGACATCGTGATCACCGACCTGACCATGTCGCCGATCAACGGCATCGACTTCGTCAACCTGCTGCGCAACAGCCCCGACAGCCCCAATCAGCTGGTGCCCATCATCATGGTCACCGGCCACTCCACACCCCGCGCGGTCAAGGAAGCCCGCGACGCTGGGGTCAACGAGTTCCTGGCCAAGCCCGTCACCGCCCGCAGCGTGATCCACCGCATCGGCCTGGTCATCGAACAGGCCCGCCCGTTCATCCGCTCCAACGACTATTTCGGCCCGGACCGGCGCCGGCGGGACGATCCGAACTATACGGGTCAGAAGCGCCGCGAGACGGACCAGCTGTCGGACGACGAGCTGTATTGAGGCCGTGCGTCCTTCGAGACGCGGTCTGCGACCGCTCCTCAGGATGACGAATTCAGGTGCAACAAGGCTCGTCATGCCGCGGGCGCGATAGCGCATCTCGAAGCACGCACGGACTATCGGCCGCAGCCTCAGAAATCTTCCGTTGAGAACCGGCGTGTAGGATCGGCCTTCTAGTCGGAGCCCTATCCCATGCGTCTTTCCCGCCTGGCCGCCCTGTCGGCCGTGATCGCCAGCGCGCTGGCGCTGCAAGGCTGCCTGGCCGTCGCCGCCGGCGGCGCGGTGGTGGGCGCGGGCGCGGCGGTGGTCGGCGGCACCGCCAAGGTCGCCGGCAAGGCCGTGGTCGGCACGGGCAAGATGATCATCCCGGGCGATGGCCGGGACGACGAGGACCGCCGCTAGCTAGAGCGACAACTCACACCGCTCGCCGATCGTCGGGCGGGAGACCACCACGCGCGACAGGCCGGGGAAGCGCGGCTTCAGCTTGCCCACGAAGTGCAGGCACAGGTTTTCCAGGGTCGGGACCTGAAGGCCGGGATGGTCGTTGAGCAGGCCGTGGTCCAGCTCCTCGGCCACCGCCTTCAGCGCCTTGTCGAGGACGTCGAGGTCCTCCACCCAGCCGGCCGCCTGGGCCGCGCCCTTGACGCTGGCCTCGACCTTGAAGGAATGGCCGTGCAGGCGGCGGTAGCGATGCTCCGCGGGACCTTGCTCGATGTAATGGGCCGCGTCGAAGGTCGCGGCCTTCGTGATTTCGAAGACAGGCTCGGTCATGGGCTCGAAACTTGTGTGCGGGGCCTGGGAGGGCTGCACGCATCCGGCATAACGGCCGAACGCGCTCCTCAGGGCAGGCCCAGATATTTGTGCGTCTGCACGCTTAAACGCCACTTGGGGTGGGAAAGGCAATAGGCGACGGCCTTTTGCGTGTTTTCCAGCTGGTCCGGCCCGTCCATGGGCTGCAGGTAGAACCGCTCGAAATCCATGTGCTCGAAGCGCGACGGATCGGCCAGGGCCTGGGGATAGACCAGCTTCAGCTCCTGGCCCCGGGTCTGCACGACGGCCGCGTCGGCCTTGGGGCTGACGCAGATCCAGTCGATGCCGTCGGGAGCCGGCAGGGTGCCGTTGGTCTCCACCGCGATCATGAAGCCGCGCGAATGAAGTGCGTCGATCAGGGGGGCGTCCAACTGCAGCATCGGCTCGCCGCCGGTGATCACCACCAGCCGGTCGTCCGGCCCGCCGGTCCAGGCGGCGGCCACCGCGTCGGCCAGGGCGTCGGGCGTGGCGAACTTGCCGCCGCCCTCCCCGTCCGTCCCCACGAAGTCGGTGTCGCAGAAGGTGCAGACGGCCTTGGCCCGATCCTGCTCGCGCCCGGTCCACAGGTTGCAGCCCGCGAAACGGCAGAAGACGGCGGCCTTGCCGGCCTGACCGCCCTCGCCCTGCAGGGTCAGGAAGATCTCCTTGACGCTGTAGGTCATGCCAGCGCCGGGCGGCCGTCGCCCACCCACGCGTTCCAGCCCATGGCCCGCAGGTCGCAGGCCGGGCAGGCGCCGCAGCCATGGCCCCAGTCGTGCAGCACGCCGCGCTGGCCGCGGTAGCAGGTGTGGCTGTCCTCGACGATGATGCGCACCAGCGCCTCGCCGCCCAGGCTCTTGGCCCGGCCCCAGGTCTCGGCCTTGGTCAGGCGCATCAGGGGCGTCTCGACCGAGAAGTGGCGGTCCATGCCCAGATTCAGCGCCGTCTCCAGCGCATCCAGGGTATCGCGGCGGCAGTCGGGATAGCCGGAGAAGTCCGTCTCGCACATGCCCCCCACCAGGGCGCGCAGGCCCCGGCGGTCGGCCAGGGCGGCGGCGTAGGTCAGGAACACCAGGTTGCGGCCGGGCACGAAGGTGGTCGGCAGGCCGCGCTCGTTGATCTCGATCTCGCGCTCGGCGGTCAGGGCGCTTTGCGCCACCGCGCCGAAGCCGCGGATGTCGAGCACATGATCCTCGCCCAGGCGCGAGGCCCAGGCGGGGAACGCCTGGGCGATGCGGTCGCGCACCTCCTGGCGGGCCTGCATCTCGACCGAGTGTCGCTGGCCATAGTCGAAGCCCACCGTCTCGACCCGCGCATAGCGCTGCAGCGCCCAGGCCAGGCAGACGGTGGAATCCTGGCCGCCGGAGAACAGCACCAGGGCGCCTTGGGAGGGGGAAGCTGCGGTCGACATGCCGCGTGCTCTACATCAACGGCGCGCGAAGCGGAACGGTGGCGGGGCGTCGCGGGGGATGCGGTGGCGGTTATGCCCGGGGTGCGGGCGGAGAGAATTGGGAGACTGGGGCGGCGGTGAATTGGGAGAATTGAGGGACGGGCGGAATGGCGCCTTTTGGCAGATTGTGTTGAAAAAGGCCGGCTAGGTTGAAGGGCGGCCCAGGCATTTTCCTTCGATCCACGCCCCACCGGCGTCAAGACATGCGTCTTGGGCAACGCTCGGGGAGTGGCGCACGAACACCGCGACACTGACCAGAGCTACGACGGCGACCGCCGCAACGATCAGCCAGCGAACTACGCGCCGAGACATCCTGATCACCTTCTTCGTTCAAGGCTAACTCGCTTGTTGAAGCATGAAGTGGGGCCTGATTCACTCCCGTAGCAGCGAGGAGGCATGGCCATGATGGGTGATCGAAAGATCGATCAGGGCGCTCTGTTCTACGAGTTCTCGCTCGAAGGGCACGTGCCTGCAGGCCACCTGCTTCGCGCCATTGATCGCTTCGTCGATCTCGAGGGCGTTCGTGCTCACGTCGCGCCCTTCTACTCTCCCATTGGCCGCCCATCGATCGATCCCGAGCTGCTGATCCGCATGCTGATCGTCGGCTACTGCTTCGGCATCCGTTCTGAACGGCGGCTCTGTGATGAGGTGCATCTGAACCTGGCCTACCGCTGGTTCTGCCGCCTAGGCCTGGACGGAGATGTCCCCGACCACTCAACCTTGTCGAAGAACAGGCATGGCCGCTTTCGCGACTGTGATCTGCTGCGTCACGTCTTCGAGACGACGGTGGAGCGCTGCATAGCCGAGGGCATGGTCGGCGGAGAAGGCTTCGCCGCCGACGCCAGCCTGATCAAGGCTGACGCTAACCGTCAGCGCTGCGTACCCAGTGCAGAGGGCTTGCCGAAGGCGGCTGCGAGCCGGGCGATCAATGAGTATCTAGCCGTGCTCGATGACGCCGCCTTCGGCGCGGCGACTCCCGTCGTGCCGAAGTTCATCTCACCGGCCGATCCGGCGGCGCGTTGGACCGGAGCGGACAAGGGCCCGGCCTACTTTGCGTACTCGACCAACTATCTGATCGACCTGCAGCACGCGGTGATTGTCGATGTCGAACCCACAGCGCCGGTGCGTCAGGCGGAGGTGGGCGCGGTTCGCACGATGCTCGACAGGGTACGGGATCGCCATGAACTGAGCCCGGATCGCCTGGCTGCGGACACCGCCTATGGCTCGGCGGAGATGTTGGATTGGCTGGTCGAAAAGCGAGGCATCGAGCCGCATATCCCAGTCATCGACAAATCCGGGCGCGATGACGGGACGTTCGCACGCAGCGACTTCATCTACGACCGCGCCGCCGACACCTATACGTGCCCGTCGGGGAAAACTTTGGAGCGAAACCGACGCGCCTTTAGCAGGCCACGGCCGAACGCCCCACCAGACGACACCTATCGATACCGCGCGTCGAAGAAGGATTGCGACGCGTGCGAACTGAAGAGCCGCTGTTCACCCAACACGCCCGCCCGCAAAGTCACTCGTTCGATCTATGAGGCTTCAAGAGACCGGGCGCGCGATATCGCCAAGACCGACGCCTATATAATCTCACGGCGAGAGCGGAAAAAGGTCGAGATGCTGTTCGCCCACCTCAAGCGCATCCTCAAGGTAGACCGGCTGCGGCTCCGTGGCCCGAATGGCGCCCGCGATGAGTTCCTAATGGCTGCAACCGCTCAGAACCTTCGCAAAATGGCCAAGGTGATCGCCCCGTTGGACGCTTTACCTGCCTAAGGCGGGGCTACTCAGTTCCGTACGCTTGGCAGCCGCCGGATCAGCGCGGCCTTTTTCAACGAAATCGGCACATAGCGGCCCTAACCCTGTCCAGACCAAGCTGTCAGAGACCTCGCTCCCAAATTTTTGACAAACTAGCCAAAACTACCCTTCCTGACGCTACGTCACGGTGAAAAGGCGTAAGTTATCGCTGTTATCTTACGGCGTAGCCGATTGACAGCCCTCTGCGTCGCGTATGCAATTCCCTTATGGCGTGTGGGGGATGCCGGGATTCCGACACGACTGATAAAAATCTCGGCGCTGAGGAACGACGACGCACGCAGGTCGAACGGCCGCGGCGTTGGGAGGGAAAACAAATGTCTCAATCTTCGCAACTGCGGAGACTGCTCGCCATGGGTGTATCCGCCGCGGCCGTCATGGCCGTAGCCGGCCCGGCCTTCGCCCAGAGCGTCATCGAGGAACTCGTCGTCACCGCCCAGAAGCGGGAAGAAGCGCTGCAGGACGTGCCGATCGCGGTCTCGGCCTTCAGCCAGCAGAGCCTGGAGGCGCAGAAGATCGATGGGGGGCCGAACCTTCAGACGGCCATCCCGAACGTCACCTTCTCCAAGACCAATTTCACCGGCGCCAACTTCCAGATCCGCGGCGTCGGCTCGAAGGTGGTGTCGGGCGCGTCCGACCAGGGCGTCGGCGTCCACCAGAACAACGCGCCCCTGACCGCCAACCGCCTGTTCGAGGCGGAGTTCTATGACGTGGAGCGGGTGGAAGTGCTGCGCGGTCCGCAGGGCACCCTGTACGGGCGCAACGCCACCGGCGGCGTGGTCAACGTGATCACCGCCAAGCCGACCGACATCTTCGAGGCCAGCATCCGCGGGGAGCTGGGCAACTACAACACGCGCCGCCTGCGCGGCATGGTCAACCTGCCCATCGTCGAGGACAAGATGGCCCTGCGGGTGGCCGGCTCGATGGTCAAGCGCGACGGGTTCGGCGAGAACCTGACCACCGGCAACGACGTGGACGACCGCGACCTGTGGGCGGCCCGCGCCACCCTGTCGTTCACCCCGACCGAGGGCATCCGCGCCTGGCTGTCGTACGAGCACTTCGAAGAGGACGACAAGCGCGCCCGCGTCGGCAAGCAGCTGTGCGTCAAGGACGTGGGCCCGACGTCGGTCGGCCCGGTGCCGGTCAGCAACCCGTTCGCCCGCGCCCTGCTGAGCCAGGGCTGTAAGTCGGCGCACGTGAACGATCCGTCGTCCCTGGGCACGGTAAACGGCGCGGCGACCCTGGCGGGCGTGCCGTCGATCGTCACCGGCATCCTTTCGGGCGATCCCTACGCCGGCAAGATGCAGAACCCGGACCTGCGCAAGATCGAGTCCTTCCAGGACCCGCAGTACCGCGCCAAGGCCGACGTCTGGATGTTCAACCTCGAGCTGGACATCACCGACAACCTGACCCTGACGTCGCTGACCTCGTACAACAAGGACAGCTACTTCACCTTCCAGGACTACAACCGCATCACGCCGGTGGCGAACTTCAACGCCACGCCGCTGACGCCCGGCGGGTTCTTCACCGACCCGCAGCTGGGCCGCTTGAACCAGCTGGCGACCTTCGACATCTCGTCGTCGGACAGCGAGCAGTTCAGCCAGGAACTGCGCCTGCAGTCGAACTTCGACGGGCCGGTGAACTTCAACATCGGCGCGATCCACCTGAAGCTGGACCAGGACACCAACTACTATGTGATGTCGAACGGCCTGACCGCCGCGGCGGCGGCGGGCTTCCCGGCGCCGGGGGTCTATATCGATCCGAACTTCCCGCCGGCCGGCGATGGTCACAACTACTACCGCTCGGCGGGTCCGTACTTCCTGGACGCCACGGCGGCGTTCGGCGAGGTGTACTGGCAGGTTCTCGATAACCTGAAGATCACCGGCGGCCTGCGCTACACCAGCGACGAGAAGCGCGTCGACAGCCTACCCAACGTGCTGCTGTCGCCGGGCCGGGGCGGCCGTCCGACCATCCAGCGCGTCCACTTCAAGGAAACCACCGGGCGCCTGGGCTTCGACTGGAAGCCGGACCTGAGCTTCACCGACGACACCCTGCTCTATGCCTTCTATTCGAAGGGCTACAAGGCGGGCGGCTTCAACCCGGCCTCCGCCGCCGGGATCGCGGGGATCGAGACCACCTTCGCGCCGGAGTTCGTCAACGCCTACGAAGTCGGCATCAAGAACACCCTGCTGGGCGGCAGCCTGCTGTTGAACGCCACCGGGTTCTACTACGACTACGAGGGCTATCAGATCTCCAAGATCGCGGCCCGCACCTCGGTCAACGAGAACATCGACGCCAAGATCAAGGGCGTGGAGCTGGAAGCGATCTGGGAGCCGATCCGCAACCTGCGCTTCAACGGCACCTTCGGCTATCTCGACACCGAGATCACCGGCGGCTCGTCGGTGGACACCCTGAACCGCACGCAAGGCAATCCGGCCCTGACCCTGATCAACGGGGCCCTGATCGGCGCCAACTGCGTCGCCCCGACCGCCCAGGTCGCGGCGGTGATGAGCCTGATCAACAATGGCTTCCCGGCCGCCGGCATCCCGCCGGTGAACCCGGCCTATCTGATCAACGCCTGCGGCGGCGGCTATCGCACCGGCTCCACGGCGGCGACCAATCCGCTGGCCCCGCTGGGCATCTTCCTGGACACCACCGACGGGGTGGCTGTCAGCCTGGACGGCAAGGAGCTGCCGAACGCGCCGAAGACCACCTTCTCGATCGGCGCCCAGTACACCTGGGAATTCGGCAACGCGTGGGAGGCGGTGATCCGCGGCGATTACTACCGCCAGGACGACGCCTTCGCGCGGATCTACAACACCCGCGCCGACCACCTGCCGGCCTGGGAGAACGTGAACCTGTCCCTGCGCCTGTCGAACAACGACATGGGCCTGGACGTCGAGGCCTATGTGAAGAACCTGACGGACGAGGAGGCGATCACCGACGCCTACCTGACGGACGACTCCTCGGGCCTGTTCCGCAACATCTTCCTCAGCGAGCCGCGCACCTATGGCGTGGCCGTGACCAAGCGCTTCTAAGGCGCGCGAGGAGCATCGAACTGTTAAGGCGGCGGGGAGCGATCCCCGCCGTTTTTCTTTATGCCTAACGGGTTGGTGACTTTGTTGCTTAACGGGGCCGCAAGCGTCGGCGCCAATAGTCGGCCGACGTGCAATTGTCGGCTGGACCCCTTTCCGCATGACCAAGAAGACCGCCTCCTCCGCGGCCCCCGCGGTCTCGCTCGGCCTCGTCGAGCGGCTGGGCGCGGACGTGTCGCGCCGGCTGGAGGGGCTGGCCAGCTTCGTGGAACGGCTGGGCCGCGAGCCCCTGGGCCCTGACGGCCAGGCGTGCCTGCGCGCCATCGACGAGACCCTGACCGACGTGCGCGAGCTGCTGGCCCGCGCCACCGACCTGAACGCCGCCCGCGTGGGCGCCCTGTCCATCGAGCCCCGTCCTCAGGCCCTGCGCCTGCTGATGGACGACATCGAGGCCCGCTGGGCGGTGGAAGCCGCCGCCGTGGGCGCGACCCTGCTGGTCAGCTATGACGGCGAGCCCGACGCCGCCGTCCTGGCCGACCCCCGCCGCATCGGCCAGATCTTCGACGCCCTGATCGGCCGCGCCCTGGGCGACGCCGGCCGTGGCGCCGTCGAGGCCAGCCTGAAGGTCCGTGAGACCGCCGCCGGCATGGTCGTCGAGGGCCGCGTCCGCGACAATGGCGACTGGACTCCCGATCAGGCCGCCGGCGTGTTCCGCGCGGCGGTCGAGAACGAGCAAATGAACCTGTCCGTCGGCCTGGGCATGGCCCTGGCCCGCCGCCTGGCCCAGGCCATGGGCGGCAAGGCGACGGCCGAGGCCAATGTCGGCCCCGGCGTGACCATCACCTTTGAACTGACCCTGCCCGTGGTCCTTCTGGCCGAGGAGCCGGAGCGGACCGCCGGCGCCCACCGCGTGGCCCACGTGCTAATCGTCGACGACAACGCCACCAACCGCATGGTGGTCGAGGCCCTGTGCGAGACCTTCGACTGCACGTCCGAGCAGGTCGCGGACGGGGTCGAGGCCCTGGACGCCGCCCGCTCCGGCCGCTTCGACATCATCCTGATGGACATCAAGATGCCGCGCATGGACGGCGTCGAGGCCACCCGCGCCATCCGCGAACTGCCCGGCAAGGCCGGCGCCGTGCCGATCATCGCCCTGACCGCCAAGGCGGCTCCGGCGGACATCCAGTCCTACCTGGCGGCCGGCATGCAGAACTTGGTCGAAAAGCCCATCGCCCCCGAGCGCCTGCTGGAGGCGATGAACACCGCCCTGGCCGCGGCTGAAGATGTGGCGAACGATCGGGCTGTGGCTTAACCGTCGGAACAAAGGCCCGTCGCTCCGGTTCTCCAGCCCGTCACCGCCCCCGAGGTGACAGCCCCAGGAGAACCGCTATGACCGACGTCCAATCCAGCAAGCTCAGCGGAAAGAAGGTGGCGATCCTCGCGGCCGACGGCTTTGAACGCTCAGAACTCTTCGCGCCCCTCGAAGCCCTTCGCGGCGCCGGCGCGACCGTGGACATCCTGTCGGACAAGACTGGCGAGCTGCAGGCGTTCGAGCATCACGAAAAGGCCGACACCATTGCGGTCGACAAGGTCTTCGATCAGGTCAACGCCGCCGACTACGATGCGATCCACATTCCCGGCGGCCTGTTCAGCCCAGACAAGGTGCGGGTCACAGAAGCCGCCCTCAAACTGGTCCGAGAGGCCTTCGACGCCGGCAAGCCGATCGGCGCGATCTGTCACGGCCCGTGGGTGCTGATCAACGCGGGCGTCGTCGCCGGCCTGACCGTGACAAGCGTCAAGAACATCCGCGAGGACCTGAAGAACGCGGACGCAGACGTGGTGGATCAAGAAGTCGTTGTGGACGACGGCGTGGTCACTAGCCGCACGCCCGAGGATCTGGACGCTTTCTGCCGCAAGCTGATTGAGGAAGTCGCCGAGGGCCGCCACGATCCCCGTGACCGCCGAGCCGGCAGGGCCACCATGGCCAGCCCGCCGGACGAGCCGCGAAACTTCGCCTAAGCGCCCCGCAACATGAGCCCCAGCGCCGTCCCGAGACTGCGGTCGCGCAGAATCTCGCGGGCGGCGTTTCGGCCGGGATTGCCCGACACGCCGCCGCCGGGGTGCGTGCCCGAGCCGCACATGTAGAGCCCCGTGATCGGGGCGCGATGGCTGGCGCTGCCGACGAACGGCCGCGCCGCCCATAGCTGGTCCAGGCTCATGCAGCCGTGGAAAATGTCGCCGCCGGTCAGGCCGAACTTGCGCTCCAGATCCAGGGGCGACAGGGCCGTGCGTCCGATCACCGACGCCTTGAAGCCGGGGGCGTGCGCCTCGACCGTATCGAGGATCAAGTCGGCCGCCGTATCCCGCCCCTCGTCCCAGCTTCGCCCGTCCGGCAAGCTCGGCGCGAACTGCTGGCAGAACAGGCTGGCCACATGCCCGCCCGCCGGCGCCAGGCTGTCGTCCAGGGTCGAGGGGATCAGCATCTCGACGATGGGCTGCTTCGACATCCCCGTCGCCTTGGCGTCCGCATGGGCACGGTCCATGTAGTCGAGGCTGGGGGCGATGATGATCCCGCTCTGGTGATGCTCGGCCTGCTCGCGGCCAGGCAGGACGGAGAAGCTGGGCAGCGCGTTCAGCGCCACGTTCATGCGGAACGTGCCCGAGCCGTTGCGATAGGCGGCCACGCGGTCGCGGAAATCCGGCCTCAGGTCCGCCTGGTCCACAAGCTTTGAAAACAGCAGGGACGGGTTGAGGTTCGAGGCGACGGTGCGTGCCGCGATCGTCCGGCCGTCGGCCAGCTCCACCCCCGCCGCGCGGCCGCCGTCGGTCAGCACCCGGGCGACCGGGGCGTTGGTCAGAAGCTCCACGCGCAACCCCTGGCAGGCCCGCGCCATGGCCTGGGTGATGGCGCCCATGCCCCCGATGGCGTGGCCCCAGGCGCCCTTCTTTCCGTTCACTTCTCCGAACGTATGGTGCAGCAACACATAGGCCGAGCCGGGGTTGTCCGGGCTGGCGAAGGCGCCGACCACCGCGTCGAAGCCGAACACCGCCTTGACCGGGTCGCTCTCGAACCAGCGATCCAGCACGTCGCGGGCGCTTTCGGTGAAGAAGTCCAGAAGCTGCCCCTGCCGCTCCCGCGACAGGCCCAGCAGGATCGAGCCCTGGCGCAGGGCCCGCAACAGGCCGGGCAGGCCGTCGCCCAGGTTCGGCGGCGTCTGCACCGCCAGCTTGCGCAGGACGTCACCAATCTCGTCCAGCATGTCGAAATAGGCGGGCAGCCGATCGGCGTCCTTCCGCGAGAACCGGGCGAACTCCGCCTGGGTCCGCGCCAGCCCGCCGCCGGACTTCAGATAATCGCCGTCCAGCGGGAGGAAGTTGGCGATCGGCCGCTCGACGATGCGCAGGCCGTGGCCGTGCAGGTCCATGTCGGCGATGACCACGGGGTTCAGCAGGCTGACCGTGTAGCTGGCGACGGAGTTGCGGAATCCGGGATGGAATTCCTCGGTCACCGCCGCGCCGCCGACCACGCCGCGCGCCTCGCACACCGTGACCTTCAGGCCCGCCTTGGCGAGATAGAAGGCGCAGACCAGCCCGTTGTGGCCCCCGCCGATGATCACCGCGTCGCGCTGAGAGGTCGAGGTCACGGCCGGCCCGGAGCAGAAGGGAAGGTCAGCGCGCCGGTTCGCGCTTCTTCACCGTCAGGACCTCGGCGTGATCACCAAGGCCGGTCGCGGTGTAATCGAAGTCCGCCTTGAACGTCGTCGCCGGCTTGGCGGCCATCCGCGCGCCGAAGGCTCTGTGAACCAGGGCCACGACGACAATGAGCATCCCGCCGGCCATGGCCGCGATGTTGAACATCTCGAGATTATTCATCGGAGGCTCCCTGCGGGAAGGCGAACACCATGACAAGATGGAGAACGACAGCGAGCAGAGCAAGGCCGTAGGCCGCCGCAGTGGCCTTGTTCGGCTGTCCCAACCCGTTGGCAGCGGCGCCGATCCAGAGCCCTACGCCGTAGGTTTTCAGAAGCCATCCCCAAGCCCTGGTTTGCGCCGCCGTCATTCGAGCCTGATCCGAAAGCTAGGCCATTCAAATATCGTCGATACCCCAGACTACTCAAGCCTTCACATCGGCGAGGTAACCGGTATCATCGTATAAAATTCAAAGGCGGGGCAAGACGATCCGGCCGAGGGGAGAAACATGGAAAACCTTGATCGCCGCACCTTGCTGTCCGCCGGTTTGGCCGCCGCAACCATGGCGCCCCTGCCCGCCTTCGCCGCGGCCAAGGGCGGCGCGCCCGTCGCCCGCACCACCGCCGGCCAGGTGCGTGGCGCGACCAATCAGGGCGTGGCGGTGTTCAAGGGCGTCCGCTACGGCGCCGACACCGGCCCCCGCCGCTTCATGGCCCCGGTCGCCCCGACGCCGTGGAAGGGGATCGCCGACGCGACCGCCTACGGCCACGCCGCGCCCCAGCGCTCGGATCAGCCGAGCCAGAGCGAGGACTGCCTGTTCCTGAACGTCTGGACGCCTGGCCTGCGCGACGGGGCCAAGCGGCCGGTCATGGTGTGGATACACGGCGGCGCCTATTCCAACGGCTCGGGCGCGCATCCGACCCATGACGGGACCATCCTGGCCAAGCGCGGCGACGTGGTGGTGGTCAGCCTGAACCACCGCCTGAACGCCTTCGGCTATCTCTATCTGGAGCGGATCGGCGGGACGGCTTTCGCCGACAGCGGCAGCGCCGGACAGCTGGATCTGATCCTCGCCCTGCAGTGGGTGCGCGACAACATCGCCGAGTTCGGCGGCGACCCGGGCAATGTCATGGTCTTCGGCCAATCGGGCGGCGGCGCCAAGATCGCCACCCTGATGGCCACTCCGGCGGCGCGCGGCCTGTTCCACAAGGCGGCGACCATGAGCGGCCAGCAGGTGACCGCCCAAGGCCCGCTGAACGCCACCACCCGCACCCACGCCCTGCTCGACGCCCTGAAGCTCAAGCCGGATCAGATGGATCAGCTGCGAACCATCCCGTCGGCGCAGATCGTGGCCGCCCTGACGGCGACCGATCCGGTGATCGGGGCCGGCGGCCTCTATATGGGCCCGGTGGTCGATCGCACCCTGCCCCGCCACCCGTTCTATCCGGACGCCGCGCCGCTTTCGTCGGACATCCCGATGATCATCGGCAACACCAAGGGCGAGACGCGCGGCCTGATCGGCGGGGGCGATCCCAAGACCTTCGACCTGACCTGGGAACAGGTCCCGCCGCTGCTGGCCCGCAACCTGCGCATCGACATCGCGCCCGAAGCGGTGGTGGCGGAGTATCGCCGCCTCTATCCCGCCTATTCGCCGTCCGACGTGTTCTTCGCCGCCACCACGGCGGGGCGTTCGTGGCGCGGGGCGGTGATCGAGCTGGAGGAGCGGGCCAAGGGCGCGAAGGCCCCGACCTGGGGCTATCAGCTGGACTTCGGCGCCCAGGCGGACGGCGGCAAGTGGGGCGCCAGCCACGGCTACGACATCCCGCTGGTGTTCGGCACCTTCGCCGGCGAAGGCTCGCGCTACGCCGACACGCCCGAGACGCGCGCCGCCTCAGCCCATATGAGCGACGCCTTCATCGCCTTCGCCAGGACCGGAAACCCCAACGCCAAGGGCCATCCCGAGTGGCGGCCGTATGGGATGGAGAAGCGCGAGACCATGGTGTTCGACGCCGTCTCGCACCTGGAATCGGACCCGCGCGGCGCCGAACGCCGCCTGTTCGAGGCCGTCCCCTTCGCCCAGCAGGGCGGCGAGATCAGCGTGGCGCCACAACGCTGAACGCCGAAAGCCCCGGTCGAGAGGCCGGGGCGGTTCGCTTGATCAGATCTAAAGTAGGAAGGCTATTAAGCGCCTTCGCGCTCGGCCCAGACTTCGCCGATGGTCTGGGCGGCGCCCAGCCAGCCGAGGGCGCCGAGGAAAGCGTTGGCCACGGCCACCACCAAGATCACGGGCTCGAACAAGGCGCGCATGTGTAAGCCTCCCAGACGTTTCCGGACTGCATAATGCTACCGCTTCTGTTTCGTTCCCGGAATGACGAAACGGTGACGCTTATGTGACATCGGCCGGTTTTTGTGACGGACCGGAGTTCTCCGCGACGCCGCGCCGCATACTCCAGCTTCAATGGCCATGCTTATTGGGCGACATCGGACCGCGGCGAACGAGCCGCGGGCCGGGAGGTCGGGCGGGAGCTCCAGGGCCCCGCCCGGCCCGACTGGGGGGCGTCTATCCCAGGGGCCACGGACCCAAGGCTTTGCAAGAGCTCGACCCCCGTGGCCCAGCGCCACGAGATTTCTTTACATTTCAAAGCCTTGAAGGCCTCGCACTGGTAGCTGGGGGCGGGATCGAACCGCCGACCTGTGGGTTATGAATCCACCGCTCTAACCATCTGAGCTACCCAGCCATAGCGGCCTGCGCCCAGTGCGAGGAGGCGGCGTTATAGGGGCGGAGTTTTCGAACTTCAAGCGGCTTGGGAAACCTTAGCTCAAAGGCTAGGGTCCGCGGCGATGAGCACCCTGCATCTTCTGGGTTCGGCCGCCGACGGCGGCGCGGAGACGTACTTCGTGAGTTCTCGTCGGGGCCCTGCGCCGCGCAGGCCTTAGCGAGGCGGCCTTGATTCGCCCCCATATCCACCGCCAGGCGACGCTGGAGGAGATGGGCGTCTCGGTCAAAACCCTGGATTTCGGCGGCCCGCTGGACCTGTTCAGCAAGCCCCGCGCCGCCGCCTTCGCGCGGGAGCAGGACGCGCGGGTGATCGTGGCCTGGATGAATCGCGCCGCCCGCCACGCGCCGAAGGGGCCGTGGGCGCGGGTCGGCCGGATGGGCGGCTACTACAAGCTGAAATACTACAAGGGCTTCGACGCCCTGGTGGGCAACACCACCGACATCGTGCGCTGGGCCATCGGCCAGGGCTGGCCGGCCGACAAGATCCGCTGCATCCCCAACTACGCCGCCGCCGGGACAGGCAAGCCCCTGGACCGGGCGCAGTTCGATACGCCGGAGGGCGTCCCCCTGCTGCTGGGCATGGGGCGGCTGCATGCGTCCAAGGCCCACGACGTCAGCCTGAAGGCGCTGACGATGATTCCCGACGCCTACCTGTGGATCGCCGGGAACGGGCCGCTGGAGGCGCAGCTGAAGGCCCTGGCCGACGGGCTGGGTGTCTCGGACCGAGTGCGCTTCCTGGGTTGGCGCAACGACGCGCCGGCGCTCTACAAGACCGCCGACCTGTGCCTGTTCCCCTCGCGCTACGAGCCGCTGGGCAATGTGGTGATCCAGAGCTGGGCCCACGGTTTGCCCATCGTGGCGGCCGACGCCCGCGGCCCGGCCGACATGATCCGCCATGAGGAGGATGGCCTGCTGGTCCCCATGGACGAGCCCGACGCCCTGGCCGAGGCGGCCAAGCGCATCCTGGGCGATCCGGTCTTGCGCGCCGGCATGGTCGCCGCTGGCCGCCATCGGGTGAAGGACGAGTTCAGCGAGGCGGCCGTGGTCGGCCAGTGGCGGACCCTGTTCACCGAACTGGGCGCCCGCTGATGTGCGGCATCGCCGGCGTGCTGGGTAGCGAGGCCTCGGCGGCCCCGCTGATCGCCACCCTCGCCCATCGCGGCCCGAACGGCGTCCGCACCGAGGACGGCCCCGGCTGGTCCATCGGCCACGCCCGCCTGTCGATCATCGACCTGGAAGGCGGGTGGCAGCCCCTGCACGCGGCGGGGAGCACGGTCATCGGCAATGGCGAGATTTACAACTACGTCGAGCTGACGGCCGAGTTCGGCCTGAAGGACAGGCTGACCACCGGCTCGGACTTCGAGCCCCTGCTGCATCTGTACGCCCAGGAAGGCCCCAGGGCGTTCGAGCGCCTGCGGGGGATGTACGCCTTTTGTCTGATCGGCGGGGACGGCCGCACCTGGCTGGTCCGCGACCGGTTCGGGATCAAGCCGCTGTATTACACCACCGGGCCTGAGGGGGTTCGCTTCGCCTCCGAACCCCGCGCGCTGGCCCGGGGGGCGATGGTCCCCGAGCGGGCGCAGGAGCTGCTGGCGCTGAACTACACCCTGGGCGAGGAGACGATCTTCGCGGGGGTGAAGCGGCTGGCGCCGGGACAAGTGGTCGAGGTTTCGGGCGGCGAGCTCAAATCCTCCCCCCTTGGGGGAGGGGGACCGCGAAGCGGTGGAGGGGGTAATGCTGAGTCAGCAAGCCCCCTCCGGCCCGCTGGGCCACCTCCCCCAGGGGGGAGGATCAACTGATCCGGACCCTCGACGCCGTCCTCGAGAACAGCGTCGCCGTCCACCAGCGGTCCGACGTGCCCTATGGCCTGTTCCTGTCGGGCGGGATCGACTCCACGGCCATCGCCACCCTGATGAGCCGGCTGAACGCGCGGCCGGTCACCGCCTTCACCTGCGGGTTCGACGTGGCCGAGGCGCGGGACGAGCGGGCGCAGGCGGAGAAGGTCGCCCGGGCCCTGAACCTGGACTGGCGCGAGACCACCTTCACCGAGGACGACTTCTGGGGCCTGGCGCCGCAAGCCGCCTGGGCGCTGGACGATCCGACCAGCGACTACGCCGTCCTGCCGACCCTGAAGCTGGCCGAGGCCGCCAAGGGGACCCTGACCGTGGTGCTGAGCGGCGAAGGCGGCGACGAGCTGTTCGCCGGCTATGGCCGCTATCGCCGCGCCCTGCGCCCCGGCTGGCTGGGCGGACGAGCGGCCGAGCCGCAGGTGGACGCCCCCATGCTGGCCGACGGCGGTGCGAGCGCCCTGGCGCGGTGGCGAGCGGCGACGGCCGGAATCGAGGGAGGCCTGCTGAAGCGCTCCCAGGGCGCGGACATCGCAACCTGGCTGCCCAACGATCTGCTGCTGAAACTGGACCGCTGCCTGATGGCCGTGGGGCTGGAGGGACGCACGCCGTTCCTGGACCCGCGGGTCGCAGCCTTCGCCGACGCCCTGCCCGACCGGATGAAGGTGCGCGGCCGCTACGGCAAATGGATCCTGCGCAAGTGGCTGGAGCGCGCCTGCCCCGCCGCCGACCCGTGGGGCAAGAAGAAGGGCTTCACCGTGCCGGTGGCCGCCTGGATCGCGCCCCGCGCCGGCGACATCGCCCCCCGCCTGGCCGGGCTGAAGGCCGTGCGCGAGACCTGTGACCTGGATGCGGTGCGGTCGGTGTTCGCCGACGACGCCCATGCCTCGAAACGCTGGCCCCTACTGTTTTTCGGCCTGTGGTCCCTGATCCACCTGGACGGCCTTGCGCCGGACGACGCCCTGCGAACCCTGCTCGACGCTTAGGAGAACTGCCCCATGCGCCTGATCGCTCTTCTCGCCGCCACGACCCTGATGACCGCCTGCGGCGGCTCCGGCGAAACCAAGACGGCCAACGCCGCCGCGCCCAAGGGCCCTCCGGTCCAGACCGGCCCGGCCAACACCGCCTACAAGCCGGCGTTCGAGGGTCAGACCCGCGCGCCGGAGGTGAAGTCCGACGTGGCCCTGAAGGTCGAGGTGATCGCCGACGGCCTGACCAACCCGTGGGGCCTGGCCTTCATGCCCGACGGCCGCATGCTGGTGACCGAGAAGCCGGGCCGCCTGATCATCGTCAGCCGCGACGGGACCAAGAGCGCGCCGATCACCGGCCTGCCGCCGGTCCACGCCGTGCGCCAGGGCGGCCTGCTGCACGTGGCCATCGACCCGCAGTTCTCCACCAACCGCCTGATCTACTGGACCTATGCCGAGCCGCGCGACGGCGGCAACGGCACGGCCGCCGCTCGCGGCCGCCTGAGCGACGACGGGACCAAGGTCGAGAACGTCCAGGTCATCTTCCGCCAGACCCCGACCGTGCAGTCGGACCTGCATTTCGGCAGCCGCCTGGCCTTCGCGCCGGACGGCAAGCTGTTCATCGGCCTGGGCGAGCGCTCGATCCTGGAAGGCCGCATGCAGGCCCAGCGCCTGGACGGGACCCTGGGCAAGGTGGTGCGGATCAACGCCGACGGCTCGATCCCCGCGGACAACCCGTTCGTGAACACCGCCGGCGCTCGGCCGGAGATCTGGGCTATCGGCCTGCGCAACATCCAGGGCGCGGCGATCAACCCCAAGACCGGCGAACTGTGGACGGTCGAGCACGGCCCGCGCGGCGGCGACGAGCTGAACATCCCCCGCAAGGGCAAGGACTACGGCTGGCCGACCATCACCTACGGCATCGAATATTCCGGCGGCGCCATCGGCAAGAGCGAAAGCCAGAAGGCCGGCATGGAACAGCCGATCTACTACTGGGATCCGGTCATCGCGCCGGGCGGCATGACCTTCTACACGGGCGAGCTGTTTCCGGCCTGGAAGGGTAATGTGTTCATCGGCGGCCTGGCCTCCAGCGCCCTGGTGCGCCTGGTCATGGACGGCGAGAAGGTGGTGGGTGAAGAGCGTCTGCTGACCGACGAGGACAGCCGCATCCGCGACGTGGTCCAGGGCCCGGATGGCGCGCTGTACCTGCTGACGGACGACCGTGGCCAGGTTCTGCGGGTTTCGCCGAAGTAGGGTGACGCTCTTTCTCCTGCCCCGTAGCAAAGCGTACGGGGGAGGTGGCGCGGCGCGCAGCGACGTGACGGAGGGGGCGCTAGCTGAAGCTCAGCAGAGCGCCCCCTCCACCATGCTTCGCATGGTCCCCCTCCCCCGCAAGCGGGGCAGGAGAAGAAGGTTCTACGCCTTCCCCTCCACATCCCAACGCGCCCACAGCGGGCCGACCTCTTCGAGGGCCTTTTCCACCGAGGCGTCCTTGATGTGGCCGAAGCCGCGGATCGCCTGCGGGAAGCTGGCGATCCGGCTGGCCAGGGTGATGTTGCTGTTGCTCAGCCCCGAGGCCAGGCGGTCGACGCCGGCCAGGTAGTCGTCGCGCAGCTTGCGCTCCATCTTGCGCTCGGCCGTGTAGCCGAAGACGTCCAGCGCGGTGCCGCGCAGGCCCTTCATCCTGGCCATCATCGGGAAGGCGGAGGACAGCATCCAGCCGCCGAACACCATCTTCTTCGGCTTGCCGTCGTCGCCCTTGCGGGCCAGCAGCGGCGGGGCGAGCCACAGCTTCTTCTTACCGCCCTTGAAGGTCTGGCCCAGGGTCTCGGCGAAGCGGCCGTCGGTATAGAGGCGCGCGACCTCGTACTCGTCCTTGTAGGCCATCAGCTTGTAGAGGTTGATGGCCACGGCGCGGGTGACGGCCTCGGAGCCGAACGGCGCCTCGGCGGCGGCGATCTTCTCGACCGCCTTCAGGTAGCGGGCCGCGTAGGCCTCGTCCTGATAGCCCTTCAGATCGGCGGCGCGCTTGGCGATCAGGTCCGGCAGCGGCATGGATTCCGGCAGGACGGCCTCGGGCTCCCGGCGCTTGCGGAAGCCCGGATCGTGGGCGGCCTTGCGGCCGACCTCGAAGGCCTGGAGGTTCGCCTCGGCGTCCACCCCGTTCAGCTTGATCGCGCGATAGACGGCGCGGCTGGAGATCGGGATCAAGCCCTTCTGCCAGGCGAAGCCCAGCATGATCATGTTGGCGTAGATGGCGTCGCCGAACTCGGCCTCGGCCAGGTGTTGCGCCGGGCAGGCGTCGAAGTCCTGGGACGCGGCCTTGATCCGGCAACTCATGGCGTTGGAGTCGAACACCACGTCGCGGCTGGTGACGAAGTCCGCCGTGGGGGCGAAGTCCGAATTGGCCAGCGAGTGGGTGCGGTCCTTGGCGTAGAGCGACAGGGCCTCGGGGCTGGCGGCCACCAGCACGTCGCAGGCGATCAGGACGTCGGCGCTGGCCGCCGGCACGCGGCCGCCGACCACCGTCTCTTCCGTCTCGCCGATCTTCACGTGCGAGAAGACCGAGCCGCCCTTCTGCGCCAGGCCGGTCATGTCGACCACGCTGGCGGAGCGGCCGTCCACGTGAGCGGCCATGGCCAGGATCGAGGCGACCGTGGTCACGCCTGTGCCGCCGATGCCGGTGAACAGGATCTTGCGCGTGCCGACCAGGGGCAGGAACTGCGGCAGCGGGGTGGAGTCCGCGGTCAGGGCCGGCATGCCCTTGGCCTTGGCGTTTTCGGCCCCCGTCAGGGTGACGAAGGACGGGCAGAATCCTTCCAGGCACGAATAGTCGGCGTTGCAGCTGGACTGGTTGATCTTGCGCTTGCGGCCGAACTCGGTGGCCAGGGGCTCGACCGAGACGCAGTTCGACTTCTTGGAGCAGTCGCCGCAGCCTTCGCAGACCAGCGGGTTGATGAACACCTTCTGCTCGGCCTTGGCCATGGAGCCGCGCTTGCGGCGGCGGCGCTTTTCGGTGGCGCAGGTCTGGTCATAGAGCAGGACCGTCGTGCCCGGCGTCTCGCGCAGCTCGCGCTGCACGGCCATCAAGTCCGAACGCGGCCGGACGACCACGCCGGGGGCCAAGTCGTTGACGCCCTCATAGCGGGACAGATCGTCGACCACGATGACGGTCTTCTTCACGCCCTCGGACGCCAGCTGGCGGGTGATCTGGGCGGGGGTGAAGCCGCTTTCGGCCCGCTGGCCGCCGGTCATGGCCACGGCGTCGTTGAACAGCAGCTTGTAGGTGATGTTCACGCCGCTCGCGATCGCGCCGCGAATGGCGAGCGAGCCGGAGTGGTTGTAGGTGCCGTCGCCCAGGTTCTGGAAGACGTGCGGCTCGCTGGTGAACGGCGCCGCGCCGACCCAGGTCAGCCCTTCGCCGCCCATGTGGGTGTTGAGGTCCGTCGAGGGATCGTTGAACCCGGCCATGTAGTGGCAGCCGATGCCGGCCAGGGCGCGGGAGCCCTCCGGCAGCTTGGTCGAGGTGTTGTGCGGGCAGCCCGAGCAGAAGAACGGCTTGCGCTGCTGATCCGACGCCAGGGACACGGCGGCGACGCCGGCGGCCGAGACGCGGTCCAGATAGGCGCGGGCGCGCTCCATATGCGGGCCGTCGGGCAGGCGGTCGGCGATGGCCAGGGCGATTTCGGCCACCGACAACGAACCCAGCTCCGACAGCAGCGGCAGGCCGCGCTCATCGGTCTTGCCGATGATTTTGGGCCGGGCGTGGTCGGGCATGTCGTAGAGCGCCGCGCGGGCCTGAGGCTCGATCATCGCGCGCTTGTGCTCGATGATCATCATGGTCTCCAGACCGCCGGCGAAGGCGCGGATGCCCGTCTGCTCCAGCGGCCAGGGCATGCCGACCTTGTAGACGGCCACGCCCAGGGAGGCGGCTTCCTCCAGGGTGATGTTCATGGCCGAGAAGGCCTCGAGCACATCCTTGTAGGCCTGGCCGGTGCAGACGATGCCGAAGCGCGGTCGAGCGGCGTTGACCACCACCCGGTCGATTTTGTTGGCGCGGGCGAAGGCCAGGGCCGCAGGGATCTTGTGGAGCCGCATGCGCCGCTCCTTCTCCATGGGCTGGTCCTTGGTGCGGATGCCGAGACCGCCGGGCGGCATGGAGAAGTTGTCGGGGGTGACGATGCGGTGGCGATCCAGCGACACGTCGATGGTCACGCCTGAGTCCATGGTGTCGGCCAGGGCGATCATCCCGACCCACAGGCCGGAGAAGCGCGACATGGCGATGCCCATCAGGCCGTAGTCGAGCACCTCCTGAACGTCGGCCGGCGACAGCACCGGAATCTCGAAGTCCATGAAGGCGAAGTCGGACTGCGACGGCAGGGTCGAGGACTTGCAGTTATGGTCGTCTCCGGCCACGGCCAGGACGCCGCCCTTGGGGAAAACGCCGGCGAAATTGGCGTGTTTGAATACGTCGCCGGTACGGTCGACGCCGGGCGCCTTGCCGTACCACATGCCGAAGACGCCATCATAAAGAGCGCCCGGGAACAGGTTGGCCTGCTGGCTGCCCCACACGGCGGTGGCGGCCAGATCCTCGTTCACGCCTTCTTTGAAGGTGACCTTGGCGGAGTCGAGGAACTTCTTCGCGCGGCCAGCCTGCTGGTCGAGGCCGCCCAGGGGCGAGCCGCGATAGCCGGAAACAAAGCCCGCGGTGTTCAGACCGGCCTTCTCGTCGAGGCGACGCTGATCAAGCATCACGCGGATGAGCGCCTGCACGCCAGTTACGAACGCACGGCCATCCTGGAGCAGATATTTGTCGTCGAGCGTCACTTCCGCGTGCCGCATTGAAATATCTTTCCTTCCCAGTTTTCTTTTTGTATCTGCACGATCATACAACCGTGGGGGAAATGCTTGCCAAAGCCATGCCCGCCACGTGGGCTTTACAGGCAAGAAGAACGCCCGAACGGGCGAAATTGGGGGAGTAAATTTTGTCCGAAGCGCTCGATGCCGTTGACGCCAAAATTCTAGACCTGATCCAACACGACGCCGCGCTGTCGGTTGCAGAGATCGCCGAACGGGTCGGCCTGTCGTCCAGCCCCTGCTGGCGCCGCATCAAGCGCCTGGAAGACGCCGGCATCGTCCAGCGCCGGGTGACCATCCTGGATCGTGAACGCCTGGGCCTGAATTTCGAAGTCTACTGCACGATCAAGCTGTCCCTGCCGAGCAAGGACAACCTCGATTCCTTCGACGCCGCCGTCCAGAAGTGGCCGGAAGTGGTGCAGTGCGCCACCGTCACCGGCGCCGCCGACTATGAGCTGCGCATCGTCACCCGCGACATGCACGCCTTCGACGAGTTCATGCGCGAGAAGATCCTGTCGCTGGGCCTGGTCTCGAACATCGAGAGCCGGATCGTCATCCGCCCGGTGAAGAACAGCACCGCCGTGCCGCTGGGCCTCGTCAGCCCTTATGTCAGCCCGCACAGCTGAGGCGATGAAGGCCTACCGCTACCTCACCGGCCCCGATGACTCGGCGTTCTGCCACCGGGTCACCAAGGCGCTGAGCGAGGGCTGGTCCCTGCATGGCGGTCCGACCCTGACCTTCGACACGCTGCAGGGCCGGGTCATCTGCGGGCAGGCGATCACCAAGGACGTCGACGGCGTGGACTATTCGCCGGAGATGAAGCTCTCGGAGCTCTAGCGTTCCTGCGTGCTTCGAGACGCGGGCTCGTCGCCCGCTCCTCAGCATGACGCGCGTGGGTTGCTTCTGAATTCGTCATCCTGAGGAGCGAACCACGGTTCGCGTCTCGAAGGACGCACCGTCCAAGACACGTCGCAAAAACCCAATATCATGGCGGCCTAGCTTAGAAGGGCCCCCACCATGATCGAACTCATCATCGACCAGCGCCGCAAGGATCTCGGGGGCTTCGAGGTCGGGCGCGTGCTGCCCTATGCGCCGCGCCGCATGGTCGGTCCCTTCATCTTCTTCGACCACATGGGCCCGGCGTCGTTCGAGCCCGGCTTTGGCCGCGAGGTGGACGTGCGCCCGCACCCGCACATCGGCCTATCGACCCTGTCCTATCTGTTTGAGGGCGAGATGACCCACCGCGACAGCGTGGGCTCGGAGATCGACATCCGCCCGGGCGAGGTGAACTGGATGACCGCCGGCTCGGGCATCACCCATTCGGAGCGGTTCGAGACCCTGCGCCGCGACGGCGGCAAGATGGACGGTATCCAGACCTGGCTGGCCCTGCCCACCGACAAGGAAGAGATCGACCCGGCCTTCTCGCACCACAACGGCCCTGACGAGCTGCCGTTCTACGAGTTCGGCGGCCTGTCGGCGCGGCTGGTGGCCGGCGAGGCCTTCGGCGCCAAGGCCAAGGTGCCGGTCTATTCCCCCACCTTCTACGTCCACTGGGAGATGGCCGCCGGGACCAAGGCCGGCCTGCCCGCCGAGTATTCCGAGCGGGCCGCCTATGTGGCCAAGGGCCAGGTGGAGATCGCCGGCCAGACCATCCACAGCGGCCAGATGGCGGTGTTCGCGCCGGGCGACACGATCACCTTCCTGGCGCTGGAGCCATCGACCGTGATGCTGCTGGGCGGCGAGCCGCTGGGCCCGCGCTTCATCGAGTGGAACTTCGTCTCGTCGTCCAAGGACCGCATCGAGCAGGCCAAGGCCGACTGGCGCGCCGGGCGCATGAAGCTGCCCGACCTGGACCACGACGAGTTCATCCCCCTGCCCGGCGATCCGCCCCCGCCGGCCAACCCGATGTCTTGATCCAGCGCAAAGCTGCGCCGCAGAAGCCGCTTGCCGACTCCGAACTTGCAAGTCATTCTCAATATCGACTTGAGAAGGAGATGGCGATGGTCCTTCGAGCGGTGGGTGCAGCCGCCCTTGCCCGGCTTATGAAGACGGATCGAGAAGTCGATCTGGACAGCGAATGGCTGCTGTTCGGGCCGACCGATCCGGAGATCGTGGACAAGCCCGAGACGGTCCAGCTGTTGCTGGCGGCGGAGTAACCTCTCGTCATCTGTAGCGAAGCGTACGGTTTTACAGACCCCGCTCGCCCCGGCGAAGGCCGGGGCCCAGGTGGAACCCTGCTGAGGCTCTCGATGAATCTGGATCCCGGCCTTCGCCGGGATGAGCGGCTGAAGGAGCGAGCCGTCCCCCTCCCCCGCAAGCGGGGCAGGAGAAGAGGTTCTACCTCGCGATCAGCGCCTTGTGCGCGGCGTTCCAGTACTGGACGCCGGTGATGATGGTGACGATCGTCGCCAGCCACAGCAGGCTGTGCGCGGTCAGGGTCACGGGATTGAGAATCTCCGGCTCCGACGACAGGTTGAAGCCGGGCCAGGCCATGACCAGCATCTCGGCGGCCAGGGCGGCTATCTGCAGGGTGGTCTTCCACTTGGCCAGCATGGTCACCGGCAGCTTCACGCCCTTGCCGGCGGAGATTTCGCGCAGGGCGCTGACCGTGAACTCGCGGAACAGGATCAGGCCGATCGGCAGCACGATCATCGGCTGACCGCCCAGGCCCAGCAGGCCAAGCGCCGCGCCGCAGACCAGCACCTTGTCGGCGATGGGGTCCAGGATCGCGCCCCAGACGCTCTCGGCGTCCAGCTTGCGCGCCAGCCAGCCGTCGAAGAAGTCCGTCACCCCCGCCACCACGAAGGCGTACAGCGACCACCGCAGCAGGGCGAACTGCATGTCCGGCGTCAGCTGATCGGAAAGGCCGGGCACGCCCCCCGCCGCCGCGGTCAGGGCCGCGAACATGAACAGGCAAAGGACCAGGCGAAGGCCGGTGAGGATGTTGGGCAGCGACTTCATGAGGACTCCTTAGCGCGTAACGCATGACAACTGAAAGCGGCGCCCCGCATCCAGTAGTTACTGACCACCCCGTCGAACGCTGCTAAGGGGGCATCCTTCCAGGGGAAGCTGACCATGACCAAGAAGAGCCGAGCGGCGTTCAAGCTCGACATCAATCTCGCCGGCGCGGATGCGGGCTTCTGCGGCGCCGTGGGCGTCGCCGCTCTGATCGGCGTCATGCTGTTCGGCTACATGTTCGGCTTCGACCTGCCGCTGGCCAGCGCCTCGTTCTGGACCATGCCCAAGAGCGACATGGTCGCCATGACCGGCGGCTACGAGGCCTTCATCCGCGAGCCTTGGGGTTTCCCCATCACGATGGTGTCGAACCTGACGCCGGAGCCGACGCCCATCGTCTTCACCGACAGCATCCCTTGGCTGTCGGTGCTGCTGAAGGCCTTGGGCCTGGGCGGCGTTTTCAACACGCTGGGCCTGTTTCTGCTGATCTCCTATCCGCTGCAGGCGATCGCCATGGGCGCGCTGATGCGGGCGCTGGGCGTCACCAGGCCGCTGCCGGTGCTGGCCGCCTGCCTGCTGGCCCTGATGTTCCCGGCCTGGATCATCCGCCAGTTCGGCCACATCGCCCTGTGCGGCCACTGGATCTTGCTGTTCTCGCTGGCCCTGTCGGTGAGCATGACGCGCAACGGCCTGCAGCGCCGCCACACCATCGGCTTCGTGGCGATCGGCGTGCTGGCGACCGGCATCCACGCCTATCACCTGGTTCCCGTCGCCGTCTGCCTGGGCGCAGGCCTGCTGTCGGTGCTGCTGCAGGACGGTCCGGGCAGTCTGCCCCGCGTGCTGATCAGCGGCGCGTCGGTGTCGGCCGGCATCGTGATCTCGGCCCTGCTGCTGGGCTATCGCGAGGGTGCGGGCGCCACCGGCGGGGCTGACGCCCTGGGCTTCTATTCGATGAACCTTATCGGCCCCTTCTGGCCGCAGGCCTCGAACCTGTGGGGCCAGAACTGGACGGGCGCCTGGTTCCTGGGTTCGCTCGACCCCAATGGCGGGCAGGTATTCGAAGGCTTCCAGTATCTGGGAGCCGGCGCCCTGCTGCTGATCGTGCCGGCCGCGATCATGTTCCTGCGCGCCGACCTGCCCACCCGGGCGATCCTGAAGCGCTGGGGCCCGTTGGCCCTCGCCATGGCGCTGATGACGATCTGGGCCATCGGCTGGAACGCGTATTTTGGTTCGCTGAAGGCCTACACCATCCCTAAGCCCAGCGGATCGATGGCCGACATTCTGGGCGGGTTCCGCGCGCACGGCCGCTTCTTCTGGGTGTTCGGTTACCTGCTGATCGCCCTGAGCGTGGCCTGGGCCGCTCGCCTGCCCCGTTACGTCGCCGTGGTGCTTTTAGTGTCCGCCGTTGGGCTGCAAGCCTACGACACCGTCCAGATGCGCCTGGGCGTGCGCGAGAACTTCGAGGAACCGGGCGACAAGCTCTATCCGGTCGGACTGGACACCGACCCGGCTGTGCGCGGTCGCCCGTGGGTGTTCACGCCCTCCTACTTCTGCAGCCCGTCGGGCCAGGACCAGCAGGTCATCACCCAGATGAACCTGATGATCGTGCGCACGGGCGGCACGTCCAACACCTACGCCACGGCGCGCAGCCGCGATGCCGCCTGCGACGCCCTGCCGGCCGGCTACGCCAAGGACGCCGCGCCGGGGGATCGCCGCATCATGGTGATCACCAGCAACGACCAGTTCGAAGGCGGCGCGCTGCAACTGATCGCCGCGCGCGGCGACTGCTACCGCTTCAAGCGCGGCGCGATCTGCGGTCGCGACCTAGGCGGCGTCCCTGGCCTGACCAAGGTCCGGGCGGGTGAATTTTCGTCGGAGTCACGGCAGATCGTTTCTGTCGCCCGCATGGACCAGGGTTTCAAGCCGGCCAATCTGGCGTCGGGCTGGAGCGCAGCCGAACCGGGCGCGAAAGGCATCTGGTCCATCGGACCCAAGGCCGAGATCTCGGTGAGCGCGCCTGAGACCCTGCAAGCGGGCCGGGCGGTGGTGGTCGAGATGACCATGATCGGCTTCTCCGATGCGCCGATCCGCCCGCAGGCGGTCGGCGTCTCGGTCGCCGGCCGCAAGATCGCCGATCTGACGGTGGACGCAGGCCTCTTCACGGCGCATCGCGTCGAGATCCCAGCGGATCTGGTCAAGCCGGGCCAGCCGGTCGTGCTGACCCTCGACATGCCCGACGCGCGGGCGTCCGCGGCCGATCCCCGGGTGCTGGGCGTCGCCATGCAGCAAATCCGGGTGCTGAACTAAGTTGAGTTGCGCCGCCGGCCCCAGCCGGCGGCGGCTTCACGCCGCCGCGCGCGCGGCGGGGAACACCCAGTAGCGGCTGAGCACGAACAGCACGACGGTGTAGACGCACATGCCTGACAGCTGGGCGGCGATCTCCGCCAGGGGGCCGTCCGGCAGGACCGCGTGGGCCAGGAACAGCACGCCCTGGTTCAGGGCGAAACTGAACGCCACCGAGGCCAGATAGCGCGGCCCGGCCTCGCGCACCGAGCGGCCCTTGCCGAACACATAGCGGCGCTTGAGCACGAAGCTGACCATAACGCCCACTGCGTAGCCGCCGGCGTTGGCCAGGTACGGGTTCACACCGAAGCCCTGCTCCAGGCCGATGATGATGCTGAAACCGACGAGCGTGTTGACCACCCCCACCAGCCCGTAGCGGAAGGCGTCACGCACGAAATTCCGGAAGCTCACGAGCGGTGGTCTTTACGGGCCGCCGCCGCGATGGACATGCCGAAGGGCAGGCCTGCGTGCGCCACCATCGGCGCCTCCAGGGCGAAGATCGACTGCAAAAGCCGGTTGAGGGGCTTGGAAGGCATGGCGTCGTCCGGACTGTCGTCGCCCCGCCAGCGCTTGACCTGGCGCTGTGCGACCGCGGCGGGAAAGAGGAGCGTGTTGAAATAGGTCGCTCTCTCGATCGTCAAGCCCGCGCCTTCGATCAGGGCCCGATATTCCGGCAGGACATAACGCCGCTTGTGGTGATGCAGCTCGTCGTGTCGGCTCCACAGCCACTGATAGGCGGGCACCGTGGTCAGCACCCAGCCACCAGGCTTGGCCAGCGCCGCCAAGGCGCGCAGGGCGCCCTTGTCGTCGTCCACATGCTCGACCACGTCGAAGGCGCAGACGAGGTCGAAGGTCTCGGGCGCGAACGGCAGGCCGTCCGGCAGCAGCCCGTCGTGCAGCGGCACGCCCGTGCGTTCAGCCGCGCAGGCCCGGCTCTCTTCGTCAGGCTCCACTGCCTGGACGTCGCCGAACTGCTTCAGAAGAGGGATATTGCCGCCGGCCCCGGCGCCGACCTCGAGAATGCGGGCGTCCGCTGGCAGACCGAGGGTCTGGATCAGGCGGCCCAGAATCCGCCGTCGCGCCACGAACCACCAATGTTCGCCATCAAGATCACGGAGGTGGTCGTAGACAGCGCGTTCCATATCAGTCGAACCCGTATCGCCCGGCTACGATGTAGAGCGGACGCCCTTTCACTTCCTGATAGATGCGGGCGACGTACTCCCCGAGCGTGCCGATCGCGAGCATCTGAAAGCCGAAGCTGAGCAAAAGGATCACGACGATCGACGGATAGCCGGGAACATCGGCGCCGAACAGCAGAGTGCGGCCGATGATGGTGGCCGCGAATATGAAGGCCAGAACCGCTGCGGCGAAGCCCACATAGCTCCAGATGCGGATCGGCACGCTGCTGAACGAGGTCAAGCCGTCGAGGGCGAAGTTCCACAGCGTCCAGTAGCGCCAGTTGCTGGACCCCGCCGCCCGTTCCGGACGCACATAGTCCACGCCCACCTGCTTGAAGCCGACCCAGGCGAACAGGCCCTTCATGAAGCGGTTGCGCTCCGGCAGCTGCTTCAGGACCTCGACCACCCGGCGGTCCATCAGACGGAAATCGCCGGCGTTGTAGGGCAGCGGCACGTCGGAGATGCGGTTGAAGAAGCGGTAGAAGCCCTGAGCGCTCATCCGCTTGGCGGCGCTGTCGGCGCTGCGGTCCACGCGGACGCCATAGGCGACGTCGGCGCCCTTCTCCCACTCGGCCACGAAGTCGGCGATCAGCTCGGGCGGGTCCTGCAGGTCCACGTCGATGGGCACGACCATGTCGCCGGTGGCGGCGTCGAGCCCGGCGGAGAGGGCCGTCTCCTTGCCGAAGTTGCGGGACAGGTCGATGACCTTGATGCGGGCGTCGCGCTGCTGGGCGGCGAGCAGGACGGCCAGGGTGGCGTCGCGGCTGCCGTCGTTGATGCAGATGATCTCGTACCCGACGCCGATGGCCGTCAGCACAGGGTCCATGCGGGCGAAGAACAGCTCCAGCACTTCCTGCTCATTGTAGCAGGGCGCGATGATGGATAGGCGCTTGCCGGCTCGGGAGCGTATCTGGGCGGGTACAGAGATCATGACCAGCCCTGCGTAACGGGCGCCGCGCCTTGTGGAAAGCCCGGATGAATACGCGAAGCGATCACAGCCAAGGGTTGCGCGAATTACACTTCGCACGGCAACATCTGCCCATAGCGTCCAGGAGCTTCGCATGCGGTTGTCCAAGTTCGCTCTTCCCTTGGCTTTCAGCCTCGCTCTCGTCGGCGCGGCCGCCGCCCGGGAGCCGGTCAACGAGATCGAGGGCGTGACCGTCACGCCCGACAAGCCGCTGACCCCGCGTGAACGGGTGACCACTTTCAGTGAGAAGGTTCCCGGCGGCCAATTCCCCGTCTGGGTGCGGCCCATATGCCCGCTGACGCTCGGCCTCGGCATCGACAAAACGACCTACGTCTCAGCCCGCATCCGTCAGTTGGCGGAGCAGACGGGGCTGAAGTACGGCGGCGAGGGCTGCCGCGTGAACGTCATCGTCCTATTCTCCAACGAACCGGAGGTGCTGCTGACGAAGCTGCGCAAGAAGCGCATCAACCTGTACGGCTCCACCCATCGCAGCAAGGTCAACCATTTCATCGAGCAGGACAGAGCGGTCAGGCTGATAACGCTCACCTCCGAGGCGCCGGCCCGAGGCGCGTCCGCAAGCGCCATGATGGCGGATGTGGGCGGCGGAGCGCCCGAGTTCAGCACCCCGAACCGCTCCCGCATGAAGCCCATGACCTTCAACACCATGGATCGAATGATCCTGGTGGTGGACGCGCGTTTCGCGGAAGGCCTGAAGATCAAGACCCTAGGCAGTTACATCGCCATGTCCGCCCTGACCCGACCCAATCAACATATGGATCAGACCGGGCGCGACACCATCATGTCCATCTTCAACAGCGAAGGGCGGACCAACGCCCCGATCGAGGATCTAACCGCCTGGGACGAGGCCTATCTGAAGGCGCTCTACACGGTCGATCCGGGCCAGCACCTGCCCGCCCAGATCGGCGGCCTGGTGCGTGAAATCGACAAGCAACTGAATCCCAAGTCCCCGGCTCCGAAGCGGCAGCCCGCCTGACCGAGGTTACACCGCTTTAACACGCCCCACGGATCACCGTTCGCTATAATCATAACGGCGATCGCGCTGCATGCTCGAGCTTGCGCGTAACCGATCGCCCGCTTGCGCGAAGAGGAGGCGGCAACACCGGGGGGTCTGGATGATCAAGCTGCTTCGCCTCGCCGTCTTCGGCGCGGCCATTTCCTTCGCCGCGCCGGCCATGGCCTATGACGCCGCGCCATGGATCGAAGACCTGCGGCAGGTGAAATCGATCCTGACCAGCAACCGCTACGCCAATCTGGAATGGCTGACCGGCGAGCGGGAGGCGAACCTCGACGCCGTGTTCGAACGCGGCGAGCAACAGCTGACCGCCGCGACCAGCGAGGCGGAAGCCAAGGTTCATTTCGAACGCACCTTAGCGAACCTGGGCGACGGCCATCTGGAGGTGAAGTGGAGCGCCAATCGGACGGCGCTGCACGCTGGAGACTCCGGCCGCCCCTGTGGCGACATGAGGAAGATGACGCCGGCTCAGCCCGTCGCCGCCCAGATTGCGGGCTGGCGGCCGGTGGACGGCCCGGCGGCCGCCGACTTCCCGGCCGGGATCGTCGAGTCAGGCGGGAAGAAGATCGGCGTGGTGAAGATCAGCCTGTTCATGGCCGACCCAACCGTTTGCGAGGCCGCGGCGGCGAAGCTGAACCTGCCCTTGGACAAGCCGTGTGATCAGGCCTGCGGAGACGCCGTTGACCGCGCGACCTATCAGCTGCTGACCGACCGTTTCGGGGGCCGCCTGCGCGACCTGAAGGCGGCCGGCGCCGAGGTGCTGATGATCGACATCGCCAGCAACGGCGGGGGCCGCGAATGGGCCGAGGTCGTGGCCCGCATGGTCACCGCCAAGCCCGTAAAGGGCGCCCGCGTCGGTCTGGTGCGGGCGGAGACCACCGCCCAGGCGCTGGAGGAGCGCGCCGCTGACCTGGAAGGCTATGCCCGCAAGGCCAAGGGCGGCGACAAGACGCTGCTGTCGAAGGCGGCCGACGACCTGCGGACGGCGGCGGCCGAAGCGCGGCGTCCTTGCGACTCCGCTCCGTTCCTGAAGCGCGAAGCCTCGGCCTGCGCCTGGCTGGTCGAGAGTGGCTACTCCACCGGCTTGATGGATCAGCTCGATCCGGCTCTGGCGGACCGTCCCTGGGCGGGAGACATCTACAGCCCGGCCAAGATGAAGCACGAGACGGGCCTGTGGTCGGGACCGCTGATCGTCCTCGTCGACGCCGGCTCGGCTTCGGCGTCCGAGGAACTGGCCGCCGAACTGCAGGACGCGCGCGCGGCGGTGATCCTGGGCGCGCCCACCTTCGGCGCCGGTTGCGGCCACTCGACTTCGGCCGGACCCATTACGTTGAAGAACAGCGGCGGCTTCCTGTCCCTGCCCGACTGCGCCCGCCTGCGCGCCGACGGCTCCAACGAGATCATGGGCGTGGAGCCCGACATCCTGATCGGCTTCCGCCGCGGCGACAGCGCGGGACGTAGGGCGCAACGGCTGTCGGCGAAGCTGCCAGAGGCGGTGGCGGCGTCGCTGAAATCTCCTCCCCTGTAGCAAAGCGGGAGGGGACGCTCTGTCCACTCCTAGAACAAGCCGCTCACCCCGGCGAAGGCCGGGGCCCAGGTGAAACCCTGCTGACACTCTGGATGAATCCGGATCCCGGCCTTCGCCGGGATGAGCGGTTGGAAGTTTGAATCTGTCCCTCCCCCGCTTCGCAGGTGAGGAGAAGCTTCACCCCTTCCGGAAGAACCCGTGGATGCGTTCGGCCAGGGCCTGGTTGACGCCGTCGACCTTCATCAGGTCCTCGATGGTGGCGCGACTGACGCCGCGGGCGGAGCCGAAGGCGTGCAGCAGGGCCTTCTTGCGGCCGGGGCCGACGCCCTCGATCTCGTCGAGGGGGTTCTTCTTGATGTCCATGGCGCGGCGGGCGCGGTGGGTGCCGATGGCGAACCGGTGCGCCTCGTCCCGCAGACGTTGCAGATAGTAGAGCACGGGCGACTTCGGCTCGAGCATGAAGGGGTCGCGGCCAGGAATGAAGAACCGCTCCAGTCCGGCGTCGCGGTCCGGCCCCTTGGCCACGCCCACCACCGGGATGTCGTCGACGCCCAGGTCGGCCATGACCTCCAGCACCGCGTCCAGTTGCCCCTTGCCGCCGTCGATGAGGACTAGGTCGGGGCGGACGGCGTCCGCGCCCTCCTCCTCTTCCTTGACCAGGCGCGAGAAGCGGCGGCGCAGGACCTCCTTCATCATGCCGTAGTCGTCGCCGGGGGTGAGCTCGGTCCCCTTGATGTTGAACTTGCGGTACTGGCTCTTCTGGAAACCTTCGGGCCCGGCCACGATCATGCCGCCGACGGCGTTCGTGCCCTGGATGTGGCTGTTGTCGTAGACCTCGATCCGCTCCGGTTGGCCGTCGAGCTGGAACGCCTCGCAGACCCCGGCCAGCAGCTTCGACTGGGCCGAGCTTTCCGCCATCTTGCGGCCCAGGGCCTCGCGCGCGTTGGTCAGGGCGTGGCCGACCAGATCACGTTTCTCGCCGCGCTTGGGGGTGCTGATCTCGACCTTGTGGCCGCTCTTGATGCAGAACGCCTCGGCCAACAGGGCGCATTCGTGCGGATCGACATTGGTCAGCATCAGGCGCGGGATGGGCTGGTTCTCATAGAACTGGCCCATGAAGGCGCCGAGGATCAGGGCCTCCTCCGAGACCCCCTCCTCCTCCGCCGCGGTCGAGACGCGGGGGAAGTAGGCCTTGTTCCCCCAATTCTGGCCAGCGCGGAAGAAGAACACCTGCACACAGGCCTGCCCCCCCTCCACGTGCAGGGCGAAGACGTCCGCCTCGTCCACGGTCTCGGGATTGATCTGGCTTTCCTGGGCCACCGCGGCCAGGGCGCGGATGCGGTCGCGCAGGCGGGCGGCGCGCTCGAACTCCAGGTCGTCGGAGGCGGCCTGCATCTCGGCCGACATGCGGCCCATGACCGCCCGGCTCTTGCCGCGCAGGAAGGCCTCGGCCTCGTCCACCAGCAGGTTGTAGTCGGCCTTGGAGATCAGGTCGGTGCAGGGCGCCGAGCAGCGACGGATCTGATGCAGCATGCAGGGCCGCGTGCGGCTCTCGTAAACGCTGTCCGAGCATGACCGCAGCAGGAACGCCTTCTGCAGGGTGTTCAGGGTGCGGTTCACCGCCCAGGCGCTGGCGAAGGGGCCGAAATAGTCGCCCTTGATCGTGTGCGCCCCGCGATGCTTGCGCAGCTGCGGCGCAGCGTGGTCGCGGCGGATGACGATCTCGGGAAAGCTCTTGTCGTCGCGCAGCAGGACGTTGAAGCGCGGCTTCAGCTGCTTGATCAGGTTGATCTCGAGCAGCAGGGCGTCGGCTTCCGTCCGGGTGGTGACGAACTCCATCGACCGCGTGGCGTCGACCATGTGGGCGATGCGGTTGGTGTGGAAGCGTCCCTGGGCGTACTGGATCACCCGCTTCTTCAGGCTCTTGGCCTTGCCGACGTAGAGAACCTCCTCGTCCTCGCCGATCATGCGATAGACGCCCGGCCCGTCGGGCAGGCGCTTCACCTCGTCCTTGATCAGGGCGGCGCCGGTCAGTCGTGTGGAGTCAGTGTCGATCACGGGGCAGATATAGGGCGGTTCGGGGCTTGTGACAGCCGCCCCAAATGAATCCCCTCCCCCTCGATGGGCGAGCGGCAGGGGTGGGGGTGACTGCTGAATATCCGCGACCAAGACGTTCGCCGCCGCTTCACTCATCCGCGACCCTTCCCCCATCAAGGGGGAAGGGGGTAGATGATGCGATGACCCTGCGCCCGCTTTTCGTCACCCACCTCTACGAGGCCTCGCTCGCCAACGAGAAAGGCTTCGACGCCTTCAACGAGGAGCTGGAGGATACCTGCCGCATGATCGCGGACGAGGACCGGGCCGGCCGTGCTTGGACCAAGCAGAAGGGCTATCCAGGCTACACGTCCTACGCCTCGCTGGACGACCTGCCGATGCGGGCCAGCGTGTTCGAGCAGTTGAAGAAGAAGCTCGACAAGCACGCCGCCGCCTTCGCCCGCGACCTGATGCTGGACCTGGACGGCAAGAAGCTGCGGCTCGACAGCCTGTGGATCAACATCCTCAAGCCGGGCGGCGGCCACAGCGGTCATATCCATCTGCACAGCGTACTGTCGGGGACGATCTATGTGTCAATCCCGCCCGGCGCCTCGGCCCTGAAGCTGGAGGACCCGCGTCTGGCGATGATGATGGCCGCGCCCCTGCGCGAGGCCGACGCGCCGGAAGAGCGGCAGCCCTTCGTCTATGTCCAGCCGGAGCCGGGCACGATCCTGATGTGGGAAAGCTGGCTGCGCCATGAGGTCCCGGCCAACGCCGCCAAGACCGAGCGTATCAGCGTCAGTTTCAACTACGGTTGGCGATAACCCCCAAAAGGGGGGAGGCCCTACGCCAGGAATCCGCTAACGGAGTTCTCTCTGAGAATGGGGACTCACCATGGCGACGATTACGG
Source organism: Caulobacter sp. 73W (assembly GCF_041021955.1). Classification (GTDB taxonomy): domain Bacteria; phylum Pseudomonadota; class Alphaproteobacteria; order Caulobacterales; family Caulobacteraceae; genus Caulobacter. The sequence continues at coordinate 902,789 of NZ_CP158375.1, forward strand.
GAACCGCTGGCAACGACGAACTGGCGGCCAACACGCCCACCGGCAATGTTTATGAGGGCTTGGCCGGCGACGACTACATGCGCGGCTCGGACGGCAAGGACACCTACAACGGAGGCGACGGCTTCGACCGAGTCAGCTTCGGCGAGCCTCACGCCAAGCAGGGCGTCATCGCCGACCTGCGCACCCAGACGGTGACCAATGACGGCTTCGGCAACGCCGAGACCATGAGCTCGATCGAGGCTCTGGGCGGCGGCACCTTCTTCGCCGACCTCTACGAGGGCGATGACAACATCAATCTGTTCCTGGTCGGCCTGGGAGACACCGCGCGTGGTCGCGGCGGCGACGACCGCTTTCAGATCGACGACGCCTCCGCACTTGTCGATGGCGGGGATGGGATCGACAGCATCACCCTGTTCACCCTGCGACGGTGGGTGAAGGCGGCGGACGGGACCGTCACCTATGTGACCGGCGGCACGAAGGGGGTGATCGTCAGCCTGGCCACGGGGTTCATCGTCGATGACGGCTTTGGCAACACCGGCCGCATCGCCAACATCGAAAACCTCGGCGGCAGCAACCGGAACGACGAGCTGATCGGTGACGCCAAGAACAACGTCCTCAGCGGCTATGACGGCGATGACTATTTCCGCGGCGGAGCCGGCAAGGACAGCTTCGACGGCGGCGCCGGATTCGACCGCATCAGCTTTGCCGAGGCCGACGCGACGCAAGGCGTGATCGCGGACCTGCGCACCCAGGCCATCACCAACGACGGCTTCGGCAACGCCGAAACCATGACCTCCATCGAGGGATTGGGCGGCGGCACCCGCTTCGCCGACCTTTATGAAGGTGACGACAACGCCAACTTCCTGGTCGTCGGCCTGGGCGACACCGCCCGCGGCCGCGGGGGCGATGACACCTTCCAGATCGACGACGCCCCTACGTTGATCGACGGGGGCGACGGGATCGACACCATCACCGCCTTCAGCCTGACGCGCTGGGTGGAGAAGAGCGGCGGCGTCGTTCGCGAGACTTTGACGACGCCGGGCGCGTGGGGCGGCGTCAACATTGATCTGGGTCGCCGCGGCTACATCTACGATTCCTGGGGCAATAGCGGCAAAGTCGCCAATATCGAGAACGTCGTCGGGACGAAGTTCAAGGACGTCATCTTCGGCAGCAACGGCGCCAACACCCTGGTCGGCGGCGACGGCGACGACATGCTGATCAGTATGGGCGGCGACGACATCATTGAAAGCGGCCTGGGCAAGGATGTTGTCTGGAGCGGAGGCGACGACGGCCTGGGCGAAGTGGCGGTCTCTGGTAGCGACACCCTGCGCGGCACGGCGGCGGAGCTGAACGGAGACACCTTCATCCTCGACGCCGGCGACAAGGTCGAGGTGGCCGGGGCGACCATAACCAGCGCCACCCTGGCCAATCAGACGCTCACCATCAACACATCGGCCGGCGCGGTGGTGCTCAGCACCGGCGGGGCGGTTCGCAGCGGCACGGTGACCATTTCAGGCTCGACCGTGACGGTTACGGCGGTGTCCAATAGCTGGACGCCCACCGCCGCGGAACTGGATGCAGGGTTCGGCAAGGTCGTGGGGGTCTCGCCAACCTCGGCCAAGGCGACCTCGCCGACAGTGACCCTCGCCGATGGGCGGGTGGTGGAGAACACCCTCCACGCCGACGCCCAACAGCTGACGACGCTCAAGAACCAGTACGCCGCGGGCAACATCAGCAGCGCGGAGCTGTCCCAGAAGGTGGCGGCGATGGCCTCCGACACCACCGCCGTAGCCGTGCAGGCCTACCAGTTCTTCACCGGCGCGACGCCGAAGGAGGCGGGCATCGCCTACCTGGTGGACAGCACCGAGAACACCAACGACCTGACAGACCCCTATTACGCCACCTTCAACGAAGCGAACCGGTACATCAACTTCGCGGTGAACCTGGGCAAGCTGGGCGAGGGCAAGGACGCGTTCGCCGCCGCCTATGGCGCGCTGTCGTTCGAGGCGGCGATCCGCAAGGCTTATGACGTCGTCATCGGGACCAGCGTGGCGACCGCCAACGGCGTCAATATCGATGCGGCGGTCGCCTATGTGGCCGGCCGACAATCCTACTTCGCCGCCTATGGCGTAGACGACATCGGAACAAAGGCCGCCATGGTCGGCTACCTGATGCAGGCCGGACTGGAGGCGAAGTTCGGCCACTACGCCAAGGCGACGACGGCGTTCCTGATCGACGCCATGGACGGGACGGCGAGCTACAACGTGCCGCTGGTCGGCGTGTACGGCCTAGGCTCCATGAGCGGCGCCGGTTGAGCCTGCGCCGCCTGGCGATGCAAAGCCCAGGCGGCCACGCCCAACCACAGGATGCCGAGGAAGGCGTGGGCCCGCTGCCACAGGCCCACGTCTGATCCCGTACGCACGTTCCACACGCCGATCAGCAAGGCGAGAACCAGCAGCAGGCCGAAGAACCAGACCAGCGACAGGGCTGTCAGCAGGCCATAGCCCGGCCGCCGCCACAAAGCCCAGGCTGCGAACAGCGGCGCGAACTGGATGGCCAGCCCGACGCCGCAGGCCCGGTGCATCGGATCGGGCCAGTGGAACAGTCCGCCGAACACCGCGCCCAGGCCGGTGAGCGCCACCCACAGGCCGGCGAAGGCCGAGACGATCCGCCGTCCGCCGGCGACTTCCAGCGCATGGGCGAAGCCGCCGCCGGCGAACATGCCCGCCACGCCGCCGATCAGCATGCCGATGTTGAACACCACGGGGTACGGGGCCTTGGGGCCGCCCAACTCGCTGATGAACTGCGAGCCGGCGTCGAAACCGGGGAACAGCGCCTGGGCGATCAGCACGTCGGCCACCAGCACGCCGGGCGCGAACATCCCGATCTTGAGAAGCTGGTTGGTGGTCAGCACGCGCGGGTCCTCTGAAGCGTAGGGGCACCCTTCTCGAAAGGCCGACCGCCGGTCAATGGGGCGAGACGCCGCCGGCCGTTATCCACAGCCGCAATCGCCCGCGTTAACCGGACTTTTACGCGATGCCTTAACCGCGATATGCGATTCCACGTCCAGGAGCCAAAGACCATGGACGTTTACGCCGTCGCCGCCGCAGGCATGCAGAACGCTTTCAAGCGCCTTGATTCGAGCGCTCAGCGAGTTGTGCGCTGGGGCACGCCCGAGGGCGAAGACGTCGATCTGGCCGAAGAAACCGTCGAGCAGGTGAAGGCCGAGACCGAACTGGCCGCCAACGCCGCCGTCGTGAAGACCGCCGACAAGATGATGGGCTCGCTGCTGGACATCAAGGTCTAGGGCAGCAACTCCCTTCTCCCTCGATGGGAGAAGGGTCGGGGATTAGGGTGATACGGAGTTGGACGCCGATCCGCTGAACCTCAGCAGTCACCCTCACCCTGCCCCCTCCCATCAAGGGAGAGGGTTCACGCCCTTACTTCCCAAACAGGTTCCCGAAGAAGTCGCCCTCGTTCCACTGGGGACGCTCGTCCATGTCGGCGAGTTCGCGGGCGATCTCGTAGTTCAGCTTGGCGAACTTGGCGCCGGCCGCGTAATCGATGCCCTGGTCCAGGTCGTCGTTCGGCTTGTGATAGCGCTCGGCCAAGAACTTGGTGAAGGCCTCGCGGCCCGGGCCTTCGAAGCCCGTCATCAGGAACACCGACGGCACGCCCTGCTCGACGAAGCGGTAGTGGTCGCTGCGGGTGAACAGGCCTTCTTCCGGCAGCGGGTCGGCCGACAGCTTCACCCCCATGCCTTCGGCCGCGCGGCGCACCGCCGGACCAAGGTTGGAACGCTCCGCGCCGAAGGCCACCACGTCCTGGAAGGGATAGGTCAGGATCGGCATGTCCAGATTGACGTTCGCCGCCACCGAGCCCTTGGGCACGGTCGGGTTGTTGGCGAAGTAGTCGGCGCCGACCAGGCCCTTTTCTTCGGCGGTGACCGCAAGGAAGATCACGGAGCGACGCGGGCGCTCTTCGCTTTCGGTGAAGCCGCGGGCGACCTCCAGCATCGTCGCGACGCCCGAGGCGTTGTCCATGGCGCCGTTGTAGATCTTGTCGCCGTTCTTGTCGGCCTTCTCGGAAATCCCCTCGTGGTCGAGGTGGGCCGACAGGACGATCACCTGGTCCCGCAGGGTCGGGTCCGAGCCCTCGATCACCCCGGCGACGTTGGCGCTCTGAACGGTCTCGATCTTGGAGTCGACGGTCGCCTGCACGCTCAGCGGCAGGGCGAAGGTCGGAGTGCGGCCGTCGGGATCGGCCGCCATGCGCATGATGTCCTCATAGCCATAGGGCGCGCCGAGCAGCAGCTTGCGGGCGCCGGCCAGGCTGAGGGTGGCGATCGGCGGGGCCGAGGCGCCGGGGAACGACACGTCGCCCGTCGCGCCGCGCCAGGTCATGGAACTGCCCTGCCAGGTATTCAGGCCGCGGGCGAAGGGACGGACCTTCTCGCGCATGGGCGTGTAGAGAGTGATGACGCCGACCGCGCCGCGCCTGGCGGCCTCGATGCGCTTGGTCTTGCCGCCGGCGTAGTGGGCGCGCTCTTCGGTCTGGAAGCCGCTGGGCGCGCCGGTCAGGACGACGACCACCTTCCCCTTCACGTCCAGGCCGGCATAGTCGTCGCGGTCGCGTTCCGGCGCGACGATGCCGTAGCCGGCGAAGACCATCGGCACGTTCACCGACACCTTGGCCGACACCGGCTGGGCGCCGGGCAGGTAGTCGGTCCCGAAGACCAGCGGAACGGCCTTGGCCTTCTTCGAGCCGGACTTCAGGGCGACGCGGCCCTTGGCGGCGGAGGCGTAGGACACCAGCGGCGTCTTCTGCAGATAGGAGGCGTAGTCGCCGGCCGGCTTCAGGCCCAGCTCCTCGAACCGCCCAGCCACGTAGGCGGCGGCGATGTCATAGCCGCGCGTGCCAGCCTCGCGCCCCTCCAGCAGGTCGCTGGCCAGGAAGGTCATGTGGGCCTTCATCGCCTCGGCCGAAGGTTCGAAGACCGGAGCCGGGGGTGGCGATAGCGGCGGGAGCGGATCGGAAGGCGGAAGCGGCGCTTCGGCGGTGGTGATCGACACGCAGGCGGACAGGACAAGTGCGGCGCTGCTCAGGGCGGCGGCCTTCAGGAATTTCAGCGCCACGCGGCGACTCCCCAGACAAGAACAAGCCGGCACTAGGCCCGCCGGCCCTCATTGTCGTCAAGGCGTCACGGCGGCCTAACCGCCGTATATGAAGTCGGCCTTGTAGTAGCCGTTCAGGGCGTCGAGCAGGTTGACGCCATAGCCCGCGCTACCGTCGGCCAGATCGGTCAGCCAGGCGGTGTTGGAGCGCGCCATGACGCCGACATCGCCCTTCACCGCCTCGGCCAGCAGCCAGCCGACCATGGCCGCCTTGGTGCCTATGGAGTCGGCGTCCTTGCTGCCGCCATAGGCCGCGAAATAGTCGATGCGGGTGTCGATGAGGGTGTGGATCTTCTCGTCCGTAGGGGCGGCGCCGAAGATCGTCTTGTAGGCCTCGCGGGTGGCGTCGAAGAGTTTGAGTGAGCCGTAGGCGGCCTGGAAGGCGGCCTTGCCTTCCCCGTCTCGGCCCAGGTTCACGGCGAAGTTGATGTAGCGGTTCTCCAGCCCGAAGTTCTGGAAGTAGGCGCTGTTGAGGTTGTTGGGGTTGGGCCCGTCGACCGCCACCAGATAGTCCAGGCCGTCCCCGCCCGGGACCTTTCCGGTGAAGAACTGGTAGCTCATGGTCGCCACCGAGGTGGTCTCACGCGCCTTGACCACGACCTCGGCTATGGCCGCATCCGTGGAGAGGCCGCCGGAAACCTTGCCCGCCATCTCGCGCGCGAAAGCGACCGCCGCGCTTCCGTCCGTCCAGGTGTCGGCGCGCAGGATATTGTCGAAGGCGCGGTGGACCGGATTGCTCAGCCCGACGTCGATCACCACCGTGCGGTCGCTGAACTTCAGCTTCTCGATGCTGTAGAGCGTGTCTTCGCCTTCGGACGTCTTGATGTCCCGGACGTTCCAGCCGGTGACGCCCAGGGTCCAGCGGTAGTTGCGCCAGGCTCCCGCATACTGGGCCGTATCGATACCTTCACCGCCGGACAGGATGTCGTCGCCGCCCAGGCCGATCAGGACATCGTCTCCGCCCTCGCCGAAGAGACTGTTGGCGATGCTGGAGCCGCTCAAGGTGTCGGCGAACGCGCCGCCGACCAGGTTCTCGATCGACTTGAGCGTGTCGCTTCCCTCGCCCGTGCTCTGGGCGCCGGACTTGGACAGATCGACGATCACCGCGTTCGCCGCCCGTGAAAAGTCGGCGGTGTCGATTCCGTCGCCGCCGTCGAGGGTGTCGGCGCCCAGGCCGCCGATCAGGAAATCGTCCCCCGCGCCGCCTTCGATCTTGTTGGCGGCCGCGTCGCCGATGAGGGTGTCGGCGCCTGAACCGCCGATCAGGTTCTCGATCCCGATAAGGGTGACCGTGACACCGTCCGCGACCTGCTGCGCGGCGCCTCCGCCCATATTGACCAGCACGCGGCCGGTGAAGGCGGCGAAGGTGATGGTGTCGACGCCCTCGCCGCCGTCGTACCGGTCCGATCCGGCCGAGACGATGAACAGGTCGTCCCCCGCGGCGCCGAACATGCTGTCATTGCCGGCGCCGCCGTCCAGAGTGTCCTTGCCGGCCTCGCCCTGCAGAGTGTCCGCGCCGTCCCCGCCCCGCAGGATGTCGTCGCCCGCCTCCCCGTAGAGGATGTCGTTTCCGGCGCCGCCTTCCAGCGTGTCGTTCCCGTCACCGCCATAAAGGGTGTCGGCGCCGGCATCGCCGTAGAGCAGGTCATTGCCCGCGCGGCCGTTCAGCTCATCGTCGCCGTCGTCGCCGTGCAGTTGATTGGCCTTGGCGTCACCCTGGATGATGTCGGCGAACAGGGAGCCGACAGCGCCCTCGATGCCGATCAAGGTGTCCATGCCCTGGCCTGTATTCTGGGCGGTGGTGATGGCGAGGTCGATCCTGATCGACGCCGTCGCCGAATAAAATACCGCCAGATCGTTGCCAGCGCCGCCATCCAGGATGTCGTTCCCCGCGCCGCCGTCCAGCTGATCGTCGCCAGCGGCGCCCTTGAGGGTGTCGACGCCGGCGCGGCCGCGCAGCAGCTCGTTCGCCGCCGTCCCTTCCAGGGTATCCGCACCGTCGGTTCCGGAGATGATGGCGGACGGCTCGGACACCGCGGCCAGGCTTCCCGACAACAGCACCGCCAGGTTCTCGTCGCTCACCACGCCCCCCGTCACATCAGCGGCCGCAACCGCCGGGACGACCATGGTGAATGAAGGTTAACGCCGACCTAGCCGCCGAACACGAACTCGGCTTTGTAGTAGCCGTTTGACGGGGAGAGGATGTTCACGGCGAACGGCGCGGAGCCGTCCGCCAGATCGGTGAGCCAGGCGGTGTTCGAGCGGGCCATGACGCCGACATCAGCCTTGGCGGCCTCGGCCAGCAGCCAGCCGACCATAGCCGCCTTGGTCCCCAGACCGGTCAGGCCATCGCTGCCATAGGTGGCGAAATAGGCGTCGCGGCCGCCGGACAGCATCGTCGCTAGCTGGGCGTCGGTAGGGGCTCGCCCGAAGATCTCGGCGTAGGCCTTCTTGGTCGCCTCGGACAGGCTGAGCGCGCCGTAGTTGGTCTGGAAAGCGGCCTTGCCCTCCCCGTCCCGGCCCAGGTTCACCGCGAAGTTGATGTAGCGGTTCTCGAGGTTGAAGCTCTGAAAGTAGGCGCTGTTGAGATTGTTGGCGTTGCCGCCGTCCGGCGCGACCAGATACTCGACACCGCCCTTGGTGGGGATCGAGCCGGTGAAGAACTGATAGCTCATGGTGGCCACGGTGGTCGTGGCGTCCGCCTTGGCGATCACCTCGGCGAGGGCTTGCGCAGCGTTGATGCGCTCATTGGCAAGACGGACCGACAGGTCGCTCGCGGTCTTCGAACCGTGGGCACCGAAGGTCCGCAGGATGTTGCCGACCAGCTCCGTCATACCGTCGCTGAGCGCGACCGAGCCGTCGTAAAATTTCAGGCTCTCCATGTTCCGGAGAATTTGCGTGCCGTCATTGAGATTGGTCAACGAAGGATCCAAGCGCTTCTTGTCGACGATAAGCCAGCCATCGACGGTCCAACTCAACGTGTAGTCGGACTTGATCCCTCGCATGTAGGCGGTGTCGAAGCCGCCACGACCATCAATGACGTCATTGCCGCCGTAGCCGGCGATCGTGTTGTCGCCGTCCGTCCCAAAAATATGGTCGTCGCCCCAGCTGCTGTAAAAGTTCTCGACAGACCGGATAGTCAGGGAAATGCCCGAGGCGATCTCCTGACGCCCCGCCTCGCTAAGATCAATCGTCACCCCGATCTTTTCGACGGTAGCGAATTGCATGGAGTCAGCGCCGTCACCGCCATCCATGACGTCGTGGCCATAGGAGCGACTGGAATCTTCTCGAGCAACCCACAGGACGTCATTGCCGGCGCCGCCATAGACAAGATCATTCCCCGAGCCGGGGTGCATCATGTCGTCGCCGTCGCCGCCGTAGATTTCATCATCGCCGGCCCCGCCCGACACAACGTCGTTGCCCGCGCGCCCATCGACTAAGTCATTACCGCCAGCGCCACCGATGTTGTTCACGCCGCCGTCGCCACGAATAATGTCGTCGTACTCGCCGCCTCCGACATTCTCGATCGAGAGAAGGGTGTCTCTTCCCTCTCCCGTGTCCTGCGGACCAGAGATGGCAAGATCGACGCGGATAGGTCGGTACGCATCGGATAGGTGGACGGTGTCTGCACCCGCTCCACCGTCAAGGATGTCGTCGCCCTGACCGCCCCAGAGCATGTCTCGCCCGTCCCCACCACGAAGAATGTCATTCCCCTCGTAGCCGTAGATGTAGTCGTCGCCCGCGCCCCCTTCCAAGGTGTCGACGCCGGAGCCACCACGCAGCGTCACGCTCATCGGAAACTCCCCACGCTCACAAACGCCCCCCAAAGCGACTCTCGAAATCGCGGCAACGTTAGAGTGTGATCGCTATCGAAACAAACCCCAGATTGCATACACGCCCGAGAAAAAAGGCGGCGGTGAGGGTCACCGCCGCCTTTTCCAGCAAGGGGTTGCTCCGCGCTTAGCGGGCGAACTTCTGGAACTTGATCCGCTTGGGGATCAGGCTGTCGGCGCCGAGGCGGCGCTTCTTGTCTTCCTCGTACATCTCGAAGTTGCCTTCGAACCACTCCACGTGGCTGTCGCCTTCGAAGGCGAGGATGTGCGTGGCCAGACGGTCGAGGAACCAGCGATCGTGGCTGATGACCACGGCGCAGCCGGCGAACTCTTCGAGCGCCTCTTCCAGAGCCTGCAGGGTTTCGATGTCCAGGTCGTTGGTCGGCTCATCGAGCAGGATCAGGTTGCCGCCGGTGGCCAGGGTCTTGGCCAGGTGGACGCGGTTGCGCTCACCGCCCGACAGCAGGCCGACCTTCTTCTGCTGGTCGGCGCCCTTGAAGTTGAAGCTGCCGACATAGGCGCGGGAGTTAATCTCGCGCTTGCCGACGACCATGATGTCGGTGCCGCCGGATACCTCTTCCCAGATAGTCTTATTGGGATCGAGGGCGTCGCGCGACTGGTCGACATAGGACAGCTTCACGGTCTCGCCGACCTTCACCGTACCGGCGTCGGGCGTTTCACGGCCCGTGATCAGCTTGAACAGGGTCGACTTGCCGGCGCCGTTCGGGCCGATTACGCCGACGATGCCGTTCGGCGGCAGCTTGAAGTTCAGGTCCTTGAACAGGACCTTGTCGCCGTATTCCTTCTCCAGGCCGCTGACTTCCAGCACCACGTTGCCGAGGCGCGGGCCAGGCGGGATCTGGATGTGGGCTTGGGTCTGGGCGGCGCGGGCGTTCTCCTGCGCGGCGACCATTTCCTCATAGGACGCCAGACGGGCCTTGGACTTGGACTGACGGGCCTTGGGCGAGGAGCGGACCCATTCCAGTTCGCGGGTGAGCGCGCGCTGGCGGGCTTCCGATTCCGACTGCTCCTGGACGACGCGCTTCTGCTTCTGCTCCAGCCAGCCGGAGTAGTTGCCCTCGTAGGGGACGCCCTTGCCGCGGTCGAGCTCCAGGGTCCACTTGGTGACCTGGTCGAGGAAGTAGCGGTCGTGGGTCACGAGGATGACGCAGCCCGGGAACTCTTCCAGGTGATGCTGCAGCCAGGCCACGGATTCGGCGTCCAGGTGGTTGGTCGGTTCGTCGAGCAGCAGCATGTCGGGCTTGCTGAGCAGCAGGCGGGCCAGCGCGATACGGCGCTTTTCACCGCCCGACAGGCTTTCGATGTTGGCGTCGTTCGGCGGGCAGCGCAGGGCGTCGATGGCCATCTCGATCTTGGAATCGATGTCCCACAGATCCTTGGCGTCGATGATCTCCTGGAGCTTGGTCATCTCCTCCATGAGCTCGTCGGAGTATTCCTCGCCGAGCTTGGCGGCCAGCTCGTTGTATTTGTCGAAGACATGCTTGTCCTCGCAGTCGGCGATGACGTTGCCCCAGACGTCCTTGGACGGGTCCAGCACCGGCTCCTGCGGCAGGTAACCGCGCTTGATGCCGTCGGCGGCCTTGGCCTCGCCCTGGAATTCCTTGTCCAGGCCGGCCATGACCTTCAGCAGGGTCGACTTACCCGAGCCGTTGACGCCGACGACGCCGATCTTGGCGTCGGAGTAGAACGACAGCCAGATGTTCTCGAACACCTTCTTGCCGCCGGGGTAGGCCTTGGTCAGGCCCTGCATCTGGAAAATGTACTGCTGGGCCATGGGGGCGCCGCGCTCGCTTTCGTATGATTTTCGGAGTTGCGCTCAGATAGCGGTGTGAAGCTCCGAGCGCAACGGATGCGGCGCTTTGGCCACGGACGCGAAGCGTCGCCTTGGCGCAACCTATGTGTCGCAAAAGCTTGGCCTCGACGTCATGGACCATTGGTAGCTCAACCCCTGATGGCCGCGCACTTCCCTGCGCGGCCAGTCAATCGGGGATCCCATGAAAAGTTATCTGATCGCCAGCGCCGCCATCGGCGCCCTGCTGAGCTTCACATCCGCCGGCGCTTTCGCGGCCGAGGCCGCCGACGCGGCGGGTGAAATCGACGCCGTCGTCGTTCTCGGCCAAGGCCAGTCCCGCCAGGTCCAGACCGTCAAGCAAGAGGAAATGGCCCTGGAAGCCGCCGGCACCAGCCCGCTGAAGGTGCTGGAGAAGCTGCCCGGCGTGAACGTGCAGTCGGCCGACGCCTTCGGCGCCTATGAATGGTCGACCGGCATCTCGATCCGCGGCTTCAACCAGAACCAGCTCGGCTTCACCCTGGACGGCGTGCCGCTGGGCGACATGAGCTATGGCAACCACAACGGCCTTCACATCAGCCGCGCCATCACCAACGAGAACGTCGGCCGGGTCGAACTGGCCCAGGGCGCCGGCTCGCTGGAGACGGCCTCGACCTCGAATCTGGGCGGCACGCTGCAGTTCTTCTCACGCGATCCGTCGGAGACCTTCGGCGCCCAGGCCAACGGCACCTACGGTTCGGAAAACATGCACCGCGTGTTCCTGCGCATGGAAAGCGGCGCCATCGAGCCCCTGGGCGGCCTGCGCGCCTACGCCTCGATCGTCGATCAGAAGACCGACAAGTGGAAGGGCGGCTCCGAGCAGAAGCAGCGCCAGTACGACATCAAAGCCGTGCTGCCGATCGGCGAAGGCCAGCTGAGCGCCTTCTACACCCGCTCGGAACGCCGCGAGCAGGACTACCAGGACATGTCCTTCGAGATGATCCGCCGCCTGGGGCGCGACTGGGACAACACCGTGCCGAACTGGGGCCTCGCGATCGCCGCCGCCACGGCCTACAACACCGGCCGCCCGCTGCCCGCGCCGTTCACCAGCGTCGATGACGCCTACTACGCCGGGGCCGGCATCCGTGACGACAACCTCTACAGCGTCAGCTTCGACACCCCGATCGGCGAGAACTTCGATGTTCACGTCCAGGGCTACGGCCACACCAACGAAGGCCAGGGGCTGTGGTACACGCCGTACCTGGTGTCGCCGGGCTTCGGCACGGCCGGCTCCAACGCCGCGCCGCTGTCGATCCGCACCACCGAGTACGACATCGACCGCAAGGGCTTCATCGGCAACCTGACCTGGCGCATCGCCGGCCACGAGATCAGCGGCGGCCTCTGGTACGAGAAGAACGACTTCAACCAGGCTCGCCGGTTCTACGCCGAGACCCTGACCCAGTCGCGCGACGCGCTGGACTTCCAGTCCAACCCGTTCGCCACCCAGTGGCAGTACGCCTTCCAAACCATGACGACCCAGGGCTTCCTGCAAGACGTCTGGACCGTGACCGACGCCTTGAAGGTCAACTTCGGCTTTAAGGCCGTCAAGGTCGAGAACGAGGTGTCCACCATCGTCGGCTCGCCGCTGGCCGGCACGATCGAGTCCGAGGACAGCTTCCTGCCGCAGGCCGGCGCCGTCTATCAGTTCACTCCGGACCTGGAAGTGTTCGGCGGCTACACCGAGAACATGGCCGCCTTCGTCTCGGCCGCGACCTCGGGTCCGTTCGGCTCGCAGAACCAGGCGGCGGTGAACTACATCGCCCAGAACCTGAACCCGGAAACTTCCAAGACCTTCGAAGGCGGCCTGCGCTATCGCACCAGCCGCTTCCAGGGCGTGATCGCCGCCTACAAGGTGGACTTCAACGACCGCCTGGTCAGCGCCCAGACCGCTTCGCCGATCCTCGGCCTGCCGGCGGTGCTGTCGAACGTGGGCTCGGTCGAGACCAAGGGCGTCGAAGTGGCCGGTGAATTCCGCATCACCGACGAATGGAGCCTCTACGGCGCCTACAGCCTGAACTCGTCCAAGTACCAGGACAACGTCATCAACGCGAACGGCTCGATCGCTTCGGCGACCGAGGGCAAGACGGTCGTGAACACGCCGCGCAACAGCGTGAAGGCCGAGCTGGCGTATGACAACGGCGGCTTCTACGCCAAGCTGTCGGGCGTCTATACGGACGAGCGCTACTACACCTACGAGAACATCGGCGGGAAGGTCGACGGCGCGCTCGTGGCCGACCTAGTGTTCGGCTACCGCTTCTCGGGCGGCCCGCTCCTGGAAGGCCTGGAAATCCAGGGCAACGTCACCAACCTGTTCAACAAGGACTACATCTCGACGGTGGGCTCGGGCGGTTACGTGAACCGCGACGTGGCCGGCACGACCATGACCCTGCTGCCGGCTCCGCCGCGCCAGGGCTTCATCACCATCAAGAAGAGCTTCTGATCCCAGCGATCAGAACGAAGGCCGGGGAGCTCGCTCCCCGGCCTTTTCCTTTGGAGAAACGTTCATGTCCGACCTCAGTCGCCGCGCCGCCCTGGGCCTTGGCGTCGCCGCGGCCGCCGCCGTCAGCGCCCCGGCCCGCGCCGCCGACCGCACCGACAACCACCTGCTGACCCGCATCGCCTTCGGCTCCTGCGCCAAGCAGGACAAGGACCAGCCGATCTGGGACGCGGTGCTGGCGGCAAAGTCGGACCTGTTCATCTTCCTGGGCGACAACATCTACGCCGACACCCGCGACCCGCGGGTGATGGCGGCCAAGTATGCCGCCCTGGCGGCCAAGCCCGGCTTCCAGAAGCTGAAGGCGACCACGCCGCTGATGGCGATCTGGGATGATCACGATTACGGCGAGAACGACGCCGGCGCCGACTATCCGATGAAGGACGAGTCGCGGCGGCAGTTCTGCGACTTCTGGGGCGAGGCGGCGACCTCTCCCCGCCGCACGCGCGACGGTATCCATACGGCCGCGATCTTCGGCCCCGCCGGCCGGCGCGTGCAGGTGATCCTGCCGGACCTGCGCTGGAACCGCACCGCAATCGAGAAGCTGGACCTGGCCGGCGCCGACTACGAAGCCTGGGCCAAGGCGAAGGCCGACAAGGGCGCGCAGGTCCCCGGCCCCTACGCCCGCAATCCCGACCTGGCCGCGACCATGCTGGGCGAGGCGCAGTGGCGCTGGCTGGAGGAGGAGCTGGCCCGTCCGGCGGACCTGCGCATCTTCGGCTCCAGCCTGCAGGTGCTGGCCGACTTCCCCGGCTGGGAAAGCTGGCCCAACTACGCCAACGACCACCAGCGCCTGTTCGAGACCATCCGCCGGACGCGGGCGGAGCGGCTGTTCTGCATCAGCGGCGACACCCACTATGCGGAGATCTCGCGCCTGGACGTGAACGTCCCCTACCCCATCTGGGACGTGACCTCGTCGGGCCTGACAGAGACCTGGCCGGTGACCCCGCCCAACGCCCTGCGGCGCAGCGCGGTGCTGCAGGAGCAGAACTTCGGCCTCATCGAGATCGACTGGTCGCCGCCGTCGCCCAAGGTGCGGATCGAGGTGCGCGACGCGGCCGGAAAGGCCCGGCTGTCGACTGCGATCGACACCGCGAGCTTGCGCATCGCCTGAGGTTTCGGGGAACGCCCCCGCGCCGGGATCGTTTGAATCTCCGAGTGTTCACAAGGAGATGCCGTCATGCACAAGGATGAAGTCAAAGGCGCCGCCACCGACGCCAAGGGCAAGATCAAGGAAGCCGCCGGCAAGGTGAGCGGCAATGAGCGCCTCGAGGCCGAGGGCCTTGGTGACCAGGCCAAGGGCAAGGTCCAGAAGGGCGTCGGCTCGATCAAGGAAGGCGTCCGGGACGCCCTCAAGCACTAAGACCTAAAGGGCCCCTTCGGGGGCCCTTTTCATTCGTGGGGAGCCTTGCGATAGGCCTCCACGTCGATCTCCTTCTCGAACCGCGCCACCGTCGTCGCCACCGCCAGATTGCAGGTGGCGTTCGGTACAGTCCGGATCATGTCCAGCAGCCGGTCGAAGGGCAGGATGAAGCCCACGATCAGCGCCGTGCGCTCGTCCGGGATGCCGAGGGTGGACAGCACCGCCGCCAGCATGAACAGCGACGCGCTCGGCACCGGGGCGGTGCCCAGGGCCACGAGGGTCGCGGTGATCAGGATCAGCACGTACTGCACCGGGCCCAGCGGCACGCCGAGCACCTGGGCCGAGAACAGAGCCAACAGACCGACATAGAGCGCCGTGCCGTCACGACCGATGCTGGCGCCCAGCGGCAGGACGGTTGAGATCACAGGCTTGCCCAGCTTCAGGTTCCGCTCCGCCACCTGCATGGCGACCGGCAGGGTGGCCGAGCTGGAGGCGGTGGAGAACGCCACCACGATGGCGTCCAGGATGCTCAGATAGAACGGCATGACCGGCAGCCGCGCCACGACGCGCAGCAGCAGGCCGTGGACGATCATGCTCTGCACCGCCGAGGCCAGCACCACGCACAGGGCCAGCAGGCCGATGTTCAGGAACACCGCCGGGCCGTTGGTGCCGATGGCCGTCGCCACCAAGCCGAACACGCCGAAGGGCGCGACCTCCATCACGAACTTGACGATGTGCAGCATCACCGCCGAGGCGGCGTCGAGCATGGCTGCCAGCGGCGCGGCGCGCGGCCCGGCCGCCAGAATCCCCGCCCCGACGAAGATGGCGAAGACGATGATCGCCAGCATGTCGCCGTCGGCCAGCGCCTTGATCGGGTTGATCGGGATCAGACCCAGAAGCTGCTCGCCCATGGTGCGGCCCGGGTTGATCAGCTGCGGCGAGGCGTTGGAGATATTCGCCCCGAAGCCGGGCTCGAAGATTGCCCCGACGCCCATGCCCACGGCGACCGCCACGGCGGCCGTGCAGACGAACAGCACCAGGGTTTTGATCCCCAGGGAGCCGAGCTTTCGAGAGTCCGCCAGCGAGGCGACGCCGGCGGCGATGATGGTGAAGACCAGGGGCGCGACGACCATGCGGATCAGCCGCACGAAGATGTCGCCAAGCACCTTTACGTGGGCGGCCTGCTCGCGGAACACGAGCCCGACCACCACGCCCAGCACCAGGAAGGCGAGGATGCGCTTCCACAGAGGAACCGCGAACCACCACTTCAGCATCGGCCTAGCCCCCGACCGCGCACTACACAGATTTCAGTAGCGGTTGCTTTTGATCGGGAAGCAAGCGGCAAGCGTGGTTAACCCACAGCTTGCCGCCATGAAGTCTTCAGCGCGCCGGGCAGGCCGCGCCGCCGGGGCTCGGGACCAGCTCGACCTTCGAGAACGAGAAGGCGAACTTGCCCTCGGCGTTGACGAACAGCGGGGTCGAGATCTTGGACACGTCCAGGCCGATCTCGCGGAAGCAGGACAGCTTGATCGCCGTGGTGGTCCACTGGCCGACCGGGGCCGCCTTGGCCGCGGCGGTGAAGTCGAACGCCGCGCCGCAGTTGTCGCCGCAGCCCATGCCGACCAGGACCTTGCCTTCCGGCTTTGCGTCCTGGCGCCAGGTGATGGCCAGGGCCAGGTCGCCGTTCGTCTGGCGGGTCAGGTCGATGGCCGGACCGGCGAAGACCAGACGCCCCTCGCCCGGACCGTCGAAGGTCACGCCGCGCGCCGATTCCTGGGCCGCGCCGTCCACCGGCTTGATCTCTGACAGGCCGCCGGGGCTCTTAGTCGCGCCGACGGCGTTGGCCGTGGCCAGGCCCGAGGGGTCGCCGATCTGCACGATCCACGGTGTCAGCACGCGGCCCGCGCCGAAGAAGGCGTCGGTGTTGATCTTCACGTCCGGCACGCCGGAGACCTCGGCCAGTTTGGCGACGTTGGTCTTGGACGCATAGGTCAGCCCGTAGCCATAGGCGAACTGCGGGTCATAGCCGGGCTCGCCCACGTTCGGGATCTGGGCGGCGGTCTTGGGCCACGAGAAGGACAGCTTGCCCTTGAAGTCGTGGTTCACCGCGCCGTCGGCCTTGCGCAGCAGGACGTCGGCGACGCCGCCGCCCTCCGTGCCCGGCAGCCAGGCGGCGACGAAGGCGTCCGAGGCGTTGATCTCCGGATTGGTCCACATCGGGCGACCCGACAGGAAGACCGAGACCACCGGGATGCCCTGGGCCTTCAGCTTCTTCAGCAGCGCCAGGTCGCGGGCGTCGCCCGGCTGATAGTCGAGGGTCGGGATGTCGCCCTGAAATTCGGCGTAGGGGTTCTCGCCGAACACCACCACGGCCACGTCCGGCTTGCTCTTGAAAGAACCGTCGACCCTCAGCTCTGCCGAACCGCCGGCCGCCTTGGCCGCCTCGGCGATGCCGCCGAAGATCGACTGGCCCTGCGGGAAGTCGGCGTTGGTGTTAGCCGCGCCCTGCCAGTCGATGGTCCAGCCGCCCGACTGCTTGCCGATGTTGTCGGCGCCGTCGCCGGCCACCAGGATCTTGGCGTTCGCCTTAAGCGGCAGGACGCCGCCGTTGTTCTTCAGCAGGACCAGGGACTTGCGCACCGCCTCGCGGGCGATGGCGCGGTGCTCCGGCGCGGCCAGTCGGTCGAACTTGCCTTCGACGCCCTCATAGTGGCCGGCGTCGAACAGGCCCGACTTCACCTTCACGCGGATGATGCGGCGCACGGCGTCGTCGATGCGCGCCATGCCGATCTCGCCCGACTTCGCCTGGGCCAGGGTGTTGTCGTAGAGCTCCTTCCAGCTGTCCGGAGCCATGAACATGTCGAGGCCGGCGTTGATCGCCTGCGGGCAGTTGGTGGTGGTGCAGCCGGCCACCTGGCCGTGGGCGTTCCAGTCGCCGACGGTGAAGCCCTCGAAGCCCATCTGCTTTTGCAGGACGTCGGTCAGCAGGCTCCTGTTGCCGGTGTGCTTGACGCCGTTCCACGACGAGAACGACACCATCACGGTCAGCACGCCGTCGTTGATGGCGGGGACATAGCCTTGGACGTGGTCGCGGATCAGCTCGGCTTCGGTACCGACGAAATCGCCCTGGTCCTTGCCATCCTTGGTGCCGCCGTCGGCCAGGAAGTGCTTGGCCGAGCCGGGGATGTGGCCCTTGGCCAGGGACTGGCCGGCGACCAGCTTGCCTTGCAGGCCCAGGGTCATCGGGCCGGCGTAGGAGCGGACGATTTCCGGGTTCTCGCCATAGCCTTCGTAGGAGCGGCCCCAGCGGTCGTCGCGCGGCACGGCCAGGGTCGGGCCGAAGGTCCAGTCGGCGCCGGTGACGGCGACTTCCTCGGCGGTGGCTTTGCCGATGCGGCCGATCAGCTCGGGATCACGGGCGGCGCCCAGGCCGATGTTGTGCGGAAAGACAGTGGCGCCGACCACGTTGTTGTGGCCGTGGACGGCGTCGATGCCGAACATGATCGGGATCGGCACGTGGCCGTCGCGCTTCTCCAGCGCCACGGCGCGGAACTCGCGCAGGAACTCCATCCAGCGCTGCGGCGTCGCGCGCTCGTTGGCGTCAGGGGCGGAGTTGCCGCCGGCCAGGATCGAGCCCAGCGGGTACTTGCGCAGGTCTTCCGGCTTGATCCAGCCGATGTCGGCCTGGACCAGCTGGCCGACCTTCTCCTCGATGCTCATCTTCGACATCAGGTCGGTGATGAAGGCTTCGGTCTTGGCGTCGGTGATAGCGGCGGGGCTATGGGCCTTGGGCCACAGGGCCGGGTTGGCGCTGGCCGGACCCGAAGGGGTCAGCTTCTCGGCTGCGACGGCAGTGGAGCCGGCGGCCAGGACAAGCGCGATCGCGGTGAGGCTGGGGGCGAGCTTCATGGACGTATTCTCCCAGGGGACAGCCGGCGACCCGGCTTTTTCATTGTGCGCCAAGCTATCCGCGCCATGACAACGCTGTCAACGCGAACCGGAGCCATCGCCCGTGGAAAAGACCTCAGCCCTTCAGCGGCTTGGTGGAATCGCGGACGACCAGTTCGAAATCCAGCATCCGGCTGGCCGGCGCGCCGTCGTCGGTGGTCATCTCGCCGCTGATCAGCAGGTCGGCGGCGGCGGCGGCCATGGTCGCGATAGGCTGTCGGATGGTGGTCAGCTGCGGCCAGACCATGCGGGCGCTGGGCGTGTCGTCGAAGCCCACCACCGACAGGTCGTCCGGCACGGTCAGGCGAAGCTGGTTGGCGGCGGCGATGACGCCCAGGGCCATGTCGTCGTTGGAGGCGAAGACGGCGGTGGGCCGATCCTTGGCCGCCAGCAGCGACTTGGCCGCCTCGAAGCCCGACTGGAACGAGAACCAGCCCTGCACGGCCCATTCCTCGCGGACAGGCACGCCATGGGCCTTCATCGCCTCGCGGAAGCCCTCCTCGCGCAGGTGCGAGGCGCCATGGTCCGGGTGGCCCTTGATGAAACCGATGTCGCGGTGGCCCTGGCTGATCAGGTGATTGGTCATCTCCTGGGCGGCGAGGCGGTCGTCCATGCGGACATAGGCGGCGCGATCCAGCTGGCCGTCCGGCGCGACGCGGACATAGGGCACCTGAGCCGCCTCAAGGGCGTCGAGCAGGACGGGATTGTCGCAGACCGGCGGGGTCAGCAGCACGCCGTCCACCCGCAGGGTCGCCAGCATGGCGATCAGCTGGGCGCGGAAGTCGGCGGCGGTGGAATCCAGCGGCTCCACCAACAGGTGGTAGCCGGCCTCGCGGCAGCGCAGGACCGCGCCCATGTGGACGTCGGCGTTGTAGGCCGGGCTCGGGTTGTCGAAGAAGACGCCGATCAGATAGGAGCGCGAACCCGCCAGGCTGCGCGCCGAGACGTTGGGCTTGTAGTTGAGCTCCTGAACGGCGGCGAGCACCCGCTCGCGCGTGTCGTCCTTGACGTTCGGCTCGCGGTTCAGAACCCGCGAGACGGTCTTGATCGAGACGCCGGCCTTGGCCGCCACGTCGTTGATGGTGATCGACCGCACCGCTTCCAAACGCCCCCCCTAACCGCAATCGCGCGAAAGCTATGGAGGTCGGCCCTCCCCGTCAATCTGCCGTGGCCAAGCTTAGCCGAGCGCGAGCAGACGGGGGGCGTGGGCGGCGCCCAGCAGCGCCGCGTAGGGCCGCAGGATCACCTTGACCGGAATGGCTTCCAGATAGCCGCGGAAGCGGCCCTTGTCCTCGAACCGCTCGCGGAACGGGCTGGCGTCGAGGATGTCCAGGATGCGCGGGGCGATGCCGCCGCCGATATAGACCCCGCCCTGAGCGCCGAAGGTCAGGGCTATGTCGCCGGCCACCGAACCCAGGATGCCGCAGAAGCGGTTCACCGTGCGCAGGGCCGACTGGTCGCCCTCCACCGCGCGGCGGGTGATCTCGGCCGGGTCGCGATGGACCGCGCCCTTGCCGTCGATCTCGCAAAGGGCGTCGTGCAGGTCGCACATGCCCGGGCCCGACAGGATGCGCTCGACCGACACGCGGCCGAACTTGCGCGTCAGGATGCGCAGGATTTCGATCTCGACCTCGTCTACCGGGGCGAAGGCCACGTGGCCGCCCTCGGTCGCCATGGCCGCATGGCCTGTGCCGTCGCGCCCAAGGGCCGAGACGCCGAACCCGGTGCCGGGGCCAAGCACGGCGATGGATTTCTGCGGCGGGACGGTGGCCGGTCCGCCGATCTGGTGGGTGTCGCCCGCCTCCAGCAGCGGCGCGGCCAGGGCCAGGGCGGCATAGTCGTTCAACAGGCGGGCGCCGTCGAAGCCCATGTCCACCAGGGCCGACTCCGAAAGCTCCCAATCCAGGTTGGTGAAGCGAATCGCCCCGTCGACGATGGGACCGGCGACGGCGATCACCGCCAGGTGCGGCGGGCGCTTCAGGCCCACGCGCTCCAGATAGGCGCTCACGGAATCATAGGACCGCGGATAGTCGCTGGTCAGATAGCCGTGGGCGTCGAGGATTTCCGGCGTGTCGGCGCTGAGGTCGACAAGCCCGTAACGGGCGTTGGTGCCGCCGATGTCGCCCACCAGAGCCAGATGCTCCGGAGCGAGGTCGGCAAGGGTCTCACGAACGCGTTCAAGCATGGCGGCAGGCATCAAAACTGGTCAGCGAGACGTCGCACCGGCAGGCGGTTTCCAGGGGAATTCTCGGACACAGTCTTGGCATTCATCGCAGGCGTTTCCCGCTGTCGCGTCTTATGGTGATTATGACAGCGCTGTCACCCATAACCGGGGAGCCGAGGCTAGGCCAGCAAAACTTTCATCGACCCCGGATCATCGGCACCACATTGGTTCCGGGCGCCGCGCTTCCGAGCAGCGCTTCCACTTTCGCGGCCAGTTCGTTCTCGCGGAACGGCTTCTGGACAATGCGGTCCTCGCCCGCGTCCTTCAGCGCCGCCAGGTCGGCGAAGCCGGTGATGAACAGCACCGGAAGATCAGGCCGCATCCGACGCGCGGCCTTGGCCGCCTCCATTCCGTTCATGCCCGGCATGGCGTAGTCGGCCAGCAGCATGTCGATCTCGGCGTCCTGCTCCAGGATGTCCAGGGCGGCGCGGCCGCTGCCGGCCTCGACCACCGTGCAGCCCAGCTCGCGCAGGATCGTGGCGGTCACCTCGCGCACGGCGCTGTCATCGTCCAGAACCAGGATGCGGCGTCCCGCCAGGCCCGCGCTGTCGACGACGGGCGCCTCGACCGACACCGCGCGGGCGGCCTTGGACGCGCGGGGCAGATAGACCTTCACGGCCGTCCCCTCGCCCATCCGGGTCTCGATCCGAACGCCGCCGCCCGACTGCTTGGCGAAGCCGAACACCTGGGCCAGGCCCAGGCCAGAGCCCTTGCCCACTTCCTTGGTGGTGAAGAACGGCTCGAAGGCGCGGGCCAGAACCTCATCGCTCATGCCGGTGCCGGTGTCCGACACCGAGATCATCACGTACTCGCCGGGCGCGGGCTCTTCCGGCCGCGCCGGTTCGTCGGTGAGGGTCACATTGGCGGTCTCGACCGTCACCGCCCCGCCGACCTCCATGGCGTCGCGGGCGTTGATGGCCAGGTTCAGCAGGATCATCTCGATCTGGGTGGGATCGACCAGGGCCGGCCACAGGCCCTTCTTCAGAACCGTCTCCAGCCGCACGCTGCCGCCCATGGTCGATTGCAGCAGGCCGCGCATGTTGTTGGCGGTCTCGTTCAGATCGACGGGCTTGGGCTCCAGCTTCTGCCGGCGCGAGAAGGCCAGCAGCTGGCTGGTCAGGGTGGCGCCCCGCTCGGCGGCGATGCGCATGTCGTTCAGGCGGCGGCGCACCTTGTCGTCCGCCTCGGCCCCGAGCGAGCGCTCGATAAAGCCCAGATTGCCCAGGACGACGGTCAGCAGGTTGTTGAAATCATGCGCCACGCCAGCGGTCAGCTGGCCGACGGCTTCCAGCCGCTGCATCTGGCGCAGGGTTTCCTCGACCCTCTCACGCTCCGTGATCTGCTCGGACAGTTCGCGGGTTCGGGTGCGGACGGCGCTTTCCAGCGCCTTGGCGTGATCTTGGAGAAGGTGCTCGCTGAGCTTCTGCTCGGTCACGTCGCGCACGACGCCCAGGAAGCGTTCGCAGACTCCGTCGATGAACACCGAGTGGCCACGCGTGCTCAGCCAGCGCTCTTCGCCAGCCGGGGTGATGACGCGGTACTCGTCCGCGAAACCGGTGTCGCTCTCGACCGATACCGCCTTGCTGACCGCGGCGTCCATGCGGGCGCGGTCATCGGGATGCAGACCGTCGAGATAGGCGGCGTAGGTGATTTCCGCCTCGGGGGGCAGACCGAACATGGCCTTGCAACGGTCGTCCCAGCGCAGTTCGCCGGTCTTGGGGTGGAAGTCCCACATGCCCAGGCCCGCGACATCCACGGCCAGGCGCATGCCCATTTCACTCTTTTGCAGGGCGAACTCGGCGCGGCGGCGCTCGGCCCGCTCATGGGCCTCCTTCAGCGCGCGGTCCACGGCGGTCGGCAGGCGCGACAGGTTGCGCTTCATCACATAGTCGGTCGCCCCGCGCTTGATCGCGTTGGTGGCGAACTCCTCGCCCACCACGCCCGAGACGAAGATGAAGGGGATGGTCGGGACCAGCTCGCGCGCGATGGTCAGGGCCGACAGGCCGTCGAAGTCCGGGAGGGAATAGTCGGCCAGGATGATGTCGATCTCATCGACGATCGCCAGCCGCTCGACGAAAGCGCGGCGATTGACGACGCGGATGATGTCGAACGCGAACTCGGCCCGCTCCAGATGGCTGGCCAGCAATTCGGCGTCGATCTCGCTGTCCTCCAGCAGGAGGATGCGCAGGGTATCGGCGCGCACCGGGCTTCCGTCAGCTGACATGGGAGCCCCTGGGCGGCGGTTCGTTGAGGATCGCCCAGAACATGCCCAGGTCCTGGATGGCGTCGAAGAAGCGGTTGAAGTCCACCGGCTTGACCACGAAGGCGTTCACGCCGAGCGCGTAGGAGCGCACAAGATCCTTCTCCTCGCGGGACGACGTCAGCATCACCACCGGCACCTGGCGCAGGGTGGCGTCGCTCTTAATGCGCTCCAGCACCTCCAGCCCGTCGATCTTCGGCAGCTTCAGGTCGAGCAGCACCACCGACGGATCGCCCGGTTCGCGGTTGGCGTGAACGCCCCGCTGATGGATGTAGTCCAACGCCTCGGCGCCGTCGCGGGCGACGACGATCTCGTTCGCCAATTGGCACTTCGCCAACGCCGCCAGCGTCAGTTCGAGATCTTTCGGATTGTCCTCAACCAACAGGATGGGTCGCAGGTCAGACAAGTTTGGCTCTCCGCTAGCGCTTCGGCAGAACGAAAGTGAATGCGGCTCCCCCGCCCAAGGTTCCCTCGGCGAAGATGTCGCCGCCATGGCGATCGATGACCCGCTTGCTCAAGGCCAGGCCGATTCCGGTGCCTTCGAAGTCCTCGACACGGTGCAGGCGCTGGAAGACCCCGAATAGCTTGTCGACATAGGCCATGTCGAAGCCGACGCCGTTGTCGCTGATCCGATAAAGGGTGTCGCGGGCGCGTTCCTCGCCGGTGATGGTGATCTTCGCCGGCTGAGCGTCGCGCGTATATTTCACGGCGTTGTCGATCAGGTTGGTCAGCACCTGGCGCAGCATCGCGCCGTCGCCCCAGGCGGAGGGCAGGCGCTGGATGTCCCACTCGATCTGGCGCCCCTCGGCGTCGGGGGCCAGGGAATAGCGGACCTCGCGGACCAGCTTGTCCATGTCGACCCGTGTCAGGGTCAGGCTGGTGCGGCCCATGTGCGAGAAGTTGAGCAGGTCATCGACCAGACGTCCCGCCGACAGGGCGGCTTCCTTGATGCTGTCCAGATAGTGACGGGACTTGTCGTCCAGGTTCGTCGCCCGCTCGCCCAGCAGCTCCGAGAAGCCCACGATATGGCGGAATGGGGCGCGCAGGTCGTGCGACACCGAATAGGAGAAGGACTCCAGCTCCTTGTTGGTCCGCTGCAGGGCTTCGGTCAGCTCGGCCTTCTCCTCGGCCCGCTTGAGGACGAAGCTGACGATCGCGTTGCGGAAGTCGCGAGCGGTTTCGATCTCGGCCTCGCGCCAGGGATCGGACCGCAGGCGCACCTGCTCCTTCCACGTCTCGAACGAGGCGCGGGGGGACAGGGGTTGAAGCGGCGTCGCCGCCTTCTTGCGCGGATCGCCGCCCCAGGTGACGGTGCGCACCACTTCGGGCCGGAACCAGACGATATAGCTGGCGTGGATCTGCGAGATGGAGATGGCCAGGACGCCCGCGGCGGTGTCGGCCAGCATCTCGGCGTCGGGCCAGTGCTCGGCCAGGAAGTCGCTGGCGAAGAGCTCATCGACCTTGTGGTTCTGCAGCCAGACGGCCAAGCGGCCCAGGTGCTCGATCGGCGGCACGACGCCGGCGACCTTGATCTCGCCGTCGGCGATCACCGCCGCGCCGGACGCGCCGGCCAGTTCTAGCCAATCCGCCGGATGCGCCACCAGCCCCTCGCGATAGTTCCCCGACCGCGCCAGTTCAGCGAGAAGCCGCGTCTCGACGCGCTTCAGCTCGATACGTTCGGCGGCGAAGGCGGCCCGTTCGCGCGCGCCGATCTGCAGCGAGACGATCTGGCCCAGGAAGTCGCAGACCGCCCGCACCTGGGCGTTCACCCGCTTTGGCTCGGCGTTGTGGCAGGAGATCAGACCCCACAGCTTGCCGTCGACCAGGATCGAGATCGACATGGACGCCAGGGTGCCCATGTTGCGCATGTACTGCAGGTGGATCGGCGAGACGCTGCGCAGGGCGGCGAAGCTGAGATCCAGCGGCTGGCCGTCGACCGGGCTCATCACCGGCTCCAGCGCCGCCGGCGTATAGTTCGCGTCCGGGATCAGGCGAAGGCGGTTGAGGCGGTACAGCTCCCGCGCCTGGGCTGGGATGTCCGAGGCCGGGAAGCGCAGGTCGAGATAGGACGGCAGGACGCCGTCGCCGTCCTCGGCGATCACCACCCCGTGCCAGTCCGGGTCGAAGCGATAGATCATCACCCGGTTGAAGCCCGTCAGTTCCCGCGCCAGGCGCGCGGCCGAACCGGCGATGACGTCGACGTCGTCCGAGGGCGCGATCTCGTCCATGAACACGCGCAGCGACGGATAGAGCGCCTCGAAGGTCTCGCGCTCCGAGGCCGGCGGGTCCTCGAATTCCAGGATGGCGCCTTGAGCGTTGCGATGCCCGAGGACCTGCAGGACGCGCCCCCCCATGTCGCTGGTCCGCAGAAAGGCGCCTTCGCCGCGCTCGAGCCATTCCATCAGGTCAGCCGACAGATGATCGCCGCCGACAAAATCGTGGAGATGCTCGGCCTTGGCGACGCCCGGCTTCAGGGTCAGCAGACTTGCGACATTGCCGCTGGCCTGGAGCAGCGACAGGTCGGCGGGCGACAGGGCCAGCAGCACGCCATGCGGCTGCACGCCGCCGGGGATGCGGATCGGCTCCTGGGCGCAGCCGTCGATATCCAGGGGCGTGTTCATCGGCGGCCTTCCGTCAGCCAGGCGAGAAGAAGATCGAAGGTGCGCCCGGCGGCGGCGGTCACCTCGTCCTGAAGATCAGCGCCCTCGCGTTCGATGAAGGCGCGGCTCTCGCGCCAGCGAAGGCCGGTCTCCTCGCCATAGGGATTGAAATAGGCGAAGCCGCCTTTGGGCGGCCAGGCCTCGCCGGCCAGGGCGCGGGTGATCACCTTGCCGCCGAGGCTGGAGCCTTCCAACACATAGGACGCCCCCAGCACGCCGGCGGACGTGGCGGCCAGCTCGGCGGCGGCGTCGCAGCGCGGCAGGGCGGCGATCTCGCCATCGCTGAGGCCAAGCGTGCGCAGGTCCCGCTCGACCGCGCCCAGCCGACGGCGGGGTTCGAGGAAATCGGCATAGGCGCTGGCGGCGGCCGCCGGCTCCCACGCGGCGTGGAAACCATGGAAGCCCTTCAGGACCTCAAGGAAGTGATCGTGGGAAAGCGGCGCGTCTAGGAGAGCAAGGCCCGCTTCGAGGGCGTCGTGCTGCGCGGCGGTTTCACTTCGGAGC
Source organism: Caulobacter sp. 73W (assembly GCF_041021955.1). Taxonomy (GTDB): domain Bacteria; phylum Pseudomonadota; class Alphaproteobacteria; order Caulobacterales; family Caulobacteraceae; genus Caulobacter. The sequence continues at coordinate 929,098 of NZ_CP158375.1, forward strand.
CGGTCGAGGAGCGGGAATGCCTTGTCGATGACTCCATGCATGCGCGCGCCTCCTGAGGAGCGCGAACCCTAGTGATGTCGGCCTTCGGAGCCAAGCTTGACCACAAACTATTCAGGTTGGTCATCACGCGTTCCCCGTCGGTCCCATCACCGCGCACACCTCGCGGAGCCGCCGCTCAACGGCTTCAGGCCCATCACGGCGTTCGATCTCCACCAGGCGGCGGGTGAGATTCAGCAAGATCGTCCGCTCGCGACGGCTGAGATGGGCATTGTATTCAGCCAGGGCGCGCAGTTCGGCGCTGCTGATCGCCTCCGGGTGATTCACGACGCTGGTGGCCAGGCGGGTCATCGCCATGCCGGAATAGGAGCCTCGGACAGCCATCAGCGCGCCTCCATCAGGAACGGCGTGCGGTCCGGCTCACGCAGGCCGGGCAGCAGGCTGGCTTCGAGTTCGGGATCCTGCAGCTTGCCCTTGGGCGCGCCGAAGGCGGCCTTCATCCGCTCCAGCCCATCGGCCGAGGCGGTCATCAGATAGGGGTAGGAGAACGGATCGCCCGGCGCGAACCGGATGGGCGCGCCCAGGGCGTCGACGGCGAAGCCCTGGCGGATCAGCGCCTCCAGCGAGGACTGGTAGTAAACGCCCATGGTCTGGGTCCAGCCCATCCTGGCGGCCAGCTCGCCGTGCGAGATGTAGAGGTCGCCCATGATCGCCGTGCGCTCCTCGCGCGACAGGGACAGGTCCACGCAGAAGCGCGAGCTTTCCACGATGGTCGACGATCGGGGCAGCGGCGTTCCGATCTGCGCCTGCAACACGTCGCAGGTGACGTTGGGGGCGTCGGACGGAGTCAGGCGGCAGGTCCCGACCACCCGGCCGACGTCGTTGAGGGCGACCAGGTGATGAACCGCCGGGGTGAAGTCGAACTGGTCGATCTCCCGCTCGCCATCACCGGCGAGGTCGGGCAGCTCCCAGCCCAGGGTATCCACGAAGATGCGGCGGCGGAGCCGGAAAGCCGCGTCCATTAAGCCGCTCATGGCGGTGCGATGATGCGCGCGAATGACGATGGCCATGCCCTACTCCCGTTCGGTCGAAATCCGACGAGATGCAGGATGAGACGCCCCCTTCCCCGGCGGCAGTCCCCGAGATCGGGGACAACCGCACCCGGAGGTTGCCCCGGCAGGCGGCTAAGGCGCGATCTGGCCCGACCAGATGCCCACCGCCACCGCCTGGGCGCGGTCATCGGCCTGGAGCTTGGCGAAGATACGCTTCCAGTGCGTACGCACGGTCTCGGGCGAAATCTCCAGGTGCAGGGCGATGACCTTGTCGCTCTGGCCCATGGAGGCATGGTTCAGGATGCGCCGCTCCTGGGGCGACAAGGTCTTCACCGCCGGCTGCAGGCGCACCTCGCGCAGGTGCAGCAGGCGCTGCATGAACGTGCTGGCGACGAAGGACATCACGCCCTGGTCCATGTCGGTCCAGTGGATGGTCGGGCCAGAGACGTTGACCACCGCCGCGTTGAGCAAGCCGCCTGTCCCCACCGGCTGGGTGAAGCCGTCGGCCAGGCCGAACTGGCGCGCGTCGCGGAACAGCTCCGTGCTGGCCTGGGACGTGGTGCGCGAGATGTCGGCCCAGGTGAAGCCGCCGGGTTGCGTCAGGGCGCGCTGCACCACTGGATCGACCAGGTACTGCTGCTTGGCCAGATAGTACTCGGTCCACTCGTCGGCCCAGTTGGAGACCATGCCCAGGCGCGGGTCCATCCGTTCGGGATTGGCCAGGACCCAGGTGGAATAGGTGCGCGCGCCGAACGGCTCGATGGCGCGTTCGAACGCGCCGATCGCCGCGTTCACCGACTGCGCGCGCGTCATCACCCCGATCTGGGCTAGCGCTTCTTCAACCCGGCTCATGCCACCCTCACAACCCAGGCGAGGCTAAACCGCAAAGCACCACCGGGGAAGACAGCCTATTGTCACAGCGCTCGACAGCACGGATTCCGAGCCCGTAAAGGGATGGCATGAGCGATATCGACCTCCTGATCATCGGCGGCGGCGTCAACGGCGCGGGCACCGCGCGGGACGCCGCGGGACGCGGGCTGAGCGTGACGCTTTGCGAGCGGCATGATCTGGCGGGCGCTACCTCCTCGGCCTCGTCCAAGCTGGTGCATGGCGGGCTGCGGTATCTGGAACAGTACGAGTTCCGCCTGGTGCACGAGAGCCTGGCCGAGCGCGAGGTCCTGCTGGCCGCCGCGCCGCACGTGATCTGGCCGCTGCGTTTCGTCCTGCCGGTTCACAAGGGCCTGCGCCCGCCGTGGATGCTGCGCATCGGCCTGTTCCTGTACGACCATATCGGCGGCCGCCGCAGCCTGCCGGGCACGAAGTCGGTGCGGCGGGCCTCTTCAAAGCGGCTCGACCCGCTGCAGGACGCCTATCGCCTGGGCTTTGAATACTCCGACTGCTGGGCCGACGACGCGCGCCTGACCGCCCTTTGCGCCCGCGACGCGGCGGATCGCGGGGCGGATATCCTGGTTGGCTGGGAGGCGGTCGCCGCCCGTCGCGAGGGCGCCGCCTGGGTCGTCGATCTGCGTTCCGAAGCCGGCGAAATCCGTCAGGTGCGGGCGCGCGGCGTGGTCAACGCCGCTGGTCCTTGGGTCGGCGAGGCGCTGAAGCTGTCCGGCGCGCGGGCCGACCACGCCCCGCGCCTGGTGAAAGGCAGCCACATCGTGGTGCGCCGCCTGCACGACGGCGACCAGGCCTTCACCTTCCAGAACGACGACGGGCGGATCGCCTTCGTCATTCCGTACGAGCGCGATTTCACCCTGATCGGCACCACCGACATCCCCTATGACGGCGATCCGGCGGCGGTTCACGCGGACGACGGCGAGGTCGCCTATCTGTGCGAGCTGGTGTCGGAATACCTGAAGACGCCGGTCGCTCCGGCCGACGTGGTGTGGCGCTATTCGGGGGTGCGGCCGCTGTACGACGACGGCGGGGTCAGCGCCTCTACCGTGACCCGCGACTATGTGTTCGACATCGACGCGCCGGAGGGCGAGGCGCCGATGCTGTCGATCTTCGGCGGCAAGCTGACCACTCACCGCAAGCTGGCCGAACACGCGCTGGAGAAGCTGCAGCCGCTGATGGGCTTCAAGGGTGAACCCTGGACGGCGAAGGCCGTCCTGCCCGGCGGCGACATCCCCGACTTCGACGCCTTCGCCGACGCGCAGGTGCGCAAGCACAGCGGCCTGCCGGAGGCGGTCATCCGCCGCCTGTGCCGCGCCTACGGGACGAAGATCGACGCGATCCTGGCGGATGGACCGGGCGCCGAGATCGCGCCGGGGGTGTTCGAGGCGGAGCTGCGGCACATGCGCGACCACGAATGGGCGCGTCGCGGCGAGGACGCCCTGTGGCGCCGGTCGAAGCTGGGCCTCCACCTGAGCGAGGCGGAGCGGGATGCGGTGACGGAGTGGTTTTCCAGAACCCCTCTCCCTTGATGGGAGAGGGGCAGGGGTGAGGGTGATCTCGGCGGATCAGCCCTCGCAATCCTTCCGGCCATAACACCCCCATCCCTGCCCTTCCCCCATCAAGGGGGAAGGGTTCAAAGGGTCCGCACCCTTCCCAACGCCTCCCGCCAGCCGGCGATCTCGGCGTCCCGCGCGTCGCCCTTCATCTTCGGCCCGCATTCCACGTCCGCCTTCCAGAGGGCGGCGATGTCGTCGAGCGAACCAAACAGCCCCGCGCCCAGTCCCGCCAGGGCGGCGGCGCCGAAGGCCGTGGTCTCGGTGACCTTCGGACGGATGACGGTGAGGTCGAGAAGGTCGGCCAGACGCTGCAGGAAGAAGCCGTTCTCGGCCATGCCCCCATCCACCCGCAGGCGGGCCGGCGCCACGCCGTCGGCGGCCATGGCGTCGAGCAGGTCGCGGGTCTGATAGACGGCGCTGTCCAGGCCGGCGCGGGCGATCTCCGCCCGGCCGCTGGCGCGGGTCAGGCCGACAATGGCGCCGCGCGCGTCCGGGTCCCAATAGGGCGCGCCCAGACCGGTGAAAGCCGGCAGCAGATAGACCCCGCCCGTATCGCTCACGGAGCGGGCCAGGGACTCCACCTCCGGCGCGCGCGAGAACAGGCCCAGGCCATCACGCAGCCATTGGATCGTCGAGCCGGCCGACAGGATCGAGCCCTCGAGCGCATAGGTCGCCTTGCCGCCCACCTGATAGGCGATGGTGGTCAGCAGGCGGTTCTGCGAGCGCACCAGTTCCTCGCCAGTGTTCAACACCAGGAAGGCGCCGGTGCCGTAGGTGCTCTTCACGTCCCCGGCGGAGAAGCAGGCCTGACCGACCAGGGCCGCCTGCTGGTCGCCGGCCACGCCGCGGATCGGCAGGGCGACGCCGAGCACGCCCTCGTTGCTGGTCCCGAAATCACCGGCGCTGTCACGCACCTCGGGCAGCACGCCCATGGGCACGCCGAACAGGACGCAGAGGTCCTCGTCCCACCGTCCCTTGCGGATGTCGTAAAGCGCCGTGCGGCTGGCGTTGGTGGCGTCGGTGGCGTGAACCTTGCCGCCGGTCAGGCGCCAGATCAGGAAGCTGTCGACCGTGCCGAAGGCCAGGTCGCCCGCCTCGGCCGCCGCCCTCGCGCCGTCCACGTGATCGAGGATCCAGGCCAACTTGGTGGCCGAGAAATAGGGATCGAGGCGAAGGCCCGTGCGCTCGGCCACGATAGCCTCATGCCCCTTGGCCTCCAGATCGCGGCAGATCTGCGCCGTGCGGCGGTCCTGCCAGACGATGGCGTTATGGATCGGCGCGCCGGTGCGGCGATCCCAGACGATGGTGGTCTCGCGCTGGTTGGTGATGCCGATGGCCTTGGGCGCCCGCGACGAACCCGCCTTGCGCAAGGCCTGGCGCGCGGTGGACAGGGTCGTGGCCCAGATCACCTCGGCGTCGTGCTCGACCCAACCGGAAGCCGGATAGATCTGCTCGAAGGGCTGCTGCCCCACGGACACGATCTCGCCCGAAACGGAAAAGACGATGCCGCGGCTTGAACTTGTTCCCTGATCAATCGCCAGCAGCGTGTCGTCCGCCATCGGAATCTCCTCGTATCTGTCCCGAACGAATTAAGGCCGTTTGTCGCGCAGCGACACAAGGTCACGCGTATTTAACCCGTAGTCGCGGGGGCTCGCTTTCAATGGCGAGCTTTGGCATAGGGGGCTGGAACACGCGTTTAGCGTCCCTCCCCCAAGATCTGACGTCTGGAGTTGTGTGTGTCCGTTTCTGAAGAATTGCTCGGCCCTGATCCCATCGATATCGCCGTCGGCGCTCGCATCCGCGCCCGCCGCAAGGTGCAGGGATTCAGCCAAAGCCACGTCGCCCAACAGCTGGGTCTGACCTTCCAACAGATCCAGAAGTACGAGCGCGGCGTGAACCGCGTGTCGGCCTCCAAGCTGGTGCAGATCGCCGCCCTGCTGGGCACGAGCGTCGCCTGGCTGGTGGGCGAAGAAGAAAGCGCCGGCGCGGGCGACCAATGGTCGATCCTCGGTGAAGCCGGGGCCATGGAGCTGCTGCAAAGCTTCTCCGAGCTGAAATCTCCCCGCGCTCGCAACGCGCTGGTGCGCTTGGCGCGCGCCATGGCGGCGGAAAACGAAGACGCCGCCTGAAAGAAATCCGCGTTCCTCCCGACTATCTCATCAGACGATGGTCGGGAGAGACGTAGATGAACTGGAAGAAGGTCGTCCTGGGGATCGCGGGCGCAGCGTGCCTCGCTTCATGGATCGCCCTCGGCGCCGGCCTGGCGCTGAACGTGGACAAGCCGGTCCGTCTGGGCCTTGCGGTGGCCGCCGCCGTCACCACCGAAGCGCTGTTCTGGTCCGTCGCGGCCGTGCTGGGCGTCAGCGTCGTGCAGGCCCGTCGCCAGATCTGGACCAAGATCACCTCCACCTTCCGCCGCGCCTGAGCCCACGTTGAACGTCCGGGACACAGAGGCGCTGTTCGACGAGGTCGCGAGCCTGCACGGCCCGATGATCCGTCGTATCGCCGCCAGCTACGAAGCCGATCCGGAAGCCCGCCGCGAACTGCAGCAGGACATCCTGATGGCGGTGTGGCGCGCCCTGCCGGCCTGGCGGGGCGAGGCGTCGGTGCGCACCTTCGCCGCGCGCGTGGCTCACAATCGCGGCGTCGATCATGTAGCCCGCCACGCCAAGGCGCCCCGCACCGTGGAGCTGGACGACGGCCTGCCCCTGGACGCGCCCTCGGCCCAGGAGATGGTCGAGCGCAACCAGCAGCGGGAGCGGCTGATGCGGGCCGTGCGCGCCCTGCCCCTGCCGCTTCGCCAGGTGACGGTGCTGACCCTGGAAGACTTCACCCCCAGCGAGATCGCCGACGTCCTGGGCGTCGGCGCCAACGCGGTCTCGATCCGCCTCACCCGGGCCAAGGCGGCCCTGCGCGAGACGATACAGCGACAGGAGCGGACATGACCTCCGATCCCGAATGGAGCGCCCTGGCAGACGCCTGGCGCGATGAGCCGGAAACCAAGGAGACCTTCGACCTGCCGCGCATGCGCCGGCGGCTGAAGAGGCGCGCCCTGATCGCGCGCCTGAAGTCGGCGACGGATATCGTTCTTTACCTGGCGGTCGGCGGCATCGCCGTCTCGGCACTCGCCAAGGGGACCGCCAGCGGCGTGATCATGGGGCTGGGCGGCCTGGCCTTCGTGCTGTTCGGCATGACCGTCACCCTATGGGTGGCCCGCGCGCCGTGGGAGACACGGGCGGAGACGGTGGACGCCGCCCTGCGCTCCGAGATCGTCCAGACCCGCAGCGCCATTCGCCGCGCGCGATCCGGCTACTACCTGGCCATCGGCGCGGTCGCCTTCATCGCCCTGACCTCGGCCATCCTGCACGCGGACCTAAACGTGATGGACCAAGACGCCCGGTTCGCCATCGGCCTGAGCGTGTCGACGGTTCTCGCGTCGCTGGCCTGGGGCTTCTGGACCGACCGGCGGCACAGCCGAAAGCTGGCGCGGCTGGAGAAGATGCTGGCCGAGTTGAGCCCTTCCGAGGAAGAGGACGACTAGCCCAACGCCGTCGGACGCAGGATCTCACCGGTCAGGGCGTAGCGCGAGGCGGGATAGATCAGGCGCACGGCGGTGACCACCTGGCCCTCCACCCGCGTCAGGCGCTCGATCTCGATGCAGGGCTCGCCGTCGCCCATGGCCAGCAGGTCGCGGGCGCGGGCGTCCGGCGCGGCGGCGCGGATGGCGGCCGCCCCCTCGGGATAGGGAAAGCGCGCCATCAGGTGGGCGAAATAGGTCTCGCGATCCAGGTCCGCCTCGCTCACGCCGGGGGCTAGGGCCGGATTGACCAAGCGGTCCTCCAGCTGGATCGGGGCGCCGTCCTCGCTGTGCAGCACCACGGCATGGAACAGCACCAGGCCGGCGGAAGCGCCGAACAGGGCCGCCTCGGCCATGGTGGCGGGACGGGTCTCGCCGCTGATCAACCGCGCCTCGTGCCGGCCGCCGCGCGCGGCGATCTCGTCGGCGATGTCGAGCAGCTTCACGGCCATGACGTGGGCGCGGGCCGGAGCGACGAAGGTGCCCTTGCCCTTGGCGCGGGTCAGATAGCCGTCGCCCTGCAGGTCGCGCACCGCATGGTGGACAGTCATGCGGCTGGCGCCGAACGCCTCGGCCAGTTCATGCTCGGACGGGATGCGGTCGCCCGCCGCCCAGGCGCCGGTGCTGATCCGCTCCAGGATGTGGCGGCGGATGCGGGCCTTCAGGCTTCCGTCGCCGGTGCTCAAAGGGGCTGCCCGCCCTTGACCGTCATGGCGCAGCGGTTGTCGCCGGGGGCGTGGGCGATCTCCCCCGGAGACTCGACCTCCCAGACCGCGAAGTCGGCGACCTTGCCGACCTCCAGGCTCCCGTGCGTCGCCTGCAGGCCGAGAGCCGCCGCGCCATGACGGGTGACCGCCGCCAGGGCCTCGGCCGGGGTCATGCGGAACAGGGTGCAGGCCATGTTCAGGATCAGCGGCATGGAGGTGATCGGCGAGGTGCCGGCGTTGCAGTCGGTGGCCAGGGCCATGCGGACGCCATGCTTGCGCATCAGTTCGATGGGTGGGGCCACGGTTTCGCGCAGGAAGTAATAGGCGCCCGGCAGCAGCACCGCGACCACGCCGGCGCGGCCCATGGCGGCGATGGACTCCTCGGACGCATGCTCCAGATGGTCAGCCGACAGGGCGCCCAGTTCCGCCGCCAGGCCGCCGCCGCCGAGATCGCCCAGTTGGTCGGCGTGCAGCTTCACCCGCAGGCCGAGCTTGGTCGCCGCCTTGAAGATCCGCCGCGTCTCGGCCGGGGTGAAGGCGATGCTCTCACAAAAGGCGTCCACCGCGTCGGCCAGTCCTTCGGCGGCCACGGCGGGCAGCATCTCGTCGATGATCAGGCGGACATAGGCGTCGCGGTCGTCCTTGTGCTCCGGCGGCACGGCGTGGGCGCCGAGGAAGGTGGTCTTCACCTCGATCCCCCGCTCCTCGCCGAGGGTGCGGGCGACGCGCAGCATCTTCAGCTCGCTGTCCACGTCGAGGCCGTAGCCCGACTTGATCTCGACCGTGGTGACGCCGCCGGCGATCAGCTTTTCGGCGCGGGCGTGGGCGAGGTCGAGCAGCTCGTCCTCGGTGGCAGCGCGGGTGGCGCGCATGGTCGACAGGATGCCGCCGCCGGCGCGGGCGATCTCCTCATATGTCGCGCCCTCCAGCCGCATCTCGAACTCGCGCACGCGGCTGCCGGCATAGACGAGGTGGGTGTGGCAATCGATCAGGCCGGGGGTCAGCCAGCGGCCGCGCAGGTCGTGAGTTCTCGGCCGCGCCCCCCGGCATGTCGGCGGCCGCGCCGGCCCAGGCGATGAGCCCGTTCTTGACCGCCACCGCGCCGTTCTCGATCACGCCGTAGCCGGTATCATCCGCCATCGTCGCCAGATGGCCGCCGGTCCAGACCGCGTCGAAATCACCCTGCATTGCCGCCGCACCCGTCCTGCGCCATTGTCTTGTCTATACAAGCAGGGTTCAGACGGGTCGTCCATGCAGCAGAACTACGAACGGGCGCTGACCGCCCAAGGCTGGCGGCGGGACGTCCTGGTGACCATCAATTCAGCCGGGATGATCACCGATGTGGCGCCCGACAGCCCCGGCGTTGGCGAGCGGGTGAAAGGCGTGGCGGTCCCCGGAATCGCCAACGCCCACAGCCACGCGTTCCAGCGCGCCCTGGTCGGCCTGACCGAGCATCGGGGCGAGGCGCGCGACAGCTTCTGGACCTGGCGCGACGCCATGTACCGCCTGGCCGCCGCCGTGACGCCGGAGGACCTGAACGCCATCGCCGCCCAGCTCTATGTGGAGATGCTGAAGGCCGGCTACACCGCCGTCTGTGAGTTCCACTATCTGCACCAGGCGCCGGTCGGCGGACGCGCCATGGGCCAGGCGGTTATCGACGCCGCCGCGCGGACGGGGATCGACCTGACCCTGCTGCCGACCCTGTACATGACCTCCGACTTCGGCGGCGCCGCGCCCAACGAGGGACAGAAGCGGTTCGTCCATTCGGTCGGGGATTTCCTGCGCCTGCGCGCCGACCTGAAGACCGATGGCGTGGTCATGGGAACGGCGATTCACAGCCTGCGCGCCGTGCCGCCCCAGGCCCTGGCCGAACTGCTGGCGGGGCTGGAGGGCGGCGGCCCGATCCACATCCACATCGCCGAGCAGCGTAAGGAGGTCGAGCGCTGCCTGGAGGCGACCGGCGCTCGCCCGGTGGAATGGCTGCTGGCCAACGCCGACGTCGATGACCGCTGGAACCTGGTCCACGCCACCCACGTCACCGAGACGGAGATGGCGGCCGTCCGCGACGCCGGCGCGACCGTCGTGCTGTGCCCCACCACCGAGGCGAACCTGGGCGACGGGATCTTCCCGGCCGAAAGCTTCCTGGCCCAGGGCGGGTCGATCTCCATCGGTTCGGACAGCCATGTGAGCGTCGATCTGGCGGAAGAGCTGCGGCTCCTCGAATACGGACAGCGGCTGATCACCGGCGAGCGCAACGTCTTGGCCGGGGCGCGCGAGCCGCACACCGGCGTGCATCTGCACAACGCGGCGGCGGCCGGCGGTGCGCGGTCCAGCGGCCGGAAGACCGGGGCCATCGCACCCGGCATGCGCGCCGACATCGTGGTGCTGGACGATCAGGCCCCGGCCCTGTTCGGGCGCGATGACGGGCGCCTGATGGACGCCTGGATCTTCGGCGGCTTCGCCAATCCGGTGAAGGACGTGATGGTCGGCGGCGCCTGGCGGGTCCGCGACGGACGGCACCCGCGGGAGGACGCGATCGCCGCCGCCTATCGCGCTGCGGTCAGCCGCCTGAAGTCCGTTTGACAGGTTGTATATACATTCATAGTTTTCAGCCTCGCATCCGAGGGAGATTCCGATGAACGCGCCCACCCGCTTCGCCAACGCCCGCCGGGTGACCGCGCCGCGCGGCCCCCAGCTGAACGCCAAGTCGTGGCTGACCGAGGCCCCGCTTCGGATGCTGATGAACAATCTCGACCCCGAGGTGGCCGAGAACCCGGACGAGCTGGTGGTCTATGGCGGCATCGGCCGCGCCGCCCGCGACTGGGACAGCTTCGACCGCATCGTCGAGACGCTGAAGACCCTCGAAGACCATGAGACCCTGCTGATCCAGTCGGGCAAGCCGGTGGGCGTGTTCCGCACCCACGCCGACGCCCCGCGCGTGCTGCTGGCCAACTCCAACCTCGTGCCCAAGTGGGCGAACTGGGAGCATTTCGGCGAGCTCGATCGCAAGGGCCTGATGATGTACGGCCAGATGACGGCCGGCTCGTGGATCTACATCGGCAGCCAGGGCATCGTTCAGGGCACCTACGAGACCTTCGTCGAGATGGGCCGCCAGCATTTCGGCGGCGACCTGACCGGCCGCTGGATCCTGACCGCCGGCCTCGGCGGCATGGGCGGCGCCCAGACCCTGGCCGCGACCATGGCCGGCGCCTCGATCCTGGCGATCGAATGCCAGCCGAGCCGCATCGAGAAACGCCTGGAGACGGGCTATCTGGACCGCGCCGCCAACACCCTCGACGAGGCCCTGGCGATGATCGATGAGGCGACCAGCAAGGGTGAGGCCGTCTCCGTCGGCCTGCTGGGCAACGCCGCCGAGATCCTGCCGGAACTGCTGCGCCGGGGCGTGCGTCCCGACGCCGTCACCGACCAGACCAGCGCCCACGATCCGCTGAACGGCTACCTGCCGGCCGGCTGGACGCTGGAGCAATGGGCCGAGCGCAAGGTCAGCGATCCGGCCGGCGTCCGCACCGCCGCCCGCGCCAGCATGGCCGCGCATGTGAAGGCGATGCTGGCCTTCCACGAGATGGGCGTGCCGACCTTCGACTACGGCAACAACATCCGCCAGGAGGCCAAGGACGCGGGCGTCGAGAACGCCTTTGACTTCCCCGGCTTCGTGCCCGCCTACATCCGCCCGCTGTTCTGCCGCGGCGTCGGGCCGTTCCGCTGGGCCGCCCTGTCGGGTGATCCGGAGGACATCCGCAAGACCGACGCCAAGGTGAAGGAGTTGATCCCCGACGATCCGCACCTGCACCGCTGGCTCGACATGGCCGGCGAGAAGATCCAGTTCCAGGGTCTGCCGGCCCGCATCTGCTGGGTGGGCCTGGGCCTGCGCGACAAGCTGGGCCTGGCCTTCAACGAGATGGTGGCCAATGGCGAGCTGTCGGCCCCGGTCGTCATCGGCCGCGACCACCTGGACAGCGGCTCCGTCGCCAGCCCGAACCGCGAGACCGAGGGCATGAAGGACGGTTCGGACGCGGTGTCCGACTGGCCGCTGCTGAACGCCATGCTGAACGTCGCCGGCGGGGCGACCTGGGTGTCGCTGCACCACGGCGGCGGGGTCGGCATGGGCTATTCCCAGCACTCCGGCGTGGTCATCGTCTGCGACGGCACCGAGGCCGCCGCCCAGCGCATCGGCCGCGTCCTGTGGAACGACCCGGCCACGGGCGTCATGCGCCACGCCGACGCCGGCTACGCCGAGGCGCTGGACTGCGCCCGCGAGAACAACCTTCACCTGCCGATGCTGACCCGATGATCGAACTCACCATCTCCGAGGCCGGGTTCGCCCTGGCCGACCTGCGCGCCATCCATGACGGGCCGGTGCGCCTGACCCTCGACGACGTCGCCCGCAAGCGGATCGCCGCCAGCGCCGCGACGGTCGAGGCGATCGTCGCCAGCGGCAAGACGGTCTACGGCATCAACACCGGCTTTGGCCTTCTGGCGTCCGAACGCATCGGCGACGGCGAGCTGGCGCAGCTGCAGAAGAACCTGATCCTGTCGCACTGCTCGGGCGTCGGCGAGTTCATGCCGGACGAGTGGGTGCGCCTGATGATGGCGCTGAAGGTGATGAGCCTGTCGGCCGGCGTCTCGGGCGTGCGGCTGGAGGTGATTGACACCCTGCTCGCCCTGCTGGCGCACGAGATCTATCCCTGCGTGCCGGCCAAGGGTTCGGTCGGCGCGTCGGGCGACCTGGCGCCCCTGGCCCACATGTCCGCCGTGCTGATGGGCGTGGGCGAGGTTCGCCGCGGCGGCCACATCATGACCGCCGCCGAGGGCCTGAGCCTGGCCGGCATCCCGCCGGTGGAGTTGGCGCCGAAGGAAGGCCTGGCCCTGATCAACGGGACCCAGGCGTCCACGGCCATGGCCCTGTCGGGCCTGTTCAAGACCCTGCGCGTGTTCGGCGCGGCCCTGGTGGCCGGCGGCATGAGCGTCGATGCGCTGAAGGGCAGCGACACCCCCTTCGATCCCCGCATCCACGCCGTGCGCGGCCATGCGGGCCAGAAGGACGTGGCCGCCGTGCTGCGGCAGCTGATCGCCGGCAGCGACATCCGAAACAGCCATGTGGATTGCAGCCGGGTGCAGGACCCCTACTCCCTGCGCTGCCAGCCGCAGGTGATGGGCGCGGCCCTGGACGCCATCCGTTTCGCCGCCCAGACCCTGACCACCGAAGCCAACGCGGTGACCGACAACCCGCTGGTGTTCAGCGACCCGGCCGAGGCCCTGTCGGGCGGCAACTTCCACGCCGAGCCGGTGGCCTTCGCCGCCGACCTGCTGGCCATGGTCCTGTGCGAGATCGGCAACCTGTCCGAACGCCGCCTGTCGATCCTGGTCGATCCGAAGATGAGCGGCGGCCTGCCCGCGTTCCTGGTGAAGGATGGCGGCCTAAACAGCGGCTTCATGATCCCGCAGGTGACCGCCGCCGCGCTCGCCTCCGAGAACAAGGGCCTAGCCCATCCGGCAAGCGTCGACACCATCCCCACCAGCGCCAACCAGGAGGACCATGTCAGCATGGCCGCCCATGGCGCGCGCCGCCTGTCGGACATGGCTTGGAACACCGCCAACATCGTCGGGATCGAGGTGCTGGCCGCCGCCCAGGGGCTGGACTTCCACCGTCCGCTGAAGTCCTCCGCCCCGCTGGAGATGGCCCACGCCGCCGTCCGCGAGCAGGTCGCGCACTATGACCAGGACCGCTACTGGGCCGACGACCTGGAGCGCGGCGCCAACCTGGTCCGCTCCGGCGCCCTGCTGCCGGACATCGACTGGCCGGCCCCGCTGGATTGCTTGAAGTAGCATAAAAAAGGGCGCCGGATCACTCCGGCGCCCTTCGTCTTTCAAACCTCGCGGTCTGATCAGTAGGTGTAGCGCACCCCGAACAGGATCTCGCGGCCGGTGTGGTGATAGACCGACATCCGGTTGGTCGAGTCGTTGAACTGATCGGCGTACTCGTCGGTCAAGTTCACGCCCTCCAGGCTGAACTTCACGCGGTCGTTCAGGGTGTACTGGATCGAGGCGTCGACGTTCAGCGTCTCGTTGGTGCCGTCGAACGAGGTGCCGGCTTCCTGGCCCGGAACGCGGGTCAGATAGCGGTCACGATAGGCGGCCGAAACGCGGGCGCTGATCTTGCTGTCTTCATAGTACAGCGTCGCGTTGTAGCTGTTGCGCGACAGACCGGTCAGGTCGTTGGTCGCCACCACCGCGCCAGCCGCGTTCACATAGTCCACTTCCGACTTCACATAGGTGTAGTTCAGAAGCGCGCCCATCTTGTTGAACGGGCCCGGCAGGAAGGTGAAGGGCTGCTGGTAGTTGATCTCCAGGCCCTTCAAGCTCGCGCCGTCGGTGTTGACTGGGGTGGTGAACACCCAGTTCAGAGACGGATTGCATTCCGAAACCGGCAGGGCGCCGCAGGCCGCGGTGGCGACGCTGTCGGGGATGCCGAACGGATTGCCGGTGAACGGCACCTGTTGCTGCTGGGTCTGGACCAGCGTGTCGATGTCCTTCTTGAACAGCGCCAGCGACAGCAGGGCGCCGCGCTGGAAGTAGTATTCGAAAGACAGGTCGTAGGCCTTGGCGCGGAACGGCTGCAGGGCCGGGTTGCCGGCGTTGACCGAGCGGTTGGCGCCCGAGACGCTGACCGTGGCGCCCGGCGTCAGGCTGCCCAGATCCGAGCGGGCCATGACCTTGGCGGCGCCGAAGCGGATCAGGAAGTTCTCACGCGGCTCCAGCACCAGGTTCATCGACGGCAGGGTGTCGTCATACTTCTGCTCGGAGCGGACCAGGACGGGTGCGCCGCTGAGGAACGAGTAGCCCTGCGACTCCTGCTGGGTCTCCACGTAGCGGACGCCGAAGTTGCCGCGCAGCGGCATGTTGGCGACCAGGGTCTCGAAGTCGGCCTGGACGAAGCCGCCCGTGGACTCTTCGGCCACGGCGCGGTTGTTGCCCAGCGACGGCTCGGAGCCGAGACGGAACAGCGCCGGATCGTTCAGCGACAGAGCCGTCACGGCCGCGAAGTAGTCGGGGATGATGGTTTTCACGCCGCCGAGGTTGACCGTCTTGCTGAAGCCCGAGCGCGACAGGGCCGCCAGCGAAGCCGGAATCGAGGCTTCGAGGTTGTTGGCCGTGCCGTTGGAACGGCGCTTTTCAGTGGTCTCGAACTCGTACTTCTTCCAGTTTAAGCCGGCGCTGAACTTGAGGGTGTCGCTCAGGGCGTAGCCCACTTCGAACTGTGCGGTGTCGTAGGTGTTCTTCGACGTCTGCGGGCGCAGGCGCAGCTGGGTCAGGGTCCAGGCGTCCGGCGATGTCAGATTGGCGTTGCCGAAGCCGAGGGTCGGCATGCGCTTGGTGAAGTCGTACGAGAAGCCGTCGACGTTCAGCTGGTCGAAGATGACCGTGGTCTGGATCGGGTTCTTGTGATCCGAGACAGAGTGGCCGAGCACGCCGGTCAGCTTGATCTTGTCGGTCAGCTCGTGTTCGCCCGACAGGGTGAACTGGCTGAACTTGGTCTTCAGGACGTCGTAGCGGTTTTCGGTCCGCAGATCGACGTCGTTGAACGTGCCCGAAACCAGGGTGTTCTGACCGTTGATGACGCCGCCGATCAGGTCCACGTCGCCGATGCCCTGAGCACCGTTCGTGCTGAACACCGGAGCTTCCAGGTATTGTTCCTCACGCGTCTGATCCAGGTCGGCGTAGAGGCCGTCCAGGCTGATCACGGTGCGCTCGGTCGGACGCCATTGCAGCGATCCGGTGACGCCCAGGCGCTCGTTCTCGCTGTAGAAGCGGTCGAAGCGCGGGAAGCGCGGGCGGAACGCTGCGTTGGCCTGGGCCAGGCTGATGCCGGACGCGGTCGACGACTGGAAGCCGGTGTTGGCGGCCAGGCCGTTCATCCAGCGGACGGTGCTGGCGCCCTCTTCAACCACCTGACGCTTGTTGTAGGCCACCGACAGCAGGGCGCCGAAGGTGTCGTCGGCCCAGGTGTTGGAGATCATGAAGGCGCCGCGCGGGCTGACCTTCTCGGACAGGTCGTTGTAGCCGGCCAAGGCCGAGGCGGCCATGGCGAAGCCGTTGTAGTCGAACGGTCGAGCCGTGCGCAGATCGACCGTCGCGCCGAGCGAGCCTTCTTCCGTCGATGCTTCGGCCGTCTTGCGGACGGTGATCGAGTTGAAGAGGTCGGACGCGAAAACGTTGAAGTCGAACGAACGGCCACGGTTGGTGCCGCCCGAGCTGTCGGCCGAACCGCCGGTCGTCAGGGCTTCCATGCCGTTGATGCGCACCCGCGTGAACTGCGGACCAAGGCCCCGCACCGAGATCTGACGGCCTTCGCCGCCGTCGCGCGTGATCGCAACGCCGGGAATGCGCTGGATCGATTCAGACAGGTTCAGGTCCGGGAACTTGCCGATGTCTTCCGCCAGGATCGAGTCCACGGCGGCGGCTTCGGACCGCTTCACGTTCAGGGCCTTGTCCAGGCTGCTGCGGAAGCCGGTGACGACGACGGCTTCAACTTCGCCGTCGTCAGCAGTGGTGGTTTCTTGTGCTTGGGCCTGACCGGCGATCATCGCCAAAGTCAGAGCCGTAATAGACGCGCCAAGGCGCAAGCTGCGAGCAGCTTTGGTCATCTTCCCCTCCAAGGTTCTGCGCCGACCCAATGAAGAGTCGCAGCCGTCTAAACCGCGGCTTTCAGCAGATAGGCGCTTCCTAATGATACCGGTGTCATTTTTTTGTCCGGAACCAGGGGCGTTTATTGGCAGCTTTTTCGATTTCCGCAAGCTTTGATCCAAGCTCGGCATGAACCGATGCTTGTTTTGTGCTTTTCGGTCAAAAACCGTAGCTTGGCGAAGGCGCTACTTTACCGACGCGAGATACGCGATGACGTCCGCCCGGTCCTTCGGATTGGCCAGGTTGATGAACATCGACGTGCCCGGAACGGCCTTGCCCGGCGCCGTCAGGAAGGCGTCCAACTCCCCTTCCGACCAAGTCTTGCCCGAGGCGATCAGGGCCTTGGAATAGCGGAAGCCCGGCGCGGTCCCGGCCTTGCGTCCGACCACGCCGTTCAAGGACGGCCCCATCGGACCGGTCGCCGGCTTGTGGCAGGTGGAGCAGCGGGCGAACACGGCCTTGCCGCGCGCCACGTCACCGGCGGCGAAGGCCGGGGCAGCGGCGACCGAAAGGGCCGCCGCGACAAAGGCGGCGGTGAAACGCAGGTCGGTCATACTCAGGCCTTCAGCAGTTCGACATCGATGGGCAGGCTGCGCACGCGCTTGCCTGTGGCGGCGAAGATCGCCCCGCACAGGGCCGGGATCACCGGCGGCAAGGCGGGCTCTCCAAGGCCGGTCGGCGGATAGTCGGTCTTGAGGAAATGCACCTCCACCGGCGGAGCGTCGGCGGCGCGCAGCAGCGGGAAGTCGTGGAAGTTGCTCTCCACGACCGCGCCGCCCTCGATGGTGATCTTCTGCGTCGCCTGGCCCAGGCCATCCAGGACCGAGCCCTGAACCTGGTTCATGGCGCCGCTGGGATTGACGATGTGGGCGCCGACGTCGCCGACGACCCAGACCTTGTCCACCTTGTAGGCCCCGTCCGTGACGGTGGCCTGCACCACCTCGGCGAAGTAGCCGAGGTGGCTGTAGTAGAAGGCGACACCCATGCCCGTGCCCTTGGGCAGGCGGGCGCGGTTCGCCCAGCCCGACTTCTCGGCCACGACCTTGAGGACGTCGATCATCCGCTTGGAGATGAAGGTCTGGGTCGGATTGACCACGACTTCGGGCGTCCGCGACAGCATCTCGATGCGGAACTCCACCGGGTCGCGCCCCGCGGCCTGCGCCAGCTCATCGACGAAGCCCTGATGGACGAAGGCGAAGGCGTTGCTGCCCGGCGCCCGCAGCCAACCGGTCGGAATGCCCGACTGCATGATCGAACGCTCGACCTTGTAGTCGCCCAGGAACTTGTTCGGAAACTGGTGCAGATGCAGGTCGGCGCCCGTGGACACCGCCTCGCCGGCGCCAAAGGTGACGAAGTGCTCGCGCCAGGCGACCAGCTTGCCAGAGGCGTCGAGACCGGCCTCCATCTCGTGGAATCCGGCGCAGCGATAGAAGTCGTGCTGGATGTCGTCTTCGCGGGTCCAGATCAGCTGGACCGGCGCAGCGACTTCCTTGGCGATGCGGGCGACCTCGACCATGTAGTCGTTCATCAGGCGGCGGCCGAAGCCCCCGCCGCCGCGGATCATGTGGACGGTCACCGCCGAGACGTCGATGCCCAGCATGTCGGCGACCACCTGGCGTCCGGGCTGGGGAAGCTGGGTCGGGGCCCAGATCTCCATCTTTCCGTCCTTGAACCAGGCGGTGCAGTTCTGCGGCTCCAGCGGCGCGTGCGCCACGAAGGGATAGGCGTAGGTCGCCTTCACCGTCTTGGCCGCGCCCTTGATCTTCGCCGAGGCGTCACCGTCGTTGATCAGCGTCTTGTGTGGCGCGCCGGCCAGCAGGCGCGCGGCCTCCGCGTCGAAAGCGGCCGTGCTCTGGCTCGAGGTCGGGTGGTCCTGCCAGACGATGTTCAGGGCTTCACGCCCCTTGCGGGCCGCCCACCAGCTGTCGGCCACCACCGCGACGCCGCCCAGCAGGCCGTCCATGCGGTTGTCCTTGATCGGCAGGCCTTCGACGATGAAGGCGTTCTTGACGCCCTTCACCGCCTTGGCGGCGGCGAGGTCGGCGCTCTTCACCTGGGCGCCGAAGACGGGCGCCTTGGCGTAGGTGGCGTACAGCATCCCCGGCAGGCGGGTATCGATGCCGAAGACCGGTTGGCCAGTGATGATCTTGGGGTTGTCGACACCGGTCAGGGCCTTGCCGATGACCTTGAAGTCCTTGGGGTCTTTCAGGGCGACGGTCTTCAGGTCCGGCGCCGGCAGGGCGGCGGCCTTGGACGCCAGGGCGCCGTAGCTGGCCTTGCGCTTGCCGTGCAGGACGTGGCCGTCCTGGGTCGAGCATTCGGCGGCCGGCACGCCCCACTCGGCGGCGGCGGCGTTGATCAGCATCTGACGCCCCGCCGCGCCGACCCGGCGCAGGGTGTCCCAGTTGGTCGGGGTGGACATGCTGCCGCCGGCGATCTGGCGACCGTAGGCGGCGGGATCGGTGCGGGCCATCTCGACCTTCACCTGGCTCCAGGCGACGTCCAGCTCCTCGGCGATGATCTGCGGCAGGGAGGTCTTCACGCCCTGCCCGACCTCGGGATTCTTGGCCGCCAGGGTGACCATGCCGTCGGTCCCGATGGTGACATAGGCGTTGAGCGTTCCCGCGCCCGCCGCCAGTGAGCTGGTCTCGAGCTTGAAGCTCAGCATCAGTCCCCCGCCGACCGCCAGGCCGGCTTTCAGGAAGGCGCGGCGCGAGGGCGCGGGCATGTTTCCGTCAGCCATGATCAGACCCCCGCCGCCTGCTTGATGGCCGCCTTGATGCGCAGATAGGTGGCGCAGCGGCACAGGTTGCCGTTCATGGCGGCGTCGATGTCGTCGTCGGTCGGCTTGGGCGTCGCGGCCAGCAGGGCGGCGGCGCTCATGATCTGGCCGGCCTGGCAGTAGCCGCACTGGGGCACGTCATGCTCGATCCAGGCTTGCTGCAGCTTCTTGCCGACCTCGACGGCGCCGATGGCCTCGATGGTGGTGACCTTGGACTCGCCGACGCTCTCGACCGGGGTCAGGCAGGCGCGAACCGGCTGGCCGTCGATGTGGACGGTGCAGGCGCCGCACTGGCCGACGCCGCAGCCGAACTTCGTCCCGACCATGTCGAGCTTGTCGCGCAACACCCAGAGCAGCGGCGTGTCGCCGTCCACATCCACCGTCTTGCGGCTTCCATTGATCGTCAGATTGATCGGCATCGTTTCCCCCCTCGCAAGCCTGGCCCAGCTTGCTGACAGCATCCCAAGCTTAGTGGCGAATATGCGGCCCGCAACGCCAGTCGTGCTTGACCGCGCGCCATAGCCACAGAAAACGTACGGTCATGACCCAGGATCTGAACGCCTTCATCGCCGGCCTGCCCAAGGCCGAACTGCATCTGCACATCGAGGGCAGCCTCGAGCCCGAGCAGATGTTCGAGTTCGCCAAGCGCAACGGCGTCACCCTGCCCTTCGATTCGATCGAGGCGGTGAAGGCGGCCTACGCCTTCTCCAACCTGCAGGACTTCCTGGACATCTACTATGCGGGGGCCAGCGTCCTGCTGAAGGAAGCCGACTTCCACGACCTCGCCATGGCCTATTTCCGGCGTCTGGCGGCGGACGGCGGCAAGCACGCCGAGATTTTCTTCGACCCACAGACCCACACCGATCGCGGCGTGCCGTTCAGCGTCGTCGCCGACGGCCTGCTATCGGCCATGGTCGAGGCGGAGAAGACCCTGGGCGTCACCTCCAAGCTGATCCTGTGCTTCCTGCGCCATCTGGACGAAGACGCCGCCTTCGAGACCCTGAAACAGGCCGAGCCCTATCTGGACCGCATCGTCGGCGTCGGCCTGGATTCCTCCGAGGTCGGCCACCCGCCGTCCAAGTTCGCCCGCGTGTTCAAGGCGGCCGCTGACAAGGGCCTGAAGATCGTCGCCCACGCTGGCGAGGAAGGCCCGCCGGCCTATGTCTGGGAAGCGCTGGACCTGCTTGCCGTCGATCGCATCGACCACGGCAACCGCGCGCTTGAGGACGAGGCCCTGACCCGCCGGCTGGTTTCCGAAGGCATGACCCTGACCGTCTGCCCGCTGTCGAACCTGAAGCTCTGCGTGGTCGACGACCTGACGACGCACCCGATGAAGCGGATGCTGGACCTGGGCCTGAAGGCGACGGTGAATTCCGACGATCCGGCCTATTTCGGCGGCTATCTGAACGACAACTGGACCGCGGTGGCGGCCGCCACGAACCTCACGCGCGACGAACTGATCACCCTGGCGAAGAACAGCTTCACCGGCTCGTTCCTCGAAAAGGCCGAGGTCGAGAAACGCCTGGCCGAGATCGACGTTTACGTGGCCGAGCACTAGCAGGGTCACGCTTCCGTCGCGTCGGCCCGCTACCACAAGGGCTCCCCATGGACGCATCAAGGACCTGAACATGATCGCACTCGCCCTCGCCCTGGCCGCGCAAGTCGGCACGGCCTCCGTCGCCAGCGGCGAGCCGATCCGCATCGCCGGCGTCGAGCAGCAGCGCACCATCGCCTGCGAGGGCCGCGACGTGTTCGTCGCCGGCGTCGATCACCAGCTGACCTTCACCGGCGCCTGCGCCAGTCTGACCCTGGTCGGGACCGACAACACGATCATCATCGGCCTGAAGCCGGGCGCGCTCGTGAAGGTCGAGGGCACGGGCCACAACGTCCGCTGGAAGTCCGACCGCGAACCCCAGGTCCGGGTCGTGGGCGTCGACAACCAGATCGAGCGTCAGGTGCGGTAAGTCCGCCCTTTCCCTGGCCCCCGCTTGCGGGGGAGAGGGGATTTACACCACATACGCGTCCCGCAGCTCCCGCTTCAGCACCTTGCCGATGTGGCTGCGCGGCAGGGCCTCGACGATGCGGAGATCGGCGACGCGTTGCATCTTGCCCAGACGCGCGTTGGCGAAGGTCTTCAACTCCTCCGCCTCCGCTGATGCGCCGGTCTTCAGGGCCACGAAGGCCACGGGCGTCTCGCCCCACTGGTCGGAGGGGGCGGCGATGACAGCGACCTCCGCCACCGCGGGGTGCTGGACGATCACCGCCTCCAGGTCGCTGGGATAGATGTTGAAGCCGCCCGAGATGATCATGTCCTTCTTGCGGTCCATGAGCGTCAGGAAACCCTCGGCGTCGAAGCGGCCGACATCGCCGGTGCGGATAAAGCGCTCGCCCTCCGGGCTGATCCAGGTGGCCTCGTCGGTCTTGTCCTGACGGCCCTGATAGCCGTTCATGGTCGCCGCCGAGCGGCCGACGATCTCGCCGATCTCACCGGCCGGAAGCTCGTTCCCCTCCTCGTCGATCAGGCGGATGTCGCAGCCCGGGGCGGGCACGCCGACCGTGTGCAGCTTGTCGGGGAAGGCGTGGCACATGAGGATGCAGGTGCCCCCGCCCTCGGTCATCCCGAAGTACTCGACCAGCCCGCCGGGCCAGCGGTCGAGCACCTGCCGCTTCAGCTCCGCCGAGAACGGGGCGGAGGTGCAGAACTTGATCTGGAAACTGGTCAGGTCGGTCTGGTCGAAGTCCGCGTGTTCCAGGATGCGGCGGTACTGCACCGGCACCAGCATGGCGTGGGTGACGCGGTGCTGCTGCGCCAGCTTCAGGAATTGGCCGGCGTCGAACTTCTTCATCAGCACCACCGTGCCGCCCCCTGCCAGGGTCGGGAAGAAGCAGACCAGGGTGGTGTTCGAATAGAGCGGCGTCGACAGCAGGCTGATCGGCGCGGGGCTGAAGCCCACCCCGCCCTGCAGCGCGATGTGCCGCCAGCGCATGCCGTGCGATTGCACGATGCCCTTGGGCGCGCCCGTGGTGCCGGAGGAATAGATGATGTTGAACGGATCGCCCTTGCCGAGCTCGACCTGCGCCGGGCGCGCGTCCTCGTCTGCCAGCCAGCCGTCGAAGGCCTCGCCAGCGCCAGAGCCGTCCAGGGCCACGCGCGGGACGTCCAGCCCATCCAGCGCCGCGCCCATGGCCGACGCCACGCCTTCGTCCAGGAAGAACAGCCTCGCCGCGCAGTCGGCGACCATGCCGGCGATCTGCTCGGGCGAGGACGACGGCGCGATCGGCGCCACCGCCACACCGGCCCGCAGCGCGCCGAGGAACAGGGCGGCATAGGGGATCGAGGCCGTGGCGCAAACCGCCACCGCCTCGCCCTTGACGATCTCGCCCCGCTGCAGGGCGGCGGCGACACGGTCCATCAGCAGGTCGAGGCCGGCGTAGTCGACGGCCTCCCCGCTCTCCATCACCACCGCCGGCCGGCTCGGCGCCTCCAGGGCCCGCTGGCGCAGGATGTCGCCGATGGTCCCGAAGTCCGCCGCGATCATGGCGTCGAGGGTCTGGGTCACGCGTCGTCTCTCCGAACTCGGTCTTTACTGCTCAGCCCCGCACAAGATGGACCTTACAGGTCCTTGAAACCCTTGCCCTCGGCGACCAGCTTCTCCAGCAGGGCCGACGGCTTGAAGTCGTCGCCCATCTCGTTCTGGAACTGCTTCATGCGGGCCAGGATCTTGTCCAGGCCGATGCTGTCGGCCCAGTGCATCGGGCCGCCGCGATAGACCGGCCAGCCGTAGCCGTTGATCCAGACGATATCGATGTCGGAGGCGCGGATGGCCTTGCCTTCCTCCAGGATCTTCGCCCCCTCGTTGACCATCGGATAGAGGGTGCGCTCCAGGATCTCCTGGTCGCTGATGTCGCGCTGGTTGACGCCCTTTTTGGCGGCGAAGTCGCGGATCACCTGTTCGGTCACCGGAGACGGTTTGGCGATGCGGTTCTCGTCGTAATCGTAGAAGCCCGCGCCGGTCTTCTGACCCCGGCGGTCCATCTCGCACAGCACCTCGCGGACGGTGGACGAGCTGGTCTTGGCCGGGTCCCAGCCGATGTCGAGGCCGGCCAGATCGCTCATGGCGAACGGCCCCATGGGCAGGCCGAAGTCGTACAGCACGCGGTCCACGTCCCAGGGCATCGCGCCTTCCAGGATCAGCTTCTGCGCCTCGCGCTGGCGCTGGGCCAGCATGCGGTTGCCGACGAAGCCGAAGCAGTTGCCGACCAGCACCCCTACCTTGCCGATGACCTTGGACAGCTTCATCGCCGTGGCGATCACCGGCTTGGCGGTCTTCTCGCCGCGCACGATCTCCAGCAGGCGCATGACATTGGCTGGCGAGAAGAAGTGCAGGCCGATGACGCTTTCCGGCCGGCTGGTGGCGGCGGCGATGGCGTCCACGTCCAGGTACGAGGTGTTGCTGGCCAGGATCGCGCCGGGCTTGGCGATCTTGTCCAGCTTGCCGAAGACGTCCTTCTTGATCTCCATCAGCTCGAACACGGCCTCGATGATCAGGTCGCAGTCGGCCAGGTCCTCAAGGTTCATGGACGGGGTGAGCAGACCCATGCGGGTCTCCACGTCCTCGGGCTTCAGGCGGCCCTTCTTGGCGGTGTTCTCGTAGTTCTTGCGGATGATCCCGACGCCGCGGTCCAGGTTCTCCTGCTTGGCCTCGATGATCGTCACCGGGATGCCGGCGTTGAGGAAGTTCATCGAGATGCCGCCGCCCATGGTGCCAGCCCCGATCACTCCGACCTTCTTGATCGGCAGGGTCTCGGTGTCCTCCGGCACGTCGGGGATCTTGTTGGCCTGGCGCTCGGCGAAGAAGACGTAGCGCTGGGCGGCCGACTGCGGGCCGGTCATCAGCTCCATGAACAGCTTGCGCTCGGTCTTCAAACCCTGCTCGAACGGCTCGTTCACCGCCGCTTCGATGGTCTGGATGTTGTACTCCGGCGCCAGGAAGCCGCGGAACTTGCGGGCGTTGGCCTTGCGGAAGTCGGCGAAGATCTCGGGCTTGCCCTTGGCCGCCTCGATCTTGTCGTTGAGGTCGCGGACCTTCTTCAGCGGACGCCCCTCGGCGACGATCTTGCTGGCGAAGGCGATGGCGCCCGCGCGCAGGTCGCCGTCGATCAGCTCGTCGAACAGGCCCATGGCGTGGGCGGCCTTGGCGGGAACATGCTGGCCGCTGGTGACCATCTCCAACGCCTTCTCCACCCCGACGATGCGGGGCAGACGCTGGGTGCCGCCGGCGCCCGGCAGCAGGCCCAGATTCACCTCCGGCAGGCCGGCCTTCGCGCTGGGCACGGCGACACGGTAATGGGCGACCAGCGCCACTTCCAGTCCACCGCCCAGGACCGTGCCGTGGATCGCGGCGACCACCGGCTTGGATGCATTCTCGATGCGGCCCTGCACCTCCTGCAGGCTGGGGCCGGTCATGGCCTTGCCGAACTCGCTGATGTCGGCGCCGGCGATGAAGGTCTTGCCCTCGCAGATCAGGACAATGGCCTTAACCGAGGCGTCAGCGTCGGCGGCCTCGAACGCCTTGTCGAGCCCCTCGCGGACCTTGGCGGACAGGGCGTTGACCGGCGGCGAGTTGAGCGTGACGACGGCGACGTCGCCCTCATTGGTCAGGTCGGTGACTTCGTTGATGGCGGCCATGGCGCTGCTCCCCGGTCCTTTTGAACACTTGTTTGGATAGCGTGCATGGCTGGGCGCGGGAGTCCAGCCTTCCCTTACGGGATAGGGGGTGCGCCGCCTCAGATCCCTCCCCTCTGGGGAAGGTGGCCCAGAGGGCCGGAGGGGGCTGCTGACTCAGCAGACCCCCCTCCACCGCTTCGCGGTCCCCCTCCCCCGCTTCGCCGGGGAGGATTCACCCCGCCGACTCCGTGACCGCCGAATAGACCAGGGTCCGCAGTTCGCGCCGCACCGGGTAGGCGCTGGACGGCATCAACTGGGTCATGAACACCACCGCGATATCCTCGACCGGGTCGCACCAGAAGGCGGTCGAGGCCATGCCGCCCCAGAAGTACTCGCCCAGGCTGCCCAGATTCTTGGTCCGCGCCACGTCCACCGTCATGGCGAAGCCGAGGCCGAAGCCCAGCCCCTCGAACACCGCCTCGCTGAACAGGGAGGTGGAGACCTGGGTCAGCTCCTTGCCACCCGGCAGGTGGTTCATGGTCATCAGCCTAAGGGTCTTGGGCCCGATCAGCCGCGCGCCGTCCAGCTCACCACCGTTCAGCAGCATGCGGCAGAACCGCATGTAGTCGGCGGCGGTGGAGACCAGGCCGCCGCCGCCGGACTTCAGCGACGGGTCGGCCAGATAGGCGCTCTTGGCCGGGTCATCCTGCAGCACGACCTTGCCGGTCGGCGTCAGAGCGTAGCAGGCCGGCAGGCGATGCTCCTGCCCCGGCTGCACGAAGAAGCCGGTGTCCACCATCTTCAGCGGGTCGAAGATGCGCGTCCTCAGGAACGTCTCGAACGGCTGGCCGCTGACCACCTGGACCAGATAGCCCAGCACGTCGGTGGCGACGCCGTAGCTCCAGCTGGTCCCCGGCTGGTACTCCAGCGGAATGCCCGCCAGCTTGGCGATCATGTCATCCAGCGTGCCGTCGTTGGGCAGGTCGTCCAGCTTCAGCTTGCGATAGGCGGCGTCCACATTGCTGCGCTGCTGGAAGCCATAGGTCAGTCCCGCCGTGTGGCGCATCAGGTCGAGCACGCGCATGGGCTCGGTCGTCGGCTTGGTCTGCCACGCGCCCTCGACGCCGGCGGCGTAGACGGCCTGGTTCTTCCACGACGGGATGTAGCGGTGGACCGGATCGTCCAGCGAGATCTTCCCCTCCTCGACCAGCATCATCAGGGCGATGGAGGTGATGGGCTTGGTCATCGAATAGATGCGGAAGATCGCGTCGTCCTTCAGCGGGACGTTCCGTTCCCGGTCGGCCAGACCCAGGGCGCTGTTGTGGACCAGCTGGCCGCGCCGCCAGACCATCGTCTGGGCGCAGGGCAGCTTGCCGGTGTCGATATAGCGCGACTGAAGGTGAGCATCGATGCGCGCCAGGCGCTCCGACGACATGCCGACCGGTTCCGGTTTCCCCATCTGCTTTCCTCGTTCTTGCTGGACGTATTTTGCGGACGAAGCTTTATAGCCCTGTGCGCAGCGGGCAACCGCCTTGGCGCGAACGGAATCTGGGGACCATGGCCGCAACCGCTCGACAGACCGCCGCCACGGCGCGCTACGAGGCCAAGAAGGAAGCCATCCTCGCCGCCGCCACCGCGACCCTGAACCGCCAGGGCGTCAAGGGCATGACCATGGCCGGCGTCGCCGCCGAGGTCGGGCTGATCACCACCAGCGTCACCTACTACTACCGCAAGAAGGAAGACTTGGCGGCCGCCTGCTTCCTGCGCGGGATCGAGCGTTTCAGCGCCCTGGTGGACAAGGCCGCCGCAGCCGCCACGCCGCAGGACCGGCTGCTGACCTTCCTTGACCGGTTCCTCGATCTGCAGCGCCGGGTGCGCAAGGGCGAGGCCCCGCCCCTGGTCAGCTTCACCGAGGTGCGCACCCTGAACGAGCCGCACCGCACCCCGGTGTTCGAGGCGTTCAGCAACCTGTTCCGCCGGGTGCGCGATCTGTTCGACGCGCCGGAGCTGTCGGGCCTCAGCCGCGTCGAGCGCAACGCCCGCACGCACCTTCTGCTGGAGCAGGTGTTCTGGACCGGCACCTGGCTGCGCCGATACGAGACCGAGGATTACGAGCGCGTCCGCGACCGGATGTTCGACATCCTGACCGGCGGCTTGGCGGCCCAGACGCGCGACTGGGACCCGCCGCTGCTGACCGTCGGCCAGTTGACCACCGACCCTCAGGAAGCGTCGGGCGAGACCTTCCTGGTCGCCGCCACCCGCCTGATCAACCAGCGCGGCTATCGCGGCGCGTCGGTGGAGGACATCTCCGCCGCGCTGAACGTGACCAAGGGCTCGTTCTACCACCACAACGACGCCAAGGATGGCCTGGTCGTCGCCTGTTTCGAACGGACCTTCCAGGTGATGCGCGAGGCGCAGTCCGCCGCCCGCGACCTGCCCGGCGACCAGTGGAGCCGGCTGGCGGCCGCCACCTCCGCCCTGGCCCGGCATCAGCTATCGGAGCACGGGCCGCTGATGCGCGCCTCGGTGATGACCGCCCTGCCGGCGGACCTGCGCCACGACATGTCGGAACGCTATGTCCGCGTCTCCGACCGCTTTTCCGGCATGGTGTCGGATGGGGTAGCCGAGGGCTCGATCCGGCCGGTGGACCCGATGATCGCCGCCCACATGCTCAACTCCCTGCTCAACGCCGCCGCGTCCCTGGCCGCCTGGGCCGGCGACGTGAAGAAGGGCGACGCCGCCGCCCTGCTGGTCCGCCCGCTGATGGTGGGGATATTCCGGCCGTAAAAAGCCCCCTCCCTCGTCAGGACGAAGGAGGGGCGAGGTAGGACGGGGCGCGGATTGAGGGCGACGGCCGGGCCGCCGCCGCCTTCCCGCTAGAACGACTTGCGGAAGCCCAGCTTGATCGTCCGGCCCAGCGCGTCGGCGGTGAACGGGTCGTAGTTCAGGTCCAGGCGCGCGAAGGGCGGGTCCTCGTTGAAGGCGTTGTCGACATTGAGCGTGACGATGCTGTCCCAGGGCAGTTGCATCCGCCAGGTGACGTCCACCGTCTTGTAGCTGCCGATGGTCTTGCCGCCGCTGATCACCGTGTTGTTGGTGTTGGGCGTGGCGATGAACGGCGTCGTCCGCTGGTCGGTGTAGCTGTCGATGTAATTGAAGGTCACGCGGATCGTGTGGCCGCCGCGCTCCCACTCGGCGAAGGCCTGGCCCTTCCATTCGGGGATCGGCACCACCGTGGTCTGGTAGTTGAGGAAGCCCACGGCGTCGAAGGCCGGGGTCACCACCGTGCCGGCCACCGGCTGGGCGTCGACGCTGTAGTCGCGGATCCAGGTGGCCGTGCCGCCGATGGTCAGGTCGCCGCCGGCCACGTCGTTGAACTCGTAGCTACCCATGAAGTCGAGGCCCGAGGTCTTCACCGGCGCGCCGTTGACATAGAAGGTCTGCAGGCGGGCGATGTTGGCCGCCGAGCAGGTCCCGCCGTTGAAGGTGAAGCGCGACACCAGCTGGGCGAAGGCCGGGTTGGAGCAGTTGTTGGCCCCGCCCGCCCCGTTGGGGAACACCGCATTGACGATGCCGGCCACCGGCTCGGCCACGATCGGGTTGTCGAAGTCGAAGCTGAAATAGTCGATGGAGCCGCGGAAGCCGCCGGCCTCCAGGATCACGCCCAGGCTGTAGGTCGTGGCGCTTTCCGGATCCATGTTGGGATTGCCGCCGATGTCCACCGCCCGGAAGGTCCCGAGGATCGACTGCAGCGAGGTGATGTTGCCCGGCGCCAGTTGCGCCAGCGGCGGTCCGCGGAAGGTGGTGCCCACCGAGCCGCGCAGGGCCAGCCAGTCATTGGCCTGCCAGCGCACCGACGCCTTGGGGTCGAAGGTCGAACCGACCGCGCCGCCGTAGTCCTCGTAACGGGCGGCGAACTGGAAGTTCAGGCTTTCCAGCAGCGGCACCTGAAGTTCCCCGAACAGCGCATAGACGTCGCCGCTGGTGTCGTCAGGCGTGCCCGCGCCCAGGAAGCCGAACGGCCCGCTGCGCTGGCTGACCGGGCAGGTGTTGATGTTGAAGTCGGGTGAAGCCAGGCAAGGGTTCACCAGCGTGTTGCTGATGTCGTTGTAGTCGGACTTGTACCAGTCCTTCCGGTACTGGGTGCCTAGCGCCCATTTGACGTCGCCGCCCGACAGCGTGATCCCCAGGTCGCCGTTGACCACGGCGTCGACCACGAAAAGCCGTGACTTCTGTGTGGTGCTCAGCTTCTGGAAGAACCAGCGCGTCACCTCGGCGCTGTTGGCCACGGCGGCGTTGTACTGCGGGTTCACTTGGCCGGTGATGATGTTCTTCTCGATGGCGTTCGAGAACGGGTTGTACCAGAGGCAGCCGTTCTGGCCGGGCGTGTTGGCGGCGCGGTTGCAGTTCGGCCCGCCGAAGCCGCGCAGGGCTGATTCCAGCCGGTTGACGATAGTGTCGTAGCCGGTCCGCGTGCCCTTCTGCTCGCTGTAGGTGACGGCCAGGTCGTACCCGATGTCCGGCCCGAACACCCCGTTCAGCCCACCGGAGAAGCGGTAGAAGTCGTAGTAGCGCGCGCCCCGCGACGGCCCGTTGTCGAACATCGGGTTGCCGCCCACCAGGAACGGCCGCGCCGCCGGCGCCAGATAGGCCGCGCCGAAGGTGGTGATGAACCCTAGCGACGGGTTCTTGGCCGCGAAATCGACCAGACCCGGATTGTTGGTCGGCACGTAGAAGCGGCCCGCATAGAGCGCGCCCGCCAAGGCGCCCGCTCCCGCCAGAGCCTCCGGCGTCGGGTTGGCCAGCAGCGCGTAGGAAGGCGTCGTCTCCCACTTCGGCACCTCGGTGCGGCCGTACAGGCCTTCGAAGTGGAACTTGTGATTGTCCGACAGCTCGTAATTGAACTGGCCGTAGAGCTGGTAGTGCTCTTCCTTCTCAACCAGGTTGTCCCACTCGATGTAGTGCTCGTAGCAGGCGGGCGTCGTGCCGCTGAAACCCGGCGTGCCGCCCAGCACGGCGCACTGCGGGTCGCGGAACAGGGTGGCGCCGCTGGCCGCCGGCGCGGTGAACGACAGGAAGGTCCCGGGGTTGCCCGCGGCCGTCCAGCCGCCTTCCGGGTTTTCCAGATAGGGGCGGTTGGCCCAGTCGCGCTCGATCACGTCCAGCTCGCCGCGGTGCTGCCAGCCGGCGGACACCATCACGTCCATCCGGTCGTTGGCCCAGCCCCAAAGGGCGCTCAAGCTGTAGTCCCCGCCGTCGGAGCCATCGACATAGCGGTAGTCGGCGGCGAACTCGGCGCCGTCGAAGCGGTTGCGGGTGATGAAGTTGACCACCCCGCCGATGGCGTCGGAGCCATAGGTGGCGGCCGCGCCGTCCTTCAGCACCTCGACCCGGCCGATGGCGGCGCTGGGGATCATGTTGGTGTCGACGATGCCCGCCCCGGCCTGGGCCAGCGGGTTGATGGCCATGCGCCGCCCGTTCAGCAGCACCAGGGTGCGCATGGAGCCGAGGCCGCGAAGGTTCACCGAGCCGGAGCCTTCAGATCCCTGGGCGCGACTGTCGAATTGATTGGTGTCGCCCAGCACCCCGTTGCTGACCGCCAGGGACTTGATCAGCTCGACCGTCGAGGGCGAGCCCTGCTTCTGAAGCTCTTCGGCGGAGATCACATCCACCGGCAAAGCCGCATTCTCCGGCGTGCCCCGGATCAGCGAGCCGGTGACGACCACCTCGGCGACCGTGTTCTGTCCGTCCTGAGCCGCCGCGCCGTTCGGCGCCATCGCGGCCATGGCAAGGAGCGAGGCGCCCGCCAGAAAACCCGTTCTCGTCATTACAATCCTCCCTTTTTTATTGCGCGTAACTGCTTTTGTTCTTGTTACGTACGACCGGCCTCAGGCGGCGGAGCCTCCTGGGAACAGAATGATCGGTATCTTTTGGGGGAACGGGGTTCGACTCAGAGGGGTGGGGTTTAGCGCCCCGGATCGCTCAGTTCTCCGCGCCCCGCGCCACAGCGCAGCTTTCAATCGCGACGGAAGACGCGCACGCATCACGCCAGACCCCTCATGGCGAACACTTGTTTCGATGATGCGGTATGTTTTGAAGCAACGTCAACAGCCGCTTGATTTCGCGATTGGTCTGCGGCGCGCGGGACACATTTGCGAGCTGCTGTCAGGAATTGGTCCGGGCGGTATGGCAAGCGTCATCGACCGAGACTATTTTCCGCCGTTGTTGCGTAGCGCTGCCTGGTCGAGGGACCGTCATCGGCGCATGAGGCGGGGAGCCGATGAGAAGTAGAATTCTGGGCGTTGCGGCGCTCGCTCCGCTGGTGCTGGCCGCGTGCGGCACGCCTCCGCGGAAACCCGACCTGACCCTTCCGACCGCGTATCAGGCGCCGACCGCGACCGCCCCGGCGGACGCGATCGCGCTGGATCAGTGGTGGACCGCGTTCAATGATCCGCAGCTGACCGCCCTGATCCAGACGGCGCTGGAGCGCAGCCCTGACGCACGCACCGCCGCCGCCCGCCTGGACGAGGCCCGCGCCACACGTCGCGGCACGATCTGGGACATCTATCTTCCAGACGGCGAACTGCAGGGCAACGCCCGCCGCACCGACAGCAAGGTGCTGGACGGCACCCAGCTGGATATTCCCGGCTTCGCCAACAGCGGCGTGCAGAAGAACTACGGCCTGAACTTCGACGTCAGCTGGGAGCTGGACTTCTTCGGCGCCCGCCGCGCGGCCCGCCAGGTGGCCGACGCCGATTACGCCGCCATCCGCTTCAACTACGAGGCCACCCGCGCCAGCCTGGCCGCCAACGTGGCCCAGTCCTATTTCGAGGCTCGCGGCCTGGCGATCCAGCTGGAGGACGCGCGCCAGACCGCGCGCCTGCAGAACGATCTCTATCAGGTGGCTTCCAAGCGCGCCGCCGCCGGCCTGGCCGCCTCGTCCGAGGCGGACCAGTCGGCCGCCTCCCTGGCCCAGTCCAACGCCCAGGCGGCCAATCTCGAAGCCGAGCTTCAGGCCGCCAAGCGCACCCTGCTGATCCTGGCCGGTCGCGGCATCGATCCGGTGGAGAGCCTATCCGCTCCGGCCGCCGTGCCGGCCGCTCCGGCCGTGCCCGCCGCCATTCCCGGCGAGCTGCTGGCGCGTCGCCCCGAGGTGCGCGAAGCGGAGATGCGCGTGCGCAGCGCCGCCGGCACCCTGCGTGGGGCCGAGGTCGCGCTGTTCCCGCGCTTCACCCTGACTCCTGGCATCGGCCTGACCCGCAGCGAACTGCCGGGCTTCGAGAGCACGACGCGCGCCTGGTACATCGGCGGCACGCTGATGCAGCCGATCCTCGACATCCCGCAACTGCTCGCCCAGGAAAAGGCGACCCGCGCCCGCGCCGAACAGGCCGTCATCGCCTATGAGAAGACGGTGCAAGACGCCTATGGCGAGGCCGAGAACACCCTCGTCCGCCTGGCCGCCGATCGCCGCCGCGTCGATCTGCTGACCGCAGGTGAGGCCCGCGCCCGCAAGGCCTATGACGCCGCGCGCAAGCGCTACGACATGGGCTTCGACGACCTGACCGCCGCGGTCACCGCCGAAACCAACTGGCGCACCGCCCGCACCGCCCTGACCGGCGCCCAGGTGCAGTCCCTGACCCGCACCGTCCAGGCCTACAAGGCCCTGGGCGGCGGCTGGACCCCGCTCAACGACAAGGCCGCCACGGCCGCCAAGACCCCCGCCAAAGAGCCCCAAGCATGAGCACTCTTCGCCCCTGGACGACCGTCGCCCTGGTCCTGACCGTCGGCCTCGCCGCCTGCGGCAAGAAGGAGGAGAAGGCTCCGGCCAAGGCCTCCGACGACGCGCGCACGGTCACCGTCACCCGCGTCGAGATGCGCTCGATCGGCGCCGGGCTCACCGCCTCCGGCCGCCTGACCCCGCGTGAGGAAGCCGCCGTCGGCTCCGAACTGAGCGGCTATCGCGTCGCCCGCGTCCTGGTCGAGGAGGGCGCCGTCGTGCGCGCCGGCCAGCCTCTGGCCCAGCTCGACGACACCCTGCTGCGCGCCCAAATCGACCAGCAGGCGGCCGTGACCGCCCAGGCCGAGGCAGAGGCCCGCCGCGTCGCCGGCCTAGACGGCCAGGGCGTGCTCTCGCAAGAGCAGATCGAGACCCGCCGCTACACCGCCAAGGCCCAGCAAGCCGCGCTGAAGGAGCTACGCACCCGTTCGGAGCGCATGACCATCACCGCCCCGGTCAGCGGCGTGGTGCTGGAACGCACCGTGCGTCCGGGCGACGTCTCGGGCGCCGGCACGACCCCGTGGTTCCGCATCGCCCGCGACCAGCTGATCGAACTGGACGCCGAGCTGAACGAAGCCGACCTGTCCAAGCTGAGCGTCGGCTCGCCGGTGACGGTGAGCCTGCCCGGCGGGACGGAGGTCCAGGGCGCGGTTCGCCTGATCAGCCCGCAGGTCAACGCTCAGACCCAACTGGGCCGCGTGCGCGTGCGCCTGCCCGTCCGTTCCGACCTGCGCTCCGGCGGGTTCGCCCGCGGCGTGTTCGGCGGCGGCGGACGTCAGGTTCTGGCCGTGCCGGAAACGGCCGTCCGCTATGACGCCGAAGGCGCCTCCGTGGCCACCATCGGCGGCGACAACAAGGTCAAGCAGGTGCCGGTGAAGACCGGCCAGCGTGGCGGCGGTTATGTCGAACTGGTCCAGGGACCGCCCGCCGGCGCCCGCGTCCTGCTCGGCGCCGCGGCCTTCGCCCTGGACGGCGACGTCGTGAAGCCGGTCGAGGGCGGCGCCCCGGCGCTCCTAACCAGAAGGCGGCGCGCTGATGGCTCCCGAAGGGTCGCAACTTCGAATTTCAGCCTGGGCGATCAAGAACCCGACGCCCGTCGCCCTGCTGTTCATCGCTCTGGTGATCGTCGGCGTCGGCGCCTACCTGTCGCTGCCGATCAAGCAGTTCCCGAACGTGACCTTCCCCGCCGTGACGGTCACCGTCACGCAGAGCGGCGCGGCCCCGGGCGAGCTTGAAACCCAGGTCACGCGTCCGGTCGAGGACGCGCTGGCCGGCATCTCCAACATCAAGACCATCCGCTCGTCGGTGGTCCAGGGCGCCTCGACCACCACGGTCGAGTTCGAACTGGGCGAAGACCTGCAGAAGGTCACCGACGAGGTGCGCTCCAAGGTCGACCAGGCGCGGGCCCAACTGCCGCGTGAGATCGACGAGCCGATCGTCCAACGCCTGGAGATCGACAGCGCGCCGATCCTGACCATCGCGGTCGAGGCCCCGGCCATGGCCCCGACCCAGCTGTCCTGGTTCATCGACGACACCGTCACCCGCGCCCTGCAGGGTGAAAAGGGCGTCGCCCAGGTCGCTCGCGTCGGCGGCGTGAACCGCGAGATCAACATCATCGCCGACCCGGACCGCATGGCGGCCCTGGGCGTCACCGCGCCTCAACTGAACCAGGCCCTGGCCTCGTTCAGCGTCGACGCCCCCGGCGGGCGCGTGCGCATCGGCGGTCGAGAGCAGACCCTGCGTGTTCTCGGCGCCGCCGAGACGCTGGAGCAGCTGCGCGCCCTGACCATCCCCACCGGCAACGGCCGCTTCGTGCAGCTGACCGACGTGGCCGAGATCGGCGACGGCGCCGGCGAGGTTCGCGGCTTCGCCCGTCTCGACGGCAAGCCAGTCGTCGCCTTCCAGGTGATGAAGACCCGCGACAGCTCCGACGTCGAGGTCGAGGACCGCGTGGCCAAGGCCATCGAGCGGCTGGGCGCTGACAACAAGGGCGTGACCTTCACCAAGATCTTCTCGACCGTGGACGACACCCGCGCCAGCTTCACCGCCACCGAGCACACCCTGCTCGAAGGCATGCTGCTGGCCTCGCTGGTCGTGTTCATGTTCCTGCGCGAATGGCGCGCCACGGCGATCACCGCCCTGGCCATGCCCGTCTCGCTGATCCCGACCTTCGCCTTCATGGCGGTGGCCGGCTTCTCGCTGAACGTGGTGACCCTGCTGGCCCTGACCTTGGTCATCGGCATCCTCGTCGATGACGCCATCGTCGAGATCGAGAACATCGAAAAGCGCGTCAGCCGCGGCCAGCGCCCCTATCAGGCGGCCATGGAAGGCGCCGACGCCATCGGCCTGGCGGTCGTGGCGACCACCTTCACCATCGTCGCGGTGTTCGTGCCCGTGTCCTACATGCCGGGCATGCCGGGCCAGTTCTTCAAGGAGTTCGGCCTGACCGTCGCCGTGGCGGTGCTGTTCTCGCTGGTGGTGGCCCGTCTGCTGACTCCGCTGCTGGCGGCCTACTTCCTGAAGCCGAACACCAAGCCGCATCCGCGCAAGCCGTTCGAAGGCCGCTATCCGGCGGTCCTTAACTGGGCGCTGGATCACCGCATCGTCAGCTGCATCATCGGCGGCGTGATCTTCATCGGCTCGGTGGCGCTGGCCGGCTTCCTGCCCACCGCGTTCCAGCCGGCCGGCAACGCCAACTACTACTACCTGAAGGTCCAGGGCCCGCCCGGGGCCACCGCCCCGCAGATGGAGCGCACCGTCGCCGCCGTCACCCGCATGTTTGAGGAGCGCCCGGAGACAGCTCACGTCTTCGCCCAGGTCGGCTCCAACATCGCCAGCGGCTGGGGCGGCCAGAGCGGTTCGGACCTGCGCGACGCCACGATCACCATCGTGCTGAACGACAAGCGCGACCTGACCGTGACGGAGATCAAGCAGATCGTCCGCGCCGGCCTGCACGACATCCCCGACGCCCGCGTGAACCTGCTGGGCGACTGGGGCACCTCCGAAGTGCAGACCATCCTCACCGCCGAGGACGGCGAGGCCCTGGAGCGCGCCGCCCTGCAGGTGGAGCGTGAGATGCGCGGCCTGAAGACCGTGGCCGATCCCCGTCCCTCCTCGCCGCCCAGCGGTCCGGAGATCGTGATCCGCCCGCGTCCGGACGAAGCCTCGCGCCTGGGCGTCAGCTCGGCCGACATCGCCGCCATCGCCCGCGTGGCCACGGTCGGCGATATCGACGCCAACGTCGCCAAGCTGACCGATGGCGAACGCCGCGTGCCGATCCGCATCCGCCTGCCGGAGGAAGCGCGTCGCGACCTGGAGGCCATCAAGGGCCTGCGCGTGCCGACCGCCGACGGCTCCACCACCCGCCTCGACACCGTGGCGGACGTGGAGTTCCAGGCCGGTCCGGCCAAGATCGACCGCTTCGCCCGCAAGCGTCAGCTGACCATCGAGGCCGACCTCGACAACGGCGCGCAGCTCGGCCAGGCGATCACCGACGTCAACAACCTGCCGACCATGAAGAAGCTGCCGGACGGCGTGACCCCCGCCTCGGCCGGCGACCAGGAAGCGTTCGTGGAGCTTTTCACCGGCTTCGCGGTCGCCCTGCTGTCGGCCATCGGCCTCGTCTATGGCGTGCTGGTCCTGCTGTTCAAAAGCTTCTTCAAGCCGATCACCATCCTGTCGGCCCTGCCCCTGGCCATCGGCGGCGCGTTCTTCGCCCTGCTGATCACGGGGCAGTCGCTGAGCATGCCGTCGCTGATCGGCTTCCTGATGCTGATGGGTCTGGCGGCCAAGAACTCGATCCTGCTGGTCGAGTACGCCATCGAGGAGGAGCGTGCGGGCCACAGCCAGCGCGCCGCCATCATCGAGGCCTGTCGCGAGCGGGCGCGCCCCATCGTCATGACCACCCTGGCCATGATGGCGGGCATGCTTCCGACCGCCCTGGGCATCGGCAAGGGCGCGGAGTTCCGCCAACCCATGGCCGTGGCCGTGATCGGCGGCCTGATCACCTCGACGGTCCTGTCCCTGGTGCTGGTCCCGGTCGTCTACGAGATCGTCGACGACTTCGAGGCCTGGCTGCGGCCCAAGCTGGCCCGCTGGGTCACG
Source organism: Caulobacter sp. 73W (assembly GCF_041021955.1). Taxonomy (GTDB): domain Bacteria; phylum Pseudomonadota; class Alphaproteobacteria; order Caulobacterales; family Caulobacteraceae; genus Caulobacter. Next base: position 965,927 of record NZ_CP158375.1, read on the forward strand.
CCGCGCGAAGCCACGGGCGACGCCGCCCCGGCCGACCGGCTCTAAAACAAAAGGCTCCGGAGCGATCCGGGGCCTTTTTTTCATTCTCCCCTCCGGCCCTCTGGGGGAGGTGGCCCAGAGGGCCGGAGGGGGGCTGCTGAATCAAAGTCCAGTCCTCCCCCTCCACCACGGAGCCTGTCCTCGAGTCGACCTCCGGTCGATCCCGGGGGTGGTTCCCCTCCCCCAGAAGGGGGAGGATCTAGCTCGACCTCACTTGATCGCGGCGATCTCGTAGAGGAAGTCCACATAGCCCATGGTCGCGCCGGTCAGGCCCTCGACCTTGGGGTTGCTGCTCTCGATCACGTAGTACTCGTTCGGCGCGTGGGCGCCGCTGCCGTGGCCCAGGCCGAACTGGCCGGCCGGCAGGTTCACCGGCGCCGAGGTGAACACCGCACCCGGCCACGATCCCGCCAGGCGCGGATAGACCGAGGTCGGGACCCCGCGCTTGGCGTAGGTCGCCAGCTCCGCCTTGATCAGGCGGCTGTTCTCGTCCGTCTCGGTCGGGTCGTAGCCACCGCTGACATTGACCTCGATGTCCTGGAAGCCACGCTTGTCGAGGTGGGCGCGGATCTTCTTCACGCAGTCGGCCATGGTCTGGTTCGGCACCAGGCGCAGGTCGATCTTGGCCACCGCGCGGCCGGGCAGGACTGTCTTGCCGCCCGGGCCGGTATAGCCGCTGACCAGCCCCTCGATGTTCACCGTGGGCTGCGAGGCCAGGCGCTCCAGCGCCTTCTCCCACGGCAGGTCGTCGATCCACCTGTCGACGCCCAGGGCCTTCTTGGCGTCCGCCTCGCTCATGCGCTGGGCGGCCAGGGTGATCAGCTCCTTCTCACGGGGGGTGAGCGGGCGCACATGCTCGAACCAGCCGTCGATGGCCGACGAATTGCCGTCCGGCGTGACCAGGGTGCCCAGAGCCTGGACCAGGCGCCAGGCCGGGCTGTCGACGCGGGCCTTCTCGCTGGAATGGATGTCGGTCTTGGGGCCCCGGCCCCACTTGGCGCCGCTGGAGACCAGCTCGAACTCGACCACGCCCTTGGCGCCCAGATTGACGCTGACGCCGCCGTTGCTGGGGCTCTGCCAGCCGGCCGGGATGACCACGCCCTCGCACTTCTTCAAGGCGGCCAGGACGTGCGGCTTGGTGACGATCTGGTGGAAGTTCGGGCTGCCGATCTCCTCCTCGCCCTCGCAAACCAGGACGATGTTCACCGGCGGCTTCTTGCCGGCCGCGCGGATAGCGTGCAGGGCGGCCAGGAAGGTGGCCTCCGGCCCCTTCTGGTTCACCGCGCCACGGCCGACGATCACCTTGCCGAAGCCCGGCTTGTCGACGATGCGCGCCTCCAGCGGCGGAGAGGACCACTCGGCCGGGTCGTACTGCTTCACGTCGTACATGAAGTAGATGCCGATCCAACGCTTGGCGCCCACGTCCAGGGTGGCGAACACGCCCGGATGGCCGTCGGTCGGAACCTTCTCGACATGCTGGAAGCCGGCGTCGCGGGCCAGGGCCATCATGTAGTCGGCCCCCTTGTCCATGTCGCGGTTCTCGGCGGCGATGGACGGCAGGGCGATCCATTCCTGGATACGCTTCACCGAGGCGTCGTAGCCGGCCTCGGCGGCCTTGCGGATGGCGGCGATGTCGCCGCTGGAAGCCAGGACAAGCCCTGGCGTGAACAGGCCCGCCGCGGCGGCCCCCGTGAGCAGCGTGCGGCGGTTCTGGATCGTGAAATCGGACATGCGGTCCCCCAAGAAAATCTCCCCGCGGGATTAGGAGGCCGAGAACCGCGAGCGGACAAGAGAATCCGGGTGAGCGGCGTTCGCCAAAGCAAAAGACCCCGGAGGTTTCCCTCCGGGGCCTTCGCTAGATCAGCTAATCGCTGAGACGGTCGAGATTACTCGACAATTTTCGCGACGACGCCGGCGCCGACGGTGCGGCCGCCTTCGCGGATGGCGAAGCGCAGGCCCTGGTCCATGGCGATCGGGGTGATCAGCTCGACGTCCAGCTCGGCGTTGTCGCCCGGCATGATCATCTCAACGCCTTCGCGCAGCTTGATGATGCCGGTCACGTCCGTCGTGCGGAAGTAGAACTGCGGGCGGTAGTTGGTGAAGAACGGGGTGTGACGGCCGCCTTCTTCCTTGGTCAGGATGTAGGCTTCGGCCACGAACTTGGTGTGCGGCGTGATCGAACCCGGCTTGCAGAGAACCTGGCCGCGCTCGACGTCTTCACGCTTGGTGCCGCGCAGCAGCACGCCCACGTTGTCGCCGGCTTGACCTTGGTCCAGCAGCTTGCGGAACATTTCGACGCCCGTGCAGGTCGTCTTCTGAACCGGACGGATGCCGACGATCTCGACTTCCTCACCGACCTTCACGATGCCCTTCTCGACGCGGCCCGTGACCACGGTGCCGCGGCCCGAGATCGAGAACACGTCTTCGACCGGCATCAGGAACGGCAGGTCGACGGGGCGTTCCGGCTGCGGGATGTACTCGTCGACCGAGGCCATCAGCGCCAGGATCTTCTCTTCACCGATGTTGGCGTCACGGCCTTCGACCGCGGCCAGGGCCGAGCCCTTGGTGATCGGAATGTCGTCGCCCGGGAACTGGTAGGACGACAGAAGTTCGCGAACTTCCATCTCGACCAGGTCCAGCAGCTCTTCGTCGTCGACCATGTCGACCTTGTTCATGAACACGACCAGGGCCGGCACGCCGACCTGACGGGCCAGCAGGATGTGCTCGCGGGTCTGCGGCATCGGGCCGTCAGCGGCCGAAACCACCAGGATCGCGCCGTCCATCTGCGCCGCGCCCGTGATCATGTTCTTCACGTAGTCGGCGTGGCCCGGGCAGTCGACGTGGGCGTAGTGACGGTTGGCCGTCTCGTATTCCACGTGCGCCGTGTTGATCGTGATGCCGCGGGCCTTTTCTTCCGGCGCGGCGTCGATGTCGGCGTAGTTCTTGGCGGTCGCGCCGCCCGACTTCGCCAGCGTGATCGTGATCGCAGCCGTCAGCGTCGTCTTGCCGTGGTCAACGTGACCGATCGTGCCGATGTTGCAGTGCGGCTTATTACGTTCGAACTTTTCCTTAGCCATTTTTCTAGCTCCAGGACCCCAGAGGGGCCTTCAAGGTTGGTGTCTGGGGTTGGTTGTTAGGCGTACTTCTTGATCACTTCGTCGGCGACGTGTTGCGGCACCGGTTCGTAGTGGTCGTATTGCATGGTGAACTGGGCGCGGCCCTGAGACATGCCGCGCAGGGTGTTCACGTAGCCGAACATGTTGGCGAGCGGCACGAAGGCGTTCACCACCGTGGCGTTGCCGCGCATGTCCTGCCCCTGGATCATGCCGCGCCGACCGTTCAGGTCGCCGATGACCGAGCCCAGGTATTCTTCCGGCGTCACGACTTCGACGGCCATGATCGGCTCGAGCAGCTTCGGGGCGCCCTTTTCACGGAGCTCCTTGAAGGCGGCGCGCGAGGCGATTTCGAAGGCCAGGACCGAGGAGTTGACGTCGTGGTACTTGCCGTCCGTCAGGGTCGCCTTGAAGTCGATCAGCGGGAAGCCGGCCAGCAGGCCGTTGTCCTTGACCGATTCCAGACCCTTTTCGACGCCCGGGATGTATTCCTTGGGCACGGCGCCGCCGACGATGGCGCTTTCGAACACGAAGCCCGAACCCGGCTCGCCCGGTTCGAAGGTGATCATGACGCGGGCGAACTGGCCCGTACCACCGGTCTGCTTCTTGTGGGTGTAGTCGATGTCGACCTTCTTACCCAGGCTTTCACGGTAGGCCACCTGCGGCGCGCCGATGTTGGCCTCGACCTTGTAGGTGCGCTTCAGGATGTCGACCTTGATGTCCAGGTGCAGTTCACCCATGCCCTTCAGGATCGTCTGGCCCAACTCGTGGTCGGTGGAGACGGTGAAGGAGGGATCTTCAGCAGCCAGCTTGGCCAGAGCCACGCCCAGCTTTTCCTGGTCAGCCTTCGACTTCGGCTCGACCGCGATCTCGATGACCGGGGCCGGGAATTCCATGCGCTCCAGGATCACCGGCGACTTCAGCGGATCGCACAGGGTGTCGCCCGTGCGGGTTTCCTTGAGGCCGGCCAGGGCGACGATGTCGCCGGCGTAGGCTTCCTTGATGTCTTCGCGGTTGTTGGAGTGCATCAGCAGCATGCGGCCGACGCGCTCTTTCTTGTCGCGGGTCGAGTTCATCAGGGTCATGCCGGTCTCGAGCTTGCCCGAGTATATGCGGCAGAAGGTCAGCGAGCCGACGAACGGGTCGTCCATGATCTTGAACGCCAGGACCGACAGCGGCTCATCGTCCGAAGCCTTACGGACGACTTCTTCTTCGGTCTTGAAGTCGATGCCCTTGGTCGGCGGGATGTCGACCGGCGACGGCAGGTAGTCGACCACGGCGTCCAGGAGCGTTTGCACGCCCTTGTTCTTGAAGGCCGAGCCGCAGAGGATCGGATAGAAGGCGCCGGTCAGAACGGCCTTACGCAGGCACTTCTTGATGGTGGCTTCCGACGGCTCTTCGCCGCCCAGGTAAGCTTCCATCGCCTCGTCGTCCATTTCGACGGCGTTCTCGACCAGATAGGCGCGGGCTTCGACAGCCTTGTCCATCAGGTCGGCGGGGATTTCTTCGTCGCGGAAGGACGCGCCGAGACCGTCATTGTCCCAGACCACGGCCTTCATGCGGACTAGGTCCACCAGGCCCTTCAAGGCGCTTTCGGCGCCGATCGGGAATTGGATCGGCACGGCCTTGGCGCCGAGGCGGTCACGGATCGAACTCGACGGACTTGTCGAAGTCGGCGCCGATCTTGTCCATCTTGTTGACGAACACGATCCGCGGAACCTTGTACTTGTCGGCCTGGCGCCAGACGGTTTCGGTCTGCGGCTCAACACCGGCGTTGCCGTCCAGCACCGTGACGGCGCCGTCGAGCACGCGGAGCGAACGTTCGACTTCGATGGTGAAGTCCACGTGCCCGGGGGTGTCGATGATGTTCAGACGCTTGCCGTTCCAGAAAGCGGTCGTCGCGGCCGACGTGATGGTGATGCCGCGTTCCTGCTCCTGCTCCATCCAGTCCATGGTCGCGGCGCCGTCGTGGACTTCGCCGATCTTATGGGACTTGCCGGTGTAGTAGAGGATCCGCTCAGTCGTCGTCGTCTTGCCCGCGTCGATGTGGGCCATGATGCCGAAGTTGCGGTAGTCTTCGATTTTATGCGTGCGGGACATTGGGATCGCCTTGCAGAAACGGGGCGGAAAACGTGCGGCGCGGGCGGTTTATCTCAAACCGCCCGCGCCTGAAAGGGTCTGGTAAGAAAGGTTACCAGCGGTAGTGCGAGAACGCCCGGTTGGCTTCCGCCATCTTGTGGGTGTCTTCGCGCTTCTTCACGGCGGTGCCGCGGTTGTTCGAGGCGTCGAGCAGTTCGCCGGCCAGCTTCTCGGTCATAGTGTTTTCACCACGCTTGCGAGCGGCGGTCACCAGCCAACGGATGGCCAGAGCGCGACGGCGATCCGGACGGACTTCGACGGGCACCTGGTAGGTGGCGCCGCCGACCCGGCGGGAGCGGACTTCGATGGAAGGCGCGACGTTGTCGAGAGCCGAGTGGAAGGTTTCCAGGGGACCCTGGTCCTTGCGCTTGGCTTCGAGGATGTCGAAGGCGCCATAGATGATGTTTTCAGCGACGGCTTTTTTGCCTTCGTACATCACGTAGTTCATGAACTTGGTGACGACGAGATCCCCAAACTTGGGATCCGGAAGAACGTCACGTTTCTCTGCGCGGCGGCGGCGGGACATATCGGTTCTTCCTTACTTCGGACGCTTGGCGCCGTAGAGCGAACGGCGCTGCTTGCGGTCTTTGACGCCTTGCGTGTCAAGGACGCCGCGAAGGATGTGATAACGAACGCCGGGCAAATCCTTCACGCGGCCGCCGCGGATGAGCACCACCGAGTGCTCCTGCAGGTTGTGGCCTTCGCCGGGGATGTAGCAAACCGCTTCGATGCCGGTCGTCAGGCGCACCTTGGCGACCTTACGCAGAGCCGAGTTCGGCTTCTTCGGCGTCGTGGTGTAGACGCGGGTGCAAACGCCGCGGCGTTGCGGGCAGCCCTTCAGGGCGGGGACTTTGTTCCGTGCCGGCTTAGGTTGGCGCGGCTTGCGGATCAGCTGGTTGACCGTAGGCATTCTATTCCGTGCTCGTGGAGGCGTGTGCCTTTCGGCCGAGGCGCCTCGGGGGTCCTTGTTTATGGTCCGGTATTCTAGGACCCGCTGAACGCGAAAACTCGCCGGCTGCTGGGGTTCAGCGCTTCCGGCGGGCCTGGTCGTCCGTGCGGGACATCCGGTTTCTTCGGGGGAGGCGCGAGACCAGCCCTCGAAAAGAGGGCGGTTGATACTCGCGAAGGCCCATGACGTCAAGCGTTTGGGCCTTGAGCCAGTCAGCAGACGGGGGAAACAGTTAATGTGAAGTTTCCACCCGCCGTCGGCCCGACGTCAATCGAAGATGTCGAAGAGGTCGAACCCCTTCTTTTTCTTCTTCTGGCGGTAATAGTCGTCGCTGTCGTAGCGGTGGCGGCGCTCGCGGTCGTCATAGGGGTGGCTGCGCTTCCAGGCGTCCGGGTCGCGGTGGAATCCCTCCACCTCGCGTTCGAATCGCTCGCGGGCCTGGACGGCCTCGCCTTGCTCCTCGCGTCCGCCGGCCAGGATCTTCTCCAGCTCGCCGCGGTCCAGCCAGACGCCCCGGCAGGTCGGGCACATGTCCAGCTCGACGCCGGAGCGGTTCACGGCCTGCATCGAGGTGTTGCAGTTGGGGCAGAGCAGAAGCGGCATGTGGAGGGTCTCCCTTTTCCACTGATTTAGGCGCTGGCGACGCTTCCGCCATGGGCAAGGCGATTGTTTGGCCTTTCCCTCGCCCCGATTTAGCCGCTGAATCCAGGGAACCAGATTCGGTTTCGGAAGCTTGAGCATATTGGGCAGGGGCGGACGGGTCTTGGCGACACGCAGACAGGTCATCGCGACGAGGCGCCATCGCAATCGCGATGCGGCGATCTTCACCGTGTCGCTGGCCGCGCACATCGCCATCCTCGCCTGGTTCGGCAGCCATATCCCCGACGCCTACAAGCTGCCCACGCTGGAAGACCCCGCGGCCGTGGACGTGGAGCTGTTCACCCTGCCGCCGGAGCCGCCGGTTGAGCCGCTTCCCGAATTCGCCCTGCGCCCGATCGAACCCCAGGACATCCCACAGGAGACGCCCCCGCCGCCGCCCTCCGTGCCGCCGGTGGTCATGCCCCTGCCGCCACGGCCGCAGCCGCTCCCGACGCCGCCCGCGCCACAACAGCGCAGCGTGGTCGCGCCGTCGCCCCTGCCCGCGCCGCCCCGTCCGGCCCCGCCAACTCCGGCCCCGCCGCGTCCCGTCCCGCCCGCGCCGGTCCAGGCTCCGCCCTCGCCCGCCCCGCCGGCGGTCACGCCCGCGCCGCCGACCCCGGCGCCGCCGTCACCCGCGATACAGCCCTCCCCGGCCCCCGTGGCCGCGCCGCCCGCCGCCCAGCCAGCGCCGCCGCGTCCTCGCAAGGTGGACGAGGAAGCGCCCGCCGCGAACATCGCCCCCCTGCGCATGGCCCCCGTGCCCGGCCCGGCCGCTCCGCCGGCGGGCTCCGGCGCTCCGCCGTCCGGCGGCGGGGGCGGCGGCAGGGCCGGCGACTTCACGGTACGGCGAGACGGGATCGCGCCCGGTCCCCTGCCGGGCGCCGAGGGCGGCCTGCGCGCGGCCCTGCGCCGCTCCGGCGTCGGCTGCGCCAATCAGGACGCGGTGAAACTGACCAAGGCCGAGCGCGACAAGTGCCTGGAGCGGGCCGGCGCCGACCAGGCCGAGGCCACCTCGCCCTTGCTCGGCATCAACAAGGGCAAGCTCACCGCCATGGACCGCGAGAAGGCGGATAAGGACGCCTACACGACCTATCGGAACACCACGACGGGCGACTATCCGGGCCTGCGCAAGAGCTTCGGCAAGCGCCAGTAAGGCCCACTTCCGGTCAAGATTTCGCCGCGAGCCCATAGCCAAGCTTGTGCATGGGAAGACGAGGCGCCGCGACGGTGTTGCGATGGGCGACGACAGCCGTCGTCTCGCTGCTTATCCACGCCGCTCTGCTGGCCTGGCTCGGCCTGCGCGCGCCCCGGCCGCAACACAGCGTCCCCATGGATCAGGCGCTGATCGAGATGGAGCTGTCGGCCGAGATCGCCGCCCGCTTGCGCCGGGAGCCACCCGCACGAAAGGCGTCTCGCGGCCTGCGCCTTCCCGATCCCTTTATCCCCGACCCACCGACGCTCCACCTCCCGGCCCCGCCCGCGCCGAGCGCGCCGGCGCCCGAGAGCGTCGTCGTCGACCTGCGCGCGGCGCTGAAACGGGCTGGGATCGGCTGCGCCATGACCCTGAAGGGCGATGAACTGGCGGACTGCCAGGCGAGACTGGCCGCACGCACCCTGGCGCGGGGCGTGAGCCCCCTGCCAGCGACGGCGGGCGTCGCCCCCGACAAGCTCGCGCCATGGAACGCCGCTGCGGCCCGGCAGGACGCAGCCCGACGGGCCTGGGATGATGTCGGCAAGAGGCCCGGCGTTTGGAAGGACCATATCGGCAAGGAACTGCCGACTGACCGGCCGATGTCGACCAAGAACGATCCCAAGGGCTGCGTCGCCGTCGTCTGCGAGCCCTGAACGCGAAAACGGCCCGGGATCGCTCCCGGGCCGTCTCGTTTCTTCCGAAGGCTCGCGCCCGGCTTATTCGGCCGGAGCAGCCTCGTCCGCCAGGGCGATCTCAGCCGGCAGCGGCTCCATCGCCTGTTCGCGGGACGCGGCCAGGGCCTCGTCGCGCTTGGCGGCGATGCGCTGCAGGCCGCGCAGGTAGGAACCCGTGCCCGCCGGGATCAGACGACCCACGATCACGTTTTCCTTCAGGCCTTCCAGCGTGTCGGTCTTGCCGTGCACCGAGGCTTCGGTCAGCACGCGCGTCGTCTCCTGGAACGAAGCCGCGGAGATGAAGCTGCGCGTCTGCAGCGAGGCCTTGGTGATGCCGAGCAGCACCGGCTGGGTGACCGCCGGGCGGCCCTTGCGGGCTTCGGCCTTGGCGTTCTCGAGGTCGACTTCCGTCTTGTCGAGGTGGTCGCCCTTGATCAGGCCGGTGTCGCCGGGCTCGAGGATCTCGACTTTCTGCAGCATCTGGCGAACGATCACCTCGATGTGCTTGTCGTTGATCGGCACGCCCTGCAGTCGGTAGACCTCCTGGATCTCATTGACCAGGAAGTCGGCCAGCGCCTCGATGCCCTGGATGCGCAGGATATCGTGCGGATCCGGGTTGCCGTCGATGATGTACTCGCCCTTGGTCACGAAATCCCCGTCGTGGACGGCGATGTGCTTGCCCTTGGGGATCAGGAACTCGACCGGTTCGCCCTTTTCGCCATCGGCGCTTTCAGGCGTGATCTTGATCCGGCGCTTGTTCTTGTAGTCGCGGCCGAATTCGACGCGGCCGTCCATCTCGGCGATGACCGCGCAGTCCTTCGGACGGCGGGCTTCGAAGAGTTCGGCGACGCGCGGCAGACCACCGGTGATGTCCCGGGTCTTGGCGCTTTCGGTGGGGATACGGGCGATGATTTCACCCGGCTTCACCTCGTCGCCGTCGCCGACCGACAGAATGGCGCCCACCGGCAGGAGGTAACGCGCTTCGCCGCCGTTGCTCAGGCGCTTGTAGCCACCTTCGCCGTCCAGGACGCCGAGGGCCGGACGCAGGTCCGAACCACGGGTCGAGGCGCGCCAGTCGATGATCACGCGGTTGGCGATGCCCGTCGCTTCGTCGGTTTCCTCGCGGACCGAGAAGCCTTCCACCAGGTCTTCGGCGCGGATGCGGCCGCCGACTTCGGTGATGATCGGGTTGGTGTACGGGTCCCAGTCAGCGAGGCGGGCGCCGCGCTTGACCTTGTCGCCGTCCTTGACCTTCAGGCGCGCGCCGTACGGCGGCTTGTAGGACTTCGCGGTCCTTGCCGTCGACTTGCACGGTGATGGTCAGGTTGCGGCTCATGACCACCAGACCGCCATCGGGCGCCTGAACGGTGGCGCCGCCGTTGATGCGGACCACGCCGTCGTTGCTGCTTTCGAAGAACGACTGCTCGGCCACCTGGGCGGTGCCGCCGATGTGGAAGGTACGCATGGTCAGCTGGGTGCCCGGCTCACCGATCGACTGGGCGGCGATGACGCCGACAGCTTCACCGATGTTCACCGGGGTGCCGCGGGCCAGGTCACGGCCGTAGCAGTAGCCGCAGGCGCCGATCTTGGCTTCGCAGGTCAGGCCGGAGCGGACCTTCACCGACTGAACGCCAGCCGCCTCGATGGCGTCGGCCATGTTCTCGTCGACATAGGTGTCGGCCGGGCAGACCAGGTCGCCGTCCGGGCTCTTCACGTCCTCGGCCGTGAAGCGGCCCAGGATGCGCAGACCCAGCGAGACGAGCACGTCACCGCCTTCGACCACGGCCTTCAGGGTGATGCCCTTGGTCGTGCCGCAGTCTTCCTCGGTGATGATGGCGTCCTGCGCCACGTCCACCAGACGGCGGGTCAGGTAACCCGAGTTGGCGGTCTTCAGCGCGGTGTCGGCCAGACCCTTACGGGCGCCGTGGGTGGAGTTGAAGTACTCCTGAACGGTCAGGCCTTCCTTGAAGTTCGAGACGATCGGGGTCTCGATGATCTCGCCGGAGGGCTTGGCCATCAGGCCGCGCATACCGCCGAGCTGCTTCATCTGGGCTTGCGAGCCGCGGGCGCCGGAGTGGGCCATCATGTAGATGGCGTTGATTTCCTTTTCGCGGCCGCTCTCGTCCTTATGCTTCATCTGAAGCTCGGCCATCATCTCGTCAGCGACGCGATCGGTGGCCTTGGCCCAGGCGTCGACGACCTTGTTGTACTTCTCACCCTTGGTGATCAGGCCGTCGGCGTACTGCTGCTCATACTCTTCAGCCAGCGTGCGGGTTTCGGCGACGATCGCCTCCTTCCGCTTCGGGATGATGATGTCGTCCTTGCCGAACGAGATGCCGGCCTTGGCGGCTTCCTTGAAGCCCAGGCCCATCAGCTGGTCGGCGAAGATCACCGTCGCCTTCTGACCGCAGTGGCGATAGACCACGTCGATCAGGTTGCCGATCTCCTTCTTGGTGAGCGGCTTTTCGATCAGCTTGTGGCCGATCGCGGCGTTGCGCGGCAGCAGAGCGGCGATCTTCATCCGGCCCGGGGTGGTGTCGATCACCTTGGTGGTGACCTGGCCTTCCGGGTTCATCTCGGTGAAGCGCGCTTTGATCTTCGAGTGCAGGCTGACGACCTTGGCGTCCAGCGCCAACTCGATCTCACCCAGGTTGCCGAAGATCTTGCCTTCGCCCGGCTCGCCTTCGCGAGACATGGACAGGTAGTACAGGCCCAGGACGATGTCCTGCGACGGCACGATGATCGGGCGACCGTTGGCCGGCGACAGGATGTTGTTCGTCGACATCATCAGGACGCGCGCTTCCAGCTGGGCCTCGAGGCTCAGCGGGACGTGCACGGCCATCTGGTCGCCGTCGAAGTCAGCGTTGAAGGCGGCGCAGACCAGCGGGTGCAGCTGGATGGCCTTGCCTTCGATCAGCTTGGGCTCGAACGCCTGGATGCCCAGACGGTGAAGCGTCGGCGCGCGGTTCAGCAGAACCGGGTGCTCGCGGATCACCTCTTCGAGGATGTCCCACACCTGCGGCTGTTCGCGCTCGACCATGCGCTTGGACTGCTTGACGGTGCCCGACAGGCCCTTGGCGTCCAGACGCGCGTAGATGAACGGCTTGAACAGCTCCAGCGCCATCTTCTTGGGCAGGCCGCACTCGTGCAGCTTCAGCTCCGGGCCCACCACGATGACCGAACGGCCCGAGTAGTCGACGCGCTTGCCGAGCAGGTTCTGACGGAAGCGACCCTGCTTGCCCTTCAGCATGTCGGCCAGCGACTTCAGCGGACGCTTGTTGGCGCCCGTGATCACGCGGCCGCGGCGGCCGTTGTCGAACAGGGCGTCCACCAACTCCTGCAGCATCCGCTTTTCGTTGCGAATGATGATGTCGGGGGCGCGAAGCTCGATCAGGCGCTTCAGGCGGTTGTTACGGTTGATGACCCGGCGATACAGGTCGTTCAGGTCGGACGTGGCGAAGCGGCCGCCGTCCAGCGGCACCAGCGGGCGCAGCTCGGGCGGGATCACCGGCACCACGGTGAGCACCATCCACTCGGGACGGTTGCCGCTCTCCATGAACGCTTCGATGATCTTCAGGCGCTTGGACGCCTTCTTTTGCTTCATTTCCGAAGGCGTGCCGGCCAGCTCCTCGCGGAGACGCTCGGCTTCCTTTTCCAGGTCGATGGCCTTCAGCAGGCCCTGGACCGCCTCGGCGCCGATCTCGGCGGTGAAGCTGTCGTCGCCGAACTCGTCCTGGCAGCGGATGTAGTCGTCTTCCGACAGCAGCTGGTGCTGCTTCAGCGAGGTCAGGCCCGGCTCGGTGACGATGTAGTATTCGAAGTACAGGACGCGCTCGATGTCCTTCAGCGGCATGTCGAGCATCAGGGCGATACGCGACGGCAGCGACTTCAGGAACCAGATGTGCGCGACGGGCGAGGCCAGCTCGATGTGGCCCATGCGCTCACGGCGAACGCGGGCGAGGGTGACTTCCACGCCGCACTTTTCGCAGATGATGCCCTTGTACTTCATGCGCTTGTACTTGCCGCACAAGCACTCGTAGTCCTTCGTCGGGCCGAAGATGCGGGCGCAGAACAGGCCGTCGCGCTCCGGCTTGAAGGTCCGGTAGTTGATGGTCTCGGGCTTCTTGATCTCGCCGAACGACCACGAACGGATCTTCTCCGGCGAGGCGAGCGAGATGCGGATCTGGTCGAAGGTCGGAGCGGCCTGGACCGGATTGAAGATGTTCAGGACTTCCTGGTTCATCTTGGTTCCTTCTGCGGGATCGTCCCGCGAAAATTCTGGGTGGAGAGGGCGATCAGGTCCCCTCCCCCGCCGAGGCGAGGGAGGGCCTGTTTGATCAGCTGTTCTCCAGCTCCACGTTCAGGCCCAGCGAGCGCATTTCCTTGACCAGCACGTTGAAGCTTTCGGGGATGCCCGCTTCGAACGTGTCGTCACCGCGCACGATGAACTCGTAGACCTTGGTACGGCCGGCCACGTCGTCCGACTTCACCGTCAGCATTTCCTGCAGGGTGTAGGCGGCGCCGTAAGCTTCCAGAGCCCACACCTCCATTTCCCCGAAGCGCTGACCGCCGAACTGCGCCTTACCGCCCAGCGGCTGCTGGGTGACGAGCGAGTACGGGCCGATGGAGCGGGCGTGGATCTTGTCGTCGACCAGGTGGTGCAGCTTCAGCATGTAGATGTAGCCGACCGTGACCGGACGCTTGAACTGCTCCCCGGTCTGGCCATCGAACAGGATCGACTGACCCGACGGGTTGAGGCCCGCCATGGACAGGTGATCCTCGATGTCGCTGATGTGGGCGCCGTCGAAGACCGGGGTCGCGAAGGGCACGCCCTTGGAGAGGTTGCGGGCCAGTTCGACCAGCTCTTCTTCCGTTTCGGGCAGGTCTTCGTGCTCGCCGTAGATCTCGCCAAGGCGCTTCTGCAGCTCAGCCTTCTGACCACCGTGCTGCCAGGCTTCCAGCAGACCAGCGATCTGCTTGCCGAGGCCGGCGGCGGCCCAACCCAGGTGGGTTTCGAAGATCTGACCGACGTTCATGCGCGAAGGCACGCCCAGCGGGTTCAGCACGACGTCGACGGCGGTGCCGTCTTCCAGGTGCGGCATGTCTTCGATCGGCAGGATCTTGGAGATGACGCCCTTGTTGCCGTGACGGCCGGCCATCTTGTCGCCCGGCTGAAGCTTGCGCTTCACGGCCACGAAGACCTTGACCATCTTCATGACGCCCGGGGGCAGTTCGTCGCCGCGCTGCAGCTTGTCGACCTTGTCCTCGAAGCGACGGTCCAGGCGCTTGCGGGCTTCGTCGAACTGACGGCGCATGGCCTCCAGCTCACCCATGGCCTTTTCGTCGTCGAGCGCGATCTGCCACCACAGGCCCGGCTGGATCTCGGCCAGCTTGTCGGCGGTGACCTCGCCGCGGCTCAGGCCCTTGGGACCCGAGACGGCGGTCTTGCCGACGATCAGCTCGCGCAGACGCGCGGTCATGTTGCGGTTCAGGATCGCGAACTCGTCGTCGCGGTCCTTGCCCAGACGGTCGATCTCGGCGCGTTCGATGGCGAGCGCGCGCTCGTCCTTGTCGACGCCGTGACGGTTGAAGACGCGCACTTCCACGATGGTGCCGGCGACGCCCGGGGGCAGGCGCAGGCTAGTGTCGCGGACGTCGGAAGCCTTTTCACCGAAGATGGCGCGCAGGAGCTTTTCTTCCGGCGTCATCGGGCTTTCGCCCTTCGGCGTGACCTTGCCGACCAGGATGTCGCCCGGCTGCACTTCCGCGCCGATCGCCACGATGCCGGCTTCGTCGAGGTTGCGCAGGGCTTCTTCACCCACGTTCGGGATGTCGCGCGTGATCTCTTCCGGACCAAGCTTCGTATCGCGGGCCATGACCTCGAATTCCTCGATGTGGATCGAGGTGAACACGTCGTCGCGAACGATGCGTTCGGAGATCAGGATGGAGTCTTCGAAGTTGTAGCCGTTCCAGGGCATGAACGCGACGAGCGCGTTGCGGCCCAGGGCCAGTTCGCCCAGCTCGGTCGACGGACCGTCGGCGATGATGTCGCCGGCGTTGATCTTGTCGCCCACACGGACCAGCGGACGCTGGTTGATGCAGGTGTTCTGGTTCGAACGCTGGAACTTCGACAGGCGGTAGATGTCGACGCCCGGCTTGTTCGGGTCCTGCTCCTGGGTGGCGCGGATGACGATACGCGTGCCGTCGATCTGCTCGACGACGCCGGTACGACGAGCGACCACGACGGCGCCGGAGTCACGCGCCACGACGCCTTCCATGCCGGTGCCCACGAGCGGGGCGTCCGACTGGACGAGCGGCACGGCCTGACGCTGCATGTTCGAGCCCATGAGGGCGCGGTTGGCGTCATCGTTCTCGAGGAACGGGATCAGGGCCGCGGCGACCGAGACGACCTGCTTCGGCGACACGTCCATCAGGTCGACGTTCTCCTTTTGCAGGAGGGTCGGTTCACCATTGATACGGCCGGGGACCAGGTCCTCGACGATCGCGCCTTCGGTCAGCTTGATGTTGGCCTGGGCGATGACGTGCTTCGCCTCTTCCATGGCCGACATGTAGACGACCTCTTCCTGCTGCTTGCCGTCGACCACGCGACGGTATGGGCTTTCGATGAAGCCGTACTTGTTCACGCGGGCGTGGGTCGCCAGAGAGTTGATCAGACCGATGTTCGGGCCTTCCGGCGTTTCAATCGGGCAGATGCGGCCGTAGTGGGTCGGGTGCACGTCGCGCACTTCGAAGCCGGCGCGCTCGCGGGTCAGACCGCCCGGGCCAAGCGCCGACAGACGGCGCTTGTGGGTGATTTCCGACAGCGGGTTCGTCTGGTCCATGAACTGCGACAGCTGCGAGGAGCCGAAGAATTCGCGGACGGCGGCGGCGGCCGGCTTGGCGTTGATCAGGTCGTGCGGCATGACCGTGTCGATATCGACCGAGCTCATGCGTTCCTTGATCGCGCGCTCCATGCGGAGCAGGCCGACGCGGTACTGGTTTTCGAGCAGCTCGCCGACCGAACGGACACGGCGGTTGCCGAGGTTGTCGATGTCGTCGATTTCGCCGCGGCCGTCACGCAGACCGACCAGCAGCTTCAGGACGGCCAGGACGTCTTCCTTGCGCAGGACGCGCATCTCGTCGGAAGCGTCCAGCTCCAGGCGCATGTTCATCTTCACGCGGCCGACCGAGGACAGGTCGTAGCGCTCGCTGTCGAAGAACAGCGACTTGAACATGGCTTCGGCCGCTTCAACGGTGGGCGGCTCGCCCGGACGCATGACGCGGTAGATGTCGAACAGCGCGTCTTCGCGCAGGGTGTTCTTGTCCACGCGCAGGGTGTTGCGCATGTAGGCGCCGACCGTGACGTGGTCGATGTCGAGCACGTCGATGGTCGAGAAGCCTTGCTCGGCCAGGGCCTCGATGGCGGCCGGGTCCAGCTCGTCGCCGGCTTCGGCGTAGATTTCGCCGGTCGAGAAGTTGACCGCGTCGCGCGCCAGGTAACGGCCCGTCAGGGCTTCCGGAGCCAGCAGCAGGGTGTTCAGGCCGGCGTCGGCGAACTTCTTTGCGTTACGGGCGCTGATCTTCTGGCCAGCCGGAGCCACTTCCTCGCCGGTATCGGCGTTGATCAGGGCGAATTCCGGCTTCACGCCGCGCCAGCGTTCCGGCTTGTACGGGGTGGCCCAGCCGCCTTCACGCTTCTCGAAGGGAACGACGTCGTAGAAGGTCGTCAGGATCTCTTCGCCGTCCATGCCCAGGGCATAGAGGAAGGTCGTGGCCGGCAGCTTCCGGCGACGGTCGATACGGACGTAGACGATGTCCTTGGCGTCGAATTCGAAGTCGAGCCACGAGCCGCGGTACGGGATCACGCGGGCGGCGAACAGCAGCTTGCCCGAGGCGTGGGTCTTGCCCTTGTCGTGGTCGAAGAACACGCCCGGCGAACGGTGCATCTGCGAGACGATGACGCGCTCGGTGCCGTTGACGATGAACGTGCCCTTGTCCGTCATGAGCGGGATGTCGCCCATGTAGACGTCCTGCTCCTTGATGTCCTTGACGGAGCGGGCGCCGGTTTCTTCTTCCGTTTCGAAGACGATCAGGCGGAGCTTGACCTTCAGCGGCGCCGCGAAGGTCATGTCGCGCTGGATGCACTCTTCGACGTCGTACTTGGGCTCTTCGAATTCGTACGAGACGTATTCGAGCACCGAGCGCTCGTTGAAGTCCTTGATCGGGAACACCGACTTGAAGACGGCCTCGATCCCCTCGTCGCGACGCTGACCGCTATAGGTCTCGCGCTGCAGGAATTGTTCGTAGGAGGACCGCTGAACCTCGATGAGGTTCGGCATCTGCACGGCTTCGGGGATGCGGCCGAAAGACTTCCGGATCCGCTTCTTGCCGGTGAACGATTGCGCCATTGATGTTCCCTGTGGGCCCGGAACGGAATCCGGGCTTCGGCTTTTTGTCGGTGTGTCCACCCTCGTCGCCCTTTCGGGAGACGGACACGTGACAAAGCCCTTTTATTTCAAAGGGCTCCCCTTCGCAGCGGTCAGAGGGTCAGGACCGCGCCTCGGGGCTGAAACGACCAAAGGACCTGCGCGCCAGACGCACCTGTCCCCATCGAATCTTGTTTGAAGCACGCGGATATAGTCCGCCAGAGGGGATAAGCCAAGAGGCTATCCACAGAATCCTGATGGATTCCGGGTCGCCGAGACGGCGCTTTCCGACGCGGGGAACTTACGCTTAAGTCCACGGCCATGAAAGCAGTCCTTTTGGCCGCCTCGGCCCTGTCGCTCTCCTTCTCCGCCGCTGTCGCCGCGCAGAACCCTCCGCCCCAGCCTCTTGCGATGACTCCGCCGATCACGGCGGCCCGGGACGTTCCCTATCCGGGCACGATCAAGCTGTTCGTCGACGCCACCGACACCGACCGCCGCATTATCCGCGTGAAGCAGTCGATCCCCGTGGACAAGGCCGGCCCCTTCACCCTGCTCTATCCGGAATGGCTGCCGGGCAACCACGCCCCGCGCGGTCCGGTGGACAAGGTCGCCGGCCTGGTGATCACCGCTGGCGGCCAGCGCATCGACTGGACCCGCGATCCGGTCGAGGTCTACGCCTATCATGTGAACGTGCCGCAGGGCGCGACCAGCCTTGAGGTCGAGTTCCAGTTCCTCTCGCCGGTCACCACCGACCAGGGCCGCATCGTCGTCACCAACGAGATGATGAACCTGCAGTGGAACCAGCTGGCCCTGTATCCGGCCGGATGGTTCACCCGCCAGATCCCGGTCGAGGTGGCCCTGCGCCTGCCCGACCAGTGGAAGTTCGGCGTCGCCATGGACGTGGCCGGGACCGCCGACGGCGTCACCACCTTCAAGCCCGTCTCGTTCGAGACCCTGGTGGACAGCCCGATGTTCGCCGGCCGCTACTACCGCCAGTTCGACCTCGATCCCGGCGGCCGCAGCCCGGTGAAGCTGAACGTCGTCGCCGACCGCGAGGAACTGCTGGCCGCCACTCCCGAGCAGATCGAGAAGCACCGCAACCTCGTGAAGCAGGCCGACAAGCTGTACGGCACCCGCCAGTACGACCGGTACGACTTCCTGCTGTCCCTGACCGACCGCATGGGCGGCATCGGGCTGGAGCATCACCGTTCCAGCGAGAACGGCGTGCCGCCGACCTACTTCACCGACTGGGACAAGCACGCCGCCAACCGCGACCTGCTGCCCCACGAGTACACCCACTCCTGGAACGGCAAGTTCCGCCGCGGCGCGGACCTGTTCACCGCCGACTTCTCGGTCCCCATGCGCAACAGCATGCTGTGGGTCTATGAGGGCCAGACGCAGTACTGGGGCTATGTCCTGTCGGCCCGCTCCGGCCTGCTGACCAAGCAGGAAACGCTGGAAGCCATCGCCTCCACCGCCGCCACCTACGAGGCCCGCGTGGGCCGCACCTGGCGCACGGTGCTGGACACCACCAACGACCCGATCACCATCGCCCGCAAGGCCGAGCCCTGGACCAGCTTCCAGCGGGGCGAGGACTACTATTCCGAGGGCCAACTCGTCTGGCTCGACGCCGACACCCTGATCCGCGAGAAGACCGGCGGCAAGAAGTCCCTCGACGACTTCGCCAAGGTGTTCCTGGGCGCCGAGGGCAAGTTCGACGGCAGCTACGTTCCGCTGACCTACGACTTCGACGGCGTGGTCGAGGCGTTGAACAAGGTGGTCGCCCACGACTGGGCCGGCTTCCTGAAGGCGCGGATCTACGACGTGGCGCCCAAGGCTCCGCTCGACGGCCTGGCGCGCGGCGGCTACCGCCTCGTCTACAAGGATACCCCCACCGCCTACTTCAAGGCCGGCGAGGCGCGCCGCAAGACCACCGACCTGACCTATTCCCTGGGCGTGGTCGTCGGCGGCGAAGGCAAGCTGAGCGCTGTGCAGTGGGAAGGCCCCGCCTTCAAGGCCGGCCTGACCAACGCCGGCCAGATCATCGCGGTCAACGGGATCGCCTATGACGCCGAACGCCTGAAGACGGCGATCACCGACGCCAAGGCGAGCGCCAAGCCGATCGAGCTGCTGGTGAAGACAGCCGAGCGCTACCGCACGGTCCAGATCCCCTACTACAACGGCCTGCGCTATCCGGCGCTGGAGCGGATCGCGGGGACCCCGGCCCGCCTCGACGACATCCTGACTCCCAGGAAGTAGGCCAAAGAAAAACGGCCCCGGATCGCTCCGGGGCCGTTTCCTGTAGCGTCAGAGCTGACGCCGACCAGATTACTTGATCTGGACGGTGGCGCCGGCTTCTTCGAGCTTCTTCTTGATCTCTTCAGCTTGCTGCTTGGAGACGTTCTCGACGACGTTCTGCGGAGCGCCTTCGACCAGGTCCTTAGCTTCCTTCAGGCCCAGGTCCGGACGGACGCCGCGGACTTCCTTGATCACGTTGATCTTCTTGTCGCCGCCGTTAGCGAGAACAACGGTGAACTCGGTTTGCTCTTCAGCGGCTTCAGCCGGAGCGCCAGCAGCGCCGCCAGCGGCGGGAGCAGCGAACGCGACCGGAGCGGCGGCCGAGACGCCCCACTTTTCTTCGAGCAGCTTGGACAGCTCAGCGGCTTCCAGAACCGACAGGGCGGACAGGTCTTCGACGATCTTTTCGAGCTTCGACATGATAGTTCCTTAGAGGATGAGGGATGTTGGGGAGATGACTGACAGTCCGCTTACGCGGCGTCCTTCGTGGCGTAAGCGTTGAAGACGCGAGCGAGCTGACCCGCCGGAGCCTGCAGAACGCCGGCGACCTTGGTGGCCGGAGCGTTGAGCAGCCCGATGAGCTGGCCGCGGATCTGGTCGAGCGAGGGCAGGGTCGCCAGGGCCTTGACGGCCTTCTCGTCCAGGATGGTCGTTTGACCCAGGATGCCGCCAACGATTTTGAACTTGTCGTTGTCCTTGGCGTACTGGGCGACGACCTTGGCGGCGGACACCGGATCGGCGCCGTAGGCGATGGCGACCGGGCCGACGAAGAGGGCGTCGCCCGCTTCACCTGCCGAGCCGTTCAGGGCCTTTTGCACCAGGGTGTTCTTCACCACCTTCAGCGAAGCGCCTTCCTTACGGAGGCGCAGACGCAGGTCGGTCATTTCCGCAACGGTCAGACCCATATAGTGGGTCACGACGACAGCGCCGGAGTCAGCGAAAACGCCCTTGAGCGTCTCGATCGACTCTTGCTTTTGAGCGCGGTCCATTGCGGTCTCCTACTCAGTTACAGCGGCCGGACCATCCGGACGCCGAAGTTGACTTCGCGGCGAAAGGATCGCTCCCATCGCGCTTGGTCGGTCTCGACTGTCCGAAGGATGCACGAGCCGCGCGCTCATCCGTCGGAACGGAATGGTGCGAGCAGAGCTCTTTGCTTCCCCGTCTCCCGGCGGCTGGAAAGGGCTCTTCCCAGTTACGGCTCCAGTGACCCTGGCGCCCCACAGTTCTCGGACAGGTTTCGCCGCCACGAGGGCGACGGAAGCGGCGCGTATAATGGAAAAGGCCGCCGGACTCAACCCCGCCCCGACTGAGGCGTTGAGCCAACGAAGACACCAGGAGAATCCATGGCCTACGAGCTCTATTACTGGCCCGGCATCCAGGGGCGCGGCGAGTTCGTCCGCCTGGCCCTCGAACAGGCCGGCGCAGATTACGTCGACGTGGCCCGCGGAAGCAAGGACGAGGGCCAGGGCGTCCCTGCCCTGACCGCCTTCCTCGAAGGCGGCGCCACAACCCACCCGCCGTTCGCCCCGCCCTTCCTGAAGGACGGCGATGTGCTCATCGGCCAGACCGCCGCGATCCTGCTGTACCTGGGGCCGAAGCTGAAGCTCGCCCCGCGGCTGGAGGCCGACCGCCTTTGGGTCCACCAGATCCAGCTGACCATCGCCGACCTGACGGCGGAGGCGCACGACACCCATCACCCGGTCGGGCTGGGCCTCTATTACGAGGACCAGAAGAAGGAGGCCAAGCGCCGCGCCAAGGAGTTCCGCAAGCAGCGGATCCCGAAGTTCCTGAACTGGCTGGAGACGATCCTGGCCGCCAATCCCGCCGGCGACCAATGGCTGGTGGGCGACAAGCTGACCTATGCCGACCTGTCGGCGTTCCAGGTGGTGCAGGGCCTGCTCTACGCCTTCCCCAAGGCAGCCAAGAAGGCGCTGAAGCAGACGCCCAAGCTGGCCGCCCTGGCCGTGCGCGTCGCCGACCAGCCCCGGATCAAGGCCTATCTGGAAAGCGAACGCCGCCTGCCCTTCAGCGAGGAAGGCGTCTTCCGCCAGTACGCCGAGCTGGATTCGTAGGGGCGGGGCCGCCCCTAAACCCCAGCCGCTCCTTCCCGCGAAGTCGGGAATCCAAGGGGCGCTTCCGCTCCCCTGCCCCTCAGCTTGGATCCCCGGCGGAGTTCATCCTCGGGCGCGCTTCGCGCGACCCGGGGACGGGGATGAGCGGCTTGAAGTCACAAACGAAAACGGCGGCGAGGGATGCCCTCGCCGCCGCAATCTTCAGCAGTGATCTGCCGCTTAAGCGGTGATCGAACCGGTGTCGATCTTGAAGCCCGGGCCCATCGTCGACGACAGGCTGATGCGCTTCACGTACACGCCCTTGGCGCCCGAGGGCTTGGAGCGGTTGAGAGCGTCGACCAGAGCGACCACGTTGGCCTTCAGCGCGTCCTCGGTGAACGAGGCCTTGCCGATGCCGGCGTGAACGATACCGGCCTTTTCGACGCGGAACTCAACGGCGCCGCCCTTGGCGTCCTTGACGGCCTGAGCGACGTTCGGGGTCACGGTGCCGACCTTCGGGTTCGGCATCAGGCCGCGCGGGCCCAGCACCTTACCCAGACGACCCACGAGGGCCATCATGTCCGGCGTCGCGATGACGCGGTCGAAGTCCATGAAGCCGCCGTTGATCTTTTCGTACAGATCTTCAGCGCCGACATGTTCCGCACCAGCGGCCTTGGCTTCGTCAGCCTTGGCGTCCTTGGCGAAGACGGCGACGCGAACGTCACGGCCCGTGCCCGACGGCAGGTTGACCACGCCGCGGACCTGTTGGTCGGCGTGACGCGGGTCGACGCCCAGGTTCACCGAGATCTCGATGGTCTCGTCGAACTTGGCCTTGGCGTTGGCCTTCACCAGCTTGATGGCTTCGTCGAGCGCGAGGTTCGCGTCGCGGTCGCCGGTCCAGGCTTGGATGCGCTTGGGTTGCTTAGCCATGACTTAGGACTCCACCACTTTCAGGCCCATCGCGCGGGCCGAGCCCTCGATGATGCGGGCCGCGGCTTCAACGTCATTGGCGTTGAGGTCTTTCATCTTCTTTTCGGCGATCTCGCGCAGCTGGGTGCGGGTGATCGAGCCGACGGTCTCGCGACCGGTCAGCTTGGCGCCGGACTTCAGGCCGGTGGCTTCCTTCAGGTAGAAGGTGGCCGGCGGCGTCTTCGTCACGAAGGTGAACGACTTGTCCTGATAGACCGTGATCACGGTCGGCAGGGGCGTGCCCTTCTGGACGTTTTCGGTCCGTGCGTTGAACTCTTTGCAGAAGCCCATGATGTTCACGCCGCGTTGACCCAGCGCCGGCCCGATGGGCGGCGAAGGCGTGGCGGAGCCGGCGGGCACCTGCAGCTTGATATAGCCCAGGATCTTCTTTGCCATAGTCTCCTCGGTGGCCGGAAATCCGGCCGGTTGAGCCGTGGTGCGGGCTTGGCGTCCCTCCCACGGATTTGATGGACGCCCCGAAGGCCGTCCGGTCTTCCCCCGCCGCCTAGGCCGCGGGGAATTTCGTCATCAGGCGGTTTTCTCGACCTGATTGTATTCCAGCTCGACCGGGGTCGCCCGGCCGAAGATCGAAACGGTGACGCGCAGGCGGGCGCGCTCTTCGTCCACGTCCTCCACCGAACCGGTGAAGCTGGCGAACGGACCATCGGTGACGCGCACCTGCTCGCCGATCTCGTAGGAGACGGTGGGCTTCGGACGCTCGACGCCCTCTTCGATGGCGCCGACGATGCGCTGGACTTCACGTTCCGGCACCGGGGTCGGCTTCGAGCCGCCCTGGGCGCCCAGGAAGCCGGTGACCTTCGGGGTGTTCTTGATGAGGTGGTAGGCTTCGTCGGTCAGGTGCATCTTCACCAGCACGTAGCCGGGGAAGAACTTGCGCTCGGCGTTGACCTTGCGGCCGCGGCGGATCTCGACGACGTCCTCGGTCGGGACCAGGATTTCCGAGAAGCTGTCTTCCAGGCCTTGCGACTTGGCTTGCTCGAGGATGCTGTCACGCACCTTCTTCTCGAAGTTCGAGTAGGCGTGGACGATGTACCACTTGTGGTTCGGGTTCGAGCCGGTCTGATCGTTCATCGTCTTATCCTGCGTTCACCAGGGCGAGGATCTGCGACACGCCGGTGCGCAGGACCCAATCGACCACAAAGAAGAAGATCGAGGTCATCACCACCATGATGAAAACCATCAGCGAGGTGATCCAGGTCTCCTTGCGGGAGGTCCAGGTGATCTTCTTCGCTTCGGCCATGACCTGTTCGAAGAACTTGGCCGGGCTGACGCGCTTCTTGGGCGCGGCTTCAGCCTTCAGCGCGGAAGCCTGACCCGCAGGGGCCATCGCCGCCGCCGTCTTGGCGGCGCGGGCTTTCATCGCTGACGGGGTCGATCCCGGTTTCCTGGCCATAAGCGGCTCGCGACCTTCTAAAACTGACATGACCGGCTGCGCGCGAGGCGTAGCCGGCTCTTCATATAGGTAGTGGCAGGAGTGGAGGGACTCGAACCCCCGGCCCTCGGTTTTGGAGACCGATGCTCTACCAGCTGAGCTACACTCCTAGACGTCGGCTTTCGCCGCAGTCCTCCGGGCAATGAACAGCGCGCCGGGAAGCCGTTGAGCCTTCCGGCGCGCTCGGCTCATGCGCCGGAGCCGGCTCGTTTAGCAGCGACATGATCGGGGAGCAAGGGGATCGGACACCCCATGGGCCGCGATCTGCATGTGGATCGAAGCGTGCGCCGGACGCGTTTTCCCGGCAGCTCCACCATCAGAGAGGAAAACGCGCCATGGGTCACGCCGCAACGAGCAACGGCCGTCCGTCCAATCGGGAAACGGAGAACGAGAACCTGAAGCCCGGCGGCGAAGGCCAGCCGCCTCGTCCGGCGACGGAGCCGGCGGGCTCGAAATCAAGCCAGGACAGCCACAAGACCGCGACCGATCCCGGCTCCGGCGAGGCCAAGTCCGGCGCCTGAGCGCCGGACCGCCCCTCCAGCCGGAGTTACTGGGCCGTCGCGCCGTCCGTGGCGGCGACCGTCGTCGGCGCGGCCGCGGAACAACGCAGGCTCAGATACTCCCACTTCACATCCGTCAGGACCTTGCCGCAGTCCGACGTCTGACCATTGTCCATGCCCGTGACAGCGACGCTGACACCCTTGGCCGGATCAGGCGCGGGGGCGGCGGACGTCACGTCATACATCACCCCGCCGGGACCACGGAGCGCCACGCAGGTGGCGCCGGTCGAGGCGTTGGTGGCCGGCCGTGCGCAGCCGGAGACATTTATGGCTTTGCCCGCGACCGCCGCGACCTGGGTCTGAGACCCGGTTCCGGCATTGCCGCAAGCCGACAAGGCAAGGATCGAAAACGCGGCGACAGCCGCGCCTTTCAACAACGCTACGCGCATCCATCCCTCCGTATATTTTACGCTCTCTGGTGGAGCAGAGACGACTCTGCGCCTCGTTAGAGGAGTTGGCAACGCATATTTTGACGTTCGCCGTAAAACCGTGCGCTCATTTTGACACTCTTGAGAATTTCATTGCGCGGGCGGCATCGGTTGACATCGCCCCCTCGCGCATCACATGACGGGGCGTCGTCCGATGGGCCGTAGACGGCGATGTTGAGACACGTGCGCCGACGCTGGCGCAAAGGAACCTTCCGGCCATGACCGACACGGCTTTGCAGACCCCTCCCGCCCCAGCGCCTTCGGGCGCGCACCACATCGAGACGGTGCTGTGGGTGAAGCACTGGACCGACCGCCTGTTCAGCTTCGGCATCACGCGGCCGGCGTCCCTGCGCTTCCGCTCCGGCGAGTTCGTGATGATCGGCCTGCCGCCGCGCCCCGAGCTGGGCGAGACCAAGCCGATCCTGCGCGCCTATTCGATCGCCTCGCCCTGCTTCGCCGAGGAGCTGGAGTTCTTCTCGATCAAGGTGCCGGACGGTCCGCTGACCTCGCGCCTCCAGCAGATCAAGGTCGGCGACCAGATCCTGCTGGGCAAGAAGCCGACCGGCACCCTGGTGCTGGACGCGGTGAAGCCGGGCAAGCGCCTGTTCCTGTTCGGCACCGGCACGGGCCTGGCGCCCTGGCTGTCCGTGGCCCGCGATCCCGACGCCTATTCGCGCTTCGAGAAGGTGATCGTCGCCCACGGCGTGCGCGAGGTCGAGGAGCTAGCCTATCGCGACTTCTTCACCAGCGAGATCCACGACGACCCGCTGGTCGGCGACGAGGCCAAGGCCCAGCTCGTCTATTATCCTTCGGTGACCCGCGAGGCGTTCGAACGCCAGGGCCGCTTCACCACCCTGGTGGAGAACGGCCAGCTGTTCCGCGACCTGGGCCTGCCCGGCGGCAAGTTCGATCCCGAGCAGGACCGCGCCATGCTGTGCGGCTCCATGGCCATGATCAAGGATCTCGCCGCCCTGCTGGAAAGCCGTGGCATGAAGGAAGGCTCCAACGCCGAGCCGGGGGACTATGTCCTCGAACGCGCCTTCGTCGGCTGACATCCGCAACCTGACCGTCGAGGAGGCGCGCCGCCGCATGTTGGCGCGCGCCGCCGTTCTCGCGCCTGAAACCGTCCCGCTCGACAGCGCCGCCGGCCGCATCCTGGCCGAGGACGTGGCCGCCATCCGCGATCAGCCGCCCTTCGACGCCTCGGCCATGGACGGCTGGGCGGTGCGGACCGCCGACCTGACCGGCGCGCCCCTGCGCATCGTCGGCGAGAGCGCGGCGGGGCACGGCCATTCGGCGCCCCTGCAAGCCGGCGAGACCGTCCGTATCTTCACCGGCGCGCCCGTGCCCGTCGGCGCCGACCGCGTCGTGATCCAGGAGGAGGCCGACCGCGACGGCGACCTGCTCATGCCGCGCGGCGCGCCCGGCGCCCCCGCCTATATCCGTCCGCGCGGCGGCGACTTCCGGGCAGGTGATGTGTTGCTGCACAGCGGCGACCTCCTGACGCCCTGGCGGCTGGCCCTTGCCGCCGCGGCGGGCCGTAGCGCACTGGCCGTCGCCCGCCGTCCGCGCATCGCCATCCTGACCGGCGGCGACGAGGTGGTCGCCCCTGGCGAGACGCCCGGCCCCTGGCAGATCTTCAACTCCGGCTCCGCCGGCCTGCTGGCTCTGGCCCGCCAGTGGGGTGCGGAGGCGCGCGGTTATCCGCTAATCGGCGATGACGAAGACGCCATTGTCGCCCAAGTCACCGAAATCACCGCGCCAGTCTCCGTTTCCGTCACCGAATTCTCCGCCGATCTCATCGTCTTGATGGGCGGCGCGTCGGTAGGCGATCACGACCTGGCCAAGCCCGCGCTCGCCCGTCTCGGCCTCGTGCTGGACGTGGAGACGGTGAAGGTGCGGCCGGGCAAACCCACCTGGTTCGGCAAGCTGACCGACGGCCAGCTGGTGCTGGGCCTGCCCGGCAATCCGGCCTCGGCCTTCGTCTGCGCCGAGCTGTTCCTGCGTCCGCTGATAGAGACGATGCTGGGCGCGGCCCCCGGTCCGGTCATGGAGGCCGCCGCCCTCGCCGCCCCTTTGCCCGCCAACGGTCCACGCGAACACTGGATGCGCGCGCGGTTCGAGCGGGACGAGGACGGAACCCTGCGGGTCCGCGCCTTCCCCGACCAGGAGTCCTCGTTGGTCACGGTCTTCGCCCAGGCCGACGCCCTGCTGGTCCGCCCTGCGGGAGCCCCCGCCGCCGCGGCCGGAGAGGTCGTGAAGGCGCTACGCCTCCGCCGGTTGTAAAGTAAATACTTTACACAAAATCGAGACGCCGCACAAAACGCATGCTACTTCATAGGCCGAGTCCGCGAACCGCGGGCGGGACGGCAAGGTTTCGGGAGCACGGCGTGGGTCGAGCGGGCAAGTTCGCAGTTCATGTCTTCCTGGCCTTCATGGCGGCCTTCGTGTCCTGCGCCATTTGTGTCGGCGGGACCTGGCCGGTGCCGGCCATCTTCGCCTCAGCATTGGGTTTCGCCGTCTGCGCCGCCGTCGTCGAGGTGGTGATCCAGATCGAGCGCGCGCCCTGGCGCTTCGTGGCCCTGGGCGACATCCTGCGCCTGGCCCGCTCTTCCGCCCTGGCGATGAGCCTGTTCACCTTCGTGGTCTGGGCGACGCCGGTCGGCCTGCCCGGCGGCTGGCGCTCGGCCCTGCTGACCCTGATGGTCTATCCCGGCTTCCTGGCCGGCCTGCGCATCATCCGCCGCGCCATGCACGAAGGCTCGCTGCTGGAGATGTTCACCGGCGGCCATATCGCCACCCGCTCGCCCCTGCTGATCGTCGGCGAGGCGCATGAGGCCGACGCCTTCCTGCGCGCGCCGACCACGTCGCTGGGCCATACCTACGCCGCCATCGGCGTCGTCTCCCCCTCCCCGCGCGAAGTGGGCGAGGAGTTCCGGGGCGTCTGCGTCCTGGGCGACATCAGCCAGTTCGACGAGGTGCTGATGCGCCTGCGCGAAAGCAACATCGCCCCGGCCGCCATCCTGTTCCTGTCGCACCCCGCCAGCCTGCCGGGCCTTGGCCCCGAGCGCCTGGGCCGCCTGAAGAGCGAAGGCGTGCGCCTGCTGCGCCAGCCGGGCGGCGTGGTCGAACTGGCCAAGGGGCCGTCCGTGGCGGGCCTGCGCGAGATCAGCCTGGAAGAACTGCTGGCCCGCGCGCCGGTGCAACTGGACATGAACGCCGCGCGCGAACTGGTCGCCGGCAAGCGCGCGCTGGTCACCGGGGCCGGCGGCTCCATCGGCTCGGAAATCTGCCGCCAGGTGGCGGGCTGCGAGCCGGCCAGCCTGACCATGCTCGACGCCTCGGAAGGCGCCCTGTTCCAGATCGGCCGCGAGATCGCCGAGGCCTGGCCCGACCTGCCCCAGCACGAGGTGCTGTGCGACATCCGCGACCGGGTCCGCCTGTCGTCCTGGTTCGCCGACAAGCAGCCGCAGATCGTCTTCCACGCCGCTGCGCTGAAGCACGTGCCGCTGGTCGAATCCCACCCCTGCGAGGGCGTGCTGACCAACGTGTTCGGCACCCGCAACGTGGTCGAGGCCGCGCGTGGCGTCGAGGCCGCGCACATGGTGATGATCTCCACCGACAAGGCGGTCGATCCATCCAGCGTCATGGGCGCCACCAAGCGCATGGCCGAGACCCTGGTACGCACCAGCGCCGGCCCCACCCGCTTCAGCGTCGTGCGCTTCGGCAACGTGCTGGGCTCGGCCGGTTCGGTGGCGACGGTGTTCCAGCACCAGATCGAGAAGGGAGGCCCCGTCACGATCACCGACTTCGAGGTCGAGCGCTATTTCATGACCATCCCGGAGGCGGTGAAGCTGGTCCTGCGCGCCGCCGCTCTTTCGGCCGCCGAGGCCGAGCCGGAATCCGGCGTCCTGACCCTGGAGATGGGCGAGCCGGTGAAGATCGTCGATCTGGCCCGCCGGATGATCGAGCTGAACGGCCTGGTCCCCGACAAGGACATCGAGATCCGTGAGATCGGCCTGCGACCCGGCGAGAAGATCAGCGAGGAGCTGGTCGATATCGGCGAAGTCACCCGCGCCCGCGCGCCGGGTATTCTGGAAGCCATCCCCGGCGCGCCGCTCGTCCCGCTGGCCGAGACCGACCTGGCCGCCCTGGAAGCCCAGGCCCGCCAGGGCGAGGCCGGCGCCGTCCGCGCCACCCTGTTCCGCATCGTCGAACAGACCCGCCAACTGACCGCCGCCCGCCGCGCGGGCTAAAGTATTCTTCTCCTCCCCTGTAGCGAAGCGTACGGGGGAGGTGGATCGGCGCGCAGCGACGAGACGGAGGGGGCGCTCTGCTGAGTTAGCGCCCAGTCTGCGCCCCCTCCACCATGCTTCGCATGGTCCCCCTCCCCCGCAAGCGGGGCAGGAGAAAGATCAGTGGAAGTCCCGGCTGCGGATCAGGCGGCCGGTGATGCGGGATCGCACCTGCATCCCCTCGCCCGGCTCCTCCCTCAAGCGCGGCAGCCAGTGGGAGAGGTCGTAGAACCCTTCCGCCACCACGTGGATCACCCCGCTCTCGCTCTGCACCTTGCCGTGGATGGCCAGAAAGCCTGAGGTCATCACCGTCCGTCGGTTGGCCTGGAACAGGCGTTGCCAGACCACCGCGTTCATGGGGCCGGTCTCGTCTTCCAGGGTCAGGAAGGTGACGTTCTTGGCCGTGCCCGGCCGCTGGCGGATCAGCACCAGCCCCGCCACGATCACGCGTGATCCATCCTTGAGGCCCTTCAGCGCCTCGGCGGGCGTGCAGCCCATCCGCTCCAGCCGCGGCCGGAAGAAGCGCACCGGGTGGTCCTTCAGCGACAGGCTGACGGTCCGATAGTCCTCGGCCACATGCTGGGTGGCGCTCATCTGCGGCAGGTTCGCCGCCGTCTCGAACAGGGGCAGGCCCGCCAGCAGAGGCGTCTCCCGCTTGGCGCGGACCTCCGGCGCCAACCCCTTCACCGCCCACAGCGCCTGACGACGATCCAGCCCGATGGAGCGGCAGGCGTCGGCCTCGGCGAGCAGTTCGAGGGTGCGGCGGTCGATCCCGCCGGCCGCGAAATCGGCCAGGGTCGAAGCCCCCTCGTCCCGCGCCTTCATCAGGGCAAGCGCCTCTTTCTCTTTGATTCCCTTCACCTGCCGCAAACCCAGGCGGACGGACTTCAACCGGCTGTCAGGATCGGTAGCCGCCTCAAGCGTGCAGTCATAATCGCTGGCCAGAATGTCGGGCGGACGGACTTCGACGCCATGCTCGCGGGCGTCCCGCACCAGCTGGGCAGGCTGATAGAAGCCCATCGGCTGGCTGTTGATCAGCGCCGCGCAGAACACGTCCGGCCATACGCACTTGATCCAGGCCGAGGCGTAGACGAGCTTCGCGAAACTGGCGGCGTGACTTTCCGGGAAACCGTAAGAGCCAAAGCCCTCGATCTGCTTGAAGCAGCGCTCGGCGAAGTCTGGATCATACCCTCGCGCGATCATGCCGCCGACGAATTTTGGCTTGTAGGCGCTGACCTTCCCATGGGCGCGGAAGGTCGCCATGGAGCGCCGCAATCCGTCGGCTTCCGGTTCTGTGAACTTGGCCGCCGTAATGGCCAACTGCATGGCCTGCTCTTGGAAGAGAGGCACGCCTTCCGTTTTTTCCAGGATTTCTCTCAGCTCGTTTTCCGGCCCACACTTGGGGTCCGGCTTTGGGTAGGTGACCTTTTCCAGCCCTTGCCGACGCTTCAGATAGGGGTGGACCATGTTCCCCTGGATCGGCCCTGGCCGAACAATCGCGACCTGGATGACGATGTCGTAAAACTGCTTAGGCCGCAGGCGGGGCAACATCGACATCTGCGCCCGGCTCTCGACCTGAAAGACACCGACAGTGTCAGCCTTTCTAAGCATCTTGTAGACCACCGGCCGATCGTCCGGGATGTCGACAAGGTCGTGGATATCCAACCCATGGTCTTGGCGCAGCATGACCATGCCTCTCTGAATGGCCGTCAGCATGCCCAACGCCAGCACGTCGACCTTCATCAGGCCCAGGCTGTCGATATCGTCCTTGTCCCATTCGATGAAGGTCCGCTCCTTCATCGCCGCGTTGCCGATGGGCACGGTCTCGTCCAGCCGCCGCTTGGTCAGCACGAAGCCGCCGACATGCTGTGAGAGATGACGGGGGAACTCCAGCAACTCGGTGGCCAGAGCCACCGCGCGCTTGATCTGTTCATTAGCCGGGTCGAGCCCCGCCTGCTTGACGTGTTCTTCAGGTAGGCCGCTTCCCCAACTGCCCCAAACCGTATTGGCCAGGGCGGCTGTGATGTCTTCGGTCAGGCCCAGCGCCTTGCCCACCTGGCGGATGGCGCTGCGGGGGCGGTAGTGGATGACGGTGGCGCAGATCGCCGCCTTGTCGCGGCTATAGCGCTCATAGACATGCTGCATGACCTCCTCTCGTCGCTCATGCTCGAAGTCGACATCAATGTCGGGCGGCTCGTCACGATTTTCAGAAATGAAGCGGGTGAAGAGCAGCTTGTGCCGCATGGGATCGACGGCTGTCACACCTAGACAGAAGCAGACAGAAGAGTTGGCCGCCGAGCCACGCCCCTGACAGAGAATGCCCTTGGTTCTGGCGTGCTGAACGATGTCGTGAACCGTCAGGAAATAGTTTGGATAGTTCATCTTCTTGATGAGCGTCAGCTCGGTGCGAAGCTGCGTCTTCACCTCCGCTGGAACGCCTAGCGGGTAACGCGTTTTGGCCCCGTCCCAGGATAGCTTGGTCAGATGCTTCATGGCGGTGCTGCCCGGGGGCACAGGTTCGTCCGGGTACTCCTCCCGGATGTGACTGAGATCGAACCCGATCCGCTCGACGATCTCTACCGACCGCTCCACCGACTCCGGCCAGCGGGCGAACAGGCGCGCCATTTCGGCGGGGGGCTTCATGTGCCGCTCGGCGTTGGCCTCCAGGCGAAAACCAGCCTCGTGGATCGTGCAGTTGTGATGGATGCAGGTCAGGACGTCCTGCAAGGGTCGCCGTTCCGGGCCGTGGTAGAGCACGTCGCCCGTGGCGGTCATCGGTGCGCGATGAGCCCGCGCCAGTTCGGCCAGATGCGCCAGGCGCTTGATGTCCTGGGCGGCATAGAGGCGGCTGGCGGCGACCCAGATCCGTCCGCGCAGTTCACCCGCCATCATCGCCAGGTCGCGCTCGAACGCCTCGCCCAGGTCCCGGGGCGGCACGACCAGGCCCAGCTGTCCCTCGGAATGCTCGAGGAAGTCCGTCCAGGTGAGATGGCATTCCCCCTTCTTCGCCCGCCGCTGGCCGACGGTGAGCAGGCGGGTCAGACGGCCGAACGCCTCTCGGTCGCAGGGATAGACCAGCAGGCTGGGCGTCCCGTCCATGAAGTCCAGACGGCAGCCGGTCAGGGCGCGGACCTTGTGTTTCTTGGCCTCGGTCCAGGCGCGCACCACACCCGCCAGGCTGTTGCGGTCGGTGATCCCCACCGCCTCCATGCCCAGGGCCTCGGCGGCGATGACCAGTTCGCCGGGATGCGACGCCCCGCGCAGGAACGAATAGTTCGTCGTCGTCTGAAGCTCCGCGTACCGGGTCATGCGAACAGCCCGTGCAGCCACCAGCGGGGCTGGGTTTCACCGCCATAGAGGCCGGCGCGGAAGATCCAGAAGCGGGCGCCGTCGGCGTCCTCAACCCGGTAATAGTCGCGCACCCGGTCGCTGCTGACCTGATCCAGCGGCCGCCGCCACCATTCATCGCCTATGCGCTCGGGGCCCTCGGCGCGGGTGACCGTGTGCATCCGTCCCCGCCATTGGAAGCGCGAGGGCGGGTTGTCCGGCAGCAGGGCCATGGCCTCGATCGGCTCGGGCTGGCGGAACAGGCGCACCGGGCGCGGCTTGTCGGGGTCCCAGCCCTCGGTCAGCTCGGCCAGGGCCTCGCCCCGGCGCACGGCGCGCTCGGGCACGTGGCTCTGCACCGGCAGGCTGCGGAACACCCGCCCCTCACCCAGGCGCGCGGTCAGGCGGTCGACCAGAGCGGCGACGCCTTCCTGGGCCAGGGCCTCGGCGTCGGCGTCAAGCCGGGACTGCCGCTCGGCCAGGGTCTCGACCGCCTCCGCGCACAGGGTGGCGACCTCTATGCCGAAGCCGGGGTCGATCTCGCCCAGCTTGGGCTTCAGCAGGCGGGCGACGGGCGCGGGCGTGCGGCCAGGGCGCGACAGGCCGACCGTCAGGCTGTGCGCCCGGCCGTCCAGCCGGTGGAAGGTGAGGATGAAGCGCCGCGCGCCCTGTCCCCGCGCGGTCAGGCGCTGGGCCATGGCGGCCAGGATGTCGTCGGTGACCCGCTCCAGGTCTTCCAGCGCGCTGATCGGCTCGGCGAAGGCCAGGCGTTCGAACCAGGGCGTCGGCGGGCGGCGGAAAGCGAGGGCCTCCTCCAATCCACCCAGGGCCTGATCCACGCGCAACATCAGCCCCATGCCGAACCGGCGGGCCAGGGCGGCGCGCGGCTGGTCCATGATCTTGCCGATCCGGGTCAAGCCCAGGCGCGGCAGCTGGGCCGTCGCCGCCGGGTCCAGGCGCAGGGCGGCGATGGGCAGGGGCCGCAGGGCCTCGGCCTGCCCCCGCGGGGGGACGATCACCACGCGCTTGTCGCCGAACCGCGCCAGGGCCCAGGCCGCGCCCGCCGTGTCGGCCACGGCGGCGCGGGCGGGAATGCCGTTGGCCGCCAGGCGCGCGACCAGATCGGCCGCCATCGCCGCCTCTCCCGCCCACAGGTGGGAGACGCCCGTGATGTCGAGGAACAGGCCGTCCAGCCCATCGACCGCCACGGCGGGCGAGAAGCGCACGCACCAGTCGCACAACACCTCCAGCGCGGCGGCGTCACCCTCCGGATCATAATCGGCGCAGTCCAGCTCCGACACCAGGGCGGCGGCGTCGGCGGCCTTCTGCCCCGCGAACAGGCCAAGCGCGGCGGCCGTGCGATCCACCGCCGCCAGCTTTCGCGTCCCGGCCTCCGACTGGATGAGGGCGAAGGGACGAGACTTCTCCTCCCCCGTGCAACGGGGGAGGGGGACCGCGATAGCGGTGGAGGGGGCGCGACTGGGCTCAGAGTGGGCGGTCGCCCCCTCCACCACCCTTCGGGCGGTCCCCCTCCCCCGCTCCGCAGGGGAGGAGAGATCAGGCCCGGCGGCGTTCTTCCGGCGCCAGGTGGTGATCGGCCAGTTCGGGCACCACAGCGAAAGGATACGCGTCATTTCCGTCCTCCTTCTGCTGCAGGAGCCATTCGCCGGGCCGTCCGCCCCGGCAGCGTTCAAGCGCGACCCGCCAGCGCGGCGGTCCCAGCCCCCAGAGAGCCGGCTCGGTCGGGGCGGGGGCGATCCGCCAGCGGGTGGCCGAGGCCGATCCCGACGGCTCCGCCTTGCCCCGCGCCGGTCCGCCGAACGGCTTGCGGCGGATGACGAAGCCCGTGGCCCCGCGCCGCTCACAGGCCAACTGCAGCCGCCGCCCAGCGCGCAGGTCCGGCGCCTCCACCTCGCCCACCGCCGCAACGACGCCGACCGAGCCCAGGGCGTCCTCCAGCGCGGCCAGGGCCTCGGCCTCGTCGCGGACACAGACCTGGATCAGGCGATCGACGGGAAAGCCCAGGTTGGACAGGCCCGGCGCGTGCAGGTCGTCGCGCCGCAGGATCCAGACCACCTCGCCCTTCGACGCCAGGGCTCCGACCATCAGGGCGGTGAAGCCGGCCGCGCAGGCGGCGGTCTCCGTCTCCAGCCCCTCGCCCGCCACCTCGTGCCAGCGGCCCAGGGGAAGGCCGCCATGGGGCAAGCAGCCATCAATGCGCGCATCCCCGAACGGCAGGACCGGACTCGAGAGTCCGAGTCCCCGCCTCCAGGGCGGCGATCTGGCCCTTCAAGGCTGAAAGCCGCGCGGCGCGCGAACCGGACATAGGCGGATCTCGTGCTTTTATGTTCTACTTTTGTTCTAATGAAGAACGCTCGAGGAGTCGAGTCGGCTCCCGAGGCCGAACGCCCCGGCGCGGGTCTTTATCCGCCCTCTGATTCCCGCTTAGGCTCCGCCCCATCGCAGCCGGAGACCGCGTGTTGACCGACAACCAAGAGGCCCAGGCCCTTCGCCGTCAGATCCTGGAACTGACGGCCCAGTACGCCGCCCTGGCCCACGCGCCGAAACCCTTTGTTCCCGGCCAGTCCGCTGCCCCCGTCTCGGGCAAGGTCTATGGCGCGCCGGAGATGACGTCCCTGGTGGATTCAGCCCTGGACTTCTGGCTGACCGCCGGGCGCTTCAACGCCGCCTTCGAGAAGAAGCTGGGCGACTATCTGGGCGTGATGAAGAAGGGCGTGCTGACGGTCAATTCCGGCTCGTCAGCCAATCTGGTGGCCCTGACCGGCCTGACCTCGCACATGCACGGCGACCGGGCGCTGAAGCCTGGGGATGAGGTGATCACCGCCACCACCGGCTTTCCGACCACGGTCAATCCGATCTTGCAGAACGGCCTGACCCCGGTCTTCGTCGACATCGACATCCCGACCTACAACATCGACCCGGCCCAGATCGAAGCGGCGGTCAGCGACCGCACGCGCGCCATCATGGTGGCCCACACCCTGGGCAACCCCTTCGCCCTCGACGAGGTCATGCGCGTGGCCGAGAAATACGGCCTGTGGGTGGTCGAGGACTGCTGCGACGCCCTGGGCGCGACCTATGAGGGCAAGCTGGTCGGCACCATCGGCGACGTGGGCACGCTCAGCTTCTATCCGGCCCACCACATCACCATGGGCGAAGGCGGGGCGGTGTTCACCTCCACCCCCATGGTGCGCCGGGCCATGGAGTCGATCCGCGACTGGGGCCGCGACTGCTATTGCGACCCGGGCATGGACAACACCTGCAAGCGCCGGTTCGACTGGCAGCTGGGCGATCTGCCCTACGGCTACGACCACAAGTACATCTACTCGCACCTCGGCTATAATCTGAAGATCACCGACATGCAGGCGGCCGTGGGCCTGGCGCAGATGGATCGGCTGGACGAATTCGTCGCCGCCCGGCGCGAGAACTTCCAGCGCCTGAAATCGCAGATGGCCGACCTGGAGGAATTCTTCATCCTCCCCGAGGCCACGCCCAAGAGCGATCCGTCCTGGTTCGGCTTCCTGCTGACCCTGCGCGAGGACGCGCCCTTCACCCGTGACGCCCTGGTGCGGCATCTGAACGCCAACCAGGTGGCCACTCGGTTCCTGTTTGGCGGCAACCTGCTGCGCCAGCCGTACATGAAGGATCGCCCGCACCGTCTGGTGGGCGGCACGACAAACGCCGACATCGTGGTCGACCGCACCTTCTGGATCGGGGTCTATCCCGGCCTGAGCCCGGCTCACCTCGACTACATGGTCGGCCAGATCCGCGGCTTCGTCGCCCAGCACGCCAAGGTCGCGGTGTGAGCCGCATCCTGCTGACCGGGGGCTCCGGCTTCGTCGGCGGCCACACGGCGCGGGGGCTGCTGGACGACGGGCACGAGGTGTTCGCCATCCTGCGCCCCGGCGCGGGGACCAGCGATCTGGATCCTCGCGCGCAAGTGCTGGTGCACGACGGCGCCACCGAGCAGCTTCACGATCTGGTGCGGCAGGCGTCGCCGGACGCGGCCGTCCACATCGCCTCGAAGTTCGTGGCGGCGCACGCGCCGGGCGACATCGACGGCCTGGTCGAATCCAACCTGCGCTTTGGGCTGCAACTGCTGGACGCCCTGGCCCGAGCCGGGGTGGAGCGGCTGGTCAGCTTCGGCACCGCCTGGCAGCACTACGAGACAGAGGCCTATCGCCCGGTGTCGCTCTACGCCGCCACCAAGCAGGCGTTCGAGGATCTGGCCGCCTATTACGCGGACGCCCATGGACTGAAGTTCACCAGCCTGAAGCTGTCGGACACCTATGGCCCGAACGATCGGCGCGGAAAGCTCGTCTCGGCCCTGATCCGGGCGATGAGCGACGGTCAGGCGCTGTCCCTGTCCCCCGGCGCCCAAGTGCTCAACCCCGTGCATATCGACGACGTGGTCGAGGCCGTCCGCATCGCCCTGGCCCGCGACAGCAGCGGGGCCTTCGCGGTTCGCGGCGCCGAGGAGATCACCCTGCGCGAACTGGTCGAGCGGCTGGAGCATCTGGCCCGCCGCCCGGTGCCCGTGGAATGGGGCGCCCGCCCCTATCGCGACCGCGAGGTCATGACCCCCTGGCGCGGCGCGCCCTTGCCCGGCTGGTCGCCGAAAGTGGGACTGGATGCCGGGCTTGGCGCCCTTCTGCGGGAGGCCGGTCATGCGGCTTGAGGAGACCGAGGTCGAGGGCGTCCGCTTCGTGCGCCCGTTCAGCACCAGCGACGCCCGCGGCGGCTTCGTCAAGGCTATCCACGCTCCGACCTTCGCCGAGCATGGCCTGGCGACCGAGTTTCCGGAGGTGTTCTGGTCCAGCTCCCGCGCCGGCGTGATCCGGGGCATGCATTTGCAGGCGCCGCCGCACGACCACGACAAGCTGGTCCTGTGCACCGCCGGCCGCGTGCTGGACGTGGCGGTGGACCTGCGCGCCGGCTCGCCCACCTTCCGCAAGATCGCCGCCCGGGAGCTGGATGGAGCCGCCGGCACGGGCCTCTACATCCCGCGCGGCTGCGCCCATGGCTTCCTGGCGCTGACGGAAGGGGCGACCCTGCTCTATGCGGTGACCAGCGTGCACAGCCCCGACCACGACACCGGGGTGCGCTTCGACAGCATCGGGTTCGACTGGCCCGGCGGCGACTTCATCGTCTCCGACCGCGACCGCGCCCTGCCGGAGATGGACGGGTGGGAGACGCCGTTCAGCTGACGGCGAACGCCTCGTAGGCTTCGATCTGGGCCAGGGTCTTGGCGGCGACGTCCTCGCCCCGCGCCTCGGCCTGATACCAGTCCGCCGACCATTGCAGGGCCAGCTCCACCGACAGGCGCGGCCGCCAGCCCAGACGAGCCCTGGCCTTGGCCGCATCCACCCGCAGCAGCATGGCTTCATGCGGCCAGCCGGCGGGATCGCGTTCCCAGCGGGCCTGCCCGCCCCACAGTGCGACCAGCCGATCGGCGACCTTCGACACGGGCCAGGCGTCCGCCTCGGCGGGGCCGCAGTTCCAGCCCTCGGCCACGGCGCCGCCTTGCTCGACGAGCGCCTGAGCCAGGACCAGATAGCCGCTCAACGGCTCCAGCACATGCTGCCAGGGCCGCGTGGCCAGGGGATTGCGGATCAGCACCGGCGCGCCCGCCGCGAAGGCCCGGGCGCAGTCGGGCACAAGCCTGTCCTCGGCCCAGTCGCCGCCGCCGATGACGTTGCCGGCGCGCGCCGAAGCCAGGTACGGGCCGCCGTCCTTCAGGAACGAGCGCCGCCACGCCGTGGTGACCAGTTCGGCGCAGCCCTTGGAAGCGCTGTAGGGGTCCGAGCCGCCCATGGGTTCGTCCTCGCGATAGGCCCACAA
The DNA here is from genome assembly GCF_041021955.1 of Caulobacter sp. 73W. Taxonomy (GTDB): domain Bacteria; phylum Pseudomonadota; class Alphaproteobacteria; order Caulobacterales; family Caulobacteraceae; genus Caulobacter. The sequence goes on from NZ_CP158375.1 coordinate 1,004,338, forward strand.
TTGCTCGCGGTTCTCGTAGGCCTTGTCGCTGGTGACATTGACGAACGCCTCGACGCCGCCGGACCGCCGCGCGGCCTCCAGCACATGGATCGTGCCCATGACGTTGGTGGAGAACGTGCCCACCGGGTCGTCGTAGCTGGCCTGGACGATGGCCTGAGCCGCCATGTGGATCACCACCTGCGGACGGGCGGCGTCAAAGGCCGCCTGCACCACCGCCGGATCGCGGATGTCGCCGATCCGGGTCTGGCCGATCTTGCCCAGGTCCGCCGCCGACCAAAGATCGCGGTCGGTCTTCGGCGCGAGGGACAGGCCGTGCACCTCGGCGCCCAGGCGCGTCAGCCACAGGGTCAGCCAAGCGCCCTTGAAACCCGTGTGCCCGGTGAGAAGAACCCGCCGGCCGCGCCAGAAATCGGGCGACGGCGTCACCACGACTTCCACGGCGCCTTGCCGCTGGCCCACAGCTCTTCGAGGTGCAGGCGATCACGGACCGTGTCCATGGGCTGCCAGAAGCCTTCGTGCTGGAAGGCGTTCAACTCGCCGTCGCGCGCCAGGCCTTGCAGGGGCTGCTGCTCCCAGATCGTCTCGTCGGCGTCGATGTAGTCGATGGCGCTCGGCTCCAGGACGAAGAACCCGCCGTTGATCCAGCCGCCGTCACCCTGGGGCTTCTCCACGAAGCCGGTGACCTTGCCGCCGTCGTCCATCTCCAGCGCGCCGAAACGGCCGGGCGGCTTGACCGCCGTCACCGTCGCCAGGCGGCCGCCGGCCTTGTGGGCGGCCAGCAGGGCGGTGATGTCCACGTCGCCCACGCCGTCGCCATAGGTCATGCAGAACGGGCCGTCCGATACATACTTGGCGACGCGCTTCAGCCGTCCGCCGGTCATGGTCGCCGCGCCCGTATCGACCAGGGTGACGCACCAGTCCTCCGCCCGGCCGTCGTGGACCGTCAGCTTGTTCTGGGCGAGGTCGATCGTCACGTCCGCCTGGTGCAGGAAGTAGTTGGCGAAGTACTCCTTGATCACATATCCCTTGTAGCCGAGGCACACGACGAACTCGCGCACCCCATGCTGGGCGTAGATCTTCATGATGTGCCAGAGGATCGGCTGTCCACCGATCTCCACCATCGGCTTGGGACGGACGTCCGTCTCCTCGGACAGCCGGGTGCCCAGGCCGCCGGCCAGGATGACAAGCTTGGTCATTGAAGTCCTTGCGCCCCGCCCCTCAGCGATTCGGGAATCATGATACCGGCATCCCAAGCTGCGGCCGTAAAAACATCGCTAAAGGCGAGCCGGCATGGCGGCAGGGAGATGTGATGCCCCGGACTTTCGTCGCCAGTCACATTCAGACGCAGCAGCCGCAGACGCCGTACTTTTCGCCGATCCAGACCGGTTCAGCCGGAAAGGAATCCTGGCCCGGCTTCATCCGCGACGACACCGGCGACAGCATCTCGCATCTCAACCGAAATTTCGGTGAGCTGACGGGCCTCTACTGGCTCTGGAAGAACACCACCGACGAGAAGGTGGGATGGTGTCACTATCGCCGCTTCTTCTCGCCAACCCTGTTCTCGCCCGATCATTTCAAGGGCGTGGCGGTGGACGTGCCCCTGGCGCAGATAATCCTTGATCAGAACCAGACCGGCTCGATCTTCGATTTCGAGCTGAACCTCTGCGACATGATCCTGCCGGTGATGATCCCCGTCCAATTCCAGGGCGCCGCCTGGTACTGCGGCGTCTACCGCGAGGAGGACTGGAAGGGCCTGCTGGAGGCCGTCGCCGAGGTCTATCCAGACGAGTACGAGGGCTTCGTGAAGTACTTCAACGAGGTCCACCCGCTGCACTTCTGGTGCATGTTCATGGCCAAGCGCGAGACCCTGAACGCCTATTGCGAGTGGCTCTTCCCGCTGCTGTTCCGCATGTCCGAGAAGATCACGCCGTCGGAAGACAACTTCCAATGCCGGGTCTACGCCTTCGTGACGGAGCTGATCTTCAACTGGTGGACCGCGTCGCGCGGGATCAAGGCCGTACACCGGCCGATCATCTTCCTGCCCCAGGCCAAGCCCGAAGGCGTCTTCTAGCCCGGCAGGCGCTTGCGCCACGCGGCGGCGATCATCACCGCCAGGACCGCCCCGACGCCGGCGGCGTCGGCCAGCAGGTCGGCCCATTCGGCGTCGCGGTCGAAGAACGGCAGGGACTGCAGGATCTCGATCAGCCCGCCAAAGGCCAGCATCAGCACGCCGATCCGCCACAGCTTCATCTTGGGGAAGGCCAGCAGGGCCATCCCCGTCAGGGCGAAGAAGGTCAGGCCGTGCAGGGCTTTGTCCCAAGGGATGAGCGAACCGGGACCGTCCGGCGGGCCGAGGGCCTGCCAGACGACCACGATGCAGGCGGCCGCGAACAGCCCCTTGAACAGGAACGCGGCCGCCTTCCACATCGGACTAGAACCGCAGGGCCCGGGCTTCCTTGACGTGCGGCAGGGCTTGGATCTTGGCCAGCAGCGCGTCGTCGGGAGCCTGATCCACGCCGACCAGGGCGATGGCGTCGTCGCCGGCGCCCACGCGGCCCAGATTGAAGGTGGCGATGTTGACGCCGGCCTCGCCCAGCAGGCCGCCCAGGGCGCCGATGAAGCCCGGCTTGTCCAGGTTGTTGACGTAGAGCATGGCGGTCGAGAAGGCCGCGTCCAGCTCCATGCCCTTCACCTCGACGATGCGCGGAGCGCCGCCGACCACGATGCCGGCGAAGCCGCGCTTGCCCTTCTCGGTGGTGATGGTGACGCGCATCAGGCTGTCATAGGTCGGGCTGACTTCCTGGCGGCTTTCCGAAACGGTGATGCCGCGCTCCTTGGCCACAGCCGGGGCGGAGACCATGTTGATCTCGGCCAGCATCGGCTTGAGGATTCCCGACAGCGCCGCCGAGGTCATCGGCTTCACGTTCAGGGCCGAGACGTCGCCCTCATAGGCGATGTCGATGGCCTTGATGCCGAAGTCGACCATCTGACCGGCCAGGGCGCCGATCTTCTCGGCCAGGGCCACGTAGGGCTTCAGCTTCGGCGCTTCTTCCGCCGTGATCGACGGGCTGTTCAGGGCGTTGGTGACGGCGCCGGTCAGCAGGTAGTCGCTCATCTGCTCGGCGACCTGCAGGGCGACGTTCTCCTGCGCCTCGTTGGTGCTGGCGCCCAGGTGCGGGGTGGCCACGACCTTGTCCGAACCGAACAGCGGGTTTTCCTTGGCCGGCTCGGTGACGAACACGTCGAAGGCGGCGCCGCCCACATGACCGTCGTCCAGCAGCTTGCGCAGGGCGACCTCGTCCACCAGGCCGCCGCGGGCGCAGTTGACGATCAGCACGCCCTTCTTGGTCTTGGCCAGGTTCTCCGCCGACAGGATGTTGCGGGTCTTGTCGGTCAGCGGGGTGTGCAGGGTGATGACGTCGGCGCGGGCCAGCAGGTCTTCCAGCTCGACCTTCTCGACGCCGATCTCCACGGCGCGCTCGGGCGACAGGAACGGGTCATAGGCGATGACCTTCATCTTCAGGCCCAGGGCGCGGTCGGCGACGATGCCGCCGATGTTGCCGGCCCCGATCAGGCCCAGGGTCTTGGCGTAGAGCTCCACGCCCATGAAGCGGTTCTTCTCCCACTTGCCGGCCTGGGTGCTGGCGTCGGCGGCCGGCAGTTGGCGAGCCAGGGCGAACATCATGGCGATGGCGTGCTCGGCCGTGGTGATCGAGTTGCCGAACGGGGTGTTCATCACCACCACGCCCTTGGCGGTGGCGGCCGGGATATCGACGTTGTCGACGCCGATGCCGGCGCGGGCGATGACCTGCAGCTTGTTGGCGGCGGCGATGACGTCCTTGTCGAGCTTTGCGCCCGAGCGGATAGCGATGCCGTCATAGTCGCCGATCACAGCGATCAGCTCGTCCTTGGACAGGCCGGTCTTGATGTCGAAATCGACGCCGCGGTTCTTGAAGATGTCGACGGCGGCGGGGCTCAGCTTGTCAGCGATGAGGACGCGGGGAGCGGTCATGATGCGGATTCCTTGCGGAGAATGGTGAGAAGGCCCCCTCCGGCCCTTCGGGCCGCCTCCCCCAGGAGGGGAGGATCGTTCGGGCGAGATGCTCCCCCGCTGGGGGAGCTGTCGCGAAGCGACTGAGGGGGTTCGAGGTTGTGTGCTTAGGCGGCGGCCAGTTCGGCCGAGACCGTGGCGAAGGCCCAGTCGAGCCAGGGCGTGAGCGCCTCCACGTCGGAGGTCTCCACCGTGGCGCCGCACCAGATGCGCAGGCCGGCCGGGGCGTCGCGATAGCCGCCGATGTCCAGGGCCGCGCCTTCCTTTTCCAGGAGGGAGGCCAGCTTCTTGGCGAAATCGGCCTGGGCGTCGTCGGACAGGGCGGCGACCTTGGGATCGACCACCTTCAGACACACCGAGGTGTTGGAGCGGATCGAGGCGTCCTCGGCGAGAAAGTCGACCCACGGGGTCTTGGCCACCCAGCGGGTCAGGACCGCCAGGTTCTCGTCGGCGCGGCGCTGCATTTCCTGCAGGCCACCGATGGCGGAGGCCCACTTCAGGGCGTCCACCGCATCCTCGACGCAGAGCATGGAGGGGGTGTTGATGGTCGCGCCCTCGAAGATGTCGAGGCTGACCTTGTTCCCGCCGTCCTTGTTGGCCTTGGTCATGCGGAACAGCTTCGGCATCGGCCAGGCGGGGGTGTAGCTCTCCAGCCGGGCGACGGCGCGCGGGCCGAGGATCAGGACACCGTGCGCGCCCTCCCCGCCCAGGGCCTTCTGCCAGGAGAAGGTGACCACATCGAGCTTCGTCCAGTCCAACTTCTGGGCGAAGGCGGCGCTGGTCGCGTCGCAGATGGTGATGCCTTCACGGTCGTCCGAGATGAAGTCGGCGTTCGGCACACGCACGCCCGAGGTCGTGCCGTTCCAGGTGAAGACGAGGTCGGCGTCGGGGCGGACCTTCGAGGTGTCGGGCAGCTTGCCGTACGGGGCGTCCAACACCTCCACGTTCGGCAGCTTCAGTTGCTTGGTGACGTCCGTGACCCAGTCCTTGCCGAAGGACTCGAAGGCCAGCAGCTGCACCGGGCGGGCGCCCAGCATCGACCACATCGCCATTTCGACGGCGCCGGTGTCCGAACCGGGGACGATGCCAATGAGGAAGTCCGCCGGGACCTCGAGCACCTCACGGGTGCGGTCGATGGCTTCCTTCAGACGCGCCTTGCCCAGCTTGGAGCGGTGCGAGCGGCCGAGGACGGCGTTTGCGAGATTTTCGGAGTTCCAGCCGGGGCGCTTGGCGCAGGGGCCGGAAGAGAATTCGGGGCGCGCGGGGCGCACAGCCGGTTTCGCCGCGGGTGCGGTCGTGGTCGTCATAGCGATGTCTCCCATCCTTACAGATGAGCAGCGCTCCGTTGGGAGAGCGTGGCCCGCCGCCGAAGAACCGCATATCGGCCCGGCGTGCAAGGGGAGATTTTCTGAGGCGGCGCTACGCCGCCCTGCGGCGCATGGCGGCCACCGTGCCGATGACGATGGCCCCGACGATCGAGAAGGTCACCAGGTTGTTGACCAGCGAATAGGTCAGATCGTGCCGACGCTCGGCGACGAAGTAATAGGCGTGGAGGCTGAACTGGATAGCCTGGGCCACCATGGCGGCGCCAAGCCAGGCCCGGCCGTAACGCATCGCCAGACCCAGCAGCGCCAGGGCCAGCGCGCCGTCCAGCGCAAGAAGCATCAAAGGAATCGTCGGGGACGGCGCCAGTTGATGAATACCCATGACCGCCAGGGCCGCGAGCACGACGCAAAGGCTCGCCAGTCGCTCAGCCATGCCGCCGCGCGCCACGGCGAAGATCGCCGTAGCGAGAAAAATCAGCCAAAGGGCGATGAACGCGAATACAGGCGACATTCCTGAACTCTAGACCAAGTCCAGAGTTCAGGAGGTTAAAGTCGTGCAATGTTGAAGCTTAGAATCAGCCGACTTCGCGACGGGCTTCGATAGATTTGGAGGCGGAAGCCTCCTTCATTTCGATGCCGGCCATCTTGGTGCGGATGCCGAGGCGCAGCTTGGTCTCGCCGAGCACGCCATGGGCTTCGACCATGGCGGTGCGGGCGGCGCCCAGGGCGGCGATGGCTTCCACCAGCTTGGCGTTGGCCTGATCGCCGACCACGGCGGAAACCCCCAGTTCTTTCCGAGCCTTAAGCATCTCGGCCATCATTTCAGACGCTTCCAGCATCGCCGCGTCGATGGCGTTCTCCGTCGCGAAAAGTTTGTTCGCCACGCGTTGAGCCACGAATGCTTTTTCCACAGCCGCCTCCGTTGTTAAGGACGAAGCAGAAGGTAAATGAAATCTTAACGAATAGCCAAGCTTATTAATGCCTGGAAGGGTTTTCTTAACCATACTCGCCTGTGGATTGAGCGCGCACGCCCTGGAAGCGAAGCGTTAGGGAAGATCGGCCATGCTGGGCTCAAGTCTTCTCATGCGTGTGCGAGTTCTATGAGCAGCCGGTCCACCACCCGTTCGACCCATGCGACCCTGCAAGGCCGGATCGCGGCGGCGGCGCTCGTCCCGACGGTGTGCGTCCTGGCGGCCGCCTGCCTGACGTTCCTGTTACAGAAGACCGCCTCCACCAACGAAACCCGTCGGCGCAATCACGAAATCCTGGCGCAGGTCATCGCCTCCGACGCCGCTCCGGCCGTGCTCGGCGGGGATCGCGCCGCCGCCCGACGGGTCCTGGGCGTCGTCGCCGCCTCGCCTCGGGTCACGGTGGCGATCCTGCGTGACGGACGCGGCCGCATCATCGCCTCCCACGGCGACCTGACCGTGGGCGAGACCGCTTCCGTCGTCGCGCCGGTGAAGTCGGGAGGACGCCCTGTCGGCCAGGTTGAACTCCACCGCGCCAAGCCGCCGGTCCTGGAGGCCACGCCCCAGGACATCGCCCTGATCGGGGCCCTGTTCTTTGGCTCAGCGGGTTTCGCCTTGCTGCTGGCCAACAGCCTGGCGCGCCGCATCAGCGCCCCGATGGAGCGGCTGTCGCACGCCATGCGCGCCATCGCCGCCAGCGGCCGCTTCGAGCCGGTCAACGAGACCGCCCGCGACGATGTGGTCCATAACCTGACCCACAGCTTCAACGACCTGCTGGGCCAGCTGGGCGCCAACGACCGCACCCTGCGCCGCACCATGCGCGAACTGGTTCAGGCCCGCGACGACGCCGAAGCCGCCAACCGGATGAAATCGCACTTCCTGTCCAATATGAGCCACGAGATCCGCACGCCGCTGAACGGCGTGCTGGCCATGGCCGAAGTCATGGCCATGGGCGAGCTGAGCCCGATCCAGCAGGAGCGCCTGACGGTGATCCGCCGGTCGGGCGAGATGCTGCTGTCGGTGCTGAACGACGTGCTCGACCTGTCGAAGATCGAGGCCGGCCGCCTTAAGCTGGCCAATGACGCCTTCGACCTGCGCGATCTGGTGTGGAACGCCGCCGATCCCTACGCCATCGCCGCCGCCGACAAGGGCCTGGCCTTCGACGTTCATGTCGAGGAGGCGGCCATGGGCCGCTGGATGGGCGACGCCGCCCGGGTCGGCCAGATCGTCGCCGCCCTGCTGTCCAACGCCGTGAAGTTCACCGACGCGGGCGCCGTGCGCACCCGCCTGTCGCTGGCCGAGGACGGTGCGCTGGAGATGCAGGTTTCCGACACCGGCGTCGGCATTTCCGAGGCGCAGCGCCTGCGCCTGTTCGAACGCTTCGTGCAGGCCGACGACACCACCACCCGCCAGTTCGGCGGCCTGGGCCTGGGCCTGACCCTGTCCCGCGAGCTGGCCGAGGCCATGAAGGGCGCGATCAGCGTCGAGAGCCGCCTGGGCGAGGGCGCGACCTTCACCGTGCGCCTGCCGCTGGAGCGCGCCGAGGCCAAGAGCGAGGCCGAAGGCAAGACCGTCATTCCGACCCGCGCCCTGCGCGTGCTGGCGGCGGACGACAACGCCACCAACCAGAAGGTCATCACCGCCATCCTGGCGCCGCTGGGCGTCACTCTGGACATCGTCAATGACGGCCAGGCGGCGATCGAGGCGTGCGAGCAGGTCGATTACGATCTGGTCCTGCTGGACATCCACATGCCGGTGCTGGATGGCCTGGACGCCGCCCGCGCGATCCGCGACGCCGAAGCCCGCGCCGGACGCGGCCGCACCCCGATCCTGGCGGTAACGGCCGACGCCTCCGACCAGCAGCGCCAAGCCTATCTGGCCGCCGGCATGGACGGCCACGTGGCCAAGCCCATCGAGGTGGCCAAGCTGTATGAGGCCATCGACCGCGCCGCCGCCGGCGACCTGATCGTCAAGGCCGCCTGAGGCCCGGCTTCGGGTTCACGAACCTGAACGCAACATAACGAGCCGCTCAGAACCGTTTCAGGCTCCGCGTGTTTTCCTCTCCCCAACGTCGTCAATCCGACGACGCAAGTTTCGAGAGGAACCGAGCCATGAAGAAGATCCTGATCCCGATCGTCGCGGTGTCGGCCCTGGCCGCCACCACCGCTCCCGCCCTGGCCCAAGGCTGGCAGTCGATCAACCAACGGCAGGCCAATATCGACCGCCGCATCGACCAAGGCGTTCGCAACGGCCAGCTGACCCGCAACGAGGCCTTCCGACTGCGCGCGGAATTCCGTGACCTGAACCGTCTGGAAGACCGCTATCGCCGCAACGGCCTGAACAACTGGGAGCGCGCCGACCTGGATCGCCGCTTCGACCGTCTGGCCGCCGCCGTCCGCTATGAGCGTCGCGATGGCGACCGTTACGGCTACGGCTACGGCGACCGCCGCGACGACCGCCGCTGGTAAGCTCTGAGGCGGGCCGGCCGGCCTCCCCCACCGGGCCGGCCCATCTCACACGACCCCGATCGGCGCTTCCGCCGGTCGGGGTTTTGTCGTTTAAGGCCGGCATGACCGCCAGTACGACTTATGAACTTGCCCACGGCGACTATGTCGTCAGCGACGACCAGGCCCGCTTCGACCTCGACCGCGCCTACCGGTGGATCGGCGAGGAGAGCTATTGGGCGCAGGGCATTCCCCGCGCCACGATGGACAAGGCCGTCCGAAACAGCCTGACCTTTGGTGTGTATGCACCGTCGGGCGAGATGGCGGCTATGGCCCGGGTCGTCACCGACCGCGCCACCTTCGCCTGGCTGTGCGACGTCTTCGTGGACGAGGGCCATCGCGGCCAGGGCCTGGGCAAGGCGATCATGGTCGCCTTCACCGAGCATCCCGACCTGCAGGGTTTGCGCCGCAGGAACCTGGCCACCGCCGACGCCCACGGCCTCTACACCCAGTACGGCTTCAAGCCGATCGAGGGCGTCGATCGCTGGATGGAGATCGTCGACAAGGACGTCTATCGCCGAGGCTAGTCCTAATTGCCCGCTCATCTCCGCGAAGGCGGGGACCCAAGCCGAATCTAAGGTTGTCTCGCGGGCGGTAGATCGACCACCGCCCCCGTCTGGATCCCCGCCTTCGCGGGGAAGAGCGGTTTGGGGTTGATGATCAGCAGCCCTAGTCCTCGTCCTCCACGACCTTCAGCTCCGGCCAGCGCTCGACGGCGGAGCCGACGGCCTTCGCCCAGCCGGTCGTCTTGGGGCGCGAAGGGTTGGGCCGCAGAACCATGTCGAACAGGTCCTCCAGCCCGAACGGGGCGACGATGGTCATGGAGCCGTCCGTCTCCAGCCGCGCGCCCACCGCGAAGGCCGGGGCGACGAAGCGCGTCAGGGCCTCGGCCGCGTTGGGCAGGGGCACATAGGGCTCCTTGAACCGCCCCTCGAACCACAGGTGGACCCGGGCCTGGTTGCGCACCTCGACCATGCTGGCGAGCGGCTCGTCGAAGGCCGAGGCCACCAGCCGGATCACCGCGTCCTCGGCCTCGTAGGACAGGTCCGCCGGGTCGAAATAGCCCAGGTCATAGTCCTTCAGCCCATAGTCCGTCGGACGGCCGGTCAGGTGGTTCCAGACCGGCTGATAGATCGCGCCGGAGAACACCAGCCAGTCCGGCAGATCCAGGCCGCGGGCCGTCTCCATCACCTGCATCAGCCGCGGCGTGGCGCGGAGGATGGCTTCGAGGCGGGGGATGAGGGGATCGGTCATTCTAAAATCCTCCCCTGTTGGGGGAGGTGGATCGGCGCGCAGCGACGAGACGGAGGGGGCTCGCCGCGGCAGTCCCCCTCCACCGCTTCGCGGTCCCCCTCCCCCTGAGGGGGAGGATCTGAAGAAGCGTCGCGGTCATCCTCATCGGCGCACCGTCCATCCGTGATCCAGGGGGCCATGACCGGCGCCGAAACCTGGCGCGCGCAGCATGGCTTCATGCACATAGTTCCAGGCCCGGGCCACGGCCTCGGTCAGGGACAGTCCCTGGGCCAGGCCGGTCGCGCAGGCCGAGGCGAGCGTGCAGCCGGTGCCGTGGGTGTGACGGGTCTCGATCCGCTCGCCTTCGAACGCCGTCTCCGCATCGCGGGTGATCAGCAGGTCCACGACCCGCTCGCCGTCGATATGGCCGCCCTTCATCAGCACCGCCGCCGCGCCCATCTCCAGCAGGGCCTCGCCCGCGCGGCGCAGGTCGTCGGTGGTCTCCACCGTCAGGCCGGTCAGGGTCGCCGCTTCCGGCGCGTTGGGGGTCAGCAGGGCCGCGCGCGGAACCAGCAGGCGGCGGACCGCCTCCACCGCCTCGGTCGGCAGAAGGGCCGCGCCGCCCTTGGCGATCATCACCGGATCGACCACAGCGGGCGCGCCGCCGGCGGTCAGGATCAGGCGGGTCACGGCCTGCACCGTCTCCACATCCCCCAGCATGCCGGTTTTCACCGCGTCCGCGCCGATGTCGTCCAGGACGGCGCGGCCCTGGGCCTCGATCACGTCCACGGGGATCGGATGCACGCCGCTGACGCCCAGGGTGTTCTGCACGGTGATCGCCGTGACCGCCGTCGCCGCATAGCCGCCTAGGGCGGTGACCGTCTTGATGTCGGCCTGGATGCCCGCCCCGCCGCCGGAATCGGAACCGGCGATGATCAGGACACGGCCCCTGGCCGGCCGGGGGTCGGAGGAAGGCTCGGAAATGCTCATGCCTGTTTTCTAACCGGCGGGGGCCAAGCTGTCTTCCTTGCAGGGCCTGGGCTCGACAACAACCGCGAGTCCATGAAACGTCCGGCTGCATTTCTAGGGGACCTGCAATGACCTTCGCCATCACCAGCCGCCGCGGCCTTCTGGCCGGCGCGCTGAGCCTCGCCGTGACACCCTCGGCGTTCGCCGCCGAAGCCGTCGCGGACGCCACCGTGGCCATCCCGGTTCAGGGGCGCGAGGTCTCCCTGAGCCTGTGGAAGCCCGCCAGCCCCAAGGGCGTGATCCTGTTCTCGCACGGCGCCGGCTCCTGGCCCTGGCGCTATCACGAGCTGCTCAGCCAATGGCGCGACGCCGGCTTTCTGGTGATCGCGCCCCTGCACATGGACTCCCAGAAGCACCCCAACCGCCAGACCGACCTGAAGGCCGCGCTGGGCCTGCGGGTGGCCGACATGGTGGTGGCCGGCAGCTATGCCGACCGCGCCGCGCCGGGCCTGCCGCGCGGGGCGGCGGGGCATTCTTACGGCGCCTTGGGGGTCATGATCATGGGCGGCGCGCTGGAGACCATGATCCCAGCGCGGGATAAGCAGGTGAAGGCGGTGGTCGCCATCTCCTCCCCCGGCGTCATCCCCGGCCTGATCGCGCCCAACGCCTATCAGAGCCTGGCCGTCCCCTCCCTGACCATCACCGGCGACGCCGATGTGGTGCCGCACTTCGTCACCGATCCGAAGGACCATCTGCGCGCCTTCGAGACCGCCCCGGCCGACGACCGCTACGCCATGGTGGTCAAGGGCGGGACCCACGACCTGATCGGCCTCGACTTCGCCAGCCACCCGGCCACGGCCGGGGCGGCCGCGCTCAGCACCGAGTTCCTGAAGGCCGAGATCCTGGGTGACGCGGCCGCGACCGCGGCGCTGAAAGCGCGCAAGTCGGATGAGCTGGCGGAGTTTCGGGTGAGGTAGGGGCGGCTAACGGGTCTTTCTTATCCTTCCCCAGCCTCCGGCGGGCGGGTGGGATCAGCGTTCCCAGCCCCGGTCCGCGTGAGTAACCCCCTCACGCCTGCTGCGCGCCGCCGATGTCTTGCCGCTTTGGGGCAAGAGCAGTGTCCAGACGGGGCCGAAGCCCCTCGTTCTCACCACCGACGGTCGCGCTTCCCGCTCGACCGCATCCCCGTCACGACACAGCGCTGGCCGCGCGCCCGTCCCGTGATGGGGACGGCATCAGGTTAGGCGAGGTTGGAGCGGAGCGGATAAGCCTTCCCCTCTCCCCACTCGTGGGGAGAGGGTTGGGTGAGGGGCTTGCGGCGGTTCCGCTTGCAGCGCCTCGCCCGCTGACCCTCAGAGCCCCCTCACCCTTACCCTCTCCCCCAAAGGGGGCGAGGGGATGCAGCGTGACTGAACGCAGCAGTCACCCTCACCCCTGCCCCTCTCCCATCAAGGGAGAGGGATCGAGCTTCTGGCTTTCCGCCCTCTCCCGCGATCCGTGCTAAACACCGCGCCCCTGCCCTCGCCGTGAGCCTTCTCCGTGTCCCTCTCCCGTAACGGGTTCATCCTGATCGGCCTGTTTCTGGCGTTCGGCGCCGCCTTGGCGTTCTCGCCCTCCGGGCCGCTGATGTTCGCCTTCGTGCTGGCGGGGTGGATGGTCAGCGTGGGGGTTCATGAGTTCGGGCACGCCTATGTGGCGTGGCGGGCCGGCGACACCGAGGTGGTGGGCAAGGGGTATCTGAGCTTCGATCCGTTGAAGTACGCGGACCTGTCCACCAGCCTGATCCTGCCGGTGATCGCCCTGGCGCTGGGCGGGATCGGGTTTCCCGGCGGGGCGGTCTATCTGCGCGAGGACCTGATGCGCAGCCGCACGGGCCGGTCGCTGTCGTCCCTGGCGGGGCCGATGGGGACGCTGCTGGTGCTGGCGGTGCTGGCCGTGATCATCGCCGTGGGCTGGCGCGAGGACGGGACGACCTCGCCCGTCGTCGTGGCGCTGGCCTTCCTGGCGTTCCTGCAGGCCACGGCCCTGATCCTGAACCTGCTGCCAATCCCGGGGCTGGACGGCTATGGCGTGCTGCGCCCGTGGCTGCCGGTCCAAGTGCAGCTGAAGGTCCGCAAGTTCGAGGCGCTGGGCATTGTCGCCTTGCTGGCCCTGCTGTTCCTGGTCCCCGGCGCGTCCGGCCTGCTGTTCGGCGGGGCGGTGCTGCTGACCGACAGCCTGGGCGTCCCCCGCGAGGCGATCGTCGGCGGCTGGGACGGCTTCATGTTCTGGAAGTAGCCCCAATAGAAAACGCCTCCCCGGACGGATCCGAGGAGGCGTTCCCAATCTTCGCCTGGAGGGGCGAAGCTGTCTTAGACGGCTTGCAGTTGGCCGGCGGACATCTTGCCGCTGCGCTTGTCCTGCTCCAGGACGAAGCCGATCTTTTGGCCTTCGTCCAGGCTGCGCATGCCGGCGCGTTCAACGGCCGAGATGTGCACGAAGACGTCGTTGCCGCCGTCTTCCGGTTGGATGAAGCCGAAGCCCTTGGTGCCGTTGAACCACTTCACGGTGCCGATTTGCATTTTAGTGTCCCTTCCGGACATGAGTTCTCGAACTCACGGTGAGTAACGAGGTCAAATTTTCGGAGAGGGTCGGAAAAACGTCGAGGGCAGAAACGGTAAGGCTTCGGCAGACAGAAAGACGATCCACACGATATTTGATCGGTGAACTGTGCGCTTTATTCGGCGTCCTAGCAAGAAATATCTCGAAAATTCTGAATTTGCGCGCAGGACATGCTAGACTGCCCGCCATGCGTACAGAAACTGTAAGGGCGGTCCTCACCGTCGCGCGCCATGACGGCCTTTGGGCCGTCGAACTGGATGGCCAATTCTTTGGTCACTCCGCCAACAAGGAAGAAGCCAAGGCCGCCGCCAACAAGCACGCGCGCCAGATGCAGGACGGCGGTCGCCCCTGCCAGGTCCGCGTCAGCGGCGAACACGGCTTCGTCGCCACCGCCTGAACTATTCGGCGGGTATGTCGGATATCCGACAGACCCCGCCACCTCATTATGCGAGAGTCCGACTATCGCTGGCCAAGAATCCTTGGGCGTCAGCGACTGAGAGACTGGGCTAACCCCCTACATGCTCCCGCCTGAAGTGTCGGGAGCCATTCAATGGCGATCTACACCTTTGTTGTCTGCAAGCCCGATGGGACATCCACGTCGCTGGATGTCGTCGAGTTGTCCGACGATCACGTCGCCGCCCAGCGTGCCGGCGCCGTCCTGCAAAACCACGCCAGCAGCTCGCACGTCACCGTCTGGCAAGAGGACCGCGAGGTCTGCACCGCCCGGCGCGAGGCGCTAGCGAGTTAGTATCAGCGTTCTACGAAGTGTGTCACGCTCCCTGCCTAATCAAGCAGGGAGGGCTTGAACCATGACGGAAGCAACGATGGGCGCCGAGCGCGCCAAGGCCCCGTGGCACCTTTGGGTGGTCGGGGTGCTGAGCCTTTGCTGGAACGCATTCGGCGGCTTCGACTACATCATGACTCAGATCGGCGACGACCAGTACCTGGCCGCCCTGACGGCGGAGCAGCGGGCCTATGTCGCCGGTCTGCCCGTGGTCATGGCGGCCGCCTGGGCCGTGGGCGTGTGGGCGGCGGTGGCCGGATCGGCGCTGCTGCTGGTGCGGTCGCGCTGGGCGTTCCATGCCTTCGCCCTCAGCCTGGCCGGCATCGTCGTCAACATTCTCTACGGAAACCTGGTGCTGCACGTCAGCGAGGTCATGGGACCGTCGGCCCTGTACATGAACGCGGTCATCGCCGTGGTGGGCGCGTTCCTGACCTGGTACGCGCGATTCCTGGTGAAACGCGGCGTTCTGCGCTAGGCGCTCGGCGCCATTCGGTCGGCGAACGATGACATTTGTAATAAAATGTTTCTAGTTGCGAATTATTCGCAAAATCATTAGCCGCGCTTAGGCTGCGTTGATAATGCGAGGCCCTCGCAAGAACCGGGGGCTTCCATGTCACAATCCTTCACCGCCCGCGCCCTTTTGGGCGGCGCGGCGTCCGCCGTCCTTTTGCTCGCATCGAGCCCCGTCCTGGCCGAGGCCGCCGTCGCCGCCGACGCCTCGGCCGACCTGGACCAGCTGGTCGTCACCGCCTCGGGCTTCGAGCAGAAGGTCGTGGACGCCCCGGCCAGCATCACCGTCCTCCCCCGCATCGAGCTGGAGCAGACCCGCTACTCCAGCCTGGCCGAAGTGCTGACCAACGTCGAAGGCGTCGATGTGGGCGGCTCGGTCGGCAAGACCGGCGGCCTGAACATCAACATCCGCGGCATGGGCAGCGACTATACGCTGATCCTGATCGACGGCCGCCGCCAGAACACCGCCGGCAGCGTCACGCCGAACGGCTTCGGCGAAACCTCGACCAGCTTCATGCCGCCGATGAGCTCCATCGAGCGCATCGAGGTCGTGCGCGGTCCGGTCTCCACCCTGTACGGGTCAGACGCCATGGGCGGCGTGGTCAACATCCTGACCCGCAAGGTCGGCGAGGAGTGGACCGGCTCGGTCACCGTCGACGGCACGCTGCAAGGCGATGACGAGTTCGGCAACGTGTACGGCGGCAACGCCTATCTGTCGGGCCCGATCGTCCGCGACCTGCTGGGCCTGCAGCTGCGCGGCAGCTTCCAGAACCGCGAAGCCTCATCCCTGACCTTCGAGAACGTGGCCGGCGCCGACGCGCCGATCACCGGCTTCGGCCGCAGCGCCACCAAGGCCGAGATCCGCACCTGGGGCGGCCGCGTCAGCCTGACCCCGCACGAGGACCACGACCTGTGGCTCGACGCCGACTGGTCGGAGCAGTGGTACGACAACTCCAAGGGCCAGATGGGCACCGCCACCCTGGCCGGCGGCTATGGCGACGCGCTGGAGTTCAAGCGCGAGCAGATCGCCCTGGCGCACGACTGGCGCACGCCGATCGGCACGGTCTCCAGCAACCTGTCGCGCAACACCACCGAGACCCTGGGCCGCATCATTCCTCCGGGCGTCCCTGGCGCCGGCACGGCGCGCACGCTGGAGTCGGTGAACACCATCTTCGACAGCAAGCTGCATTCGCGCTGGGGCGATCACGCCTTCACCGTCGGCGGCCAGTACTGGGACGCCGAGATGACCGACGGCGTGGCTCCGTCCCAGTTCATGCATGAACAGTGGGCCCTGTTCGCCGAGGACGAGTGGCGCTTCGCCGAGGGCCTGGCCCTGACGGTCGGCGCGCGTCATGACGACCACAACGTGTTCGGCGGCCAGTTTAGCCCCCGCGCCTATCTGGTGTGGACGGCCAGCGAGAAGCTGACCGTGAAGGGCGGCGTGGCTCGCGGCTTCAAGACCCCGCGCCTGGAGCAGCTGGCCTCGGGCATCAACGGCTTCGGGCAACAGGGCCGCCTACCGCTCATCGGCACCCCGACCCTGACGCCGGAAACCAGCACCAGCAGCGAACTGGGCGTCTACTACAACAACCTGAACGGCTTCGACTTCAACGTCACGGTGTTCAACAACGAGTTCGAGGACAAGATCGCCTCGGGCGTGCCGGTCGCCAACTGCGCCTACAACCTGACCCAAGCCCAGTACAATTCCGGCCAGGGCCGTCCGGCCGGCTGCGTCGACGTCGGCTTCTTCCCCGCCTCGGCGACCTTCGGCCAGGCGATCAATATCGACGAGGCGGTCACCCGCGGCGTCGAGGCGGCCGCGCGCTGGGACTTCGCTCCGGACTGGTCCCTGCGGGTGAACTACACCTACACCGACAGCGAGCAGAAAAGCGGCTCGGCCGAGGGCCAGCCCCTGACCGACACGCCCGAGCACATGGTCAACGGCAACCTGCGCTGGACGATCAACGAGAACCTGAACGCCTGGGTGCGCGGCGAATACCGCAGCTCGCGCTATCGCGGCGCCGGTCCGGCCCAGGACGCGCTCGGCAACTACAAGGAATACGCCCTGTTCCACCTGGGCGGCTCGTACCGGCTGCGTAAGAACATCACGATCAACGCCACGATCAACAACCTGCTGAACACCGACTTCGTGAAGCAGCTGCCCTACGGCGCGCCGATCGCCTATGCGCCGGAGTTCACCAACAACCAGGAGCCGCGCCGCCTGTGGGTGTCGGTGAAGTACGACTTCTAGACGTCGGACGAGCAGGAAGCGAAAAGGCCGGCGGGGGCGACCCCGCCGGCCTTCTTGTTGTTGCGGGCCCGGCTTAGTGGACCGCGGCCTTGCCGATCTCCAGGCCGTCCTGCCCGGCGTGGACCTCGATCACCGAACCGTCGGCCAGATCCCCGCCCAGCAGCTTGCGGGCGATGGGATCGACCAGCTCCTTCTGGATCACGCGCTTCAGCGGGCGCGCGCCATAGACCGGGTCGTACCCCTTGTCGCCCAGCCAGTGCAGGGCGGCCGGGTCCAGGGCGATGGCCATCTGGCGGTCGGCCAGCAGCTTCTCCACCCGCGACAGCTGGATGCGGACGATGTTGTCCATCTCCGCCCGGCCGAGACGCTTGAACAGGATGATCTCGTCGATCCGGTTCAGGAACTCGGGACGGAAGTGGCTGCGCACCACGTCCATGACCAGCGGTCGCGCGGCCTCAACATCCTCGCTTTCCGCCTGGTTCGCCAGGAACTCCGACCCGAGGTTGGAGGTCATGATGATCAGGGTGTTGCGGAAGTCGACCGTGCGGCCCTGACCATCGGTCAGGCGACCGTCGTCCAGCACCTGCAGCAGGACGTTGAACACGTCCGGGTGGGCCTTCTCGACCTCGTCGAACAGCACCACCTGGTACGGGCGGCGACGGACCGCTTCCGTCAGGGCGCCGCCCTCGTCATAGCCGACATAGCCGGGAGGAGCCCCGATCAGACGGCTGACCGAGTGCTTCTCCATGTACTCGGACATGTCCATGCGGGTGATGGCGTGCTCGTCGTCGAACAGGAACTCGGCCAGGGCCTTAGTCAGCTCGGTCTTGCCCACGCCCGTTGGGCCAAGGAACAGGAACGAGCCGATGGGGCGGTTGGGGTCCTGCAGGCCGGCGCGGGCGCGGCGCACGGCGTCGGCAACGGCCGACAGCGCCTCGTCCTGTCCGACCACGCGGCCGCGCAGAGCGTCCTCCATGGCCAGCAGCTTCTCGCGCTCACCTTCCAGCATCTTGTCGACCGGCACGCCGGTCCAGCGGGAGACGATGGCCGCGATCTGCTGGGCGTCGACGACTTCCGGCGTCATGGCCTGCTGCTCGCCTTCGGTCTCGGCATCGGCCAGGCGCTTCTCCAGCGCCGGGATCTCGCCGTACTGCAGCTGACCGGCGCGAGCGAAGTCGCCGGCGCGCTGGGCGTTGGCCAGTTCGGCGCGCAGACGGTCCAGGGCCTCGCGGGTCTGGGCGGCGCTGCCGACCTTTTCCTTCTCGGCCTTCCAGCGAGCGGTCATCTCGTCCGACTTGCCCTGCAGGTCGTCGATCTCGTCTTCCAGCTTCTCAAGGCGCTGCTGAGACGCGCTGTCGGTCTCGCGCGAGAGGGCCTCGCGCTCGATCTTCAGCTGCACCAGGCGGCGGTCGATCTCGTCCAGTTCTTCCGGCTTGGAATCCACGGCCATGCGCACGCGGCTGGACGCCTCGTCCACCAGGTCGATGGCCTTGTCGGGCAGGAAGCGGTCGGTGATGTAGCGGTTGGACAGGGTGGCGGCGGCGACGATGGCGCTGTCGCTGATCCGCACCCCGTGGTGAACCTCGTACTTCTCCTTCAGGCCGCGCAGGATGGAGACAGTGTCCTCCACCGTCGGCTCGGAGACGAAGACGGGCTGGAAGCGACGGGCCAGGGCCGCGTCCTTCTCCACGTGCTTGCGGTACTCATCCAGCGTGGTCGCGCCGACGCAGTGCAGCTCGCCACGCGCCAGGGCGGGCTTCAGCAGGTTAGACGCGTCCATGGCGCCGTCGGTCTTGCCGGCCCCGACCAGGGTGTGCATCTCGTCGATGAACAGGATGATGCTGCCCTCGGCGGCGGTCACCTCGTTCAGCACCGACTTCAGACGCTCCTCGAACTCGCCGCGATACTTCGCGCCGGCGATCAGGGCGCCCATGTCGAGCGACAGGAGCTTCTTGTCCTTCAGGCTTTCGGGCACGTCGCCATTGATGATGCGCTGGGCCAGGCCCTCGACGATGGCGGTCTTGCCGACGCCGGGCTCGCCGATAAGGACGGGATTGTTCTTGGTGCGGCGCGACAGGACCTGGATCGTGCGGCGGATTTCCTCGTCGCGGCCGATGACCGGGTCGATCTTGCCGTCTCGGGCGGCCTGGGTCAGGTCGCGGGCGTAGCGCTTCAGGGCGTCATAGCCCTCTTCGGCGTTGGAGCTGTCGGCGGTGCGGCCCTTGCGCAGCGAGGCGGCGGCGTCTTCCAGCGCCTTGGGCGCGGCCCCGGCCTCCTTCAACGCCTTGGCGGCGTCGGCGCCGTCCTTGGCGATGGCGATCAGCAGGCGCTCGGTGGTGACGAAGGCGTCGCCGGCCTTCTTGGCGTCCGCCTCGGCGGTCGCGAAGACGCGGGCGGTGTCGGGCTTCATGTAGAGCTGGCCGGAGCCGCCCTCGACACGGGCGATCTTTCCGATCAGGGCGTCGGCGGCGGCGTCCACGACGGCGGGCTTGCCCCCGGCGCTTTCGATCAGCGCGCGCGACAGGCCGTCCTTTTCTTCAAGCAGCACCTTCAGCAAATGCTCGGGCGCCAGCTGCTGGTGTCGGCGCGACAGGGCCAGGCTCTGGGCGGACTGGATCGCCTGCTTGGCGCGGTCGGAATAGAGGTCGATGTTCACTTACGGGTTCCCCAAAATAGGCGGACTGCGACCGGCCGCCTTGCAGGAAGCACGACCGGTACAAAGGGCAAGATGGGTGTGGCGAGGCGGCCACACAAGGTCCCTCGAACCGGGCCCGGCGAACCTTCGCAGAAGATCGTGCGTTCGACGAATATGGAACCGAGGAAGACTGGCGGGCTGGGCTTGAAGCGGCGTCCCAAGGGGGTGCTGGAACTGGGCTGGGCCTGTTTTGAAAGCGCTGCGTCCGGGCGCACCGAGCATGTGCCGACGGCGCTTTGCTATCCCGATACCCTGGTGCGTCGCACCACCTTCGAGGCCGGCGGCGGACATGGCTGGCGCATCAGCGCCCTGACCACCCCGCGCGACCGACCGGCGCCGATCAAGTACGTGGTCGTCACCGGGGCGCCGTCCTGGGCCGAGTATTGGGCGCCGGTCCTGGCCGCCATGCCCCAGAACCGCGAGATGGTGGTCGTCGACCGCCCTGGCTTCGCCGGCAGCGAGCCCGTTGAGTATGTGGGCGACATCCGCACTCAGGCCGAGGCGCTGTCGCCCCTGCTGGCGTCGCAGCGCGGACAGAAGGTCGTGGTCATCGGCCAGTCCTATGGCGCTGCTATCGCCACCCTGATGGCCGAAGCGGCCGACCAGAACCGGCTGGCCGGGCTGGTCCTGCTGTCCGGCTTCTTCGGCGAGCCGGGGCCGACCGCGCGCATGCTGGTCAAGCTGGGCTCCAAGGTGCTGAAACTGATCCCCCGCGACCTGCGCAACGCGGTGTTGGAGGTGATGGGTCAGGCCGGCCAGCTGGAGCGGATGCGCATCGCCCTCGCCCGCCTGCGCGCGCCGGTCCACGTGATCCACGGCGACGCCGACGACTTCGCCCCGCTGGAGACGGCGCAGCGGCTGGCGGCCAACGCCAGAACCCGCACCCCAGCCCGGTTCGTATCCGTGCCCGGCGCCGACCATTTCCTGAACGACGGGCCGCCGGCGCAACTGCTGGCCCTGGTGGAGGACTGCCTGCCGGTGGAGCGCCCGCTGTTCCTGTTCAAGATGCCCAAGCTGGCCTGGCCGATGCTCTGGCCCGCAAAAGCAAAGGCCGCCAACGGCGGAGCCGTGGCGGCCTAGAACTTCGTTCCGCTCATCCCCGCGAAGGCGGGGACCCATACGGACGCTCAGCTTGGATCCCCGCCTTCGCGGGGTCGAGCGGGTTCAATCCTGAACCCGCTCACTTCGCCGCGTACAGCTTCGTCACCTCATAGAGGAAGTCCCGGCCTTCGTAGAGCGACTTCACGCGGATGCGCTCATTGAGGCCGTGGGCGTTGGAGCCGGCGGCGTCGCTGAACATGCCCGACAGGCCGTAGGTCTTGATGCCGGCGGCGTTGGTGAAGCGGCCGTCGGTAGCGCCCGTCGACATGGACGGCACCAGCGGCGCGCCCGGCCACAGCTTGGCGGCGACCGTCTTGGCCGGGGCGGTGATACGGGCGTCCAGCGGCGGCGGCACGTTCACCGGGCTCGGCTTGGCGGCCAGGGTGATGTTGATGCGCGGATCACCGACCACGTCCTGCAGGGTCTTGAGCACGTCGTTGGGGTTCACGCCCGGCAGGATGCGGCAGTTCACGTTGGCTCGGGCGCGCTGCGGCAGGGCGTTCGGCGCGTGGCCGGCGTTGAGCGTGGTGGCCACGCAGGTAGTGCGCATCATGCTGTTGCGGGCGCGGTTCTTGGCGACCGCCGCGACCTTGGCCGGATCGTTCGGATCGGCGACCACGGCGGCCAGGGCCGCGCCGCTTTCGCCCGGCTCGATCTTGGCCAGCTCGGTGAAGTTCATCCGCACCGCCTCGTTCAGGGCGACGGGGAAGTCGTAGGCGCCGATCTTCGAGATCGCCGCCGACAGGTTGTAGATGGCGTTGTCCTTGATAGGGGTCGAAGAGTGACCGCCGGGGTTCGTCGTCTCCAGCGTGTAGTCCTGATAGACCTTCTCGCCCGCCTGGATGCCCAGGAAGACCGGCTTACCATTGGCGTCGAGTAGGCCGCCGGCCCCCTCGTTCAAGGCGAACTCGGAATCGAGCGCGGCCGGATGGGTCTTCAGCAGCCACTCGACGCCGTTGAAGGTGTCGGGGGTCTCTTCACCGCAGGTCAGGGCCAGTTTCAGGCCTCGGGCGGGTTTGAAGCCCTCCTGCTTGTAGCGGATCATGTTGTCGGTGAAGGCCGCCGCCATGGCTTTGTCGTCGGACGAACCGCGCGCGTAGAAGTAGCCGTTCTCCTCCACCAGGGTGAAAGGGTCGCGTTCCCAGTCGGCGCGGTTGGCCTCGACCACGTCGATGTGAGCCAGCAGCAGGATCGGCTTCAGCTTGGGGTTCTTGCCCGCCAGGGTGACGATCAGGTTGCCGTCCTTGGGACGGTCGGCCGGGTGCAGGATCTGGATGTCGGCGTCGGTGTAGCCGGCCGCCTTCAGGCGGGTCGCCATGCGCTGCGACGCCAGGGTGCAGCTGCCCGAGGACAGGGTGGTGTTGGTCTCCACCAGCTGCTTGTAGAGCGCCTTGAAGGCGGTCTGGTCCGGACGTTCCTGGGCCATGGCCGCACCGGCCGTGGACAGAGCTGCGGCGGCGATGGCCGCGACTGCGATCTTGTTCATACGCTTCCCCCGAAATGGAAGCGGGAGCCTATGGGCGGAGTCGGACCCAGGCAAAGAAAAACCCCGTTCGCGCGAGGCGAACGGGGCCTTGTCATTCAAACCATGCTGCCGGCTTAGCGATAGTAGCCGTAACGGTCGTAGTCGCGTTGGGCCTGGCGGTAGCCGGCGTTGTAGTAGCCACGGTCGCGACGATCGCTGTTGCGATAGGCGTAGCCGTTATAGGCCGGGCGCGCCTGATAGCTGCGGTTGTAGCTACGGTTGCTGTAGCGACGCTTGTCCTTGGTGGTCGCCGCGCCGATGGCGGCGCCGGCGACGGCGCCGAGGGCGACCGACGAGCCCTTGCCGTCACCGATGACGCCGCCGGCCACGCCGCCGATCACGGCGCCCAGCAGGGCGTTCTCGGTCTTGCGGCTGGCCGCGAGGGCGCCCGAGGCGGGCAGGGCCACCGCACCGGCGAGCGTGGCGGCGAGAGCGATCTTGGTGAACTTGGTCGGCTTCATAGCGGTCCTCCTTCAATATGGCCCCAGCCTAGAAAAGCCGGCCTGAACCCGATCTGAACCCGCAAGTTCAGGTGTGGTTCATCTTCGAAGGGTGATCGCGCCGGAAGCCTAGAGCTGGTCGAGGCCGTAGGCGGCGTGCAGGGCGCGCACCGCCAGTTCGGTGTAGGCGGCGTCGATCAGCACGCTGATCTTGATCTCCGAGGTGGAGATCACCTGGATGTTCACGCCCTTGGCGGCCAGCGCCTCGAACATGCTCTTGGCGACGCCGGTGTGCGAGCGCATGCCCACGCCGATGACCGAGACCTTGGACACGTCCTCGTCGACAGCCACGTCCTCGAAGCCGATCTCCGGCTGGTGGCTGCGGACGATTTCGACCGCGCGCTGGGCGTCACGTTTGCCGACGGTGAACTCCATGTTCGCCGTCTCGGCCGTGCGGGCGCGCGACTGGACGATCATGTCCACGTTGACGTTGGCGTCCGCCAGGGCGCCGAAGATCTTCGACGACACGCCCGGATGATCGGGCAGGCCCAGCAGGGTGATCTTGGCTTCGTCGCGGCTGTAGGCGACGCCGGAAACGATGCGCTTTTCCATGATCTCTTCCTCGTCGCACACGATGGTGCCCTGGCCGGGGGCTTCGCCCGGCTCGACAAAGCTTGAAAGGACGCGGACGGGCACGCGCTGGGCCATGGCCAGTTCGACCGAACGCGTCTGCAGAACCTTCGCCCCGAGCGAGGCCATCTCCAGCATCTCCTCATAGGAGATCTTGGCGAGCTTCCTGGCCTTGCTCTCGATGCGCGGGTCGGTGGTGTAGACGCCGTCGACGTCCGTGTAGATGTCGCAGGCCCCGCCCACGGCCGCGGCGATGGCCACGGCGCTGGTGTCCGAGCCGCCGCGGCCGAGCGTGGCGATGCGGCCCTTGCGGGTGACGCCCTGGAAGCCGGCGATGACGGCGATCTCGCCCGCCTCGAAGGCGGCCAGCAGGTTCTCGGACGGAATGTCGTCGATGCGGGCCTTGCCGTGGGCGTCGTCGGTGATGATCGGCACCTGCCAACCCATCCACGAGCGCGCGCGGTGGCCCATGTTGCGCAGGGTCATGGCCAGCAGGCCGGCGGTGACCTGTTCGCCGCTGGCGACGATCGTGTCGTATTCGTCGTCCGAGGCATCGATGCCCTGGGCGGCCGCGCCGGCGCCGTCGGTCCAGGCGACCAGCTCATTGGTCTTGCCTGACATGGCCGAGACCACGACAGCCACCTGTTTTCCGGTCGCCACCTCGGCCGCCACGAGGCGCGCGACGCGCCGGATGCGTTCGAGGTCGGCCACCGAGGTGCCGCCGAATTTCATCACCAGCCGGGACATGGGTCCGGTCGTTCCTTGATGCGGTTATTTATTGCGCGCTCAGCGCCAAGGGCCCATTCCCGACGCAAGCCGCCGCCTTCTAGACGCCAAAATGCGGCGCCGCAATGCGCGAAGTCGTAAAAATCGCTCAGTTTCGTTTCGGCGCGCTCCGCTCCGCTCGCTCGGCGATCAGCCGCACCTTGTCGAGCAAGGCGTGGCGTGAAGCGGTCAGGCTCGTCGATCATCGGGAGGCGAGCCTCGAGCTGACGCGTATCCGGCATTAAACCTTCGTCACTTGCCGCCGGCCCCGCTAGAATGACGGGGATGAGTCAGCCCTACACCTCCATCGACCCGGACGAGGTCGAGCGCTTTTCCCGCATCGCCGCCGAGTGGTGGGATCCGCACGGCAAGTTCGCGCCGCTGCACGTGTTCAATCCCGTGCGCCTGAACTTCATCCGCGATCAGGCCTGCGCCCATTTCGGCCGTGATCCGAAGGCGCGGCGGCCGTTCGAGGGGCTGAAGCTGCTGGACATCGGCTGCGGCGGCGGGCTGCTGTCCGAACCGATGGCCCGGCTGGGCTTCGAGGTGACGGCCGTCGACGCGTCCGAGCGCAACATCAAGACCGCCTCCACCCACGCCGCCGAGCAGGGGCTGGAGATCGAGTTTCGCGCCAGCACCGCCGAGGCCCTGCTGGCCGAGGGCGTGGGTCCGTTCGACATCGTCCTGAACATGGAGGTGATCGAGCACGTGGCCGATCCGGGCGAGTTCGCCCGCACCTGCTCGCGCCTGCTCAAGCCCGGCGGGCTTATGATCGTCGCCACCCTGAACCGCACGCTGAAGGCCCTGGCCCTGGCCAAGGTCGGGGCGGAATACGTCCTGCGCTGGGTGCCGGCGGGCACGCACGACTGGCGCAAGTTCCTCAAGCCCGAGGAAGTCCGCGGCTTTCTGGCTGGCGAGCCGGTGGAGATCGCGGGGCCCTTCGGCGTCTCCTACAGCCCGCTCACCGGGCGCTGGAGCCAGTCGAACGACACCGACATCAACTACATGATGACGGTCAAACGGCCCGCCTGACGGCAACCGTGAGCATGGGCGCGCGTTTCGCTGGCTGACCTTTCAGCAGCGGAGACGCAACGATGCGCCTTTCGATGATCACCCTCGCCGCCTTCGCCGCCATCGGCGTCGCGGCCGCTCCCCTCGCCCAGGCCGAGGCCGCGCCGAAGAAGCGCGTCTATGTCTGCGACTACAAGAAGTCCAAGGCCAACAACGGCACCCTGATCGGCGGCGCCAGCGGCGCCCTGCTGGGCAGCGCGGTGGCCGGCAACGGCGCCAAGACCGAAGGCGCTGTCCTGGGCGGCGTGGTCGGCGCCGTGGCGGGCCACCAGATCGCCAAGAAGAACGCCAAGCGCTGCTACTACACCTACCGCTAGGCTAGTTGACGTCCGTCTTCTTGGGCGGGGCCGGCGGCAGGGGCGCGACCTGGATGCCGTCGGCGACGAGGTCCTTGACCTCTTGCGGCGTGGCCGAGCCATAGATGCCGCGCTCTTCCGACTTGCCGTCGTGGATATCGCGCGCTTCCTTGGCGAAGCGGTCGCCCATGTCGTCGAAGTTCTCTTCCACATGGGCGCGGACGCGGCCCATGGCCTCCATCATCATCTCGTGCATCTTGGGATCGCCGTCTGCGGGAACGGTCTTCTGCGCCTTGGTCCCCGCCACGGCGGGAGCCATGATCTGCTTGCGCACCGAGCCGCTGCCGCAGACCGGGCATTCCAGCAGGCCGCGCGCCGACTGGTCGTCATAGTCGGCTGACGATCCGAACCAGCCTTCGAAGCCGTGGTCGTGCTCGCAGGTGAGCGCGTACTTGATCATGATCTGTATTTAAGGCCCGACGAAGGCGCGCGCATTCTTGAGGGCGGGAATGGCGGCGCGGGCCTTGTCGGCCGCCGCCAGATCGAGGTCGGCGATCAACACCGCCGGCTCGTCGTGGTCAAGTTTTCCGATCACCTCGCCCCAGGGGCCGATGGCGATGGAACGGCCCCAGGTGCCGCGTCCGTCCTCGTGGAAACCGCCCTGGGCGGCGGCCAGGACGAAGCTGCCCGTCTCGATGGCCCTGGCCCGCAGCAGGATCTCCCAATGCGCCTCGCCCGTGGGGCGGGTGAAGGCGGCGGGGACCAAAATGACCTTGGCGCCGTCCAGCGCTAGCGCCCGATACAGCGCCGGGAAGCGCATGTCGTAACAGATCGACAGGCCCAGCTTTGCGGATGGCGTCTCCACCGTCACCGCCCGCTCGCCGGGCTCATAGACAGCCGACTCTCGCGCCGTCTCGCCGGTGGGCAGGTCGACATCGAACATGTGCAGCTTGTCGTAGGTGGCGACGATGGCGCCCGACGGGTCGATCACGGCCTGGCGATTGGCCGCCTTGCCGTCCGCGCGCTTCACCAGGGCCGAGCCGACGTCGATCCAGACGCCCAGCTCGCGGGCCAGCGCCTGAAGCCCCAGCACCACCGGGTCATCCTCCAGCGCGGTCAGCTGCGGCAGCAGCCTGGCCCGATCCTTCTGCAGGATGTTGCAGCCCTCGGGCGTCAGGATCAGTTGCGCCCCCTGCCCCGCCGCGTCGCGGATCAGGGGCTCCAGCTGCGCCAGGCTGGCGGCATGGTTGGCGGGGGTGCGGGTCTGGATCAGGCCGGCGCGGAGGGTCATCGGAACAACTCCTCCCCTGTGCAACGGGGGAGGGGGACCGCGATAGCGGCGGAGGGGGCGTGACCAGACTCAGTGGATGGGGTCGCCCCCACCACCACCCTTCGGGCGGTCCCCCTCCCCCGCTTCGCAGGGGAGGAGAAGAACGGAAGCCCCCCGCTCTTCATCAGCCCGCCAGCATCGGGTCCAGCTTGCCCGAACGATCAAGGGCCATCATGTCGTCGCAGCCGCCGATGTGCTGCTCGCCGACGAATATCTGCGGGAACGTGGTGCGGCCGGACTTGTCGATCATTTCCTGACGCAGCTTGGGGTCCATGCCGGCTTCGATCTCGGTGAAGTCGGCCCCCTTGTCGTTCAGGAGTTTCAGGGCGCGGGCGCAGTAGCCGCAGAACGGGCGGGTGTAGATGGTGACGTGTGCCATGTGGGCCGAACGCTTGTCCGCAAGATTGGTGTCCAAGCTCTACATAGACACGTCGGGCGCTTCTTTCACCCTCGCGATGACGGCGGCGGTCACGCCAACCGCACCGGCGGCGAGCAACGCCTTGGCGCAGGCCTCCAGCGTCGCGCCCG
Source organism: Caulobacter sp. 73W (assembly GCF_041021955.1). Lineage (GTDB taxonomy): Bacteria > Pseudomonadota > Alphaproteobacteria > Caulobacterales > Caulobacteraceae > Caulobacter. Next base: position 1,031,915 of record NZ_CP158375.1, read on the forward strand.
TGGTCATCACGTCATCCACCAGCAGGATACGCCTGCCCTCCACCTGGCGACACCGTCCTGACGGGACCGCGAAGGCCCCGGCGACATTGCGGCGGCGGCCGGAGCCGGACTTGCCGCCTTGCGTCGCGGTGGCCCGGCGGCGGACCAGGGCGTCGGGCAGATGGGGGCGATCCGCCAGACGGGCCAGGGGCCGCGCCACCTCGGCGGCCTGGTTGTAGCGGCGGGCGAACAGGCGGGCGGGGTGCAACGGGACGGGGGCGATGGCGTCGGCCTCGACCAGCAGGTCGGCGGCGGCCCGGCTCAACCATCGGGCCATCAGGGGCGCCAGGTCAGTGCGGTCGGCGTGCTTCAATTGCAGGATCAGGTTGCGGGAATGCTCGTCATAGAGACAGGCGGCCCGCGCCCGGGCGAAGGCCCTGGGCTTGGTGGAGCAGGCGGGACAGGCCACGCCCGGCCCCGGATCGAAGTCGAACGGCGCGCCGCAGCCGTCGCAGACCGGATCGGCGATGAAGGTGATCCGGCCCCCGGCCTCCGCGCCCAGGCCAGGACTGCCGACCGCCCCGCCATCCAGGGCCTGCGGCGGCAAAAGCAGGTCGAGAAAGCCACGTCCGACGGAAATCAGCGACGGCCCTGGTTTCCAGCCGCCTTGCAAGTCGCCATGTTGCGCGCCCATGAGCACCCCGCCGAAATTGTTCGACCGTGATCTCCTGCGTCGACGCCTCGACCGCGCCGCCGCCGGCTACGCCCAGGCTGACTTCCTGAAGGCTCGCGCCGCCCAGGACGCCGCCTGGCGCCTGGAGCCGATCATGCGACGCTTTCCGCTCGCCGTCGATCTGGGCGCCCGGGGCGGCGCGTTCCGGCGCGCCGTGGCCCAGAGCGACGCGGCCGACAAGATCGACCTGCTGATCGAAACCGAGATCACGGCTTCGATGCTGGGCCCGGTCGGCGCGCGGCTGGTGGCGGACGAGGAGCGCCTGCCCTTCGCCGACTCCAGCCTGGACCTGATCGTCTCGACCCTGGCCCTGCACTGGACCAATGACCTGGTCGGGTCGCTGATCCAGGCGCGGCGGGCGCTGAAGCCGGACGGCCTGTTCATCGGCTCGTTCCTGGGCGGCGCCACCCTGACCGAGCTTCGTCAGGCGCTGCTGGAGGCGGAGTCCGAGCTGAGCGGCGGCGCGGCCATGCGCGTCTCCCCCTTCGCCGACCATTCGGACGCGGCCGGCCTGCTGTCCCGGGCCGGGTTCGCCCTGCCGGTGGCGGATGTGGACCGGGTGACCGTGCGCTACGCCCACCCCATCGAACTGCTGCGCGACCTGCGCCGCATGGGAGAGACCAGCGTGCTTTCCGACCGCCCGCGCAAGCCGATGACCCGCGCCCTGCTGGGCCGGGCGCTGCAGATCTATGTGGAGCGCTTCGCCGAACCCGACGGCCGCGTGCCCGCCACCTTCGAGATCCTGACCATCACCGGCTGGGTCCCGCACGAAAGCCAGCAGAAGCCCCTGGCGAGAGGCTCGGCCCAGGTGGGGCTGGAAGAAGCGCTGTCGGTGGTGCGGAAGAACCGCGGCGACGCCTAGATTCCCCTCTCCCCATTTCGCGGGAAAGGTTTCAGGGCGCACTCACCTCACAGCAGATCCCGCAGCCACGCCACCAGGGGCAGATCCGCCGGGGGCATGGGGTACTTGTCCATGTCGGCGGGCTTCACCCAGGCGAGGCCCGCGTGCTCCTTCTGCTGCACGAAGCCCTCCCACCGGCGGCAGAGGAACAGCGGCATCAGCAGGTGGAAGCTCTCGTACTCGTGGCTGGCGAAGACGAAGGGCGCCAGGCAGGCCTTGGCGACCTGGATGCCAAGCTCCTCGTCCAGTTCGCGGATCAGGCAGGCCTCGGGCGTCTCGCCCGGCTCGACCTTGCCGCCCGGAAACTCCCACAGCCCGGCCAGTTGCTTGCCCTCGGGCCGTTGGCACAACAGCACCCGCCCATCGACATCGACCAGGGCGGCGGCGGCCACGAGAACGATCTTCTTTTCCATGGCCGAGGTGTCGCCGGGTGGCGGCGAGAATGCAACAGGCCGCGTCAGAATGGCGCCAACCCCTGTCGAATCTTGACTTTTGCACCGCAGCATACGATATCGGCCTCGCGTCTCAGTCGACGCTATCCGGTGCTCCAGCCGCGTGAGGGTCCTTCGGGACCAGCCTGTCGAGCGCCCTGAAAGATTTCCGACATAGACCGCCCGGGCCACGCGGGGCGCTCCCCAAAGACCCGACCGCCCAGCGGCCGAGCCTTGCGCTCGGCTGCGCGCTGTCTGTTATGAAAAGAGACTACGTGACTCAGTTCACCGATTTCGGCCTCGCCAAACCGCTTCTGAAAGCGCTGGCCGACAAGGGCTACACCCAGCCCACCCCCATCCAGGCGAAAGCCATCCCCACGGTCATGACCGGCCGCGACCTGCTGGGCATCGCCCAGACCGGCACCGGCAAGACCGCCGCCTTCGCCCTGCCGATCCTGCATCGCCTGGCCGAAGACCGTAAGCCGGCCCCGCGCCGCGGCTGCCGCGTGCTGGTCCTGTCGCCGACCCGCGAACTGGCCACCCAGATCGCCGACAGCTTCAAGGCCTATGGCAGCCACCTGGGCTTGACCGTCGCCGTGATCTTCGGCGGCGTGAAGTACGGCCCGCAGATGCGCGCCCTGGCCGCCGGCATCGACGTGCTGGTCGCCACCCCGGGCCGCCTGATCGACCACCTGGGCGAGAAGAGCGCCAACCTGTCGGGGACCGAGATCTTCGTCCTCGACGAGGCCGACCAGATGCTCGACATGGGCTTCATCGTCCCGATCCGCCGCATCGTGCAGCACCTGCCCAAGGAACGTCAGAACCTGTTCTTCTCGGCCACCATGCCGAGCGAGATCGGCAAGCTGGCGAGCGAGCTGCTGAAGAACCCCGAGCAGGTCTCGGTGACGCCCCAGGCCACCACGGTCGAGCGCATCAATCAGCAGGTCCTGTTCGTCGAGCAGCAGCGCAAGCGCGCCCTGCTGGCCGAGCTGTTCGCCGACAGCGCCCTGAAGCGCGTCATCGTCTTCACCCGCACCAAGCGCGGCGCCGACCGCGTGGCCAAGTATCTGGTCGCCTGCGGCGTCGAGTCCGCCTCGATCCACGGCGACAAGACGCAGGGCCAGCGCGAGCGCGCCCTGGCGGCCTTCCGCGCCGGCCACAGCCGCGCCCTGGTGGCCACCGACATCGCCGCCCGCGGCATCGACATCGACGGCGTCACCCACGTGGTGAATTTCGAGCTGCCGAACGTGCCGGAAGCTTACGTCCACCGCATCGGCCGCACCGCGCGCGCCGGCGCCTCGGGCGTGGCCTTCACGCTGTGCAGCGACGACGAGCGCAGCCTGCTGAAGGACGTCCAGCGCACCACGCGCCAGACGATCCCGTCCTTCGACCGCCGCAACGATAAGTCTCTCGCCGCCGCCCAGGCGGTGGAAGCCGAGCTGACCGGCGAGAAGCCGGAACGCGGCGAGCGCGGCGGCAATGGCGGCCGCAACGGCCGTGGCCGCAACAACAACGCCCGCCCCGTCGATCCCCGTGACGACGTGCCGAGCGCCCTGCGCAAGCAGCGCCGCCCGAAGCGCCCGCAAGGCCAGGGCGGCGGTCAGGGCCAGGGCGGCCAAGGCCGCCACGGCGAGCAGCGCAACGGCGGCAAGCCGGCCCAGAACCGCGCAGGCGGCGAAGGCTTCAAGGGTCCCAAGCGCCAGACGGCCGCCGCGCCGGAAAAGCGCTGGAGTCCGATCGACTAAGGCGTTTCGCCCGCTTGACTTCGACAGCTAAACCGCAAGGTTGAACCCATGCCCGCAAGGGCGTGGGGAGCTGTTCGTCTTGAAGGCCAAGGCCGTGTCCGCCGCCGATTTCCTGCCGCCGGCCCCGTTGGGCGGCGACATGGGCGAGCGCATGCGCGACCTGGACTGGGCCGCCACGCCCCTGGGTCCGCCCGAAGCGTGGTCCCAAGCCCTGCGTCTGACGCTGGGCCTGATTCTGGCTTCCGGATTTCCCATGGCCCTGCGCTGGGGACCCGAGCTGGTCATCCTCTACAATGACGCCTACGCGCCGATCCTCGGCGACAAGCACCCCTGGGCGCTGGGCCGGCGATTCGCCGATGTCTGGCCGGAGGTGTCGCAACAGCTCATGCCGGTGCAGGAAGAGCAGATCGCCGGCCTGCGCGGCGCGATCTTCACCGAGGACATGCCAGTCAGCATCCAGCGCCACGGCTCCGAACTGGAGGCGGCCTGGTTCACGGTCAGCTACAGCCCGGTGCCCGACAGCGAGTCCCCCACCGGGGTCGGCGGCATCATGGCCACGGCGGTGGAGACCACCAATCGCGTGCTGACGGAACGGGCGCTGCGGGCGAGCGAGGAACGGTACGAATTCGCTCTCGACGCCGCCGGCGCCGTGGGCACCTGGACCTGGGATATCCCGGCCGACAAGGTCTATGCCGACGAGCGGTTCGCCCGCCTCTACAACGTCGAGCCCGTGGCCGCCGCGCGCGGCGAAGCGATCTCGGCCTTCTTCGGCGCCATCTATCCCGACGATCGTCCGCGCGTGGAAGCGGCCATTCTGGGCCTGCTGGAAAAGGGCGGCGACTTCGCCGAGGAGTACCGCGTCACCGCCGCCGACGGGCAGGTTCACTGGATATTCGCCCGCGGCCGCTGTTACCTCGACGGCCAGGGGCGGCCGCTGCGCTTTCCCGGCGTGGTCGTCGACCTGACCGACCGCCGCGACGCCGAGGAGCGTCTGGTCATGCGCGAGGAGCAGCTGCGCCTGGCGACCGAGGCCGGCGACGTGGGCTTCTGGGACGTGGATCTGCGGACCGACAGCGTGGAGTGGTCGGATCGCACGCGCCAGATGTTCGGCCTGCGCCTGGACGTGCCCATCACCCTCAGCGACTTCTACGCCGGCCTGCACCCCGCCGACCTGGTGCGGGTGGCCGAGGCGTTCGGCCGGGCGATCAACCCCGACATCCGCGACGACTACGACATCGAGTATCGCACCGTCGGCCTGGACGACGGGATCGAGCGCTGGGTGGCGGCCAAGGGCCGCGCCATCTTCGCCCCCGACGGCACGCCCCTTCGCGCCATCGGCTCCACCCGCGACATCACCGAGCGCAAGAAGGCCGACGAGCACCTGCGCCTGATGGTCAACGAGCTGAACCACCGGGTGAAGAACAGCCTGGCCAGCGTTCAGGCCGTGGCCGCCCAGACCTTCCGCGGCGCCGCCTCGCTGAGCCAAGCCAAGGAGGCGTTCACCGCCCGCCTGATCGCCATGTCCGAGGCGCACGACATCCTGACTGACGAGAACTGGGAGGGCGCCGATCTCAAGGATGTGGTCGCCGCCGCCGCCCGCCTGCACGCGGGTGAAGACCCCCGCCGGTTCATCGCCGACGGCCCCCAGGCCCGCCTGTCGCCCAAGACCGCCCTGTCCCTGGCCATGGCCCTGCACGAGCTGGGCACCAACGCGGTGAAGTACGGCGCGCTGTCGACGCCGAGCGGCAAGGTGTCGGTGCGCTGGAGCGTCGAGGGCCGCGAGGCCGGACGCCGGCTGCAACTGGTCTGGACGGAATCCGGCGGCCCGCCCGTCAGTCCGCCCCGGCGTCGCGGCTTCGGCTCGCGCCTGATGGAAAAGGGCCTGGCGGCGGAACTGGGCGGCCAGGTGACCTTGAGCTTCGACGCCGCCGGGGTGGTCTGCACGATCGACGCCCCGTTGCTGGATGAAGAACCGCTCTCTTCCCCGTAGCGAAGCCTACGGAGCAGCCAGTCCATAAAACTCCGCTCATCCCGGCGAAGGCCGGGAACCAGATTCATCCAGAGCCTCAGCAGGGCTTCACCTGGGCCCCGGCCTTCGCCGGGGTGAGCGGTTGAAAGGCTGGATCTAGTATGCCGCTCCGCCAGCGGTGGGGGAGAACAACCTCAGCAGTCGTCGCGGCCGTCCATGACGCAAGGCAGCAGTTCAGCCAGGTCGCGCTTCAGCCGCTTGCGGCGGTTCCAGGGGTTCCAGGCGTCCTTGGTCGTGGTCGGATCGCCCAGGTGCCACTTGGCGACGAAGCGGGCGAAGGGTCCTGGCTTGCGGTTCTGGGCGTGGGGCAGCCGACGAGGTTCGTGGTCCAGCGCCTCGATGGCCGCCGCCAGACCGCCGTGGGCCGCCATGGCCGCGCCGACCTCATCGCTATGCCGCTCCATATAGTGGCCGACCAGTCGGGAGCGGAAGGCGCGGATAGCCATGCGGGTCGCCTCGCCGTCCGGCCCATGCTCGGCCTCCAGCGCCACGTCCAGTTCGCTGTCCAGACCGGTGGAGCGGTTGTTCAGGTTGGCCGAACCGATGCGCAGGAAGGTGTCGTCGATGATCGCCACCTTGGAATGGACGATCACCGCGTTCCCGCCCGGCGTCAGGGGCGTGTAGGCGGAAAAACGCCCCTGCACGTCCGCCGACCGCAGGCGGTGGATCGCCGCCGAACGGGCGCTGTCCATGGTGATCTGGTCGAAATAGCTGGGGCTGTGCGCCGGGCCGATGGCGACGATCTCCGGTCCGTCGGCTTCCAGCAGCCGCTCGACCAGCGCCTCCACGATCAGGGGCGAGGTCAGGTACTGGTTTTCCAGAACGATCAGCCGCTTGGCCGCCGCGATGGCGTCCAAGTGCAGGCGCAGGCATTCGCCGTGCCCCTTCTGGCCCTTCCAGTCCGAGGCGGTGCGCGCCAGGGCCACCGACTGGCGGCGCATGTGTATCGCCACGCTCTCGGGCCAGATCATCTCCCGCTCCGGCGGCAGGGGCGTCAGCGGCTCGCCGGTGGCGGTGCGCCAGCGCTGCACGAACAGCTCGCTCAGGGCCTGGCCGACCTGGCCCTCCATCATCATCGACACCTCGTGCCGGGCCGGATAGCGGCGGCCGTTCGGCAGCCGGCGGCGCGGATCGTGGTCGTCGTGGTGGCAGGTGTCCCAGCGGTCCGGCCCCATGTCGCCGCCGCTGATGAAGGTCAGGCGCCCGTCGATGATCACCGCCTTCTGGTGATGGCAGGCGCTCATCGGCAGGCTGTGGTCGAGGCGGAACTTCACCCGCGAGTCGGCGAAATAGGCCTGCGCCCGTTGCGGCGCGAACCATTGGGACGCGGCGATCGGCGGCGGCATGTCCCAGGCCAGGATGCGCACGTCCAACGCCGGATTCAGGGCGGCCATGCGCCGCAGCAGCAGACCGAGGCGGTCGGCGTGTTCGGGATTCTTGCTGACCGGCGAACGGTCGGGCGTCAGGCGGGTGAGCGGATCGAACGTCCAGGCCAGAATCCAGATCGAGGACTTGGCCTTGAGCAGCGACGCCTTAAGCGCGGCGAAATAGTCGGCGCTGTCGATGAGCAGCGCGATGCGGTCGGCCCGCTCCTCGCGCCAGCAATTCACGCCGGGACGGATGACTTCCGTCGCCTCGGTCATGCGCCCCTCATCCAGTGTCCCGACATCCCACATGCGGCGGGAACGCGCGAAACCGCCCCGCGGCTCCGCCAAGCTTGTTATCAGCCCGATATGGCGGAAGCGTCACGCTCGCCGGTGCGGATGCGCATGGCCTGTTCCAGGTCCAGGACGAAGATCTTGCCGTCGCCGATCTTGCCGCTGTTGGAGGCGCTGACGATGGCGTCGCTGACGCCGGCCACCAGGTCGTCGGAAACGGCGATCTCCAGCTTCACCTTGGGCAGCAGCTTCACTTCGTACTCGGCGCCGCGATAGATCTCGGTCTTGCCCTTTTGCCGGCCATAGCCCCGCACCTCGGTGACGGTCAGGCCCGACGCCCCGGCCTCGGTCACGGCGTCCAGCACCGCATCGAGCCGGCTGGGTTTGATGATCGCGACGATCATTTTCATGCGGTGTCTCCGAGCAAAACGAGCAGCCTAAGCTAGGCCTAAACCCCTGGCGTTTCCAAGCGATCCGACGCCCTGACCGGCGGAAGTCCCGCCGGCGCCGGTTGCAGGGCGCCGGGAACCAGCACATGCGCCCTGGCGCGCACGCCGCGCGGCTTCACGGCGAAGGTCTGCTTCACGGCTTCCATCAGGATGATGCCGGCGAATCCCGGCCACAGCCGCGCGCCGGCCTGCTCGAAACCCTCGGCCCAACGGGCGCAGCTGGTCATCGGCGGCACATAGAGGGCGCGGGTATAGCCGGTCGGCTCCAGCTCCGCCTCGCGCAGCAGGCTTTCCAACTGCAGGCGGGTGAACGGCAGGCCATGGCCGAAGGGCGTCTTCTCCGCATTGGCCCAGGCGCCGTTGCGCGCGGCGACGGCGACGATCACCCGGCCGGTCGGGGCGGTGATGCGCCCGATCTCACACAGCAGGGCCAGCGGATCGGCGCTTTCCTCCAGGGCGTGGACGGCCAGCACCCTGTCGAACATGGCGTTGCGGAAGGGCAGATCCCCCTCCTCCACCAGCACCGAGCGGTTGCGTCCCTGGCGGGGCCACACCTCCACCCCCTGGGCGGCGGGCATGGCGGCCACCACCCGGCGGGGGCGATGATCGAGATATTGCAGGAAGGGCGTGGGATAGCCGACGCCCAGCACGTCGAGCCCGGCGGCGTCGCCCCAGGCTTCGCTGACCTTGCGGGTCAGCATTTCGCGCGCGGCCTTGCCTAGGGGCGAGCCGTAGAAAGCGCGGAGTTCGAGCACGTCACGGCGCATAGGCGTTCTATAGCGGAGTCGGAGCCGATAGGGTTACGTCCATTGGGCTGATGCGCAAATCGCCATAGACGCCGCAGGGAAACACCATGCCGATCACCATCCACCAGTTCCCCTGCCTGTCCGACAACTACGGCTTCCTCGTGCGCGACGAGGCCACGGGCAAGGTCGCGACCATCGACACGCCGGACGCCGACGCGATCCTCGCCCAGGCCAAGGCGCTGGGCTGGTCGATCGACATGATCCTGAACACCCACTGGCATCCGGACCACGCCGGCGGCAACGCGGCGATCAAGGCGGCGACCGGCGCGACCATCGTCGGCCCCAACGAGGTGACCCGGATCGCGCCGCTGGACCGCCCGGTGGCCGGCGGGGACTCGGTGATGCTGGGCGAGACCACCTTCGCCGTCATCGCCAGCGACGGGCACACCTTGGGCCATATCGCCTATCACGACCCCGCCGACCGCGTGGCCTTCGTGGGCGACACCCTGTTCGCCCTGGGCTGCGGCCGCCTGTTCGAGGGCACGGCCGAGCAGATGTGGGACAGCCTGACCCGCCTGACCGCCCTGCCCGACGACACGCGGGTCTATTGCGCCCACGAATACACCGCCTCCAACGCCCGCTTCGCCCTGTCGCTGGAGCATGATGCTGCGTTGGCCGCGCGGGCCGAGGCGATCTTCGCCGCCCGCGAACGCGGGGAGCCCACGGTCCCCACGACGATCGGGCTGGAAAAGGCGACCAATCCCTTCCTGCTGGCCGGAAACGCCGAGCGGTTCGCCGCCGTGCGGGCCGCCAAGGACGCCTTCAAGGGATGACGGAAGACTTGGCGGACATCGTGCGCCTTCTGGACCTGCGGCCCTGGTCGGGCGGCTGGTGGAAGGAGATGGGCCGCTACGAGGACCCGCTGCGTATCCAGGGCCTGCTGCTGGTGCAGGTCGGCCAGTCCGTCGACATGCTGATGGAGACGGTCGAGGTCCTTAAGCTGAACAAAGGCGCGCCGGTGGCGGTGACCTTCACCTCGCCGGCGGGCGAGGTCTTCGGCTGCACCCTGCGCGAACAGGACCAGACCGCCGGGCCGGCCGGCTGGCGGCGGGAGATCCAGTGCCCTGCGGGCTGGAGCCTGCTGACCCGAACCCTGATGCCCGGCTATCCGTTGGACGAACCCGCCGTGCCCGACGCCCAGGTCGAGCCGGAGCCGGTCAGCGCTCCTCGGCTGCGGAAGCGATCTTCTCGGACGACGGCCGCCCGGCCAGGCCGAGGTCGGGGGTGACGGTGATCCGCACCACGCCCTTCTTCAGGTGAGCCGAGGGCTTCTTGCCCTCGTCGATGACCACCTTGTCGATCTTGGAGACGGCCTGCTTGCCGCCGGGACGGCGCACCAGGCGAGCCACCGCGTCAGCAGCCAGGGCTGCGGCGTCCGCGGCCAGGGCGGAGGACTCCGCCGTCACGTCCGCCTCGAACGAGATCAGCCGCTGGGCCGCGCGGCTGGCCTTGGCGCTGGCGGCGCCCAGGCGCTGCAGCACCGCCCCGGGGCTCAGGACCGGCAAGCGGATCGGCGCCACCTCGCCCGCCACCGCCGCGGCCGAGCCGCCAGGGCGCTGCTGGGTGAAGACGGTCATGCCGCCCAGCTTCGTCGCCCGCAGGACCGGCTGGCCCAGATCGTTCTTGTAAATGATGTCCCCGCGCGGCGCGGAGTGCGGCTCCAGCGCCCAGACCTCCGACTGACCTTCAAAGCGGATCAGCGGGCGGTTCTGGCTGCGGTCAAAGACGAAACGGACCCCAGTCTCGGAGACATAGCGGGCGGCCGGCGGCGGGGCCGCGCGGCGGGCTTCGTTGCGGGAATTGTACAGGGCTTCGCGCAGGCTTCCCGCCTGTGCAAGGGCGGGCGCGGCGGCGCCGAGCACCGCAAGCACGCACAGCGCGCCTGTCCCGTTGCGAACGGCGGCCCGGGAGATCGCCGATCTACGTCCTGTCATGAGTAAGCAGATGCATCCCGACTGGGGCGGATTTTGGACGTGCCACGCCCCAGTCTTGACGCTTCAAAGCGCCGCTATCAAGCGGCTCCCGCCGTTTATGCGGCCATGTACTGACCGCCGTTGAGGGTGAGTGTCGCGCCGGTCACAAAACCCGCGCGCTCGCCCGACAGGAACGAGACCATGTCAGCGATCTCCTCGCCCTTGCCCAGGCGTCCCACCGGAATGCCGGCGATGATGCTCTGCAGGACATTCTCCGGCACCGCCGCCACCATCTCGGTGTCGATGTAGCCGGGGCAGATGCAGTTCACGGTTATGCCCTTCTTGGCGTTCTCCAGGGCCAGGGCCTTGGTGAAGCCGATCAGGCCGGCCTTGGCGGCCGAATAGTTGGTCTGGCCCACCTGGCCCTTCTGGCCGTTGATCGACGAGATGTTGACGATCCGGCCCCAGCCGCGCTCGCGCATGCCCTCGATGACCTGACGGGTCATGTTGAAGGCGCTGTCCATATTCACGCGGATGACGTCCGACCACTGCTCGTAGGTCATCTTGTGGAAGAAGCCGTCGCGGGTGATGCCGGCGTTATTGATCAGCACATCCACCGGGCCGAGCTTGCCCTCGATCTCCGCCACGGCGCGGGCGCAGTCCTCGAACACGCCGACATTGCCCTTCACCACCGTGACGCCCAGTTCGGCGGCGCACTTGGCGGCGGCTTCCTCGTTGCCGGAATAGCCGGCGGCCACTTCCAGGCCGTCGGCCTTCAGCCGTTCCACGATCGCACGGCCGATCCCGCGCGTACCGCCCGTGACAAACGCCACCCTCGCCATGAACTTCCTCCGTTTGGACTTTTCATAGTTGTGGGCGCCGTTAGGTCACTTGTCGAGGCGGCTAGACGGCCTCGACGCACATGGCGACGCCCATGCCGCCGCCGATGCACAACGTCGCCAGGCCCTTTTTGGCGCCGGAGCGTTTCATTTCGTGCAACAGGGTGGTCAGGATCCGCGCGCCGGAGGCTCCGATCGGGTGGCCGATGGCGATGGCCCCGCCGTTGACGTTGGTCTTGGCCGGGTCGAGGCCCAGTTCGCGAACCACGCACAGGGACTGGGCCGCAAAGGCTTCGTTGCTTTCCACCAGGTCCAGGTCGGCGACGGTCCAGCCGGCTTTTTCCAGGGCCTTCTTGCTGGCCGGGATCGGGCCGGTGCCCATGATCTCCGGCTCGACGCCGGCATTGGCCCAGGAAGCGATGCGGGCCAGCGGCTTCAGCCCGCGCTTGGCGGCTTCCTCGGCGCTCATCAGCACCATCGCGGCCGCGCCGTCATTGAGGCCCGAGGCGTTGGCGGCGGTGACGGAGCCTTCCTTGGTGAAGGCCGGGCGCAGGCCCGAGACGCTGTCCAGGGTCGCGCCGTGGCGGATGTATTCGTCCTGGTCGACGATGGTGTCGCCCTTGCGGCCCTTGATGGTCACGGGCGCGATCTCGTCGGCGAATTTGCCGGCCTTCTGGGCGGCCTCGGCCTTGTTCTGGCTGGCGACGGCGAAGCTGTCCTGGTCGGCGCGGGTGATCTGCCAGCGATTGGCGATGTTCTCGGCCGTCTGGCCCATGTGATAGCCGTGGAAGGCGTCCCACAGGCCGTCCTTGATCATGGTGTCGACGAAGCCCAGGTCGCCCATCTTCTGGCCGTTGCGCAGGTGCGCGGCGTGGGGCGCCTGGCTCATGCTTTCCTGGCCGCCGGCCACCACCACCTTGGCGTCGCCCGCGGCGATCTGCTGGGCGGCGAGCGCCACGGCGCGCAGGCCCGAGCCGCACAGCTGGTTCAGGCTCCAGGCCGGGCTTTCCACCGGGATGCCGGCGTTGACCGACGCCTGACGGGCCGGCCCCTGGCCGGCGCCGGCCTGCAGCACCTGGCCCAGGATCACTTCGTCGACGTCGGCCGGGGTGACGCCCGCGCGCTCGATGGCGGCGGCGATGGCCACCTTGCCCAGTTCGTGAGCCGGCAGGCTGGACAGCGCGCCGTTGAAGGCGCCGACCGGGGTGCGGGCGGCGGAAACGATGACGATATCGGTCATGAGGAAAACTCCCGTGGTTCCCATGGGCCGCGATCTCCTGGGACCCGCAGCCTTCGTTATTGTGCAGTGCGGTAGAATGCACGCCGGGCGCACGGAGTCACGCGCGCATTTGATCGACACACAGCTGTCGTCTGACCACTGGCGCGTCGGGCGGCTATCCGTAATACTGCATCGCAGAACGGCCGAACGGGCCGCGCGCCCTGGGAACGAAATGTCCGAGAACAACGAAGCCGCTGAAGGCAAGGCGAACGCCAAGTCCGGCGAACGCGTGGTCATCAAGAAATACGCGAACCGACGCCTCTACAACACCGCGTCGAGCTCCTACGTCACGCTGGAACACCTGGCGGAGATGGTGAAGGAGGGCATCGACTTCGTGGTCTATGACGCCAAGACCAACGAGGACATCACCCGCCCGGTCCTGACCCAGATCATCTTCGAGGAGGAGAGCAAGGGTCAGACCTTGCTGCCCATCCAGTTCCTGCGCCAGCTGATCGGCTTCTACGGCAACTCGATGCAGGCCTTCCTGCCCAGCTACCTGGAGCTGTCGCTTGAAAGCTTCGCCAAGCAGCAGGAGCGCATGCGCTCGCAGTTCGAGAACCTGACGCCCGGCGCGTTCGCCGCCAAGGGTTTCGCCGCCGGCGCCTATGACGAGCAGATTCGCCAGAACCTGGCCCTGTTCGACCGCGCCATGAAGATGTTCTCGCCGTTCGCCTTCACGCGTCCGGGCGAGGAGGAAGCCGCCCCGCGCGCCGCCGAACCCGCGCCGCAGCCGGCCGCCAGCCGCGCCGCCAGCGACGACTCCCTGGCCGACCTGAAGCGCCAGCTCGACGCCATGCAGCAGCAGATCGAAAAACTGGCCTCCAAGCCCTGACCACCGGTTCTTAACGAACGCCGGCCTACGCTTACCGTCGATGACCGATCCGATCGACCCGACCCGTCGCCTGCCCGCCCCGCGCCGCGCCTTCCGCCGCGCGGTGGATGCGCGCGCGACCGACGGCCATCCCGGCGACGATGAGCCGGAAGTCGAGACCGTCCATGTGAAGGAAGAGATCGAGCCGGCGCCCCGCTCCGGCTTCACCGCCTTCGCCGCCCAGCTCCTGGGCCAGAACGGACAGAAGCGCGGCCTGCGCGGCGGCCAGGAAACCCTGGACACCGCCCGCTCCACCTATCTGGGGGCTGAATGGTCCGGCGGGAACGACCGCCGCCGCAAGACCGGCCGAGGCCGCCAGACCGAAGTCTGACGACGGCCGACGCCTTACTGGCGCCCGTCTTGCTGAATGGGAACGAGCCTTGGAGCCGTTCCCTTGTTCTTGCTGTCTTTCCGCGCCTTCGACGTCGCCCTGGTGGCCCTGATCTTCACGATCCTGACCTAGGCCCGGCGGTTTCTGCCTAGAGCTCGTTGACCGCGCCGGGCTGGCGGGCGCGGGACTGCAGCCACATCACCCCGATCAGGTCGGAGAACGAGGCCTTCAGCCGGCCGAAGTTCGTGTACTTCGACGCCCCGGTTTCGCGGGCGCGGTGGTGCACCGGCTCGAACGCCGTCTCGTAGCCCTCGCGCATCATCATCGCGGGCAGATAGCGGTGCAGGTGGTCGAAGTACGGCAGGCGCAGGAACGCCTCGCGGCGGAACACCTTCAGGCCGCAGCCGGTGTCCGTGGCGTTGTCCTTCAGCAGCTTCTGGCGCACGCCGTTGGCGAACCGCGAGGCGTAGCGCTTGGACCAGGTGTCCTGACGCTTCACCCGCTCGCCGCCGACCAGAGCCAGGGTCTCCGGGCCGGCGGCCAGGCGGTCCACCAGGCGCGGGGCGTCGGCGGGGTCGTTCTGGCCGTCGCCGTCCAGGGTCACCACGATGGCGCCGCGCGCGCCCAGCACGCCCGTGCGGACCGAGCGGCTCTGGCCGGCGTTCTTGGCGTGGTTCAGCACCCTCAGCTGCGGGATCTCGCCCTTCAGGGCGGTCAGGCGCGCAGCGGTGTCATCGCGGCTGGCGTCATTGACGAAGACGATCTCGAAGTTGCGGCCGGCGAAGGCGGCGGCGATCTCGCGCGCCAGGGTCGGCGCGGCGCCGCTCTCGTCGAAGACCGGCACGACGATGGAGACGTCAGGAGTCGCGGTTTTTGCGTTCATCCGCCCTCAATAGCCGAAAAGCCCGCGCGGGGAAGGTTAAGGATCACCCGGCCGCGTTCATGCTATCAAACGCCACATGAGCCTCGAATCCCGTCTCGACGCCCTCAGCCGCGGCTGGCGCGCCCCTCTCATCGCGGCGCTGATCGCGATGATCGCCGGCCTTCCCGGCCTGTTCGCCGTGCCGCCGCTGGATCGGGACGAGTTCCGCTTCGCCCAGGCCACCGCCCAGATGCTGGAAAGCGGCGACTATGTCGTCATCCGCTTCCAGGACCAGCCGCGCTTCAAGAAGCCGGTGGGCATCCACTGGATGCAGGCGCTCAGCGTGAAGGCGTTCTCCGAGGTCGAGGACCGGCAAATCTGGGCCTGGCGCATTCCGTCGCTGATCGGCGCCATGTTGGCCGCCGCCGCCTGCGCCTGGGGCGCGGGGGCGTTCTTCCGCCAGCGCACCGGCCTGATGGCGGGCGCGATCCTGGGCGTCAGCTTCCTGCTGTCGACCGAGGCGTTCATCGCCAAGACCGACGCCATGCTGTGCGGCCTGACGACCCTGTCGCTGGCGGCCCTGGCGCGGCTCTATTCGGCGGCCAACGGCGGGCCCGCGGCGGGCCGATGGACGCGGCTGTTCTTCTGGCTGAGCCTGTCGCTGGGCGTGCTGGTCAAGGGACCGGTCAGCCTGCTGGTGGTGATCCTCGCCCTGCTGGCGCTGTGCGTCTGGGACCGCAAGGCCGCGTGGCTGAAGGGCCTCGGCTGGACCTGGGGCGCGGCGGTGTTCGTGCTGGTGGTCGCCCCGTGGGCCTGGGCCATCACCGTGGCCACCGACGGCGCGTTCTGGAGCACGGCGATCGGCGGCGATCTGGCTCCCAAGCTGGCCGGCGGCCATGAAAGCCACGGGGCCCCTCCCGGCTATCACACCCTGCTGTCGTTCCTGCTGACCTTCCCGTCGGCTCTGGTCCTGCCGGCGGCGCTGGCCCTGGGCTGGACGCGGCGCAACGAGCCGGGCGTGCGCTTCGCCCTGTGCTGGCTGATCCCCACCTGGCTGATGTTCGAGATCCTGCCGACCAAGCTGGCCCACTACACCCTGCCCGCCCACGGCGCCCTGGCCTGGCTGATGGCCGCCTCGCTGGAGCAGCCCCTGGGCCGCATCAGCCGCTGGATCGGCGCGGTGCTGGGCGTGCTGGGCGGGATCATCTTCGCCGCCGCCTCGATCTATCTGATGTCGGAATACGGCGACGCGTCGGACGCCACCGCCGCCGCCATCGCGGCCGGCCTGTTCCTGATGGCCGGCGGGGTCGGGGCCTATTTGCTGGTCAACCGCGCGGCGGGCACGGCGGTGGTCACCGCCCTGGTGCTGGGCCTGCTGGCTCACAGCGCCTTCTTCGCCCTGCTGGCCCCGCGGCTGGAGCCCCTGTGGTCGTCCAAGCGGGTGTCGGACGCCCTGCGCGAGGCGCGTATCGATCCGCGCGACGGGGTCACCCCCGGCCCGGTCGAAGTGGCTGGCTACGCCGAGCCCAGCCTGGTCTTCGCCCTGGGCGCCCGCACGGGCCTGGGCGACGCGCCCAACGCCGCTCAGGCGCTTCTGGAAGGCCGCCCCGCCGTGGTCGAGGCCAAGCAGGACGCCGCCTTCCGCGCCGACCTGGCCCGCATCGGCCTGACGCCGCATCCGGTCGCGGTCGTCGAGGGCTTCAACTACTCCACCGGCGATCCCGTCCGCCTGACCATCTATCGGGGCGAGCCGGAGGACCAGTAATGAGCCGCTTCATCCAGATCGTCGAAGTCGGGCCGCGCGACGGCCTGCAGAACGAAGCCGCCGTCCTGGAGCCGGAGGAACGCGCCGTCTTCATCCAGCGGCTTGAGGCCGCCGGCGCCCGCCGCATCGAGACCGTCTCCTTCGTCAATCCGCGCCGCGTGCCGCAGATGGCCGGGGCCGAAGAGGTCATGGCCGCCCTGCCCGCCAATCCCGACGCCTCGCGCATCGGCCTGGTCCTGAACCTGAAGGGGTGGGAGCGCTGCGTCGCCGCCGGCTGCGACGAGGCCAACGTGGTGGTCTGCGCCTCGGACGGCTTCGGAATCCGCAACCAGGGCGCCTCGGTCAGCGAGCAGCTGCAGACCCTGGCCTCGGTGGTCGAGCACCGCAACGCCAACGGCGGCCCGCCCCTGTCCCTGACCATCTCGGTGGCTTTCGGCGATCCCTTCGACGGCGAGGTCAGCGACGACCAGGTGGCCGCCATCGCGGCGGAGGCCCACGCCCTGAAGATCGGCGAGATCGCGCTGGGCGACACCATCGGCGTCGCCGATCCCTGGACCGTTCGTCGTCGTATCGAGGCGGTGCGCAAGGCCGCGCCGGACGCCCGCCTGCGCATGCATTTCCACGACACCCGCAACACCGGCCTGGCCAACGCCTACGCCTCGGTCGAGGCGGGGATCGACGTGCTGGACGCCAGCGTCGGCGGCCTGGGCGGCTGCCCCTTCGCGCCGAACGCCACCGGCAATATCGGCACCGAGGATCTGGTCTACATGCTGGAGCGCGCGGGCTTCGAGACCGGCTACGACCTCGACGCCCTGATCGAGACGGCCAAGGTCATGTCGCAGCGCCTGGGCAAGCCCCCCGCCTCGTCCCTGGCGCGGGCCGGCGGCTTTCCGCTCACGGCCTAGATGTCGAAGCTATGAAGGTTGTTCACCCGGGGCGGAGCTGAGAGGCTGGAGTTGCGACACAACAACTTCTAGCTCCGGAGGCCCCGGATGAACGTCCATAAGAATGCTCGGCTGACGCCAGTTGGTCGAGCCTTGATGATCAGCCGTATTGAGGATGAACGACTAGACCCGCCGGCGGGCCATCTGCTCCATCGGCGGCGGGACCACGGCCCCCGCGCCGGCGCGGAACTCAGCCGGGGTGACGCCGAACATCCGCCGGAAGGCCGCGCCGAAATGGCTGTGGCTGGAGAAGCCCAGATCCAGCGCCAGGCCGGCGATGTCCTCGCAATAGGGCAACTCGACCAGCGCCCGGCTGAGGCGAAGCTGCAGCTGGTACTTGTAGAGCGGCTTGCCCTCCGTCCTGCTGAACTCCTGGGTCAGATAGACGGGCGAGACCCCTACCGCGCTCGCGATGTCCGCTAGGCTGAGCCGCTCGCAACCCCGCTCGTGGATCACCTGCTTGGCCCGCTCCACCACCTGGGACGGACGGCCGCGCGGTGTCCGTTGCGCCTCGAAGACCTCCCGCAGGATCTGGACGGCCAACTCGTCCGCCTCAAGCGGCCCTCCCGCGCTGTCGGCAAGTCGCCGAAGGCGGTGGGCCGCCAGGGTCATGGAGCCCCCTCCCGGCTGCGACAGCTCACCGAACAGTTCGGCGGGACGCGAGCCGACCAGCCGGCAGATCTCTTCCATCACCTCAGGAGTTGGGGCGACCACGGCGAGCGCATGGCCCATGCCGCGCACCGGATGGGCGTCCGCGTACTCAATGCCGGCCGGCACCAACAGCACGCTGTTGACGTCGATCACGGCGGAGCGGCGGCCCACCTGATAGGTGAACACCCCCATATACGGCAGGGCCACCTGGTAGAGGCAGGTCGCGCCGGATGGCGGCGAGTCGTGAGCCGCCGATATGTCCAGGATGGTGGCCGAGGCGCTGTCGCTGACCACCCGGCGATAGTTGACCGGCAGGCGCAGACCAGTGTCGGGATCGACCCGGCCGACCGATTGCCTTCGCGCGCTGTCCAGGGGAATGACCGTCATTCTGCAGGCCTTCGGGCTCCATCGCGCCGCCGACGGCATCGATGACACATCGAACTTCGAAAGAAAGCCGCCCGAGGTTACACCCGGGCGGCGAAATCCGCGCCTAGTTGGCGACCTGGGCGAAGGCGTAGCGCCAGCCCTGGGGGGTGCGGACATAGGTGTCCGTGAACCAGACGCGGCGGTCGAAGGCCGTGCCGTTGGCGCGCGTCCCCTTGACCCAGATGCGGGCCGTGACCGTGGCGGCGTCACCGAAGACGTGAACCATCTGGGTGCCCGGATCCTCGTCCTGCACCTCGTACTTGGTCGCCTTGGCCTTGGCGATCAGCTCAGCCCGCGTCTCCACCCGGCCGTCGCCGTAAACCTGCACGAAGTCCTGGTGCAGGATCTTTTCCATGGTCGCGATGTCGTTGTGCTTCACCGCCGCCTGGTAGGCGACGTCGATGGCGGCGAGGTCTTCCTTGTCGCCGGCCTTCGCTGTCTGCGGGACGATCACCGCCGCGGCCGCCAGAGCGCCCAGCACCATCTTGTTCAGCTCCACAACAAATCTCCTGTGTTGAGGAGCTGAGGCTAGAGCGGGGGCCTAAGGGGCCGTTATCAGGATATTCAGGTGACCGGCCGGGTCAGATGCGGTGGCCGGTCAGCTTCCACAGGGCCGGCCGGGAGACGGCCATGCCGATCACCAGCGGGGCCAGCAGCACCGCGGCGGCGCGCGGGCCGAAGCTCTTGGCGCGCTTGATGAAGTAGCGGGCCAGGCCCATGCCCTTGTGGAACTCCACGAACAGCGGGCTCTTCAGGCTGGTGTGACCCAGGTGCACGACCTTGGCGGTCGGCTGGAACAGCACTTCGCCGCCCAGCTCGCGGGCGCGCCAGCAGATGTCGATATCCTCCACATGGAGGAAGAAGCTCTCATCGAAGCCGTCCAGGGCGTCGAAATCCTCGCGGCGCATGGCGAAGCAAGCGCCGGAGATGGTCGGGGTCGGGATCGTCGCGGACGGCAGCGGATCGGTCGTCTCGCGGTGGATCTCGTAACGCTGCAGGCTGCGGAACCGGCGGCTCAGATGGCCGAAGGACAGCAGGCTGGTCCACGGGGTCACCTCGCCGCGACGGGCGCCGCGCTGTTCGGTGCCGTCCTCGTTGATCACGCAGGCGCCGACCAGGCTGGGAACCGGGCGGCCCTTCAGCGCCTGGACCAGATTGCGGATGCAGTCGTCCTGCAGGAAGGCGTCGGGGTTCAAGAACACCACATGCCGCCCCTCCGCCGCCCGCGCGCCGAGATTGGCGCCCTTGGCGAAGCCGACATTGCCGTGCCCCTGCAGCAGACGGACCCGGGGATCGGTCCGCTCCAGAGTGCGAAGCATCTGCTCGTCCCGTTCGTCCGAGCCGTTATCGACGATGACGAACTCGTCGACCATCGGCTCGGCCAGCACCTGCTTGATGCTCGACGCCAGGGCTTCGCCGGTCCGGTACACGACCATCACGACGGAGACCCCAGGCGTCACGGGCGTGGCGCCCGCGATCAATTCAGATACGGGACGAACAGAGACGTTCATGCAGGCTCCACCATTGCGCCGGTCCGGGCTGCCGGCCGCACGAAGGGTGCGGCCCGCAGGTCCGGCGGCGTGGCTTCGTCGGTCAGCGCGGCGACCGCGTCCGACAACGACAGGATCAGTTGCCCCTCCCCGCCCAGGCGGCGGATCGCCACCTGGCCAGTCTCGGCCTCCTTGCGGCCGACCACGACAATGGCCGGAACCTTGGCGAGACTATGTTCGCGGATCTTGTAATTGATCTTCTCGTTGCGCAGGTCGGTCGTGACCCGCAGGCCGGCGGCCCGCAGCGTCTCGGCGACCTGGTTGGCGTAGTCGTCGGCGTCCGAGGTGATCGTGGCGACCGTGATCTGGGTCGGGGCGAGCCACAGCGGGAAGGCCCCGCCGTAGTTCTCGATCAGGATGCCGATGAAGCGCTCGAAAGAGCCCAGGATGGCCCGGTGCAGCATGACGGGACGCTGCTTCGAACCATCTTCGGCCACGTATTCGGCGCCCAGACGCTCCGGCAGGACGTAGTCCAGCTGGATGGTGCCGCAGGTCCAGGTCCGGCCGATGGCGTCCTTGACGATGAAGTCCAGCTTCGGCGCGTAGAAGGCGCCGTCGCCCTCGGCGATCACCGGCTCGACGCCAGCCTTGCGGGCGGCGTTCAGCATCTGGGTCTCGGCCTTGTCCCAGAACTCGTCCGAACCGGCGCGCTGCTCCGGTCGGGTGGCCAGGGCGATGTAGTCGGTGGTCATGCCCAGTTCGGCATGGACGGTCTGGCAAAGGGTGATGAACTTCGCCGTTTCGTCCTCGATCTGGTCTTCACGGCAGAAGATGTGGGCGTCGTCCTGGGTGAAGCCGCGCACGCGCATCAGGCCGTGCAGCGAACCTGACGGCTCGTAGCGGTGGCAGGCGCCGAACTCGGCCATGCGCAGGGGCAGGTCGCGATAGGACTTCTGGCCGAAGTTGAAGATCTGCAGGTGGCCCGGGCAGTTCATCGGCTTCAGCGAGAGCTCTTCGCCCTCCACCGTCTCGCAGACGAACATGTTGGGGCGGTACTTGTCCCAGTGACCCGACTTTTCCCAGAAGGAACGGTCGAGGACCTGGGGCGTCTTCACCTCGATATAGCCGGCGGCGTCCAGCCGGCGGCGCATATAGGATTCCAGCGTGCGCCACAGGGCCCAGCCCTGCTTGTGCCAGAACACCATGCCCCGGCCTTCTTCCTGGATGTGGAAGAGGTCCATGGCGCGGCCGAGCTTGCGGTGGTCGCGTTTCTCGGCTTCCTCGAGGCGGGTGACATAGGCTTCGAGTTCGGCCTCCGTCGCCCAGGCCGTCCCGTAGATGCGTTGCAGCTGGGCGTTGTTGTGGTCGCCGCGCCAGTAGGCGCCGGCCAGCTTGGTCAGCTTGAAGGCCTTGCCGACATGCTTGGTCGACGGCAGGTGCGGACCGATGCAGAGATCCTTCCAGTCTCCCTGCCAGTACACGCTGATCGCCTCCGTCTCGGGAAGATCGCGAATGATCTCGGCCTTATAGACTTCCCCGATCTGTTCGAAATGCGCGATGGCTTCATTTCGATCCCAGACCTCGCGACGAATTTTGTCATCGCGGTCCACGATCTCGCGCATCTTCGCCTCGATCCTGGGCAGGTCGTCGAGGCTGAACGGCTCGTCACGGGCGAAGTCGTAGTAGAAACCGTCCTCGATGGCCGGGCCGATCGTGACCTGGGTCCCGGGGAAAAGCTCCTGCACGGCCTGGGCCAGGATGTGCGCGGTGTCGTGGCGGATGGTGTCCAGCACGTCGGCGGCGTCGCGGGTCAGCAGCTCGAACTTACCGCCCTCGGTCAGAGGACGGTCCAGGTCCAGCAGCTTGCCGTCCAGGCGCACGAGCACGGCCTTCTTCTCCAACGACTTGGAGATAGAGGCGGCGACGTCACGGCCCGTGGCGTTCTTCGGATACTGACGGTGAGAACCGTCGGGAAACTCAAGGTCGATCATGCTTCACATTTCCATCGGCGTGATCGTTCGGCGTCTTCGCGCCCAACTGATTCACGCGATGTCGCAGGATTAACCGGCGGCGGATCGTAGCCCCATCCCCCAAATGGGTGACAACGGCAGATTCTCCGGAACGCCAGCCAAGAGCCTTTGACAGGTCCATGCCCTTTCAAGACCTGTGCCGCATACTCCGAACACGTCGGCATGTAACGACACCTTGGCCCCAAAAGAGGCGAAAGGATCGACTTATATGCCGTCAAGGCACAGTCGATGGCTCGGTCGTAGAGGTTCATGCCGGCGCAGCCGTACAGTAATAACTTAACCCGTTATCGCAGATGCAGCGAAAGGATCAAGCGGCGCCGGCGGTGCTAGTTCGTGTTTTCGTCACGTCGCCTGTGCGACGGGCATGCTGGGCGGCCTGGACGGCTTCGACCGCCGCATCGAACGCCAGCAGCGTCGAGGCGTGGCGGGCGGGATAATCCTTCACCGGCTCCAGCACGGAAAGCTCCGAAAAACGGCCCTCGGGCGCGGGACCATCAGCCTTCAGCATAGCACGCAGGGCGTCTCGCGTAACGGTGAGCTCGGCAAGATCGGCGCCCAGGACATGCGCGCCCAGCACCGCGGCTGTGGCCTGGCCGAGGGCGCAGGCCTTCACGTCCTGGGCGAAGTCGGCGACCCGGCCCTCGTCATCCAGGGCCACGTCGATGATGATTCGGCTGCCGCACAGCTTGGCGACCTTCTCGGCGCTGCCGTCCGGGTCGGCCAGCCGGCCGGCGCGCGGCATGTTCGCCACCAGGGCCAGGACGCGCGCGGAATAGAGGTCGTCGATCATCGGCCTTATTTGGCGCTGACCTGGCGTTCCTGCCAGATGGCCTCGGCCTTTTCGCGCAGGGCCTCGCCCATGGCCTCGAAACCGGCCTTGATCGCGCGGCGCTGCTTCTTGATCAGGAACGCGCCCAGCCCGGCATAAAGCTCCCCGTTGGAGAAGATCACGCCGTTGTCGCTCATCGCCTCGATCTCGAAGTAGCGGACCGAGCGGACAAAGCCGTTCATGCCGCTGCGGCGCAGGTGGAGCTGCTCATACGGCACCCACTCCATCACCGTCGTCTCCAGCTTGTCGCCGTCGGCGTCGGTCAGCACCAGGGCGGCGCCGATGCGGATCATGCCCTCCGCGCCCGGATACAGCGGATTCCACGACGCCCAGCCGGGCAGATCGGCCAGAAGCTCCCAAACGACTTCGGCCGGAGCCTGAACGCCGATGCGATGTTCGTACTTGAAGGTCATGGCGCGCCCTTTAGCACAGGACCCGTCAGGCGCGGAAACCGATCCCGCTTTCGCGCTGATAGATCACCAGATCCAGCGACGGCGCCTCGTGCCCCAGACGGCTCAGCACATCGTGAGCCTGGCCGCGATGGTGGGTCTGGTGGTTGAACAGGTGGGCCAGAGCCGCCCACAGGGGTTGGGCGACCTGCATCCCGTCGGCCTTGCGGGTCCAGCGGAAGTCCGCCGCCAGTTGCTCTTCGTCCAGCCGGGCGACGAAATCGACCAGCTTTCCGTCCTCGACCTCCCGCGCCACGCGCAGGGCGCCGAAGTCGTCGAACAGGATGGTGTCCAGCGTCCACGACGGCGCCGTGCGGCCGTTGAAGCGCGCGCCCCAGATGCGGTCGGTCAGAAGGATGTGGTTCAGCGCGCCATGCAGCGACCGGAAGAACGCCCCCTGGTCGGACTTGTAGTCCGCGTCAGGAACCTTGGCGCAGGCCGCGTACAGCCGCGCGTTGGCCCAGGCGTTGTACCCGACCATCATCCGGCAATGCTCGTGCAGGCTCATGAGTTCCCCAACTCATTTTGGCGCACCCTAGCGAAGGATGCGCCAGCGGCCACCTATTCCTTCAACCGCCAGGTCGCGCCTTGCGGGCCGTCCATGACCTCGACGCCGAGGGCGGCGATCTCGTCGCGGATGGCGTCGGCGCGGGCCCAGTCCTTGGCCTTGCGGGCCTCGAAGCGGGCGGCGATCAGGCCTTCGACCTTTTCCTTCAGGTCGTCGCCGGCCGCGCCCTGGAACCAGGTCTCCGGCTCGACGGTCAGGAAGCCGAGGAAGTTGGCCGCTTCCAGCAGCGCCGCCAGACGGCGCCGCGCCTGGTTGATCGAGGCTTCCTTGCGCTCGACCAGGGTGAGCTGCTCGCGCAGGTCCCGATAGAGCGAGAACAGCGCCGCATAGGCCGCCGGCGTGTTCAGATCGTCCGACAACGCCTCGTAGAAGGCGGCCAGATCGCTTTCGCGCGCGTCGTCCGGGTCATCTACGCCCAGGCGCTTGGCGTCGAGCAGCGCCTGGTAGCAGCGGTCCAGGGCCTCGCGGCTCTGCTCCAGCAGCTCCGGCGACCAGTCCAGCGGCTGGCGGTAGTGGGCGCTCAGCAGCGACCAGCGGATCACCTCGCCGGGCACGGTCTTCAGCAGCTCGTGCGGCAGGATCACGTTGCCCAGGCTCTTGGACATCTTCTCGCCGGCCATATCCAGGAAGCCGTTGTGCATCCAGTAGCGGGCGTAGGTCGGCAGGCCATGGGCGCAGCGGCCCTGGGCCACTTCGTTCTCATGGTGCGGGAACTGCAGGTCGATGCCGCCGCCGTGGATGTCGATGGGCAGGCCCAGCTGCGCCTCGATCATGGCCGAGCATTCGATGTGCCAGCCCGGACGGCCGGCGCCCCACGGGCTTTCCCACACCGGCTCGTTCGGCTTGGACGGCTTCCACAGCACGAAGTCGGCCGGATGGCGCTTGTAGGGAGCGACCTCGACCCGCGCGCCGGCGATCATGTCGTCCAGCGGACGGCCCGACAGCTGGCCGTAATCCTTGAAGTTTTGGGTGTCGAAAAGCACGTGGCCCTCGGCGGCGTAGGCCGAGCCGTTTTCGACCAGCTTGCCGATCTGGGCGAGGATGGCGTCGATGTGCTCGGTCGCCTTGGGCTGAAAATTCGGCCGCAGGGCGCCCAGGGCGTCCATGTCTTCCAGATAGGCCGCCAGATAGCGCTCGGTGATGACCGAGATGTCGACGCCCTCTTCCGTCGCCTTGGCGTTGATCTTGTCGTCCACGTCCGTGACGTTGCGCGCATAGACCACCGCGTCGTCGCCGTATTCCTTGCGCAGCAAGCGATACAGCACGTCGAACACCACCACCGGGCGGGCGTTGCCGATGTGCGCGTAGCCGTAGACCGTCGGCCCGCAGACATACATCGTCACCCGATCGGGATCGGCGGGAACGAAGGTCCGCTTCTGGCGGGACATGGTGTCGTGCAGCTTCAGGGTCATTTGTGACGTTACGGCAGAGGTTGCGGAGGGGGTGGGGCGCCCCATATAGCTATGTGTCCGGCGCATGACCACGCTTAGAGCGCGGCGCCGGCATCAAGGGTGGCACGCGTAATTCCGGGGCGACAGGCGCTCTGGCGCAACTCAGCCCTGGAAAGACCTCGACAGACATGGACGCTTCGACCCGCGAGCGAACCCTCATCGGCGTGCCCGGTGTTGATCTTGAACCCGTGAAGCGCCCGACGCGCGAAGAGGCCATGGAGGCGGTCCGCACCCTGATCGCCTGGGCCGGCGACGATCCCCGCCGCGAAGGCGTGATCGACACCCCCAAGCGCGTGGTCGACGCCTATGGCGACTGGTTCGCCGGCTATCAGGCCGACGCGGCCAAGGAACTGTCGCGCACCTTCGAGGACGTGCAGGGCTATGACGACCTGGTCATGCTCCGCGACATCGAGGTGGAGAGCCACTGCGAACACCACATGGCGCCGTTCCTGGGCCGGGCCTACGTCGCCTACATGCCCACCAACAGCGTCGTGGGCATCTCCAAGCTGGCGCGCGTGGTCGAGATCTACGCCCGCCGCCTGCAGACCCAGGAAACCATGACCCAGCAGATCGCCGACGCCATCTGCGACAGCCTGAAGCCGGCCGGCGTGGCCGTGCTGATCGACGCCGAGCACCAGTGCATGACCACCCGCGGCGTGCACCACCGCGACGTGTCGACCATCACCACCCAGTTCCGCGGCGTCTTCAAGACCGACGCCGACCTGCGCCAGCGCTTCCTGGACTTCGTGAACCGGAAATAGGCTGCCCGTCAGGCTCCAAGAATTGAGAGGGCGCGGACTTCGGTTCGCGCCCTTTTCTTGTGCGCGGTGGGAGTAATTCCCACAGGCCCATCCAAACTCCGCTCATTCCCATGAAGGCGGAGATCCAAGCCATGGCGCAGCATGGGCTCCCGCCTTCGCGGGAGTGAGCGGAGTGTGGATGGCTAGTGAGAAGAGTCCCTTCCCGCCTCCCGCGGCGGATGGACCAGCGACACCAGGACGTAGGACAGCAGCATCAGCAGATACCAGGCGCCCAGCTTGGAGATCGACACCATGCGCCAGCCTTGCGCCTGGCTGGGATAGACCCAGGCGCGGCCCAGGGTGCCGAGGTTCTCGGCGAACCAGATGAACAGCGCCACCAGTAGCAGCCCGACGATCACCGGCATCCGCCGCGCCTTCAGGTGGGGCGTGAACGTGAACCAGCTCCGCCCGAAGATGACCAGCGACAGGATGTAGAGGCCGATCCGGATGTCCGGCAGATAGTGGTGGGTGAAGAAGTTGGCGTAGGCCAGCAGCGCCAGGATCCACGGAGCCCAGATCGGCGGGTAGTTGATGAACTGGATGTCGAACAGCCGCCAGATGCGGGCCATGTAACTGCCGACGCAGGCGTACATGAAGCCGCTGAACAGCGGCACGCCGCCGATCCGCAGAAGGCTGGGCTCCGGATAGGTCCACGAGCCGTGGGCGGTCTTGTAGATTTCCATGACGGTGCCGACGACGTGGAAGACCGCGATCACCAGCGCCTCTCGCGGCTTCTCCAGGCCAAGAGCGATCAGCCCGCCTTGGATGGCGATGGAGGCGACGACCAGGAAGTCGTAGCGGGCGACCGGCGCATCCTGGGGCCACAGCAGCATGGTCCCGACCAGCAGCACCAGCATCACCGCCCCGAACAGACAGGCCCAGGCCTGCTTCAGCCCGAACAGCAGGAACTCGTAGGCGTAGCCATGCCAGCGGCCGCGCTCCGTCCAGGGGCGGGCCCAGCGGTCCAGGTCCGCCACGCGCTGTTTGATGCGGTCATTGAGGTTCATGCCGACACGAGGCTATCGCATCGTCGCCCGTTCAGCGCCATAAGCCTGAGCATGAGCAGCTTTCCCACCGCCCCCGACAAGCACGCCCTGGAACGCGGCGACGCCATCGCGCCCCGCTTCGACGCCGCCGGACTGGTGGCGGCGGTGGCCACCGACGTCCATACGGGCGAGGTGCTGATGCTGGCCTGGATGAACGACGAGGCCCTGCGCCTGACCCTCGAGACCGGCGAGGCGCACTATTTCAGCCGCTCGCGTAACGCGCTGTGGAAGAAGGGAGAGACCAGCGGCCAGATCCAGAAGGTCGTCGAGCTGCGCGTCGATTGCGATCAGGACGCCGTCTGGATCAAAGTCGAGCCGCAGGGCGACGGCGGCGCCTGCCACGTCGGCTTCAAGTCCTGCTTCTATCGCGTGGCCGAGGACGGCCGTCTGGTCGAGCGGCCGTAGTCGTCTTCTCCTCCGCGTCGTCGAAATCGTCGCGGAGGAGTTGCCGAATTCTCCGTCAGACCTTGGCCGGCTTCGCGACGCCGCCGCCCTGGATCGGGCTGACCTCGTAGCTGGCGATGACCTTCGTCTCGTACTGCGGCGAGGTGATGGTGGAGACCGCCATCAGGTCGCCCCGCGCCTTGTCCTTGCTCAGGGTCAGCAGGACGAAGCCCTTGGTGTGGGCGTCGCAGAACAGGACTTCCTTGTTGCGTTCCATGAACGCGGGCCCGATCGGCGCTTTCGGCAGGTAGTCGCCGAACCCCGGGCTGGTGATCGACGAGGCGCCGAACTCCGCCGCCACCCGCTTGCCGGCGGCGTCGTGCAGGTCATTGACCCAGAAAGTGTGGCTGTCGCCGGCCAGGACGATCGGCGCGGCCTTGGCGGCGGTGAAAGCCGCATAGAGGCGCTCCCGATCGACGGGATAGCCGTCCCAGCTGTCCAGGTTGCTGGGCACGTCATAGGCCGACAGCGCCGTGGTCTGCGCCAGGCGGTTGACCACGAACTCCGGCAGGCCTTTCTGCAGCTCGGCCCACTTCTCCGGCCCCATGGTCCTGGGCAGGTTCGGCGCGGCCACACGGCCCATGACGACCTGGTTGCCCAGCACCTGCCAGGACGTGCCCGACTTGACCGAGGCGGCCAGTTCGCCGGCCAGCCACTTTTCCTGCGTCTCGCCCAGCAGGCGGCGGGACGGGTCCATCCACTTGGCGGCGAAACCCTTCACGTCCGGCTTGCCGTCGATGATCTGCAGGTCGGTGTCGTAGTCCAGTTGCTGGCTGCGGGCGGTCAGGCGCGTCTCGACCATCAGCAGGGTCGCGACATCGCCGAACTGGAAGCTGCGCCAGGCGCCTTCCAGGCCGTTGGCGGTCTCGCGGATCGGCATCCACTCGTAATAGGCCTTCAGCGCGTTGGCCTTGCGGGTCGCCCAGTCGCCTTCACCCTTGTCCGGGTTGTGGTTCTCGGCGCCGCCCAGCCAGGCGTCGTTGGCCGTTTCGTGGTCGTCCCACACCACGATCCACGGCGCGCGGGCGTGGGCCGCCTGCAGCTGCGGATCGGTCTTGTAGTGGGCGTGACGGGTCCGGTAGTCGGACAGGCTGACGATCTCGTGGGCCGGCAGGTGCGTGCGGCCGATCTTGGCCCCCGCCGCCATGCCGTAATCGCCCGGCCCGGCGCCGTACTCATAGATGTAGTCGCCCAGATGCAGCACCGCGTCCACGCGCGGCAGGGCGGCGATCGCGCCATAGGCGTTGAAGAAGCCGGCCGGGAACAGCGAGCACGACGCCACGGCCAGCACCACGTCCTTGGTCGAACCGGTGGGCAGGGTGCGGGTGCGGCCGGCGGCTTGGTCCCCCTGCGGCTTACCGGCGAGGACCTGGCGGAAGCGATACCAGTAGTCCGTGGCCGGCTTCAGGCCCGTCACGTCCACTTTGGCGGTGAAGTCACGGCCCGCGTCGGTGGGGACCTGCCCCTGGGCGACGATCCGCTTGAACTGCGGATCGGCGGCCACGTCCCAGCGCAGGGCGATGGTTTCGGTGGTCTTCAGGTCGGACGGCGTGGCCCGGGTCCAGATGATCACCCGGTCAGCCAGGGGATCGCCGGAGGCGACCCCATGACCGAACGTGACCTTGCCGGCGTAGGACGCGGCCGGCGTCACCGCGCCAGCCGGAGCAGCGGCGCCAAAACCCAGAAGCGCCAGCGCGCCGCGACGATTGATCTTCATGATGCGTTCCCCCTCGTTGGCCCGATGGTCCGACAGCCGGGCGAAGAAAAAGCCCCCGTCGTCGACGGGGGCTTTAGCTACGGCGCATGACCGGTCGATGACGGACGCGGTTAGTTGAACTTCCAGGCCATCGACAAGCCGTACATGCGCGGGGCGCCGGCGATGAAGGTCGGCAGGCCCAGGCTGTCGCCGGTGTTGCCGGCGTCGATGATGTATTCTTTGTCCAGGGCGTTGTTGACGAACGCCTCGACCACCAGCGGGTAGTCCGCCGGGGTGAACGCCAGACGCAGGTTCAGCAGGCCGTAGGCCTTCTGCAGTTCGTCCTGGGCGACGTCGGCAACGAAGACGCGCGGCGGGCGCTGGTACTGTGGCAGGTCGTTGTTGTCGTCGAAGAAGATTTTCGAGCGGTAGCTGTAGGTCGGGCGGAAGTCGAACTGGCCGCCCAGGGCGTTCAGGCGGAAGGAACCGCCCACCGACAGGGAGTGATCCGGCGACAGGCGGAAGTGGTTGCCGTCG
The DNA here is from genome assembly GCF_041021955.1 of Caulobacter sp. 73W. GTDB lineage: Bacteria > Pseudomonadota > Alphaproteobacteria > Caulobacterales > Caulobacteraceae > Caulobacter. Next base: position 1,061,867 of record NZ_CP158375.1, read on the forward strand.
AAGGCGCCGCCATCGAAGCGGGCGTGGCTGTAGGCGTAGGTGGCGAACAGATCGACGTTCCCCGCCACGGCCCAGTCAGCCTGGCCTTCGAAGCCGTAGGCCTTGGCCTTGCCGGCGTTCGTGGTGACGAACACCGTGCCTTCCTGCTGGATGGTCTGGAAGTTGTCGTAGTCGAAGTAATAGACCGCGCCTTCCAGACGCAGGCCCTGCTCGCGCAGGTGCGTCTTCACGCCGATCTCGTAGCTGTCGACCGTCTCGGCCTCGACGCGCTCGAAGCGCGGGGCGACGCCGGGGGTGGTCGGCGGTCCGGCCTGCAGCACTTCCGGGCGACGGCCGCGGGCGTAGGACGCGTAGATGTTGGCGTCGTCGGTCAGGGCGTAGCGTCCGACAAGGCGCCAGGTGAAGCTGGAGTCCTCGTTGTCCTGACTGAACGCCTGGCCGTTGCCGGTGGTCGGCTGGAAGGTCAGGCCGAAGTTCGGCAGCGTCGGAATCTGCTGAACGATCGGCAGCTGAAGTGCGCCGATGATGCCCTGAGCCTGGGCGAGCCCTGCCGGCGTGCCGGTCGCCGCCAACTGAGCCGCGCCGATCACGCCGCCGAGGACCGAACGGCCGCCGATGGTGGCCGAGGAGAAGGTCGTGGTCTTCTCGTCGCGGGTCCAGCGCAGGCCGCCCGACAGTTCCAGGCGGTCCGTGGCGCGGAAGGTCACGTCGCCGAACAGGTCCACGCTGTCCAGGTCGCCGCGGTTGAGGGCGACTTCCTGGTGGTTGGAACGCAGGTTGGCGGCGATGGCGCCCGCCGTAGCAGGGGTCAGCAGCAGGCGGTTGCCGCTCAGCGCGGCGGCGATGCCCTGCACCAGGGCGCCGGTGAAGGCGGTGTTGTTGAACACGGCGGCCGGAGCCGGCGTGGTCGGGGCGAAGCCGAGGCCCGCGGCGCCGGCGTTCAGCTGGCCCGTCAGGACCGCCAGGCCCATGCGTTCGTCGAACTGCAAGGGCGTGCGCTGGCTGCCGTCCTCATGGAAGAAGTCGCCGCCGAAGAAGCCGGTCCAGCGGCCGCCGGCGTCATAATTGACGCGCAGCTCCTGGCTCCACTGGTTGCCCTTGCCGTGGTTCAGGCCGGTGAGGATCGGCAGCGCCAGGCCGTCCGGATCATAGACTTCCTTGGATTCGAACTCCCGCCAGGCGGTGACCGAGGCCAGGGTCAGGCTGTCGGTCAGCTCGTAGTTCACCAGGGCGGTCGCGCCCTGCACGGTGCGATCAACGCCCAGCTCACCCTGACCAAAGCTGGCCGGGGCGGCGAGCGCCGCCGGCTCCCACGCCGCGCGGCCGGCCAGGACTTGGCCGGTCAGCGGGTTGGTCGGCGAGAAGCCCCCCGACTTGAACGCCGTGCCGGTCGGGTCGTCGTGCTGGAAGTTGTAGATCAGGTCGGCGCTGAGCTTGCCGCCCGAACGGTACGACAGGGTGCCGCGCAGGGCGTAGGTGTTGACCGAGTTGAAGGCGTCGCCGCCCAGGGCGTTGTCGACATAGCCGTCACGCTCGCGAAGGCGGCCGGCGAGGCGCACCGCGAACTGCTCGTTGATCGGCAGGTTCACATAGCCTTCGGCGTTGATCTGGCCGTAGTTGCCACCGCCCATCTTGGCCCAGGCGGACATGGCCGACGGGTCGGCCTTGGCCTGGATCAGGTTCACCGCGCCGATCATGGCGCCGCGGCCGTAGAGGGTCGATTGCGGGCCCTTGGCCACTTCGACACGCTCCAGGTCGAACAGCTCGATGTAGGAGCCCTGGGCCTTGGAGATCGACACGCCGTCCTGGAACACCGACACGCGCGCTTCGGCGGTGGCTTCGGTGGAGTCCGAGGTGATGCCGCGCATCACGAAGCCCGGATTGTTCGGCGACTGGTCCTGGACCAGTAGGCCCGGGGTGAAGCGCGAAAGCTGCTGGAAGTCCTGGACGCCCAGCTTTTCGAGGGTGTCGCCGCTGTAGGCGGTCAACGCCATCGGCACGTCGATGGCGGCCTGCTCGCGCTTTTGCGCGGTGACGATCAGCTCGTCGATCAGGTCGTTGCCTTGCGCGTGAGCAGCGCCGGCGACGAGCGCCGACAGACTGGCCGCGGCCAGAAGGCTGGTTTGAAACGGACGCATCTATTATCCCCCTGGGTGACCGAGAAGCAGCGCTGCCGCAAACTCCACCCGGTTCTGCCACTATGGTTGTGACGCCTATATGAAGAACCGTGATGCGCGAAGACTTGCCTGAAGACGAAGCCGATTTCGAAGTACGGCTGGTGCAGATTGGTGACGGCGCGGCGGGCGATCGGCTGGACAAGGCCTTGGCCGCCGCCGTTCCCGACCTGTCCCGCGCCCGCCTTCAGGCCCTGATGGCCGAGGGCCTGATCCGGCGCGACGGCGCGGCGCTGACCTCCGGCTCCTCAAAGGCCGCGGTCGGCGAGTATGAGATCCTGATCCCGCCCCCTGCTCCGGCGGAGCCGCAGCCCGAAGCGATCCCCCTGACCGTCCTGTTCGAGGACGAGGACCTGATCGTCATCGACAAGCCGGCCGGCATGGCGGTCCACCCCGCGCCGGGCACGGACAGCGGCACCCTGGTCAACGCCCTGCTGCATCACTGCGGCGACAGCCTGTCGGGGGTCGGCGGCGTGGCGCGTCCGGGCATCGTCCATCGCCTGGACAAGGAAACCTCGGGCGTCATGGTCGCCGCCAAGTCCGACGCCGCGCACCAGGGGCTGTCGAAGCTGTTCGCGACGCACGACATCGACCGCGTCTATGTCGCCCTGACCCGAGGCGCGCCCCATCCGTCCAAGGGCACGGTCGACACCCTGATCGGCCGCTCCAGCAGCGACCGCAAGAAGATGGCCGTGCTGAAAAGCGGCGGCCGCCAAGCTATCACCCACTACGCGGTGGAGAAGGCCTTCGGCCCGCAGGAAAAGCCCCTGGCGGCGCGGGTCTCGTGCCGCCTGCAGACCGGCCGCACCCATCAGATCCGCGTCCACATGGCGTCCAAGGGCGCGCCCTGCCTGGGCGACCCCGTCTATGGCTCGGGCACCCCGGCGCCCGTGGTGCGCGAGGCGATCACCGCTTCCGGCCTGTCGCGCCAGGCCCTGCACGCCGCCGTGCTGGGCTTCGTCCATCCGGTGACCGGCCAGACCCTGCGGTTCGAGACGCCGATGCCGGCCGACATGGCTGGGCTGGAAGCGGCCCTGTCAGCGCTCTGACCCGATCCCGCGCAGCGCATTGTTCGCGGGTGTGGGGAAAACCTATAGTTCCGCCAAACACCAACAAAGACTGGGAAGAACCCCATGGCTGAAGCCTTGATCCTCGCCGGGCTGACCGACCTTCTGCGCGAGGCGGCCGAGGGGGCGAAGGCCTTCGTCCGGGCCGCGAAGCCGGCGGTGAAGGCCCGCATCAGCGTCGATGGCAAAATCGACCGCAAGCTGGCCGATGATGAGCAGCACGCGGTCCATGGCTTTGGCTGGTACGCCGCCTATGCCGAACTGATGGTCCAGGTGGCCGAGTGGGCCGCCAACCTCGATGACGAAGGCCGCTTCGGCGAGATCGAGGCCCTGCTGGCCCAGCTGCTGTTCGCCGAATACGCCAGCCAGCTGGTCGGCGGCATTCCCATGAACCAGGGCGAGATCATCCGCCCGTCCGACCTGGGCGTCGGCGACGAGGCGGTGGAGCACCTGTTCGCCCCCGCCCTGACCATCCTGCTGTCGCAGGGCGGCGGCCAGGGCGTGAAGACCCGGCTGGCCCGCCGGCTGGCCGAGGGGCGCGGTCGCCCCACGCTGGAGAACACCGGACTGGACGAGACCTTCGAGATGATCCGGGACCAGTTCCACGCTTTCGCCCAGGAGAAGGTCGTCCCCTACGCCCACCAGTGGCACTTGAAGGACGAGCTGATCCCGCTGGAGCTGCTGGAGGAGCTGGGCCAGTTGGGCGTCTTCGGCCTGACCATCCCCGAGGAATACGGCGGCTCCGGCCTGGGCAAGACCGCCATGTGCGTGGTGTCCGAAGAGCTGTCGCGCGGCTGGATCGGCGTCGGCTCCCTGGGCACCCGGTCGGAGATCGCCGCCGAGCTGATCCTGAGCGGCGGCACGGAAGAACAGAAGAACGACTGGCTGCCGGTCATCGCCTCGGCCGAGATCCTGCCGACCGCCGTCTTCACCGAGCCGAACACCGGCTCCGACCTCGGCTCCCTGCGCACCCGCGCCACGCGGGAGGGCGGGCACTACACCGTCACCGGAAACAAGACCTGGATCACCCATGCGGCCCGCGCGGACATGATGACCCTGCTGGTGCGCACCGATCCGAACAGCACCGACTATCGCGGCCTGTCCATGTTGCTGGCCCCCAAGATGCGCGGCGACGAGGACGAGGCCTTCCCCACCCCCGGCATGACCGGCGGCGAGATCGGCGTCATCGGCTATCGCGGGATGAAGGAATACGAGATCGGCTTCGACGGCTTCACCGTCCCGGCCGCGAACCTGCTGGGCGGGGTCGAGGGCCAGGGCTTCAAGCAGCTGATGGCGACCTTCGAGAGCGCCCGCATCCAGACCGCGGCCCGCGCCATCGGCGTGGCTCAGTCGGCCATGGAGACTGGCCTGTCATATGCCCTCGACCGCAAGCAGTTCGGTCAGGCGATCTTCGAATTCCCCCGCGTCCACAACAAGCTGGCCATGATGGCCGCCGAGCTGATGGGCGTGCGCCAGCTGACCTATTTCGCCGCCCGGCGGAAGGACGATGGGGAGCGCTGCGACCTGGAGGCGGGCATGGCCAAGCTGATCGCCGCCCGCGTGGCCTGGGCGGCGGCCGACAACGCGCTGCAGATCCACGGCGGCAACGGCTTCGCGGTGGAATTGCCCGCCAGCCGGCTTCTGGCCGACGCGCGCATCCTGAACATCTTCGAGGGAGCGGGAGAGATCCAGGCGCAGGTCATCGCCCGGCGTTTGCTGGAGGATTAGAGTTTGCTGGAGGACTAGTTCGCCTTGGCGGCGAAGCCCTTGGCGATCATTTCGACCTGCCGGGCGAAGAGACCCATGATCTCCTCCTCGCCCGCGCCCTGCGCCACCATGCGGAAGTTCCAGGCGTAGACCCCGGCCACCGTGTCGACCACCAGGTCGACATCGGTCTCGGGCGCGACGTCGCCGCGCGCGATGCCGTCGAGGACCACTTGGCGCATGTGACCCAGCAGGCGCTGGTTGTGACCGAACGGCCGCGCGCCCGGCGCCGGATAGGGATCGAAGGCCAGCCCGATATGGGCCAGCGTCACCTTCGGTCGCTGGGAGTTGAAGCTGAAGATGACGCGCATGACCTCCACCAGCCGTTCGGCGGTGGAGCCTTCGAATTCGGGGAGGCGGCGCTCGAGCTCCTGATAGAGCCCTTCTTCCGCCCAGTCGTAGACCACGTGCTGGAGCACCTCGGCCTTCGAAGCAAAGGTGGTGAAGACGCCACCGATCGACACGCCCGCCCGTTCGGCGATGACGCGGATGGTGGCGTCTTCATACCCGATTTCCGCGAAGAGCTCGCGGGCGGCCTTCAGAACCTTCTGGCGCGTGGCCAGCTTCTGAGCCTTACGGATGCCCAAGGGCTGGTCCATGGGACTTAGGGGCGAGCGCCCCGAAGCAGCATGGACAGCTGCGTGGACAGACGGGCGGTCAATTGCTCCACGCCCAGCTCGTCGAACACGGCGCGGCGGTAGTTGACCAGATAGAGGTCCCACACGGTGTCCAGCAGCAGGCCCAGATCGACCGTCTTGGCGATCTCGCCGTCGGCCACGCCGCGCTTCAGCGCCGCTTCGACCAGAGCCAGCAGCGGCTTCAGGGCCACGCGGTGCTCGTTCTCGTTGTTGGCGTCGCGGGTCCAGGACGCGGAGATCACGGCCTGCACCATCGGCAGCTGCTTCAGGTAGAGGCTGTAGCCCGCGCCGAACATGCCGAGCAGAACCTGCTCGACGCCCTTGGCGTTGGCGGCGGCGGCGGACATCTGCTCGTGCAGCAGTTCCAGGTCGCCCTTGATGATGGCGTCGAACAGTTCGCTCTTGTCCGCGAAATTGGCGAACACGGCGCCGGTCGACATGCCGGCGGCTTGAGCGATGTCACGAATGGTCGCGCCTTCGTAGCCGCGCTGGATGAACAGCGTGCGGGCCGCCTCCAGGACTTTTTCGCGGGTACGCTGCTTGGCGATCGTACGACGGTTGACCTTGACCGGATGGGCTTCGGACTCGGCCTCGATGGTGAGAGGTTCGTAGCTCATGAGGTGAAGACGACCGCGATACGGGTCGCGTCCTTGTGACGGTTCATATCTCTGCTTTTATCCTTGGCGGCCGGTTAGATCCGACCCGTTCAGCCCCACAGCCAAGCCAAGAACTAACACCTAACAGCACTTTTTGCAAATTTCGCTGAACATGTTCTGCGAAATTTCGGAGCGCATCGCCGTGGCGCCGATAGGGCCGGCGCAGTAGCATGACGCAATGGATACGCTTTTCCTCATCCTCGTCCCGATCGCGCTGCTCGCGGTGCTCGGCGTGCTGGGCATCGGCCTGTACACCTTGGCCCGGGGCGGCGACGGCTCGCCCGCCCGCTCCAACAAGCTGATGCAGCTGCGTGTGGTCCTTCAGGCCGTGGCCATCCTGGTCGTCCTGGCGGCGGTCTGGATCAAGAGCCGCTAGGGGTGGTCACCCTCAACCACATCTACACGCGCACCGGCGACAAGGGCATGACGCGTCTGTCCACGGGCGCGCCGGTCAGCAAGGCCTCCTTGCGGGTCGAGACCTATGGCGCGGTGGACGAGACCAACGCCTGCCTGGGCCTGGTGCGGCTGCATACGGCGCACGACGCCGTGCTCGACCCGATCCTCGGCCGAATCCAGAACGAGCTGTTCGACCTGGGCGCCGACCTGGCCACGCCGGAACAGCACGGCAAGCCGGACTGGGAGCCCCTGCGCATCCTCGACAGCCAGGTCTCGCGGCTGGAGAGCGAGATCGACGAACTGAACGCCGCCCTCTCGCCGCTGAAGTCCTTCGTGCTGCCAGGCGGCTCGCCCACGGCGGCCTATCTGCATCAGGCCCGCACGGTCTGCCGCCGGGCCGAGCGCCTTTGCGTGGCCCTGATGGCCGAGCCCGGCGAGATCGTCGGCGAGCCGGCGCTCAAATACCTAAATCGCCTGTCGGACCTGCTGTTCGTCGCCTCGCGCCACGCCAACGACAAGGGCGCTGGCGACGTGCTCTGGCGGCCGGGCGCGACGCGCTAGGCGCTATTTCTTCGGCGGCGTCGCCGGCGCGGGCTCTGCGGCCGGAGCCAGGGCGGCGTCCGGGACCGACTGCGGCGCGACCCGCTCGGTGGTGTTCGGATCTTCCGCCTGGAACGGCTTATTGGGCCGGCCGGTGATCATATAGAGCGGCACGGGCACGGCGCAGGTGCGGGTCCGCGGATCCCACCAGTTGCCCTTCAGTTCGCAGCGCTTGCCCGGCCACACCCAGAAGACGTGGTAGACGAGCACGGCCACGCAGCTGACGGCGAAGACGGCCAGAAAGATGATCTTCAGGCGGGTGAGGAACCGGTTCATGGCGATCGCCTTTAGTCGGCCAGGACGCGCTTTTCTAGGGGCGAAGCGCCGCAACCGAATGTCTTTCGCAACAAACCTGACGTTGACGCTAACGGAAGCTTGCAATGCGCGGCGGAGCCTTTAATTCCCATTGGGAACGAAGGAACGCTTAGTCAGACAAAGAGGCTGAACCCGATGAAGGTGCTGGTCCCGGTCAAACGGGTGATCGACTACAACGTCAAGGCGCGGGTCAAACCCGACCAAACCGGCGTTGATCTCGCCAACGTGAAGATGTCCATGAACCCGTTCGACGAGATCGGTGTCGAGGAAGCTGTCCGCCTGAAGGAAAAGGGCGCCGTGGAAGAGATCGTCGTGGTCTCGATCGGCCCGGCGCAGGCCCAGGAAACCATCCGCACCGCCCTGGCCATGGGCGCCGACCGGGGCATCCTGATCCAGACCGACGCCGATCCGGAGCCACTGGCCGTCGCCAAGCTGCTGAAGGCGGTCGTGGGCGAAGAGAACCCCAACTTCATCGTCATGGGCAAGCAGGCCATCGACGGCGACAACAACGCCGTGGGCCAGATGCTGGCCGCCCTGCTCGACTGGCCGCAAGCCACCTTCGCCTCGAAGGTCGAGCTTTCGGGCAAGTCCGCCAAGGTCACCCGCGAAGTCGACGGCGGCCTGCAGACCCTGGACGTGGACCTGCCGGCGGTGATCACCGCCGACCTGCGCCTCAATGAGCCGCGCTACGCCTCGCTGCCCAACATCATGAAGGCCAAGAAGAAGCCGATCGACACCAAGTCGCCCGCCGACTACGGCGTCGATGTCGCTCCGCGCCTGAAGGTCCTGAAGGTCACCGAGCCGGCCAAGCGCTCGGCCGGCATCAAGGTCGAGACCGCGTCCGACCTCGTCATGAAGCTGAAGAACGAAGCGGGGGTGCTCTAATGGCCGTTCTCGTCATCGCCGATCATCATGACGGCCAAGTGCGCGACACCACCCACAAGACCGTCACCGCCGCCCAAGGATTCGGGGGCGACATCGACATCCTGGTCGCCGGCAAGGGCGTGGACGCGGCGGCCAAGGCCGCGGCCGGCATCGCCGGCGTCCGCAAGGTTCTGACCGCCGACAGCGACGCCCTGGGCCAAGGCCTGGCGGAAGCTTTCGAGGCCACCCTCGTCCCGCTGGCCGCCGGCTACGACGCCGTCCTGATCCCCTCGACCTCGCAGGGCAAGAACGTCGCGCCGCGCATCGCCGCCAAGCTCGACGTCTCGCTGATCAGCGACATCATCGAAGTGGTCGACGCCAAGACCTTCGTGCGCCCGATCTACGCCGGCAACGCCCTGGAGACCGTCCAGACCAGCGACGCCAAGGTGATCGCCACCGTCCGCCCGACCGTCTTCAAGGCCGCGGCCGAAGGCGGCTCGGCCTCTGTCGAGAAGGCGAACGCCGCCGGCGCTCCGGCCCACACGCGCTTCGTCTCCGAAGAGATGGTCAAGTCGGACCGCCCCGAGTTGGGCGCCGCCAAGATCGTCGTCTCGGGCGGCCGCGCCATGGGTTCGGCCGAAGAGTTCCAGCGCGTGATCGAGCCCCTGGCCGATCTGCTGGGCGCGGCTGTCGGCGCCTCGCGCGCCGCCGTCGACGCCGGCTACGCCCCGAACGACTACCAGGTCGGCCAGACCGGCAAGGTCGTCGCCCCGTCGCTGTACATCGCGGTCGGCATCTCGGGCGCCATCCAGCACCTGGCCGGCATGAAGGACTCCAAGGTCATCGTCGCCATCAACAAGGATGCCGACGCCCCGATCTTCCAGGTCGCCGACTACGGCCTGGTGGCGGACTACAAGACCGCCATTCCCGAACTGACCGAGGCCCTCAAGGCCGCCGGCAAGTAAGGCTTCTCCTCATCGGAGAACGCGAAGGCCCGGAAGGCGACTTCCGGGCCTTTTTGCGTGTCTGCGCGCCTTACTTGCCGACTCGGGCGAACACCCGCACACATGGTTAATGGCCCTTACGCCGCTCAATAATTCCGCGTTCCTGCGCCAGCCCGCCGGCCGTCCGGCGGGAGATGCGGCGACGCCAGGCCGTGGCGCGACGCCGGCCCCCGCACCATCGACGCCGGACGCCGTCAATCGCGCGCCGCTTCCATCGCAGATCGCCACGCCCGAAGAACTGGCCCGCCAGCAGCAGCGCGGCCTGACCGCGACCAAGGCGGTCGATGAGAGCGCGCCGGTCGAAACCCTCTACGCCACCGTGCGCGCCGGCGCCGAAGTGATCGCCGAGATCGCCAACAGCGGCGCCGTCACCTCGCGCGGCTCGGCCCTGTCCCTGGGCGGCGCGGACGAGCGCGGCCTGCTGGGACCGGAACTGGCCGCCCACCGCGCCGAGAAGATCGCGACCGCTTACGGCGCCAAGGTCGAGATGGCGGCCACCGCCCAGACCCAGGAACAGTACGAGGACGAGGTCACCGCCCGCGCCCTCGCCCCCCGCCGAGAGGTCGGCGCCTACGCCAAGGCCTTCCAGGGCGAAGACGCCGCCTGGTGGAAGAAAGACGTCTAGAGGGCTAGGCCGGAGACAAGCTCCGAAGTCCGCTCATTGTCGCCTCCCCCGGCCTTGTGCATGGGGTCCCTGTTTCAGCGGGCAGGGCGTTGGCGGGCGGCTAGCACTGAGAAGGCGGACGCAGGGACCCTCGCCACAAGGGCGAGGGAGGCGGAGTAAATCTGGGCACGGCTCCGCACCCCCACGGATCAGGACCCGCAAGGTTGGAAGGGCGGCGGAGCGGCCTGACCTTTGTCAGGCGATGAGGATTTTGGAGTGCCGGGTTCGACGCAGGTCGTTCCGCTCCGCGCGAGCCGTTATCCGGGAGCTGTCGGTAGGCAGCGCTCTTAGCGCTTAGCCGACGAAGCCTCCGGCGGGCGGGCTCCCTCAGCGTGGGAGTCCCCAGTCCGCGTGAGTAACCCCCTCACGCCTGCTGCACGCCGCCGATGTCTTGCCGCTTTGGGGCAAGAGCAGTGTCCAGACAGGGCCGAAGCCCCTCGTTCTCACCACCGACGGTCGCGCTACCCGCTCGACCGCATCCCCGTCACGACACAGCGCTGGCCGCGCGCCCTTCCCGTGATGGGGACGGCCAGGAGCTTACGGGAGGTGCAGAGGGGGCGGATAAGTTCGTTCTTCTCCTCCCCTGTAGCGAAGCGTGCGGGGGAGGAGAAGGGAGCCCCCTCGCCAAAGAGAAAAGGCCCGGAGGCGTTCTCCGGGCCTTTCCCTTTTTGATCGTCAGCGGGGGCTTTCAAGGACCAGCCCCTCGGTCCAGCGCAGCTCGTCCTTATGAACGGGATTGGGCAGGACGCCATGGGCGCTAAGAGTTAGGACGAGCGTGCTCACGCCCGCGATCAGCAGGATCTTCATCACACCATCACCTATGGAAAGAACGGGGTTCAGCGGCGCGCCGTGGACTGAACATGCCCCGCACCGAGTTCACTGACCAACGATAGGTTTTCGATGGGGTTGTGAGGTCATCTAACATCCAGCTCGCCGGCTTTCCGGGTTGTCGTCATGCCGTCGGGCCGCCATGCTTCGCCGGTGATCCCGACAGAGTTCTTCCGCACGCCGCGCCTCGCTTTCCGCCCCTTCATGCAGTCCGACTTGGATGCGCTCGCGGCCATCATCGGCGATCCGCGCGTGGCGCGCTTCGTGGGAGACGGTCAGCCGCTTGAGCGTCCCGCCGCCGCTCTCTGGATCACCCGGTCCCGGGAGAATGTGCAGCAGCACGGCTACGGCACGGGCGCGGTCGTGGAGTTGACTGACGGACGCCTTGTCGGTTGGGCCGGGTGGGCGCGTCCCGAGGGCGAGCCTGAGGAGCTGGTCTATGGCTTCGCCCATGACGCCTGGGGCCGTGGCTACGCCACCGAGATCGCCGCCGGTCTTGTCCGGTTCGCCCGGGAAAGCCTGGAACTGACCGAACTGCGCGCCATCACCTACGAGGATAACGCCGCATCCAGACGGGTGCTTGAACGGCTGGGCTTCCAGCCCCAGTCGGTGGAGGACGGTGACGTCATCTACCGGCTGGTTCTGGAGTAGAGCCGACCTCAGTCTCGATCCGGCGCGCCCAGGGGGAAGTAGTGGCGGAAGCGCCGCGCCTCATCCACCGCGCGGGCGAAGGACGGGCGTTGCAGCAGGCGCGCGCGATAGGCCAGCAGATCGGCGTAGCGCTCGGGGATCTTGTAGGTCCAGTCGGCGTAGAACAGCGAGGGCGCCGCGGCGCAGTCCGCCAGGGTGAAACTGTCGCCGACCGCCCAGGTGCGCCCCTGCATGCGCTGATCCAGCCAGGCATAGCTGGTGTCGAGCATCTTGCGCGCTTCCTCGACGCCATAGGGATCACGGTCGTCGGGCGAGCGCAGGGTGTCGTAAACGAACTTGCCCTGGGGCGTCATGACGTAGTTGTCGAAAAAGCGATCCAGCATGCGCGCCTCGAGGGCGAGGTCTGGGTTCTCCGGGATCAGTTTCACCGGACCCGGGCGATGGACCTGGAGGTATTCGATGATGATCGACGTCTCCAGCACCACGCGCCCATTTTCGCGCAGGATCGGAAAACGCTTCATGGGCCACAGCGCCGCGAACGCCTCCCCCACGCCTTCGTCCTCCAGCATGCGGTAGGTGAACGGGATGTCGTTCTCGTAGAACGCGATGAGCGCCTTCTGGCAGTAGGACGAGAAGGGGTGAGCGAAGAATTCGATGGTCATGAGAAGGCCTTGGGCTCACGCCCCTCGATTATCGCGACCAGGTTGTCGATGTGCCAGGTCGTGCCGTGGTCGCGGCCCTGAACGGCCTCAAAGCCGCCGCTGAGGTAGGAGCCCTGTTCGGTGTGGAGCAGGCGGGTCTTGCCGCCTTCGGCCCGGAACTCGAGCGTCAGCAGCGAGACCGACAGCTTCTCGCCGTTGCTGAACATGTCGTAGACAAGGATGATCCGCTCGTCCTCGACGATGTCGTGATAGACGGCCTGGAAGTCGGTGATCAGGCCGCTGGGCCAGCGGGCATGGAACCGCTCCCGTCCGCCGACGCGAAAGTCGAAGTCGCGGTTCAGGGTTTCGATATCCGACGGCGCCTTGAACCAGGCGCTCTTGGCCTCAAGGCTCGTATAGGCGGCGAAGACCCGCGCGGGCGAGGCGTTCAGCACCCGCTCGATCGTGAAGGTGGCGTTGGTGATCGTCATTGATCCCCCTCCTCAGGGGCGGTCCTGGCCAGGTAGGCCTCGAGTTGATCGTATTGCTGCTCCCAGAACCGCTTGCGCTCGGCGATCCAGCGCTCGACCTGAGTCATGGTCTCGATCTCGAGACTGCAGGTGCGCACGCGGCCGACCTTCTGGCTCTTCACCAGCCCGGCCTCTTCCAGGATCTTCAGATGCTGGACCACCGCCGACAGGGTCATCGGCAGGGGCTTGGCCAGTTCGCTGACCGAGGCGGGTCCAAAGCTCAGCCGCTCCACCATGGCGCGACGGCCGGGGTCGGACAGGGCCTGGAAGGCGAGGTCGAGGGGTTCAGCTTGATACTGAAGCATTCACTTAAGTGTTCACGCGACCGGAAGAGAGTCAAGCGCCGCGCTGACGGATGGAGAGGGAAGCCCGGCCCCACTGTGTCCGATCCGCCCCATGGCAGCGCTTTGTTGCGCCGCAAGGCGTGGAAAGCCGTTGGACTTCGCTGGCGGGGACCTATGTTGGCCGCATGGCGACCCATGTTCCGTATAACAGTCTGCGTGCGCTCGAGGCCGCCGTCCGTCACCGCAGCTACAGCCGCGCCGGCCGCGAGCTGAACGTCACCCACGGCGCGGTCAGCCAGCAGATTCGTCGGCTGGAAGACGAACTGGGCCAGACCCTGTTCATCCGTCTGGGCAACGACATGAACCCCACCCCGGCGGCTGAGGAGCTGGCCAAGGCGGTGGCGAAGTCCACGGTCCTCCTGACCAACGCCATCGAGGACGCCCGTTTCCAGGCCTCGCTGTGCCCACTGGTGATCTCCATCGGATCGTCCTTCGCCCGCCGCTGGCTGGCGCCGCGCATGGCCGCAATCTCGAAGATCGAGCCGTCACTTGAGGTGCGGACCGACGACGGCCTGGCCAATCTGCGCTCCGACGGGGTCGATGTGGCCATCCGGTTCGGCATCGGTCCTTGGACGGGTCTGGAAAGCCGCCAGATCTTCCAGGACAGCCTGGCCCCGGTGTGCAGTCCCGCCTTCCTGGAGCGTCACCCGCTGGAGAAGCCCGAGGACCTGGCGAACGTGCCGCTGCTGCGCCACACGGGGATTCCGTGGCGGTTGTGGTTCGAGGCCCAGGGGCTGCCCACGCCGCCCGCGGCCCTGCGGGGCCTGCGCTTCGACGACACGTCCTTCATGCTGGACGCCGCCGCTCAGGGCGTCGGGGTGGCGCTGGGCAGGATCGGCTTCGCCAAGGACGAACTGGCGGCTGGAACCCTGGTCCGCCCCTTCGCCGGAGAGGTGGACATCCCCACCGCCCACCACTTCGTCTGGCGGGCCGACAGCCACAAGCTGGCGCGGATCGAGGCCTTGCGGGACTGGATGCTGGCGGACTCGGCGACCGCCTTCTAAACGGCGCTTCGCTGCGCCGCAGCAATCGCTTGTCGATCATACGGTCGTTCGTGCTACATACCGCGCTTGTTTTTTCAGCGACGGCGCCGCCGGAGCGTTCAAGCCAAGGCTTGGGTAATGGTTGATATCAAGTCCGTCGGCGTCATCGGCGCCGGCCAGATGGGTTCGGGCATCGCGCACGTTGTGGCGCTGGGCGGCTATGAGGTGCGTCTGCACGACCTCTCGGCGGACCGGATCGATGCGGGCGTCGCCCTGATCGAGAAGAACCTGGCCCGTCAGGTCGGCCGGGGCCTGATCGACGATGCGGCCATGAAGGCGGCCCTGGGCCGCATCAAGCCCGCCCCTGATCTGGCCGCCATCGGCGCCACGGACATCGCCATCGAGGCGGCGACCGAGAACGAAGAGATCAAGAAATCGATCTTCCGCAGCCTGGTGCCGCACCTGGGTCCGGACACGCTGCTGGCGTCCAACACCTCGTCGATCTCGATCACCCGCCTGGCCTCGGTCACCGACCGCCCGGAGCGGTTCATCGGCCTGCACTTCATGAACCCCGTGCCGATCATGAAGCTGGTGGAGATCATCCGCGGCATCGCCACGGACGTTCCGACCTACGAAACCGCCGTCAATTTCGCCCAGTCCCTGGGCAAGACCACCTCGAACGCCGAGGACTTCCCGGCCTTCATCGTGAACCGCGTCCTGGTCCCGATGATCAACGAGGCGATCTACACCCTTTACGAAGGGGTCGGCACGGTCGACGCCATCGACACCGCCATGAAGCTGGGCGCCAACCATCCTATGGGTCCGCTGGAGCTGGGCGACTTCATCGGCCTGGACACCGTCCTGTCGATCATGAACGTGCTGTATGAGGGCCTGGCGGACAGCAAGTATCGCCCCTGCCCGTTGCTGGTGAAGTACGTCGAGGCCGGCTGGCTGGGCCGCAAGACCGGCCGCGGCTTCTACGACTACCGCGGCGAGACCCCCGTCCCCACCCGCTAAATCGCCCGGGCGGGCTGGGTCACCCCAGCCCGAAGGCGCTGGCCACGCGGAACGTCACGAACGCCGCCAGGTAGGCCAGACCCACCATGTAGAAGAACATGACCGACGGCCACAGCCAGCCGTTGGTCTCGCGCTTGACCACGCCCAGGGTCGGGGCGCACTGGGGCGCGAAGACGTACCAGGCCAGGAAGGCCAGGGCCGTGGCGATCGACCAGTGGCTGGACAGGGTGGAGGCCAGGGCGTCGGTGGCGCCGTCCGCCTCGCTGACCGCATAGACCGTCCCCAGCACCGCCACAGCCACCTCGCGGGCGGCCATGCCCGGGATCAGGGCGATGGACATCTGCCAGTTGAAGCCGATGGGCTGCATGATCGGCTGGATGAAGCGCCCGATCATGCCGGCGAAGCTGTAGTCGATGGCCGGCTCGGTCGCGCCTTCCGGCGGATAGGGGAAGGTCGACAGCGCCCAGACCAGGATCATCAGCGGCAGGATGATGCGGCCCGCGCGGCTCATGAAGATGCGCGCCCTGATCCACAGGTTCATCAGCACATTCTTGATGTCGGGCGTCTTGTAGGTGGGCAACTCCATCATGAAGGGCTCGACCGAGCCCCGCCAAAAGACGCGGCGGATGACGAAGGACACCAGCAGGGCGCTGATGATGCCCGCGGCGTAGAGGCCGAACATCACCAGTCCCTGCAGGCTGACGAAGCCCCACACCGTGGTGTTGGGAATGAAGGCGGCGATGATCAGGGTGTAGACCGGAATCCGCGCCGAGCAGGTCATCAGCGGGGCCACCAGGATGGTCGTCAGGCGGTCCTGCTTGTTGTCGATCACCCGTGTGGACATGATCCCGGGGATCGCGCAGGCGAAGCTGGACAGCAGCGGAATGAAGGCCCGCCCGTGCAGACCCGCCCCGCCCATGATCTTGTCCATCAGGAAGGCCGCGCGGGACATGTACCCGCTATCCTCCAGCATGATGATGAAGAAGAACAGGATCAGGATCTGCGGCAGGAAGACCACCACGCTGCCCACCCCGCCGATCAGGCCGTCGACCAGAAGGCTGCGGATCAGATTGTCGGGCAGGACGCTGTTGATCAGGCCGCTGAGGGCCGCGAAGCCCGCCTCGATCCCGTCCATGGCTGGCGTCGCCCAGGTGAACACCGCCTGGAACATGACGAACAGCAGGCCCAGCAGGATGGCGAGGCCCGCCGCCGGATGCAGCAGGACGCTGTCGATGCGGCCAGTGATGGTGTCCGGGCGCTCGGCCGGCTTAACGCAGGCCTTCACGATGCGGCGCGCCTCGGCATGTGCCTGGCGCAGCTCGGCGGCGGTAGGCTCGTGCCAGACGTTGTCGTGCGGCTTCACCGTCTCGGCCACGGCGTCGACCTGCTTCAGCAGGTCTTCCAGACCGCGCTTGCGGGTGGCGACGGTGGTGACGATCGGCGCGCCGATCTCCTGCGACAGGCGCTCGATGTCGATCTGCAGGCCCTGGCGCTGGGCGATGTCGAACATGTTGAGCGCTAGGACGAACGGACGCCCGACCTGCTTCAGCTCCAGCACCAGACGCAGGATCAGGCGCAGGTTGGTGGCGTCGGCCACGCAGACCACCACGTCGGGCGGCGTCTCGCCGGACAGACGGCCGAGCACGGCGTCGCGGGTGACCACTTCATCGGGGCTGCGGGCGCGCAGGGAATAGGTGCCGGGCAGGTCGAGCACGGACAGGGTGCGGCCGCCGGGCGTGGTCAGGTGGCCTTCCTTCCGCTCGACGGTGACGCCGGCGTAGTTCGCCACCTTCTGGCGCGCCCCGGTCAGGGCGTTGAACAGGGCCGTCTTGCCGGAGTTGGGATTGCCGACCAGCGCGGCGCGCAGGGGCGAAAGCGTCACATCAGTCAAAGCTCAGTTCCCAGACTCGAAACGAACATCGATCACCGCCGCCTCTTTGCGGCGCAGGGCGACGCGCATGTCGTCGACCCGCACGGCGATGGGATCGCCGCCGATCATGCCCTCGTGCAGCAGCTCGATCTCGGCCCCTTCGACGAAGCCCAGCTCCAGCAGGCGGCGCTCCAGCTCTTCGGCCTGGAGAGCGCCGTGCGCGCTGTGGTCGCCCACATGGACGATGACGCCGCGGTCGCCAGGATGCGCCTTGCTCAAGGGGCGAACGTCGCCCGCCTGCATCTGCTCCGCGAGGGCGCTGTCGTGCATGTCGGCTCCTGCAAAAAGTTGCGAACGATTATCAGCCCAGCTCCAGCATGTCGATGCGACGGTTAGGCTTTGCGTCCTTCGATGCGCCCGCTAAAGCGGGGCTGCGCAGTCTGCACGGGAGTTTTCATTGGCCTACCGGTCCCTCCGCGAATTCATGGCCATGCTCGAGGCGAAGGGCGATCTGGTCCGCGTCTCCGAACCCGTATCGTCGGTCCTCGAAATGACCGAGATCCAGACCCGTCTGCTAGCGACCGGCGGACCGGCGGTTCTGTTCGAGAACGTCATCAAGGCGGACGGCACGCGTTCGGAAATGCCGGCCCTGGCCAACCTGTTCGGCACGGTGGCGCGAGTGGCCATGGGCGTGACCCTGGGCGGCGAGAGCCGCACCACCGCGGGCGAGCTGCGCGAGGTCGGCGAACTGCTGGCCTTCCTGCGCCAGCCGCAGCCGCCCAAGGGCCTGAAGGACGCCTTCGACATGCTGCCCCTGGCCAAGACGGTCATGAGCATGCGCCCCGCCGTGGTGAAGAAGGCCCCGGTGCAGGAGGTCGTCCTGACCGGCGACCAGATCGACCTGAGCAAGCTGCCGATCCAGACCTGCTGGCCGGGCGAACCCGCGCCGCTGATCACCTGGCCGCTGGTGGTGACCAAGGGTCCGGGCAAGGACCGCGAGGACGACTTCAACCTCGGCATCTATCGGATGCAGGTGCTGGGCAAGGACAAGTGCATCATGCGCTGGCTGGCCCATCGCGGCGGCGCCCAGCACTATGCCCGCCACAAGAAGACCGGCGCCCGCGAGCCCCTGCCCGCCTGCGCTGTCCTGGGCGCGGATCCCGGCACCATCCTGGCCGCGGTGACCCCGGTGCCGGACACCCTTTCGGAATACCAATTCGCCGGGCTGCTGCGCGGCCAGAAGGCCGAGCTGGTCCCGGCCAAGACCGTGCCCTTGATGGTTCCCGCCCATGCGGAGATCGTGCTGGAGGGCCACGTCCTGCTGGACGAGTACGCCGACGAGGGCCCCTACGGCGACCACACCGGCTACTACAACAGCGTCGAGAAGTTCCCGGTCTTCCAGGTGACGGCGATCACCACGCGCAAGGACCCGATCTACCTGACCACCTTCACCGGCCGTCCGCCGGACGAGCCCAGCGTGCTGGGCGAGGCGCTGAACGAGGTGTTCATCCCGCTGATCCGCCAGCAGTTCCCCGAGATCACCGACTTCTGGCTGCCGCCCGAGGGCTGCAGCTACCGCATCGCCGTGGTGTCGATGAAGAAGGCCTATCCCGGCCACGCCAAGCGCGTGATGCTGGGCGTGTGGAGCTATCTGCGCCAGTTCATGTACACCAAGTGGGTGATCGTCGTGGACGACGACATCAACGCCCGCGACTGGAAGGACGTCATGTGGGCGGTCAGCACCAAGATGGACCCGGCGCGGGACATCACGGTGATCGAGGACACCCCGATCGACTACCTCGACTTCGCCAGCCCCCAGAGCGGGCTGGGCTCGAAGATCGGCCTCGACGCCACCGACAAGTGGGAGCCCGAGACCCATCGCGAGTGGGGCGAGGAAATCCGCATGGACCAGGACGTCATCGACTCGGTCAGCGAGAAGTGGTCGCGCCTGGGCCTGCCCGGCGACGGCGCGCCCATCTGGAAGGCGAAGAAATAGGTGCTTGCTTCGATTGGACGCTTCGCGTCCGCTCAACATGACGAAGGTTTGCTGATTTCGTCATCCTGAGCAGTCTGCGCAGCAGACATGTCGAAGGACGCAAAGAGACAACCGCTCATTCCCGCGAAGGCGGGAACCCAAGCGGACCATCAGAATGGACCCCCGCCTGCGCGGGGGAGAGCGGAAGAAGAATGAACAGGCTCGGCGTCACCCTTCTCTTCACCAGCCTCCTCTCCACCACCGCCCTGGCGGCGCCGTGGGATAGCGAAATCCTGCCCCCGGCTCCGGCCTGGAAGGGCGCGAGCGAGAAGCTGGTCGCCAAGCCGAACGATCCGTGGATCACGCCGTCGGAAAAGACCGGCCTGACCGACAGCCCCAGCTATGCCGACACCCGCGCCTATCTGGAGCGCCTGGTCGCCGCCTCGAACGGGCTGCTGAAGCTGGAGGTGTTCGGCAAGTCGCCCGAGGGCCGCGACCTGCTGGTGGTGATCGCCAGCAAGGACGGCGCGACGCTCAATCCCGCCAAGCCGGTGTTCCTGGCCCAGGCCGGCATCCACCCGGGCGAGATCGACGGCAAGGACGCCGGGCTGATGCTGCTGCGGGACATCGCCCTGCGCGGCAAGGACACCCTGCTGGACGGCGTGAACTTCGTCTTCGTGCCGATCTTCAGCGTCGACGGCCACGAGCGCGCGGGCCGCTTCAATCGCCCGAACCAGCGCGGCCCGGTGATCCAGGGCTGGCGCCACACGGCCCAGAACCTCAACCTGAACCGCGACTACGGCAAGCTGGACGCGCCGGAGATGCAGGCCATGCTGGGCCTGATCAACAAGTACGACCCGGCCCTCTACATGGACATCCATGTGACCGACGGCGTCGATTATCAGTACGACATCACCTACGGCTGGGAAGGCTATCTGGGCCGCTCCTTCCACCGCTCGCCGGCCATCACCGACTGGCTGGACAAGAGCTTCCTGCCCGCGACGGAAAAGGCGCTGAAGGCCGCCGGCCACATTCCGGGCGAGCTGATCTTCGCCAAGGACGACCGCAATCCAAAGGACGGCCTGACGGTCGATCCCAGCAGCCTGCGCTTCTCCACCGGCTTCGGCGACGCCCGCCGCACCCCGACCGTGCTGGTAGAGAACCACTCCCTGAAGCCGTATCGCCAGCGGGTGCTGGGCACCTATGTCCTGCTGGAGGAAAGCCTGAAGGTGGTCGCCCGCGACGGCGCCGCCGCCAAGGCCGCCGCCACGGCTGATCGCCAGCTGCGCCCCGCCGAGGTCGCCGTGACCTTCGAGCCGTCGGACAAGCCAGTCGGCCAGCGTCCGTTCCTGGGCATCCAGTACGAGACCTACCAAAGCCCGGCTTCCGGCGGGACTGAGCTCCGCTGGCTGGGCAAGGCCGATCCCAAGCCGTGGATGGAGACGCTCTACGCCGCCCAGCCCGGCCTGAAGATCAAGCCGCCGGTCGCCTATTACGTCCCGGCCACCAAGGCGGACGTCATCGAGCGGCTGAAGCTGCACGGCATCCGCATGGAGACCCTGACCGCGCCCCAGGCCGTGGCGGTCGACATGCTGCGCCTGCCCGAAGCCAAGGTCGCCCCGCGCGGCAACGAAGGTCACGTGCAGATCACCGCCGGCAAGGCCGAGCAAGAGGCCCGCACGGTCACCTTCCCTGCCGGCTCCGTCCGCGTTCCGACCGACCAGCCGCTGGGCGAACTGGCCGTGCTGCTGCTGGAGCCGCAGAGCGAGGAAGGCTTCTTCGCCTGGGGCTTCTTCCCCGAGATCCTGCAGCGCGTGGAATATATCGAGGGCTACGCCATCGCCCCGCTGGCCGAGCGCATGATGGCCGCCGATCCGAAGCTGAAGGCCGAGTTCGAGGCCAAGCTGGCGGCGGAGCCGGACTTCGCCAAGAGCCAGGACGCCCGCCTGGCCTGGTTCTACAAGCGCACGCCCTATTACGACGAACGCCACCTGCTCTACCCCGTCGGGCGGCAGGTGCAGTAACCCCGAAACTTGCGGGCGTCGTCAAAGCGGCGCCTACTAAGTGCGGGGCGTAAAGGAATTTCGCGTGAACAGTCTGACTTCAGGACCCGCAGCCGCGCTGTGGGTGGGCCTGCACATCCTGCTTTTGCTGGTGCTTTCAGTTCGGGTGGTGCGCCTGCGCCGCCGTCACAAGATCGCCCTGGGCGATGGCGGGCATCCTGACCTGGCGCAGGCGATCCGCGCCTTCGGCAACGCCACCGAGTATGCGCCGGTCGGCCTGATCGGCCTGGTGTTGCTGGCGCAGGTCGGCGCACCGGCCCTGGCCGTGCATCTGGGCGGTCTTCTGCTGTTCGGCGGCCGCCTGACCCACGCCATCGGCCTGTCCAACAGCGGCGGGGCCTCCCTGCCGCGCGCGGTCGGCATGCTGGTCAGCTGGATCGCCTTCGTGTTCATCGCCGCGGTGCTGCTGATCTACGCGATCGTCTGACGCGGCCTGGGCGCTTGCCCCGCAAGGGTGCGGCGCCCCATATGGCGGCCATGGATCAAAACCTCCTCAACGACGTGATCGGCGCCGCGCTCAAGGCCGGGGCCGATGCGGCCGAGGCCGTCTTCGCCGAACGCCAGTCCCTCTCCGTCACCGTCCGCATGGGCGATCTGGAGGAGGTCGAGCGTGAAGAGGCCCAGGACCTGGGCGTCCGCGTCTTCGTGGGACAGCGTCAGGCTGTCGTTTCCGGCTCCGATCTTTCCGCCGACGGCCGCCGCAAGCTGATCGAGCGCGCCGTCGCCATGGCCCGCCTGGCGCCGGAAGATCCCTATGCCGGCTTCGCGCCGCAGGATCGCCTGGCCCGCGGCCCGCACGCCGACCTCGATCTGTTCGACGCCTTCGAGCCCTCCGCCGAGTCGCTGGAGGACCAGGCCCGCGTCGCCGAGGCCGCCGCCCGCGCGGTCGAGGGCGTGACCAATTCCGACGGCGGTTCGGCCGCCTGGTCGTCGTCCAACTGGCTGATGGCCACCAGCCACGGTTTTGTCGGCGCCCACCGCGCCACCGGCTTCTCGCTGTCCGCTTCGGCCATCGCTGGCGAAGGCGCGGGCATGGAGCGAGGCGGCGAAGGCCGCAGCCTGCGGCACGCCGAAGACCTGCCCAGCCCCGACGCCATCGGGACCGAGGCCGGCCGCCGCGCCGCCGCCCGCCTGGGCGCACGCAAGATCAGCTCGACCACCGCGCCGGTGATCTTCGAGAATCGTCTGGCCACCTCGCTGCTGGGCCCCCTGCTCGGCGCTATTTCCGGCCCAGCCGTGGCGCGCGGCGTGTCGTTCCTGAAGGACAAGCTCGGCCAGCAGATCTTCGCCAAGGGGATCGAGCTGATCGACGATCCGCACGTGGTGCGCGGCCTCGGCTCCTCGCCCTTCGACGACGAGGGCGTGCTGAACAAGCGCATGGCCCTGATCGAGGACGGCGTGCTGACCACCTGGCTGCTGAACAGCGCCGCCGCCCGCCAGCTGGGCCTGGAAACCACCGGCCACGCCTCGCGCGGTCTGGCGGGCCCTCCCGGCGTCTCGACCTCCAACCTGACCCTCACGCCGGGGACCGACGACCTGGCCGCTCTGATGAAGGGCGCGGGCGAGGGGCTGCTGGTCACCTCGATGTTCGGCCCGTCCCTGAACGGCAACACCGGCGACTGGTCGGTGGGTTGCTCGGGCGTGTGGTTCGAGAACGGCGAGGCGGCCTATCCGGTCACCGAGATCACCGTCGCGGGCAACCTGATCGACATCTACGCCCGCCTGATCCCCGGTTCGGACCTGGAAATCCGCGGCTCGGCCAACTCGCCGTCCATCCTGGTGGACGGCCTGGCGATCGCCGGCAAATGACCGAGGACCTCGCCCTCATCCGCAAGGCGGCGCTGGAGGCGGGGAAGCTGGCGCTGACGATGCGCGCCGCGGGCCTGAAGATCTGGAACAAGGACGGCGGCTCACCAGTCACCGACGCCGACCTGGCGGTGGACAAGCTGCTGCACGAGACCCTGACCACCGCCCGCCCCGACTATGGCTGGCTGTCGGAGGAGACGGTCGATGATCCCGAGCGCCTGACGCGCCGCCGCCTGTTCTGCGTCGACCCCATCGACGGCACGGCCGCGTTCCTGAAGGACAAACCCTGGTTCACGGTCTGCATCGCCGTGGTTGAGGACGGCCTGCCCCTCTGCGGCGTGGTCTATGCCCCGGCCCTGGAAGAGCTTTACGAGGCGGTCGCCGGCCAGGGCGCGACCCTGAACGGCGCGCCGATCCGGCCCAGCGCCACCGCCGACCTGGACGACTGCGCCATGCTGGGCGACGCGCGGATGTTCCAGCACCCGGAATGGCCCCAGCCCTGGCCGGCCATGCGGGTCGAGAGCCGCAACTCCATCGCCTATCGCATGTGCCTGGTGGCCGACGGCCGGTTCGACGCCGCCGTGGCGCTGTCGCCCAAGAACGAGTGGGACCTGGCCGCCGCCGATCTGATCGTGCGCGAGGCCGGCGGGGCGTCCACGGACCATTTCGGCCGTCGTTTCGCTTACAACGCGCCGATTCCCAGGGCGCCCAGCGTCATTTGCGCGGCTCCCGGCCTCCACCGGTTGATCTTGGAGCGCGTCGCGCATATCGGACGCCCGTAACCTCCCAATCCAGCCTCGACAAAGAAGGCATCTGCGCAATGAGCGACAAACAACTCCTGCACATCGTCATCGGCGGTGAATTGAAAGACGTGGC
Source organism: Caulobacter sp. 73W (assembly GCF_041021955.1). Lineage (GTDB taxonomy): Bacteria > Pseudomonadota > Alphaproteobacteria > Caulobacterales > Caulobacteraceae > Caulobacter. The sequence continues at coordinate 1,085,593 of NZ_CP158375.1, forward strand.
CGGCGTCGAATTCCGCGACCTGTCTCAGGTCGAATTCGTCGGCGCCTATCCGACCTATGAAGACGCCCACAAGGCGTGGAAGGCCAAGGCCCAGGCGACCGTGGACAACGCCCACGCCCGCTACTTCATCATCCACGCCCACAAGCTGCTGGATCCCAGCCTGGCCTAAGGGCCGCTACTCCCGCCGCAGCAGCTTCTCGGTCAGCATCGAGCCCAGCATGCCGGCGCGGAACTCCGCCTTCATCGAGACCGGGTCGTAGGCGTCGCTTTCGACCCACTCGGTGAAGGTCAGCCCCTTGGGCTCCCCATCTTCCAGGTACCGCTCGAACACGTAGTCGAGCACTCCCGTCTTGCCCTGCTTCACGTGCAGATAGCGCAGGGACAGCTCCTTCATGGCCTCGCGGATTGGCAGGCCAAGGCGGTAATGGGCGTAGAACACGCTCATGATCCCCGCCCGGTCCGCGCCGGACTTGCAGTGGATCAGGGCGGGATATTCGATGGTGTCGTACAGCACCTTGGCGCCCAGGGCCCGCTCGCGGATCGGCACTTCGCGGCTGGTGATGACGAAATCGACGAAGTTCAGGCCCAGCCGCTCGCAGGCGTCCTTTTCCAGGGCGTAGAACGCGCCGTCATAGCCGCCGCGCAGGTTCACGATGGTCTTGATGCCCTGCTTCTTCCACTGGGCGATCTGGAATGGCCACGGCTGGTTGGTGCGCACCAGCTCGGGGCTGACCCAGTGGGCGTTCTGGAAGCCGATGCGCAGGAACGCATGGTCCTTCCACCAATAGTCCCAATAGGCGCGCAGGCGGCCGCCGAAGGTCGTCAGGTCATAAGCGGGCAAGCGGGGCTCCTTCGCAGGCCGCCTAAGTAGGGCCGCATTGGCCGGACAGCAAATGCCCTGTGCTTGACAGATTCCCTCCCAAGGCCGACCTGCTCCCGTGATGACTGACGCCGCAGCGCCCGAGACGACCAACCGCGCCCTGGCGCGGCGTGTGTTCGAAACCTATCTGCGCCCGCGCTGGAATGGCCTGGCCGTGGCCGTGGCCTGCGCGGTGGTGGTGGCCGTCCTGACCGGCGCCCTGGCCCAGGTGCTGAACCCGGCGATCAACGACCTGCTGGTGACGCGCAAGCCGAACGCCCTGGTCATGATCCCCCTGACCATCGTGATCCTGGCCCTGGCGCGCGCCGCCGCCCAGATCGTCCAGGCCACCCTGGTCAACCGCATCGGCCACGGCATGGTCGGCGACGTGCAGACCGAACTGTTCGGCAAGCTGGTCCGCGCCGACCTCGCCCGCTTGCGCGCCGCCCATTCGGGCCAGTTCGTCTCGTCCGTGCTCTATGACGCCGGCCTGATCCGGGAAGCCGCCACCAGCGGCATCGTCAACTACACCCAGCACGGCCTGACCGTGGCGGCGATGATCGTGGTCATGCTGATCAACGACTGGTCGCTGACCCTGATCGTCCTGCTGGCCGGCCCCATCGCCAGCACGGTCATGCGCCGGTTCTCGAAGAAGACAACCAAGGCCGCCAAGGGCGCCATGGCCGAGACCTCCGCCCTGTCCACCGCCGTCATGGAGAGCCTGGACGGCGTGCGGGTGGTGAAGATCGAGAACCGCGAGGCCTTCGAGGAGGCACGCGTCGCCGAGGTGATCGAGCGCCGCCAGGGCCACATCATCAAGGGCGCCAACGCCCGCGCCCAGGCCGCCCCGACCACCGAGGCGCTGATGACCGTCATCACCGCCGGGGTCCTGGCCTATGCCGGCTGGCGCGCCAGCAGCGGGGCGATGAACGTCGGCGCCTTCACCGCCTTCCTGGTCGCCCTGGCCGCCGCCTCCCAGAGCCTGCGCCAGCTGGCCAACCTGCAGACCGTGACGGCCGAGGGCCTGACCGCCGGCCGCCGTCTGTTCGCCGCCCTGGACGTGGAGCCGGAGGTGCGGGACGGCGCCGCCGCGATCAATCTGGACGACAAGGGCCAGTTCGCCATCGCCTTCGAGAAGGTCGGCTTCTCCTACGGGACCCACGCCAGCGCCCTGGTCGACGTGTCGCTGAAGGCGGCGCGCGGCGAGACGGTCGCCCTGGTCGGCCCGTCGGGCGGCGGCAAGAGCACCCTGCTGAACCTGATCCCGCGCTTCTACGACGTGGGCGCGGGCAAGGTGACCATCGATGGCCGCGACATCCGCGAATTCACCCTCGCCTCCCTGCGCAGCCATATCGGCCTAGTCACCCAGGAGCCGTTCCTGTTCGACGACACCATCCGCGCCAACATCGCCTACGCTCGGCCGGAAGCCACCCAGATCGAGATCGAGGAAGCCGCCAAGCAGGCCGCCGCCCACGAGTTCATCGTCACCCTGCCGGCCGGCTATGACACCAAGGTCGGTGAGGCCGGCGCGCGCCTGTCCGGCGGCCAGCGCCAACGCATCGCCATCGCCCGCGCCTTCCTGAAGGACGCCCCGGTCCTGCTGCTGGACGAAGCCACCAGCGCCCTGGACACCGAGAGCGAGGCCAAGGTGCAGGCGGCGCTGGAACGGCTGATGGCCGGCCGCACCACCCTGATGATCGCGCACCGCCTGTCGACCGTGCGCCATGCCGACCGCATCTATGTGATCGACGCCGGCAAGGTGGTGGAGGAAGGTACGCACGTCTCCCTGGTGCGCCGTGGCGGCCTCTATTCGCGCCTGGCCCTGGCCCAGAACCTGGACGCCGCGCCGGAGCCGCAGGGTTGAGGCCGCTTCGCAATCCGGTGGTGGTGGCCGTCCTGTCCGCCATCTTCGCCGCCTATCTGCGCTTCGTCTTTGCCACCCTGCGCTGGACGCGGGAGGGACAGGAGAACGCCGACGCCGTCGCGGCGGAGCGTGGCGAGAAGGGCGTGATCATCTGCTTCTGGCACGCCCGCATTCCCCTCTCCCCCGCCGCCTGGAAGCAGGGGCCGGATCGCCAGCCGGTGCGGGCGCTGATCTCCCACTCCTCGGACGGCGAGTTCATCGCCCGGGCCGTGGGCCACATCGGCTTCCCCGCCATTCGCGGCTCGTCGAAGAAGAAGACCGACCCGGCCAAGAACAAGGGCGGGGAGCAGGCCTTCCGCGACATGATCAAGTGGGTGCAGGGACGCGGCGGCGTCGCCGTGACCCCCGACGGCCCGCGCGGCCCGGCGGAGGTGATGCAGCTAGGCGTGGTCTCGCTGGCCCGGTTCACCGGCGCGCCGGTGCTGATGCTGGGCCTGGCCTGCCGCCCCTGCCTGCGCCTGGGCACCTGGGACGGGACCGTGCTGCCCCTGCCCTTCGGCCGGGGGGCCATTGTCTGGGAAGGACCGTTCGAAGCGCCGCGCGCCGCGGAGCCGCAAGCCCTGGCCGACGACTGGGGCCGCCGCCTGACCGCCGTGACCGAACGCGCCGAAGCCCTGCTGGCGAAACAGCCCTGAACTCGTGGGATGAAGGACGCCATGGGGCACGATCATCACCATCACCACGGACACGACCATCATCATGACCATGGGCACGGCCATGGACATAGCCATGGTCATGGTCACGGGCACAGCCACGGTCATGGCCACCATCATCACGCCCCCACGGACTTTGGCCGCGCCTTCGCCATCGGCACGGCGCTGAACCTGGGCTTCGTGGTGGTCGAGGCCGCCGCCGGGTTCTGGACCAACTCCCTCGCCCTGCTGGCCGACGCCGGCCACAACCTGTCGGACGTGCTGGGCCTGGTCATGGCCTGGATCGCCGCGGAGCTGGCCAAGCGCGCCCCGACGGCGCGCCGCACCTATGGCCTGCGCAAGGGCACCATCCTGGCCTCGCTGGCCAACGCCGCGACTCTGCTGTTCGCCATCGGCGCCATCGCCTGGGAAGCCGTGCGCCGCTTCCAGGACCCGCACCCCATCGACACCGGCCCGGTCATGGTGGTCGCCGCCATCGGCGTGCTGATCAACACCGGCACCGCCCTGATGTTCATGCGCGGCAGCCAGCACGACCTGAACATTCGCGGGGCCTTCCTGCACATGGTGGCCGACGCCGCCGTGTCGGCTGGCGTGATCGTGGCCGCCTTCGCCATGGGCGCGTCGGGCTGGCTGTGGATCGACCCGATCGTCAGCCTGGTGATCGTGCTGGTCATTCTGCTCGGCACCTGGGGCCTGCTGCGCGACAGCCTGGACCTGGCGCTGGACGCCGCCCCGCGCGACATCGACCCAGGCGCCGTTCGCGCCTGGCTGGAGGCCCTGCCCGGCGTGACCGAGGTCCACGACCTGCACATCTGGGCCATGAGCACCACCGAGACGGCCCTGACCGCCCACTTGATCCGCCCGACCGGCGATGACGGGGACGACTTTCTGCACGCCGCCTGCGCCGGGCTGAACGAGAAGTTCCGCATCGGCCACACCACCTTGCAGGTGGAGCGCGGCGGCGCGGCGGACTGCCGCCTGGCCCCGGCGCACGTGGTTTGAGCACGTCCCGACACCTGCGCCTGTACCGTACGGCGACCGGCCTGTTCGAGCCCGCCGCCCCGCTGGTCCTGCGCGCCCGCGTCCTGCGCGGCAAGGAGGACCCGGCCCGCCTGAAGGAGCGCCTGGGCAAGACCGCCGCCGCCCGTCCCGAGGGCAAGCTGGTCTGGCTGCACGGCGCCAGCGTGGGCGAGGGCCTGTCCCTGCTGCCCCTGATCGAGGTCCTGCGGAAGGCGCGGCCCGACCTGTCGATCCTGGTCACCTCCGGCACCGTCACCTCGGCCGAGATGCTGCGCCGCCGCCTGCCTGAAGGGGTCATCCACCAGTATGTGCCGGTGGACGCGCCCAAGGCCGTGGCCCGCTTCCTGGATCACTGGCGGCCTTCGCTCGGCGTCTTCGTCGAGAGCGAGCTGTGGCCCAACCTGATCACCCAGGCCGACGCCCGGAAGATCCGCCTCGCCCTGGTCTCCGCCCGGGTGACCGAGAAAAGCGCCGCCGGCTGGCGCAAGGCGCCCGAGATGGCCCGCGAGCTGATCGGCGCCTTCAGCCTGATCCTGTCGCAGGACGACCTGACCGCCGGCCGCCTGGGCGAGTTCGGCGCCAATGACGACGGCCGCCTGAACCTGAAGCTGGTCGGCGCGCCGCTGCCAGCGGACGAGACGGAGCTGAAGGCGCTGAAGAAGGCCGTCGGCAAGCGCCCCGTCCTGCTTGCCGCCTCCACCCATCCTGGCGAGGACGAGATCATCCTGACCGCCTTCAAGTCGGTCGGCGGCGACGCCCTGCTGATTCTGGTTCCCCGCCATGTGGAGCGGGCCAATGGCATCATCGACCTGGCCCGCGAGCGAGGCCTGTCGGCGGGCAAGCGCAGCGCGGGCGACCCGCTGGGCGCCGACGCGGTCTATGTGGCCGACACCCTGGGGGAGCTGGGCCTGTGGTTCCGCCTCGCCCGCGGCGCCTTCATCGGCGGCAGCCTGGTGGAGGGGCCGGGGGGCCATAATCCGGTGGAGCCGGCCCAGCTGGGCTGCCCCGTCATCACCGGCGCCTTCGTCGACAACTGGCGGTCGGTCTATTCGCCCCTGGTCAAGAACGGCGTCGCCACGGTCGTGCGCACGGCCAACGACCTGACCGCCGCCTTCTACGCCCTGCTCAAGGAGCCGAAGATGGCCAAGGCCCGCGCGGAGCGGGCCCTGGGCATGATCGGCGACGAGCGCGAGGTGCTGGACGCCGCCGTCCGCCGCCTGGCCATGCAGGTCCCATGAAGCTGAGCACGCCGCGCTGGTGGTACGTCCGCGACGGCGCGCCCGCGCCCGTCACCCGCGCCCTGCTGACGCCCCTGTCGTGGATCTGGGCCGCCGTCACGGCGAACAAGATCGCCAAGGCCACGCCCGCCGATCCAGGCGTCCCCGTCGTCTGCATCGGCAACCTGACCGTCGGCGGGGTCGGCAAGACACCCATCGTGCGCGAGGTGGTCCGCCTGCTGCGCGCCGCCGGGGTCGAGGCGCACGGCCTGTCGCGCGGCTATGGCGGCAAGCTGGCCGGGCCCGTCCGGGTCGATCCGGCGCGCCACACCGCCGCCGAGGTGGGCGACGAGCCGCTGATGCTGGCCGGCGACATGCCGTTCTGGGTCGCCCGCGACCGCCCCGCCGGCGCGCAGGCCGCGTCAGCCGCAGGCGCCCAGGCCGTGGTCATGGACGACGGCCACCAGAACCCTTCGCTGAAGAAGACCCTGTCCCTGGTCGTCGTGGACGGGGAGACGCGCCACAACGAGTGGCCCTTCGGCGACGGCGCGGTGTTCCCCGCCGGGCCGATGCGCGAGCCGCTGAAGGCGGGCCTCGCCCGCGCCGACGCGGTGATCGTCCTGCTGCCCGCCGACCTGCCGTCGGCCGATCCGGAGCTTCTGGCGCTGTTCTCGGGAAAGCTGGTGTTCATTGCCCGGCTGGAGCCCGCCGCCCCGCCGCCCGCGGGGCCGCAGGTCGGCTTCGCCGGCATCGGCAAGCCCTGGAAGGTGGAGCGGTCCCTGGTCGCCGCCGGCTGCGACCTGAAGGACTTCGCGCCGTTCCCCGACCACGGGGCCTATGACGAGACGACGCTGAAGGCCCTGGCCCGCCGGGCCGAGGACTTCGACGCGGGCCTGGTGACCACCGAAAAGGACTGGGTGCGCCTGCCCCCGTCGTGGCGGGAGCGGATCAAGGCCTGGTCCGTGCGGGCGAGGTTCGAGGACGAGGCGGCGGTCGAGGCGTTGCTGTTGAAGGCCCTGCGTCCTTCAACTCGCGCCTGACGGCGCGGCTCAGGATGACGTCTCATTGCTGAATTCGTCATCCTGAGCGGGCGCGCAGCGCCCTGTCGAAAGACGCACCGTGGCTCAGTAAGCCACGCCCGACTTCATGACGAAGGATACGTGCTGCAGCACGGTCACATCCTTCAGCGGATCGCCCTTCACCGCGATCAGGTCGCCGGCCTTGCCGGGGGCGAGCGAACCGATCTCGTTGTTCAGGCTGAAGTGGGCGGCGGCGTTGACCGTGGCCGTCTGGATCGCCTCCAGCGGGGTCAGGCCCGCCTTCACCAGCAGAGCGAACTCGCCGGCGTTGTCGCCGTGGGCGGAGACGCCGCTGTCGGTGCCGAAGGCGATCTTCACGCCGCCGTTGTGGGCCTTGCGGGCCATGTCCAGCATCTTCGGGCCGGCTTCCAGGGCCTTGGCCGTCTGGGCCGGGGTGAAGAAGTTGTTCGGGCCCGAGGCGATGCGGGCCACGAAGTCGCCGGCCATCAGGGTCGGGACCAGATAGGCGCCGTTCTTCTTGAACAGGGCGATGGAGGCGTCGTCCAGATAGGTGCCGTGCTCGATCGAATCGCCGCCGGCCTTGAGGAAGGCGTTGATGCCGTCGACCCCGTGGGCGTGGGCGGTGACCTTGCGCCCCATGCGGTGGGCGCTCTCGACGATCGAGGCGAGCTCGTCTTCCTGGAACTGCTGGGCCAGACCGGCGGCGGTGTTGGACAGCACGCCGCCGGTGGCGGTGATCTTGATGATGTCCGCGCCCTTCCACACCTGCTCGCGCACGGCGCGGCGGCAGTCCTCGGCGCCGGAGCAGACCGATTCGGGACGCAGGACGTGCATGACGTCCTCGCGGAAGCCGTTGGTGTCGCCGTGGCCGCCATGGACCGACACGGCCGAACCGGCGGCGATGATGCGCGGACCGGCCACGTCGCCGTTCGCGGTCGCCTTGCGCAGGGCGAAGATCGCTTCGTTGTCGCCGCCCAGATCGGCGACGGTGGTGAAGCCGGCCTTCAGGGTCCGCTTGGCGTAGCGGGCGCCGACCATGGCCTGCTCGGCCGAGGACTGGGTCACCTCGTCCATGCGGCTGGAGGGGCCCTGCTCGCTGGTCAGGTGGACGTGGCTGTCGATCAGGCCCGGCAGGACGAAGCTGTCCTTCAGGTCGACGACGTTCCCCTGGCCGGTGAAGCCGTCCTCGATACGGACCACGCGGCCGTTGTCGATGACGACGGTCTTGTTGGTCTCGACCTTGCCCGTCGCGGGATCGGCCAGCAGGCGACCGGCCTGGACATAGACGGGCGCGGCGTGCGCGGCGGCAGCGGCGAATGCCGCGAGAGCGGCGCCGGCGGCGAGGATGCGTTTCATGGGTGGTTCAGGCTCCGGCCTTCTGTGCGAAACCCCAGGCGCCGGCGGCGAGCAGGGGGACGCGGGCTTCCATCAGTTGGGCATGGGCGCTGGCGGCGGTGCCGTCGCGAACCCGGCCGACAATTCCCTGACAGATTCCGGCGAGACGGAACAGATTGTAGGCGAAATACCAGTCAAGCTCCGGCAGGCCGTCCCGGCCGGTCAGCTTGCAGTACTTGTCCACGGCCTCCTGCACGGTGGGAATGCCGTAGGCCGGCAGGTCGGCGATCTCGGCCAGGCCGCCGCGCTGCTCGCCGGGCATGACCCAGCTCATCAGGAAGTAGCTGAAATCGGCCAGGGGATTGCCCAGGGTCGACAGCTCCCAGTCCAGCACCGCGATCACCTTGGGTTCGGCAGGGTGCAGGATCATGTTGTCGATGCGGTAGTCGCCGTGGACGATCGAGGTTGCGTCGTCCGACGGTGCGGTGGCCGGCAGCCACTCCATCAGCTGGTCCATGGCCTTGATCGAGGTGGTCTCGGAGGCCTTGTACTGCTTGGTCCAGCGGTCGATCTGGCGCGTGAAGTAGTTGCCCGGCTTGCCGTAGTCGCCCAGGCCGATGGCGGCGTAGTCGGTGTTGTGCAGGCGGGCCAGGGTCTCGATCTCGGCGTCGTAGATCGCCCGGCGCTGCGGCGGCGAATATTCCGGCAGGGTCCCGTCCCACAGGATTCGGCCCTCCACCATGTCCATGACGTAGAACATGGTGCCGATGACGCTCTCGTCCTCGCACAGGGCGTAGGCCTTGGCGACCGGGAAGCCGGTCTTGCCCAGGGCCGAGATCACCTTGAACTCGCGGTCCACGGCGTGGGCGCTGGGCAGCAACTTGCCCGGCGGCTTGCGGCGCAGGACGTACTTCCGGCCCGGCGTGACCAGCTGATAGGTCGGGTTGGACTGGCCGCCCTTGAACTGGCGGACCTCCAGCGGCCCGGCATAGCCCTCGACATTGGCCTTCAGCCAGCGTTCGAGCGCCGCCTCGTCGATGCTGTGACGCTCATCCACCGGCTTTGTGCCGGAGTTGAGTTCCTGTGCCGACGCCTCGACCATCTTACGCTCCCTGACCGCGTTCTTACGCTTGTTTGAAAGCGAGTTTAGCGGCGAGCGCGAAGAGCGCCAGTCCCGAAGGCGTCAGGAACCGTTGGGAAGCGCCCGCCAGCCGATGTCGGAGCGGTTGAAGCCGCCCGGAATCTTGATCGCCCCGACCGCCGCATAGGCCAGATCGCGGGCCTCGCTGAGGTCGACGCCCAGGGCGCAGACGTTCAGAACCCGCCCGCCGGAGGTGACCAGGCGGCCTTCGGCGTCACGGCTGGTGCCGGCGTGGAAGACGAAAGCCTCGCCTCCGAAGTCGGCTTCCGCCCCTTCGATCACCGCACCGGTCTTGGGGGCGTCAGGATAGCCCTCGGCGGCCATGACCACGCAGATGGCGGCCTCTTCCTTCCACTTGGGCTCCGGCTGCTGGGCCAGGGTCCCGGTGGCGGCGGCCAGCAGGAAGGGCACGATGTCCCCGTCCAGGCGCAGCATCAGGGTCTGGCACTCCGGATCGCCGAAGCGGGCGTTGTATTCCACCAGCTTGGGGCCATCCTTGGTCAGCATCAGGCCGGCATAGAGCACGCCGCGATAGGGATGCCCCTCCGCCGCCATGCCCCTGACCGTCGGATCGATCAGCTCACGCTTGGCCTGGCCGATCAGGGCCTCGGTCAGGACGGGCGGGGGCGAATAGGTGCCCATGCCGCCGGTGTTGGGGCCCTTGTCGCCGTCATAGGCGCGCTTGTGGTCCTGGGCTGCGCCGAACAGCACGGCGGTCTCGCCGTCGCACAGGGCGAATAGCGAAGCTTCCTCCCCGTCCATGAACTCCTCGATCACCACCCGCGCGCCGGCCGTGCCGAAGCGACCGCCCAGCATGTCGAGGACGGCGGCGTCGGCCTCGGCCCGGTCAGCGGCGATGACCACGCCCTTGCCCGCGGCCAGGCCGTCGGCCTTGATCACGAAGGGCGCGGAGAGCTTGTCCAGAAAGCCGCCGGCCTCCTCCGCCGTCTCGAACACGCCATAGGCGGCGGTCGGCAGGTCGTGGCGGGCGCAGAAATCCTTGGTGAAGGCCTTGGAGGTCTCCAGCCGCGCCGCCGCGGCGGTGGCGCCGAAGCAGGGAATCGACAGTTCGGCCAGCCGGTCGGCGATTCCCGCCTCCAGCGCGACCTCGGGACCGACCACCACCAGGTCCGCCTCGATGGAACGGGCCAGGGCGATCAGGCCCTCGACGTCGGTCGCCTTGACCGGACGCGTCTCGCAGACGGCGGCGATGCCCGGATTGCCCGAGGCGGCGACAAGGCGCTTCACCAGCGGCGAGGCGGCGATTTTCCAGGCCAGGGCGTGCTCACGCCCCCCCGAACCGACGAGGAGAATGTTCATGTCCGGGCCTTTCACCCCTGCTGCGGCCCACGGTCAAGCGCCCAGCCCGCGAATAAGGCGCATCGAACATATGGCGCGCTTCAAAGCCATGGGTTAGACCGTCGATCAGGCGGGGGCCCAATTTCCGTCAGCGGTGCGAAAAGACCGCATTTTCGCCGCAACGGCGCCGGACGTAGTTTCCGGCAATCTGAGGTGTAGTTAGGTCCATGCAGCGCAAGGTTCTGGTAGCGACAGTCGCCGCCGCTCCCCTTCTGGCTCTGTTCAGCGCCGCACAGGCCGAAACCCAGATCACGACAGAGCGCACGACGCCGATCGCCACGGCGACCGCGGCCAGCGGCGCGCCGGATTCGGTGAACGTCACGAGCACGGGCTCGATCAAGCTGACGGCCGCCGGCGCGGCCATCACCCAGAACAGCAGCCATTCGGTCGTCAACGCCGGCACGCTGAGCTTCGAGAACGTCAACGACGCCACCGGCATCCTGGTGATCGGCGGCCAGACGGCCAACGTGACCCACAGCGGCGCGATCAACGTGCTCGAAACCTACGAAGCCAAGGACCTGGACGGCGACGGCGAGACCGACGGCCCGTTTGCTGAAGGCGTTCGCCGCTTCGGCATCCGCGTCACCGGCCCCGGCGTCATGAACGGCTTCGTGGCCAGCAGCGGCACCATCGCCATCGAAGGCAATGATTCGGCCGGCATCAGCCTGGAGACGGCGATCGCCGGCTCGCTGAACAGCTCGGGCGCCATTTCGGTCACCGGTTCGCGCAACTACGGCATCCGCGCCGGCGACATTCTCGGCTCGGTCTATGTGGCCGGCAACGTCGCCGCGATCGGCGAAGGCTCCGTGGGCGTGGCCCTGGACGGCGACGTCAGCGGCGCGGTCAAGATGCAGGGCAGCGTCAGCAGCCGCGGCTATCGCTACACCGTTCGCCCGACCTTCGCCGAAGACCGGGCCCTGATCGACGCCGACGACATGCTGCAGGGCGGCCCCGCAGTTCGCATTTCCGGCAATGTCGCGGGTGGCGTTCTGTTCGACATGGCGCCAAACGTCGTCTCCGGCGTCACCGACGGCGACGGCGACGGCATCCCGGACGCCAGCGAAACCACCTCGACCATCAGCATCCTGGGCTCGGCCCCGGCCCTGGTGATCGGTTCGGACACCCGCGCCACCAATATCGGCGTGGTCGGGACTGGGGTTTCCGAATTCGGCGTCATCAACCGCGGCATCGTCACCGCGACCGGCCTGTACGACGGCGTCTCGTCGACGGCGGTCCAGCTCGGCGGCGTCAACGGCTTCGCCACCAACATCGCCGGCGGCGTGGTCAACAGCGGCACCATCGCGTCGGGCGTCGGCGAAACGCCGCAGACCCGCGAGGCCGTCGCCACCGGCATGCTGTTCAAGTCCGGGGTCACCACCCCGAAGTTCATCAACAGCGGCTCGGTCCTGGCGGCCAACATCACCGAAGGCGCGCACGAAGCCCGCGCCATCGACATCGAGGCCGGCGCGCGCCTCAACGAGCTCTACAACTCGGGCCTGATCACCGCGACCGTGAACGGCGAAAAGGCCAACGCCGTCGCCATCCGCGACCAGTCCGGCACGCTGGGTACGATCCACAACACCGGCCGCATCAGCGCGATCATCGTTCCGACCGACGACGCGGACGACAAGGATGACGCCGACACCGACGCCGGCAATGAAGCCGTCACTGGCCGCGGCATCGCCATCGACGCCCGCGCCAACACCACGGGCGTCTGGGTAAGCCAGCAAGGCGTGGTCACCACGCCGACCGACACGGACGGCGACGGCGTGGTCAATCCGATCGCCGACGCCGACGGCGACGGCGTGGCGGACGGGGCCGAGCCCTGGATCCTGGGCGACGTGCTGTTCGGCTCGGGCAACGATCGCCTGGAGCTCTACAACGGCTCCCTGCAGGGCAACATGTCGTTCGGCGCCGGCGATGACGGCCTCTATCTGGGCGGCGGCGCGACCGCCGTGGGCGAACTGCGCGACAGCGACGGCCGCCTGACGGTCAACATCGCCAAGGGCGCCCTGTTCGTCACCAACGCCGAGACCATCAACGCCACCAGCCTGAACATCGGCTCGGGCAGCACGCTGATCGTCACGGCCGATCCGGCCAAGAACGGCGTCACCCAGTTCGTGGTCGGCCAGGCCACCATCGGCGACGGCGCCAAGATCGGTCTGTCGCTGAAGAGCTTCCTGCAGGAGCCGGAACGCTACACCGTGATCAAGGCGGGCAGCCTGACGGTGGGCAATCTGGACCAGTCCCTGCTGGCCGAAACGCCTTATCTGTACGTCACGTCCGCTTCGGCCAATCAGGCCGCCGGCGAGGTCTATGTGGACATCCGCCGCCGCACCGCGGCCGAGGCCCAGCTGAGCGGCTCGCGCGCGGCGGCCTATGACGCGGTCTACAACGCCGTCGGCCAGGACAGCGCGCTGTCCAGCGCCTTCCTGGGCAAGAACGACCGCGCTGAGTTCCTGGCCATCTACGACCAGATGCTGCCCGACCAGGGCGAGGCGATGTTCGAAGCGCTGGAGTACGCCAACCAGGCCATCTCCTCCGCCATCGCCATTCGCCCCGACCGCGCGGCGGAACGCTATGGCCCTGACAGCTTCTGGATCCAGGAGATCAGCAGCTTGGTGCGCCACGAGGGCCAAGGCGGCAGCCTGGGCGCCGACGCCCAGACCTTCGGCTTTGTCGGCGGCTACGAGAGCATGGGCGAAAAGGGCGGGGCCCTGGGCCTGACCCTGGCCTACATGAACATCGAGGAGCACGACCAGGCGGCCCGCGTCGGCGAGAACACGACCGCCTCGTTCGTCCAGGGCGGCCTCTACGGCCGCAAGGCCATGGGCGGCCTGCTGGTCAGCGCCCGCGGCGGCGTGGGCTATGCGTGGTTCGACGGCGATCGGCGCCTGATCTCGCCGGAAGACGAACTGGATATCTCCAACAGCGCCAAGTGGAACGGCCTGACGGCGTCGGCCAACATCAGCGCCTCCTACGAGGTCAGCGTCGGCCGCTACTTCATCCGTCCCGAGACCAGCCTGGACTACATCTACCTCAACGAGGATGAGCGTCAGGAGAAGGGCGGCGGCGCGGGCTTCGACCTGATCGTCGAAGAGCGCAAGTCCAACCGCCTGAGCGGTGAAGCCGCGCTGGCCATGGGCGCTCAGTTCGGCCGCGACATCTGGTGGCGTCCGGAAGTCCGCGTCGGTTACCGCCAGACCCTGTCGGGCACCGTCGGCGACACCGTGGCGCGCTTCGGCGCCAACGGCACGCCCTTCACCCTGGTGGCCGCCGATGACAAGGACGGTGCCCTGACCCTGAACCTCGCCCTGCGCGCCGGCACTTCGATGTCCTACCTGGCCATCGAAGGCGGCGCCGAGAAGCGCAAGCGCTCACAGCGCTACAACGTCCGCCTGTCCGGCCGGATGATGTTCTAGCGGCGGTCACGCCGCGATCACCGCTTTGGGGCCGCGTTTCTTCGGAGACGCGGCCCTTTTGCTGCGAGCTTTTCTAAAGCCCGCAGCAGATGTCATTCCTAGCGTCACAGTCGAATTTGAACTTCCTTGCGCGAGGGAGCCCTGGCGCCTGGCCCGCGTTTCAGCAGACTGCAGCTGAGCCGTCGGCGGCGTCCGGCAAGGAGCATGATCATGACCAAGACCTTCGACAGCCTGTCCCGACGAGGCCTGATCGGCGCGGGCGTCGCCCTACCCGTGGCGCTGGGCGGCCAGGCCATGGCGCAAGGCGCGCAGCCGGTCACCCTGCTCAATGTCAGCTACGACCCGACGCGTGAGCTCTACAAGGCGATCAACGCCGCCTTCGCCAAGTACTGGAAGAGCCGCACGAAACAGGAGCTGACGATCAACCAGAGCCACGGCGGCTCCGGCAAGCAGGCCCGCTCGGTGATCGACGGCCTGCAGGCGGACGTGGTCACCCTGGCCCTGGCCTATGACATCGACGAGATCGCCGCCAAGGGCCGCCTGCTGCCGGCCAACTGGCAGTCGCGCCTGCCGCAGAACTCGACCCCCTACACCTCGACCATCGTGTTCCTGGTCCGCAAGGGGAACCCCAAGAACATCCGCGACTGGAACGACCTGATCCGCCCCGGCGTCAACGTCATCACCCCGAACCCCAAGACGTCCGGCGGCGCCCGCTGGAACTATCTGGCGGCCTGGGCGTGGGCGCTGAAGCAGCCGGGCGGCAATCCGCAGACGGCCGAGGCCTATGTGCGCGAGCTGTTCAAGCATGTGCCGGTCCTCGACACCGGCGCGCGGGGCTCGACCACCACCTTCGTCCAGCGCGGCATCGGCGACGTGCTGCTGGCCTGGGAGAACGAGGCGCATCTGGCCATCGACGAGCTGGGCTCGGGCAAGGTGGAGATCGTCACCCCCAGCCGCTCCATCCTGGCCGAACCGCCGGTGGCCATCGTCGACAAGGTCGTCGATCGCCGCCGCACGCGCGTCTACGCCGAGGGCTATCTGAACTTCCTCTACAGCCCCCTGGCCCAGGACATCATCGGGCAGCACCACTATCGCCCGCGCAATCCCAAGGCGCTGGCCAAGTACGCCGGCAAGTTCCCGCAGATCCCCCTGGTCACCATCGACGAGGCGTTCGGCGGATGGAAGACGGCCCAGGCTACGCACTTCTCCGAAGGCGGCGTGTTCGACCGCATCTACCGCAAGGGCTGAGGCGGAACTGCGCCGCCGGGCGGGCATTGAGCCGGCATGGACAAGGCCTGGCTCCCCACCCTGATCGGCACGGCGGCGGCGATCTGCTCGATGACCAGTTTCGCCCCCCAGATCCTCAAGATCTGGCGGGAGCGCGACGCCTCGTCTGTTTCCCTGCGCACCTACGCCATCACGGTCACCGGCTTCGTGCTTTGGGTGATCTATGGGGCGATGCTGGAAAGCTGGCCGTTGGTCGGCTCGAATACCGTCTGCGTGCTTATGTCGGCGACGGTTCTCGCCATGAAATGGCGGTTCCACCGAGAGTAGATTTTAAGTGTAATTTCGTCACAGGCTCTTAACCCTGCCACGCTAAGTTGTGATCAAGTCGGGCGGAGACGAATGCTCCGTTGGGAGGGGTGATTACCATGGCGTTAGGCATAAGGCCCCGCCGTCGGTCTTGGCGGCGTCGCAAATCCATCTTTATTCCCGTGGTCGTCTCGGCCGCTGCTTTGGCGCTAGTCGGCGCCTGTCAGGGCGGCTACGGCGATGGCTCGGCGCTCAAGCGCTACGCCAAGGCTCAGATCGAGCAACAGGATCCCGCCGCCGGGCGTGTCCGCGTACTGAACGCCAGCGTCAGCGCGGACGGCAAGGTGATCTGCGGCGTGACCCGTATCGGGCCATACCGCACCTCGCCGTACGCCCTGGTGATGGATAAGGCGCGCCCGTCGAACAAGACGGTGCGGGTGGAGGTTCAGCCCTCCATCGACTTCGCTCGTGATCCGCACTGGGCCCGCATCGAGACCGTGCGGCAGGAAAAGGCCATCCCGGCCCTGTGCCAGCGCGCCGGCGTGCCGATCAGCGACGCCGCCTAGTCAGCGCGCGTCGGGATCTCCACGTCGCAGACGCTGAAGTCCGCGCCCTTGGCCGCGCGGACCTTGGCGACCAGCGCCTTGAACGCCGGCCCCTGCTCCTTGAGCACTGACAGCTTCGGCCGCTCGGCGGCGGGCAGGTCCGCGGCGACGCGCACCTTCAGCATGTGGTCAGGCTTGGCCGGCGGCTCCCCGGCGGTCAGGGCCTGCACGGCGTCCATGCCGCCCACTACCCTGCCCCACACCGTGTAGTCGCGGTCCAACCGCCGCGTCGGGGCCAGCATGATGAAGATCTCGCTGTTGCCTGTGGCGGGGTCCGCCTGTCGGCCCATGCCCGCCACGCCCGTGCAATAGGCGCCCCAGCCCCTCAGAGGCTGACCCGGCTTCGGAGGGACCGCCTGGAGGGGCGTAGCGCCCAGAAACCCCGACCAGACGTCAGAGGCCTGCGCAGCGGCCGCTACGGGCGTCTGCGGCGGCAGGCGGAACTGGAACTCCGCCGGCAGGTTCGGATGGCTCGACGTTCCGCCGTCCTTGTTGTTCGGATTTCCGGTCTGGGCCACGAAGCCGGGGATCACCCGGTGGAACTGCAGCCCGTCATAGACGCCCTCGCGCGCCAGCAGCTTGACCCGCTCCACCGACTTCGGCGCGAACTCCGGCCGCATCTCGATGACGATGCGGCCCTTCTCGGTGTCGATCAGCAGGGTGTTGTCGGGATCCAACGGCCGCCAGTCAGCGGCGGTCACGGAGGCGGCGGCGAGCAGGGCGGCGATGATCATGACCGCAGCCTAGCTTGGATCGGCCAAAGAAAAACCCGCCTGGCGAACCAGGCGGGCTTTCCGAACTTCAGAACCGAAGCCGCTTAGTGCGACTGGTTGCGCCACACCCGGCGGTAGCTGGCGTACAGCAGGCCGGAGAACAGCAGCAGATAGAGGATGACGGCGAAGCCGGTCTGCTTGCGCTCGACCATCTTCGGCTCGGCGGCCCACATCAGGAACGCCGCGACGTCCTTGGCCTGCTGGTCCAGCGTGGAGGGCGTGCCGTCGTCGAAGGTGACGAGGCCGTCCTTCAGCGGCGGGGCCATGGCGATGAAGCCGCCCGGCGGGACGTGATCGTGCGAGCCGCCCCAAACGCCGGTCAGATCGCCCGGCATGTAGGGGTTGTAGTGCTGGCCGGCGGCGACGGTCAGTTCCTTCGGCGGGTTCTTGTAACCCGTCAGCAGCGAGTAGATGTAGTCCGGACCGCCCGTGCGAGCCTTGGCCAGCACCGAGAAGTCCGGCGGCATGGCGCCGCCGTTACTGGCGCGGGCCGCCGGCTCGTTCGGGAACGGCGCCGGGAAGTGATCGGCCGTGGTGCCCGGACGCTGGATGACGTCGCCCGTTTCGGAGTCGATGTCATTGATCTGATACTCGGCGGCGATCGCCTTGGCCCAGGGGTTGTCGTTCGGGTTCGGGTACTTCTCGTTGTAGAACGGGCCGTCCTTGTCGCCGAGGTTCCGGAAGGAGACCAGCGTCATGGAGTGGCAGGCCGAGCAGACCTCGCGATAGACCTTGAACCCGCGTTGCAGCTGGCCCTGGTCGAACTTCCCGAACGGACCTTCGAACGACCATTGGACGTCCTTGGGCGGCAGCGGATGGCCGGCGGCGAGCGACGGGCTGGCCGCAAGCAGCCCACCCATCAGACCGAAGGCCGCTGCGATGACGGAGACTTTGCGCAGCATGGTCGAACTCAACCCTTCATTTCGGGGGCCGCGACCGCGCCGTCGGGAGCCGAGGCGGGGTGGGACAGAGCGGGAGACGCGATGGTTTCCGGAACCGGCAGCGGCTTCTCGACGAGGCCAAGCACCGGCAGGATCACCAGGAAGAAGCCGAAGTAGTAGAGCGTCGCGAAGCGGCTCAGCCACACGAAGCTGTTCAGGTCGGCGTCGATCAGGCGGAACGTCGTCAGGTGCGGGATGACATGGTCGTCCGGCAGCTTGGCGCCGCAGAAGCCCAGGATGATGCAGACCACCAGCAGGATGGCGAAGTACATCTTGGCCATCGGGCGGTAGCGCATCGAGCGGACCTTGGAGGTGTCCAGCCACGGCAGGGCGAACAGCACGCCGATAGCGCCGAACATCGCCAGCACGCCGCCGAGCTTGTCGGGGACAGCGCGCAGGATCGCGTAGAACGGCAGGTAGTACCATTCGGGCACGATGTGGGCCGGGGTCACCAGCGGGTTGGCCGGGATGTAGTTGTCGGCGTGGCCCAGGGCGTTCGGCATGTAGAAGATGAAGATCGCGAACAGGATCAGGAAGACGCTGACGCCGAACGCATCCTTCACCGTGGCGTAGGGCGTGAACGGGACAGTGTCGGCCTTCGACTTCGGCTCGACGCCCATCGGGTTGTTCTGGCCGGCCACGTGCAGCGCCCAGATATGCAGGACGACGACGCCCGCGATCATGAACGGCAGCAGGTAGTGAAGCGCGAAGAAGCGGTTCAGGGTCGGGTTGTCCACCGCGAAGCCGCCCCACAGCAGGGTCGTGATCAACTCGCCGACGATGGGGAACGCGCCCAGCAGGTTGGTGATGACCACCGCGCCGTGGAAGCTCATCTGACCCCAGGGCAGCACGTAGCCCATGAAGCCCGTGGCCATCATCAGCAGGTAGATGATGCAGCCCAGGATCCACAGCACTTCGCGCGGGGCCTTGTAGGACCCGTAGTAGAGGCCGCGGAGCATGTGGATGTAGACGGCGATGAAGAACATCGACGCGCCGTTGGCGTGCATGTAGCGGATCAGCCAGCCGTAGTTCACATCACGCATGATGTGCTCGACGGAGGCGAAGGCGCCGGCCGCGCTCGGGTTGTAGTGCATCACCAGGATCACGCCGGTGATGATCTGCGACACCAGGCAGACCGACAGGATGGCCCCGAAGGTCCACCAGTAGTTCAGGTTCCGCGGGGTCGGGTAGTCGATGAAGCTGTCGTAGCCGAGACGGATGATCGGCAGCCGGCTGTCGAGCCAGCGCGTGACCGGGGTCTTCGGTTCGTAGGTCGAATGTCCGCTCATGGATATTAGCCGATCTTGACCTTGGTGTCGGAAAGGAACTCGTACTCGGGAACCACGAGGTTCTTCGGCGCGGGGCCCTTACGGATCCGGCCGGAGGTGTCGTAGTGCGAGCCGTGGCACGGGCAGAACCAGCCGCCGTAGTCGCCGCCGCCGAACGTCGGCACGCAACCCAGGTGCGTGCACGAGCCGACGAGGACCATCCACTGGGCCTTGCCGTCCTTGTGACGCTGGGCGTCGGTCTGCGGGTCCGGCAGCGAAGCGCCGTCGTCCTTCACAGCCGCGTCGATCTCGCGCTGCGTGCGGTTACGCACGAACAGCGGCTTGCCGCGCCACTTGATGGTGACCTGCTGTCCTTCGGCGACCTTCGTCAGGTCGAATTCCACGGAGGCCAGAGCCAGCGTGTCGGCCGAAGGATTCATCTGATCGATGAACGGCCAGACCAAAGCCGCCGCGCCGCCGGCGCCGGCGGCGATGGCCGCGATGTGGATGAAGTCGCGCCGGCTGGGATCAGCCTGGCCCGGTTCTGTCGTTGCGCCTGCGGCGGTATCGGCCACCTGGTCACCCTTCACGATGGCGCTGGTATGGCGCCGGCCCTAAACGCCTTCCCCCTGCAAGGTTCCGGCGCAATCTGCAACAACAAGCTGAGGCTTTGAGCGGGTTTCGACGTTGCGACCTGTCGCCGCAAACGCGTAACTCCCCCCAATCCCCTTCAAGTCGTGTGGTTGGATCGCTTAGAATGCGTCTCGCGCTTTTTCAACCGGACATTCCGCAAAACCTTGGCGCCGCCATTCGTTTGGGCGCCTGTCTGGGCGCTGAAATCGACGTCATAGAGCCTTGCGGATTCCCGTTATCCAATCCCGCGCTGAAGCGCGCCGCGCTCGATTACGGCCCGCTATCCAAGGTGAAGCGCCATTCCTCGTGGTCCAGCTTCCTGTCCGAACTTGATCGAGATCAAGGACGGCTCGTGCTTTTCACCACACAGTCGGCGGTTCCTTTTCAGACGTTCGATTTTTCTGCGGGCGACACGCTATTGTTCGGCCGCGAGAGCGCCGGCGCGCCGCCGGAGGTGCACGAAGCCGCCCAGGCTCGCCTCTACATTCCGCTTCAGAACGGCGCCCGATCGCTGAATCTGGTCACGGCGGCGGCCATGGCCCTGTGCCTGGCGACGGAGCGCACCGGCGGCTGGGCCGCCTAGAAGTCGAGCTCGACCCGCGCCCCGCCCACATGGACGTCGTAGTCGCGACGCCCGTCGAGCAGCGGCGAGGCTCCCTCGTAATGGATGAGGCCGTAGTTGAGATTGAACCGCAGGTTGTCGATCGGCGTCCAGATCAGGGCGGCGAGGCCGGCGTGCTGCCGCCCGCCGCGGATCGCGCCGCTGTCCAGATCCAGATAGTCGTAGCGCAGGCTGGCCTGCAGCGAGCCCCAGCCGCCGTCGCCCCAGGGCCGCACCGGCGTGCTGCGATCGAAGATGCCGTTCTTGTACGCCCGGGTGTCGCCCGGGGTGAGGAAGCGGCCGATCTCCAGATAGCCGCCGAAGAATCGGGCGTCGGGGTCGTCGAAGCGGTCGGCGTTCAGCCAATGCCCCTCGGCGGCGGCGTGCCAGGGTCCCGTGACCAGGGCCGCCTCGATCCCGTGGGTGAACTCCTCGTCCACCCGCAGGGCCGGCGTGCCGATCAGGCGGGTGTCGGTGGCGTGCAGGTAAGGCCGCTGGCGATACCGTGTGGTCTGGGAGTCGAGCCGCCGCAGATCGCGCCAGTGAGCGGAGGCGGCCAGGTGCAGCTGCGTCTTGCCGATGCGCGGCGCATAGACCACCCGCCCGTCCAGGCCGATGCTGTCATTCTCGTCCCCGGGCGGGCTCTCCGAGCCGTCCGAGGACAGGCTGTTGATGTCGTCGCTGAACACCCCGGCCTGGACCAGCAGATCGCCCGCCCTGCGCTGCCCTGAAAGTCCCAGGCGCCGTTCGAAGGCGAAGGCGTCGGTGAAGGCCGCCCGCTCCATGAACGAGCCGGTCGTGTCCCCGGTCAGTTCGTCGAGGGACTGGAAGGGATTTTGGTTGCCTAGGGTCAGCAGCCAGCCGGCGACGTTCCAGGTGACGAAGGTGTCCACCAGATCGACGCCGTTGTCGGAGAACTCCAGCTCCAACTTGTAGCCGAAGTCCCTGGACAGGCTCCCCTCCCCGCCCAGGCGGAGGCGGCGCGCCTCATTGACGTAGCCCAGGCTCTGGTCCGGCCATTGCGTGCGACCGACATAGCCGGCATCGAACTGCAGCCGGCCCTTGGCCTTGAAGGTCATGCCGTCCTGGGCGAAGCGGGGCGAGCCCTTCCAGGTGATCTTGAGGTCGTCCTCGGCCCTCGCCGGCGGCGCTGCGGCCGCGGGAGGCGGAGGAGCCGGGGGAGCGGTGGGAACGGACGCCTGGGGTGTCGCCCCGCTCAAGGCCTCCAGGCGGGCCTCCATGGCCTCCAGACGGGTCTTGAGGGCCTGGACCTCCTCCCGGAGGGCGGCGGCCTCATCGGCGGATGTAGGAGCGCTCTGGGCGATCGCCGCGCCCGGCAGGGCGAGGATGCAGGCCAAGGTGGCGACGCCGCCGATGTTCGGGTGCATTTTCATACCGATATCGCCGCCGAGGGGCGCGCCGACGCCCCGCGTCGCTTTAGCGAATGCGGACGGCTCGCACCAGTTGCCGCGACAAATTTGTGACAAACGCATGAAGCCCGACCGCTCGGAGGAGCAATCGGGCTTCACGGGCTAGGCCCGTCTAGAAAGCAGTCCCTCCCGCGCACGCAGCCCTGGAGGCTACGAAGACCGGATCGACGCCGAGCTGGGACTTGCCAGCGTCTAGGATGGCCGCGAGGGGTCGGCCACCCACCTCGACCTGGAGCAGGTCGAGGCCGCCCTCGACGTCCCCAAAGGAACGCCAGCGCGCGGGAGGGGTGGCGACACACCCGGGGATGCGCATCGCCACCAACGGCTGCAGGGTCGGCTTACGCCGGCACCAATCGCCGCAACTTTTCGTTCGCGCCCGTCAACTCGACCTTCACGCCCGCGTCGCGGTTGCGCTGAAGCCAGTCGTTCAGCATCTCGGCGCAGGTGTGGTCGATGTGAGCCAGGCGCTCCAGGTTGATGCGCACGGCGCCGCGGGCCGGCGTGGATTCCAGGGCCGCCGACAGCTTGGGCAGTGACACGAAGGTGGCCGTGCCGTTCAGCGCCAGCGAGCTGGTCTCCTCATCCGTGCTTTGCTCGATCTTGAGCTTGGCGCGGCGGATGTGCGGGATCAGCTCGACCAGCGACAGGACCAGGCCCACGATCACGCCGGTCAGCAGATCCGTCGCCACCACCATGATCAGGGTGCCCGCCCAGATGGCGGCGGGCATCGGACCATACTGGTGCAGCAGGTGACGCACGTGCTTCAGGCTGATCAGACGGAAGCCGGTGACCACCAGGATGGCCGCCAGGGCCGCCATGGGGATCTGACGCAGCAGCCACGGAGCCAGGGCGACGAGACCAAGAATCCACACGCCATGCAGGATGGCGGACAGACGGGTCGCCGCGCCGGCCTGAACGTTGGCCGAGCTGCGCACGATCACGCCGGTCATCGGCAGGGCGCCGGCGAAACCGCAGAGCATGTTGCCGATGCCCTGAGCCCGCAGCTCCTTGTCGTACTTGGTGCGAACGCCGTCATGCATCCGGTCCACGGCCGCCGCCGACAGCAGCGTTTCAGCGCTGGCGATGAAGGCGATGGCGATGGCCAGGGTGATGATCGTCGGGTTGAAGAACATCGACAGGGCGTCGCCGCTCGGCGGGACCACCGCGGCGACGATCGACGCGGGCACTTCCACGCGGGTGACGCTGAGCGAAAGACCAGCCGCCAGGAAGGTGCCGGCGAGAACCGCGATCAAGGCGCCCGGAACAAGGCGCAGGGCCTTGGGACGGAACTTCTCCCAGCCCAGCATGGCCAGGATGGAGAAGACGCCGACCAGGGCGGCCTGCTGAACGCCGGCGCCGCCGGCGCCGAGACCCAGCACGCGGCCCGGCGCGGCCACGAGGTTCTCGACGCCGTTCGCCAGAGGCTTGGCGTCGAAGAGCACGTGGAACTGGCCGGCGACGATCAGCACGCCGATGCCGGCGAGCATGCCGTGCACCACCGCGGGCGAGATCGCGCGGAACCAGCCGCCCAGACGCAAAACGCCCGCCAGGATCTGGATGGCGCCGGCCATGATCAGCACCGGCCCCAGGGCCGACAGGCCATGGTCGCGGATCAGTTCGAAAACGATGACCGCCAGGCCGGCGGCCGGGCCGCTGACCTGCAGCGGCGAGCCCGCCAGGGCGCCGACGACGATGCCGCCGATGATGCCCGTGATCAGGCCCTTCTCGGGCGGAGCGCCCGAGGCGATCGCGATGCCCATGCACAGCGGCATGGCCACAAGGAAGACGACGATCGAAGCCGTGAAGTCGCGCACGATCGTGCGCGACCCGGCTCCGGTCGACGAGGTCGCCGCAGCGGTTGTCATTGGGCGGCGACCATCAGTTCGACATCGGCGGCGCGGCGGACTTCGTGGGCCAGGGCGACCGGCATCGGCTCGCCTTCACGGACCATCTGGAAGCGGCCGGTTTCGCCGTTCAGCGCCTGGACCGTGCCAGCGTGAATGTCGAAGAACCAGCCGTGCAGCGCCAGGTGACCCTGGGCGATGGCGGTGGCGACCGATGGGTGAGTACGCAGGTGCGCGATCTGGGCGACCACGTTCTCCATGGCGACCGCACGCTCGAACTCTGGCCCTTCCAGGGTCGGATAGCAGTCGCAGGCGACCTTGTGGGCGGCTTGCGAGTGACGCAGCCAGGCGGCCACGTTCGGCACGTGCTTCAGGACGTCTTCCTTGCCGAGCGCTTTCATGGCGCCGCAGTCGGAGTGGCCGCAGACGATGATGTCGCGGACGCCCAGGACGACCACGGCGTACTCGACGGTGGACGAGACGCCGCCGTTCATGGTGGCGAACGGAGGAACGATGTTGCCGGCGTTGCGGCAGACGAAGAGATCGCCCGGCTGCGCCTGCATGATGTGCTCAGGAACGACGCGCGAGTCCGCGCACGAGATCATCAGCGCCTTGGGGCTCTGCCCATCGGTGGCGAGACGGGCGTAGAGATCGCTCTGAGCGGAGAAAACGCGGTCCTTGAAATCCAGGACCCTGCCAATGAGGTCATTCACGCCGATTGCTCCTTAGGAAATTCCTATTGGAGCAAAGGTAGCGGCCGTATTTTGCTGCAGAGCGGCGCGCTTGTAAGGAATTATTGCTGCAGTGCGACCGGAAGATGAATCTGGGCGCTGAGCCCGCCCTCAGGTCGATTGACCAGCCGCAACCCCCCGTTCTCACGGGTCAGGATCTGATCGACGATGGCTAGGCCCAGCCCGAAGCCCTGGGTGTCGCGCGGACGTGCGGGGTCCAGCCGGCCGAAGGGCTGGCGCACTCTTTCCAGATCCTCGGGCGGAATGCCCGGACCGTGATCCTCGACGGCGATAATGATCAAACCGTCCTCGCGGCCGACCTTCACCTGGATGGGGCCGGCGCCGTAATGGCGGGCGTTGTCGATCAGGTTATTCAGGGCCCGCGTCAGGGCTATGGGCCGGACAATGGCGTCGGCGTGCTTGTCGCCGCTGTAGCTCGCCTTCACCCCGCGATCCTGAAGATCGTCCACGGCGCTGGCGGCCAGGACCGCCACGTCCGTGCGGATGCGCGGCTCCGGATCCTCGGCCCCGCTGAGATAGGCGAGAAGCGACGAGACCATGGAGCTCATCTCCTGGATGTCGCGCTCCACCTCCCGCTGGATCTTCTTGTCGCTGATGGCGTCGACGCGCAGGGCCAGGCGCGCCAGGGGCGTGCGCAGGTCGTGGCTGACCGCCACCAGGGCCTGGGTGCGGTCGGAGATCAGCCGGTCGATGCGCAGTTGCATGTCGTTGAAAGCGCGAACCACCCGACGGACTTCGCCAGGCCCCTCCTCGCGCAGGACCGAGCGGCCGCCTCGACCGATCTGCTCGGCGGCCAGGGCCAGGCTGCGCATGGGGCTCAACGTCTTGTGCAGCATGAAGCCGGCCAGCAGCGCCAGGATCAGCGCCGGTGCCAGGGCGGAGGTCATCCGCGCCAGGGACAAGCGGTTGCTGGTGATCACGCCCGCCGCCTTGAACTCCAGCCAGCTTCCGTCCTCCAGGCGGATGTCGCCCTGCACCCAGCCGTGATTGCCCGGCTTGATGTGGGTGCGCAGCGACGCCTGACCGAGCTCCGGCTCCCACGCGATGATCTGTTCGTCGATGCGCGGCAGGGCGGCGGTGTCGGGACGCGGCGGTTCGATCTTCGACGGCAGCCAGCGGATCTGGAAGCGGCTGCTGGACAGCTCCTTGGACAGAAGCGCCCGGCCCTCCAGCGGCTGGTCGGACATCAGCCGGTGGGCCACCACCAGGTGCTCGCCGACGCGGTGGGCGTGTTCGGCGCGCGTGGTGACGTTGCTGGCCCGCTCATAGACCAGCGTGCTCATGCAGAACTCGACCCCAAGGGCCAGCAGCAGAATGGCGAAGATCCTGGCCGCCAGACCGAACTTGCCGTGGTCGAGCCAGCTCACCCCTGGGTGACTTCGGTGTTGAACATGTAGCCGACGCCCCGGATCGTGATGATCGGCGCGGTGCTGCCCTCGATGGACAGCTTGCGGCGCAGGCGGCTGACCAGGACATCGACGCTGCGGTCGGAGGTGTCGCCCAGCCGCGTGCGCGACAGTTCGATCAGGCGCTCGCGGGCGATGATCCGCTGCGGGTTCTCGAGGAAGCTGGCCAGCAGGTCGAATTCCGCCCCGGTCAGGCTGACATAGGCGCCCGTGGGCGAGAACAGCTCGCGGCGCGAGATGCTGACCGTCCAGCCGTCGAACTGCATACGCTCCTCGCCGCCGGTCTTGCGCGCCACCGGGTAGCCGCGACGAAGCACGGCGCGGATGCGGGCGACCAGTTCGCGGGTGCTGAAGGGTTTGACCAGATAGTCATCCGCCCCGACCTCCAGCCCGACCACGCGGTCGGTCTCGGTGCCCCGCGCGCTGATGAAGATGATCGGAATGTCGTGGTCCTGGCGCAGCTGGCGGCACAGGTCGATGCCGTTGCCGCCCGGCAGCATGATGTCGAGCAGGATCAGGTCGGCGGGACCGTCCTTGAGCGCCGCCCACATTTCGCCGCCCGATCCGACGGGCAGCACCCGGTAGCCGTTCTGCTGGAGAACCCGGCTGGTGATCGTCCGCAGGGCGGGATCGTCCTCAACGAGCAGAATTTTCGGGGCGGGCATGAATCAACGAACGGGGGAACGGGACAACAGCGCGACCTAGGAACCCCTACCGCCAAGGTCAACGACGCCAAACGTCGCTGTTCTCTGGAAAAGGCGGAACGGCTGCCTGGGCAACACTTCCTTACAAAGCCGGCGGAGAGAACGCCCTGGGTCGCGCCGCGTCAACCACCCGCAACCCCGCCTCGCGCGGCGGTCGAAATTCCCCGACGGATCACCTCAAGCCGCAACAGCGGTCGATTTCATGTTGCGCTTACCCATGACGCACGGCTTTTAGGCGCGGTTTCATCACCTCGCGTCCCTTCGGCGGCTCCCTTGACCGACACCCAGCTTCTCGACACCCGCAAGACCCAGGCCCGGCAGTGGTTCGAATCCCTGCGCGACCGTATCTGCGCCGAGTTCGAGCGACTGGAGGAAGAAGCCCCCGCCGCCCTCTATCCGGGCGAGGCCGGCCGCTTCGAGAAGAAGCACTGGGACCGTGAAGCCGGCGGCGGCGGCGTGATGTCGATGATGCACGGCCGCCTGTTCGAGAAGGTGGGGGTGCACACCTCCGTCGTGTTCGGGGCCTTCACGCCCGAGATGGCCAAGACCATCCCCGGCGCCGCCGAGGATCCCCGCTTCTTCGCCACCGGCGTCAGCCTGATCGCGCACATGATCAATCCGCGCGTGCCGGCGGTCCACATGAACACCCGTTTCATCGCCACGACCAAGCATTGGTTCGGCGGCGGCGCGGACCTGACTCCGCTGCTGGAGACCCAGCGCAGCCAGGAAGCCGACGACGCGGTGGCCTTCCACGCCGCCATGCAGCGCGCCTGCGACGCGCACCACCCGGACTGGCACGCCAAGTACAAGGCCTGGTGCGACGAGTACTTCTTCCTGCCGCACCGGAACGAGCCGCGCGGGGTCGGCGGCATCTTCTACGACCACCACGACAGCGGCGACTGGGAGAAGGACTTCGCCTTCACCCGCGACGTGGGCGAGGCGTTCCTGGACATCTATCCGAAGATCGTCCGCCACCGCATGGACGAGCCGTGGACCGACGCCGACCGGGAGGAGCAGCTGATCCGCCGCGGCCGCTATGTCGAGTTCAACCTGCTCTACGACCGCGGGACCATGTTCGGCCTGAAGACCGGCGGCAACGTCAACTCGATCCTCAGCTCCATGCCGCCGATGGTGAAGTGGCCCTAGGGGCCGTCGTGACACCCTGACGGCGGCGCTCTAGGCTCCAGAATCGCCAAGGTCGGGGGACACGGATGCCATTCTCAATGACGCAGCTGCAGACGCTGCCGGCGCGTGACTATCTGCGCTTCCTCGGCGACGACGCGCTCAAGGTCACCTACTCGCAGCTGGGCGAGGACGCCATCGTCCACCACCTGCTGATCCACAAGGTCCGGAAGCTCGAAGGCGGCTTCTACGTCGATGTCGGCGCCTATCATCCGCGATCGCTGTCGAACACGAAGTTCCTCAACATCCTCGGCTGGCGCGGACTGAACATCGATGCGAGCGAGGCGGCGATCGCCGCGTTCCAGCAGGAACGGCCCAACGACATCAACGTCTGCTCCGGCGTCGCGCTGGAGGATGGCGAGCTCGCCTACTACAAGTTCGGCGGCGTGGCGGCGGCCAACACCCTTTCCAGGGAGACCGCCGAGCGCTGGCAACAGGAACAGGGCTGGACCCTGACCGAAACGGTCATGATTCCGGTGCGCCCGCTGAACGCCATCCTGAATGAGCATCTGCCGGCCGGTCAGGAAATCGACTACATGAATGTCGATATCGAGGGCCTGGACAACGCGGTCATCGAGACGTTCGACTTCGACAAGTTTCGCCCGAAGATCATCTCCATCGAGCTGCACGGCGCCGATCTCTCGGCGCCGAAGGAGACCCCCGCCGTCGCGCATCTGCTGGCGCAGGGCTACGTGCTGGCCTCGATCAACCTGATCACCTTCATCTTCGTCGATGGGCGCCTGGGCTGACCTCAGGTCCAGCTCGGCGTCCCGCCCAGCAGGAAGGTCCGCGCATAGGCGATGGCCTTGGCCTGGGTCGGCTTGATCGTCCCGCTCACGTCGCTGGGCGGGAAGTAGTCGCCGTGATCGAACTTCTGCGTCTTGGGAATTTGCACGCCGAAGGCCGTGGGCGCGCCGGCCCAATGCGCGCCATGCCAGCCTAGCGCGCCGTTTCCGGCGGCGTCTTCATCGCCGAAGAACAGGTCGCCGGCCCAGTCGCCCAGGCGGTAGGCGATGCGCAGCACGTTGTCCTTCTTCGACGCCAGCCAGGTCAGACGTTCGGCGTTGCGAACGGCGGCGGCGTAGGGCCGCTCCAGACAGTCGTCGTCGGTGGCGGGCGCGGCCAGGCAGACCCGCACCAGCCGTCGCCGCAGATACGCGGCGGCCTCCAGCGTCAGGCGGCCGCCCAGGCTGTGCGAGAAGAACGAGAAGCCCTGCGCGCCCTTGAGCACCGCGTCGGCGTAACTCGCCACGGCCTGTCCGCCACGCACGGCGTCCTGCCACTCGACCGGATAGTTGATGGCCGGAATCCAGTAGTCGCCGGGCCACAGCACGCCCATGAAGACGTGATCCGCCGGCAGGGCCAGCGCTCTCTCCAGCTTGGCGAGGGAGCGTACGCCCTTCTCGTAGGAGACGTTGAAGCCGTGGACGGCGAACAGCACCGTCCGCCCCTGCACCAGTTCGGCGGCGGCGCGGTTGTCGATGGCTCGCAGCATGGGCTTCGGCCCCATGCCGTCGCCCGACAGGACGTAGGGTTCGACCAGCGCGCCGCCCACCGCCCCCTGGCGCATGTTGAGATAGAGGGTCACAGGGACCGCACGGCCTTGGTCGCCTTGGCCCCCGCCGACAGGGCCGAGATCAAGTCCTTGGCCACCGGCGCGATCGGCACGGCGAACAGCCCGGCCAGCACCGCCACCCAGAAGTTCTTGTCGGCGATCAGCGCCGGAAGGCTCCAGACCGAGTTCAGGATCGGCCAGGAGATGGCGGCCAGGGCCACGGCGAAGACCCCCGCCACCAGTCGCGCCCTACTGCGATAGGCCTGGTCCGCCATGTCGAACGCCGCGTCCAGCCGCGCCTGGACCACCGCCTCGACCCGGCCGAGCAGAGTGATGTCGGCCGCCGTCAGTTCCTTGCCCGCCGCGATCTTGGCGGCCACGGCGGAGAGGGCGGCAGCGTCGACATTGCCGATAGCCGCCAGTTCCTCGGCCGTGCCCGAGGTCAGGCCCAGCCGCAGCAGCGAGCGGATCATCGCCTTCTGCTCACCCACCGGCCGACCGTTGACCCAATGAGCCCGGATCACCGTCAACCAGTCCGGCCCGACGGCCGCGGCCAGCGTCGCGCCGAACCGCGCGGTCGCCGTCTTCACATGGCCGAAACCCATGGTCCCGATGCCGGTGAAAGGCAGCGCCTTCAGCGCGTCCACCAGCCCGACGGCCGCAAGGCCAAGCCCGCCCGTCGCCGCAATCGCGGCGATCACCACGTCCAGATATTCCACAGCGCCCTCCCCGACCAATGTTCGGGGAGATTAGATCGCGATCCACGTCAGGGTTGTAACAACGCCGTTATCCCCGCATCAGGCGGGGCAGGCGGCGCCCGTGTCGATCCAGGCCTTGATCAGTTCGCCGAAGCGCTTCTGGTCGCCGGGCGCCGGCTCCCGCCCCACTCCGGGGTTCCAGCCCCAGCCGACTAGGTGATCCTCCGCCATGTGGTGATGCAGTTCGGCCAGGGTCTTGCCGCCATTGCGCGACGGGTCCTTGATCTGCGCGCAGATCTGGCCGAGCGAGCGCCCCTGCCAGGCCATTTCCTGCGGGGCCAGGGCCCACTTCGGATCGCCCGGAACGCTGCGGATAGTCTCGCCCATGGCCGGCACGTTCTTGGCGTGGTGACAGGACAGGCACGGCAGGCCGGGGACGCCATGTCCCGCCTCGCCGGCCCGCATCGGCGGGTTGTGCGCCTTCATCATCATCCCCTGGGTCGGGGTGCGGTCGGCGGGGTGGCAGTTCAGGCAGCGCGGATGCTGGATCACCTTGCCCGCCTCGACGAACAGGGCCTGGGACCTTGCTCGCGTGTCGGAAATGGCGGCGAAGGCGCTGACCGGCTTCAGCGTCTGGGGTGCGCTGGCCGTCTTCGGCGCGGCGGCCTGGCCGGTCGTCAGGGCGACGGCCCCGGTAAGGGCGACGACGCCCGCCAGCATCAGGATGGAATGTGCGCGCATGGGACCTGCCTCCACGCCGCACAACGGCGCAGGTCCCCCTGAAGTTGCCTCAGTAGGCCAGGCCCTAGTAGGCGAGCCCCTGAGCCACCGCCTTCAGCCGTTCGATGGCGGAGAACTTGTCCTCCAGGAAATCCTGGTCGACCCACCAGGTCTCGACCTCCCTGCGCACCTGGCCGACCAGCGGCCCCTTTGGCACGCCCGCCGACAGGATCTCGTCGCCGCTGATCGGGAACGGCGGCGGGGTCCAGGTCTCGGCCAGGGCCAGCAGCCCGCGCCATTGCGGCGTCACGGCCGAACGGTCGGCGGCGGCCCAGGCCAGCTTGATACGGTCGGCGAAAGCGTTCTGGCCCAGGGCGTAGACCGTCCGCCGCGCCTCGCGCGGGCTCATCCAGCTTACGATGCGCGGCTCCTCGCCGGCGGCGGCCTGCAGGCGGCCCTTCTGGGCGTTGGACAGGCGCAGGCGGTCGGCAAGGGCGCCGGCGGCCGCTTCATCTCCACCGGCCAGGGCGGCGAGGCGCAGGTCGGCGTCACAGGTGAACAGCTGCTCGGTCTCCACCGTGATCAGCCCCTCGAACCGGGACAGGTCGCCCGCCTCCGGCAGGATGACGCCCAGCACGCCGCAGGCGGCCATAAGGCGGACCGCGACCCGGGGATCATCGGCGGCCAGCAGCTTCAGCAGTTCCTTGGCGATCCGCTCGGCCGAACAACTGGCCACCATGTCCTTGGCCGCGCCGCAGGCCGCCAGGGCCGCCGCATCCGCCTCGCCCCGCCCGTACCAGGCGAAGAAGCGGAAGAAGCGCAGGATGCGCAGATAGTCTTCCTCGATCCGCGTGGCCGGCTCGCCGACGAAGACGATACGCCCAGCTTTGGCGTCGGCCACGCCCTCGCCCGTCGGGTCGAAGATCGCGCCTGTGATGTCGGCATAGAGGGCGTTGAGGCGAAAATCCCGCCGCGCCGCGTCCTGCGCCCAGTCGTCGGTGAAGGCGACCACCGCATGGCGGCCGTCGGTCTCCACGTCATGGCGCAGGGTGGTGATCTCGAACGGCCGGCTGTTGCTGATCGCCGTGACCGTGCCGTGCTCGATGCCCGTGGGGATGGCGCGCAGGCCGGCAACCTCGATCGCCGCGATGGTCTGCTCCGGCAGCAAGGACGTGGCGATGTCGATGTCGTCGACCGGGCGGTTCAGCAGGGTGTTGCGCACGCAGCCGCCGACAAACCGCGCACAACCCGCGCCACCCGCCGCTTCCAGGGCCTTCATCACCGCCTGGGTGGCCGGATCGCTCATCCACGGCTGCACGCCGATGCTGTCGGTCACGCTACGCTCCCTCGCTTTTGCGGCAACCTAGCACCCTGCCCCGGCGGAAGCTCAATCCTCGCCGTAAAGCCTTTGCCACAGGGCGCGCAGCATTCCGGCCGTCGCGCCCCAGATCAGCCGCTCGCCCCACGGCATGGCGTAGAACCAGCGCTTACCGCCGTCCGGCATTTCGTAGGACCGCCGATGGTGATTGGACGGATCCATCAGGAAGTCGAAGGGCGTCTCGAAGACGTCCGCCACCTCCGCCGCGCTGGCCGTCAGGGTGAAGCCGGGCTTGATGAACCCCACCACCGGGATGACGTGATAGCCGGTGCCGGTGCGATAGGGCGTCGACAGCCCGGCCAGGTGGACCAGGGCGGGGTTGAGGGCGATCTCTTCGTCCGCCTCGCGCAGGGCGGCGTCCCAAGGGGTCTCGCCCGGGTCCATGCGCCCGCCCGGAAAGCCGATCTGGCCCGCGTGGTTGCGCAGGGTGTCGGCCCGGCGGGTCAGGATCACCGTCAGCCCCTCCGGCCGCTCCACCAAGGGAATCAGCACCGCCGCCTCGCGCAGTTTCACCGGCTCCAGGCTCTTCAGGTCCGGATTGAGATCGAAGTCGGAGCGGAAGCCGCCGCCGGCCTCGGGATCGAAACTGCTCAGGGTGTCCAGGCGGCTGGTGATGAAGCTCCGCTGCTCGGCGGCCATGAAAGGCGCGCTCATGCGGTCGGCCCCACCGGAAACCAGACGCCGTTCGAACTCGACGCAGAAGCGGCGGCCTTCCGCCGTGTCCCGCTCCACCGCCATCTCGACCAGCTCATAGAAGACCGGCCGGGCGATCAGGGCCTCCAGCCCCCGACGGACATGCAGGTAAGGCCGGGGCTCGCCCGTCGCCTCGTCCATCTCCACGCGGATGGCGTTGTCCGGTCCCGCCTCGACCTCATCGCCGACATTGGTCTGGAAGCGCAGGGTCTCGCCCACGCGATCGACGCGCACGGCGATGAACGGGGCGTCCTCCACCTCAATCCGCATCTTCTCCACCGGGGTGACCAGATGAAAGCCGTCGGGATCCTTGCGCAGGACGGTGGAGAACAGCCGCACCAGGGCCTCGCGGCCGATAGGCGTGCCCTCGTGGAACCAGACCCCATCCCTGGCGATGCGGATGTCGATGTCGCCGCAATGCTCGGGATGCCACAGATGCACCGGCGGCAAGCCGCGCGCGCCCGCGGATTTCGCCGCCTCGGCCACGCCGTCCAGTCCGGTCTTCTGTGATTGGGTCATCGGACCTTCAGTTAGGCCCGTTCAGGCGATCAGGAAAGCGGCGCCGAGGCCGGATCGATCACGACGTCGCCCGACAGCCCGTCCGTCCCGCCATCGCGCAGCGAACGCACAAGCAAGCGGCGCGCCTCCACCGGACCGGGCAGGCGGATGCCGGCCGGGGCCTGGACGAAGCCGAGCTTGGCGAAGAACGGCGGATGCCCCACCAGCAGCACCGCAGGCCAGCCCGACCGCGCCGCCGCCTCGCAGGCCGCGGCGACCAGGGCCTGGCCCAGGCCTTCGCCCTGGCGCGCCGGGTCCACGGCCAGAGGACCGAGGAAGGCGCAGGGCGCGCCGCCGATCAGTACCGGCCACAGGCGCACCGAACCGACGATCTCGCCGTCCGAACGGGCGGCAAGGCACAGGTCGGCCAGGGGAAGATTGCCTTCGCGCAGGCGCTCGGACGTCTTCACGAAGCGGCCCGGGCCAAAGGCGCGGTCCAGCAGCTTCTCGATGGGCGCGGCGTCGGCCGGCGTCTCCAGGGAGATTTCGTAAGCGGCGTCGAGGGAAGCGGTGTTGACGGTCATCGGCCTTGGGCGAACGGAAGACGGGAGGGTTGGCTCCCGGTCATCGCGGCCGGGAGGCGTTACGAGCGCGTCGAGCGCGGGGTTCGTCGCTGGCGTCGCATGCCTGCCCCACATAACCGTCAAAGATGACCGGCGCGCATAAGGCTCATGACGCCCCGGGTCAACAGCGTTGCCATGCTCACGCCTGCGGCGCATGGTGCCGCCGCCCATGACCGAGCCCTTCTCCAGCGCCGACGCGCCCGCCGCAGCCTCACTGAAGGCGCTGCTCCGACAGCCTGATTTCCCCAAGTTCTGGGCCGCGCGATTCATCGCCATCCTGGGCGTCCAGATCCAGGCCGTGTCGCTGGGCTGGCAGGTCTACGCCCTAGCGCGGGAGACGGGTCACACCGTGGCCGAGGGCGCGTTCTGGGTCGGGATGATCGGCCTGGCGCAGTTCCTGCCGCTGTTCTGCCTGACGCTGATCGCGGGCGAGGCGGCCGACCGCTACGACCGCCGGCGCACCGTGGTGATCTCCATCCTGGTGGACAGCTGCACCGCCGGGGTCCTGGCCTGGCTGGCCTTCAGCGGCCACACTGGCCTTTGGCCGATCTTCGCGGCGTCGGTCCTGTTCGGCGCCTCGCGCGCCTTCCTGTCGCCGGCCAACAGCGCCATGGCCCCGATGCTGGTGCCCCGCGAGCTACTGCCCCGCGCCATCGCCTGGAACTCCCTGGCCTGGCAGTCGGCCTCGATCATCGGCCCGGCCCTGGGCGGCCTGCTGTGCGCCATCTCTCCGGCGCTCGCCTTCGGCAGTTCGGTCGGGATGTACCTGACGGCCGCCCTGCTTCTGTCGTTCATCCGCACCAACACCAAACCCCAGACC
The DNA here is from genome assembly GCF_041021955.1 of Caulobacter sp. 73W. Lineage (GTDB taxonomy): Bacteria > Pseudomonadota > Alphaproteobacteria > Caulobacterales > Caulobacteraceae > Caulobacter. The sequence continues at coordinate 1,120,220 of NZ_CP158375.1, forward strand.
CAGATCGGCTCGCGCATCGCCCTGATCAAGGAAGGGCTGGCCTATGTGTGGAGCAACAAGATCGTCTTCGGCTCGATCTCGCTGGACCTGTTCGCGGTGCTGCTGGGCGGGGCCACCGCCCTGCTGCCGGTCTTCGCCCGCGACGTGCTGCACGTCGGCCCCGAAGGGTTCGGCATCCTGCGCGCCGCGCCGGCCATCGGCGCGACCATCGTCGGCATCTACCTGGCGGCCACCCCGATCCGACGGCACGCCGGGGCGGCGATGTTCATCGGCGTCGCCGTGTTCGGCGCGGCGACCATCGTCTTCGGCCTGTCGAAGTATCTGTGGCTGTCGGTGGCCGCCCTGGTCGTGCTCGGCGCGGCGGACATGGTCTCGGTGTTCATCCGCCAGACCCTGGTGCAGATCGTCACCCCCGACGCCATGCGCGGCCGGGTCGCGGCCGTCTCGGGCGTATTCATCAGCGCGTCCAACGAGTTGGGCGAGTTCGAGAGCGGTCTCGTCGCCCGCTTCATCGGCCCGGTGGCCGCGGCGGTCGTCGGCGGCGCCGGGGCGCTGGCGGTCACCGCCATCTGGGCCAAGCTGTTCCCGGTCCTGCGCAAGGCCGACCGGCTGACCTAGGCCTTGGCCAGGTCCCGCATGGCCTCGCCGTCCAGGCGCCAGATGCGGTAGCTGTCTTGCCCAGCCGCGCCCTGTCGCGCGTAGAACGTCGCGCCATCGAGGTTGTGGTTCGACACCGCCCACTCCACCCGCGCGCAGCCTTCGTCCAGCGCCCGCCTGGCCAGGCTGCCCAGCAGGATGCGCCCGACGCCCAGGCCGCGCGCCTGCGGGCGGACGAACAGGTCTTCCAGATAGATGCCCCGCCGGCCGGTCCAGGTGGAGAAGGTGTAGAACCACACCGCCCCGCCCAGCGCCTCGCCGTCGCGCTCGGCGATGTCGCAGAACACGTGCGGCTCGGGCGCGAACAGGGCCGTCGCCAGATCGGCGCGGGTGGCGTGCATGTGGTCAAGGTCGCCCTGGTGCTCGGCCAGATCGCGGACGAAGCCGAACACCAGATCGAGGTCGTCGGGACCCGCGCGGCGTAGGGTGACGGTCATGCGCCGGTCGTCTCGTGAGACAGGGTCCACAGCCGCTCGGCCGCATCAGGATCGAGGGCGTGGGGCATGACCCCGGCCCAGGGCTTTTCTTTCACCCAGGGCGCGGCCTGGGCGCAGTCTTCCAGATAGAGCCCGCCGACGCCTTCCAGCTCCGGCCCCACCGCCGCCCAGACGGAGGTCGAGGCCCCCTGCTCCGGCGTCTTGAAGCCCTCACGCGGCTTGCCGTCCTCATCCAGCCAGCCCAGCGCCTGCTGCTCCTCGATGGACAGGTGGCGCTGCAGGGGCGTCAGGATGCCGCCCGGCATCACCGAGTTGGCGCGCACGCCGCGATCCTTGAACCGCTTGTCGAAGCCGACCGCGAACAGGGCGTTGGCCGTCTTGGCCTGACCGTAGCTTTCCCACTTGTCGTAGGGGCGCTGGCGATACTGCGGATCGTCGAAGTTCACGCCCGAGCGGCGATGGCCGATGGACGACAGCGACACCACCCGCGAGGTCCGCCCCGGCCGCGACGCCTTCTCCAGCGACGGCGCCAGCAGCACGGTCAGCAGGTAGTGGCCGAAGTGGTTGGCGCCGATCTGCATCTCCAGCCCGTCCTCGGTGCGGTCGAGCGGACAGGCCATGACGCCGGCGTTGTTGATCAGCAGATCCAGGGGCCGGTCGCCCCAACGCTCGGCGAAGGCGCGGATGGAGGCCTGGCTGGCGAGGTCGAGCATCGACCACCCCACCTTACCCTTCGCGGTCCTGGCGATGTCGGCCACGGCGGCTTCGGCCAGGTCGGGCTTGCGCGCAGCGATGACCACGTCGGCGCCGGCCTCGGCCAGGGCGCGGGCGGTCTCGATCCCGATGCCGGTGGCCCCGCCGGTGACGATGGCGGTGCGGCCGGTTAGGTCATGACCCGCCACGACTTCCCGTGCGGTGGATGAACGTCCGAAGGAGGAGGTGATGCGATCCGACATGGCGGCGTTTCCCTGTTTTGGGAAACGCTACCACGCGGGCGGGATCAGGCCACCTTGCTGAAGTCGGGCGGGCGGCGCTCGACAAAGGCGGAGAAGGCTTCGCGCGCTTCGGCGGTCTGCAGGCGCTCGCCGAAGATCTGGCCTTCCACGTCCATCACGTCCTGGATCAGGGCGAACTCGCGCATCAGCTTCTTGGTGGCGACCACCGCGCCCAGGGGGCGCTGGGTCAGCTTGCGGGCGGCGTCCTCGGCGCGGGCCAGGACCTCGCCCGCCGGCAGGGCGGCGTTGGCGACGCCCAGCGTGACGGCTTCCTCGCCGCTCAACGCCTCGCCCAGGGCGAACATGGCGAAGGCGCGGGCATGGCCGATGCGCTGCGGCAGCAGCAGGCTGGACGCCGCTTCCGGCACCAGGGCCAGATTGACGAAGGGGGTGGTCAGCTTGGCGTCCTTGGCCACGAAGACCAGGTCGCAATGCAGCAGCATGGTGGTGCCGACGCCCACCGCCAGACCTTCCACCGCCGCCACCAGCGGCTTGGTCGCCCAGGCCAGGGCCGACAGGAAGCGCAGCACGTGCCGCTCTCCGGTGAAGGCGCCCGTCGCCTGGGCGGCGAAGTCCATCAGGTCGTTGCCGGACGTAAAGACCCCGCCCTCGCCATGGATCAGCACGGCCCGGATCGAAGCGTCCGCCTCCGCCTGCTCCAGGGCGTCGGCCAGCACGCCGTACATGGCGTTGGTGATCGCGTTCTTCTTGTCGGGCCGGGCGAAGGTCAGGCGCATCACGCCGTCTTCGACAGCCACGCGAACGGGTTCGGTCATCTCTCGGTCGTCCTGTCTATTCAGCGCGCCGGAACTTCTCCGACAGGCTGGTCAGCCAGCGGCTGACGATCTGCATTTCCTCGTCCGAGAAGCCTTCGGTGAGCTTCTCGTTGATCTCGGTCAGGCCGGCCTTCGCGGTCGCCCGCGCGTCCCGGCCCTTGTCGGTCAGATGAAGACGCAGCGAGCGGCCGTCCTCGGTGTCGGGCCGGCGCTCGACCAGGCCCGCACGCTCCGAGCGGTCGACCAGGCCGGTCATGGCCGACGGGGCGACATCCAGAGCCTCAGCCGCCTCGCCGATCAGAGCGCCGTCGCGATTGCCCAGGAAGAACAGCAGTCCCGCCTGGGCGCCGGTCAGGCCGTCCTTGCTGGCGGCCATTCGCCCTTCCACCCAGCGCTGCACACGGCGTTGCCCGGCGGAGAGAAGGAAATACCAGCGACGGTCGATCGTCTTCGTCATCTCGGATCCAGAATATAATTCGCGTACGAAATATCAAGCGCCTTATGAGGACGCTCAGGCGGCGCGGTACCAGAGCACGCCGTCCGCGTCCGGCTCGACCAACACCGAACCGCGATGAACAAGGCAGTTGAGGTGGGCGATGGCCTCCCCCGTCGCCATGCCCAGCAGGTCCGGACCGATCACCCGCGCGAACAACAGGGAGAACACGTCCACCGCCCGCCTCGGCCCTTCGCGCAGGTTCTTCTCCAGCCGCGCCAGGGCCCGCTCGTGCCCGGCGATCAGATGATCGATGCGCGAATGCAGGCCGTGGAAGGGATCATTGTGCGCCGGCAGGACCAGCACATCCTCCGGCACGACGGTCTTCACCCGGGCCAGCGAGGTGAGCCAGTCATGCATGGGGTCGGCCTGCGGCTCCGTCGGGAAGACCGAGACGTTGGACGAGATCTTGGGCAGCACCTGGTCGCCGCTGATCAGCAGCTTCAGCTCCGGCTGCCACAGACAGGCGTGCTCGGGCGAATGGCCGGAGCCGACGACCACGGTCCAGGGCCGGCCGCCGATATCGAAGGTCTCGCCATCGACCATGCGGCGATAGCTGTCCGGCAGCGCATGGACCGCGCGGCCGAAGCCGCCGAACTTGACCTGATAGTGCTCGATCGCCGCCTCGTCCCAGCCGGCGGCGCGATAGAAACGCACCCCGTCCAGCGGCGCCTCGCGGCCGGTGTCGGCCACCAGCATGCGGCACTGGAAATACTCCAGCCGCGTCATCCAAAGACGGCAGTCGAACTTGCGGGTCATCCAGCCGGCCAGGCCGATATGGTCGGGATGCAGGTGGGTGACGATCACCCGCGTCACCGGCCGTCCGCCCAGGGCGCCGGCGAAGGCGGCCCGCCAACCGTCCTTGGTCGGAGGCGTGGCCATTCCGGTATCGACGATCGCCCAGCCCTCGCCGTCCTCGATCGCCCAGACGTTGATGAAACCCAGAGAACCGCCCAGCGGCTGGCGCAACCACAGGACGCCGGGCGCGACCTCGACCGCATCGCCGGCGCCTGATTCGGGCGCGGTCTCGAACGGGTAGCTCAGCCGTGCGCGGCGCTGCTCCGGCTCGGCGGTTTCAAATCCATCCCGCAACATCATCTCCCGTTTTTCGCCATCATCGGCGTTTAGAGGCTTTGGTCCAACCCCAAGGCCGAACGGCCATCTTGACCCTGCCCCGGCGCTCGCGCTTATGGGCGGTTCGGGGAATGTCCAGGAGATCAAAACCCATGAAGCTGTTCGGGATAGCGTTGGCCGCGATGGCCGTCGCCACCCTGGGCGGAGCCGCTCAGGCGGCGCCCAAGGAAGACAAGACCAAGGCGCAGGGCATGGCTGAAGCGCCGGCCGTCATCCAGGCGGCGGGTCTCGCCTGCACCCTGGCCGACGCGCGGTTCATCGCCAAGAACACCGACAAGGCCACCAAGGTCAATTCGAGCTACTACGAAGTGAACTGCTCGGAAGGCGGCGGCTTCGTCCTGGTGGGCAAGTCGGACGGCTCCAAGCCGGGCGCGTTCACCTGCCTCGAAACCGGCCAACCCCGCCCGGACGGCAAGCCGTCGGGCCTGGAGTGCAAGCTGCCCGGCAATGCCGACGCTCTGGCCGGCATGAAGCCGTTCGTCGCCAAGGCCGGCGTGCCCTGCGAAATCGAAAAGGCCCGCTCCATCGGCGCCGGCGCCAAGGCCGCCTACTTCGAAATCGCCTGTAAGGGCGGCTCGGGCTACATCATGAGCACCTCGTCCCCGCCGAACCCGGCCCAGGACGTCGCCATGCAAAGCTGCCTGCTGTACGAGCCGGGCGGCAACGTGTCGTGCACCCTGACCGACCGCGCCGCGCAACTGGCCGTCATCGACCAGCTCGCCGCCCAGTCGGACAAGAACTGCGCCGTCAAGGACAAGCGCTACGTCCTCAGCACCAAGGACGGCTCGAACTACTTCGAAGCCTCCTGCGCCGACGGCAAGGGCTACATGTTCCAGCAGGGCGTCGACGGTAAGCTCGCCCGCGCCATCGACTGCGCTCAGGCCGAATTCGTCGGCGGCGGCTGCACCCTGACCGACGCTCGCGCCGCTCAGACCGAACAGGCCGCGCTCTACACCCGCCTGGCCAAGAAGGGCGGCTTCGACTGCGACGTGGCCAAGTACGGCATGCTGCCGGCCCGCGTCAGCGGCGTGGAAGTCGTCGAACTGCAGTGCTCGAACCGTCCGGACGGCGCCATCGGCGAGTTCGGCGCCAACAGCGCCAAGTTCCACAACTGCGTCCTGGCCGAGTTCGCCGGCTACCGCTGCTCCTTCACCAAGAAGGAACCGTACTACCCGGGCCTGACCCAGCACCTGGTCAAGTTCGGCAAGGGCAGCTGCCAGGTTTCGGACGTGCGCGGCATCGGTTCGACCGACACCGACGGCTATCTGGAAGTCGCGTGCTCGGACGGTCTGCCGGGTTGGGTTTTGGTCTTCCCAAAAGGAACGGATCAGCCCAAGGAACTCCTCAGCTGCGTTCAGGCCAAGGGCGTCGGCGGCGGCTGCAAGCTGCCCACGAACGTGACTAAGAAATAAGTCCGGTCCCTAATCGGATACTGTAGGAGCCCCGCCGGAGCGATCCGGCGGGGTTTTCTGCATCTGGGGGTTTGAAAACAAACCTCCCTTCCCTCGATGGGAGAAGGGTCGGGGATGAGGGTGATGCGGCGGTTGCGGTCAGCGCAGCTGCAACTCAGCAGCCACCCTCACCCTCGATCCCTCTCCCATCAAGGGAGAGGGAAGACGCTTACCCCGCCAGCGTCTCCAGGAACCGGACCGGCTCGCCGCGGCCTTCGGCGATCACTTCGCCGTCGCGCATCACCGCCACGCCGCGCACGATGGTGGCCATGGGCCAGCCCTTGGCCTTGAAGCCGTCGAAGGGGGTCCAGCCGGCGCGAGTGGCCTGCTGCTCGGCGGTGATGGTGCGCTCGGCCTTCAGATCGACGATGGTCAGGTCGGCGTCGTAGCCCTCGGCCAGGCGGCCCTTGTCGGCCAGGCCGAAGATGCGGTTGGCGCCATGGCTGGTCAGGTCGATGAACCGTTCCAGGGTCAGACGGCCCTCGGCCACGTGCGTCAGCATGATCGGCACCAGGGTCTGCACGCCCGGCATGCCCGACGGCGAGGCCGGATAGGGTCGCGCCTTCTCCTCGATGGTGTGCGGGGCGTGGTCGGAGCCGATGACGTCGGCGACGCCCGAGGCCAGGCCGCGCCACAGGCCCGCCACATGCTCGGCGCTGCGGATCGGCGGGTTCATCTGGGCGTAGCCCTTCAGCCGCTCATAGGCCTCCGGCGCGGTCAGGGTCAGGTGCTGGGGCGTGAACTCGACGCTGGCCACGTCCTTGTGCTTGGCCAGGAACTCGACCTCCTGCGCGGTGGTCACGTGCAGGACGTGGATGCGCTTGCCCAGGCCGCGGGCGATGCGCACCAGCCGCTCGGTGGACTGCATGGCGCTGATCTCGTCGCGGACTTCCGGGTGGCTGGTCCAGTCGCCGGTGCGCGCCAGCGGACGACGCTCGGCCAAGCGGTATTCGTCCTCGGAGTGGAAGGCGGCGCGGCGGTTCACGTGGCGAAGCACCTGCTCCACCCCCTCGTCGTCCTGCACCAGCAGGGTGCCGGTGGAAGCGCCCATGAACACCTTGATCCCGCAACAGCCGGGCAGACGCTCCAGCTCGCCAAGGAACTGCGCGTTCTCGTGCGTGCCGCCCACATAGAAGGCGTGGTCGCAGTGCATGCGGTTCTTGGCCCGCGCCAGCTTGTCCGCCAGGGTCGCCGGGTCGGTGGTGTTGGGTTCGGTGTTGGGCATCTCGAACACGGCGGTGACGCCGCCCAGGATCGCGCCGCGCGATCCGCTTTCGAGATCTTCCTTCCACTCCAGGCCCGGCTCGCGGAAGTGGACCTGGGTGTCTATGACGCCGGGCAGGACGGTCAGGCCCGAGGCGTCGAACACCTCGCCCGCCGAGGCCTGGGACAGGTCGCCGATGGCGACGATCTTGCCGGCGACCACGCCGACATCCGCCAGGCCGCGGCCGGCGTGGTTGGCGACTTCGCCGCCCCGCACGATCAGGTCGAAGGTCTGGGCCATGGTCTCGTCTCCGCGCTGGCGCCGCGGAGAAGGTCAGGCCTCGCTGGCCGCCTTCTTGGTCCGCGTCTTCTTGGGTTTGGCGACCGGCTGGGCCGCCGCGCGCTCGGGCTGCTCAGCCGTCGCCGCGAGAAGTTCTTTAGCGGTTTCCAGCACGCTCGCCACCGGCAGATCGATCATATGGCGGATCGATTGGCTCAGATCAGGGTCCAGCTTCACGAACTGCTCGAACTCGCGCGGCCCGCGCACGGCGCGCGCCTTGGGCCCCCAGGGGGCGTAGAGCAGGTCGTCTGACGGGCCGAACAGACCGATGGTCGGAACACCAGCGGCGGCGGCCATGTGCATCAGGCCGGAATCATTGCCCACGAACAGCCGCGCCCGCTTCAGGCAGGCATAGGCGGTCAGAAGATCAGCCTGGCCGACCAGATCGATGACCCGGTCCTTCGGGAAGGCCGCGATCAGGTCGTCGGCGATCATCCGGTCGTCCTTGCCGCCCAGGATCATCAGGCGGCCGCCCTTCAACTCGTCGGCCAGCAGCGACTTGGCGGTCTGGCCGAAACGCTCGGTGGGCCACACCTTGCCGATCCAGTTGGAGGACGGTCCGATGGCCAGGATCGGACCTTCGCCGGCCGTCAGCTCGGCGGCGCGGGCCTCCGTCTCGTCGGAGGTGAATAGGAACGGCGACGGCGGGTCGTCTTCGAGGGTCAGGACGCGGGCGGCCTGGATCACCTTGTGGACCGGCTCGCCGAAATTCTTGCGGTGAACGGCGCGGCGGTCGCGGCGCAGGAAGCCGCTGATGGCCGAGCCGCGCAGATCGACGATCAGGCCCCACTTCTTGTGGCGCACCTGGCTCCACAGCTTGAACCAGTGGGCCTTGCCCTTGCCCTTCTCCATGACGATCAGGCGGTCGAGGTTCGGAACCTGCGCGAACAGCGGGGCGGCGATCGGGCCGGCGACCACGGTGAAGCGGGCGTTGGGCACTTCGTCGGCCAGGCGTTTCAGCAGGCCCGAGGACAGGACCGCGTCGCCGATCCGCGTCGCGGTGATGAAGAGAATCGGGAAGTTAGCGCGGCCCATGGTTAATGATAGCACGAGCCTCTGGCGTTAAAGGCGTCACGGCGCCACATGGCTGACATGAGCATCGCCCGCCTATCCTCCCGCGCCCTGATCAGATTCTCCGGTCCCGACTGGCGGACCTTCCTGCAGGGCCAGCTGACGCAGGACGTATCGACCCTCCAGCCGGGCGAGGCGCGCTTCGCCGCCCTGCTGACCCCGCAGGGTCGACTGATGTTCGACCTGTTCGTCGTCGGCTTCGAGGACGGCGCCTGGCTGGACATCGCCGCCGAGCATCGCGACGCCATGGTCCAGCGCATGAGCCTCTATCGCCTGCGGGCCAAGGTCGACATCGCCGCCGACGACGCGCCGATCCTGGCGGCGTTCGGCGTGGAGGAAGCGCCGGGCGACGGCTGGGCCCGCGACCCCCGCCGCCCCGACCTGGGCTGGCGCGGCTATGGCGTCGTCGCGCAAGCCGATGCGGCCGAGGCGGACTACGACGCCTTCCGCCTGTCGCGGGGCGTGCCCGGCCCGGCCGATTGGGCGGGCGAGAAGACCTATCCCATCGAGGCCAATTTCGACCTGCTGGCCGGGATCGACTTCAAGAAGGGCTGCTTCGTCGGTCAGGAAACCACCTCGCGTATGAAGCGCCGGGGCCAGATCAAGAACCGCATGCTGCCGATCACCTTCGACGGCCCGCCGCCAGCCTACGGGGCCGAGGTCCTGGCCGGAACCCTGCGGGCGGGCGAGGTTCTTTCGGGCGTCGACGGCCGCGCCATGGCCCTGCTGCGGCTGGACCGGATCGTGGGCGCGGACCTGACCGTGGACGACCGCCCCGTGCGGGTCGAGCGCCCCGACTGGATCGCCTGAAACCGGAACTGCGGATTGGACGAGGCGTTCGCTCCTCGTCCAATTCAAAGGAGGTTTCCATGAAAACCCTGCTCATCGGCCTGTCCGTCGCCGCGATCGGCGGCGGCGCCATCGCCCAGACCTTCACCGTCGCCCGCGACGAGAACGTGCCCGCCAAGGGCGCGTTCACCGTCGGCCAGGTCGAGGACGCCGACGTGATCGACTCCGCCAACAAGAAGGCGGGCGAGGTCGAGCACGTCCTGCTGGATTCCGCCGGCAAGCCCACCGCCGTCGTGATCGAGATCGACCGCATGGGCCTCGACAAGAAGGTTGTCGTCGCCCTGGCCGACGTGACCGTCGCGCCCGAGCCCGGCGACAATGACGACCACATCGTTCGCACCAAGCTGACCAAGGCTCAGCTGAACGCCCTGCCCGAGTGGAAGGGCTAAGGTCCGAAAGGCGCTAACCGCGCCACTGGCGCGGCGGCGAGGCGGCGGCTAGCTTCCTGACCCTTACCGGGAGGGATTCATGGACCGTCGCACCTTCATCGCCGCCGCGACCTCGGCTGTCGCCGTCGCCGGCGTCACCCACGCGGCCGAGCCGCGCTTCACCGTCGAAGTGAAGGGCTCCGGGCCGGACGTGATCCTGATCCCCGGCCTGACCTCCTCGCGCAGCGTGTGGGACGGCGTCGCCGCCCACCTGCAGGGCAAATATCGGCTCCACCTGGTGCAGCTTGGCGGCTTCGCCGGCGCGCCGGTCGCCGGCAACAAGGACGGCCTGGTGGCCGCCGGCGTGGCCGAAGAGTTGGCCGCCTACATCAAGGCCAAGGGGCTGAAGAAGCCCGCCGTCATCGGTCATTCCATGGGCGGGACCATGGGCATGATGCTGACCGCCCGGCATCCGGACCTGGTCGGCCGCCTGATGGTCATCGACATGTTCCCCAAATTGGCGGTCGCCTTCTTCGGTCCGACCGCCACGCCCGAACAGATCGCCGCCAACGCGGGCGCCATCAAGGCCCGCCTGGAGAACGCCCCGCTAGCCGAGCACGAGGCCAGCACCCGCCAGACCATCGCCGGCATGGTGAAGACCCCCGCCGCCCGCGAAGAGATCGTCCGCCAGGGCCTGACCAGCGACCGCAACGTCCAGGCCCGCTCGATGCACGAGCTCCTGACCACCGACCTGACGCCGGAACTGGCCAAGGTCATCGCCCCGGTCACCGTCGTCTATCCCACCGACGCCAGCTTGCCGTTCACAGCCAACTATCCAGCCTGGTACGCCGCCGCCTACGCCCCGCTGACGGGCGCCAAGCTGGTCCAGGTCGACGGCAGCTATCACTTCATCATGATCGACCAGGCGGCGGCCCTGAACGCCGCCATCGACACCTTCCTGGCCGGGTGATGATCACGCGCTGCGTCTGGCACGGCATGGCCGGCGATCCCGTCTATGAGGCCTATCACGACACCGACTGGGGCGTGCCGGAGTACGATCCGCGCGCCTTATGGGAGAAACTGGTGCTGGACGGCTTCCAGGCCGGCCTGTCCTGGGTGACGATCCTGAAGAAGCGCGAGAACTTCCGCACCGCCTTCGCCGGCTTCGATCCAGAGAAGGTCGCCCGCTTCGGAGAAGCCGACCGCGAGCGCCTGCTGGCCGACGCCGGCATCATCCGCTCCGGCGCCAAGATCGACGCCGCCATCAACGGCGCGCGCCTCTATCTGGACATGCGCGACCGGGGCGAGGACTTCTCCAAGTTCCTGTGGGACTTCGTCGGCGGCTCGCCGATCCAGAACCGTTGGGACGACAGGTCGCAGGTGCCGGTGAAGACCCCGGAGGCCGAGGCCATGGCCAAGGCGCTGAAGGCGCGGGGCTTCAAGTTCTGCGGTCCGGTGATCGTCTATGCGTTCATGCAGGCCACCGGCATGGTCAACGACCACCTGACCTGCTGCTTCCGCCACGACGAATGCGAGGCTATGAGCGCCGGGTGAAGCCGATTCCCGACATGCTGCTCGAAGCCGCCTGCCCCGGCCCCGTCTGCGGGGTGGACGAGGCCGGCCGTGGCCCCCTGGCGGGCCCCGTCTGCGCGGCGGCGGTGATCCTCGATCCCAACCACATCCCCGCCGGCCTGAACAACTCCAAGAAGCTGACCGCCAAACAGCGCGACGCCCTGGAGTTCGAGATCAAGGCCCGCGCCATCGCCTTCTCCGTGGCCTTCGCCAGCGTCGAGGAGATCGCCGAGCTGAACATCCTGCACGCCACGGGTCTGGCCATGTGCCGGGCTGTGGAGGGGCTCAGCATTCAGCCGGTCTTCGCCCTGGTGGACGGCAACTACCGCTTCAAGCTGCCCTGCGAGATCAAGACCGTGGTCGGCGGCGACGGCATCTCGTCGTCCATCGCTGCGGCGTCGGTGCTGGCCAAGACGGCGCGGGATCGGCTGATGGTCGAGATGGACGCCGTGCATCCCGGCTACGGCTTCGCCAGCCACAAGGGCTACGGCGCGCCCACGCACATGGAAGCAATCCGCAGACTCGGACCTTCACCCATTCACAGGTTGAGCTGGGCGCCGTTCAAGGCGGCGCTGGAAGAGGCCTAGGTGTCGTTTCCAAGAAGGTTGGTCACACGCTGCCAGGGTGTGAGGCCAGCGATGCCGGAGTGTGGTCGAGCCAGGTTGTAGCTGTCGGTCCAAGCCGTAACGGCGCGTGCGCGTTCGTCGGAAGAGGAATAGGGTCTGGCGTAGGCCCATTCACGCAGGCTGGTCTGGATGAAGCGTTCGGCCTTGCCATTGGTGCGTGGGGTGTAGGGCCGGGTTCTGAGATGCCGGGCTCCGGCGAGTTTGAGAGCGGCGGCGAACTGCCTTGAGCAGTAGGCTGCGCCGTTGTCGGTCATCACCCGCTCGACCTGGACGCCTTGTCGGCTGAGCCAGGCCAGAGCGCGTTGCAGGAAGGCGGTCGTGTCGTCCTGCCGCTCGGACCCCAAGATTTCCGTGTAGGCCAGACGCGAGGCGTCATCGACGCAGACGTGCAGGAACTCCCAGCCGGCGCGGTATGATCGACCCAGTCGGCGATCTTTGGTGATGCGGTGACCTTCGGTGGTGAACCGATTGAGCTTCTTGATGTCCAGATGGATCAGCTCGCCAGGCCGTGAGCGCTCATAGCGGATGACTGGAGCCTTGGGCTCAAGCATCTTCAGTTTGCCCAGACCCAGGCGACGCAAGACCAGGCCGACAGTCGAGCGGGCCATGCCCAGCCCCCGGGCTATGACCGGTCCGGTCATCCGCTGGCGGCGCATCGCTTCGATCTGGGCCTGGCGGTCCGCCGAGACACGAAGGGGGCATCGCCGCGGCGCTGAACTGCGGTCATGCAATTGCCGATCACCCGTGCGATGTCGGGCCAGCCATCGGTAGGCGCAGCGTCGTGATACGCCGCTCGCCGACGCTGCCCGAGCCACCGGCCAGCTGTCATCCTCAATACGGCTGATCATCAAGGCTCGACCAACTGGCGTCAGCCGAGCATTCTTATGGACGTTCATCCGGGGCCTCCGGAGCTAGAAGTTGTTGTGTCGCAACTCCAGCCTCTCAGCTCCGCCCCGGGTGAACAACCTTCATAGCTTCGACACCTAGGCCCTCTTCGGATAGACAAAAGGCCGCCGGCGACCGGCGGCCTCCATTGGTCTTGCGTTCAGTTGAACGGGCCGGCGAAAGCCCCGACCGCGAAGGCGAAAAGCCCCGCTGCCGCGAACACAAAGGCCTCGAGCGACGAGCAGCGGGCAAGCGCCCGAGTCCACGTGTCGCCCTCTGGCCGCCATACCGCCCCATCGGCTTGGCTGCGCATAATCTGTTCCCTCCAGCCTTTCGGCATATGAATGAGGGACTCAAGTTTTGTGACTTGGCAAGATTAACAGCGCATTCACCATGTTTTTTATAATGGCGCTAACCACGCGGCGGTCAGATTCCAACCTCTTCGCGTAACCGGGAGTGTTAGGGCGTCATGAAGCTCGGGCCTGAACTGATCATACAGGGCGACTGCATCGAGCAGATGAACGCCCTGCCCGAGAAAAGCGTCGATCTCGTCTTCGCCGACCCGCCTTACAACCTTCAGTTGGGCGGCGATCTGCTGCGTCCCGACAATTCGAAGGTCGATGCGGTCGACGATCACTGGGACCAGTTCGAAAGCTTCGCCGCCTACGACGCCTTCACCCGCGACTGGCTGAAGGCCGCCCGCCGGGTCCTCAAGGACGACGGGGCCCTTTGGGTGATCGGCAGCTACCACAACATCTTCCGCGTCGGCTCGATCCTGCAGGACCTGGGCTTCTGGATCCTGAACGACGTGATCTGGCGCAAGTCGAACCCGATGCCGAACTTCAAGGGCACCCGGTTCACCAACGCCCACGAGACCATGATCTGGGCCGCCAAGGGCCGCGGGGCCAAGCGCTACACCTTCAACTACGACGCCATGAAGATGGCGAACGATGAAGTGCAGATGCGCTCGGACTGGACCCTGCCTCTGTGCACCGGCGATGAGCGGATCAAGAACGCCGCCGGCGAAAAGGCCCACCCGACCCAGAAGCCGGAAGCCCTGCTTCACCGCGTGATCCTGTCGTCCACCAAGCCGGGCGACGTTGTCCTCGACCCGTTCTTCGGCGTCGGCACCACCGGCGCGGCCGCCAAGCGCCTGGGCCGTCAGTTCATCGGCATCGAGCGCGAGACCGAGTACGCCGAACTGGCCAAGGAGCGCATCTCCAAGGTCGTGCCGATCGCGCCGGAAGACCTGCAGGTCATGGGCTCCAAGCGCGCGGAGCCGCGCGTGCCCTTCGGCCACATCGTCGAGGCCGGCCTGCTGCAGCCCGGAGACATGCTGTTCGATCCCAAGGGCGAACGCGCCGCCAAGGTCCGCGCCGACGGCAGCCTGGTGGTCGGCGACATGGCCGGCTCGATCCACAAGGTCGGCGCCATGGTGCAGTCGGCTCCCGCCTGCAACGGCTGGACCTACTGGCACTTCAAGACCGACAAGGGCCTGGCGCCCATCGACGTCCTGCGGGCCAAGGTCCGCGCGGAGATGAACTAGCGGAAGATAGCCGTGCGGACGGATCTGGGAGACTTCGCCGATCGTCCGCACGTGGCCGCCGCCTTGGCCGATATCGGCAAGGCGGGATCGCGTCACCGCATTCCCACGCCGGCGGCGGTCCTCGATCTCGACGCCTTCGACCGTAACGTGGCCAGGATGGCGCAACGCGCCGCGAATGCCGGCCTCGCCCTGCGGCCGCACGCCAAGTCCCACAAGTGCTCCACCCTGGCCCATCGCCAGATCGAGGCCGGCGCCGTCGGCATCTGCTGCGCCAAGCTGGCGGAGGCCGAGGCCATGGCGAAGGCGGGCGTCGGCTCCGTCCTCGTCACCTCGCCCATCGCCGGAACCCTGTCGGCCCAACGCGCGGCGAGGCTCGCGGCGCGAATTTCCGACTTCCGCATCGTCGTCGATCACCCTGAGGGCGTGGCCGAACTGGCCGCCGCCGCCGAAGGCCTGATCCAGGTGGTGATCGACATCGACGTGGGCCTTGGCCGCACGGGCTGCGGCTCCCCCGAGCAAGCGGCCGCTGTCGCCCGCGCCATCCTCGCCGAACCGAAGCTGAAGCTGCTCGGCGTCCAGGGCTATGGCGGGCACTGGCAGCACATGGAGGGCGAGAACGCCCGCGCCGCCGCCGTCACGGACGGGATGGCGAAGCTGACGGCCGCCATCGACGCGATCCGCGCCACGGGCGGCGTCGTCGATCTCGTCACCGGCGGGGGCACGGGGACCTTCAGCGCCGACGCCGCTCTGGGCGTGCTGAACGAGGTGCAGCCCGGCTCCTACGCCTTCATGGATCGTGAGTACCGCGACGCGCTGGGCGCCGATGCGGATGGGGCCTTTGAACAGAGCCTCGCCATCGCCGCCACGGTGATCAGCGCCAACCACCCCGCCTGGGTGACGGTGGACGCCGGGCTGAAGGCCTTCTCGACGGATGGCCCCGCGCCACAGCCGCTGACGCTGCGCTTCGCGAGCGCGGCCTATCGCTTCTTCGGCGACGAGCATGGAATGCTGGCGCGCCCCGCTGGCGAAAACGTTCAGCGCGGCGACCGCATCGACTTCGCGCCGGGCCACATCGACCCGACCCTGGACCGCTATGATCTGCTGCATCTGGTCCAGGGCGACGTGCTGATCGACATCGTCCGGCTGGAGGCCCGCGGCGGCGGGCAGTGAACCGACAAGGCCCCTGGCGGATTTAAGTCGCCATGGACCAGCGCTGGCCTCAAACTCTCTGGATCGTCCGTCACGGGCAGAGCGCGGGAAACGTCGCCCGCGACGCCGCCGATGCGGCCGGGCTTGGACGCATCGACATCGCCGACCGCGACATGGACGTGCCGCTCAGCGCCCTGGGCCAGGCCCAGGCCCGCGCCCTGGGCGACTGGTTCGCCCGGCAGCCCGTGGATGAACGCCCTCAGACCCTGCTCGTCTCGCCCTATGCCCGCGCCATCCACACCGCTGAGCTGATCCGCGAGAAAGGCGGGATGGCCAAGCCGGACGCCCTGTTCTGCGTCGATGAACGCCTGCGCGAAAAGGAGTTCGGCGTCCTCGACCGCCTGACCGGCGTCGGCATCCGCGCCGAGTTTCCCGAGCAGGCGGAGTTTCGTCGCCTGCTGGGCAAGTTCTATCACCGCCCGCCAGGCGGCGAGAGCTGGTGCGACGTGATCCTGCGCCTGCGCAGCGTGCTCGACACCATCAGCCTGCATCACACTGGCAAACGGGTCATGATCGTCGCCCACCAGGTGGTTGTTTTGTGCATGCGCTATCTGCTGGACGGCCTGACCGAGGAACAGATCCTGGCCATCGACCGCGAGGCCGACATCGCCAACTGCGGGGTCACCGAATACCGCTTCCGTCCGGACGAGAATGACGGCGGGATGGTTCTGACCCGTTGGAACTTCACCGCTCCAGTCGCCCAGGGCGGCGCACCGGTCACCGCTCAACCAGATCCGGCGGTGGCCGCCCGATGAGCGCGCCCGTCGAGATCACCGCCAGGCTCCTGCGCCAATGGCCGCTCCCGCAACCAGGCGGCGGCGGCAAGGAGGAGCGCGGCCGGGTGCTGGTCGTCGGCGGTCACGCGGAGATTCCCGGAGCCGTGGTGCTGGCCGCCACCGCCGCCCTGCGGGCCGGGGCCGGCAAGCTGCAGGTGGCGACGGTGGAGCAGATCGCCGCCCAGCTGGGCCTGTCCCTGCCCGAGGCGCGCGCCTTCGCCCTGAAGTCCGACTACGGCGCCCTGACGGCGCAGTCGGTGGACCCGCTGGCCCGGCACCTGCCCGGTTGCGACGCCCTGCTGATCGGCCCGGGCATGATGGCCGAGGGCGAGGCCGTCGCCCTGAGCCTGCTGCAATCCGAGACGGAGGCGGCCTTGGTCCTCGACGCCGGCGCCCTGCCCGCCGCCGAAAGCGGACGCGACCTGCTGCTGCGCCGCGCTGGCCGCGTGGTGCTGACCCCGCACTCCGGCGAGATGGCCCGCCTGACCAGCCGCTCCAGGGAGGAGATCGAGGCCGATCCCCTGGCGACCGCCCTGGCCGTCGCCCGTGGGCACGCCGCCGTGGTCGCGATGAAGGGCGCCGCCACCCATGTCGCCGCGCCCGACGGCCGCGTCTGGTCCTATCCCGGCGGCGGGCCGGGCCTGGGGACGTCCGGATCGGGCGATGTCCTGGCCGGGATCATCACCGGCCTGCTGGCGCGCGGCGCGACGCCTGAGCAGGCGACCGTCTTTGGTGTGTACCTGCACGGCGAGGCCGGAAGGGTCCTGGCGCGAAAGGTCGGACCGCTCGGCTTCCTGGCGCGTGAGATCGGACCGGAAGTCCCGGCGATCCTGAAGACCCTGCTCTAGCGGCCCGCCGCCGCGTAGATCGCGTCGATGGCCGTCATGGTCGCGATGGCGTCCCGGCCGCCGGTCAGGGGCGTCGCCCGTCCCGCCAGCACCTCGATCACATGATCCAGCTGGGCCGCGTAGGTGGTCATCGGCACGGCCGGCTCCCAGCGGTCGCCGATGCGCAGGCCGCCGTCGTCGCGATAGGGATGGACGAAGCTTGCCAGGGTCATCGACGCCTTGTCGCCGTCGATGCGCAGCAGGATCTTCCGCTCCGTCGCCTCCATGTCGCAATGGATGCGGGCCGGCGTCCCGCCGAAGTCCAGCTCCGCCCCAAGCGCCGCATCAACGCCGCCATCCCAGCGCGCGGTCGCCGAGCGCACCGCCGGCTCGACGCCCAGCAGGGTGCGCAGGGCGTGCAGCGGATAGCAGCCCAGGTCCATCAGCGCCCCGCCGCCCTGCTCGCGGATCCAGCGCAGCTCACCCTCGCGCTTGGGGATCACCACGTCGAACACCGCCTCGGCGCCGAGGACGCGGCCCAGTTCGCCCGAGGCCATGACCTCCAGCGCCCGGGTCATCATGGGGTGGAAGCGATAGTGGAAAGCCTCGATCAGCACGACACCGGCCGCCTCCGCGACATCGACCATGGCGCGCGCCTCGGCGGCAGTCATGGCGAAGGGTTTCTCGCAAAGCATGTGCTTGCCGGCCGCCGCGGCCCGCTGGGTCCATTCCAGATGCGCGGCGGGCGGCAAGGCGTTGTAGATCAGGTCCACGTCGTCGCGGGCGATCAGGGCTTCGTATCCCTCCACGGCCGTCGCGATGCCGTGCTGCGCGGCATAGGCCTGCGCCTTGCCCAGATCCCGCGCCGCCACGGCGGTCACCACCACGTCGTCGCGCAGGGCGATGGGGGGCAGCACGGCCTTCGGCGCGATCTTCGATGCGCCCAGCAGTCCGATCCTCAGCATAGCCTCGCCTCCGCCGCTCTCGCCGCCTTCAGGAACACGCTGGGCAGGGCCTGTAGTCCTTCATGCGGAGTCCAGATGAACTCCCCGTCCCCCTCGGCCGCAAGCACGGTCAGGGTCAGGGAGAAGTGGGTGAAGACATGCTCGACCTCACCCACCGTCCGCCAGGCGGCGGCGATGGGCGCAGCCTTCAGCGCCTCGGCGGGCGACAGCGGCGTCGCGCGCCATTCGCTGGTCGGCAGGGCCAGCATGCCGCCCAGCAGCCCCTTGGGCTCCCGCCGCACCAGGGCGGTGGCGCCGTCGCGGGTCAGGACATAGGCGACGCCATGCCGGCGCGGGCGGTCGGCCTTCCTGGTCTTCCTCGGATAGGTTTCGGGCGCGCCGGTCTTCACCGCCTCGCAGAAGTCCGACACCGGACAGCGGTCGCACAGCGGAGCCTTGGGCCGACAGACGGTGGCGCCCAGATCCATCAGCGCCTGCGCCCAGTCGCCCGGCCGCTGGTCCGTGACCAGCTCTCCCGCCAGGCGCTTCAGCTCGGGCTTGGAGGCGGGAACCGGCTCCTCCACCGCGAACAGGCGGGCCATGACCCGCTCCACATTGCCGTCCACCACATTGGCCGGCCGGTCGAAGGCGATGGCGGCCACGGCGGCGGCGGTATAGGCGCCGACGCCCGGCAGGGCCAGCAGACCCGCCTCGGTGTCCGGGAACACGCCGCCATGCTGCT
The DNA here is from genome assembly GCF_041021955.1 of Caulobacter sp. 73W. Classification (GTDB taxonomy): domain Bacteria; phylum Pseudomonadota; class Alphaproteobacteria; order Caulobacterales; family Caulobacteraceae; genus Caulobacter. The sequence goes on from NZ_CP158375.1 coordinate 1,139,121, forward strand.
CCGCCACCGCGCGGGCGCAGGCCAGCAGGTTGCGGGCGCGAGCGTAGTAGCCAAGCCCAGCCCAGGCGGCCATCAGGTCGCCATCGTCCACGGCCGCCAGGTCCGACACCGTCGGCCAGCGCTGGGTGAAGCCCAGGAAGTACGGCGTCGCGTGCGGCACGGTGGTCTGCTGCAGCATCACTTCCGACAGCCAGACCCGGTATGGATCGGACCGCACGCCCGCCATTCCGGCCGCCGGCCCGGTCCGCCAGGGCAGGTCGCGGGCGTGGGCGTCGTACCAGTCCAGCAGAGCGGCGCGGAGGGGAGCGACGGGGATCATCGAGCCGGGTATATAGGAACTTCATGCGCCGCACCCTGCCCACCGCCGAAGAAGCCGTCGCCATCCTGCGCTCGCGCAAGACCCGGCCGCCGCATCGCACGCCGCCTCCGGCCGGCAAGGCCCTGAACGGCCTGGTCAAGGCGCTGGACGACAAGTACGGCGCCGGCCCCGCCGCCCTGCAAGGGCGATGGAAGGAGATCGTCGGCGAAAACCTGGCCCGGCGTACCGAGCCGGTGAAGATCATCAAGTCCCGCACCGGCGAGGGCGGCACCCTGGAATTGCGCGTCGACGGCCCCATGGCCACCCTGATCCAGCACCAGGCCGCCGAGATCACCGCCCGCCTGGACCTGATCCTGGGCAAGGGCGTGGTGACCAAGCTGCGCATCGTCCAGGGACCGGTGAAGGCGCCCGCCGCCGCGGCCAAGCCCGGCCGCCGCCGCAAGCCGCCCCTGGATGCGGCCACCGAGGCGTCCCTGGAGACCAGCCTGAAGGGCCAGCCGGACGGCCCCCTTAAAGCCGCATTGCTCAAGCTTGGTCGCGAGGTGCTGCGCGGGGCGCGTTGACAAGCCGCCGCCAGCCTTGCTTTTGGACTCCAAGAACCGCCCGTCGCTCCTGGCCGGGAATCGGGCTTAGACTTAACGGCTGCATTTCAGGGATCTTGCCATGCGTTTCTTCGACCGCCGCGTTCTGATCGCCGGCGCTCTCGCCCTCACCGTGGCCTCCTGCTCCAAGGGCGGGACCGGTGGTTCGGCTGTCACCGCCGAGGACATGACCCTGGGCTCGGCTGACGCCAAGATCACCCTGGTCGAGTACGCCTCCGCCAGCTGCACCCACTGCGCCGCCTGGTCTCAGGACGTCTTCCCTGAGTTCAAGAAGAAGTACGTGGACACCGGCGAGGTGCGCTACGTGATGCGCGAGTTCCTGACCCCGCCGGTCGAGGTCGCCGCCGCCGGCTTCCTGACTGCGCGCTGCGCCGGCAAGGACAAGTACTTCACCGTCCTCGACGCCGTGTACAAGGGCCAGCAGGAGATGTTCTCCACCGGCGACTTCCGCGGCGTGCTGCTGCGCATCGCCCAATCGGCCGGCATGACCGAAGCCCAGTTCGACGCCTGCGTCTCCGACGAGAAGTCGCTGAAGGACCTGAACGACCGGGTCGAGAAGTACAGCCGCGACGCCAAGATCACGAGCACGCCCAGCTTTGTCCTGAACGGCAAGCTGATCGGCGAAGGCGAACTGCCGCTGGCGAAGATCGACACCGAAGTCGCCGCCGCCAAGGCCGCGCTGAAGTAAGGACCGACCGACGTGACACTGTCCCGCCAGAGCCTTCGCACCGACCGCCGCAGCCTGCTGCTGGCCGGGACGGCGTTCGCCCTGGCGGGCCTCTCGCCGGCCGCCGCCGCTCCGGTGGTGCGCGCCGACGACATGGTCCTGGGCAACCCCAAGGCCAAGGTCACGGTGGTTGAATACGCCTCGGCCAGTTGCCCGCACTGCGCGCACTTCGCCAATGAGGATTTCCCGCAGTTCAAGAAGGCCTACATCGACACCGGCAAGGTGCGGTTCGTCCTGCGAGAGCTGCTGACCCCGCCGCAGAACTTCGCGGCCCTGGGTTTCCTGACCGCGCGCTGCGCCGGCCGGGACAAGTATTTCGACGTGCTGGCCGCGGTGTTCCGCGATCAGGCCGAGATCTACCGCACCAGCGACCTGCGCGGCGGCCTCCTGAAGATCGCCAAGGGCGCTGGGCTGACGGAAGAGAAGCTGAACGCCTGCATCAATCAGGATGCGCTGACCGCCATGCAGACCCGCATCAACGCGGACGCCGAGGCGGACGGCGTCGACCAGTCGCCGACCTTCTTCGTCAACGGCGTGAAGCTTGGCGGAAACGTCGACTTCGCGGCGCTCAAGGCTGCGGTCGACAAGGCCCTGAAGGGCTAGGAGCACGGGCGGTGCAATTCCAGCGCCTGCGCCTCTCGGGATTCAAATCCTTCGTCGAGCCCACGGAGTTCCGCATCGAGCCGGGACTGACCGGGATCGTCGGCCCTAACGGCTGCGGCAAGTCCAACCTGCTGGAAGCCCTGCGCTGGGTCATGGGCGCCAATTCGGCCAAGGCCATGCGGGCCGGCGGCATGGACGACGTGATCTTCGCCGGCTCGGGCAACCGCCCCGGGCGCAACCACGCCGAAGTCACCCTGACCATCGACAACGCCGACCGCACGGCCCCGGCCAGCTTCAACGACACCCCGGTGCTGGAGGTGGTCCGCCGCATCGATCGCGGCGCGGGCTCCACCTACAAGATCAACGGCCGCGAGGTTCGGGCGCGGGACGTACAGCTGCTGTTCGCCGACGCCTCGACCGGCGCCAACTCCCCCGCCCTGGTCCGCCAGGGCCAGATCAGCGAACTGATCGGCGCCAAGCCGCAGAACCGCCGCCGCATCCTGGAAGAGGCCGGCGGCGTCTCGGGCCTGCATACCCGCCGGCATGAGGCCGAGCTGCGCCTGCGCGCGGCGGAGACCAACCTGGACCGCCTGGACGACGTGGCGCGGGAGCTGGAGACCAGCCTCAACCGCCTGCGCCGCGAAGCCCGTCAGGCCGAAAAGTACAAGCGCCTGTCGGCCGAGATCCGCGCCGTGCAGGGCGCGGTGCTGTACGCACGCTGGACCGACGCCCGCGACACCCTGACCCGCACGGAATCCGAGGCTTCCCAGGCCGCCGGCGAGGCCGAGCGCACCGCCCGCGAGGTGGCCGTCGCCAGCGCCGAGGCGATCAAGGCCGAGGAAGCCATCGCCCCCCTGCGCGAGGAAGAGATCATCGCCGCCGCCGTCCTGGGCAAGCTTGCGATCGAGAAGGACCGCATCGACCGCGAGCTGGAGGCCGCCGCCGCCGAGGTCGCCCGCCTGAACGCCGACCTCGCCCGCATCGACGCCGACGAGGCCCGCGAAGCCCAGGTGCGCGACGACGCCGCCGGGGCGCTGGACCGCCTGGGCGCCGAACTGGCCCAGATCGAATCCGAGATCGCCGCCGCTCCTCATCGCGGTCCCGAGCTGCAGGCCGCAGCCGCCAAGGCCGAAGAAGCCCGCGCCGCCGCCGACGCCCAGGTGGAGACCCTGGCCACCCGCCTCGCCGCCGAGGAGGCCAGCCGCCGCGCCGCCGCCGCCCGCGTCGAGGAAGCCCGCACCCGCCTGGCCCGCACCGTCCGCGCCCTGGATCAGGCCAAGAGCGAACGCGCCGCCCTGGGGCCGGAGGTCGATCCGCAGCTGGCCGACGCCAAGACCAAGTTCGAGGCGGCGCTGGAGACGCTGAAGAAGGCCCGCTCGGCCCTTGAGATCGCCGACGCCGAACGCGCCGAGGCCGCCAACAGCGAGGTCGGCGCCCGCGACGCCACCCGCAAGCTGGAAGACCAGCTCGGCCGCCTGAAGACCGAGGCCCGGGGCCTGGTCCAGCTGCTGACGCCCACGGGCAAGAGCGGCTTTTCGCCGGCCCTGGATTCCGTCTCGCCCGACCGTGGCTATGAGGCCGCCCTGGCCGCCGCCCTGGGCGACGACCTGCAGGCCGCCCTGGACGAACGCGCACCGTCCTATTGGGGCGGGCGCGAGGTGACCACCCCGACCTGGCCCGAGGGCGCGACGCCGCTGGGCCCGCTGGTCAAGGCGCCGGGCGCGTTGTCCGCCCGCCTGGCCTTCACCGCCCTAGTGGCGCGCGAGGATGGGGACCGCCTGCAGAAGCTGCTGCCCACCGGCGGCCGTCTGGTGTCCCGCGAGGGCGACCTGTGGCGCTGGGACGGCTTCACCGCTCGGGCCGAGGCGCCCAAGCCCGCCGCCATCCGCCTGGAGCAGAAGACCCGCCTGGCCGAGGTGGAGACCGAGATCGACCGCCGCGCGCCCGAGGCCGCCGCCGCCGATGCCGCCCACAAGACCGCCCAGGCCCGCCTGCGCGCCGCCGAGGACGTCCTGCGCGAGGCCCGTAAGGCGCCGCAGGAGGCCGAGCGCATCCTGGGCGTCACCCGCGACGTGGTCGAGCGGCTGGAGCGCGAAGCCGCCCGCCGCGACGCCCGCGCGCAGTCCCTGGACGAAACCATCGCCCGCTTCGACGCCGAGCGCGTGGAGGCCGAAACCCAGCTCGCCGCCGTGGAGGCCGAAGCGGCCGGAACCCAGGGCGGCGAGGACCTAGCCCCGCAACTGGCCGCCGCCCGGCAGGCCGCCGCCGCCGCGCGGGAAGCCGCCGCCGCCGCCCGCGCCGAGATCGACCGCGAGGTGCGCGAGCATCAGGGCCGCGCCCGCCGGCAGGAAAGCCTGACGCGCGAGATCGCCGACTGGACCCGCCGCGCCGGCGCCGCCGACGGCCGTCTGGAGACCCTGGCCAAGGATCGCGACACCGCCGCCGCCGCCATGGCCGCCGCCAAGGACGCCCCCGAACAGGTCGAGGTCCGCCGCACCAAGCTGCTGGAGGACTTCGCCCAGGCCGAGGCTCGCCGCGCCAAGTCCTCCGACGCCCTGGCCCAGGGCGACGCCGCTCGCCAGGCCGCCGACCGCGCCCTTCGCGCCGCAGAGGCCGCCGCCGCCGACGCCCGCGAGGCCCGCGCCAGCCTGGCCGCCCGCCTGGACGCCGCCCGCGACCGCTTCGGCGAGATTGCAGGCCAGATCCGTGAAGCGGCCCACATGGAGCCGGAGGAGCTGGGCCGCCAGATCGCCGGCGAGGCCATCGCCGTGCCCACCGGCGCCGCCGGGGTCGAGGCCCACCTGTTCAACCTGGAGCGCGAGCGCGACGCTATCGGCGCCGTGAACCTGCGCGCCGAGGAAGAAGCCGCCGAGTCCGGCGCCCGCCTGGAAGCCATGCGCACCGAACGCGCCGACCTGTCCGGCGCCGTGGCCCGCCTGCGCCAGGGGATCGAGGAGCTGAACGCCGAGGGGCGGGAGCGCTTGCTGGCCGCCTTCGACGTCATCAACGGCCACTTCCAGGCCCTGTTCACCGCCCTGTTCGGCGGCGGCCAGGCCGAGCTGCGCCTGATCGAGAGCGACGATCCGCTAGAGGCCGGCCTGGAGATCTACGCCTGCCCGCCCGGCAAGCGCATGGCCTCCATGAGCCTGATGAGCGGCGGCGAGCAGGCCCTGACCGCCAGCGCCCTGATCTTCGGCGTCTTCTTGGCCAATCCGGCGCCGATCTGCGTGCTGGACGAGGTGGACGCCCCGCTCGATGACGCCAATGTCGAGCGCTACTGCAACATGCTGGACGAGATGCGCCGCCGCACCCACACGCGCTTCGTGGCCATCACCCACAACCCCGTCACCATGAGCCGCATGGACCGCCTGTTCGGCGTCACCATGGGCGAGCGCGGCGTGTCGCAACTGGTCAGCGTCGACCTCAAGCAGGCCGAGGCCCTGGTCGCCTAGGGCGAAGATGTCCTCGACTTAACTAGGCCTCGCGCCGATCAAGCCATAGCGTCTGCGGAACACGATCCCGGGGGCCGCCATGCTCGACCTGCTTCTCGCCGCCGCGGCCGCCGCCGTCATCCCGACAGGATCGGCTCTGGAAGAGACGCTCGCCAAGCGCGACGCCGAATTCTTCGAGGTGTTCTTCCAGGGCTGCGATCCCGCCCGTCTGCGGACGATGGTCACCGACGACTTCGAATTCTTCCACGACAAGGACGGGCTCGTGGCGACCTCGGGCGACGGCTTCATCGCCGACTACGCCGAGTCCTGCGAAGCCAAGCAGAAGCCGGACGCCTGGAATTCCCGCCGCGAACTGACGGCCGGGACGATGAAGGTCTGGCCGGCCGGAAGCTACGGCGCCTTCGAACAGGGCGAGCACACCTTCCACGAACGCCAGGGCCAGGGAGCGTTCAAGCTGGTGGGCAAGGCCGCCTTCACCCAGGTTTGGAAGCTGGAGGATGGGGCCTGGAAACTGGCCCGCGTGTTCAGCTACGCGCACGAGCCGGCGGACTAGCTCAAGCTTTGAGGGTGACGGGGGCCGCCTCGGCGCCCTAGGGTTGCATGCCATAGGGAGGCCTCATGTCCGCGCTGATCGTGCCTATCGTCTTCGTCTTCCTCGCCATCGTGGTCCTGTTCGCGGTGGTGAAGATCGTGCCCCAGGGGCGCGAGTTCACGGTGGAGCGCTTCGGCCGCTACACCCGCACCCTCAAGCCTGGCATCAACATCCTGACGCCCTTCATCGAAACCGTCGGCCGGCGGATGAACATGATGGAGCAGGTGCTCGATGTCCCGACGCAGGAGGTCATCACCAAGGACAACGTGTCGGTGAAGGTGGACGGCATCATCTTCATCCAGGTGATGGACGCCGCCGCCGCGGCCTATCGCGTCGACAACCTGAACTACGCCATCACCCAGCTGGCCATGACCAACCTGCGCACCGTGGTCGGCTCCATGGAGCTGGACGAGGTGCTGAGCCAGCGCGACCAGATCAACTCGCGCCTGCTGGCCACCATCGACCATGCCACCAGCCCCTGGGGCGTGAAGGCGACGCGGATCGAGATCAAGGACCTCACCCCGCCGCCGGACATCACCAACGCCATGGCCCGCCAGATGAAGGCCGAGCGCGAACGCCGCGCGGTGATCACCGAGGCCGACGGCGAACGCCAGGCCCAGATCGCGCGCGCCGAGGGCTCCAAGCAGGCGGCCATCCTGGAATCCGAAGGCCGCAAGGAAGCCACCTTCCGCGACGCCGAGGCCCGCGAACGTGAAGCCGAGGCCGAGGCCAAGGCGACCGCCATGGTCTCCGAGGCCATCGCCCGGGGCGACGTCAACGCCATCAACTACTTCGTGGCCCAGCGCTATGTGGAGGCCTTCGCCAAGCTGGCCGAAAGCCCGCAGCAGAAGACCGTCATCGTGCCCGCCGACATGGCCTCGCTGGTCGGCACCATCGCCGGCATCGGCGAACTGGTGAGTTCGGCCAAGGCCTCGCAACCCTCCGCGCCGCCGCCGGCGACGACGCGCAGCGGCGGCTCGGCCGTGCCGCGCACGAAAGGCTGACGCCCATGCACGCGATCCTGGCCCTCTACGCCTCGCAGCCCCTGTGGGTCTGGCTGGCCCTCGCCGCCCTGCTGCTGGCGGCGGAAGTGTCGACCGGCAGCGGCTGGCTGCTGTGGCCGGCCGCGACGGCGGCGGTGGTCGGGATCGTCACGGTGCTTGCGCCCCTGCCGCTGGGCTGGGCGCTCGGCCTGTTCGCGGTGCTGACCCTGATCGCCACCTTCGCCTCGCGCCGCATCCTGCCCCGCAAGGAGCTGGAGCCGGTGGACGACATCAACGATCCCCTGACCCGCCTGATCGGCCGCGACGGCGAGACCGCCAGCGTCTTCGTCGGCGGCGAGGGTCGGGTGTTCGTGGACGGCAAGGAGTGGGCGGCGCGGCTGTCCGGCGCCTCGACCCTGGAGCGCGGCATGAGGATCGAGGTGGTCCAGGTGGACGGTTCGGTGCTGACGGTGAAGACCGCCTAGCGTGCTTCGAGACGCGCTTTCGCGCTCCTCAGCATGACGAGCTTTGTTTGCATTCCGAATTCGTCATCCTGAGGAGGCCGCCAGGCCGTCTTGAAGGACGCAAGGAGCCTACCGCCCCAGCGCTTCCTTCAACCCTCTGCGGGCCAGTTCGTCGGCTTCCTCGTTGTACGGGTTGCCGGCGTGACCCTTCACCCAGCGCCAATCGACGTCATGCCGGGCGCGGGCGGCGTCGAGGCGCTTCCACAGGTCCTCGTTCTTCACCGGGCTCTTGTCGGCGGTCTTCCAGCCCTTGGCCTTCCAGCCATGGATCCACTGGGTGACGCCCTTCATCACATACTGGCTGTCGGTGTGCAGCTCGACCTTGCAGGGGCGGTTCAAGGTCTCCAGCGCCACGATGGCGCCCATCAGCTCCATGCGGTTGTTGGTGGTGCCCGGCTCGCCGCCGCACATGGTCTTGCGCTTGTCGCCGTACATCAGCACCGCGCCCCAGCCGCCGGGGCCGGGATTTCCGCTGCAGGCGCCGTCCGTATAGATCAGGACCTTGGGGGTCATGCCTGCTCGCTGAACAGGTGCAGGCCTTCGCGGTGGACCGCCAGCTTGCGCTCGTACTCCATGGGGTCCTTCGGCCGCACCAACGCGTCCTTGGGCGTGGCGTGCCAATCGTTCAGGCGGGTCAGGAAGAAGCGCATGGCCGCCCCGTGCGCCAGCAGCGGCAGGGCCTGCTTCTCGGCCGGCGACAAGGGCCGCAGGGACTCGTAGCCCGCGATCATGGCCCGCGCGGCGGTGGCGTTGAACATGCCGTCCGCCTCGAAACACCAGGCGTTCAGGGTCACGGCGATGTCGTAGGCCAGCGAGTTGTAGCAGGCGAAGTAGAAGTCGATCGCCCCGGCGAACTGCTCTCCGTGGAAGAAGACGTTGTCGGGGAAGAAGTCGGCGTGGATCGCCCCCGCCGGCAGGCCGCGCGGCCACGACAGGGCGAACTGCGCCAGGTCCTTCTCGATGGTCGCCGACAGGCCGGGCTTCAGCGCCTCGGCCTGCTTGCGCAGAGGCGCGAAGACGGCCGCCCAATAGGGCTGGCCCAGGTCGTTGGCCCGGCGGCCGGGGAATCCTTCCGACGCCAGGTGCAGGCGCGCCAGCCCCTCGCCCGCCGCACGGCAGTGGGCAACGCTCGGCTTGCGGACCGACAGGCCCGGCAGGAACTCGACGATAACCGCCGGCTTGCCGCGCAGGGTCTGCAGGTCGCGGCCGTTACGGTCCTTCACCGGCGTCGCCGAGGGGAAGCCTCGGTCGGCCAGGTGCCGCATCAGCCCCAGGAAGTACGGCAGGTCCTCGGACTTCACCCGCTTTTCGAAGACGGTGAGGATGAAACGCCCTGTCTCGGTCTCCAGGAGGAAATTGGAGTTCTCCACGCCCTCGGCGATGCCCTTGAACGACAGGGGCGCGCCCAGGTCATAGGCGGCGAGGAACGCTTCGAGTTCAGCGTCGGTGATGTCGGTATAGACGGCCATGGGGAGGGGATGGGCGAGCCCGCCCCTCGGGTCAAGCCGTCAGGATGCGCGGCAGCTTGAAGGTCACCGTTTCGCGGGCCGGGGCGATCTCCTCGACCGTCACCTCGTAACGCTCCGAAAGGGCGTCGATCACGCCTTGGACCAGGGCCTCGGGCGCGGAGGCTCCGGCGGTCAGGCCGACGCGCGAGGCTCCGTTCAGCCAGGCGAAATCCAGGCCCGAGACATCGTCGATCAGCCGCGCGTCCCTGGCCCCGCCCTTCAGAGCGACCTCGACCAGGCGGACGGAGTTGGAGGAGTTCTTGGAGCCGACCACCAGCACCAGATCAGAGCCATCAGCCAGATGCTTCACCGCCTCCTGGCGGTTGGTGGTGGCGTAGCAGATGTCTTCCTTGTGCGGCGCGGAGATGCCGGGGAAGCGGGCGCGCAGGGCCTCGATGATCTCGGTGGTGTCGTCCACCGACAGGGTCGTCTGGGTGACGAAGGCGACGTTCGAGGCGTCCTTCGGCGTCCAGGTCGCCACGTCCTCCACCGTCTCGATCAGGGCGACCGTGCCCTCGGGCAACTGGCCCATGGTGCCGATCACCTCGGGGTGGCCGGCGTGGCCGATCAACACGATCTCGCGCCCGGCGTCATAGTGCCGCTGGGCCTCGACGTGGACCTTGGACACCAGCGGACAGGTGGCGTCGAGATAGAGCATCTGCCGCTGCTTCGCCGCCTCGGGCACGGACTTGGGCACCCCGTGGGCGGAGAAGATCATCGGCCGGTCGGCCGGCGCCTCGTCGATCTCCTCGACGAACACCGCGCCCATGGCCTTCAGGCGATCGACCACGTGACGGTTGTGGACGATCTCGTGGCGCACATAGACCGGCGCGCCGAACTTCTCGATGGCGCGTTCGACGATCTGGATGGCGCGGTCCACCCCGGCGCAAAAGCCGCGCGGGCTGGCCAGCAGGACGGTGAGCGGCGGGCGGAGGGTGGCGTGGGCGTTCATTTCGGTGCGGAACCTAAGCGTTCGAGGGCCTTCTCGCCAGCCGCATGCGTTGCGAGGTCACGCATAAGCCTTTATCACGCGACATGACGCAGGCGGGCTCATTCCGCCCGTGCGCTTATATTTTCCGGACGATCCATGCGCCGTATCGCCACTTCCGCTCTCTGCCTCGCCCTCGCGGCCAGCTTCATCGGCTCCTCCGCCATGGCGCAGGGCCGACGCCAGGGCGGCGGCGACGCTGAACGCCGCCAGCAGGAAGAAGCCGCGAAGAAGAAGAAGAGCAAGGAAGAGTGGGCCTCGCCGCGCGCGCCGCTGGCGTCGCTGAAGAACGCCGGCCCCTGCCCCTATGTGAAGGTGCTCTACGACGCCGGCCGCTACACCGAGTTCGAGGGCGGCCGCGAGGCGATGAACGCCGTCGCCTATACCGGCGAGATCGAAGGCCTGTCGGCCGGCTGCCGCTATGAAGGCGCCGACCCGATCGAGATGCGCGTCGAGGTTCTGTTCAATCTCGGCCGTGGCCCTCAGGCCGAGGAGCGCCGCAAGAACTACCGCTACTGGGTGGCGGTGACCCGCCGCAACAACTCGGTCGTGGCCAAGGAATATTTCGACCTGCCCGTGACCTTCCCGGCCGGCCAGGACCGCGTGATGATCACCGACCTGCTGGAAGGCATCGTCATCCCGCGCGCCAGCGAAACCACCAGCGGCTCGAACTTCGAGGTCCTGATCGGCTTCGACGTCACGCCGCAGATGGCCGAGTTCAACCGCGACGGCAAACGCTTCCGCGTCAACGCCGGCCAGGCCACGGCCGCCAGTTCGACGACCAACAACCAGAACCAATGACCGACCTGAAATCCCGCCTCGGCGAAGCGGTTGGAGCCGCCTTCGCCGCGGCCGGCCTGTCTGCCGACCTCGGACGCGTCACGCCGTCCGACCGCCCCGACCTTGCCGACTTCCAGTGCAACGGCGCCCTCGCCGCCGCCAAGCAGGCGGGCAAGCCGTCACGTGAGATCGCGACCGCCGTCGCCGCCACGCTGGAAGGCTCGCCGCTGTTCAAGTCGGTCGAGATCGCCGGCCCGGGCTTCATCAACCTGAAGCTGGCCGACGCCGCCCTGTCCGAGCGCGCCGCCGAGATCGCCGCCGACGAACGCGCCGGGGCCTCGCGGGTCGAGCCACGCCGCGTGCTGGTCGATTACGCTGGTCCGAACGTGGCCAAGCCCATGCACGTGGGCCACCTGCGCGCCTCGATCATCGGGGAGTCGGTGAAGCGCATCTATCGCTTCCGCGGCGACGAGGTTCTGGGCGACGCTCACTTCGGCGACTGGGGCTTTCAGATGGGCCTGCTCATCGTCGCCCTGCAGGACGAAGGCTCGGCCGCCCCGTTCATGGCCGAGGGCGATGGTCCTTTCCCCGGCCAGAGCCCGGTGACCCTTGAGGATCTGGAGCGCCTGTATCCGGCCGCTTCCGGCCGCATGAAGGAAGACGTCGAGTTCCGCGACCGCGCCCGCAAGGCGACGGCGGAACTGCAGGCCGGCCGCCCCGGCTATCTGGCCCTGTGGAAGCACTTCGTGGCCGTCAGCCGCGTGGCCCTGGAGCGTGAGTTCCACGCCCTGGGCGTCGACTTCGATCTGTGGAAGGGCGAAAGCGACGTCAACGACTTGATCCCGCCGATGGTCGAGGAACTGGACGCCAAGGGCCTGCTGGTCGACGACCAGGGCGCGCGCATCATCCGCGTCGCCCGCCCAGGCGAGACCAAGAAGAAGAAGTTGCCCGACGGCACGGTGATCGAGGCCGAAAGCCCCGATCCGCTGCTGGTCGTCTCTTCGGAAGGTTCGGCCATGTACGGCACGACCGACCTGGCGACGATCCTGGACCGCCGCGACAGCTTCGCGCCGCACCTGATCCTGTACTGCGTAGACCAGCGCCAGGCCGACCATTTCGAGCAGGTGTTCCGCGCCGCCTACCTGGCCAGCTACGCCGCCGAGGGCTCGCTGGAGCACATCGGCTTCGGCACCATGAACGGCACGGACGGCAAGCCGTTCAAGACCCGCGCCGGCGGCGTCCTGAAGCTGCACGACCTGATCACCATGGCCAAGGACAAGGCGCGCGAGCGCCTGACCGAAGCCGGCCTCGGCGCCGAACTGCCCAAGGAAGAGTTCGAGGAGATCGCGCACAAGGTGGCGGTCGCCGCCCTGAAGTTCGCCGACCTGCAGAACTTCCGCGGCACGTCCTACGTCTTCGACCTCGACCGCTTCACCAGCTTCGAGGGCAAGACCGGCCCGTACCTGCTGTACCAGGCCGTCCGCATCAAGTCGGTGCTGCGCAAGGCCGCCGAAAGCGGCGCCGCGGCGGGTCCGATCACCATCGCCGAGCCGGCGGAACGTGATCTCGCCCTGCTGCTGGACGCGTTCGAGACGGCCCTGGCCGAGGCCTACGACAAGAAGGCCCCGAACTTCATCGCCGAGCATGCCTTCAAGCTGGCCCAGGGCTTCTCGAAGTTCTACGCCGCCTGCCCGATCGTGGTCGCCGACGACCCGGCCGTGCGCGCCTCGCGCCTGACCCTGGCCCAGACCACCCTCAAGCAGCTCGAGCTCGCCCTCGACCTGCTGGGCGTGGAAACGCCGGAGCGGATGTAACCATCCGCCCCGGTCCCGGGATCTAGATCGGCAGCATCGCCGTCCCGAAGGCGCGTTTCAGTTCGTGGGCCACGAAGGCCTCGGCGGCGGCGGCGTCCTTGACCACTAGGCCCATGCCGAAGAACTCGTGGGTTACGCCGTGGAAGGTTTTGCGGCGCAAGTCCACGCCAGCCTGCTCCAGCCGGTCACCCAGCAGCTCGCCCTCCGAGCACAGGGGATCGATCTCTGCGGTGATGATGGTGGCCGACGGCAGGTCGTGCAGGTCCGCCTCCACCAGGTTCACGCGCGGGTCCTTCGCCTCTTCCGGCGAGTTGAAGACGTGTTTGACGAACCACTCCATGCCCGCCTTGTTCAGCGGCTTGGCGTTGACGTTCTCGCGATAGGACGGGGTGTTCATGTCGGCCCCGGCCACCGGATAGATCAGCGCCATGTGGCAAGGCTGGCGCAGGCCCTGGTCGCGGGCGGCGATGGCAGTGGCGCAGGCCAGGTTGCCGCCGGCGCTTTCGCCCATCACCGCGATGCGGGTCGGGTCGCCGCCGAAGCTCTGGGCGTTCTCCAGCACCCACCGATAGGCCGCCAGGGCGTCCTCGTGCGCGGCGGGGAACTTGTTCTCCGGCGCCTGGCGATAGTGGCAGGAGACGACGATGCAGTCGGCGAAGCGGGCGATGCCGCGCGGGGCGCTGTCATAGACGTTGATGTCGGCGAACACCCAGCCGCCGCCATGCCAGTAGATAACCACCGGATGCACCGGATGGCGCGTGTCGGGGCGATAGATGCGCGCCTCCAGCGGACCGGCCGCGCCGGGAATGGTGATGTCCTCGGTCTGCACGCCCATCAGGGCCATGTTCTCCATCCCCCGCTTGCGCAGGATGGTCATGACCGCGTCGGCGGGGGTCGGCTGGCGGCGGGCTTCTTCCGGCGTCAGGGTCTCGAACGGGATGGGTTTCAGCTCGGCGAGCGCTGCGAGAACCTTCTGCATGTCGCCATCGGGCGCGGCGGCGGTTCCGGGGACGTGTTCTTCCTTCTCGCCAAACAGGCGACCGAGGATCGACATCGTGGATTCTCCTTTTTCGTGCAGGCGGTTGCACGTCGCGAGGACAATCCCCCGCCCCTGTTATCCGTTCCTCCGGCGACGCTTGACTCGCGGGGGTCGGTCGATCAGGTTCCGCCTCGCTCTCGCGGGAGACATCGGGATTCTCTGAAGCCCGAGGCCGAAGGCGCAACCGCCCCGGAAACGCTCAGGCAAAAGGACCGCGCGAGCTACTAAACGCTGGAAAGCAGCCTCGTCAGGGGCTCGCCGAAGGAGCAAGGGCCCAGGCCCGGAATCTCTCAGGCTCAGGGACAGCGGGGGCGCCAGCATGTTCGGCTAGGCCGGACGTGTCGCGTCGTCACCCCCTCGCGGAGCCCAGCGTGTCCGAAGCCGACCTCAAGAAGACCCCGCTCTATGACGCGCACGTCGCCGCCGGCGCGCGCATGGTCCCGTTCGCGGGCTATTCCATGCCGGTGCAGCACAAGGACGGGGTGCTGAAGGAGCACCTGTGGACCCGCGAGCATGCGGGCCTGTTCGACGTCTCGCACATGGGCCAGGCCCGGCTGCGCGGCGTCGCGCCCCTGGCGGCCTTCGAAGAGATCACCCCCGGCGACTACATCGGCCTGAAGCCGGGCAAGCAGCGCTACTCCATGCTGCTGAACAAGACCGGCGGCATCATCGACGACCTGATGGCCGCCCGCCCCGATGACGACGGCCTGTTCGTGGTGGTCAACGGCGCCTGCAAGGACGGCGACTACGCCCACATGGAATCCGAGATCGGCGGCCAGGTGAAGATCGAGCGCCTGGAAGACCGCGCCCTGCTGGCTCTTCAAGGACCCGAGGCCGCCGCCGTGCTGGCCGCCCATGCGCCGAGCGTCGCGCAGATGGTGTTCATGGACGCGACCGTGATCGAGATGTTCGGCGTGTCCGCCATCGTCTCGCGCTCCGGCTACACCGGCGAGGACGGCTACGAGATCTCCCTGCCGGCGGCCGACGCCGCCCGCATCTGGAACACCCTGCTGGAGGACGAGCGCGTTCGTCCCATCGGCCTGGGCGCCCGCGACAGCCTGCGCCTGGAGGCCGGCCTGCCGCTCTACGGCCATGACCTGGACGAGACCACCAGCCCGGTGGAAGGCGGCCTGAACTTCGCCCTGTCCAAGAAGCGCCGCGAGGCCGGCGACTTCCCCGGCGCCGCCCGCATCCAGAAGGAGCTGGCCGAGGGCCCGTCGCGCATCCGCGTCGGCCTGAAGGTCGAAGGCGCCCCGGCCCGTGAAGGCGCCGAGATCGCCGACGCCGACGGCAGGGTCGTCGGCGTGATCACCAGCGGCGGCTTCTCGCCGACCCTGGGCTATCCCATCGCGCTCGGCTTCGTCCCCCCGGCCCTCGCCGAGGTCGGAGCCAAGCTCAACGTCATCGTCCGTGGTCGGACCCAGGCGGCGCAAATCGTCCCGACCCCGTTCGTCCCCAATCGCTACGTGCGCAAGATCTAAGGAAAAGGGCTGCTCCGATGCGCTTCACCAAAGACCATGAATGGATCTCCGTCGACGGCGACATCGCCACCGTCGGCATCACCGCCTACGCCGCCGACCAGCTGGGCGACGTGGTGTTCGTCGAAACGCCGGACGTCGGCAAGACCGTGAAGAAGGGCGACAGCCTGGCCGTGGTCGAAAGCGTCAAGGCCGCCTCCGACGTCTACGCCCCGGTCAGCGGCGAAGTGGTCGAGTCCAACAGCGACCTGTCGGGCTCGCCCGAGACCGTCAACGCCGCCCCGGAAGCTGGCGGCTGGTTCGCCAAGGTGAAGCTGTCGGACGCGTCGGAAGTCGACGCCCTGATGGACCGCGCCGCCTACGAAGCCTTCCTCGGCACCCTCTAAGCCAGAAACAACGGCCCCGATGCGTTACCTCCCCCTCACGCCCGACGACCGCGCCGAGATGCTCTCGGCCATCGGCGTCAAATCCGTCGACGACCTGTTCGTGGACGTGCCCGCCGCGGCTCGCCGCACGGGCGTCGTCGACCTGCCGCTGCATGCCGGCGAGCTGGAGGTGGAGCGTGAGCTTTCCGCGCTCGCCGCGCGCAACCGCACCGCGGGTTCGGCGCCGTTCTTCTGCGGGGCCGGCGCCTATCGCCACCACGTCCCGGCCAGCGTCGACCACATCATCCAGCGGTCGGAGTTCCTGACCAGCTACACGCCGTACCAGCCGGAGATCGCGCAAGGCACCCTTCAGGTCCTGTTCGAGTTCCAGACCCAGGTCGCGGCCCTGACCGGCCTCGAGGTCGCCAACGCCTCGCTGTACGACGGCTCCACCGGCGCCGCCGAGGCGGTGATGATGGCCAACCGCATCACCCGCAAGGGCAAGGCGGTGCTGTCAGGCGGCCTGCATCCGCACTACGTCCGCTCGATCGAGACCCTGGCCCATGCGGCCGGTGTCGCCACCGACACCCTGGCCGCCGCCGTTGACGCCGAAGCCGCCGTGATCGACGCCATCGACGCCGACACCGCCTGCGTCGTCGTCCAGACCCCCAACGTCTTCGGCACGGTCACCGACGTGACCGCCATCGCCGAGGCCGCCCACGCCGCCGGCGCCCTGCTGATCGTGGTGACGACGGAAGCGGTCTCCTACGGCCTGCTGAAGTCGCCCGGCGAGATGGGCGCCGACATCGCCGTGGCCGAGGGCCAGTCGATCGGCAACGGCCTGAACTTCGGCGGTCCTTACGTCGGCCTCTTCGCCTGCCGCGAAAAGTACATGCGTCAGATCCCCGGCCGCCTGTGCGGCGAGACCGTGGACGCCGAAGGGCGCCGCGGCTTCGTCCTGACCCTGTCGACCCGCGAGCAGCACATCCGCCGCGACAAGGCCACGTCGAACATCTGCACCAACAGCGGCCTGTGCGCCCTGGCCTTCACCATCCACATGTCGCTGCTGGGCGAGCAGGGCCTGCGCCGACTGGCCGCCCTGAACCATGACCGCGCCCGCAAGCTGAAGGCGGCCCTGACCGCCGTGCCCGGCGTCGAGGTGCTGACCGAGCGCTACTTCAACGAGATCGCCGTGCGCCTGCCGCGCGACGCCGCCGAGGTCGTCGAGACCCTGGCCGGCAATGGCGTCATCGCCGGCGTGCCCTATTCGCGCCTAGCCCCGACGGCGGGCATGGACGACGTGCTGCTGCTGGCGGCGACCGAACTGACGAGCGATGCCGACATCGCCCTTCTGCAAAAGGCCCTGACCAAGGTGATCGCCCAATGAGCATGAACTCTGTCGGCCGTCCCACCCGGCCTGAAGCCCCCGCCAACGACATGCCGACCGCCACCCTGACCGGGGGCCGCGGCCTGCTGCAGGACGAGCCGCTGATCTTCGAACTGGGCGGCTGGGACAAGTCGGGCGTCGACCTGCCCGAGGCCACCGGCGTCGACGACGCCCTGGACGGCCTGCTGCGTCACGATCCGATCGGCCTGCCCGGCCTGTCGGAGCCGGAGACCATGCGCCACTACGTGCGCCTGTCGCAGAAGAACCACGCCATCGACCTGGCGCTCTATCCGCTGGGTTCGTGCACGATGAAGCACAACCCGCGCCTGAACGAGAAGATGGCGCGCCTGCCGGGCTTCTCGGACATCCACCCGCTGCAGCCGGTCTCCACCGTGCAGGGCGCGCTGGGCCTGATGGACCAGTTGGCCCACTGGCTGAAGACCCTGACCGGCATGCCCGCCGTGGCGCTGTCGCCCAAGGCCGGCGCCCATGGCGAGCTGTGCGGCCTTCTGGCTATCCGCGCCGCCCATGAGGCCAACGGCCAGGGCCACCGCAAGACGGTGCTGGCCCCGACCAGCGCCCACGGCACCAACCCGGCCACCGCCGCCTTCGCCGGCTACACGGTCAAGGAAATCGGCCAGACCGATGACGGCCGCGTCGACCTCGCCGACCTGGCCGCCAAGCTGGGCCCGGACGTGGCGGCCATCATGGTCACCAACCCCAACACCTGCGGCCTGTTCGAGCGCGAGGTGATCGAGATCGCCCGCCTGACCCACGAGGCCGGGGCCTACTTCTACTGCGACGGCGCCAACTTCAACGCCATCGTCGGCCGGGTGCGCCCGGGCGACCTGGGCGTCGACGCCATGCACATCAACCTGCACAAGACCTTCTCGACGCCCCACGGCGGCGGTGGTCCGGGCGCGGGTCCGGTGGTGCTGTCGGAGGCCCTCGCCGCCTACGCCCCCACCCCGTGGGTCGTGCACGACGGCGACAGCTTCAAGCTGGTCGAGCACGAGGTCGAGGAGGCTTCGGCCGCCTTCGGCCGCCTGACCGCCTTCAACGGCCAGATGGGCATGTATGTCCGCGCCCTGTCCTACATGCTGTCGCACGGCGCCGACGGCCTGCGTCAGGTGGCCGAGGACGCCGTCCTCAACGCCAACTACATCAAGGCGCGACTGTCCGACGTGATGAGCCCGGCCTTCCCGGACGGCCCGTGCATGCACGAGGCCCTGTTCGACGACAGCTGGCTGGAAGGCACCGGGGTGACCACGCTCGATTTCGCCAAGGCGATGATCGACGAGGGCTTCCACCCGATGACCATGTACTTCCCGCTGGTGGTCCACGGCGCGATGCTGATCGAGCCGACCGAGACCGAGTCGAAGTACGAGCTGGACCGCTTCATCACCGCGCTGCGGGCTCTGGCGAACGCCGCCAAGGCCGGCGATGTGGACCGCTTCAAGAATGCGCCGACCCAGGCGCCTTTGCGACGCCTTGATGAAACTCTTGCGGCACGTAAGCCACGGTTGAAGTGGACTCCTGTGTCCCCGGCGCCACTGGCGGCGGAATAGGGGATTAAGTTTCGTTAAGGCGCAACAGGCGTCCTTTACGGCGCGTTCCGGGGTTCTCATATCCCGGTTGTCCGGCGCCGATCCTGAGTCCATCTGGAGACGCGACGGGTCCTCCCCGTCGTGTCCCTATGCAGATCGCCCTGACCCTCTCGATGCCGCGCGCACGCCAGTCCGACGACTTCGCCCGAGCCCTGCTCGCGCGCGCGTCGCGTTGGCTGCTGCTCATCGTCGGCGGGCTGCTGATCCTGGCGGGCTTCCTGATCGCGCCCCTGCCGGGGCCGCTGGGCGTGCCGCTGACCGTGGTCGGCCTGATGCTGGTGCTGCGCAACTCGTTCTGGGCGCGCAAGCAGTTCATCAAGGTGCAGCGCGCTCACCCCAAGATGATCTTTCCCTTGCGGCGCCTGCTGCGCCGCGAGCCGGAAGTGCTGCAGGTCGCCTGGCAGCAGGCCCTGCGCATCGAGCGGCTGATCATCCCCCGCCGCTGGCGCGTCGCCGTCCGGTGGCGCCGGTCCCTACGGCGCAAGA
Organism: Caulobacter sp. 73W; assembly: GCF_041021955.1. Lineage (GTDB taxonomy): Bacteria > Pseudomonadota > Alphaproteobacteria > Caulobacterales > Caulobacteraceae > Caulobacter. The sequence goes on from NZ_CP158375.1 coordinate 1,158,375, forward strand.
GCCGGCGGGTTTAGAGCGGGGAATTCCCCGCCAGCCTTCCTCGCCCTCGTGGCGAGGATCCCTGTGTCCGCCGCCTCAATCGCCCCTCTCGTAACTCCGCCACCTCCGCAGTTCCGCGGCTGGCTTCATGCCGGCTGACAGAGGGGCCCTCGCCACAAGGGCGAGGGAGGCGGAGGGCGGCGTAGCAATCAGCCCAAAGAAAAAGGGCGCCTCCTTTCGGAGACGCCCTTCGATCTTCTCGGCTCAACCCCGCTGCTATTGCAACTTGGCTCCGGCCACTTGCTTGACGGCGGCGTCGACCAGCGGGTCCGTGTCGCCCAGGCGGGCGACCAGGATCTGCTCGGCGGCGGCCACGGCCAGGTCGGCGGCGGCGGCCTTCACCTGGGCGGAGGCCTCGGCTTCAGCGGCGGCGATCTTGCGTTCGGCCAGTTCGGCGCGACGCTTGATCTGCTCTTCCAGCTTGGCCTGGGCTTCCGTCGCCAGACGCTTGGCGTCGGCTTCGGCGGCGGCCAGCATCTCGGCGGCCTGACGCTCGGAAGCGTCACGCTGGGCCTTGATGTCGGCGAGCAGGGCCTGGGCCTCGGCGCGCAGCTTGGCGGCTTCGTCCAGCTCGGCCTGGATCTTGGCCGCATGGCCGTCCAGAGCGCCGAACAGCGCGCCCGGCAGCACCTTCAGAACGACCAGCAGGCCGAAGAAGAGCACCAGGGCGACCAGCACCCAGAACTCGGGGTTGGACAGTTGGAACAGTCCCATGTCCGTCTCCTTAAGCCGACAGCTTGGCCAGCGCGGCGTTCACCTCGGCGGAGGTGGCGGCCTTGCCGGTCAGCTTGGCGGTGATCGCCTGGGCGGTGTCCGACGCGATGGTCTTCACATTGCCCATGGCCGCATCGCGCGAGGCGCGGATACGGGCCTCGGCGGCCTCAAGCTTTTCGGCCAGAGCGGCGTCTTCCTTGGCCTGACGCGCGGCGGCTTCGGCTTGCGCCTTGGCCTTCGCGTCGGCTGCGGTGCGCAGGGCCTTGCCGCGAGCCTCGGCCAGTTCGGCAGCGGCCGCCTGGCTCTGGACTTCGGCTTCGTCGCGCAGTTTGCGAGCGTCGGCGATGTCGCCGGCGATCTTGTCCGCGCGCCCCTCGATGGCGCCGCCCACCTTGGGCAGCAGCATCTTGGACAGCACCACGTACAGGACGACGAAGATCAGGAGCAGCCAGACGATCTGGCCCGCCCAATGCTCGAACTGCAGCTGCGGCAGGCCGCCGGAGCCGTGAGCTTCGGGCGCGCCGGTCGTTTCGGTCACGCCGTGGTTTTCCGTCGTCGCCATAGGAGGACGAGGTCCCTCTTAAGCGATTAGGAGAACAGGATCAGGAAGGCGATGACGAGGGCGAAGATGCCCAGGGCTTCGGTCAGAGCCATGCCCAGGAACAGCATCGGACGCTCTTGAGCGGCGGCCGACGGGTTGCGCAGAGCGCCCTGGAAATAGTTGCCGAACATCACGCCCAGGCCGACGCCCGCGCCGATCATGCCCAGCATCGCAAGGCCAGCGCCGATGTACTTCGCGGCTTCAGCTTCCATTGTCTTAGTCCTTTAGGTCGAATGGATGGAGGTAAGAGGTAGTTGGCCGTGAGCCTTAGTGGCTGTCCAGGTTCACGACGTCGTTGAGGTAAACGCAGGTCAGCACGGCGAACACGAAGGCCTGCAGGAAGGCCACCATGAACTCCAGCGCCGTCAGGGCGACGACCGAGCTCAGTGCGAGCGCCGAGCCGGCCCAGCCGAGGATGCCGAGCGAACCCATGGCCACTACGAAACCGGCGAAGATCTTCAGCACCACGTGACCGCCCAGCATGTTGCCGAACAGACGAAGGCCGAGGGTCACGGGACGGATCAGGAAGGACAGGATCTCGATCGGAACCAGCAGGAAGTACAGCGGCCACGGCACGCCCGACGGGGCGAACAGCTTGAAGAACTTGAAGCCGTTCTTGGCGAAGCCTACGCCGACCACGGTGAGAATGACCATCATGCCGAGGGTCAGGGTCACGGCCAGCTGCGAGGTGGCGGTGAAGACCAGGAACATGCCCAGCATGTTCATGAACAGCACGAAGGAGAACAGGGTGAAGACGAAGGGCAGGTACTTCTTGCCCTCGTGGCCGATGATAGACGAGGTCAGGCTGTTGACCAGGCCATAGAGCATCTCGCCCACGGTCTGCAGGCGGCCCGGGACCACCGCGCCGCGGCCGGCGGCCGCGAAGAACAGGATGACCAGAACGGCGGCGGCCAGCATGGCGGCCACGGAGTTCGTGATCGAAAGGTCGACAAGGCCCAGCCCGGGAACGTTCACGGGCGGCAGCTCCACGACCTTCGCGATCTGGAACTGGTGCATCGGATCGGCCATCGGCCTTACGCGTCCCCTGGTTTGGCCCCGACATCGGGACCGTCGTTGGTTTCAGTTGCGGCCTTGAGAGCCGCCTTGGCGCTCAGCTGGGATGCGCGACGCACCACCAGGAACACCGAAAGCCCCGTGCCGATCAGCACGCCGCCGATCAGGCCCCAGGGCCTTGTGCCGGCGTAGTGGTCGAGCGCCCAGCCAAGGCCGAGACCGCCCAATACGCCGCCAAGCAGATCCGCCAGAAGGCGGTAACCGTCGCTCGCCCCCTTTTCCACGGAACCCGCGGGTTTGGGAGCGTCCCTGGCCTCGACTGCGGCGAGCCGTGCGTCGAGGCTCCTGAGAGCCTCATCGTGCGGTTCGTCGGCCTTGGACATGGGAAGGGTCAGGTCCGAGTTCGGCCGCGAAAACAATTCCGCGCCCGGGCTTGATCGGGGCGGAACCTATAGATCGGACCCCTCAGCGTCAAGGCTGGTTAGGGGTTCATTAAGCCCCTGAAAACGCGAGGGATTTCCGCAGCGGAAACGAGAAAGGCCCTCCTCCGCGCGGGAGAAGGGCCCTCTTGGATTCCGCTGAATGCGGCGAAGCTTAGGCCAGCGAGGGTTCGATGCCCTTGCAGGCCTCGATCAGGCCCTGAACCAACTCGACCGACTTGGCGAACATCGCCTTCTCGGCGTCGTTGGTCGTGAACTCGATGATCTTCTCGACGCCGTCGGCGCCGATGACCACCGGCACGCCCACGTACAGGTTGTTCAGGCCGTACTGGCCTTCCAGGTAGGCGGCGCACGGCAGGACGCGCTTCTTGTCCTTCAGGTACGAGGTGGCCATGGCGATGGCGCTCTCGGCCGGGGCGTAATAGGCGCTGCCGGTCTTCAGCAGGGCCACGATCTCGCCGCCGCCCTTGCGGGTGCGCTCGACGATGGCGTCCAGCTTCTCCTGGGTCATCCAGCCCTGGGCCACCAGCTCGGTCAGCGGCAGGCCGCCGACGGTGGAGTGACGGACCATCGGGACCATGTCGTCGCCGTGACCGCCCAGGGTCCAGGCGTGGATATCCTCGACCGACACGCCAGTGGCTTCGGCCAGGAAGTAAGCGAAGCGGGCCGAATCAAGCACGCCGGCCATGCCGACGACCTTGTTGTGCGGCAGGCCCGAGAATTCGCGCAGGGCCCACACCATCGCGTCCAGCGGGTTGGTGATGCAGATGACGAAGGCGTTCGGGGCGTGGGCCTTGATGCCTTCGCCGACGGCCTTCATGACCTTCAGGTTGATGCCCAGCAGGTCGTCACGGCTCATGCCCGGCTTGCGCGGCACGCCGGCGGTGACGATGCAGACGTCGGCGCCCGCGATGTCGGCGTAGTCGTTGGCGCCCTTCAGGGTCACGTCCTTGCCGAACACGGCCGAGGCTTCGGCGATGTCGAGGGCCTTGCCCTGCGGGGTGCCTTCGGCGATGTCGAACAGGATGACGTCGCCCAGCTCTTCGCGAGCCGCGATGTGGGCCAAGGTGCCGCCGATCATGCCGGCGCCGATAAGGGCGATCTTCGCGCGAGCCATGCAGGTCTCCAGTCAAAAAATCAGGGGATAAGTCGCCGGGCGGTCTAGCTCCGCGTGGCCCCAGGCGCAAGCGATGCGGTTGCGACGCACTGGACTTTTTGCGCCGCGAAATGCCCGATGAGTGAAAAGCGATAAGTCAGGGGGCAGCGCGCAGTCATGGCCAAGACCGACCCGGGAAACTTCTTCGAGGACTTCCGCCTCGGCCAGAACTCTCGTCCACGCGACGCCTCGCACGGTCACCACCGGCGACGTGGCGCTCTACACCGCCCTGCACGGCCCGCGCTTCGCCCTGTTCTCCTCCGACGAATTCGCGCGCGGCTGCGGCCTGCCGGGCGCGCCCCTAGACCCGCTGCTGGTGTTTCACATGGTGTTCGGCAAGAGCGTGCCCGACATCAGCCTGAACGCCGTGGCCAACCTGGGCTACGCCGAGGGCCGCTTCCTGGCGCCGGTCTATCCGGGCGACACCCTGGCGGCCGTGTCTCAGGTCATCGGCCTGAAGGAGAACTCCAACGGCAAGACCGGCGTCGTCCACGTCCGCACCACCGGAACCAACCAGCGCGGCGAGCCGGTGCTGTCCTATGTCCGCTGGGTGATGGTGCGAAAGAGCGACCTGTCAGCCCGGGTCGAGCAAGCCGCGCCCGAGCTGAAGCCAGCCCTGGACGCCGCCGATCTGGTCGTCCCGCCCAGCCTCGACTTCGCCGCCTATGACCACGCCCTCGCCGGTTCGCCCCACGTCTTCGAGGACTACGAGATCGGCGAGCGGATCGACCATGTGGACGGCATGGCGGTCGAGGAGGCCGAGCACGCCACGGCCACCCGCCTCTACCAGAACACCGCCAAGGTCCACTTCAACCAGTTCGAGCGGGCGAAGGACCCGTCCGGCCGCCGGCTGGTCTATGGCGGGGTGATCATCTCCACCGCCAAGGCGTTGTCCTTCAACGGCTTGCAGAACGCGGGCCTGATCGTGGGAATCAACGGCGGCAGGCACGTGAACCCGTACTTCGCGGGCGCCACCGTGTTCGCGTGGAGCGAGGTGCTGGACAAGGTCGACCTGGGCGTCTGCGGCGCCCTGCGGTTGCGTCTGGTGGCGACGAAGGACCGTATCTGCGAGGACTTCCCGGACAAGGATGACGCCGGCGCTTACCCGACCGACGTTATTCTCGATTTCGACTACTGGGTCGCGATTCCCAAGCGTTAGGGCAAGCATGCTGAACTTCGTCATCGACCCCGCCTTCCACGCCGCCTCGCACCGCATCGGCGTCCTCGACCTGTGCGAAATGCGCCTGCAGGACGACGCTCGCTGGCCCTGGGTGATCCTGGTCCCCCGCATCCCCGGCCTGGTGGAGATCGAGGATCTCAAGCCCCGCGACCGCAACCAGCTGATGGAAGAGATCGTCTGCGGCGGGACCGCCGTGCGCGCCATCGGCCAGGCCCTGGATATCCCGGTGGAGAAGCTGAACGTCGGCGGCCTGGGCAACATCACGCCGCAACTGCACCTGCATGTCATCGGCCGCAGTCAGAGCGACCCGGCCTGGCCCGGCCCCGCCTGGGGCTACGGCTCGGGCGAGGCCTATGACGACAAGGCCCGCATCCTTGCGATCCAGGCGGTGAAGGACGCGATCAGGATTTAACCTCCCTTCCCCCTTGATGGGGGAAGGGTCGGGGATGGGGGTGATGCGGCGGTGGACGACGAACCTCAGCAGTCACCCCCACCCTGCCCTCCCCCATCAAGGGGGAGGGTCTCTAGCGACGCCGCTTGCCTTTGCCGCGCTTAGCCGTCGCCCTGCGCTTGACGGGCGCCTTGCGCTTCACGGTCGCCTTGGCGGGCGCCGCCTTCGCGGCGGGCGCGCCGGCCACGAACGGCCGGGTCGAGCTGCCGGGCGTGTAGCTGTCCCAGGCGGCGGAGATCGGGTCGCGGCGCGCCATCACGGCCCGCACCGATCCATCCTCGCGCATTTCGCCGGCCCAGCCGTCCGCGTCGGGGCGCAGGACCAGTCGCGTCGGCGTCGTCGGGTCCTTGCCCGGCAGGATGGCCACCACCTCGCCGCCGGCCTCGGTCAGCTCGTCCATGACGCCCAGGGTGGAGACCCCGCCGCGGCGCAGGTCGCGCCACGCCCCCTCCAGCCCGCTGTCCGTGGTCTGCGAGAACTGCAGGGCGTAGAGCCGCGCACCGGCCTGGTCGCTCAGAATCCAGCCGCCGTCCAGCCGTCCGCGCTGGCTCTGGGCCGCGCCAATTCGACCCTGAACGCGGGCGTCATAGACCGGCCCGACCTCTGCGGCCGGCGCCGCCTCATAGGGGCGCTCGATCTGCGGCTGCGGAGCCGGCGCGGCTTCGGCCGCCTCCTCGTCCGGCTGAGGGGGCGGGGCCTCCTGCGCCGCCGCCGGCAGGGCAAGGGCTGTGGAGATCAGCAGGGGAAGAAGGGCCCGGATCATGCCGCCTCCGCCGTCGCGATGGCCTCGGCCACGGCGACCAGGCGCTGCGCCTGGGTCAGGTGCAGCAACTCGGCCATCTTGCCGTCCACGCGGATCGCGCCCTTTCCGGCGTTCTCCGGCAGGGCGAAGGCCGCGATCACCGCCTGCGCCCAGGCGATCTCGCCCTCGGTGGGCGAGAAGGCGCGGTTGCAGCTCTTCAAGTGGCTGGGATGGATCAGGGTCTTGCCGTCGAAGCCGAAGTCGACGCCCTGGCGGCAGACGGCGTCCAGCGCCTCCAGGTCCTCGATGTCGTTATGCACCCCGTCGAGGATCGACAGGCCGTTCCCACGGGCGGCGGCCACGGCCAGGGACAGGATCGGCTGGAACGCCTCGCGCCGCGGCGTCTGACGGGCGCGCATCTCCTTGGCCAGGTCGTTGACGCCCATGACCCAAGCCGACAACCGCGTGGTCTTGGCGGTCGAGGCGATGTCCCACAGGTGGAAGGCGGCCTTGGCCGTCTCGATCATCGCCCACAGGCGCGCCTGGCCGGTCAGCGCGGCGTCGTAGAATCGCACGTCGTCGGCGTCGTTGACCTTGGGAACCAGGATGGCGTCGGGCCCCGCAGCGACCGCCGCTTCCAGGTCCGCCGCGCCATGGGGAGTGTCGCGGCCGTTGATGCGGATCACCACCTCGCGGCGGCCGAAGCCGCCGGTCTTCACCGCCTCGACCGCCTGAGCGCGGGCGGCGTCCTTGGCCTCCGGCGCGACCGCGTCCTCAAGATCCAGGATCACCACGTCGCACGGCAGGGTCCTGGCCTTCTCGATCGCCTTGAGATTCGAGGCGGGCATGTAGAGGGCGCTGCGGCGCGGCCTTGCGGCGTCGGTCATTTGGGTCCCCCTAGAGTCGTCGGGGGAATCCTAGCCGAGGCGGTATTCGCGTTCCAACCGGTAACGCGACCCTTCCGCCGTTCGCCAGCTGGAATAGAGACCGAAACGATCCACCGCGAATACCGGCGAGTGCAGCAGGTTGTTGCCCTGGATCCAGGCCGCGACCTCCGCCGGATTGGCCCGCTTCAGATAGGCCAGGGTCACGTGCGGCTTGTAGGCCCGCGTCTCCGGGGCGAGCCCGGCCCGGCGCGCCGCCGCCTCGCAGGACTTGGCCAGCTGGCGCAGCGGCGCCAATTCGGCAACGCCGGCCCACACGGCATGGACATCCGCGCCCTCGCCGAACGAGCCCGTCCGCTCCAGCTCCAGCCCGAAGGGGCGCTGGCTGATGGACTCCAGCTCCAGGTCCAGGTCGTCGGCCACGTTCTCGGCCACGTCGCCGATGAACTTCAGGGTGATGTGCAGCGCCTCAAGCGGGCGCCAGCGCGCGCCATCGATCCCCTGCTGGCGGGCCAGAAGAGGCTCCCCGATCTCCTCGGGGATTTCGATGGCGGCGAACAGTCTCAGCATTACGGACCCTAGGGGCAGGGGCTGGGTTGCTGGACGTGCAACGCGTCCACCGCCTTGTCGAGTTCCTCGGTCCATTCCAGATCGAAGGCGTCGATGGCGGTCTTCAGCTGCGCCATGCTGGTCGCGCCGATGATGGTGGCGGTCACGAACGGCTTGGAGTCGCAGAACTTCAGCGCCAGCTGCGCCGGGTCCCAGCCGACCTGCTTGGCCAGGTCGACATAGGAGCGGATGGCCTCCTGCGAGCCCGGCCCCTCATAGCGCTGCATGCGGTTGTACAGCGCCTTGCGCGAACCTTCCGGCAGGGCGCCGTCCAAGTACTTGCCGGTCAACTGCCCCTGGGCCAGCGGCGAATAGGCCAGCAGGCCCACCTGCTCGCGCATGGCGATCTCGGCGAGGCCGGTCTCGAACGTGCGGTTCACCAGGTGATAGGCGTTCTGGATCGAGGCCAGGCGTGGCAGGCCCCGCTTGTCGGATTCGCCCAGGAACCGCATCACGCCCCACGGCGTCTCGTTGGACACCCCGACGTGGCGCAGGTTGCCCTTCTTCACATGGGCGTCGAGGGATTCGAGGATCGCCTCGAACGCCTCGAATTCCGGCGTGTAATCCTTGTAGACCATGCCGCCGAAGGTGCGGATCGGACGGTCCGGCCAGTGCAGTTGGTACAGGTCGATATAGTCGGTCTGCAGACGCTTCAGCGACTTCTCCACCGCCTCGTCGATCTGGACCTTTGTCTGGCGGGTGAAGGCCCCGTCCTCGCGCAGCCACGACAGGCCGCCGAACACGCCGCCCTGCCCGGCCACCTTGGACGCCAAGACGATCTTGTCGCGCTGGCCGGTCTTCTTCAGCCAGGTCCCGATATGGCGCTCGGTGCTGCCCTGCGTCTCCGGGTTGGGCGGCGAGGCGTACATCTCGGCGGTGTCCCAGAAGGTCACGCCGCGCCCCAGCGCGTAGTCCATCTGTTCGTGCGCCTCGGCCTCGGTGTTCTGCGAGCCCCAGGTCATGGTGCCCAGGCAGCAACGGGACACCGACACGTCGGTGCGGCCCAGTTTGACATATTGCATGCGTTTCCTCCGGAACGCCCCAAACTTGGCTGCGCCTTCCCTGCCCCGCAAGGGCGCGGCCTTGCTTTGGGCGCCGACAGACCCGATATTCCCATAGCGTCCGCTAGGGACGCGGAATTAAGGGCTTTAACTCGATGAACGACTTCAACCGCGGCTACGCGCGCTCGATCCCGGCGGATCGCGCCGACATGTCGGTTGACGCCGGACTGCGCAGCTTCATGCTCGGCGTCTACAACAAGGTCGCCCTGGGCCTCGTTCTGTCCGCCGCTCTCGCTTACCTGACCGGCGCCTTCCCGCCGATCCGGGACCTGATGTACGCCACTCAAGTCGGCGCTGACGGCGTCACCCGCATCGCGGGCATGACCGTCCTGGGCATGATCGTGGCCTTCGCGCCGCTCGGCCTGATGCTGATCTCCGGCTTCGCCATGCGCAACCCGACCCCGCGCAGCTCGGGCATCCTCTACTGGACCCTGGTGTCGCTGATCGGCGCATCGCTGGGCACGGTGGTGCTGGTCTATACCGAGGCGGCGATCTTCCAGACGTTCCTGATCACGGCCACCGCCTTCGGCGGCCTGAGCCTGTTCGGCTACACGACCAAGAAGGACCTGACCGGCTTCGGCAGCTTCCTGATCATTGGCCTGATCGGCATCGTGATCGCCTCGCTGGTGAACATCTTCCTCAAGCTGCCCGCGATCTCGATGATCGTGAACGTCCTGGGCGTGTTCATCTTCGCCGGCCTGATCGCCTACGACACCCAGCGCCTGAAGATGACCTACTACGCGCTGGAGAACGACCACGTGGGCCAAGGCGTCGCCACCAACTACGGCGCGCTGAGCCTGTACCTGAACTTCATCAACCTGTTCCAATTCCTGCTCGCCCTGTTCGGCGACCGCCGCTAACCCCGGCGCAGGTCTGAAACGAGAAGGCCCCGGAGCGATCCGGGGCCTTTTTCTTTGTGCGCTCGTCTAGTCCACGACGGAGAACTTGCCCTTGTCGAAGACCTTGAGCACCTGGGCCAGTTCGTGCCCGCGCTTCATGATGTGGCCGCCCCGCGCCAGCACCGCCCAGGCGCCCTGCTTGCGGGCCAGGGCGGGGCGCTTCTCGATGCGATAGAGCGGGTCCTCCGCCGCGTGGCGGAACACCGAGAAGACCGCGCTGTCGGAAAGGCCGGCGATGCCGTAGTCGCGCCACTCGCCCGCCGCGACCATCCTGCCGTACAGGCGCATCAGCTGGTCCAGCTCGCGCCGCTCGAAAAAGACGACGCCCCCGGCTGGCTGGGTGGGGATGGATTCGAAGGCCATGGACGAAGCCTAACGCGCAAATCTTCGATCCGTCATCCTCCGCCCACCAATCATGGCGAAGCGGACACATTCGGCGGAAATTGCGCCTCATAGTCACGTTACGCCGCGAAATGACCTTATTTCGGTCCCGCCGCCGCCGGGTTGCACCCGTTTATTGAGCATGTCGGCTGATCGGACGTACTCGCGGTTCCGGATCCTGAACAGCCCCCCCAGCCCCCCTGGATCGTGGGGTCTGATCGGCCGACGACCCTCCAGAAGAGCCCGCGCATGCCTCCCCCTCCCGGCTGCGCGGGCTTTTTACTATCTGGGGCTCAGGGGTCGCCTTAGGGGCGAAGAACGCCGATGACCCGGCCGCCCTTGGCCGCCTGCACCAGCACCACGCTTTCGAGACCGGCGTCTTCGCCGGCGGGCACGGAATAGATCCGCGGCCGGCCGTTCCACGCGCCCAGGCGGACCACGTCGCGCACGGCGTTGCGGTAGACGATCGTCTCGCCGCGATTGTCGCCGCGCCGCACCTGGACCTCGGTGGGCTTGGGATCGTAGCGCACCAGCCAGACCTCGCCGCCGCCGCGCGGGGCGGGGCCGGAGCCGACGGCGACCTTGCCGTCCTCGCGCATCAGCATGTCGGGCGGATTGCGGCCGGCCTCGGCCGCCTCGCGGATCAGCTTGTCCACGTCCTGCGGCTTGGCCCCCGACGCCTGGGCGCGGCCGTCGATGACCACCTGGGGCGTATAGGGGTCGCGCAGCTGCAGGCGGCTGACATAGGCCCGCTGCCGCTCGGCGAAGGCCGGCTTGGCGTAGGTGTCGGCCCAGCCGAGGTAATCCCAGTAATCCACCGAGAAGGTCAGGGGCAGCACGCCGGCGCGGTCGGCCATGCCGGCCACCAGCTCGTTCGCCTTCACGCAGGGCGCGCAGCCCTGGGCCGTGAACAGCTCAACCACCACCGGGGTCTTGGCCGGCGCGGCCAGGGCCACAGAGGACAGGGCGGCCGCGGCCGCCGCGATCATCGAGAACATCGCCTTACGCATCGCGCTGCAATAAAGCGGACTTGATCGTTAAACGCCCCTCACGAGGCCGTGAGCGCGAGCGTTACACAACGAAAAAGGGGGAGCCTTGCGGCTCCCCCTTTCCGATTCCAGCGAACTGGAGCGGCTTAGGCCGCGCCGCGCGCCAGGTTGCGCAGCACGTAGTTCAGCACGCCGCCGTTCTTGAAGTACTCAAGCTCGGTCGGGGTATCGATGCGGCAACGGACCGGGAAGCGCGCGATGCGGCCGTCGGTCGGGCGGTAGAGCTCGACGATCAGCTGCTTGCGCGGCGACAGGTCCTGCAGGCCGCGGATCGAGACGATCTCCTCGCCCGTCAGGCCCAGCTTCTGCCAGCCGTCGGCCAGGAACTGCAGCGGCAGAACGCCCATGCCCACCAGGTTCGAGCGGTGGATACGCTCGAAGCTCTCGGCGATCACGGCGCGAACGCCGAGAAGCTTGGCGCCCTTGGCAGCCCAGTCACGTGACGAGCCGGTGCCGTATTCCTTGCCGGCGAAGACGACCGCCGGGCGGCCCTCTTCCTTGTACTTCATGGCCGCGTCGTAGATCGACATCACTTCACCGGTCGGGAAGTGCTTGGTCACGCCGCCTTCGATTTCCGGGGTGATCCGGTTGCGGATGCGAATGTTGGCGAAGGTCCCGCGCATCATGACTTCGTGGTTCCCGCGGCGGGCGCCGTAGGAGTTGAAGTCCAGCGGATCAACGCCGTGCTCGACCAGGTACTGGCCAGCCGGGCCGGTCTTCTTGATCGAACCGGCCGGGCTGATGTGGTCGGTCGTGATCGAGTTGCCGAACACGCCCAGGACGCGGGCTTCGACAATGTCGGAGACCGGGGTCGGGGTCATGCTCATGCCCTCGAAGTAGGGCGGGTTGGCCACGTAGGTCGAATTGGCGTCCCAGGCGTAGGTCTGGCCGCCGGCCACCTTGATGCCCTGCCAGTTCTTGTCGCCCTTGAAGACGTCGCCGTAGCGGTTGGCGAACATCTCTTCGGTCACGGCCTTGCGCTGCAGGGCCGCGATGTCTTCCGACGACGGCCAGATGTCCTTCAGGTAGACCGGTTTGCCGCCCTTGCCGAGGCCCAGGGGCTCGTTGGCGAGGTCGATCTTCATGGAGCCGGCCAGGGCGTAGGCCACCACCAGCGGCGGCGAGGCCAGGTAGTTGGCGCGGACGTCCGGGTTCACGCGGCCTTCGAAGTTACGGTTGCCCGACAGCACCGAGCAGGCGACCAGGTCGCCGTCCTGGATGGCCTTGGACACCGGCTCCGGCAGCGGGCCGGAGTTGCCGATGCAGGTGGTGCAGCCGTAGCCGACCAGGTTGAAGCCCAGGGCGTCGAGCGACTTGGTCAGGCCGGCCTTGGCCAGATAGTCGGTCACAACCTGCGAGCCGGGGGCCAGCGAGGTCTTCACCCACGGCTTCACCTTCAGGCCCTTGGCGATAGCGTTCTTGGCCAGCAGGCCGGCGGCGATCAGGACCGAGGGGTTGGAGGTGTTGGTGCACGAGGTGATGGCGGCGATGACCACGTCGCCGTGGCCGACGTCGTAGCTTTCACCCTGAACGGCGGTGCGCTGGTCCATCAGGTCGGCCTTGCCGAAGTCGCCGGCCAGGGCTTCGTTGAACTTGGCGGCGGCTTCGTTCAGCAGCACGCGGTCCTGCGGACGCTTCGGACCGGCCAGCGACGGCTGGACCGAACCCAGGTCGAGCTCCAGGGTGTCGGTGAACTCGGGATCGGCCATGCCCGGCTCGAACCACAGGCCCTGTTCCTTGGCGTAGGCCTCGACGAGGGCGACGCGGTCGGGAGCGCGGTTGGTGGCCTTCAGGTAGCCGATGGTGGCTTGGGTCACCGGGAAGAAGCCGCAGGTGGCGCCGTATTCCGGAGCCATGTTGGCGATGGTCGCCTGGTCTTCCAGGGTCAGGCCGGGGACGCCGTCGCCGAAGAATTCGACGAACTTGCCCACCACGCCCTTCTTGCGCAGCATCTGGGTGACGGTCAGCACCAGGTCGGTGGCCGTCGCGCCTTCCGGCATCTGGCCGGTCAGCTTGAAGCCGATGACCTCGGGGATCAGCATCGGGATCGGCTGGCCGAGCATGACGGCTTCGGCTTCGATGCCGCCGACGCCCCAACCCAGGACCGACAGGCCGTTGATCATGGTGGTGTGCGAGTCGGTGCCGACCACGGTGTCCGGATAGGCGACTTCATCGCCCTGGATCGTGTTGGTCCAGACGGTCTGGGCCAGGTATTCCAGGTTCACCTGGTGGCAGATGCCGGTGCCCGGGGGCACGACGCGGAAGTTGTTGAAGGCCGACGAGCCCCAGCGCAGGAAGCGGTAGCGCTCGATGTTGCGCTCGTATTCCTTGGCGACGTTCTCGTTGTACGACTTGGTCGTGCCGAAGTGGTCCACCATGACCGAGTGGTCGATGACCAGGTCGACGGGGTTCAGCGGGTTGATCTTCTCCGGGTCGGCGCCGAGGGCGGCCATGGCGTCGCGCATGGCGGCCAGGTCGACGACGGCGGGAACGCCCGTGAAGTCCTGCATCAGCACGCGGGCCGGGCGGAAGCTGATCTCGTGCTCCACCGTGCCCTTGTTTTCCAGCCAGTTGGCGACGGCGCGCAGGTCGCCTTCCTTGACCGAATCGCCGTCCTCGTTACGCAGCAGGTTCTCAAGCAGAACCTTCATCGACGCCGGCAGGCGCGAAACGCCCTTGAGACCGGCGGCTTCCGCGCAGCGCAGGCTGTAGTAAACGTACTTCTTGCCGCCGACCGAGAGTTCCCGGCGGGTGTTCAGGGTGTCCAAAGACGCCATTCGTGGAGATCCTTTCTGTCCACAGCCGTCCAAAATGGTCCCCTGGGATCGCGCGCATCAGAAGTCGGACACACAGGTTCCGGCCCCGCGCCGCGTACGCCCCTACAAGGGATTGATACGGCCGCGCGCTTCATAGCGCCGCCGCAAGCCAACGTCCATGCACACGACATGGACCTAGCCAATTGATAACGGCTCTCAAAGTCAGCGGCCTTGCACTTATCCGAGGTGAAAGAGCGCTTTTCAGCGGCCTCGATCTGACCGTCTCGGCGGGCGAGGCGGTGGCCCTGGTCGGCCGCAACGGCGCGGGCAAGACCAGCCTGCTACGCGCCGTCGCCGGACTGCTGCGCCCGGCCGAGGGCGAGATCAGCTTCGAAGGCCCCGGCGGCGCGCTGGACGCGCACGACGCCCGGGCCGGCGGCCTGCACATGGTCGGCCATCACGACGGATTGAAGCCAGGCCGCACGGCCCACGAGGAGCTGCTGTTCCAGGCCGCATGGGCCGGCGGCGGCGATATCGACGAGGCCGTCCGCACCTTGGACCTGAACCGCCTGCTGGACCTGGAGGTCCGCCGTCTGTCCGCCGGCCAGCGTCGCCGCGTGGCCCTGGCCCGCCTGCTGGCCGCGCCCCGTTCGCTGTGGTTGCTGGACGAACCCATGGCCCCGCTCGACGCCGATCACCGGCGCGGCGTGGGCGAGGCGATGGCCCGTCATCTGGCCGGCGGCGGCATGATCGTCGCGGCTGTCCACGACCCGCTTCCCATCCCCTCCCGCAGCCTGCAGGTGGGCGCATGAAGGCCCTGTCCGCGCTGTTTGGCCGCGAGCTGTCCCTGGCCTGGGGCCGGGGCGGCGGGCCGTTGCTGGCCCTGGCCTTCTACGCCGCCGTGGCGACGCTGCTGCCGCTCGCCTCGGGCCGCGAGCCCGAGCGCCTGGCCGCCATCGCCCCCGGCGTCGCGTGGCTGGCCCTGGCCCTGTCGGCCCTGCTGTCGCTGGAGCGCCTTTTCGAGCGCGATTACGAGGACGGCGCCCTGGACCTGCTGAGCCTGGGCTCCCTGCCGCTGGAAGTGGTGGCCGCCATCAAGTGCCTGGCCCAATGGCTGGCCACCGGCGCCCCGTTGGCGCTCGCCGCACCCCTCGCCGCCATCGCCCTGGGCGCCCCGCCGGCCGCCGCGCCGCTGCTGTTCGCCTGCGCCCTGATCGGCGGCCTGGCCTTCGCCTTCGTCGGCGGGCTGGGCGCCAGCCTGGCCCTGGGCTCGCGTCGAGGCGGCCTGCTGATCGCGGTGATCGTCCTGCCGCTGTTCGCCCCGCCGGTGATCTTCGGGGCCGGCGCGCTCAGCAGCCTGATGGCCGGTCTGCCCTGGACCGGGGGCTTCCTGCTGCTGTGCGCCTACAGCACGGCGGCGATCGGCCTGTCGCCCTTCGCCATGGCCGCGGCCTGCCGCAACGCCCTTTCGTAAAAGCGACCAAACCGGGGCGAGACTGCAACAAAGCCGCCGAACGGCGAAATTCCGGTGCAACAGCACAGGGTCAGGGTGAAGGCTCACCAGTCCACGGAGCCCCAACCGATGAACACGAAACTGACCACCCGGCTCGCCATGGCGGCGGGCGCGACCCTGCTGATGACCGGCGCGGCCTTCGCCCAGCCGGCCCCGGAAGCCAAGCCGGTCCACGCCGCCCCCCATCGCGGCGGCGAGCACATGAAGGCCCGCTTCAACCCCGAAGCCCGCGCCCAGAAGCTGCGCGACGTCCTGCAGCTGCAGCCGAACCAGGAACCGGCCCTGAAGGCCTTCCTCGAATCCGGCAAGCCGCAGATGCGCCGCGAGCGTCCCGACCGCCAAGCCCTGCAGAACGAGACCACCCCGCAGCGTCTCGACCGCCAGGCCGCCCGCATGGCGCAGATGCAGCAGGCTTTCCAGCGCCGCGCCACCGCGACCAAGACCTTCTACGCGGCCCTTTCTCCCAGCCAGCAGAAGGCCTTCGACGCCCTGCACGAGCGTCGCGGCGATCACGGCAAGCGCGGGATGAAGAAGCGCTTCGACCACCGCGGCCCGCCTCCGGCGGCCCCCGCGGCGTAAGGAAGTTGCAGCCGGGAGGGGCGGAGCCTAGAGAGGCCTCATGATCCCCGTCCCGGCGTTCCTCGCCAATCCGCAACGGTTCATGGTGTTCTCGCGCTGGGCCGCGCCGATGTTCGGCGTCATCGCCGTCGCGCTGATCGCCGCCGGCCTCTGGATGACCTTCAGCGTCCCCGAGGACTATCAGCAGCACGACACCGTGCGGATCATGTTCATCCACGTGCCCGCCGCGTGGCTGGCCATGTTCGCCTATCTCTGCCTGGGGATCGCCAGCCTTCTCGGCCTGGTCTTCCGCCACGCCCTGGCCGACATGGCCGCCAAGGCCGCCGCCCCGCTGGGCGCGGCCTTCACCGTCCTGGCCCTGGCCACCGGCTCGCTGTGGGGCAAGCCCATGTGGGGGACCTGGTGGGTGTGGGACGCGCGCCTGACCTCGGTCCTGGTGCTGCTGCTGCTCTATCTCGGCTACCTGGCCCTGCGCGCCAGCATCGACGACGAGACCAAGGCCGGCCGCGCCGCCGCCATCCTGGCCCTCGCCGGCCTGATCAACCTGCCTATCATCCATTACTCGGTCGAATGGTGGAACAGCCTGCACCAGGGCAGCTCGACCTTTGAGGCCGATCAAGGCGACCGTCTGCCGTCGGTCTATCTCACCCCCCTGCTGATCATGGGCCTGGGCTACATGTCGGCCTTCGGGTCGCTGTGGCTGGTGGGCGTCCGCGCCGAGGTGTGGCGCCGCCGGGCCCGCGCCCTGTCCCTGCAGCAGGCGGGAGGCTGACCATGCTCGATTTCGACGCCGGCAAGTACGCCGTCTATGTCTGGCCGGCCTTCGTCCTGACCGCCGCCGCCTTCGGCTGGATGATCGCCTCGACCCTGCTGCGCGCCCGCCGCTGGCGCCGCGAGGTGGAGCGCCTGGAAAAGAACCGCCCGTGAGGCGCTGGCTCGCCTTCGCGCCGATCGCGGTGCTGCTGGCCCTGGGCGTTCTGTTCGCCGGCTACGCCCTCAAGCGCGACCCGCAGGTCCAGCCCAAGGCCCTCGTCGGCAAGCCGGTCCCCGCCGTCGCCCTGCCCGATCTGGAGACCGGCCGCCCCGCCCCCATCGCCGCGACGCTGCAAGGCCCGGTGCTGGTCAACTTCTTCGCCTCCTGGTGCGCCCCCTGCGAGATCGAGCATCCGCAGCTGATGGCCCTGAAGGCGCAGGGCGTCCGCATCATCGGCGTCACCTACAAGGACGCGCCCGACAACACCCGCGCCTTCCTGACCCGCCTGGGCGATCCCTTCGCCGCCAAGCTGGTCGACCGCGACGGCCGAGCGGGAATCGAGTTCGGCGTCACCGGCGTTCCGGAGACCTATCTCGTCGACGCCCAGGGCGTGATTCGCGCCAAGCACACCGGCCCCCTGACGCCCGAGGCGGCCGAAACCATGCTCAGCAGCCTGGGCTCAGCGCCGCGTTAACCTTTCATTGACCATGTTCGCGCCAAACCTTGACGGCGCGTTAACCATGTTCAGACTGGTCCCGTGACCGATATCCGCCCCAACAACTGGCCCGCCGTAACGCCTCAGCAGCATGCTCCGGCGAAAGCGAACCCGCGCACCTCCGCCCAGAAGGCGTTCTTCGACCAGGCGCTGAGCAAGGCCGGGGTGGAAGCCTACGCCGCGCCGCAAAAGCCGCAGCCGCAACCGACGTCTCAGACAGCCGCGGGCGGTCAGCCGACGCGCCTGCTGCGCCCCGGCTCGCTGGTCAACATCCTGGTCTGAAGCGGGCCTATTCGACCGGCGGCGGCGGGGCCTCGACGGCCTCCATCGCCTTCATGCCCTTCATCATCAAAGGCACCTGCGCCGCCGAGAAGGCGAGCGCCAGGATCTGCAGGCCGGGGAAGCGGAACACCACCCAGGTCGCTTCCGGCTGGGTGCGCCAGACCACCTCGTTCAGCACCGCCACGCATAGGAAGAACACCCCGTAGCGCAAAGTCAGGGTCCGCCAGGAATCCTCCGGCAGGCTGACCGCCTCGCCCAACAGGACCTTCAACGGGTTCTTCTTCAGCATCACCCCGCCCAGCAGGAAGACGGCGAAAGCGGTGTTGAGGAAGGTCGGCTTCATCTTCACGAACCGCGCGTCGTGGAAGATCAGGGTCAGCGCTCCGAAGATCAGCGCCGCGCCCCCCGCCAGCAGCGGCATGGGCGCCAGACGGCGCTCGAAGGCGAACCCGATGGCCAGGGCCACGGCCGAACCGGCGACCAGCGCCCAGGTCGACGCGATCATGTCGCGGGTGATCAGATAGGCGATGAAGAACACCAGGGGGCCGCCGTAATCGACGGCGCCGCGCACGTACGGGCGGAATTTCGGAGACATCGTGATCCTTTAGGCCGGCGGAAGGCCGACCAGAGAACGGGAAAAGGCCTTGGCGTCGAAGGGTTGCAGATCCTCGATGCCTTCGCCCACCCCGATCAGCATGATGGGGCTGTCCGACGCCTGGGCCACGGGCACCAGCACGCCGCCGCGGGCGGTGCCGTCCAGCTTGGTCATGACGATGCCGGTCACGCCGATCTGGTTGCCGAACACCTTTTCCTGGGCCAGGGCGTTGCGGCCCACGGTGGCGTCCAGGACCAGCAGCACCTCGTGCGGCAGGGCGCCGTCGACCTTTTTCAGCACCCGGATGATCTTGAACAGCTCGTCCATCAGGCCGGACTTGTTCTGAAGGCGGCCGGCGGTGTCGATCAGCACGACGTCGTAGCCCTCGGCCTTGGCCTGCTCGACCGCGTCGAAGGCCAGGCCCGCCGCGTCGGCGCCGGACGGACGCGAGACGAACGTCGCCTTGGCGCGGTCGGCCCACACGTTGAGCTGCTCGACGGCGGCGGCGCGGAAGGTGTCGCCGGCCACGATCATCACCTTGGCGCCCTGGCTGGTCAGATCGGCGGCGATCTTGCCCAGGGTCGTGGTCTTGCCCGACCCGTTCACGCCGATGAACAGCACCACGTAAGGCTTGGGGCCCGACAGCGGATCGAACTTGGCCTCTCGGCTGATCAGTTCGGCGGCCACGGCGTCGGCCAGGGCCTCCTTGATCTCGTCCTCTGTGGATTCCTTGCCGAAGCGGGCCTTGCCGAAGGCCTCCGCGATCCGGCCGGCGGCGGCGGGGCCGAGGTCGGCCTCGATCAGCATTTCTTCCAGTTGGTCGAGCTGATCCTGGTCCAGGACCTTCTTGGCGACGAAGACCGACGTGACCTGCTCGGTCATCTGCTTCGACGACCGCGACAGGCCCGAGGTCAGCCGCTGGAACCAGCCTTGCTTCTTTTCAGTCATGGCGCTCCTTTACCTGCCCGTGCAAGGAAACGCCATGGACGCCCTTTCGACCGCCCTGTTCTGGCTGGACTTCGCCGCCGTGGCCGTCTTCGGGGCCACCGGCGCCCTGGCCGCCGCGCGGCGCAAGCACGACATCATCACCTTCGGCTTCTTCGCCGCCATCACCGGGGTCGGCGGCGGCACCCTGCGCGACCTGCTGATCGGCGCGCCGGTCTTCTGGGTGGGCCGGCCCGGCTACATCATCGCCTGCCTGATCGCGGCGGCGGCCATCTGGATCGTCGGCCGCAAGCCCTGGCGGTTCAGCGCCCTGCTGTGGTTGGACGCCCTGGGCATGGCCGCCTACACCGTCGTCGGCACGGCCAAGGCCCTGTCCTTCGGCGCGCCGCCGGTCTCGGCCGTGGTCATGGGCGTGCTGACCGCCGCCTTCGGGGGCATCGTACGCGACGTGCTGGCCAACGAGCCGTCGATCCTGCTGCGGCGGGAGATCTACATCACCGCCGCCCTAGCCGGCGCCGCCGTCTTCGTGGTCCTGATCGGACTGGGCGCGCCCTACAGCTGGGCCGGCGGCGCGGGGTTCGCGGTCGCGCTGGGCATCCGTTCGGGCGCGCTGCTGTTCGGCTGGACCATGCCGGCGTTCCCAGGCTCCCCCACCGAGGACTGAGGGATTTCGACGACCGGCGGCTCGTACCTCGGCCAGCGGATGCGGAACCGCACCAGCAGGCCGTCGTGGTCCGACAGGACCGGCTCGTCCTTGCCGTCGAACATCGCCTCGATCTCGATCGGCCAGATGGACGCCCCCGTCCCGGCCACCGATCCGATCAGGTCCTGGGTATCCAGCCACGGCGCGTCGCCGTCCATCGACACCTTGATGGCGCAGGCCCCCACCGCGATGTTGCGCCAGCAGTACTCGCTCGACACGTCGAAGTCGTAGTCCTCGAACATGTAGTTGTAGCGGTCGGGCGCCTTCTTGATGTTGAAGTCCCCGCCCACCACCAGCGGCGCGGCCGGATCATGGGCCACGGCGACGAACCGCTTCAGCTCGTCGGCCTGAAGGTTATGGGCGCGGAAGGTCCGCACCCGCGGCACGCGCGCAGCCTTGCGAGCGTTCATGTGAGTGTTGGCCACATCCACCACGGTCGGCGCGCCGGGCAGCCTGATCCCCGCCAGCTGGACGCCCTTGTTGGCCAGGCAGTCGAACCCCGCGCAGTAGCGGAAGGCGTGCGAGCGCCGCGTCTCGATCGGATAGTTGCTGAGGATGTAGAGCCCGCTGGAACGCCACTTGCCCAGCCCCTCGCCCTTTCGCCAGTACTTGCCGCGCTTGTACTGCGGGGCCGGCCCGTCCAGCAGGGCCGGGTCGCGCTGCTTGCGCTTGGGCCCGCGCGAGACGTGCTTGTAGCCGCTCAGCCGGATCAGATCGCGGATCTCGTCGCGAAAGGCTTCCTGGACCAGGACCACGTCCGGCTCCCGTCCCTGGGCGCGCATCCCGGCCAGTTCGGCGCCGATGGCCTTCATCGCCTCGCCGCGATCCCTGCGCACCGGCCACGGCAGGCCGGCGACGTTGTAGGTCAGGACCGACAGCTCCTTCTCGACCACCGTCTCCGTCTGGGCGCTGGCCGGCCGCGCGATCAGCAGCACGGCCAGGGCGGCGATCGCCAGGCGCATCAGGCCGCCAGTTCCGCCAAGGCCCGCTTGCCGTCGTGCCCGGTCACGCGCATCGGCCGGATGGTCCCGGCCTGCGCCTCGCCGGTGAAGGCGATCTCGGTGAAGTCCTCGGCCCGCGCCAGGCCGTCACGCTCGACCAGACCGGCCAGGGTGCGGCCGACCTGGGCGTCCAGGTGGCGGACCAGGGCCGCCTCGCCGGCGGCGCGCAGACGCGCGGCGCGGTCCTTGATCGCCGGCCCCTTCACGGGCGGCATCTTGGCGGCGGGGGTGCCCGGTCGGGGGCTGTAGGGGAACACGTGCAGGAAGGCGAGGCCCGCCTCCTCCACCAGCTTCAGGGTGTTCTGGAACGCCTCTTCCGTCTCGGTGGGGAAGCCGGCGATCAGGTCGGCGCCGAAGGCGGTGTCGGGACGCACGGCCCGCACCTCGCGCACCAGCTTCAGGGCGTCGGCCCGCAGGTGGCGGCGCTTCATGCGCTTGAGGATCAGGTCGTCGCCCGCCTGCAGCGACAGGTGCAGGTACGGCATCAGCCGCGGCTCGGTCGCCAGCAGCTGCATCAGGTCCGGGTCGATCTCGGCCGCGTCAATCGACGAAAGGCGCAGGCGCGGCAGGTCGGGGACCAGGCGCAGGATGCGGCCCACCAGCTGGCCCAGGGTCGGCTGACCCGGCAGGTCCAGCCCCCAGCTGGTCACGTCCACGCCGGTCAGCACCACTTCCTGATAGCCCTCGGCCGACAGGCGGCGGACCTGTTCGACCACCTCGCCCGCCGGGGCGCTGCGGCTGTTACCCCGGCCATACGGGATGATGCAGAAGGTGCAGCGGTGATCGCAGCCGTTCTGCACCTCGACATAGGCGCGGGCGCGGTCCTTCAGCCCGGCGATCAGGTGCCCGGCCGTCTCGCGCACCGACATGATGTCGTTCACCCGGACGCGGGCCGTGGTGTCCATCAGGGCGCCCGGCGCGGCCTTTTCGGCGTTGCCCAGCACCAGATCGACTTCCGGCATGGCGGCGAAGGCGGCGGGGTCGATCTGGGCCGCGCAGCCGGTGACGATCAGGCGCGCGCCCGGTCGTTCGCGACGGGCCTTGCGGATCGCCTGGCGCGCCTGGCGCACGGCTTCGTTGGTCACGGCGCAGGTGTTGAACACCACCGCGTCGGTCAGGCCGTCCTCCTCGGCGCGCGCACGGATGGCCTCGGACTCGTACGCGTTCAGCCGGCACCCGAAGGTGACGACGTCCACGTCGGCGTCCGGCTCCATCTCGCCGTGCGTCTCGAGGGTCTCGCTCACGCCGCTTCGACCTCCGGCAGCTTGCCGACGAAGTCCATGCTGACCGGGCCGGTCATGATCACGTGGCCGTCGCTCTCGCGGTACTCGATGACCAGCGAACCGGTCTCGAACTCCACCTTCGCCTTGCGGTCGGTCAGACCCCGGCGGAAGGCGGCGACCTGGGCGGCGCAGGCGCCGGTGCCGCAGGCGGCGGTCGGGCCCGCGCCGCGTTCCCAGACCTTCAGCTTGATGTGGTCGCGGGCGACGACATTGGCGAAGCCGACGTTCACGCCCTCAGGGAACAGCGGATGATGCTCGATAGGCGCGCCGGCCTCGCGGGCCAGTTCATCGCTGGCCGGGGCGTCGACGAAGAACACCACGTGCGGATTGCCCATGGAGACGCAGCCCGGCGCGCTCAGCTCCGGATGGGTCGCCGAGGTCAGCTCGACCGAGACGGTGTCCATCGGACCGCTCAGCGGGATCTCGTTCCAGGCCAGGCCCGGCTTGCCCATGTCGACCGTGACCAGCTTGTCGCCGGCCATGACGCCGCTCAGGCGGCCGGCTGCCGTGTCGAACGCCACGCTGTCGGTCTTGGCCGACTGCATCAGCAGCCACGCCACGCAGCGGGTGCCGTTGCCGCAGGCGCCGGTCTCCTCGCCGTCCGAGTTCCAGAACCGGACATAGGCGCTTGCGCCCTCGGCCTGGGGTGGGTCGATGGCGATCAGCTGGTCGAAGCCGATGCCGCTCTTGCGATCGCCGATCGCGCGGATTTCATCGGCCGTCGGGTTGAACGGCTGGCTTTTGGTCTCGACCACGACGAAATCGTTGCCGAGGCCATTCATCTTGAGGAACGTGCGGGTCATTTGGCCCGCTATATAGGCGAAAATCTCGTCTTCGTCAGATCGCGCCGCTAAGACTGGACACATGACCGCAGCCGACCGCGCCGATGAACACGAGGGATTGCGTCTGCGGGCGCGTCTTCGGGCGTTGTATCACGGCGTTTCGCCCACCGCCGTGCGCTTTCGCTACGCGGTCCTGATCGTCGACTTGGCGATCATCGCCTTCTTCATCGCCGCCCCGCTGTTGCGCGATCACATGACGACCTTCTACGTCCTCGATTACCTGATCGCGGTGATCATGGCCGTGGACCTGACGGCGCGAGCCATCGCCCATGGCGATCTGAAGGGCTGGCTGAAGCAGCCGATGATCTGGGTCGATCTGTTCGTCTTCGCCACCCTGCTGGCGCCCTTCTGGCTGTTCAACCTGGGCTTCCTGCGAGTGCTGCGCCTGTGGACCCTGGTCAACAGCGAGTTCTTCTGGCGCACCGTCGGCCGCCGCTATGACGACACCCGCATCGAGGATCTGACCAAGGCCGGCGTCGCGCTCGTCACCTTCGTCTTCGTCATCACCGGCTTCGTCTATTCCAGCTTCGTCGGCCGGTATGAGGGCATCGGCGGCTATGTGGACGCGCTCTATTTCACCATCACCACCCTGACCACGACGGGCTATGGCGACATCAGCCTGCCGGGCGTCTGGGGCCGGCTGCTGTCGATCGCGGTGATGCTGGGCGGGGTGACCCTGTTCATCCGCCTGATCCAGCTGCTGCTGCGCCCGCCCAAGGTCCTGCACCCCTGTCCCGGCTGCAATCTCAAGCGTCACGACCCGGACGCCGTTCACTGCAAGGCCTGCGGGGAGCTGCTGAAAATCCCCAACGACGAATAGCCCCGTTCGTCGGGCGCGGCCGGCTTGCGGCCCCATTTCAGAGGGATAAGGTGCCCGCCTCTTTCGTATACGGAACGGGCCTTCATGTTCAGAGCCGCCGGCGTCGCCGCCTTCGCCCTTCTCATCGCCAGCGGGGCGCACGCCCAGGCGGTCGATCCCAACCAGTGGCTGGAGGAGGTCGAAACCCCTCGCGCCCTCGATTGGGTGAAGGCCGAGAACAACAAGACCCTGCCCGTCCTCACCGGCGACAAGCGCTATCAGTCCCTGCACGACCAGGCGCTGACGATCCTGTCGGCCACCGACCGCATCCCGACCCCGCACTTCGAGGGCGAGGCGGTATTCAACTTCTGGCAAGACGCCACCCATGTGCGCGGCGTCTGGCGCAAGACCACCCGCGCCAGCTTCAAGACCGCCAACCCGCAATGGGAGACGGTGATCGACCTAGACGCCCTGTCCAAGACCGAGAACGCCAACTGGATCTGGAAGGGCGCCGACTGCCGCGGCCCGAAGTACGACCGCTGCCTGGTCCGCCTGTCCAACGGCGGCAAGGACGCCGTCCAGGTCCGCGAGTTCGACATGGCGACCAAGACCTTCGTCGCCGACGGCTTCAAGTTGCCGGAAGGCAAGCAGAACGTCTCGTGGCTGGATGATGACACCGTGGTCCTGTCCCGCGACTGGGGCGCCGGCAGCCTGACCGACAGCGGCTACGGCATGATCGCCAAGACCCTGAAGCGCGGCCAGGCCCTGGCCGACGCCAAGGAGATCTTCCGCGGCCAGACCAAGGACGTCAGCGCCAACGCCCGCGTCATGAAGGACGGGGCGGGGAACAAGATCGTGGTGCTGTCCCGCGCCACCGACTTCTTCAACACCGAATACAGCCTGCTGACCGACGCCGGCCCGGCGCGCCTCAGCCTGCCGACCCGCTCCAGCATCCAGGGCTTCGTGAACGGCGAGCTGATCATCACCCTGGAAGAGGCGTGGACCGCGCCGGGCGGCAAGGCCTTCTCGGCCGGCGCCCTGATCGCCGCCACGCCCGCCTTCCTGACCGGCAAGGGCGGCGAGGCTCCGGCCCTGCTGTTCCAGCCCAACCCGCGCCAGTCCATCGACCAGGTGGGGGTGACCAAGAACCGCGTCGTGGCCGCGACCTACGACAACGTGCGCGGCCGGGTCATGGCCTTTGAAAAGCACGCCGGCCACGGCTGGATGAGCAAGCAGCTGCCCGCGCCCGAGAACGCCTCGGTCTCGCTGGTCGCCGCGTCCGACGTGGACGACGCGGTGTTCTATTCCGCCGAGAGCTTCCTGGTCCCGACCGAGCTGAAGCTGGCGGACGCCGCCACCGGCGCCGCCGAGACGGTGAAGACCTCGCCCGCCCGCTTCGCCTCAGCCGACCTTGTGGTCGAGCAGCATGAAGCGACCTCGAAGGACGGCACGAAGATTCCCTACTTCCTGGTCCGCAAGAAGGGCCTGAAGTTCGACGGCCTGGCCCCGACCATCCTGCACTCCTACGGCGGCTTCCAGCTGTCGAAGCTGCCGGTCTATGACCCGGTCGTCGGCAAGCTGTGGCTGGAACGCGGCGGCGCCTATGTGGTCGCCAACATCCGCGGCGGCGGCGAGTTCGGCCCCGCCTGGCACGAGGCCGCCCTGAAGGCCAACCGCCAGCGCGCCTTCGACGACTACTACGCCGTGGCCGAGGACCTGATCGCCCGCAAGGTGACCACGCCCCGCCACCTGGGCATCTACGGCCGCTCCAACGGCGGTCTGCTGATGGGCGTGGCCCTGACCCAGCGTCCGGACCTGTACAACGCCGTGGTGGTCGAAAGCCCGCTGCTGGACATGATGCGCTACCACCTGCTGCCGGCCGGCGCGTCGTGGATCGGCGAATACGGCGATCCGACCAAGCCGGAAGAAGCCGCCTATATCGCCAAGTACTCGGCCTACCAGCACCTGAAGGCGGGGACGAAGTACCCCCTGGCCTACATCACCACCTCGACCAAGGATGACCGCGTCCACCCCGGCCACGCCCGCAAGTTCGCGGCGCGGATGAAGGACCTGGGCGCGCCCTACCTCTATTACGAGAACACCGATGGCGGCCACGCCAACGGCGCCGACCCCAAGGCCAACGCCAAGCGCTGGGCCATGCACTACGTCTATTTGTCGCGCCAGCTGATGGACTGAGGTTGCGCGCTTCGAGACGCGCTGTCGCGCTCCTCAGCGTGACGCGGTTTGGGTGCTCCTGAATCCGTCATCCTGAGGAGGCCGATAGGCCGTCTCGAAGGACGCACAGCACCTAGCTTCTGACCCACGGGAAGGTGAGTTCGCCTTCCCGGTGGGCGAAGCGGTTGACGTGGTCGGCCACCACGTCCTCGAAACGGCCGATCTCGGCGCCCTCGGCGGCGTCGAGATCGATCTGCAGGACCGCCGGCGTAGCGGTCAGGGTGCAGACGCCCAGGGGCAGGACAATGCGCCCCAGCACCGGATCAAAGCTGACCTCGAACTTGTGCGCCCAGTGCTTGCATAGCTGGGTCAGGTACTTCGAGGCATGCTCGGTCTGAACGACGGCCTGGCTCTGCATCAGGCCTGCTCCACCTTGCGGGCCGCCTCGTCGAGGGCGGCGACGATGGCGGCGATCTGCTCGTCCGACAGGCGCTCGCCCGTCAGCTTCAGCTTCATGGCCGTCTTCAGGTTCTCCCGCGCCCGCAGGATCTGCGGCGAGAAGGCCGCGCTGCGCGAGGCGACGTCGGCCATGCGTTCAAACAGGCCGCGCACCGGCGCGTCGTTCTCGGTCAGGAAAGCCTCGCCCTCCGGCGTGATCGAGAACAGCTTCTTGCCGCCGCCCGCATCGGCCGCCGTTGCGTAGCCCAGCTCCTCCAGCAGGGTCAGGGTCGGATAGATGACGCCGGGGCTGGGGCTGTAGGCGCCGCCAGCGGCTTCCTCGACGGCCTTGATCAGCTCGTAGCCGTGGCGCGGCTTGTCAGCGATCAGCTTCAGGACCACCAGGCGCAGGTCGCCATGGTCGAAGAACCGCCCGACGCGGCCGCCCCGGCGGTGATGCTGATGACCATGGCCGTGGAAACCGAAAGGATGGCGGCCGTGCCGCCCGTGGTGATGATGGTTATGTCTTCCGAACATTTTCGATCCATTTTCGATATAACGAACCTTTAGATATATCGGATGACTATCGGGTGCAAGGGGCGCCCCTGCTACTTGGCGGCCTCAGCCTTGAAAGCCTGCTTGCAGAGCTCCTCGCCGAACGCGTCGGACATCTGCTCCTCGGCCTCGCCCATCTTGATGATGGCCATGCGGCCGCCGACCACGGTCTGGCCGATCTCGTACTCGCCGACCGTCTGGCCGGTGGCGACGTCCACCAGCCGCGCCTCGCCGCGCATGACGTTGGCGCCCATGATCAGGGTGGTGACCACGGGGTTGGCCTTGTCCAGGCGGGTGAGCCTGGCTTCCAGCCGCAGGGGCCGCGTCCCCGTGGCGCATTCGGCCAGCTTGGACTTCACCCGCGTCTCGAAGATCTGGTCGAACTCGGGCGTGATCTTGAACTCGCCCTCTTTCGCCAAGGTGATCTGATCGACCCGGCCGCCCGTCTTCCAGTCCGCCGCCAGCGGGGCCACCGGCTTGCTGCGGGACATGCCGACACAGCCGGACAGCATCACGGCGGCGAGGGTGAGCGTGAGGGCGGTTTTCATAACGTCGATCTCCTGAACGTGGCCGTAGCGCGCCAGGGACCCTAAGCGTTCCCGGTCAGCGCGCCTTGAACGCTTCCGCCAACAAACGCCCCTCGACCGCGCGGCTGGACCCGGCGCGCCAGGCGATGACGATCTCGCGGCTGGGATGGTCGGCCATCAGCGGCCGGACGGTCACCGGAGCGTGGTCCACCAGCCCCGCCTCCACCGCCATGGCCGGCAGGAACGACACGCCAAGCCCCGACCCCACCATCTGCACCAGAGTCGGCAGGGACGTGGCGGCGAAGCCTTCGCCGTCCTCCTCCCCTCGGCCCAGCTGGATGCCACAGGCGGCCAAGGCGTGGTCGCGCAGGCAGTGCCCGTCCTCCAGCAGGATCAGGTCGGCGGTGTCGATGGTGCTGAGGTCCACGCGCTTCTGCGCGGTGATCGGATGGTTGGCCGGCGCGGCGGCCAGCAACTCGTCATCCTCCACATGCGCCCATTCCAGCCCGGTCATGTCGTAGGGCAGCGCAATCAGCGCCGCGTCCAGGGCGCCGGCCTTCAGGCTGGTGATCAGCCGGCTGGTCAGGTCCTCGCGCAGGAACAATTTCAACTTGGGATAGGTCGTTCGCAGGTGCGGCAACGCACGCGGGAGCAGGAACGGCGCGACCGTCGGAATCACCCCCAGCCGGAAGCGTCCGCACAGGGGCTGACCCGCCCCGCGCGCCGCCTGAACCAGGTCCTCCGACTGCGCCAAGATCGCCTTGGCGCGGCGCAGGGCCTCCTGCCCGGCGGCGGTCAGCAGCACGCCCGAGCGGGCCCGATCAACCACCGGCGCCCCAAGTATCTTCTCGAGTTCCTGCACGCCGGCCGACAGGGTCGGCTGCGTGACGTGGGCCGCTTCGGCCGCCCGGCTGAACGATCCATGTTCGGCCAGGAGGGTCAGATATTGCAGTTGGCGCAGGGTCGGCAGCATGGCCGATATCCATAGATCAAATTTATCGACAGGACAAAAACAATTGATTGTGCATTTGCGAAGCGACTCCCTATCTAAGGGTCCGCGCGGCTCACCGCCGCACACCTTTCAACCAGGAGAGACTCTGTATGCTGGGCGTTGGCGAAACCCTCCCCGACTTCAAGATCGTTGGCGTGAAGCCGAAGTTCAACAGCCACGAAGAGAACGGCGAAAGCGCGTTCCAGGCTGTCGATCAGACCTCGTTCGAGGGCAAGTGGAAGGTCATCTTCTTCTACCCGAAGGACTTCACCTTCGTCTGCCCGACCGAGATCGTCGAATTCGCCAAGCTCGGCCGTGACTTCGAAGACCGCGACACCGTGGTCCTCGGCGGTTCGACCGACAACGAGCACTCCAAGCTCGGCTGGCGCCGTGAACACCCGGATCTCAAGAGCCTGCCGATCTGGCAGTTCGCCGACAACGGCGGCAAGTTCGCCCGCGCTCTGGGCATCCTGAACGAAGAAGAAGGCGTCGCCCTGCGCGCCACCTTCGTCGTCGACCCGCACAACGTCGTGCAGCACGTCTATGTGACGAACCTGAACGTCGGCCGCGCCCCGGCTGACACCCTGCGCGTCCTCGACGCCCTGCAGACCGACGAACTCTGCCCCTGCAACCGCGCAGTGGGCGGCGACACCCTGGCGGCCTAAGGCCGACAGACTAGGAAGCGTCCGTTTTCTCCCCAGCCAACGGGCGCTTCCTCCCCCATACTCCATCAAGAACAACAAGACTTAGGAGCCGACGATGTCCCTCGACGCGCTGCGCGATCTGCTGCCCGCTTACGCCAAGGATCTGAGCCTCAACCTGTCCTCGCTCGCCAGCGAGACGGTGCTGACCGACCAGCAGAAGTGGGGAACCTTCGTCGCCTCGGCCCACGCCATCGGCGTCCCGGCTGTCGTGAAGGCTGTCGAAGCCGCGGCCGACGCCGCCGGCCTGACGCCCGAAGCCAAGACCGCCGCCAAGGCCGCCTCGGCGATCATGGGCATGAACAACGTCTATTACCGGTCGCTGCACCTGCTCTCGAACCACGAGTACCGCACGATCCCGGCCAAGCTGCGGATGAACATCCTGGCCAATCCGGGCGTCGAGAAGGTGGACTTCGAGCTGTGGTCGACGGCCGTCTCGGCCATCAACGGCTGCGGCATGTGCCTGGACAGCCACGAGGCCGAGCTGAAGAAGCACGGGGTCGTCGCCCTGAACATCCAGACCGCCCTGCGCATCGCCGCCGTGGTCAACGCGGTCAGCCGCGTGGTCGCCGCAGAGGCCGCCCTGGCCTCGTAAGACAACCTCTCCTTCCCAGAGAGATTGCAAGGAAACGCCGTCCGGTCCGCCGGGCGGCGTTTCTGCGTTCAGAACCGGGGGCGGAAGTCGCGCGGCGCCCAGCCGAAATCGCGGACCGCCTCGCTGCTGTCGAAGGTCAGGTCAGCCTCCATCCGCTCGCCCATCCCGGCGGTGACCCCCGGCATGATCGGCGAGGCCAGGGTCAGGCCGATGCGCCAGGCCCACGGCGGCAGGCTGACGATCAGCGGCCGCCGCCCCAGCCCCTCGAAAACCCGCTGCGCCATCACCCGATAGGTCAGGGTCTCGCCGCCCGTCAGGTCATAGGCGCGGTTCCTGGCCTTGGCCGCCCCGGCCG
Source organism: Caulobacter sp. 73W (assembly GCF_041021955.1). Classification (GTDB taxonomy): domain Bacteria; phylum Pseudomonadota; class Alphaproteobacteria; order Caulobacterales; family Caulobacteraceae; genus Caulobacter. The sequence continues at coordinate 1,188,699 of NZ_CP158375.1, forward strand.
CGTCCAGCGCGCCCCGCGCCAGGTCGTCGGCGTGGACCGGCTGGCGCAGCCCGCCGCCTTCCCCCGACAGCGGCAGGAAGCCCAGCTTGCGGATCAGGCCGGCCAGGCGGCTGACATTGCGGTCGCGCCCCTCGGCATAGATCAGGGTCGGGCGCAGGATGGTCCAGGCGATCTTGTTGGCCTGGCAGAAGGCGACGACCTGCGCCTCGGCGTCCGCAAGGGCCTGGGCGACCTCGCGCTCCTCGGCGTTGCGGGAGTCGATCTTAGTGAACCGGCTGGTGGACGAGAATGCGACCAGCCGCTTCATCCCCGCCGCCTTCAGGGCCGGCAACGCCTTGGGCAGCAGCCAGATGGGCGACAGGCTGAACACCGTCCTGGTCGGCGGCAGACGTTGCGCCAGGTCGTCCTCGGACAGGTCGCCGCGGATCATGCGAACGTCGTCGACCGGCGCCTCGCGGCTCAGGCCGTAATAGTCGAGCCCCTCCGCCGACAGCCGTTCGATCAGGAAACGCCCGATCAGGCTGGTCGCGCCGAGGACAAGAATTGGGGACGCAAGCGCGCTCATACGGTCCTAATACGCATCCCTGCCGCTGGTGGAAGCGCACTCGCCTACATAGATGCGCGGAACCGATCTTCTGGAGTCCTCCCATGCACGACGTGAAATCCGGCGATGTCGCCATTCCCGCCCTCGGCTTCGGCACTTGGCAGCTCGAAGGCGACGTGGCCCGCCGCATGACCGAGGCCGCGCTCGAGATCGGCTACCGCCACATCGACACCGCCCAGATCTACAAGAACGAGCGCGAGGTCGGCGCCGCCATCGCCGCGTCGAAGGTCGCCCGCAAGGACATCTTCCTGACCACCAAGGTCTGGGTCGACCGCTTCGGCAAGGGCGACCTGCAGGCCTCGGTCGAGGAAAGCCTGGAGCGTCTGGGCGTCGAGCAGATCGATCTGCTGCTGCTCCACTGGCCCAAGGCCGCCCCGGCGCTCGAAGAGACCATGGAGGCCATGAACGACGTCCAGGCCAAGAGCTGGACCCGCGCCATCGGCGTGTCGAACTTCCCCTCGTCGCAATGGCGCAAGGCCGCCGCCCTGGCCGCCACGCCGCTGGCCACGAACCAGGTCGAGTATCACCCCTACCTGTCGCAGAAGACCCTGTTGGCGACGGCCAGGGAGCTGGGTGCCTCGCTCACCGCCTGGTCGCCCCTGGCCCAGGGCAAGATCGCCGACGACGCGGTGATCGGCGAGATCGCCAAGGCCCACGGCAAGACGGCGGGTCAGGTCACCCTGCGCTGGCTGACGCAGCAGGACGGCGTCATCGCCATCCCGCGCACCCAGAAGGAAAGCCGCGCCAAGGAGAACTTCGACATCTCCGACTTCACCCTGACCGCCGAGGAAATGGGCAGGATTCACGCCCTGGCCGCCCCCGACGGCCGCCTGGGCGACTGGCTGGACCCGGCGTTCAAGTGGGACGCTGAATAGAACCCTGCGTGCTTCGAGACGCGCTGTCGCGCTCCTCAGCATGACGAGCTTTGTTGCTACTGAATTCGTCATCCTGAGGAGCGAGCGAAGCTCGCGTCTCGAAGCACGCAAAGCCGGGTGACACATGAAGGCGGCGGGCCTAGCTTCGCCGCCTTTGCTGTTCCTCGGGGGTCACCAGTCCATGCGTCGCCGCACCTTCCTCGCCGCCCTGCCCGCAGCCGCCGTCGCGGGGCCGGCCCTGGCCCAGTCGCAGTTCTTCAGCGGCGCCAACCCCAACCGCAAGCGGCCGGACGTCCATGGCGGCGACCGCATCGACGGCGCCAACTTCGCCTCGCGCTCGGCGGCGTGGGGGGCCAACGGCGCGGCCGGCACGGCCCATCCCCTGGCCACCCAGGCGGCGATCAGCGTCCTGAAGAAGGGCGGCTCGGCCGCCGACGCCGCCATCGCGGCCAATGCGTGCCTGGGCCTCATGGAGCCCATCGCCTGCGGCATCGGCGGCGACTGCTACGTCCTGCTGTGGGACCCGAAGACCAGAAAGGTCATGGGCCTGAACAGCTCCGGCCGCTCGCCCAAGGGCCTGTCGCTGGAGACGGTGCGCAGGCGCGCCAAGGACGGCCTGCTGCCCTCGTGGGGCGCGGTCACGGTCAGCGTCCCCGGCGCGGTCGACGCCTGGCGCGCCATGCACGAGCGCTACGGCAAGCTGAAGTGGGCCGAGCTGTTCGAGGACGCCATCCACTACGCCGAGAACGGCCACGCCATCACCCAGAACGTGGCCTTCTACCTGGCTGGCAGCCACAAGCGCTTCATCAACCCCGCCTCGCAGATCGAGGAGCACGACAACTTCCTCAAGGTCTGGGCCGCCAGCGGCAAGACCCCGGTCGAGGGCGAGATGTTCCGCAATCCGGACCTGGCCCGCACCTATCGCCTGATCGCCCAGGGCGGCGGCCGCGCCTTCTACGAGGGCGAGATCGCCGAGACCATCGAGCGCTACTTCAAGCGCATCGGCGGCTGGATGACCAAGGCCGACCTGGCCAACCACAAGGCCGTCTGGACCACGGCCTACAAGACGGGCTACCGCGGCGTGGACGTCTACGCCCTGGCCGACAACACCCAGGGCCTGGCGACCCTGCAGCTCCTGAACATCATGGAGACCTTCGACATCAAGTCGATGGGCTTCCAGTCGGCCGCCGCGATCCACCACGCGGTCGAGGCCAAACGCCTCGCCTATGAGGACCGCGCTCGCTACTACGCCGATCAGGACTTCTACAAATCCCCGATCGAGTGGCTGATCTCCAAGGATTACGCCGCCGAGCGCGCCAAGCTGATCCGCCCCGACAAGATCCTCACCCCGGTTTATCCGGGCCAGGCGCCGAGCAAGGGCGACACCACCTATTTCACCACCGCCGACAAGGACGGGATGATGGTCTCGATCATCCAGTCCAACTATCGCGGCATGGGCTCGGGCCTGGTCGCCGACGGCCTGGGCTTCATGTTCCAGGACCGGGGCGAGCTGTTCGCCCTGACCGACGGCCACCCCAACATCTACGCCCCGGGCAAGCGCCCATTCCAGACGATCATCCCCGGCTTCGCCATGAAGGACGGCCAGCCCTGGCTGTCGTTCGGCGTCATGGGCGGCGACATGCAGCCCCAGGGCCAGGCCCAGATCATCAGCAACATGGTCGATTTCGGCCTGGGCGTTCAGGAAGCCGGCGACGCGCCGCGCTGGCACCATGGCGGCTCCACCGAACCCACCGGCGAGGCCCAGCAGGGCGTCGGCGAGCTGAACCTGGAGACCGGCGTGCCCGAGGCGACGCAGAAGGCCCTGGCCGCCCTCGGCTGGAACCTGAAGGCGGGACCGGGCGGCTACGGCGGCTATCAGGCCATCGAACGCTGGCCCGGCCGCTACGCCGCCGCCACCGAGATGCGCAAGGACGGGGTGGCGCTCGCCTACTAGGGCGGGCGACGGGCTGAGTCGCCCAACTGAGTCGCGATGCCGCGGCGGCGGGTCCTTTATCCGTTTGCCGCCGCGCGCGATGGCAGCCGATACTGCTCGTTGATTTGCACAGGCGTTTCCTTGGCGGGATAATGCGGAAACTGACCCTGGCGCTGCTGATCGGCGCCTATCTTTGTCTGTCCCTGATCGTCGCCCTTACGATTTGGCGTAATGGCGGCGGCTGGGGCGCCGGCGTGTCCGCGTTCCTGGGCGGGCTGGGCCTGTGCCTGGCCTTCCACGGCCTGATCGGCCGCATGATCGAAGCCGCCCAGCTGGAAGGCGAGGTCGAGGCCCTGCGCGAGGCCCACTCCATCCTGCTGACCCAGGTCGAGCGCATCGACGGCCGCCTGACCGAGGTGGTCGAGACCGTCACCGACGACGCCCTGCGCCGCTCTGAGGAGCTGACCAGCGAAGTCCACATGCTGGAAGACGTGGTCCAGCGCATGAGCGACAAGCTGGAGACCCAGCTGTCCCAGGAAGTCGCCGCCGCCCAGTACGACGCCGCCCGCCCGCGCTCGCAGCAGTCGGTCGCCCTGCTGGACGCCGTCCGCGACGCCCTGGCCGAGAACCGCGTCGACCTCTACCTGCAGCCCATCGTCGGCTTGCCCCAGCGCAAGATGGTCTTCTACGAAAGCTTCTCGCGCCTCCGGGACGAGGGCAATCGCGTGATGATGCCGGCCGAGTATCTGGCCGTCGCCGAGCCCGAGGGCCTGGTCGCCGCCATCGACAACCTGCTGCTGTTCCGCTGCGTGCAGGTGGTCCGTCGCCTGGCCCGCAACGACCGCAAGGTCGGGATCTTCTGCAACATCTCGCTCAACAGCCTGGGCGACGAGGCGTTCTTCTCGCAGTTCCTGGAGTTCATGTCGGCCAACCGTGACCTGTCCGGTTCGCTGATCTTCGAACTGGGCCAGAGCGCCTTCGACCAGCGCGGCCCGGTCGAGGCCCGCCACATGGCCCGCCTGGCGGCGCTCGGCTTCCGCTTCTCGATCGACAAGGTCAGCGACCTGGACCTCGACTTCCAGGACCTGGCCCGCGCCGACGTGAAGTTCGTGAAGGTCGGCGCCCAGATGCTGCTCGACCAGCTGGAGGAGGAAGGCGGCCGCCTGGTGCTCGCCTCCCTGCCCGACCTGCACGCCGCCGACTTCGCCGCCCTCACCCGCCGCTACGGCCTGGAGGTCATCGTCGAGAAAGTGGAGAGCGAGCGCCAGATCGTCGATCTGCTCGACCTCGACATCGGCTACGGCCAGGGCAACCTGTTCGGCGAGCCCCGCGTGGTCCGCGACGCGGTCCTGGCCGAGGCCGAAGCCCCCGCCCAGTTCTTCCGCGAAGCCCTGCGCCGCCGGGTCGGGCGGTAGGCCGAGCCTAACAGATCGATCCGCGAGCGACGCACGGCACGCCGAACGCCGCATTGCATCCCGCCACCGCGTTGGCTTGCGCCTGCGCATGATTCAAACCGAGGCCGCCCGCATACCTGCGATCCGCCGTCGTGGCGAAGGCGGCGCAGGCATTGGTTGCGTTGGCGACGATCCTGCAGTCTGGCCGATTGCAAAAGCCCATCGCCGCAGCGTCGGCGGCGACGAGATTGCCAAGCCCGTTAGCGACGCCCCAATAGTCTGAGATTGGGGAGTAAGCGATTGATTGATGGCGTGAGTGCTGCCCGACCGCCGGCGTTCCCAAGGCCGCCACAGCAACCAGTAAAATCAGCGTACGACGCATTCGGCCCCCCGATGCTGAAAAAGCTCGGAGAAAGACAATCATAGATTGTCACGAAGTCAACAAAGCAACCGAACTAGCAAAGCCTTGATGCGGACGCCATGAAGACCATGGCGTCCGCACACGCTCACTTCGCTGCAGGCCCCTTGTCCAGCGTCGGCCACTTCACGCCGAGCTGCTCCAGATAGGTCTGGTCCTTGGTGTCGTCGTAATAGAACGGCTTCATGGCCTCGCGGTACTGGGCCATGATCCCGGTGTTCAGCTCGACGGGGGGCTTGGCGTCGCCGATCAGCGGGGCGTACTTCTCGTTCTTGGTCTGGACGTTGGTGAAGTAGTCCTTGGCCGCCGTCCGCAGTTCCGGCCGCATCAGCAGGTCCAGGGTCGTCATCGCCACCACCTTGGAGCCGGCCACCACGCCCTTGTGAGCGATCGGCGTGGCCATGGAGATGCCGTTGCGCCAGTTGTGGCCCGGCAGGCCCGGGATGTTCGACGGATAGTTCACCGTGATGGTCGGGGCGATCCACGACACGTCGCCGATATCGTCCGAGCCGCCGCTCTTGGGCTCCTCGACCGGGGGCTCCATCTTCTTCAGCTCGGTGTCGAGGCCGGCGGTCTTGTCGGCGCCGACATTGGCCTGCACCGCCTTGGCGAAGGCCTGGTCATTAGCGTCCCACTTGGGCAAGCCCACCGCCTGGATGTTGGCGTAGGCGGCCTCGGCCATCGGCTTGTTGAAGTGGCGGGGCGCGGCGTAGCCGACCACGCGCTGGGTGACCGTGGTGTCGGTCATCATCGCCGCGCCGTCGGCGATCTTGTCGCCCATGGCCTTCAGGTCGGCGATCTTCTTGAAGTCCTGCTCGCGGAAATAATACCAGACCGTGGCGCGTTCCGGCACGACGTTGGGCTGGTCGCCGCCGTCGGTGATCACGTAGTGCGAGCGCTGCTCGGGACGGATGTGCTCGCGGCGGAACTCCCAGCCGGCGTTCATCAGCGACACCGCGTCCAGGGCCGACTTGCCCTGCCACGGCTTGCCGGCCGAGTGCGCCGTCTCGCCCTTGAAGGTGTACTGGATCGACACCAGGCCGGTGCCCGACGCCTTGCCCCAGGTGGTGGCCAGGTTGTCGCCGACGTGGGTGAAGATCACCGCGTCCACGTTGTTGAACACGCCGTCGCGGACCATGTAGGCCTTGCTGGCGACCAGCTCCTCGGCGACGCCCGGCCACAGCATCAGGGTGCCGGCGATGCCTTCGCGCTCCATCAGCTCCTTCACCGCCAGGGCGGCGACCACGTTCACGGCCTGGCCGGAGTTGTGGCCCTCGCCATGGCCCGGCGCGCCGTCCACCAGCGGCTTGCGATAGGGCAGGCCCGGCGTCTGGGACGACTTCGGAATGCCGTCGATGTCAGAGCCCAGGGCAATGACGGGTCCGCCGGTCTTGTTGGTCCAGGTCGCCGTCCAGCCGGTCGGCAGGCCCGAGGTCCCGCGCTGGATGGTGAAGCCGTTCTTCTCCAGCACGCCGGTGATGTATTTCGAGGTCTCGATCTCCTGGAAGCCCAGCTCCCCAAAGCTGAAGATCGAGTTGTTCATCTGCTGGGCCAGCTTGGCCTTGGCGTCGACCTTGGCTGCCGCCTCCTTCTTCAGGGCCGGCAGGGACGCGGCCCAGGCGGACGCGGCGGTCGTGGTCATCAACAGCGCGGCCAGCGCGCCGGGCAAGGCCCGTTTCATCATCACTCGTGATCCATGCTCTACGGGCGCGAAGCCCCCCAGAAGGCTAGACGTCTATGCGCGCCTTTCCCCCATCGGCATGGGGCATGGCGAAGCCAAGCCTGGCAAGGGTTCACTGTGCGTCCGGGCCATTATCTCCGCCTCCCTCGCCCTTGTGGCGAGGGCCCCTGCATCGGCTGCCTCGGAGCTTGGAATTTGGGCGCTTAGCAAGCGGACACAGGGGCCCTAGGCACAAGGCCTAGGGAGGCGAGATTGAGAGAACACACCGCAAGGTTCGGAATGCCCGGCTCCTCCGAACCAGCCATACCCAGCCCATGATCGCTCCCGACACCCTCGACTGGTCCCGCATCACCGCCGAACTGGACGCCCGCGGCTGGGCGCTCACCGGCCGGGTTCTCGACGACGCCGACTGCGCCGCCCTGGCTGGGCTCTATCCGCAGGACGCCGGGTTCCGCAGCCGCGTGGTCATGGCCCGCCACGGCTTCGGGCGCGGGGAGTACAAGTATTTCAGCTACCCGCTGCCGGGCGCGGTCCAGACGCTTCGGGCCGGGCTCTATCCCCACCTGTCGGCCAACGCCAACCGTTGGTGCGAGCGGCTGGACATCGACAACCGCTTCCCGCCGAGCCTGGACGAGATGCTCGGCCGCTGCCACGCCGCCGGCCAGGCGCGGCCAACCCCGCTGCTGCTCACCTACGGCCCCGGCGACTACAACTGCCTGCATCAGGACCTATACGGCGAGCATGTCTTCCCCCTCCAGGCCGCCTTCCTGCTGGACGAGCCGGGCGTGGATTTCGAGGGCGGCGAGTTCGTCCTGGTCGAGCAACGCCCCCGCCAGCAGTCCGCGCCCCAGGTCGTGCCCCTGTTCAAGGGCGAGGGCGTGATCTTCGCCGTGCGCGAGCGGCCGGCCGAGGGGACGCGCGGCGTCCACCGCCGCATCCTGCGCCACGGGGTCAGCGAAATCCGCGCCGGCCGCCGGCGGACGATGGGCGTCATCTTCCACGATGCGAGTTGACCGCGACGCCTGATCCCCGCTACCGCCGGGGCATGCGCGCAGCTTCTCTCCTCCCCGCCGGCCTGTCCGAACTCAAGGACCGCTACGACGTCCTGCTCTGCGATGTGTGGGGCGTGATCCACAATGGCCGCGAAAGCTTCCCCGAGGCCTGCGCCGCTCTCGCCCGCTGGAACGCCGAGGTCGGCCCCGTGGTGCTGATCTCCAACTCCCCGCGCCCGGCCAGCGACGTGGTCGCCCAGCTAGAGGCGCTGAACGTGCCCCAGGCCGCCTGGGCCGGCTTCGTCACCTCCGGCGACGCCACCCGCGCCCTGCTGTCCCAGCACGCGCCAGGTCCTGTCTGGACCGTCGGCCCCGTGCGCGACGCCCCGCTCTATGACGGCCTGAACCTGGCCTTCGCCGACGCCGAGGACGCGGCCTTCATCTCGCTCACCGGCCTTTATGACGACGAGAACGAGACGCCCGAGGACTACCGCGAGCGGCTTCAGATCGCCGCCGAGCGCAAGCTGCCCCTGATCTGCGCCAACCCCGACCGGGTGGTTCAGCGCGGCGACAAGCTGATCTACTGCGCCGGCGCCCTGGCCGATCTGTACGAGAGCCTCGGCGGCCAGGTGCTGATGGCCGGCAAGCCCTTCGGCCCGATCTACGACCTGGCCCTCGCCGAGGCCGAACGCCTGCTGAAGCGCCCCGTCGACCGCAGCCGCGTCCTGTGCATCGGCGATGGCGTGATCACCGACGTCCTGGGCGCCGAGAGCCAGAACCTGGACTGCCTGTTCATCGCCAAGGGCATCCACGGCCTGAAGGCCATGGGCCCCGACGGCCGCCTGCACGCCCCCGCCGTGGAGGCCCTGCTGAACGCCGAGGGGACCACCGCCACGCACGCCATGGGCGACCTCGTCTGGTGACATCGCCCCCGCACGGGGTAAAACGGCGCCGCAAGACAACGACGCCAAAACGGCGAGGAGAGTGCGGGTGAAGAGCTACTTCCTGGAAGACCTGAGCGTCGGCATGTCCGCCGAGACCACCAACCTCGTCACCGAGGCGGTCATCCAGAAGTTCGCCGACGTCAGCGGCGACACCAATCCCGTCCACCTGGACGCCGACTTCGCGGCCACGACCGCGTTCGGCGAGCGCATCGCCCACGGCATGCTGTCGGGCGCCTACATCTCCGCCGCCATCGGCACGAACCTGCCGGGGCCGGGCGCGATCTACATCTCGCAGTCCCTGTCCTTCAAACGCCCGGTGAAGATCGGCGTCGAGGTGGTCACCCGCGTGGAGATCACCGCCATCGACGAGGCCAAGGGCCGCGTCACCTTCGCCACCGTCTGCAAGGTCGGCGGCAAGGCCGTGGTCGAAGGCGAGGCCGTGGTCATGGTCCCCCGCCGGAGCGCCTGATTGACCCTGCGCATCATCCATAGCTGGAAAGACCTGGGGCCCGAGGATCGCGGCGCGTCCGTCGCGCTCGGCAACTTCGACGGCGTCCACCAGGGCCACCAGCACGTCATCACCGCCGCCGCCGAGGCCGCCAAGCGTCTGGACGCCCCCCTGGGGGTCATCACCTTCGACCCGCATCCGCGCCGCCTGTTCCGGCCCAACGAGCCGGCCTTCAAGCTGATGACCCACGACCAGCAGGCCCGCGCGCTCGAGGCCATGGGCGTGCGTCGCCTGTACCTGCTGCCCTTCGACTTCGAGATGGCCAGCCTGTCCGACCGCGAGTTCGCCCAGAAGGTGCTCAAGGGCGGCCTGGGCGTGCGCCATGTGGCCGTGGGCTTCGACATCTCCTTCGGCCGCGGCCGCAGCGGCGACGCCGGCCTTATGCGCCAGTACGGCGAGGAGATGGGCTTCTCGGTCTCGGTCGAGGAGGCCGTGGGCGAGGAGAGCGGCAAGTTCTCATCCACCGGCGTGCGCGAGGCGCTGCGCGCCGGCCATCCGGAAGAGGCCGCCCGCATCCTGGGCCAGCCCTTCGCCATCGAGGGGATCGTGCGCCGGGGCCGTCAGCTTGGCCGCCAGCTGGGCTTCCCCACCGCCAATGTGGCGCTGGAGGACTATGTGGTCCCCAAGCTCGGCGTGTACGCCACCCGCACCCGCCTGCCCGACGGCCGCGTGGTCCCGGGGGTCGCAAACCTGGGCAACAACCCCACCACCGGCGAGGTCGAGACCCGGCTGGAGACCTGGCTGTTCGACTTCGACGAGGACCTCTACGGCCAGACCCTGGAGACCCAGCTGATCGCCTTCCTCCGCCCGGAGGAGAAGTTCAGCTCCATCGAGGTCATGGTCGAACAGATCCGCGAGGACGAGCGTCAGGCGCGCGGGATCCTGGGGGCCTAAATCAATCTCCTCCCCTGCGCAGCGGGGGAGGGGGACCATGCGCAGCATGGTGGAGGGGGCGACAGCTTCCTCTGAGCCCAGTCACGCCCCCTCCACCGCTATCGCGGTCCCCCTCCCCCGTACGCTTCGCTACAGGGGAGGAGAGGATTTTCAGAGATCCCCGAACCAGTCGCTTTCCCCACCGCCGATCGGCATCCCCGGCGGCGTCGCCGGGGTGCGGCGTTTCTGGGCCAGCAGCGGGGCCAGGGTCTCGCGGTCGGACAGCAGGCCGGCCAGCCAGCGGCCGTGGGCGCTTTCGGCCTCGCCGCCCTTCACCGCCGACAGGCGCTTGGTCAGGTCCCCCAGCTGCGCGGCGATGATCGAGGCGGCGGTGGGCGACACGTTCGGGTCGTTCTGGGCGATGGCCAGGGCGAACACCGTCCGCGCCTGCAGGCGGCGGCGCACCTCGGCCAGGCGGCCGGCCGGGACCGGGCCGTCGAAGGCGGCCGCCAGGATGCGGCGGGTCATCTCGTCCACGCCCAGATTGCCCGGATCGCGGCGATGCTGGTCAGCCACGCGGTTGATGCGGGTCGGATCGAGCAGGTTGCTCAGGGTCATGCCCGCCGCCACGTCGGCGGCGACCAGCGGATCGAACACCGGCCCGCCCATGGTGCGGAGCACTTCGATCTCATGCTGGCGATCACGGTCGCCCGAATTGCCCGACGACAGGTAGGGCTGCACGTTCTCCGGCACGTCCAGCGCCGCCGGCGCCAGGGTCAGCATCAGGGCGTCCAGGGCCGCGCGCTGATGCGCCGCCGGGACCACCGTCGCCGCCTCGCGCCCATCGCCCTTCACCGAGTAGGCGAAGTCCACCCCGCCCACCAGCTTCACGGCCGCTTCGGCCTGATAGCGATGCAGCAGATAGACCGGCACGAACTTGCGGCGCAGCTCGTTGGCGCCCTCGCCGGCGTGCAGGGCCTTCAGGCCATAGCTGTCCACGGCCGCCTTGCGGACGCCCATCATGCGGACCAGTTCGGCCGCCGGGTCGGAGCCGTCATCCCACAGGCTGCCCCACGGCTG